>CAVTOU010000029.1:0-369181 GCA_963736345.1 uncultured Pseudomonadota bacterium | reverse complement strand
AGAGTAGGACTGGAAGTAACCGGTGTGGCCTGGTCGGATCCGTGGGGATGATCTGACCTGCGACCATTACATTGAAGCTCTGGCTTAGAATGAAGGTCTCACGTTGGTGGATCAGGTTGCCGATGTAGGCATCTATCTGCTTTCCGATGAAATCGGTCTGAGCATCGTACTCTTGGCGATCTATCGAATTGTTCGGCGAATAGGCATCCAGGTCTAACATTGGAGCCTGCTGTTGTGCCAGCGTGTGTTTCAGGCCAAGATCGTTAAGAGCATTCGAATAAAGCGGCGTGCTTGACAGTATGGCTACGGCTACGATGACTCCTATGACGATGCTCGACAAGGGAGTCGCCAGTTGGCTAGGCTTCTCCTAACCACAATCTGGAGTGCATTCAATAGACGTGCCATCTTAGTGGTACACCGTGACGCCCAATTCCTCTAGTGCCGCGATGTCGTCGTCCAAAAACGGACTGCTTAGTGCCCTCAAGACCCAGGCCGACCACCTCCGCAACCACACCCAGCTGGCCTTGACCACGGCCCGGCGGGCGGTGGTGGCGGCGCACGGGGCCCAGGCCCTCACCGAGGACCCGCGCTTCAACTTCCGCGCCACCGGCGGCAAGAAGCGCTACCACCTGCTCTACACCCCCAGTCGCGTCGACCTCGGCGCCGAGGAGATGGACTCGATCGTCCGCTGGAACCAGTGGGTGGGCGGCGCCGATCAGGCCGCCTGCAACGCCGGCCGGGACTTCTACTCGCTCATCAACGAGGCCGGGGTCGAGGTGCGGCCGGCCCTGGCGTGGCAGGAGATCCAGAAGACCTCCGAGAACGCCAACATGACGGCGGGCAAGGCCTTCGCCAACGCCGTGGCCCTGCTCATCGACTCGGTCGACGAGGGCGATCAGCAGCTCATGGCCGACCAGATGGCGCTGCGCCACGACGCCGACCGTGGCACCCCGGCCGCGTCGGAGGGCTACGGCGGGTACTGCGTCCCCAAGGACGGCCTGTTCCTGGCCTTCGTGCTGGAGCTGCGCAACGAGACCAAGCTGCGGCAGATGGGCGTGCCGCCCAGCATGCACGCGGCGGTGATGGCCCTGGCCCGCCAGGCCATCCTCCACCACGGCGACTTCGAGACCGACTTCGAGTGGCAGCGCTGGGTGGGCCAGAAGCTGCTCGCCCAGGAGCACCTGCGCCGCACCCTGGCCGACTTCGTCGGCGTCCGCCAGCAGCGCGACGAGGACCTGCTGGTGTTCAACCTCTCCAAGGTCGCCGAGTCCATCCAGCATCTCGGCCAGCCGTGGCAGGACGTGAGCGGCGGCGAGCGCCTGGTGACGAACCTGGCCGCGCAGTGGGCCGTCGGCAAGATGATCGTCGGCGGCGAGCAGATCCAGCGCTTCATGGTCTTCTACAAGGCCTGGCTCATCGCCCGCGCGCTGCGCGAGGCGGGCCGGGAGGGCCGGGCCGGGTGGTGACGCCCGCCGAGTACAAGACCGTCCAGGACATCCGCTACTCGGGCGGCATCCGCATCTTCGAGATCCTCTCCAGGACGGGCGAGCACCTGACCTACTCGCTCGACGAGGAGGGGCAGGACCTGGTCTTCCTGATGATGTACGGGTACACGCCCGCATCCGCCCTGGCGCGCGAGGCGGCCGCCATCCAGGAGCTCCCGGCCGGATCCGAGGAGCGGCTGCGCCGGCAGAAGATGCTGGACCGCCAGCGCCGGGTGGCCCGTCGCCTGGCCCAGGTCTACTCGCTCGACGAGCGCCGCGACGCCGCCTCCATCGCGCAGCTGGCGGCGAAGTTCCCGCCCACCGTGCCGCCCGCGGACATCCGGCTGGTGTCCTCCACGATGGCCTCGACGCAGGACGTCTTCTACTACACCGACGACACCCAGCTCACCCAGATCGCGGATCGCGCCCTGCAGCTGCTGTCGGACACCGGCTTGGCCGAGGGCGAGATGCGCGCCAACGCCCAGGTGCACGGCGGCGACCTGGCCCGCTGGACCGGGATCCGCGAGCTGCCCGAGCGCGAGCGGAACGCGCTGCTCACCAGCTCCATCACCTACCGCGTCGGCACCGACACCTTCGAGGTTCCGCTGCGCGGCGCCGTCCACGCGCTGGTGCTGAAGCTGCTCGGCCCGGCCCGCATCTACCAGGAGGCGGTCCAGGGGGCCGACGTCCTCAACACCTCCATCGCCTTCCCCGAGCTGCTCGAGCTGGTGGACGACCCGCCCAAGCTGGTGGCGCTCATGCTGGAGGGCAACGCCAGGAGCGCGCTGGCCATCACCGACGGCATCTCCGGCCGCGGCAGCCGCATGATGACCTACCGCGACATCATGCTCTTCCTGGCCACCTGCGACGCCCTGGCCGGGCCGGGCCGCGGCAGCTACCGGGCCATCGGCCTGGGCGATCACGTGGTGGCGCGGCTGCGGGCCGAGATGTCGGCGAAACGCCAGCGCGCCGCCGAGCTCCTGCAGGCCCTGGAGGCGGTCGACGCGGCCGCGCCCGGGCCGGCCCTGGCCGAGGCCAGCCGCGAGGCGCGCCGGGTCTGGCGCCGCGTCCTGGAGCAGGTGGCGGGCGCCGACGAGGCGCTGGAGGCGACCGCCGAGGAGGAGCGCAGCCGCCGCTACAGGCGGGTCAAGCCGCGCGACCGGATCATCACCGACACGCTGACGCGCGTCGCCAGCGGCCTGGACCTGGCGCAGCTCGACTTCGCCGCCTGGCTGGCGCTGGGCGGCGCCTACCTGGTGGTGGGGCGCCCGGCCGAGGAGATCGAGTCCCGGCGCGCCCGCCTCGAGCGCGGCGTCGCCCGGATCGAGCCGCTCCCGGGCCTCCCCCCGCCGCGCCGCTGCTTCCGGCGGCCGCGCAGGCGGCGGTGCAGGCCCTGGTCCGGCCCCGCTTCGTGCCCGAGATCCGCAAGTTCGAGCAGGTGCTGGGCCGGGAGAGCTCGTCCAAGGCGGTCCACGCCGGCGAGACCGAGGCCCGCGAGCGCCGGCGCGCCCTGCGCGCCCGCCAGCTCCGCATCGAGACCTTCGCGCAGCGCGAGAAGGGCTTCCGCCAGGCCGCGGGCGAGACGCGCGGCCTCGATCTGGAGGCGGCGCACCAGCGCGCGCTGGCCGAGCTGGAGCCGTTCCTGGACAAATCCGCCCGGCTGCTGGGGGCGACGGGCGGGGATCGCCCGGCGCTCCGGGCCGAGGTCAACGAGCGCGTGGGCCGGTTCCTGGCCTACGCGCGCCAGGGGCTGACCTCGATGGTGGAGGAGCTGTCCCCGGCCGGGACCGAGGGCGAGGCAAAGGCCCGCGAGACCTTCCTGGCGCACCTGGGTGCGCTCTACGGCGGTCGCGAGATCGTCTTCGAGTCCTGGAAGAAGATCGCCGGCGGCTACCAGGAGCTGGGCGACATCCCGCGGCTGGTGCTGGCGCGGCACGACGACCTCGACTCCCTGATCCGCATCACCAAGGGGATCGAGCTCTTCACCATCACCCTGGCGCTCTCGCAGACGGTCGAGCACCTGCAGGTCGAGCCGGACCAGATGGCCTGGGTCCGCTTCTGGGACGACCTGGCGGTGTTCTTCGCCGAGACCCTCGACGACCACGACTCGCTCTACCTGCCCTGGAACTACGTGCGCGGGGTGGAGAAGGGCGTGGGCTTCGACCGGCTGGGCGAGCAGCGGCTCTACCCGATCGCCGTGGAGCGGCACCGCTGGCTGTACCGGTACCTGCGGCTGCTGCTCACCGACCTGACCGAGCTGCGCCGCATGCCCGCGGCCGAGCAGGACGCGCTGCTGGGCAACTTCCTCGACGGCCACCAGGTGACGGCCATCGGGGCCGGGGCGGAGACGCCGGCCGAGCAGGCCTGGCGGGCCTACGGCCAGCTGCGCGAGGTGGCCTTCTGGCGCAACGACGGCTTCCCCATGCCGCTGGTCTTCCCCGAGCTCGACCCGGAGATCATCGCGGCCGACCGGCGGGTGAACATGGTGTTCCTGTTCCCGGCCGGGCGCACCCACATCTCGCGCGCCTTCCGCGAGGGACCGACCCTGTGCCGGCAGCTCCAGGCCGAGGGCCGGCCCGGCGCCAACCTCATCGTGAGCCGCTTCGGCACCTTCGAGAAGGTCGACGGCGCCAAGCGACGCGTCTTCCAGTGTCGCGACGGACACCTGTACCTGTCGCGCGAGGAGCTCCTGGAGGCGCTGGCCCGCCACGGCGGCATCGGGAGGAAGGCGGCCGAGGCGCGGGCCGTTCAGCTCGAGGCCAGCGGCCAGCTCACGCCCAAGGGGATCCGCGTGGCGGCCCGGTTCACCCGGCCGGTGGTGGGCGGCGTCCTGGTGCCCTACCACGGGAACGTCCTCTACACCTCGGGTGCGCTCGAGGACGAGGGGCTCCCCTACACCGTCCAGTCGCTCATCCACACCGACATCACCTACGACAAGAGCCTCTACCCCGAGCTGTACCGGGGCAGCGGCGTCGAGATGCCGCCCGAGATCGACTGGCTCATGTCGTACCAGGAGGGCCCGAGCCGCGAGGCTGCCCTCGACCAGATCGTCGAGGGCCGGGAGGGCTTCGAGGGGCTGCGCCGCTTCGCCGAGCGTCACCCCATCATCCTCATCAAGGGCGCGGCCGAGTCCGGCGCGCGCAACCTGAAGGTGTTCGAGGTGGGCCGCGGCAAGGGCGCCTGGAACGAGCCCGAGCTGGAGGCGGCGGCGCTCTTCGTCCTCGAGCGCGCCGTCAAGCAGAACATGGTCATCCAGGAGGCCGCCCGCACCACGCCCGAGTTCTGGGCCAGCGAGCGGTACCTGAGCCACTTCGTCGATCGCCAGATAGCGGAGTGGAACGCCGCGGTCGTGCGGGACAGGATCCCGCGCTCGACCATCTACGGCTCGCTCCGGATCATCGCCTCCTCGTCGGCGCCGGGCCGGCCCTACGACCTGACCCACCTCATCGCGCTCTCCAGCCTGCAGGTCGCGACCAACGTGGGCCGCGGCGGCACGCTGGAGCCGCTCCGCCCCGAGTTCATCCAGGAGCCGTTCCGGGAGGCCATCCGGCAGGGGCTCTCGGCCCAGGTGCCGCTGGTGATGAAGGCGCTCGACAGGTACGCGCCCACCTTCGAGAAGGTGTTCCGCGAGCGGCGAGGCCGCCCGACCGGCAAGGACCTGCGCGGCGTGTCCTACGGGTGGCCCGGGTACATGATGCTCGATTATCTGGTGACCCCGGTGTTCGAGCGCGAGGGGCGGCTGGCCGAGGTGGAACCCATTCACGACCAGGGCGGGAAGCGCGTCGGCTCGCGCATCATCCTGGAGGACGGGGCCGGCCGCTTCGAGGGCCGCATCGTGGGCTGGCGCTTCATCCACCTCGAGCCCAACGTCGGGATCGGGCTGTGGGACCGGTTCAACCTGCGCGAGGAGTACTGGGAGGCGAGGGACGCGGCCGCGGCCGGGCGGCCGTTCGACTGGGACGCGGTGGGGCGCGACGACCGCGTCGTGCTCGAGAACCTGGCCATCGCGGGCGAGGAGTACCTGCGCGCCAACCTGGGAGACGGCTGGGCCGGCGGCCGACGCTGACCCGGCCGGCGACCTCCTGCGAGGCCCCATGACCTCCGCCGAGCACAGCGCCCGGGAACCGAGCCAGGTCGACCTGGCCATCGCCGACGCGGCCGCGGCGCTGGGGCTGGCGCCCGGGAGCCTGGGCACGGGAGGCCTGGCGGTGGCGCTCCAGCGCTGGCTGGTGCGTGCGGTGGAGGGCGCCCTCGGACCGCTGCCGGCCATCCGCGACCGGCTCCACGGCGCCGGCGAGGAGGAGCGGAGGGCGGCTCGCCTCCGCGCGGCGGCCGCCCTGTCGCAGGCGGCCGCCGGCCTCGACGAAGGCATGGTGGGGCGGTTGGCGGCCCGCGCCGGCGCGCGCGCCGGGTGGCTGGAGAGCGCCCGGGGGCAGGCGGGCGAGTGCGGATGGGACGCGTGGCTGCGGCGCATCGTCCAGCTCGCGTTCGAGCGTCTCCTGGGCGACCCGGTCTCGCCGGAGCTGCAGGTCGAGCTCGCCCCCCTCTCGCCGGCGGAGGTGGATGCGGCGCTGGCGGGGCGCTTCACCCACGCGATCGTCTGCGGGGAGCTGGTGGGGTTCCCCGGGGAGCTGTTCCCGCTGGTGCTGGACGCGCGCTGCCACGATCTGGAGGAGGGGGGCCCCGGGATCAACGTGCTCGGCGTTCACGAGAGGTGGCTGACGGACTCCGGGCGCGCCTCCCGCGCCATCTTCTTCGATCACGGGCGCGATGCGCTCATCGAGGCTTCCTTCCCCCTCCCCATCTCCCTCGACGGCGTCCAGTTCCTCTACCTGGGCGCGGAGCACGAGCAGGAGAGGCACGCCTCGCTGTCGGCGCGGCTGGCGGGTCGCGTGCAGATCAACCCCTACCGCGGCGCCCGGACCGCCGACAGCAAGTGGGAGACGTCCCTCCTGCTGCGCGACGCCGGCGTGCCCACGCCGGCCACGGTGCGGATCGCCGCGGGCGCGCCGCCGGAGGCCATCGCCGCCGCGCTGCGCTCGCTCCCGGCGCAGGCGCTGGCCTCGGGGATGGCGGTGCAGCCGGACCGCGGGACCGAGGGGAGCGGGGTGGCCGCCTTCCCGGCCCCGGCCCAGGGGCGGGTCGCGGGCGCCGCCCTGGAGCACATCCGGCGGCTGCAGCGGGCGGGCGACGTGGTGGTGCGATCGTGCATCCGCGGCCGCCGGCTCGAGGCCCAGGGACGGAGCTTCAGCTCCGACCTCCGGGTGAACGTGGCCTGGGACGGCGAGCGCTACCGCGCCCAGTCCGGCTACCTTCAGGTGTCGGGCGATCCGGAGGCGTTCGCCTCCTCGGTCGGCCGGGGTGGACGGATCGTGAAGCTGTCCGAGGGTGCGCTGCAGGGGTTGAGGCTCACGCCGGCGGAGGTGGAGGCGGCGCTGGAGACCGCCTGCGCCGCGGCCCGCGCGCTGGCGGCCGGCTCGCCGCCCGGCGATCGGCTGGCGCTGATCGGATTCGATCTGAAGCTGGAGGGGGAGCCCGGCCAGGCCCGCGCCTGGATCCTGGACGCGAACTCCAGGCCGGCCGGGCTGTCCCACGCCGAGCTGTTCCAGACGGGGGAGCCGGGCGTGGCCACCTGCCTGTGGAAGGGGCTGCTGGCATCGGCTGGAATCCATCCGGAGCGGAGGGCCACATGACCGGCTTGGCTCGTTCGAGCAGTGTTCCCCTCCACGAGCTGGATTCGCTGGCGCGCGACCACGGAGACGCGTTCGGCGCGCCGCCGCCTCGCCCCGCCCCGGTCGAGACCTGGCGCAAGGCGCTGGCCGATCCCCGCGGCCCCTTCCTGGAGCACCTGCGCGCCTGCTACGGCCCCCATGGGGAGCTGCTCGATCGCCGGCGCGCCCTGTGGCTCTCGGTGCTGGAGCGATTTGCGCTCGCCTTCGACGACCGGCGCGAGGTCTTCTTGCTGGCCGTCCCCTCCCGGATCAACTGGGAGGGCCATCACGTCGACCACCAGGGCGGCTCCTACAACGCCACCACCGACGAGCGCGAGATCGTGGCGGTGGTGCGCCCGCGGCTGGACCGCTCCGTGCACGTGGTCAACGTGGCCCACCAGCGGTTCGGGGACGCGGCCTTCTCGCTCGACGACGACGGGAAGAAGGGGACGCGGTCCGAGTGGGACAGCTACCTGCGCGGCGCGGCCCTGGCGCTGCAGAAGCGGCTGGCCGGCACGGCGCTGCGCGGCATGGACATGGCGGTGGGGAGCGACATCCCCATCGGCGCGGGCCTCTCCTCCTCGCACGCGCTGGTGCTGGCCGGCGCGCTGGGGGTGCTGGCCGTGAACCGCGCCCAGCTCGACAAGCGGCAGGCGGTGATGCTGGTCCAGGAGGGCGAGTGGTTCGTGGGCTCGCGCACCGGGCTGGGCGACCAGGCCAGCATGGTCTTCGGCAAGCGCGACCGGATCTTCTCCTCCCCGGTGATCGAGCCCGACGAGATCGCGCCGCGCTACGTGGTGCTCCCCCCCCAGCACGTGCGGGTGCTGGTCAACTCCTTCACCCAACACAAGCTGGCCGGCGCCAGCGGGCTCGGGTACAACGCCCGCGTCTTCGCCTACAAGGCCGCCTTCCCGCTGGTGCTCTCCGCGCTCTGCGACGTGGGCGCGGCCCCCGGCGCCATCCGCGCCTGCCGCCGCCTGGCCCACGTCGCCCCGGACCGCTTCCCGGTCGCCTTCATCTACCGCGCGCTGGCCTCGCTCCCCGACCGGATGACGCTGGCGGAGGCGGAGGAGCTCTTCGGCCGCGCCCTGGGGCGGATCCGCGGCCTGGACGTGCCACCGCCCGGCGCGGGCTTCGCCGACCTGGTGGGGACCTACTTCGGCGACGGCGACCGCCCGGAGGCCATCTCGGTGAAGGGCGTGGCGCTCTACGGGCTGGCCGAGTGCTGGCGCAGCCGCCGCTACCCCGAGCTCCTCGAGCAGGGCCAGCTGGAGCCCGCCGGACGCCTGGTATACGTCGGTCACGACGGCGATCGGGTGGTGCGCCGCGACGGGCACGGCCGCTACCTGCCCTCCGAGCCCACCGTCACGAACGCGCGGCTGCTGGCCCTGGCCGCCGACGCCGAGAGCGCCGACCCGGCGCGGGTCGAGGCTGCCCAGCTGGAGTGGCAGCCCGGCGACTACCGGGCCAGCGTCCCGGAGCTGGATCGGATCGTGGACGTGTGCCGTGACGCGGGCGCGGTCAGCGCCTCCCTCACCGGCGGCGGGCTGGGGGGCGTGGTCACCGCCATGATCCGCTCCGATCGGCTCTCGGAGCTCGAGGCGCGCGTGCTGGACCTCTTCGCGGTCGAGGAGGAGCACGAGCTCCGCGAGCTGGAGGCGGCCAGCGCCGGCGGGGCCATCCCCGCCGGCGCCGTGGACGCGGCCCGCACGCTGCGCGCCTCCAAGCGGGCGGCCTGGGCGGCGGAGCGGGCCTTCCAGGCGGATCCCTCCCT
Source organism: uncultured Pseudomonadota bacterium (assembly GCA_963736345.1). Classification (GTDB taxonomy): domain Bacteria; phylum Myxococcota; class Myxococcia; order Myxococcales; family Anaeromyxobacteraceae; genus Anaeromyxobacter. The sequence goes on along the minus strand of CAVTOU010000029.1, from coordinate 360,212 downwards.
CGTCTCCGCGCTCGCCCCGGCCCGCTTTCTCCAGTCCGGCTCGGGCGAGATGGTGGTGCGGCTCCTGCCCATCGATTATCGTCGCGAGGGCTTCGTCGAGAATGGATCGATCGCCGGGGCGGGGTACCTGTCCCCGCCGGGCGCGTGAGCCGGGCCCGTGACCTCTCCCCATTCCGTCCCCCCGTCTCCCCTCCACCAGGAGTGCACCATGTCGAGCGAGGCCGTGCGAGATCAGCTGCTCCAGGCGGTCCAGGAGCGCCGCTGGCCGGCGGTCGTGCCCCTGGCGGCCCGGCTCGAGAACCTCACCCACGCGCTGGAGCGGCGCGCGGTGGCCGGGGCCGACCAGCCGCCCTGGTGGCCGGGCACGCCCGCGGCCGGCGCCCAGACGTTCCTGGTCACGGGCGCGGCCGGCTTCATCGGCTCGCACCTCACGCGCCGGCTGCTCGCGGCCGGTTACGCGGTCGTCGGCCTCGACGAGTTCAACGACTACTACGACCCGGTCTTCAAGTACGAGAACGTCGCGCCCTTGCTGGCCGACCCCCGCTTCGCGCTGGTCGAGGGCGACCTCCGCGATCGCGCCCTGCTGCGCTCCCTCTTCGCCCACCACCGCATCGACCAGATCGTCCACCTGGCGGCCCGCGCCGGCGTGCGGCCCTCCATCAAGGACCCGCAGCTGTACGTCACCACCAACGTCCTGGGCACGCAGAACCTGCTCGACCTGGCCCGCGACCACCGCGTCCGCAACTTCGTGTACGCCTCCTCGTCCTCGGTCTACGGCGGCAACACCGAGTTCCCCTTCGCCGAGTCGCAGAACGTCGATCACCCGGTCTCGCCCTACGCCGCCACCAAGAAGGCCAACGAGCTGCAGGCCGCCTGCTACCACCGGCTCTACGGCTTCCCGGTGACCGGGCTCCGCTTCTTCACCGTGTACGGTCCGGGCGGGCGCCCCGACATGGCCATCCGCTCGTTCATCGAGGCCATGGATGCCGGGCGCCCCATCCCCATGTTCGGGGACGGCAGCTTCGAGCGGGACTTCACCTACATCGACGACATCGTCGACGGCATCCTGGGGGCCATCCGTGCCGGCGAGGGGCAGAAGGACTGGTGCCGGGTCTTCAACCTGGGCGAGTCCGACACCACCAACGTCCGCGAGCTGATCCTCCTCATCGCCCGCGAGCTGGGGAAGCTCTCGCTCCCGCGCGAGGTGAAGGAGCTTCCGGACGCGGAGCAGCGCGCGCTCATCGATGGGCTGGTGCGGGACGGGCTGGTGGAGCGCAAGCCCGAGCAGCCCGGCGACGTTCCCAAGACCCACGCCGACGTCGACCAGGCGCGCCAGCACCTGGGCTACGCGCCCGGGACGCGCATCGCCGAGGGCATCCGGAAGACGGTGGCCTGGCACCTCGAGCGGAAGGCCCGGGCGGCGGACCCCCTCCACCAGCAGCTGTGCCTTGCCATCCGCGCCTGCGCGGCGGGGCAGCGGCGCCGATTGCCGGACAGCGAGGCGCGCTGGCCGGATCCGGAGTGGACGGCGGAGGACGCGGCCGCGTTCTCCACGGCCCTGGGCCAGGCCGACGAGGTGGCGCGCAAGGATTCCGGGAACCTGCTGGCCCTGCGCATGCGGGCCGACCTGCTCGACCTGCTGGGCGAGTCGGCCGCCTACCTGGGCGGCGTCGCGGGCGGGCGCCTGCGCGGGCTTGACGCTCTGTCCGTCCACCGCGATCGCCGCCGCATGGTCGCGCTCGTCCGCGCCGGTGGCTTCGGCGGCATCCGGCCGGACGACGAGGCGGAGCTGCTGGCGCTGGCGCGCCGGGTGGTGCGCAGGACCGGCGAGCGGCCCACCGCGCTGGTGGTGGCCGCGGCCGGCTACGGCACGCGCATCGCCGGCGAGGTGGGCGGGATGGAGATGAAGCACCGCCTCTTCCTGGGCGACGAGATGCTCCTGCTCAGCCTGCGCAACTTCCTGCCCTACGCCCGGCGGGTGGTGATGGTGGTCAGCCGGCGGAACCAGCCCGACGTGGCCGCGCTCCTGGCCCGCAGCGAGATCACCGCCGACCGCGGCTACACGATCGACCACGTCGTCCAGGAGGAGCGGCTGGGGGACGGCGACGCCCACCTGTGCGCCGCCCAGGTGCTCTCCGGCTTCGACGGCGTCATCCTCTTCCTCTTCGGCGATGCGCCCACCAAGTCGCCGGAGACCATCGGCAAGATGGTGCTCCTCAAGCAGGCCCTGGGCGAGCTGGTCCCGCTGGTCATCCCATGCTTCGAGGACGAGAAGCCCTACTCGCCCATCGTCCTGGCCGAGGCCGGCCCGGATCGGGGACGGGTGATCTGGAACTGGCAGAAGGCGGACGAGGTGGACTACCCCGAGGCCGTCGCGGCGCGCAAGGGGCGCGCCCTGCGCAACGTGGGCATCTTCGCCGCCGAGGCGTCGGTCTTCCCCGCACTGCAGCGCTTCAAGGACCGCATGTTCGCCGGCACCGGCCGCTACCAGGCCTGGCGGGAGAAGCACGCCGCCTGGGCCCGGGCCGGGTCGCCGCCGGACCAGAAGCCCAAGGAGCCGGAGTTCGGGTTCGCCGACCTGATGAAGGTGCTGCCCGGGGAGGGCCTGGAGGTGGCCGCCGCCTGCCTGGCCAGGGCCTCCGACAAGCTCAACGTCAACAAGCACGAGGACGCCGAGGCGGTCAAGAAGCTGTACCGCGAGCGACACCCGTTCTGCAGGCCGATGATCGAGCGCCTCCCGGAGCGGCGCGAGGTGATCGTGCGCTTCTACGACCTGGGCCCGGACCGGGAGGTGGTGCGCGTCAACGGCCTGCCCTCGGTCCGGAACTACACGCGCTTCCTGTTCCCCGCGGCGGCCGGCCTGGACGCGCCCGAGGTGCGCGAGACGGTGGACCGGCACGTCCGCGACCTGGGGCGCCGCATCCAGCAGGAGGTCGGGCTCGAGGTGTTGCCCACGGCGGAGGGGTCGATCCGCTGAAGGCGCGCCGCCGCCCTGCGGGCGGCGCATCCGAGTCACCGCCGGCGAACGGGCCGGGCGCGCGCCCGGCCGCGCGTCAGGGGATGGCGACGAACTTGCCCAGACACGGGTTGGGCGGGTCGGAGGCGGTGATCGCGTTGGTCACGGTCACGTTGGTCCCCGAGATTGAGGAGGCGAAGCTGACCGGGCCCGGCCCCAGCGTGATGCTGGCGTTCCCTGCGATCACCGTCGGCGACGGCGGTCCCTCGACCACCGCGTTGTCCAGCGCGACGCCGGAGACATGGGACGCGTCGAAGCCCGCCAGCGTCGTCCGGAGGTACGTGGCCGTCGTCCCCGAGCAGCTCACGTGGCGCACGTTCCGGATGGTGATGCCGTCGAACGTCGGGATGGCAGTCCCGGTGGTGTTGCCGCCGTAGGTCGGAAGGAGAAGGATCGGGTTGGCGAGCCCGCGCAGGCACACGTCCTGGTAGGTCGCGTTGCGGACGATCCCGCCCCGGGACGGGTCGCTCTTGATCCGGATCCCGTTCAGGTTGCTGTTGCCGGCGCCGCTGGGGACGAGGCCGTCGATGGACAGGTCGTAGACGTGGAGCCCGTCGAGGCCCAGCCCCGTCCCGTCGTACTTGCCGCCGTTCGTCTCGCTGCCGATCGACATCCCGTGGCCGGTGCCGAAGTGATTGTGGGCGATGGTGATGTTCCGGCACGCGGCCCCGGTGTCCGCCGCGTTCCCCATGTGGAATCCACCGCACTTGAGCGCGATCTGGTCGTCGCCGGTGCTGATGGTGCTGTAGACGATGTGACCGTTGCCCGCATTGGACGGGTCGATGCCGTCGGTGTTGGTGGCGGCGTCGGCGGTGAGCGGGTTGCCGAGGCTGTTGGTGGTCCGGGAGGGCGTGAGGATGGTCACCCCCCACACCAGGAAGGGATCGCTCTCCAGGCCCACGTGGAACTTGGGGCTGTTGTGGAGCGTGAGGTCGTAGAGCGTGAACCCGTGGGAGCCCGCGACGTCGATGAGCCGCGGGTTGGAGAAGCTCCTGCCCGCCTCGTTCTCGACCGTGGCGAAGTCCCACCAGCTGGTGCTGCCGCCGGCCATCGGCTCGCCGCCGAGCCCATCGATGATGCCGCTCCCCATGACCCCGGCGTCGGTGGTGCCTGCCGCGGTGATGAGGGCCTTGCACCCGCCGCTGCTGTTGGTGTTCGAGACGGCGCAGGTGGCGTTGCCAGGCGTCTTGTCGTAGTCGCGGGGCCTCTGCGAGGCGAAGAGCGTCACGCCCTGGTCCACCCACAGCGTCACGTTCGACTTCAAGGTCAGGGGGCCGGAGACGAAGGCCACGCGCGTGCCGTCCGTCGAGTTCTTCTGGAGCTTCACCGACCCGGAGGTGCAGGCGTTGAGGGCGGCCTGGATGCGGGCGGTGTCCGCCGGGGTCACGGTCGGGTCGACGCCGGGGAGCCCGTTGCTGGCGTTGATGCCGATGTTCGCCTCCAGGACGGCGCACGTGGCCGGGATGATTGGCTCGCTGGGAAAGCCGGGGGTGGTGTCGGCGGCGGAGAGGGGAGCGCTCGTCCCGCACAGATCGGGCAGCGGGACCGCGGACAGCGTGAGCGTGTACCTGCGGGTGGTGACCCCGTCCTCGGCGGTCACGACCACCGCCACCGTCGAGGTGCCGCTGGCGGGCACGGTCAGGTCCTGGGACGCCGCCCCGCTCCCCACCGGAGCGGCCGACCCGCCGTCCTGCGCGACGGTGATGCCGTGCACGCCCGCATCGCGGGCGGTGGGGACGACCTTGATCGCGCCGGTGCCCTGCGGGACGAACAGCTTGTAGGCGGCCGTGCCGGGGGCGAAGACCGGCGACAGGCTGCCGGCGGTGGCGGTCAGGCGGGAGAGGCTGGCGTCGGCCCCCGCGGAGGAAACCGCCAGCGTGTAGGTGCGGGTGGTGGTCCCGTTCGCGGCCGTCACCACGATCGCGACCGTCGAGGTGCCGGTCGCCGGCACGGTCAGGGCCTGAGAAACCGTGCCGCTCACGACCGGCACGACCGCATGGCCGTCCTGCGCCACGGTGAGGCCGTGGGCGCCGGGATCGCTGGCGGTGGGGGTGACCCGGAACGTCAAGGTGCTGGCGGACAGGAGCAGCTCGTAGGCGGTGGTGTCCGGCGAGAACGCCGGCGTCAGCGTGCCCGCGCTGACGCTCAGCGAGGCCAGGCTGGCGTCGGTGCCCGTCGCGGGGCCCGAGCCCGAGCCGCCAGCGCAGGCGAGCGCGGCGGCGACGGCGAGGGAGAATGAGATGGAGAGCGCACGCATGGATCCTCCCGCAGGCCAGCATTGTGCCACATCCGGGTGTAGGGCCGACCAGGCTAAGCTGTCAAGTGGCCAGGCCAGTTCCCCACACCCGCCCAGATCTCCTCCCTGCCGCTGGTCAGGCAGCTTGGTGTCCGGACCCGTGGCCATGGTACATTCCGGTGTCACCGGAGAACGCGCCATGCCGATCCAGGCCATCGACAGCGACCGCCTGTACAGGAAGATCGCGCGCCAGCTCTCGGACCTGATCGCCGCGGGAGAGTTCACGCCCGGGCAGCGCCTCCCCTCCGAGCGCGAGCTGGCGCAGCAGCTGGGCGTGTCCCGGCCCTCGGTGCGGGAGGCGCTCATCGCCCTCGACATCGAGGGAAAGGTGGAGGTCCGGGTGGGCACAGGCGTGTTCGTGTCCCAGCCGCGCGCGCTGGCGCTGACCGCCAAGGACGAGGGCGAGGGCCCGTTCGAGCTCATCCGGGCGCGGCGCATGGTGGAGGGCGGCACGGCGGCGTGGGCGGCCCGCGAGGCCACCGCCGACGAGATCGCCGACATCCGCGCCGCCGTCGACGACTTCCAGAGGCTGCAGGAGGCGTCGCGGTCGACCGACCCCGCCGACCGCGCCTTTCACCTGGCCATCGCCCGCGCCACCCACAACGGCCCGCTGCTGGCGGTGGTGGAGCTGCTCTGGGATCACGGGCGCGGGGCGGTGTGGAAGCAGATGGAGAAGCACTTCGAGACGCCCGCCCTCCGGGCGGCGACGCTCCGGGATCATCGCGCCATCCTGGAGACCGTCCAGGCGCACGACTCCCGCGCGGCCCGCAAGGCCATGCGCGATCACCTCTCGCGCGTCGATCGCGAGTTCGCCCACGGCTGGGAGCTGACCAAGAGACGGCTCGAGTCCAAGGACGGCGCCGCCGAGACGGCGCCCGAGGACGACGCCGCGCCCGGCGACGATCACCTGCCGTAGCCGGGGGCGGATGGGCCCCGCCGCCGCGCCGCCCGTCACACCCGGAAGGTCTTCACCGCCTCCGAGACCTGCCCCGAGACGTCGTGGAGCACGCTGGCGGCCTCGCCGGTGATGCTCACGGTCCGGAGCGTCTCGTCCATCATCCGGGCCAGGTCCTCGACCGCCGAGGTGATCTGGTCGATCCCGGCTCCCTGATCGGCGATGGCGCCCGAGATCCGGTGCGCCGCGGTCAGGTTCTCGCGCACGATGGTGGAGAGCCCTGTCAGGCTGTCGCCCAGGAGGTGCGTGCTCCCGGCCCCGGCCTCGATGCCGGACCGGGCCGACTCCACCAGCGAGGCGCCCTCGCGCACCCGCTTCAGCAGCGTGGCGAGCACCGCCCTTACTTGCTGCGTGGCGCGGATGGAGCGGTCGGCCAGCGAGCGGATCTCGCGCGCCACCACCGCGAACCCGGCCCCGGCCGCGCCGGCCCGCGACGCCTCCAGGGCAGCGTTGAGGGCCAGCAGGTTGGACTGGTCGGCCAGGTCCTTCACCACCGCGGTGATGCTGCCGATCTGCTGGACCGCGTCCACCACCGCCCCGAAGCCGCCCACCACCTGCTCCGTCTGCCTGCGCACCTCCTGGACCCCGCTCAGCCCGGCGGTCACCGCCCCCTCGCCGGCGCGGCTCAGGGCCTCCGCCTTCTCGGCCACCTGGAGCACGCCGCCCACCTGCTGGGCCACCGAGCGCGAGCTCTCCCGCAGGACGCCCGAGGTGCGCCGCGCCTCCTCCAGGGCGGTGGCCTGGCGGGCCACGCTCTCGGACTGCGTGCGGGTGGCTCCGCCCAGGTGTTGCGCCGACTCCAGCAGCCGATCGGTGGCGCTGCGCAGGTCCACCGTGATCTGCCGGAGGGTCTCCATCAGCCCGGCGAAGGCCAGCGACAGGTCGCGGATCTCGTCGTCGCCGGCGATCTGGACGGTGACCCGCAGATCCCGCTCGGCCGAGGCCTGGCGCGCCAGGTCGGCCAGCGACTGCAGCGGCCGCAGCACCCGCCTGCGCAGCGCGGAGAAGACCAGCGCGGTCACGGCGAACCCGGCCAGCATCAGCACCGCGAACAGCACCATGAAGTGTCGGGAGGCCTCCTTGCCGCTGCCATCGATCTCCGCGTCCATCTGGGTTCGCCGGGCGGCGTGCTGCTGGGCCAGGAAGGTCTCCGCCTCCGCGTACAGCGCCGCGATGCGGGTCTCCGCCCCGGGTGTCCCCATGCGCACCAGGGGCGCGCGCTTGGGCGGGGGCGGCGGCGGAACCGCCTTGACCTTCTGCTTCCCCTTGCCGCGGGGCGTCGCCTTGGGCGGCGGGGGCGGCGGCTGGGACTGCTCCTCGAGCGCCGGCTCGAGATCCGGCTCCAGCTCCGGCTCCTCGGCGGACGCCATGAGCAGGAGCTTGGCCTTCTTCTCCGCCGTCGAGATGAGCTCGCGGCTGCTCTTGGCGCTGGCGGGGTCCAGCTCCTCCAGCCGGGCCAGGGCCTCCTCGGTGTCCTGCTCGATCTTCTCCAGCCGCCCTGGATCGGCAGGGTCCCGACCGCCGCGTGCATGGACACGATCACGTTGTGCTCGTGCGCCAGCGCCGCCAGCTGCTCCGTCACCGCCGTCACCTTGAAGGAGTCCTTGAGCGCCGACGAGAGCGACGCCGAGGTCTGCTGCATGGTCCAGGCGCCGGCGAGGCCGACGCCGAGCACCATCAGCAGGATCGTACCGAAGGAGAGCTGAAGGCGGGTCTGGATCTTCATGTGTCGGTCCCGGAGTCGGAGCGTCTCACCGAGTCCGCCGTGGCCTACCGTCCCAGGCTTGGGCGGACGACGCAACCCCGCACACATGGTCCTTGCGTCGACCGATTCTACCCAGCCCTTGGCCCGGGCGCGCATTCCGGGCCGCCAGGAGCGTGGAGCACCTCCACCCACCCCGGCGCCCGCGGCGCGCGGCCCTACAGCGTCGGGCCCGGCAGCCAGGGATCGAACTCCTCCTCGCCGATCCCCGCCAGCTCGCTCTTGGTCTGCTTTCCGGACGCCACCTCGATGAGCTCGTCCAGGATCCGCCGACCGGTCTCCTCGATCGAGGCGCCGTTCAGGACGACGCCGCAGTCGATATCCATGTCCTCCTGCATGGCCCGGTAGACGGCCGAGTTGCTGGCCAGCTTGAGGGAGGGCACGGGCTTGCACCCGAACACGGAGCCGCGGCCGGTGGTGAACGCCAGGAGGTTGGCTCCGCCGGCCACGATCCCGGTGACGGATACCGGATCGAACCCGGGCGTATCCATGAACACCAGCCCCTTGGCGTCGACGCGCTCGCCGTAGCCGACCACGTCGACCAGCGGGGTGGTGCCGCCCTTGGCGACGCCGCCCAGCGACTTCTCCAGGACGGTGGTGATGCCGCCGGCCACGTTCCCGGGCGAGGGGTTGTGATCCACGTCCGCGTCGTAGGACTGGAGGTGCCGGCGCCACCAGGCGATCCGGTCGAGCAGCTTCTGCGCCACCGCCTTGCTGACGGCGCGGCCGATGAGGAGCTGCTCCGCGCCGTAGATCTCCGTGGTCTCGCCCAGGATGGCCGTGCCGCCGTGCCGGATCAGCTCGTCGACCGCCCTCCCCAGCGCCGGGTTGGCGGTGATCCCCGAGTAGCTGTCGGACCCGCCGCAGTTCGTGCCCAGGACCAGCCGGGAGACGGGCTGCGGGGTGCGGCGCGCCTCCGCGGCGCGGGGGAGCAGCCGCTCCACCTCGGCCACCACCGCCTCGACGGCCTTGCGGACGCCGCCCGCCTCCTGGATGACGACCACCGGGGGCAGCTCCCCCCGGGCCCCGGCGCGGGACAGGCCGTGGCGGCGGGCGAGCTGGACGGGCTGGATCACCTCGCAGCCGAGGCCGACCAGCACGCAGGCGGCGACGTTGGGGTGGCCCGCGTAACCGGCCAGCACCCGCTCCAGCAGCCGCTGGTCCTCGCCGTCGGCGACGTGTCCGCAGCCGCCGCGATGGGTGAGCGCGATGACGCCGTCGATGGACGGGTGGTCGCGCGAGAGGTCGCGGAACCGCTCCTTCACGAAGCGGGTCACGCTGGCGGAGCAGTTCACGGTGGAAACGACGGCGATGTAGTTCCGGGTCCCCACCCGCCCGTCGGGACGCAGGTAGCCCTGGAAGGTTCGCGACTCCTCGGGACCGTAGGGCACCACCGGCCGGGCATCGCAACCGATGTCGTACTCCCTCTGCAGCTCGGCGCGCTGCAGGTTGTGCGTGTGGACGTGCTCGCCGGGGGAGATGGGCGCCGTGGCCGCCCCGATCACCTGACCGTAGCGATGGATGGGCTGGCCCACCGCGCGGGCGCGAAACGCGATCTTGTGGCCGGCGCCGACGGCCTCGTCGAGCCGGACCGGGCCGACCTCGGTCTCGACCATCGTCCCGGCGGCGAGCGGGACCTTGGCGATCACCACGTCGTCCATCGGGTGGAGCCGGAGGGTGCTCGCCCGGGGAGTCGGGCCCTGGGATTCACCGCTCATGCCCTGCCCGCTTCCCCGGACATCGCCCCGGCCCGCGCCGCGAGCCGCTGCAGGCCCCCCGCCCCATCCCCGAGGGAAAGGATGGGGGCGGGGGATGCCGCGCCGCTCCTCCGGAGGGAGTCGGAGAACGGCGCCGGCAAGTCGACCTGGAAGTGTGCTCGAGCCATTCGCGCTTCCGCTAGAGCCTGTACGCTCGCTTGACGAGGCGGTAGGCGAGATCCAGCGCCACCTCGCGCGCCTCGTCCTCCTCCAGACGGTGCTCGGCGACCAGCCGGGCCAGGAACCCGCAGTCCATGCGGCGCGCCACGTCGTGGCGCGCCGGGATGGAGGGGAAGGCGCGGGTGTCGTCGTTGAACCCGACCGTGTTGTAGAAGCCGGCGGTCTCGGTGACGGCCTCCCGGAAGCGCCGCATCCCCTCCGGGCTATCGTGGAACCACCAGGGCGGCCCGAGCTTCAGCACCGGATAGTGACCGGCCAGCGTCGCCAGCTCGCGCGAGTAGGTCGACTCGTCCAGGGTGAAGAGGATGATCGAGAGCCGGCGATCGTTGCCGAACCGGTCCAGCAGCGGCCGGAGCGCCTGGACGTAGTCGGTCCGCACGGGGATGTCGGCGCCCTTGTCGCGGCCGAACGCCCTCGCCACGCTGGGGTTGTGATTGCGGACCGAGCCGGGGTGGATCTGCATCACCAGCCCGTCCTCGATGCTCATCTGCGCCATCTCGGTGAGCATCTGCCCCCGGAACCGCTCGCGCTCGTCGGCGGTGGCCTGGCCCGAGAGGGCGCGAGCGAGGAGCTCCTGGCAGGCCGCCCGGGACAGATCCGCGGTCGCGGCCGACGGGTGCCCGTGATCGGTGGCGGTGGCCCCGACGCTCTTGAAGTAGGCGCGGCGGTCGGCCAGGGCCTTCAAGTACCCGTCCCAGCCGGCCGTGTCCTGGCCGGTGATCTGGCCCAGCCGCCGCACGTTGGCGGCGAAGCCCTCGAAGTCGGGATCGACCACCGGGTCGGGGCGATAGGTGGTGAGGATGCGCCCCTTCCACCCCGAGGCGCGCAGCTTCTGGTGATGGGGCAGCGGATCGAGGGGCGACTCGGTGGTGGCCAGCGCCTCGATGTGGAAGCGCTCGAAGAGCGCACGCGGGCGAAACTCCGGCCGCGCCAGGCAGTCCGCGATCTGGTCGTAGATCCGGTCGGCGCTCTCCGGCCCGGGCTCCTCGCGAACCCCGAACACCTCGTGAAGCTCGTGGGTGAACCACAGGCGCGTGGGCGTCCCGCGGAACAGGTGCCAGTTCTCCGCGAAGAGCCGCCAGATCTTGCGGCCATCCTTCTCGACCGGCTGCCCGTCCTGGCGCGGCACCCCCAGCGATTCCAGCGGGATGCCCTGGCTGTAGAGCATCCGGTACACGTAGTGGTCGGGGATGATGAGCAGCGCGGCGGGATCGGCGAAGGGCTGGTCGTCCGCGAACCAGCGCGGGTCGGTGTGGCCGTGGGGGCTGACCAGGGGGAGCGCGCGGACCTCGGCGTGGAGCCGGCGCGCGATGGCCCGCTGCGAAGGCTCCGACGGGAAGAGCCGGTCCTCGTGAAGCGTGAGCGCTCGGGTCATGGCGGGCTGTGGCGCCTCTCCTCGTTCATGGTAACACCGCAATGGTCAGGTTGCCAACCTGCCTGACCAATCCGGCCAGCGCGCGGCCGTGCCACTGCCGGACGGGCGCGGCCGACGGCGCCGGGTCCCCGGGGGGATTCCGCCGCGGAACCGCTCACTGGTTGACGGCGCTGGCCAGGAAGCCGCCGTCGACCGCCAGCACCTCGCCGTTCACGAAGCTGGCCGACTCCGAGGCCAGGAAGATGGCGGCGCCCACCAGCTCCTCCACCTTGCCGAACCTGCGCATGGGCGTCCGCAGCAGGAACTCCTTGCCGCGCTCGGTTCCGTCCAGCAGCGCCGTGTTGAGCGAGGTCCGGAACACGCCCGGCGCGATAGCGTTGGTGCACACGCCGCGCGCCCCCCACTCGACCGCCAGCGTCTGGGTGAGGGAGGCGACCGCGGCCTTGCTGGCGTTGTAAGCGGCGGTCTCGTGGAGCGCCTTGAACGTGGAGAGCGAGGCGATGTTGATGATCCGGCCGTAGCCGCGCGCCAGCATGGGGGGGCCGAAGACCTGGCAGGAGCGGAAGGTGCCGGTCAGGTTGGTCTCCAGGACGGCGTTCCAGTCCTCCTCGGTGACCTCCAGGAAGGGCGCCCGCTTGGTCCTCCCGGCGCAGTTCACGAGGATGTCGAGCTTCCCGAAGGCCGAGAGCACCTGGTCGCGGAGGCGCTCCAGCGTGGCGCGGTCGAGGACGTCGCAGGTGGCCGGCAGCGTCCGGCGGCCCAGCGCCTCCACCTCGCGGGCCACGGCATCCACCTCGGCCCGGCGCCGGGACGAGGCGACCACGTGGGCGCCGGCCTGGGCGAGCCCCAGGGAGAGCGCCCGGCCAATCCCGGTCGTGCCGCCCACGACCACCGCCACCCGACCCTCGAGGCTGAGACCGTCGTACCCCATTTCCTTCCCTCTCCTCGCTTCCCTGGTTGCGCCGACGGCCCGCCGTCCATGCAACCGGCTGCAAAGCCTGCGGCCGGCCACGGGCGCCCCGCACCCGCGGCAGGGGAAGCACGGTAGTGAACGACTGGCCCGGCTGTCAAGTGGCCTGACCAATTCCGGGGCGCACCCGGGTCGGGACCTCCGCGCCGGCCGGCGCGATCCGGCCGCCGACCTGGCCACACATCCACCACGGAACGCGCCGAAAGTCGAGCGCCCGCGGCGCCTGGCGGGGCGGCGCATGGCCCGATGTCGCGTGACACGGCCTCACCCGACCACTCCCCGGATGGGCCCGTGCTACCATCAGTGCAGGTGTTCGAGGCCGGTATCGCGGCCCCGCGCCGCCGGCAAGACGGTTCACGCGCCGCCCGCTGGTGGCGATGCTGTCGCACCTTCCCGGAGGTCTCGACATGAGGTCGAAGCGCGCGGTCGGCCTGGCCCTCGCAGCCCTGTGCTGGACCGGGGCGGCCCGGGCGGCGCCCACCGCCACGTTCATCATGATCCCCAAGAGCTCCTCGCCCTACTACAAGCCCTGCTACGATGGGTTCGAGGCGGCGGGCGCCAAGTACGGCATCGAGGTCCAGCGCATGGACCCGGCCAAGGCCGACGCGGCGGTGCAGTCGGAGGTGATCCAGAAGGCGCTGGCCCAGCAGCCGGACGGGATCGCGCTCTCGGCGGTCGACGACGCCGGCCTGGTCGCGGCCGTCGCGGCCGCCACCAAGGCGGGCGTACCGGTGATCACCTTCGACTCGCCCGCTCCCTCCTCGGCGGCGGTCTCCTACATCGGCACCGACAACCGCGCCGCCGGCTACGAGGCGGCCCGGCGGATGGCCTCGCTGATGAACGGGACCGGCCGCATCCTGGTCCTGCAGGGAGGCATGGCGGCGTCGAACCTCAACCAGCGCACCCAGGGGTTCCGCGACGGCATGGCGCGCTTCGCGCCGGGCGTGAAGGTGCTGGGCGTGGTGGACATCGGCGGAGACGCCGCGGCGGCGCCCGCCAAGGTCGAGGCGGCGCTGCGCGAGCGCGCCAACGCGACGGCGGTGTTCTCGGTCTCCTCGGCCGGCACGCCGGCCACGGTGGTGGGCCTCGAGAAGCAGGGGCGGACGGGGAAGGTGCTGGTGGCGGGCTTCGACGACCTGCCGGCCACGCTGGAGGGGATCCGCCAGGGTGCGGTCTCGTTCTGCGTGGTCCAGAAGACCTTCAAGATGGGGTGGCTGTCGGTGCGGGCCCTGCTGGTGGCGACGGCGGGGCGGAGGCCGCCCAGGGTGGTGGATACGGGCGTGGTCTTCGTGACCAGGGCCAACCTCGCCACCTACGTGGACGAGATGCGGAGCGAGGTCACGAGGAAGGGGGCCAAGTAGCTCTTCTTGTGTCTGCGTGATCCTTGGAACGGAGCGCTCGCTCCCTACGCGCCTCCGCTCCGAGCCCCCTGTGCCGCTACCCCGGGCGCGCAGCTGATCCGACGGTCGCGCGCGTCCGTCGAGCGTGGGCGGCCGCGGGCTCGCCGAACTCGGTCGGGCACTACCCGCTTCGCGTCGCTTCGCGGGGTGCCCGACCTCAAACACCGGCTCGCCCGCAGCAGTGGCCCATTCCGCGCGCGTTCCTCGTTCTCCGACGGCCGCGCGCCCGCAGTGATCGCGGCACAGGGGGCTCGGGCTTCGGCGCTACTGCCTCGCTTGCAGAAACAGCAGCGCGAGAACCACGAGGCGATCGTGGCGCAAGATCCACCCTCCGCCCCGAGGTTCCGCCCCGAGGGCGGGGCCGGCCTGCGCCGACCGACCGAGCGGAGGGCGCTCCTAGACCACGTCACCAGTACGGCGGCCGGTGTCAACGGGCGTGACAACGACGCGCGCCTTCCCCGATCAACAGCACGCAGAGTCAGAACGCGCGGCGTTGGCGCGCACGGCGTTGCCGGCCGCCTCCCGTGCGCGGAGGACCGTCTCCAGTACGAATCCGGTACGTGACGCCCGGAGCGAGGGAGGGCGTCGCAGGCCGGCCCCGTCCCACGCGGAACCGTTCCATCCACTCCCCTCGCCACGTCGAGCGGCCGTGCACGATCCGCTCCCCTGGCAGCGCCGATCGACTCGCCGCCGGCCCGACGTCACCTGGGCGTGCGCGACGACGCGATCTGGATGGCCTCGGAGACGACGGCTTCCTCGAGCTCCTCGGCCTTCATGCGCTTCACGATCTTGCCGTCCTTGAAGAGCAGCCCCACGCCGTTGTGGCCGTAGGCCACCCCGACGTCGGCGGCCGAGGCCTCGCCCGGGCCGTTCACCTCGCAGCCCATGACCGCCACCGACACCTCGCCCTTGAGGTTGGAGAGGCGGCGCTCCACCCGTTCGGCGATGGGGATCATGTCGACCGAGCAGCGGCCGCAGGTGGGGCAGGAGGTCATGGTGGCGCCGCCGAACTTGAGGCCCAGCGACTTGAGCAGCAGGCGCGCGACGCGCACCTCCTCGACCGGATCGGCGGTCAAGGAGACGCGGATGGTGTCGCCGATGCCCTCGCCCAGCAGGATGCCCAGGCCGGCCGCGCTCTTGACGGTCCCGGCCAGGAGCGTGCCGGCCTCGGTGACGCCCAGGTGCAGCGGGTAGTCGTGGCGCTGCGAGAAGAGGCGGTTGGCCTGCACGGTCATGGCCACGTCGTGCGCCTTGAGCGAGACCTTGATCTCCCGGTAGTCCTCGTCCTCCAGGAACCGGATGTGGCGCTCGGCGCTCTCCACCATGCCCTCGGCGGTCGGCCAGCCGTGCTTCTCCACGATGTCCTTCTCCAGGGAGCCGGCGTTGACGCCGATGCGGATGGGGACGTTCCGCTCCCGCGCGGCCCGCACCACCTCGCGCACGCGCTCGCGCGAGCCGATGTTGCCGGGGTTGAGCCGGATGGCGTGGATGCCCGCCTCCAGGGCCGCCAGCGCCAGCCGCCAGTCGAAGTGGATGTCGGCCACCAGCGGCACCGGCGTGGCCCGGACGATCTGGGGGAGCGCGGCGGCGTCCTCCTTCTTGGGCACGGCCACGCGGACGATGTCGGCGCCGGCCTCGGCCAGCAGCCGGATCTGGGCCAGGGTGGCGGCGGCGTCGGCCGTCTCGGTCGTGGTCATCGACTGCACGGCGATGGGGGCCCCGCCGCCGATGGGGACGCTCCCCACCCGCACCTGCCGGGTCGGCCGGCGCGCGCCGAGCGTGGAGCCTTCGCCCTGACCGTATGCACCCATGCACGACCCTTTCGGCGCCGGAGACGACGACGGCGGCAGGGCTGATCTAGAGCCCCGCCGCCGCCCTGTCCATGCCGGCGCGCCGCAGGCGCGCCGTTCACCGTTTCGTCACTTCTTGGCGATCGTTCCCAGCTCGGCGTCGATGAGCGACTTGAACTCCTCGATGGGCTGGGCGCCGTTGAGGAACCGGCCGTTGATGAAGAACGCCGGCGTCCCGTTGATGCCCAGCTTCTCGCCGGCCTGGTGGTGCTCGTTCACCACCTTGGCCATGTCGCCGCCGTCGAGGCACTTGTCGAACTTGTCGCCGTCCACGCCCACCTCGCGCGCGTACTTCTTGAGTTCGGGCACCTCGAGCTTGCCCTGCGCGGCGAACATCTTGTCGTGCATCTCCCAGTACTTCCCCTGACCCTCGGCGCAGTGCGACGCCTCGGCGGCCTTGGGCGCCAGCGGGTGCATGGGCAGCGGGAAGTCGCGGTAGACGAGCTTGATCTTGCCCGGGTAGGCGGCCAGCACCTCATCGACGATCTTCTCCGCCTGGATGCAGAACGGGCACTGGTAGTCCGAGAACTCGACGATGGTCACCGGGGCGCTGGCCGGGCCCTTGGCCGGCCCCTTCGCCTCGACTTCCTTCTTGGGCGGCAGGTAGGCCGGGAGCAGCATCTCCACCTTCTGCTCCTTCTTGAGGTCGTTGTAGTAGGCCATCAGGTCGCCCTGCATCTTCTGCTGCTTGATGAAGCGGATGATGTCGGGCTTCACCTGCTCGATGGGCGGGAGCTGCTGGCCGCCGGCCTTGGCGCGGTCGTAGAGCGACTGGATCTCCTGGTCGGACGGGTCCGGGATCTTGGAGGCGATCTCCTTCTGGATCAGCTCCTCCGGCGTGTTCAGGCCCGAGGCCTTGGCCTTGGCCTCGAAGACGCGCTTCTGGATCATGCTCTCGAGCGCCTGCCGCTTCGTCTGGTACAGCTGCTTCTGGTACTGGTCCTCGAGCTGCTGCAGCTCGGAGCCGACCTCCTTGTCGAGGTCCGCACTGGTGATGACCTGGCCGTTGATCTTGGCCACGGGCTGGGCGAGCTTCGCCTTGGGCTGGCCGCAGCCCGCCGCAACCAGCGCCATGGCGGCGAACAGGGCGTTCTTGACGTGCATGGTGCTCCTAGGTGGTTTCCCGGACGTCGGGGGAATCTCTTTCTAACGCCGGACGGGCCCCAGGATTCCGAAAATCGTCCGCACCGGCAGTCTAGGTGGGTCCGATTGCCGCGGCGGCGGTCAGCCGATGAGCGCCGACGAGCCCGTGCGAGCCACGATGCGGGCCGGCACGCCGACGGCCACGCCGCGCTCCGGGACGTTCGACACCACCAGCGAATTCGCGCCGATCACCGCACCGTCGCCCACCTGCACCGGGCCGGAGAGGGTCGCCTTGGGTCCCACCCACACACGGTCCCCCAGCCTGGGTGTGCCGCGCCGCAGCGTTCCCCCGACGCCGAGGGTGACGCCCTGCGCCAGGTTGCACTCCCGCCCCAGGACCGCGCCCGGAGCGACCCAGATGCCGCCCGAGTGGCCGATGTAGAGCCCGGGTCCGATGCGGGCGGCGGGATCGAGGTGGATGCCGAGGAGGAGGCGCGCCGCGCCGCCCACCACCGCCAGCGGCCAGCGCAGGCACTGCCGGAGCGGGGCCGGCGCCTCCCGGTGCACGTAGCACGAGGCGCGGTAGACGGCGGTGGCCCAGATGCCCTCGGTCCGCAGCACGATGCCGGCGCGCGCCCAGGGGGTGGTGGCGCGGGCGTAGCGGAAGTACCGCTGCACGTCGGCGTGGAGCGCCTGCCAGGCGCTCGGCTCCGGCGCACCGGGCGCATGGGCGGGCCGGAGCGGGACCGGGGCTCCGCTCGCCGGTCCAGCCTCTCGCGCGCGCCACCCTTCCATCGACGCCTCCCTCCCGGCGGTGCCGCTCACGCGCCTTCCGCGGCGCGGTCGCGGGCCGCGGCCTCGCGCCGGACGGCGGCCGCCAGGGCCGCCACCGACTGCATGTCCCGGGGCGAGCCGAGCACGAGCAGGTCCACCGCGAAGCGCTCGGCCACGAAGCCCAGGAGCTGCAGCAGGCCGATCGAGTCCACCCGCCCCGACTCCAGCAGGTGCTCGTCGCGCGCCACCTCGGCGCCGTCCACCACCACGCTCCGCTCGACGAAGTCGATGAGGGTGCGCTCGAGCTCGTCGTCACCAGCCGGGTTCCGCGTGATCCGGTTCTCCATGGTCCCATCCCCCTTTCCACAGCTCGCGCAGCCGGCCGCGATCGGCCTTGCCGCTCGAGGTGCGCGGCAGCTCCTCCACCACCTGCAGCTCCGACGGCAGCATGTAGCGGGGCAGGCGCGCGGCCAGGTGGGCCAGCAGCTCGCCCCGCCCCGCGCCGGACCTGGCCCGCAGCACCACCGAGACCGCCATGCGATTGCCGGCCACCGGATCCGGAAGTGCCACCGCCACCGCCTCCAGCACCGCCGGGTGCGCCGCCAGCGCCGCCTCGATCTCGCCCAGCTCCACGCGCTGGCCGCGCACCTTGATCAGGTGGTCCCGCCGGCCGTGGAACTCGTACCGACCGTCGGGAAGGAGCCGCACCCGGTCGCCGGTGCAGCAGGCCGGCCCCGGCCGCCCGCGCGGGTCCGGGCGCAGCACGGCGCCGGTCAGCTCCGGATCGCCCCAGTAGCCGGCCATCAGATGCGGGCCGCGCGCCCAGAGCGTTCCCTCCGGGCCGGAACCTTCGACCTCCGACCCGTCGTCCCCCAGGACGAAGGTCTCCATGTCCTCGCAGGCCTTGCCGATGGAGAGGGCGGCCTCCTCCTCCGGGATCTCGGCCGGCACCACCTGGTAGGTGCAGACGTTGGTCTCGGTCGGGCCGAACAGGTTCGCCAGCGTGGCGCCCGGGAGCGCGCGCCGGAGCCGGCGCAGCTCAGCCATGGGGAAGACCTCGCCGGCGAAGAGCACCAGCCGGAGCCGCGTCGGGGGCCGCGCCGCCAGCCCTCCCTGCTCCAGCATGGCCACCAGCGCCGACGGAACCGAGTACCAGACGCTGATCCCCCAGGCGTCCAGCATCCGGACCAGGTACGGCGCCAGCATCGCCTCGGCCGGCGAGATCAGCCGGACCGAGGCACCCGCGCCCAGCGAGGCGAACACGTCGGAGATGGAGAGGTCGAAGTGCAGCGGCGCGTGGGCCGCGAAGACGTCGTCGCGCCGGATCTCGAAGCGATCGCGCACCCAGCGTGCAAAGGACAGCCCCGAGGCATGGGTGTGCGCCACCCCCTTGGGCCGGCCGGTGGAGCCCGAGGTGTAGAGCACGTAGGCGAGGTCGCCGGGCGCGGGGCGGGCCGGCTCCGACGGGCGAAAGCGGAGCGCCGCCGAGAGCAGCTCGACGCGGGCCCGCGCGGCCCGCGCGGCCTGCTCCCAGGGCCCGGCCGCGGGGGCGCTCACCACCGCCAGGCTCACCTCCGATTCCCGGAGGAAGCCGGCCAGCTCCCGGCGGCGCGCTCCGTCCACGAAGACGGCCGAGAGCTGGCAGTCGCGGGCGATGGTGGCGGCACGGGCCGCGGGTCCGAGGGGATCGAGGGGCACGTAGGCGGCGCGGGCGGCGAGGATCCCCAGCAGCGCCTGCACGCAGCCGGGGCCCTTGTCCATCCACAGCCCGACCCGGTGGTCGCGGCCCACGCCCGCCTCGCGCAGGTAGCCGGAGAGCGCCAGGGCGCCCCGCAGGAGCTCGCCCCAGGCGAGCGCGCCGTGCTCCCCCGTCACCGCCGGCTTGTCCGGGTGGGTCTGGCCTGCCGCCTCCTCGATCCACTCCACCAGCGAGCGTGCGCTCATGAGGTCCCCCGGCTACAGCCCCGGCAGCCGCGCGATCACCCTTCTCTGCAGCTCCGAGGTGCCCGAGTAGAGGGTCCCGGGCTCCCGGTCGAAGGTCCCGTGGCGATCGCGCTCCGGGAGCCCTTCCGAGAGCCGGCGCCCGAAGCGCTCCACCGCCTCCGCGAGCGCGCGCGGCTCCGGGCTGGGCTCGAAGTCCATCGTAGGAAGGAGTGCGGGCATGTCGGCGGGCGGGCAACCCTCCGGGATGGGATGAGCATCACTCCGGGTTCACGTGCTCGTTCGCGCGGAGCCCTCCTCATGGGTTTTCTGCGATCCAGGACCAGGTCCAGGTTCCGCGAGCTTCGGCGGCTGGAACCTTGAAGTGACACACCGGCTCCCAGACGATAAAGAAGATGCTCCACGGAGGAGAACGGGGAATGGCCCAGCACGAGAAGCTCGTCATCGTCGGGAGCGGTCCGGCCGGCTACACGGCGGCGCTGTACGCCGCGCGCGCCGACCTCCGGCCGCTGCTCTTCGAGGGGAACCAGCCCGGCGGGCAGCTCACCATCACCAGCGAGGTCGAGAACTACCCCGGCTTCCCGGAGGCCATCCTCGGCCCGGAGCTGATGGAGCGGATGAAGAAGCAGGCCGAGCGGTTCGGCACCCGCTTCGAGATCGGCGAGCTGACGCGGGTCGATCTGTCGCGGCGACCGTTCCAGCTCTGGCAGGAGGACCGGTCTTCGCCGCCGCAGCGCTCATCATCGCCACCGGCGCCTCGGCCAAGTGGCTCGACATCCCTTCCGAGAAGTCCTACCAGGGGAGGGGCGTCTCCGCCTGCGCCACCTGCGACGGGTTCTTCTTCCGGGGCAAGGAGATCGCGGTGGTGGGCGGCGGCGACACCGCCATGGAGGAGGCGACCTTCCTCACCAGTTACGCGACCAAGGTGACGTCATCCACCGCCGCGACGAGCTGCGCGCCTCCAAGATCATGCAGGACCGCGTCCGCAAGAACGAGAAGATCGAGCTGATGCTCTCGCAGGTCGTCGACGAGATCCTGGGCGACGCGAAGGGGGTGACCGGCGTCCGGCTGAGAGCACGCGCGACGGCTCGACCCAGGTGGTGCCGCTGAAGGGCGTCTTCATGGGCATCGGCCACGAGCCGAACACCGGCCTCTTCCGCGGCCAGCTCGCCATGAACGACGTCGGCTACCTTCGGATCGAGGCCCCCACCAGTGCCACCAGCGTGGCGGGCGTCTTCGCCGCCGGCGACGTGGCCGACCCGAGCTACCGTCAGGCCGTCAGCGCGGCTGGATCGGGGTGCGTGGCCGCCATCGATGCCGAGCGCTTCCTGGGCGAGCACTCGACCGAGAAGTAGGATTGACCATGAAGAGCGCACGGCCGCGAGGTGGGGGGCCCCTGCGAAGCAGGGGGAGGGGCGGAGCCCCCGATGAAGATGATCGACGTCGGCGGGAAGCCCAGGACCGAGCGCGTGGCCATCGCGCGAGGGCGGGTCTCGATGGCGCCCGAGACCGTCGCCCTGGTGCGGGCCGGCGAGGTCGAGAAGGGCGACGTGGTGGCCGCGGCCCGGCTGGCCGGGGTGATGGCCGCGAAGCTGACCCCCGATCTGATCCCGCTCTGCCATCCCATCGCGCTCTCCGGGGTCGAGGTGGACGTCGGCATCCTGCCGGCGGCGCTGCTGGTCACCGCCACCGTCCGCACCGTGGACCGGACCGGGGTGGAGATGGAGGCGCTCTCGGCGGTGGCCGCCGCCTGCCTCACCGCCTACGACATGCTCAAGCGCTACGAGCGAGGCATGCGGCTCGAGTCGATCGAGCTCATCGAGAAGCGCGGCGGCCGGAGCGGCGTCTGGGTTCGCGGGTCGACAGCGCCCGCGGGTCGACCCGCAGGAACGCGACCGCGTTCGCCGCGCACACCCTCCGCACGACCGCCACCGAGAGCCCGGCCCGCGAGAGCCGGTCGGCGGCCCGCGGCAGCGCCAGCAGGTCGCCGCCGCTGAGCCCGGCGTCCGAGCCGAGCACCAGCCCCTCCGGCCCGAGCGCCGAGACCACCTTCACCGCCTCGTCGACCGCGTCCGGCCCGGCGCCGTGCGACAGGGAGAGCCCGGCCAGGTGCCCGCAGGCGCGGACCGCGCGCACGGTCCGCTCGTCCGCGCCCGCCAGCAGCGCCTGCCCGGGGGCGAGCCCCGCCTCCTGCAGGAGCGCCAGCGTGCGGCGGGTGATCCGCTCGCGCCCGGCGGCCGGCACCTCCACCACGACCGGCAGGCGAAGCTCCCGCGCCAGCTCCAGCTGCCGGAGCAGCACCCGCTCCTCCAGCGGCGTGCCCTGGTGCAACCCCACCGCCCCCAGGGCGGCCACCTCCGGGCGGCCCAGCGCGTCCGGCAGCTCGGCCAGCAGCGCCTCCAGCCCGCGCGCCGGGATGCGGCGGGGCGGGATGCCCAGCGCGGCATAGCCGGCCAGGCCGGCCCGGCGAAGGCGCCGCGCCGTGGCCACGGTCTCCTGCCACCCCTGGCGGACGGCGGCCTCGCCCCCCGGACCGACCTCGTCGTCGGCCGGCACCAGCGCGCCCGTCACCTCGAAGAAGCGCAGGTCGGAGAGGTCGCGCAGGGAGAGCGAGCGCGCGCGGAGGAAGGCGTCGAACACGGGGAGATCGTAATACAGACCACCCGAACCCGAACCCGAACCTGTGCCCGTACCCCGTTCCCGTAGCCCGCGTCCCGTGTCCCCAGGCCCGTGGCCCGACGGAGGACGGGAACCGGGCCAGGGGACTCGGGACTCGGATCACGGGCTACGGCGAGCCCGGGTTCGGACACGGGTTCGGGTTCGGGGCGGCGAGCTCCCCTACGCCACCCCCACACCCCTCGACAGCTTGAGGAGCGCGGCCGGGATCTCCTCCAGCTCCAGGCTGACGCCGACGGCGCCCTTCTCGGCGGCCACCCGCGGCATGCCGTAGACCACCGAGGTCTGCGGGCCCTGGGCGCCGGTCCAGCCGCCGCGATCCCGCAGGAGCTTCAGCCCTTCGGCCCCGTCGTCTCCCATTCCGGACAGGACCAGCCCGGCGGCGCTGGGCCCGTACTCGTGCGCCAGCGAGCGGAACAGGACCGTCCCGGACGGGCGGAACCCGCGCACCGGGTCGCCCTTGAGGAGCTGGATCTGGCCGTTGCCCGCGCCCAGATGGCTGCCGCCCGGCGCGATGAACAGCGTCGAGGGCCGCAGCGGCTCGCCGTCCTCGGCCACCTTGACGCCGAGCGCGGTCTCGCCGGAGAGCCAGTGCACCAGGCCGCCCTCGAACCCCTCGGCGATGTGCTGGACCACCAGGATGGGGATGGGATAGCCGGCGGGCAGGTCGCGCAGGATCCGCGCCAGCGCCGCCGGTCCGCCGGTGGAGGCGGCGATCCCGAGCACGCGCGGCGCGTTGGGGGCGAGCGGCTCGATGCGGGCGGGCGGGGCGGTCGGGCCGCGCGGGAGGACCCAGCTGCCGGTGGTGGTCCGCTCGACCGGTGGCGCCGGGGTGGCCGGCGGCGCCGGGCGCGGGCGCTTGTGGCGGGTGACGAGCTTCAGGCCCGCCACCGCGCGCACCGCCATGCGGATCTCCTCCGCCTCCTTCTCGAAGCGGCCGCGCACGTCGGCGCGGGGCTTGGCCAGCACCTCCACCGCGCCCAGCTCCAGGGCGCGGAACGAGACCTCCTGCTTCTCGGGGCCGGCCTCGGCCGAGACCACCACCACCGGGGTGGGCCGGCGGCGCATGATCTCCTCGATGGCCTCCAGCCCGTCCTTGCCGGGCATGCGCACGTCCATGGTCACGACGTCCGGCCGGAGCGCCAGCACCTGGCTCACCGCCTCGTGACCGTCCTGCGCCTCGCCCACCACCTCGATCTCGGGCGACCGGCCCAGGATGGTCCGGAGGATGGCGCGGAAGGCGCGGGAGTCGTCGGCGACCAGTACGCGGATCATGCGAGCACGTGGGGTCCGTCGGCTACGACGCTGTGGAACGTTCCGGCATGAGCTGGCGCACGACCTCGAGCAGCTTTCCGCGCTCGACCTCGCGCTTGACCAGGTAGCAGTCGGCGCCCGCCTCGAGCCCCAGGGCGCGGTCCTCGGGCGCGTCCAGCGAGGTGACCAGGACCACCGGCGTGGAGCGGAGGCGCGGATCGGCCTTGATGCGGCGGGTGAGCTCGAAGCCATCCAGGCGCGGCATCTGCACGTCCGTGACCACCACCTGCGCACCGGTGGT
Source organism: uncultured Pseudomonadota bacterium (assembly GCA_963736345.1). GTDB lineage: Bacteria > Myxococcota > Myxococcia > Myxococcales > Anaeromyxobacteraceae > Anaeromyxobacter. The sequence goes on along the minus strand of CAVTOU010000029.1, from coordinate 336,622 downwards.
GGTGAGGAGCTGCCAGGCCTCGTCGCCGTCGGCGGCCGCCAGCACCGTGAAGCCGGCGATCTCGAGCAGCGCCTTCATGGCCGAGCGGGTGGTGAGCGAGTCGTCCGCCACCAGCACCCGCGGCCGCGCCGGGGCGGAGCCCCGCGGCGCCGCGCCGGCCGGCTGGATCCGGCGCAGGAGCTCGCCCGCCGCCAGCACGCCCACCACGCGGCCGTCGTCGAGCACCGCCGCGCCGGCCAGGTGCGGCACCCTCGCCAGGCGCGACCCGAGCGGCGACACCACCAGCTCCTGCTGCCCGACCACCTCCTCCACGCCCAGCACCACCCGCTGGCCGCCCACCGCCACCACCAGGGCCGGCTGGAACCGTCCGCGTGACGGGGCGGTCCCGGAGAGGCCCAGCAGCGAGGGCAGCGTCGCGTAGAGGAGCTGCTGGCCCCCGACCCGGACCGTGGCGCGGCCCGCCACCGTGCCGATGTCTCCCTCGCGCAGGAGCAGCACCCGGGCGATGGTGTCGGCGGGGAGGGCGGCCAGGTCCCGGCCCAGCTTGACCAGGAGCGAGGCCGAGGCCGAGAGGCTGACCGGGACCTCGAGGTCGAACCGGGTCCACTTGCCCGGCTCGTAGGCGACGCTCACGGTCCCCTGCAGCCGGTGGGCCGTGTCCTGCACCACGTCCAGGCCCACGCCGCGCCCGGAGATCTCGGTGATGGAGGAGGCGGTGGAGACGCCGGACTGGAAGATGAGCTGGGCGACCTCGGCGTCGGGAATGCGCGAGGCGGCCTCGTGGCTGAGCAGGCCGCTCTGGATGGCCGCCCCCCGCACCGCCCCCACGTCCACGCCGGAGCCGTCGTCCTCGACCACCACCCCCACCCGCGTCCCGCGCAGCTCCACCGTCACGTGGAGCTGGCCGCGCGGCAGCTTGCCGGCCCTGCGCCGCTCCTCGGGCGTCTCGATGCCGTGGTCCACCGCGTTGCGCACCAGATGGAGCAGCGGATCGCGCAGCTCGTCGACCACGCGGCGGTCGAGCCGCACCTCCGAGCCGGCCAGGTAGACGTCGACCTCCTTGCCGGTTCGGCCCGCCACCTCGCGGATGGTGCGGCGCAGCGGCTCGAGCGCCATGCTGGCCGGGACCATGCGCAGGGCGCGCAGGTCGTCGCGGAGGAGCGTGCTGGTGAGCCGCTGGCTGTCGCTGTCGCGCACGGTCTCGCGCGCCAGCCTGGCCAGGCGGACGGCCATGGTGCGCAGGCGCTCCATCACGGGGGGCAGCTCCTGCCGCGCCTCCTCGGGCTGCTCGGAGCGCAGGGCATGGCCCACCCGCTCCAGGCCGCGGATGCCGTCGCGCAGCGCCTGCTCCACCTCGCGAACCTGGCCGGCGCGGCGCCGGTGACGCGACTCGCCCAGCGAGAGGATCTCCAGCTGCCGGGTGAGCGAGTCCATGGTCGAGGCCAGGACCCGGATCGACTTGTCGGTGTGCGCGGCCGGACCGGGGGCGGGCGACGGCTGGGACTGGGGCTGCGCGGGGACGGCGGCGGGCGCGGCCGCGGCCGCTTCCACCGCCTGCTCGGGCGTCTCCAGGAAGGTCCGCAGATCGACCAGATCGCCGGCGATGGCAGCCGCGGCGCGGGCCTCGCCCTCGCCCAGGCGGACGAAGTTCTGGGCGATGCGGCCGGGAAGCGGAGAGCCTGCCACCAGCGCGGCCAGCTGCCGGGCGACGCCGTTGGCGACGGTGGCGCGCGAGATGCGGTCGGCCGCCTCGAGCGGCTGGACCAGCGCGGAGCACGCCAGCTCGAGCTGCTCGAGCAGTGCCATGGGACCGGAGGCGGCGGCGGGCACGCCCGCCTCGCCCGCGCCCGCCGCGGGCTCCTCGGCGCGAGGCGCGGCCGGCGGGGGCGCCCCCAGGGCGCTCAGGATCTCGGCCAGCCGCGGCACCCCCGGGTCGCCGCCCGCGTCGCCGGCCTCCAGCGCCTGCTCGATGGCCTGCACCGCGTCGAGCGCCGCCATGACGGTGGCGCGGGAGAGCCCGTCGGCCGGATCGTAGCGGGCCAGGGAGCCCTCGATGGCGTGGGCCAGCCGCTCCAGCTCGCCCAGCCCCAGGCTGCCGGCGGATCCCTTGAGGCTGTGGGCGGTGCGTCGGACCCCGTCCAGCGTCTGGACGCGGGTGGGGTCGTCCTCGAGCTCCATCACGCCGGTGCTGATGGCGGAGAGATGCTCGCGCGCCTCGGCCGAGAAGATGGGCCAGATCTGGTTGAGGAGCTCCCGTTCCATGGTCAGTTGCCTCGTGCCATGGGTGCGCCCAGGCGCGGAATGTCCAGCACCGCCAGCCGATCCGGCGCGATCCAGGCGAAGGGTCCGTCGCTGGACGAGGCGAGCTTCTCGCGCTCCAGGTCGATGCGCCCCTCCAGATCCTCGACCGCCACCCCGAACAGCTCACCCGCGTCCTCGAGCACCACGACCTTGGAGAGATCGCTCATGCCGCCGCCTTCCAGGCCGAGCAGGGCCCGAAGATCGAGCACCGGCACCACCCGCGTCCGGGCCAGGATCGCGCCCAGCACCCAGGGCGGCGTGGCCGGCAGCGGGGTCAACCCGGTGGCGTCCACCACCTGGAAGACCGACCCCACCTCGACCGCGTACCGCTCGCCGGCGATCTTGAAGGCGAGCACGGGCATGCCCCCGACCTGCGCCTCCTCGCGCGTACGGGCCACCGCGGCGGCCCGTTCCTCGAGGATGCGCGCCCGGTCCTCGCCGGCCGCGTTCCCGGCCAGGACGTCCTCCGCCTGGACGAGCTTCTCCCGCACCGCACCGAAGTCGACCGCGTCCCGAGACCGCGAGCTCACCGGATCACCTCTTGAACGGCAGCTTGAGGATGTTGCCCACCTGGCGCCGCAGCTCCTCGACCGAGACCGGCTTGGTGAGGAAGGCGGTGGCGCCCACCAGGCGCCCCTTGCGCCGGCTGGCCTCGTCGTTGAGCGAGGTGAGCAGGATGACCGGGGTGTGGTGGAGGAACACGTCCGAGCGCAGCGCGGCGGTCAGCTCGAAGCCGTCCATGCCGGGCATGCGCACGTCGGAGATGACCAGGTTGGGCCGGTGCTCGCGGGCCTTTCGCAGCCCCTCGATCCCGTCCTTGGCCTCGAGGAAGGTGATCGACCAGCCCATCAGGTAGACCTGGATGAGCGAGAGCAGGGTCCGCGTGTCGTCGACCAGAAGGACCTTCAACCGTGGATCGCGGTTCATCCTTGGCTCGAAGTTCATCCGTGGCTCCCGGCAAGGGCGCCCTGCGAGCCGGCGGGGCGAGATTGCGCCTCGAGCGCGCTGCGCAGCGCGCCGGCGGTGATGGTCTCGACGCCGCGGAGGGGGGCGGCGTCGTCGAGGCCGGCCAGCGCCTCCAGGGCGTTGCGGCGCGCGCGCGCCGCCTCGTCGGGAAGCCCGAGCCGCGCGTAGAGCGGCACCAGGGCGGCGTGCCCCAGCGCCAGCCCCGGGTCGAGGTAGAGGGCACGCCGGACGGCATCCACGGCGGTGGCCAGGTCTCCGCGGGCGTCGGCGGCCATGGAGACCAGCAGCCACCCCTCGGGGCAGAGCTCGCGGGTGGCGGCGGTGCGCGCCAGCTCCTCGGCCGCCGGCAGATCGCCTCGCCGCGCGGCGTCGCGCGCCGCCTGGAGCGGGCCGGCATCGGCCGGCGGGGCGGCGGGGACCGGCTCGGCGGGGGCCGGCGCGGCACGGGGTGCCTCGGCCTGCTTGCGGGTGACCTGCCGCCTGGCCTCGGCCGGCTTGGCGGCGGGGACGGGCCTCTCGCCGTGGCCGTGATCGACGCCGTTCGCCCGGGGGCGGACGGAGATGGGCAGCGGCCGACCGCCGCGCGAGCGGAAGACGGTGACGCCCTCGAGCTCGATCCGCTCCAGGTCCTGTCCCGTCGCCAGCGGCGCCTCGACCGGCCCCAGGACCAGGAGGCCGCCCGGCGCGAGCGACACGGCCAGCTTCTCCACCACCAGCGAGGCGGTGGGCGGGTTGAAGTAGATGAGCACGTTGCGGCAGACCACCAGGTCGAAGCCCGTGCCCGGCGCCGGCTCCCGGACCAGGTTGTGGCGCCGGAACTCGACCATGCCCCGGATCTGCGGCCGCACCAGCACCTGGGGCGGATGGGACTCGAAGTGGCGGTTGCGCACCACCGGATCGAGCCGCCGCAGCGACCACTCGCCGTAGCGGGCCTCCTTGGCCACCGCCAGCGCGCGCGAGGATACGTCGGTGGCCAGGATGTGATCGCCCAGCCCGATGCGGCCCGCGTCCAGGAGCTCCATGGCCAGCGTGTAGGGTTCCTCGCCGGTGGCGCACCCGGCGGACCAGATCGCGAGCGCCCGGTCGTGGGGGGTGGTGGCCACCACCAGCTGGCGGATGGCGGCCAGCTGCTCGGGATGGCGGAAGAAGTAGGTCTCGCCCACCACCGCCGCCTCGACCAGGGTGGTGACGGCGCGGTGCTCGCGGGCGCGCAGCCTGCCCAGGAACGGCTCGGGCGCCAGGCGCAGGTCGCGGGCCGCGCGGGCGAACGCGTCGCCCAGCGTGCGCCGGATGCCCGGCGAGAGCGTCAGCCCGCAGGCCTCCTCCAGCACGCGCTCGACCTCCGCGAGCGGCACGGCCCCGGTGTTGCGGCTGGTCATGCAACCCGCCCCGCCAGCTCGGACTGGATGGGCGTCGGGTCGAGCACCGGGAGCACCTCCTCGCCGTCCAGGCACAGGCCGGCAGCCAGCCGGGAATCGCGCCATCCCTTCGGCATGCCCGCAACCAGATCCCCGTCGTAGAGCTTCGGGTTCTCCACCAGCCGCGGCACCAGGTCCACGACCAACCCGATGGCGGGCGTGCCGGCGAGGATCACGATCTGGGCGTCGAGATCGGGCTCGGTCTTGGCGCCGAGGAGCTTGCGGAGATCGACGGCGATCACCGGCATGCCGCGGCAGATGAACGTGCCGCTCACCTGGGCCGGCGCGCCGGCCAGCGGCGTCATGGCCACGATGCGCACCACCTCGGTGACCCGTCCCGACGACAGCAGCGCCCGGCGGCCGGCGGCCTCGATGACGAGGTGGATGCCGGGCAGCGTTCCGCCGCCCAGGGCGAGCAGCCGACCCTGCACCTTCTGGAGCTCCTGCTCCAGCTGCCGCATCTGGGCGACCAGCTCGGCGCGGGATGCAGAGTTCTCGGGCTGCGTGGCGTGGGACACGTCGCCTCCTTCTCGAAGCGTAGAATACCAGGCTTCTTCGGGCCAGTTCGACCCCAGACCCCGTGACGTGGGACGCGGCACGGCGGGTGCGATAGGGGCGATAGCGGGGGGCCGCGCGAGGCGGCCGCCGCGCGCCGGCCGGAGGATCAGGGGGCGGCCGGCATGCCCTCGCCCGACGCGTCGCTGGCGGCCTCGCGCCAGCCCTCCGGCGTCACCCGCACCGCCTGCGCGTTGGCCCACGCCCGCGGGCGCCACAGGAGCTGGTGCCCGCGGTTCTCCAGCGCTCGGGCGGTCTCCGCCTCGAGCCCACCCGGCTCGACCTGGATCGCATCCGGCCGCCACTGGTCATGAAGGCGCGGTGTGGAGACGGCCTGCGAGAGGGACATACCATCGTCCACGAGGTGCGAGATCACCTGCGTCACGGTGGTGGGGATGGTGGTCCCGCCCGACGAACCGACCGCCAGCCAGATCTCTCCGGCCGGATCGAGGACCAGGGTGGGCGACATGGAGGAGAGCGGGACCTTCCCCGGCGCGGGTGCGTTGGCCCCGGTGCCGACCGCTCCGTAGGCATTGGGGACGCCCGGGGCCGCGTCGAAGTCGTCCATCTCGTCGTTGAGGACGAACCCCGCGCCCGGAACCACCACGCAGGAGCCGAAGGAGAAGTTCACGGTGGTGGTGAGCGAGACCGCGTTGCCCCTGCCGTCGATGACGGAGAGATGGCTGGTCTGGCTCGACTCCGGCGGAGGCGGCGGCGCCTCGATGATCGCCGCGCGCGGCCCCACCGCCCCGGCCAGCGCGGCGCCCTCCTCGGGCGAGATCATCCGCTCCACCTCGCGGGCCGCGCCGACCGCGAAGTCCGGATCGCCGAGCAGCGCGCGCCGGGCGTAGAGCTGCTTCTCGATCTCCACCATGGCGTGCAGGAAGGGCTCGGGTCGGTACCCGCCGGCGCGTGGATCCTCGTGCTCGAGCGCCTGGAGCAGGCCGATGACGATGGCCCCGCCCGAGGAGGGGAGCGGCATGCTCAGGATGCGGTGCCCCCGGTAGCTGCCCGAGAGCGGCGTCCGCTCGCGGACGCGGTAGCCGGCCAGGTCGGCGGTGGTGAGCGAGCCGCCGTCGGCCTGCGCGGCCCGGGCGATCCGGGCCGCCAGCGGTCCCCGGTAGAACGCTTCCGGGTCGCGGCCCAGGAGCCGCAGGGTCCGGGCCAGCTCGGGTTGCCGGAGCCGGTGCCCGGGCGGCGGGACCGAGGGCTTCCCATCCCTGCCCGGCACGAGGAAGGCGCGACCGGCGGCGGGTCGCGCCGCGAGGCACGCCTGCCGGGTGGACGCGGCGCCCAGGAAATGCCGGCCCACCGCGAAGCCGCGCTCGGCGATGCGGGCGGCGGGCTCGACCAGGCGCGAGAGCGGCAGCGTCCCGTAGCGGCGCGCCAGCTGGGCGTACCCTTTGACCGCGCCCGGCACGGCCACGGACGTGCCGCCGTCGAGCGACGGGCTCGGCGCCCCCTGGGGGCGCGGGGCCGCGAACATGTCCGGGCGCGCTCCGGCCGGCGCCACCTCGCGGAAGTCGAGCGCCACCGTCCGCCCCTCGCCGGCGAGGTGCACCAGGGCGAAGCCGCCGCCGCCCAGCCCGGAGGACTCCGGCTCGACCACCGACAGGACGAAGGCGGCCGCCACCGCGGCGTCCACGGCGTTGCCGCCCTGGCGCAGCACGGCCGCGGCCGCCTCGCTGGCGAGCGGGTGCGCGGTCGCGGCCGCACCCCCGGGGGAGATCGCGGTCGCGGAGAGGAGGAGGTGGAGGACGAGGAGGTGCATGGGGCGGAAGTTACACCCGTACCCGAACCCGAACCCGTACCTGAACCCGGCAGTCCCCGGACCCCGAGCCCCGAGTCCCCTGGTCCGAGTCCCCTGTCCCGTGGCCCCAGCTCGGGCCTCGGGCCACGGGCCTGGGGACTCGGAATGCGGGTGGCGGGATACGGATGACGGGTTCAGGTTCGGATGCGGGTTCGGGGCGCATGCCCGACCCACCCTTCCGGTCTGTGTCACATGGTCATGTAACCACCCTTGATCCCTGGCCCGTGCGCGCCTAGCCTGCCGCCGAATGCCCCGTCCACATCCTCCGCTCGCCGCCGTGGTGCTCGCCGCCGGCAAGGGAACGCGGATGAAGTCCGCCCGCGCCAAGGTGCTCCACGAGGTGATCGGGCACCCGCTGGCGTCCTTCCCCGTGAGGTGCGCGCTGGAGCTCGGTGCCGACCGGGTGGTGGTGGTGGTGGGGCACCAGGCGGAAGCGGTCGAGGCCGCCCTCACCGCTGCGCTCCCGGGCGCGCCCATCCGCTTCGCGCTGCAGGCCCGCCAGCTCGGCACCGCCCACGCCGTCCTCCAGGCGAGGCGCGCGCTGCGCGGCCACCGCGGCCCGGTGCTGATCCTGTCCGGCGACACCCCGCTCCTCACCGCCGGCACGCTGCGGACGGTGGTATCGGCGCGGGCCCGCGCCCGGGCTCCCCTCGCCATCGCCACCATGTTCCTCGAGGTGCCGCGCGGGTACGGGCGGGTCGTGCGCGACGAGCGCGGCCGGCCGGTGCGCGTGGTCGAGGAGAAGGACGCGTCCGACGCGGAGCGCGCCATCCGGGAGGTGAACGCCGGGCTGTACTGCGCCGAGGCGGAGTTCCTGTGGCGGGCGCTGGGCCGGGTGGGGTCGTCCAACGCGCAGGGCGAGTTCTACCTCCCGGACCTGGTGGCGCTGGCCGCGCACCGCGCCCGGGTGGCCACGGCCGAGGTCCCGCCCGCAGAGGCGGCCGGGGTCAACGATCGCGCCGAGCTGGCGCGGGCGGGGCGCGTGCTCGTCGGCCGTCTGGCCCACGCCTTCGCACGCGAAGGGGTCACCATAGAGGACCCCGCCCGGTTCGACTGCGACCAGGGCGTCCAGATCGGCCGCGATGTCGTGATCGAGCCCGGCGTGCGGCTGCGGGGCCACACCCGTATCGGGGCGGGCACAACCGTGGGCGCAGGGTGCATCCTCACGGATGCGGTGATCGAGGCGAACGTCACGCTCCAGCCCTACACGGTCGTGAACGACGCGCACGTCGCGTCCGGCGCCATCGTGGGGCCGTTCGCGCGCCTCCGCCCCGGCTCGGAGATCGGCGAGGGCGCGCACGTGGGCAACTTCGTCGAGACCAAGAAGACCCGGCTCGGCAAGGGATCCAAGGCCAACCACCTGACCTACCTGGGCGATGCGGAGATCGGCGAGCGCGTGAACGTCGGCGCCGGGACCATCACCTGCAACTACGACGGCGCGAAGAAGCACGCGACCAGAATCGGGGACGGCGTCTTCGTCGGCTCGGACTCGATCCTGGTCGCGCCCATCGAGATCGGCGCCGGCTCCTACATCGCGGCCGGATCCACCCTCACCGAGTCGGTCCCTCCGGGTGCCCTGGCGCTCGGCCGTGCCCGCCAGGTCACGAAGGAGGGCTGGGTGGCACGCCGCCAGCAAGCGAAGGAAACGCCGCGCGCGATCGCGCCCCGTCCCGGCCGGGCGGGAAAGGGTCGACCGGCGGCGCGGAAGGCGAGCTAGACGGCCGGGCAAACGCCCGCCTGCTGGGGCGGAGAAATCCAAATGTGCGGAATCGTCGGGTACGTCGGACCGAGGCAGTGCGTCGACCTGATCGTGGACGGGCTACGGAAGCTCGAGTACCGCGGTTACGACTCCGCCGGCGTGGCGGTGGTGGGCCCGGGTGGCCTGTCCGTCAAGCGGGCCAAGGGAAAGCTCCAGAACCTGTGCGCGCTGCTTGCCGACGCTCCGCTCACCGGCTGCACCGGGATCGGTCACACGCGCTGGGCCACGCACGGAAGGCCCTCGGACGAGAACGCGCACCCGCACTCGCACGGCGGGGTGGCGGTGGTCCACAACGGCATCATCGAGAACCACCTCGAGCTCAAGACCGCCCTGGCCGCCCGCGGGCACAGGTTCAAGTCCGAGACCGACACCGAGATCTTCGCCCACCTCATCGCCGACGCCCTGGAGGACGGGAAGCGCGACCTGCGCGAGGCGGTGCGCGCCTCGCTGGCGCAGGTTCACGGAACGTACGCCATCGCCGTGGTCTCGGAGAAGCGGCCCGACGAGATCGTGGCCGCCAAGAACGCCTCGCCGCTGGTGGTCGGCTACGGCAAGGGGGAGAGCTTCCTGGCCTCGGACGTCCCGGCCATCCTCGAGCACACCCGCGACGTGGTCTACCTCGAGGAGGGCGAGCTGGCGGTGCTCACCGCCGGGGCCATCTCGCTCTATGGCCGGAACGGCGAGCAGATCAGCCGCAAGCCGCGCCGCATCGAGTGGAGCACGGTGGCCGCCGAGAAGGACGGCCACAAGCACTTCATGCACAAGGAGATCTTCGAGCAGCCGCGGGCGGTGGCCGACACCATCCGCGGCCGAGCCTCGCTGGAGCAGGGCGACGTGGTGCTGGACGGGATGGAGCTGCCCGAGGACTACGTCCGCTCGCTGCAGCGGGTGGTGATCGTGGCCTGCGGGACCTCGTCGCACGCGGGGCTGGCCGGGCGGAACATGATCGAGTCGCTGGCGCGGCTCCCGTGCCAGGTGGAGCTGGGCAGCGAGTTCCGGAACCGCGATCCGCTGGTGGACGAGCGGACCCTGTGCCTGGCCGTCACCCAGTCCGGCGAGACCGCGGACACCCTGGCCGCCGTCCGGGTGGCGCGGGCCCGGGGCGCCCGCACCTACGCCATCTGCAACGTGGTCGGCTCGGCGGTGAGCCGCGAGTGCGACGGCGGCACCCTCTTCACCCGGGCCGGGCCCGAGATCGGCGTCGCCTCGACCAAGGCCTTCACCACCCAGCTGGCCGCCCTCTTCCTGCTGGCGGTGCGGCTGGGCCGGCTGCGTGGCGCGCTGACCGCCGATCAGGGGCGCGAGCAGCTGGAGGCCCTGCGCCACCTGCCGCTCTGGATGGAGCAGATGGTCCGGCAGGAGGCGGCCCTCATGCCCATCGCCAAGCGCTGCGCCGCGGCCCGGGACGTGCTCTTCCTGGGGCGCGGGTTCCAGTTCCCGGTGGCGCTGGAGGGCGCGCTCAAGCTGAAGGAGATCTCGTACATCCATGCCGAGGGCTACGCCGCCGGCGAGATGAAGCACGGCCCCATCGCCCTCATCGACGAGCACATGCCGGTGGTGGTGCTCGCCACCCGCGAGCCAGCCTACGAGAAGACGCTCGGGAACATCGAGGAGGTCCGGGCCCGCGGCGGCCACGTCTTCGCGGTGGTCTCCGAGGGCGACACCCATGCCGCCAGCCTGGCCGAGGTGGCCATCACCGTCCCGGCCGCGCCCCCGCTCCTCACCCCGCTGCTCTCGATCATCCCCCTCCAGTTCCTCGCCTACCACGTCGCCGATCTGAAGGGGACGGACGTGGATCAGCCCAGGAACCTGGCGAAGAGCGTGACGGTGGAGTAGCGGCAGTGCGCAGGCCCAGCCGGAGGAGGCTGGGCCGGAGCGAGCCGGGGGACCGGGGGCCGGGCTTCATCGGCCCCCGGCAGAGATCGCCCAGCCCAGGAACCTGGCGAAGAGCGTGACGGTGGAGTAGCGGCAGCGAGCGCAGGCCCAGCCGGATGAGGCTGGGCCGGAGCGAGCCGGGGACCGGGGGCCGGGCTTCATCGGCCCCCGGCAAGATCGCCCAGCCCAGGAACCTGGCGAAGAGCGTGACGGTGGAGTAGCGGCAGCGAGCGCAGGCCCAGCCGGATGAGGCTGGGCCGGAGCGAGCCGGGGGACCGGGGGCCGGGCTTCATCGGCCCCCGGCAAGATCGCCCAGCCCAGGAACCTGGCGAAGAGCGTGACGGTGGAGTAGCGGCAACCCCCGCACCCGCCCCCACTCCGGGTGCGGGGGGGTCAAGTCGGAGTCACCTCGTCTGGTGATGCCGGCATCTCACCCAGCGGCGGTACAAGCGAGGTGGTGGGCTCCCGGCCGGTGTGCACGGTGGCTCACCGGGGGAGGCATGAACACGCGCAGGTACGCGCTCTGGGGCGCGCTGTCCGGCGCGCTCTTCCCCGTCCTCGGCACGTTCCTTCAGGCGGGGCTCGACCCTTCCGCCGCCGGTTCCTGGAGCCGCCTGGCGGCCGCCCAGGCGATGCCGCTGCTGTGGCTCATGGACGCCGCCCCCCTGCTCCTCGGGCTGGTCGCGGCGCTGGCGGGCCGGCGCGAGGATCGACGCCTCGCGGCCGAGGAGGCCAGGAGCGACGCTGTGGCGGGGACGTCGACGGAGCTGCTCCGCTCGTCCCAGGATCTGCTCGCGACGGTCTCCTCCTTCAGCGCCCTCACCGCGCAGACCGCCACCTCGGTGCGCGACACCACCTCCACCATGGGCCAGCTCTCCCATACCGCCACCCACGCGGCGCTCACCGCCGAGACGGTGGTGGCCTTCGCCGAGTCCTCGCGGCGCTGCTCCGAGGACGGCCAGCGCGCGGTCGAGAATGCCACCGCCGAGATGCTCCAGCTGGCCGGCGACGTGCGCGAGCTGTCGAGCCGCATCGAGGGGCTGAACACGTGCATGCGCGACATCTTCGAGGTCGCCTCCGTGGTGAACTCGATCTCGGAGCGCTCGCAGGAGGTCGCGGCCCGCGCCGCCCGGGAGGTCGAGGGCCATCCCGCGGGCAAGGCCTTCGCCGAGATCGTCACCGAGATGCGCCGCCTCTCGGAGGACGCCCAGCGCTCGGCCCAGGAGGTGAAGCGGATCCTGGGGAAGGCCCACAAGGCCATGCTGGCCGCCATGACCGCCGCCGGGAAGGGCATCCAGCGGGCCGAGCACGGCGCCGAGGTGGCCAGCGCGACCGGGAATACCATCCAGCGGCTCGCCACGGCCCTGCAGGACTCGTCGCGGGCGGCCCGGAACATCGCCGAGGTGGCGCAGCTCCAGGACCGGGGCGTCGACGAGGTCCTGAAGGCGATGAACGAGATCTTCCGCGCGACCGAGGAGACCGCCGCCGGAACGCGGAGGGTGGCGGAGGGCGCGCACGCGCTGGAGGAGCTGGCGGAGCGCCTGGGGCGATCGCTCTCGAGCCCGGACTAGCCGGGGGACCGTGCCCGGCTGCAACGGGGTCGCGCCCGGCCCGTGACTGGAGTAGACGTTAGCCGTGCCCCGACGACTCTTCGTCGCACTCGAGCCGCCCGAGGCCGTCCGCCGCCGCATCGCGGCGGCTGCGGAGAAGATCCGCAGGAGCGCCGGGGCGGCCGCGGACGAGGTGCGCTGGGTGCCCGACCAGAACGTGCACCTCACCGTCCAGTTCCTGGGCGCGGTGCCGGAGGAGCGCGTCGATGGGATCGGCGACGCCATCGCGGCCGCGGCCGCCGCCTCGAGACCGTTCCTGCTGGAGGTGAAGGGCGCCGGCGGGTTCCCCAACTCGCGCCGCCCGCGGGTGGTGTGGCTGGGGCTCTCCGGCGAGGTGGACGCGCTGGCCGGGCTGGCGGGCGACCTCGGCGGGCGGCTCGCGCCGCTGGGGTTCGCGCCCGAGGCGCGCCCCTTCGCGGCCCACCTCACCCTGGGCCGCGCCCGGGATCCGCGCGGCGCGCCCGGGCTGGGCGGCGCCCTGGCCGCCGCCGCGCAGGACGAGGGGATGGCGTGGCGGGCGACCGAGCTGGTGCTGTTCGAGTCGCACCTGTCGCCGAAGGGTCCGACCTACGATCCCGTTCGAAGGGCGCCGCTCGGCGCTGCCTGATCCCGCCGCCGGCGGTCGCGGCGCCGCTCGCGCGCCCACAGATCCTCGGACAGCGCGCAGCTCAGGCAGCGTGGGGTGCCGCGGCCGGACCCGACGGCCAGGCGTCCGCAGGCGCAGCGCGGCAGCCGCTCGACCACGAAGCCCGCCACCCCGGCGAGCACCGCGGGATCGCGCAGGATGCGCCGGTGACCGAGACCGGAGGTGGCGTGGAGCCGCGCCCCCGGCCAGGCCTGCGCCAGCGCCTCGGCGTTCCGGAAGTCGACCTCGCGATCCGCGCGATCGTGGACGACCAGCACCGGCGAGCGGGCCCCCGCGACGGCGCGGGTGAGCTCGAGCTCCTCGAAGCGGCGCCCCACCCGCGCCTCGAGGCGCGTCCGGAGCGCCCGGCGCGTGCCCGCCGAGAGCTCGAGGGCCGCGCAGAACTGGTCCACGTACACCGCCGGCGTGGCGGGCGAGCCGATGATGACCGCCGCGTTCAGCGCCAGCCCCTGCGCCACCGCGAAGGTGAGCGCCGATCCGCCGAAGGAGTGACCGATGCCCGCCCGGGCCCCGACCTCGCGGGCCGCCGCCGAGATGGCGCCGGCGTAGAGCGGCACCGAGGCGACGCGCCCGCTGGAGCGGCCGTGGCCGGGGGCGTCGATGGCCACCGCGGTGCAGCCGGCTGCGACGAGGGCCTCGGCCAGCGGCGCCATCTGGCCCGACCGGCCGCCCCAGCCGTGAAGGAGCAGGACGGCCGGCCCGCTCCCTCGCGCCCAGCCGCGAACCACGCCGCCCGGGTGGCGGACCGCGAAGGGCTCGACGCCCCGGAGCGCCGCGCGCTCATGCTCGGGCTCGCGGTGCCGCGGCGGCCGCAGGCACAGCTCGGCCAGGCCGCGCGCCGCCAGCCGCGGCGCGATGGCGGCGACCGCCGAGATGGCGGCCCGGACCGGGCCGGGCAGGCCATGCGAACGACCGTTCGTTCGGGATTGAAGGGCGGGGGTGGGCACGGGGCGCTCCGGTCTCCAAGGGGGGGGGTCAGGCGCGGGGCGCCCGCGCTGCGTCGATGAGGCGGTCGAGCGCGCGGCGAGCGCGCTCCACCGCGCTGCGGTCGCGGAGGAGCCGCGAGGCGTGGTGGCACGCGAGCATGATGGCGTGCAGCTCGAAGGCGATCTGCTCCGGGTCGACGTCGGCGCGCAGCTGCCCCTCCGCCTGCGCGCCGCGCACCACCCGGGCGATGGTCGCCAGCCAGTCGCGCTCCAGGGTGACGAGCCGATCGCGGGCCGCCCCGGGGCGGTCGTCCAGCTCCGCCGCGGCCTGGACGAAGATGCACCCGCCCGGCTGCGGCACCTCCCTGGGCCAGCGCAGCCAGCGCTCGAAGAGGGCGCGGAGCCGGGCCTCGCCGCGGGGGGCGGCCAGCGCCGGGCGGACCACCACCTCCGCGAACCGGGCCGCCGCCCGGTCCAGCACCTGGACCTGAAGCTCGTCCTTGGAGCCGAAGTGGGCGAAGAGCCCGCTCTTGGACAGGTCGAGCGCCGAGGCGAGCCGCCCGATGGTGAGCCCCTCCAGCCCGACCTCGCTCGCCAACCGCACGGCGTGATCGAGGATGGCCTCGCGTGTGTCGGCGCCCCGGGTCATGTATTATCCATGATAGAACGACCGTTCGTTCTGGAACAGAGCCTGATCGGGGAGGCCGGGGGTGCCGCCGCTGTCGCCGCCCTGCAACGCCGTGCGGCGGGGAAACGCGACGGTCGCGCCGGGCGGAGGGCAACCGCGCGGCGGCCCGACCTTCCCGGGATGGCCCGACCGATGCACAATCGGGGGGAATGCCCCCGCGCGCGCCCGAGCCTCACGGCCTTCCCTTCCGGCGGCTGGCCTTGCTGTGCGCCGCCCTCCTCTCCTGCACGACCGTCCGCACGCCGGTCAGCACCATCGAGCCGGACGTCGCGCTCCGCAACGGCCGCGCCGAGCCGCAGCTCGAGCTCTGGGTGGAGAGCAACCGCCCCCTCACGCCCGCCGAGGCCGAGAGGTTCCGCGGCGAGGCCCGCGCCGCGCTGGAGCAGGCGCTGGCCGGCCGCTCGCAGTCGGACGGGGACGAGCTCGTCGTGATCCGCGCGCAGGGCGTCGCCCGCACCGGCGGGCACAAGGGCGATCAGAAGGCGGCCGTGGCGGGGATGGTGGTGGGCGCGGTGGTGATCGTGGCCGCGGTGGTGGTGGCGATCGTGACCAGCGGGAAGAACGGCGGCGGCTCGCACGTGCCGCACGGGCTTCCCTCCGCCTCCGCGCCGCGCGTCCGCGGCGGGGGAACGGCGATCGCACGGGCCAGCCGCGTGCACGTGCCGACCCGCCTCGCGGGCGGCGCGGCGGCCGCCTCGGTGGCGCGCCTCGGCCGCGCCTCGGCGCCGCGGATTCCCGTCCGGCAGTTCCCGACCGTTTCGGCCCCGGGGCGGTTCCCGACCGCGCCCGCGCCGGGCCGCTTCTCGCTGGCCCCGGCCCCGGGCGGCCCCTACTGGCCCGCTTCCCACCGGTATCTCGGCCCGTCGATCGACATCGAGGTGGGCTTCTGGTGGACAATCCCCATCTACGAGCCGGAGCCGGTCCTGGTCTACGACCTTCCGCCCGCGCCTCCGCCGGACGGCGAGCCTGGCGCCTGGGATGAAGGTGCTCCCGAGGCCGAGCCCCCGGCCGCCGCCGACGCCCAGGCCGACGAGATCCCGCAGGCGATCCCGCCGGATGCCGACCAGCTCACGCTGACCCCCCCCGAGGCCTTCCCCGTCGGGGATCGCGGCTTCTTCGCCGGGGACCAGCTCGTGCTCGAGGCCGTCGTCCTGGATCGGACGAGCGGCGAGGCGCTCCGGGTGAAGCAGGTCAGCCGGAAGGTCGATCCGCGGGACGCGCGCGCGGTGAAGGAGGCCGTCGACGCGCTGCTCGCGGCCGGAGGCTGGCAGCCCCCGGCCGCGTACTGACCGCCGCCGGACCGCGAGGGATCCGCGGCGGGAGGAGGCGTTCCACACTCACCAGGGTCGCGCACGAGCCCATGTGGCGGCGCGCCCCGGCCCACGCGGCTTGCGCTTCGCCGCGGGCCGCGCAAAGCTCGTGGCGTGAGCCGCGAGAGCCCCACCCCCACGCCGTCGCCCACCGGCCTCGCGCCGGGGTTCCTGGTGGCGGCGCCGGCGCTCGCCGATCCCAACTTTGCGGGATCGCTGGTCCTCATGGCCGAACACCACACCGAGGGGGCGCTCGGGTTCGTGGTGAACCGCGCCGGCCCGATCACCGTCGCCGACGTCCTCGACGGGCTCGATGGGAATCTCCGCTCGGCGGCCGAGGCGCGGGGAAGGGCCGCCGCACCGGTGCTGGTCGGCGGTCCGGTGCAGCCGGAGCGGCTGTGGATCCTGTTCCGGCCCGGCCCGCAGGCGCCGGAGGAGGGCGCGGTGACCGTCGGCGCCGGGGTGGCGCTGGGCGGATCGCGCGAGCTGCTCGAGGCGCTGGTCCGCGCCGAGTCGCCGGGGCCGTTCACGCTCCTGCTCGGCTACGCCGGCTGGGCGCCGCTTCAGCTCGAGCGCGAGGTGGCCTCGGGGGCCTGGGTGCCGCTCGGGCTGCACCAGGACCTCGTCTTCGACGTTCCCCTGGAGCAGCGATGGGAGTCGGCGGTGCGCCGGCTCGGCCTCGACCCCTCGGGCTTCCTGGTCGGCGGCGGGGGCGCGAGCGCCTGACCGCGTGAACGCCGCACGCGCGCGGGCCGACCACCCGGCTCGCCGGCCGTTGCGCGCCCGGCCACCGGCGGCGATGTTTCGGCGGACGCGCCGCTTTCCTTGACGTCCGAGCGCTTGTTCAGTATCCATCTGTTCAGGTGCATCCGCTCCCGGCTGTCAGGGGCACCTGGTATCAGGACAGGCTTCAGGAAACGGAGACAACCGATGCCCGTGGGACCGGAGAAGGAAAAGGCGATCGAGCTGGCCGTCGCGTCCATCGAGAAGGAGTTCGGCAAGGGCTCGATCATGCGCCTCGGCAACGAGGAGGCGCTGGTCAAGGACGTGCAGGCCATCTCCACGGGCTCGGTCTCGCTCGACATCGCGCTCGGCGTGGGCGGGCTCCCCCGCGGACGCATCATCGAGATCTACGGCCCGGAGTCCTCCGGCAAGACCACCCTGGCCCTGCACGCCATCGCCGAGGCGCAGAAGAAGGGCGGCATCGCGGCCTTCGTCGACGCCGAGCACGCCCTCGACGTGGGCTACGCCCGCAAGCTGGGCGTCCGCACCGACGATCTCCTCATCTCGCAGCCGGACACCGGCGAGCAGGCGCTGGAGATCACCGAGACCCTGGTCCGGTCCGGCGCCGTCGACGTGCTGGTCATCGACTCGGTGGCCGCCCTGGTGCCCAAGGCCGAGCTCGAGGGCGAGATGGGGGACGCCCACATGGGCGTGCAGGCGCGGCTCATGAGCCAGGCGCTCCGCAAGCTCACCGGCACCATCTCCAAGTCCTCCACCATCGTCATCTTCATCAACCAGATCCGGATGAAGATCGGGGTGATGTTCGGCAACCCGGAGACCACCACCGGCGGCAACGCCCTCAAGTTCTACGCCACCCAGCGGCTCGACATCCGGCGCATCGGCGCCATCAAGGACGGCGAGCAGGTCATCGGCAACCGCACCCGCGTCAAGGTGGTGAAGAACAAGGTCGCTCCACCCTTCAAGGAGGTGGAGTTCGACATCATGTACGGCCAGGGGATCAGCCGCGAGGGCGACGTCCTCGACCTGGCCTCCAACGACAACATCGTCGATAAGAGCGGCACCTGGTTCAGCTTCGGCGGTGAGCGCATCGGCCAGGGCCGCGAGCAAGCCAAGGCCTTCTTCCGCGAGCACCCCGAGATCCTCCAGCAGGTGGAGGGGAAGCTGTACGAGAAGTACGGCATCCGGCGCGGCCCGGTCGCGGTGCCGGCACCGGACGAGGAGCCGGAGGACAAGGAAGAGAAGAAGAAGCACGCCAAGGGGCGGTAGGTCCGGCCAAATCCGCGGCGCTTGGGGCCCGTTCGCCCAGAGCGCTTCGACTCCGCGGCTTCGCGGCTGCGCTCGGGGCGGAGTCGAAGGGCGACTCCGCGGCCCAGGGGTGCCTACATGAGCTGAATGAAGGCCGCTGCCTCAGGACGCACGGCATCGAGTGACCCGGAGACGGGTGCAGGGAGGCCGGCCTCGAGAGGGGCCGGCCTCTTCCATTTCGGGAGGTATTTCGGGCGGCGGCCGCTCATGCGGGGGCCGGCTCCGTCCCCCGCCGGGCGGCCGAGCGCCACGCCACCTGCTTGGCGGGCCAGCGAGCTCGCGAACCGCGTTACACTCGGTGCTGGTGCCCGTCCCCGGGCGGCGGGTCCTGCCGACGTGTCGAAACCTTTCGCCGACAAGAGCTGGCTGGCCATCCTGGTGGAGGAGGCGCTCGTCCTGCACGCCTCGTCGGCCGGGCACTCCGGCATCGCGCCGGAGCTGACCCCGGCCGGGCAACCGCTCGACTTCGCCTCGGCCGCACGGGTCCTGGTGGCGCGGTCGCTGCGGGCCCGCCGGCCCCCGCCTGCGCACCCGGACGGGGTCGAGACCTTCCGCGAGTCGGTGGTCCAGCACGTGCACCTCCTGCTCGATCTGCGGCAGCTGCACCGTGCCTCCGCCGACGCCGGCCGCTCGCGCGCCGAGGTCGCGGGATTCCTGGCCGGCGCGGTGGGGGAGAACAAGCTGGCGCTGGCGGCCGCCAACCACTCGCCCTCTCGGGCCCACGACCGCGCGGTCCAGCGCGCCCTGGCGGCGGCCGGCAAGCGGCTGCACGCGCGCTTCTTCCCGCCCGGCGACCCGCGCCTCGGGGTGCCCATGAACTCGGGCAACGTGGCGGTCTTCCGGCGCCACCTGGCCAGGGTGACGGGCGGATTCGCCCGCAGCGGGCGGCTGGAGCCCGAGGCGCTGGAGCGGCACGCGGTCTACTCCGCGCGCGAGCTGGTGCTCCTGGCCGAGGCGCTCTCGGGCTTGCTCCACACCGCCGAGAAGCCCGACCGGCGGGCGCGCTGGGTCCGCTCCCGGCAGATGGTGCGACTCGGGCTCCGCGGCGCCGATCTGCGCGCCGCGCGGCGGGGCGTCGCCAGGCCGCGCACCCCCGAGGAGCTCGCCCTGGCCTCGCCGGAGCTGGTGCGCGGGTTCCTCTTCGAGCAGCTCCTCCTGGCGCAGCTCCGGACCCGGCTGCCGGGCGAGGGCGCCGCCCGGTTCGTGGAGGCGTTCGCCCAGGCGGCCAGCCTCGATCCCCAGGTGGTGGTGGCCGCCCAGCTCGAGGCCGCCGCCCAGTCAGGCGATCCACAGGCCTGGTTCGAGGGGTTCGACCAGGGCGCCCCCGACTGGCACGGCCTGGCCGAGGACTGGGGCGCCGCGGCCGACCAGGTGGTGGACCGCTTCTCGACCGCCATCACCCAGAACCTCGGCGCCCTGGTCACCGAGATCCGCGAGACCGGCGAGCTCGGGACGCTGCTCGGCAAGGCCGCCGCCGGACAGCGGCTCAGCTCCGAGGAGAAGCGCAAGGTCCGCGGCCAGCTGGTGGACCTCGCCAAGGCGGTACCGGCGCTGGCCATCTTCGCCGCGCCCGGCGGCGCGCTGCTCCTGCCCATCCTGGTGAAGCTCCTCCCCTTCAACCTCCTGCCCAGCGCCTGGGACAAGGTGGGGGAGCGAGCGCCCGGTGCAGCCTTGCCCGCGGCGGAATCCCCGGCGCCGGAGGTCGAGGACGGGAGGACGGGCGAGACGGCTGTCGCGCCGAAGGGGAGCACGAAGCCGGCGGCGTGAGGCGACGTCGAGGTCAGGGCTTCCGCGCCAGGAACGCCCTCACCTCCTCCGGTGAGTCGAGCGCCAGCGCCTCCAGCGCCCGCGTCCGCGCGGTGGCCGCGTCGAGCCCCCGGATCACCTCCTTCACGGCGGGGATGGCCGGGGCGCTCATGCTCAGCTCGCCGATGCCCAGCCCCACCAGGAGCGGCACCGCCAGCGGGTCGGCCGCCATCTCGCCGCACACCGCCACCGGCTTCCCCGCGGCGCGGCCGGCCTCGGCCACCCCGCGGATCAGCTCCAGCACCGCGGGCTGGAACGGATCCGCCAGCGCGGCCAGCCGCGGGTTGCCGCGCTCCGCGGCCAGCGTGTACTGGACGAGATCGTTGGTGCCGATGGAGAGGAAGTCGACCTCGCGCGCGAACGACGCCGCCCGGATCGCGGCCGAGGGGATCTCGACCATGATCCCGGCCCGGACCGCGTCCGGGCCCGGCCGGCCGGCGCGCAGCACCTCCGCCCGCGCCTCCTCCAGCAGGGCGCGGGCGGCGCGCCACTCGCCCGGGGTGGCGATCATGGGGAAGAGGGCCCGGACCGGGAACTCGGCCGCGGCGCGGACGATGGCCCGGAGCTGGACCTTGAAGAACTCCGGCCGGGCCAGGCAGGGGCGGATGGCGCGCCAGCCCAGGAACGGGTTGGCCTCGTCGCCCAGATCCAGGTAGGGGAGCGGCTTGTCGCCGCCCGCGTCCAGCGTGCGGACCACCAGCGGCCGGCCGCCCAGCGCCTCGGCGATGGCGCGATAGACGGCGAGCTGCTCCTCCTCGTCGGGCGCCGTCGGCCGTCCCTGGAACAGGAACTCGGTGCGGAGCACCCCCACGCCCTCGGCCCCCGCCGCCACCGCGGCCCGGGCCTCGGCCACCGACGCGATGTTGGCGACGATCTCGATGCGCACGCCGTCCCGGGTGACGGCCGGGCCTGCGCCCGCGGCCCGCGCGGCAGCACGCGCTGCTCGCTCCGCGGCGGCGCGGCGAGCCGCCTCGGCCTCCTGGGCCGGCGGGGGATCGATCCACAGCTCGCCGGTGGCGCCGTCGAGCATGATCCGGGTCGACTCCGGCACCGACAGGATCCCCGGCCCGGCGCCCGCCACTGCCGGGATGCCCAGCGCCCGGGCCAGGATGGCGCCGTGCGAGGTCGGCCCGCCGCGGGCGGTGACGACGCCCAGCACGCGCTCGGGATCGAGGCGGGCCGCGTCGGCCGCGGAGAGGTCGTCGGCCACGAGCACGCCCGCCTCGACCGGAGGCTCCGCGCCGCCCGCGCCCATGACGTGCGCGAGGACTTGACGGCCCACGTCCTCGACGTCGGCGGCGCGTGCGCGGAAGAGCGGGTCGTCCAGGGCGCGGTACCCGGCCGCGACCCGCTCGAACAATCGGCTCCAGGCCGCCGCCGCGCCCAGCTCGCCGGCCGCGATGGCCTCCCGGGCCGGCGCCAGCAGGGCGTCATCGTCGAGCGACAGGAGGTGCACGTCGAGGATGGCCGCCGCCGCGGGGCCGGCGCGGGCGGCCAGCGCATTGCGCGACGCGGCGATGTCCCGGCGCGCCCTCTCCAGCGCGCGATCGAGCGACGCCCGCTCCGCGGCCGGATCCGAGGCCGGACCGGCCGCCGCGGCGGCGGCTCGCCGGCGGAGGAGCCGCGCCGGGCCGACGGCCAGCCCGGGCGATACGGGGATGCCCGGTGTCAGCGGCGCATCCGGTGACCGGGCCCGCGCCGCCGGAGCGGAGGGGGACGCCGCTGCGCCGGTCGCGTCCGCCGGCCCATCCGCATCGCCGAACCCGGCCTCGGCCAGCGCCCGCACCGCCTCGAGCGCCTGCGCAGCCCCGGGCCCTGAGGCGCTCACCAGCACCTCGTGGCCCTTCCGGGCGCCGAGCGTGGCGACGCCGTTCAGGCTCCGGACGCTGACCGGCCCCCTGCCGGCGGTGGCGTTCCGGATGCGGAGGTCGGTCCCGGCGAAGCGCGCCGCCAGCTGGACCAGCCGCATCGCCGGCCGGGCGTGGATCCCGAGCCGGTTCCCGACCGTGAAGCGGAGCTCGCGAACCTGGCCGGCGCCCGGCGCCTGCGCCGGAGCGCGAACCGGCTCCGCCGGCGGGGCGCCGAGCTGGGAGCGCTTGGGCTCGATCGCGCCCCGCGCCTCGGCGGCGGCCTGCTCCAGCGCGCCGCCCAACCGGGCCTGCGCCGCAGCCGCGACCGCCCCTTCCACCAGCGGCGCCTCGCAGAGCAGGACGTGCGGGCGCTTGCTCCGGGGGGAGCAGGTCGAGGGCCGTCTCCGCGCTCAGCACCGCGCTGCCCAGGTCCATCAGCACCAGCACCCCGTCGTCCGAGTAGACCCGCTCGATGGCCTCGAGCACCTTCGGCGGCATCGGTGCCCAGGGCACCCGGCGCGTCCATGCCGCCGGCGGTCGCGACCTGCACCTCCTCGCCGCCCATGCCGCGCACCAGCTCGGCCACGCCCTCGGCCAGCCGGGCGCTGTGCGAGACGATGACGATGCCAATCATCGTCGCCACGGGGCGTCCGCCCGCCCCGCCGCCTGAGCCATCATGATGCTCGCTCCTCCGGCGCCCACGCCTCCGCGGCCGCCCGGACGAGCAGGTGCGCCGAGGTGGCGCCGGGGTCCTGGTGGCCGATGCTGCGCTCGCCCAGGTAGCTGGCCCGGCCCTTGTCGCGCCTGCAGCGGGATGGTGTCCTGCATGCCGGCCTGCTGCGCCGCCGCTCGGCCCGGCGCAGCACCTCGCCGGCGGCCGCCGCCGTCGGCCAGCGCCTGCCGCATCGCCTCCGACGGCGGGCAGCAGCGCGTCGAGCATGGTCTTGTCGCCCGGCCGGCCTTGCCCCGCTGCCGCACGCCCTCCACCCCCGGCCGGAGCGCGGCCAGCCAGTCGGCCGGCGTCAGCTCGCGCTTGCCGGCGCAGGCCGCGGCGGCGCGCAGGAAGAAGGTGCCGTAGAGCGGACCCGCACGCCCCGCCCACGGTCCGAGATCAGGGTCATGGCCGCCGCCTTCAGGAGCGGCGGCGATGTCCTGCCGGCGGCTGGCCGGCAGCTCTGCGGCCACCGCGCTGAAACCCGCGATCCATGTTGATCCCGTGGTCCGCGTCGCCGATGGCCGCGTCCAGCGCGGTCAGCTCGTCCTTGTGCGCGGCGATACGGCCGCGGCAGGCCGCGCAGCCAGGCCAGGATGTCGTCGCAGGTGATGGCCATGCTCCTCCGCGCTCACACCCCCCAGCGCAGCGCCGGCGGTCTTGCACCGGCGCGTCCCACAGGCGGCAGCAGCTCGTCGTCCATCCGCAGCAGCGTGATGGAGCAGCCGGCCATGTCCAGCGAGGTGATGTAGTTGACCCGACCAGGCTGCGCGCGATGCGGATGCCCGCGCCCCGGCAGATCCGCGCCAGCTCGCTGGCCACGATGTACAGCTCGAGAGCGGCGTGCCCGCCCATGCCGTTGACGAAGGCGAGCACCTCGTCGCCCCGCCGGAAGGGCAGGTCGTCGAGGATCGGCGCCGGCCAGCAGCTCGGCGATCTCCGCGCGCCGGTGCCGGAGCTTCATGCGGGTGCGGCCCGGCTCGCCGTGGATGCCGATGCCGATCTCCATCTCGTCCGCGGGGAGCTCGAAGGTGGGCTTCCCGACGTGCGGCACCGTGCAGGAGGTGAGGGCCATGCCCATGCTGCGCCCCTGCGCGTTCACCTTGCGGCACACCGCGGCCACCTGCCCCAGCGGGCGCAGCTCCTCGGCCGCGGCCCCGCACATCTTCTCGGCCAGCACCGTCACCCCCACCCCGCGGCGGCCGGCGGTGTAGAGGCTGTCCTTCACCGCCACGTCGTCGTTGATCACGACCGCCTCGACCTCGATGCCGTCGGCCCGTGCCAGTTCGGCCGCCATCTCGAAGTTGAGCACGTCGCCGGTGTAGTTCTTGACGATGTGCAGGACGCCCGCGCCGCCGTTCACGGCCCGGGTGGCTGCCAGCATCTGGTCGGGCGTGGGAGAGGTGAACACCGCCCCCGGGCAGGCGGCGTCCAGCATGCCCGCCCCCACGTACCCGCCGTGCAGCGGCTCGTGCCCGGAGCCGCCGCCGGAGAGGATCCCGACCTTCCCCTGCACGGGCGCGTCGGCGCGCACGACGTAGGCCGGCTCCAGGCTGACCCGCACCAGGCCGGCGTGGGCCAGGGCCACGCCCTGCAGCTGCTCCCTCACCAGGTCCTCGGGGCGGTTGATGAGCTTCTTCATGGCGTGCTCCCGGCTCGGCGGAGGACCGCCGCGCAGCTGGGCGCGCGGCGACGCCCGGCCCGTTCCACCCCATGCTAGCCGCGTCGGCGCCCGCCGGGTTGAGACCCGGTGGGTCTCCGGGAGCGCGCCCAGGGTCAGCCTCCCGCGGTGGCGCGATCCGCCCGCCCGCCCGCCGCCAGGGCCTCCACCACCGAGCGGAGCTGCCCCAACAGCGCCGGCGCCGTGATCCTGCCGTCGGGATCGATCTGGCTCCGGCCCAGCACCAGTGACTCGACCGCGACCAGCCGCGCGCCGATGACCTCCAGCGTCTGGCGCAGGGCCTCGCGCGCGTACGCCCCGCCGCTCGCGCCGGCCACCACCACCGCCGTCGGCTTCCCGGTGAGCTCGCCCGAGGACACGATCCAGTCGAGCGCGTTCTTGAGCGAGCCGGGGACGCCGTGCGCATACTCCGGGCTGGAGATCAGCACCGCGTCCGCCGCGGCCAGCCGGGCGCGCCAGGCCGCGACCGGGGTCGGGGGGAGGTCGCCCTCCCGGTCCAGGTCGGGGTTGAAATGGGGCAGGTCGCCGATCTGCGACGCGTCCCAGCCGAGCTGGACGCCGGCCGGGGCCAGCTCGGCCGCCATGCGCAGCACCACCAGGTTGGTCGAGCCCGCCCGCGGGCTCCCGCACACGCCCAGCACGTTCACGCGCATCCTCCGGAGCGGCCCAGGCCGCCCCGCTGGCATACGCGCGGCCGGCGCGGGCGGCACGTCCCGGTCAGGACGCGTCCGCTCCGCGGCGCGGGTCCTCCACCGGGCCTACTTCTCCCGCCGCAGCCGCGCGGACAGCCGGAGCGCGTCCTCGTTCACGCCCTCGGTGAGGCGGCGACCGCGCTCGGTGGCGATCATGCCGTCGATCTTGGCGGCGGTGTCCGGGCCGGCGGACCCCAGCTTCTCGCGCCTGGTGATCCAGGCCAGCCCCAGCACGGCGTGGTAGCGCGCGGCCAGGTCGGCGTCGTTGGCCACCGGCCGCAGGATGGCGGTCACCAGCGCCGGCGCGTCGGCGGCGGAGCCGGCGCGCCCCACCTCCAGGGCGGCCCGGTCGCGGATCTCGGGCATGGGATCGTCCAGCTTGCCGGCCCAGCAGCGCGCCTCGCTGCAGCTGGTGGCCGCGGCCAGCCGGGCCTTCATCCCGGCGAGCTCGGAGGCGCGCTCCTTGGGGCAATCCGCCTTGCACTCGGCGGCCTGCGCGCCCTCGACGAGGGGGATGTCCGCCGCGCCGCCCAGGCGGGAGAGCGCGGTGAGCGCGCCCTGGCGCTGGTCCCAGCCGCCCTTGGTGGCGGCCGCGCGCAGCGCCGGAAGGGCGGCCGGGTCCCCGATGCGGGCCAGCGCATCGCAGTACCGATCCCGCGCGTCGGGGTCGGTCTCCTTGGCCAGCAGGTCGCCCAGCGGCTTCACCGAGTCGCGCGCGCGCAGCCGGCCCAGCGACTCGGCCGCGAAGACGTGCACCAGCATCTCCAGCGACGAGTCGGGATCGTGGTAGCCCAGCCGGGAGACCAGGGCCGGCACCACCTCCGGGCCGCCCACGTCGCCGAGGAGCTGCGCCGCCTTGGCGTAGAGCGCGCCCTGCACCACCTTGTTCTGGCGCGCCCAGGCCTCGAGGTCGGCGTCCCGCCCCTCCAGCACCGCCAGGAGCGGCGCCGCCATGGGCTTGCCAATCTCGACCGCCGCGAAGGCAGCCTGCGGGAAGAAGGAGACCCCGGTCCGCTCCTCGAAGAGCATGCGCAGCACCACCGGGACCGCGCGGGCGTCCCCGATGCGGCCCAGGGCCAGGAGCGCGTGCTGGACCGTGACCGGCTCGGCCCCGGGGGAGCGGACCACCGCGGCCAGCGAGTCCACCGCGGCCGGATCGCCGATCAGGCCGAGCGCATCCACCGCCGCCACCTGGGTGAAGCCGTCGCGCGAGGTGGTGAGCGCCTGCAGCGCAGGGACGCCCTCGTGGGCGCGCAGGGCCCCGAGCGCCGTGGCCAGGCGCCGGTTGGCCTCGAACCCGTCGCGATCGACCGCGCCCGGATCGATGGCCGCGACCAGCCCCGGGACGGCGGCCGGGTCCCCGATCTCGCCCAGCGCCAGCGCCGCCTCGGCGCGAACCCGCGGCGACTGCTTCAGCACCTCGAGCAGGTACGGAACCGCGGCCCTCCGATCCCCGGGGGCCTTCCGCGCCTGCTCCAGCGCCTGCAGCTTCTCGTCGATGCGGCTCCTCGAGGCGGCCCGCTTGGCCCATCCCGCGGGATTGTTCGGGTTGCCGCAGCCCGCGGCCAGGAGGAGGACGGCGGTGATCGAGGCGAGGGTGCGCATGCGGCCTCCGCTCAGGAATGCCGCCCGCCCGAGACGCGCGGGGCCGGCACGGCGATGGGGGTGAGCTCGGGATCGTCGGCGGCCAGGGCCAGGCGCCGCTCCATGGCGGCCGCCTCCAGCGCCTGGACGGCGGGCTGCAGGTCGGGGGAGCGCGCCGAGGCGGAACGGACGCGCGCCAGGGTGTCCTCCAGCACCGCCACGTGCCGCGCCTCGCGCTTCTTCATCGCCTCGACGGCGTCGATGAAGACCCGGAAGAACGTCTTCAGCTCGTCGCTCCGGCGCAGGGTGCGCATGCGGGGGAAGCGACCCTGGGCCAGCACCGACAGGTAGTGGCCCATGACGAAGACCGGGCCCGCCACCCGGTGCGTGATCACCACGCCCAGCAGGCCCAGCGCCGCCGCCAGGAGCAGCGCGATCCCGGCGAAGGCGGCCAGGAGCAGCTTGTCGCTTCGCTCGATGAGGGTCCGCGTCTCGGCGTCGGGCGAGAGCAGCGCGATGGCCTGGGCGTGCACCTGGTGGATCCACAGTCCGAAGACGCCCGCGACGGCCAGGCCCGCCAGGGCCATGACCAGCGCGTACTTGAGCTGAAAGCCCCGGTCGATGAGGAAGTGGCGGCGCGGCGAGGAGGCGGGCGCGACCGACGGCTGTGTCTGGGCGAGGTCGTCGGCCATGTCGTCCTCCCTCGAAACGCGGGATGTGAGCTGCCGGGTGGCCGATTCTAGCGCGCCCGGAGCGCGGGGCAACGGAGGGTGAGGGAAGGTGGGCGACGGTCGCAGGCACGATCCGTGTCCTCGGCGTCCCGTGCCCGAACCCGTCATCCGTTCCCATGCCGCGTCTCCCGTGACCCCTGGCCCGTTCGCCGTCGCCCGTGCACGTCGTGAAAGCGATCACCGGAGTCACGAGGAAGGGGACACTGGACAGGGAGCACGGTTCAGGGAGAACGGCCGGGCACGGGTTCGGGTTCGGGCACGGAAGACCTGATGCGCCTGTGCGCTTCATCGCGTATACCCCCGCTCGTCATGCGGATCGCCTTCCTGGGCACGCCCGCGTTCGCAGTCCCTCCCCTCGAGGCGCTGCTCCGGGCCGGCCACGCCGTCGTGGCCGTGGTGGCCCAGCCGGACCGTCCGGCGGGCCGGGGCCAGGCGATCCGGGAGCCCGCCACCAAGGTCTGGGCCCGACCGCACGGCCTGCCGGTCCTCCAGCCCGGGAAGGTCCGCGACGGGAAGCTCGCGACGGAGCTGTCGGCGCTCCGCCCGGACGCGCTGGTGGTGGCCGCCTACGGCCGCATCCTCGGGACCGACCTGCTGCGGCTGGCGCCGTTCGGCTCGATCAACGTGCACGGCTCGCTGCTCCCCCGCTGGCGCGGCGCGGCCCCCATCCAGTGGGCCGTGGCCAGCGGCGACCGCGAGACCGGCGTGACCATCATGCAGATGGACGAGGGGCTCGACACCGGCGACATCCTGCTGCAGCGCGCGATCCCCATCGGCCCCGACGACACCGCCGAGTCCATGTCGGTGCGCGTGGCGGAGCTGGGCGCCGAGGCGCTCTTGGCCGCGCTCGAGGGCCTGGCGCGGGGCGCCATCGTCCCGGTGCGCCAGGATCCCGCCCAGGCCACCCCGGCGCGGATTCTGGAAAGGGAGGACGGGCGCGTCGACTGGAAGCGGCCGGCGCCCGAGATCGCGGCGCGGCTGCGCGGCTTCACGCCCTGGCCGGGAGCGTTCACCACCTTCCATGGACGGATGGTGAAGATCCTGTCCGCGTCTCCGACGGCAGTCTTCACGGACGGCGAACCGTCGTCGGGACAGACCGGGTACGCGGTCCGGGTGCCGGGGCGCGGGATGCTGGTGGTCTGCGGCGGCCGGACGGCGCTGCTCGTGACCCGCCTCCAGCCGGAGGGCCGCCCGCCCCAGGACGCGGTCGCCTTCTTCAACGGCCTGCGCCGCGAGTCGGTCACCCTCGACACATGAGCGCCCGCTCCATCGCCTTCGACGTGCTCCGCCGCGTCGAGGAGGGCGGCGCCTACGCCTCCCGCGCCCTCGACGCCGCGCTCTCCTCGGCGGGCGCCCTCGACCCGCGGGAGGCCGGCCTGGCCACCGAGCTGACCTACGGGACGCTCCGGCGCGCGCTATCGCTCGACGCCGCCCTGGCGCCGCATTCGCGGCGGCCGCTGGCGCAGCTCGATCCCGCCGCCCGGGTGGCACTGCGGCTGGGCGCGTACCAGCTGCTCGTCCTGCGCATCCCCGCCCACGCCGCCGTCGGCGAGACGGTCTCGCTGGCCCGGAGCGTCGACCACGGGCGCGCCGCCGGATACGTGAACGCCGTGCTCCGGGCGCTGGCCCGCCAGCCGCGCTTTCCCCCGGCGCCCGCGCTGTCCGAGGATCCGGCCGGACACCTGGCTGCCGCGGAGGCGCTGCCCCGATGGCTGGCCGAGGAGTGGATCGCGTGGCTGGGCCCCCGGGAGGCGCTCGATCTGGCGCGGGCCATGAACGGGCCCGCACCCCTGTGCGTGCGCTCGCCGTCACGCGATGCGCTGCTGGAGCGGGCGCGGGCCGCCGGCCTGGAGGCGCGCCCGCTGGCCCGCGCCCCGCAAGGCCTGGCCCTCGCCAGCGGATCCGTGGCGGACCTGGCGCGCGCCGCCGGCGGCCTGCCGTTCCAGGTGCAGGACGAGGCATCCCAGCTCGTGGTCCAGCTGGCGGCCGGCGAGCTGCAGGGACGGCGTGTCCGCGTCCTGGACGCCTGCGCCGCGCCCGGCGGAAAGGCCTTCCACCTGGCCGAGCTGCTCGGCCCCGGTTCCGAGGTGGTGGCGGTCGAGATCCACCCGCGCAAGGCGGACGCGCTGGCGCGCGAGGCCGCCCGGCGCGGGCTCGCCGGCCTGCGCGTCGTGTGCGCCGACGCGACCCGGGCGCTGCCCGGGGTGGCCGAGGCGACCTTCGATGCCGTGCTCGTCGACGCTCCCTGCGCCGGCCTGGGAACGCTGCGGCGCCACCCCGAGCTCAAGCTGCGGCGCTCGCCCGGCGATGTGACGCGCCTGGCAGAGGTCCAGCTCGCCATCGGCCGGCGGATGGCTCGCTACGCGCGGCCGGGCGCCCCGGTGACCTACTCGGTCTGCTCCCTGTCTCGGCCGGAGGGCCCGGCCATCGCCTCGGCGCTGCTCGGCGACGGCGCCCGGCGCAGCCCCCCGCCGCCGGGCTTCCCGCCCGACGTGCTCACCCCGGAGGGCGATCTGCTGACGCTCCCGAGCAGGCATGGGTGCGATGGGTTCTTTGCGGCGAGGGTGTCGTACGGGACCTGAACCCGTGGCCCGCCATCCCTGGCGCCTCTCCCGAGTCCCCAGGCCCATGGCCCGTGATCCGGCGTCGGCCGGGGGGCAGCGGGCCTCGGGCCAGGTGACTCGGGACTCGGATCACGGGTGACGCGAAGCCGGGTTCAGGTACGGGTTCGGGTTCGGGAGTAGTCGTGACCGCGCGCGGGCGAACGCTTACACTTCCCGCCATGTCCCTCCCCCCCATCCGCATCGCGCCCTCGATCCTTTCCGCCGACTTCGGCCGCCTCACCGACGAGGTCCGGGCCGCGGACGGCGCCGGCGCGGACGTGATCCACGTGGACGTCATGGACGGCAGGTTCGTCCCGAACATCACGGTCGGCCCGCTGGTGGTGAAGGCGGTGCGGGAGGCGACGCGGCTCCCGCTGGACGTGCACCTCATGATCGTGGAGCCCGAGCGGTACGTGGAGGCGTTCGCGGACGCCGGGGCGGACTCGATCACGGTGCACGCGGAGGTCTCCCCACACCTGCACCGCACGCTGGAGGTCATCAAGGCCGCCGGTGCACGTCCCTCGGTGGCGCTCAATCCCTCCACCGACCTGTCGGCCGTGGAGTGGGTGCTGGGCGACTGTGTCCAGATCCTGATCATGACCGTGAACCCGGGCTTCGGCGGCCAGCAATACGTGGAGGCCTGCACCGAGAAGGTCCGCCGGCTGCGCGCCATGGCCGAGGCCCGCGGGCTCGCCCTGGACATCCAGGTCGACGGCGGCATCAACCACGAGACGGTCGAGCGCGTGGTCGAGGCGGGCGCCAACGTGCTCGTGGCCGGCACCGCCGTGTTCGACGCGCCCGACTACCGGCGAGCCATCGCCGATCTGCGCGCCATCGCCGAGCGGGTGCAGGCCGCCCGGCGGTGACCGGCGCCCCGCCGCGCCCGACCCGGGAGACCAGCCCGGGGAACCCCGAACCCCGGTGCAACCTCTCACCCGCCGCTGGACGGGCCACCTCGACGCGGTGCATCCTCGCACCGACCGATGAACACGCCGGTCACCATGTCGCTCATGTCCATCGCGCTCGGCATGGCGGCGGGCGTGCTGGCCTTTCGCGTCTCGCGGGCCCGCGGCTGGCGCGAGCTGCGCTGGTTCGCGATCATCGCCTTCCTCTCCGCCGGCTACGCCGCCGCCCACCTGAGCTCGACCTTGCCGGCGCCGGTTCCGCTGCTCCTGGCGGCCTCGCGCATCCAGCTCTCGGTCGGCCTGGTCCAGTACTGGGCCTGGATGCGCTATGCCGAGGCCTACGCCCACGCCTCCCCCAGCCGCGCGGGGCGATGGCCGGAATGGTTGACCCTGTCGGTGGCGGCGCTCAGCCTCGTCCCCGGGCTCGCGTTCCAGGAGACCCTCGGCCATCACCAGTTCGCGCCCTGGGGCGTGACCTACGCGGACGGTCGGTTCACGGCGGTGGGGTACGCCCTCATCGCCGCGTGCACGCCGGTGGTGGTCGCGGTCTTCGCGCGCTTCGCCTCTGCCCGGCGGCAGGGGATCCGGCTGGCCGGCGCGCAGGCGGGCGCCTTCGCCGCCTTCGTGCTGCTGTCGCTCAACGACGCGGTGGCCTCCACCGGGCGCATCGGCCTGCCCTACCTGCTCGACATCGGGTTCCTGCTGCCGGTGGGGCTGGTCGCCTGGGCCGCCAGCCTGCGCTTCCTCGAGACCGCCGAGGATCTCGACCGGCTGCGCAGCCGGCTCGAGTCGCTGGTCGAGGAGCGGACGCGCGCGCTGGCCGAGACGCAGCAGCGGCTGGTCCGGGCCGAGCGGCTGGCGTCGCTGGGCCAGCTCGCCAACGGCGTCGCCCACCAGGTCTCCAACCCTGCCTCGGTGGTGACGGCCAACCTGCGCTTCCTGGCCGAGAGCCGCTCCGGCGATGCCGAGGCGCGCGAGGTGCTGGGCGACGCGCTGGCCGCCATGCAGCGCATCAACGATCTGGTGCGGCGCCTCGCCGATGCAGGCCGGATCGCGGCCGCGTCGCAGCCCAGCGCCGAGGTGGACGTGTGCGAGGTGGTGGAACGAGCGGTGGCGGAGGCCGGGCCTCGCCTGCCGCCGCACGTCACCCTGGACGCGGCCGTGCCCTCGGGCCTGAACGTGCGAACCCGGCCCGAGGTGCTGGAGCAGGTGCTGCAGAGCCTGCTCGCCAACGCCGCGGAAGCGCTGCCCCCCGAGCGCCCCGGGCGCATCGAGATCCGTGCCGAGCGGCGCGCCGGCGGCATCCGGCTCACCATCTCCGACGACGGGGTGGGCATGCTCCCGCAGGTCCTGGAGCGCGCCTTCGAGCCGTTCTTCACCACCAAGCCGGCCGGCCAGGGCAGCGGGCTGGGGCTGCCCATCTCCCGCGGCATCATCGAGGTCCACGGCGGCGCGCTCTGGCTGGAGAGCACGCCCGAGCGCGGGACGACTGCGGTGCTGGTGCTGCCCGAGGCCGCCGCCGCCTGATGATGAGGCGCCCGGGGAAGCTTGGCGCCGTCACTCGACCCGTTCCACCCGCACCCGCGCCACCCCCCGCTCGACCATCCCGAGCTGGCGGGCCGCGGCCAGGGACAGAATCGATGACCCGGCCGCGCACGAAGGGGCCGCGATCCGTGACCGTCACCACCACCCGCCGACCGGTCTCGAGATCCGTCACCTGGAGCCGCGTGCCGAACGGCTCGGTGCGGTGCGCGCAGGTGAGCGCGGCGGGATCGTAGCGCGCCCCGCTGGCGGTGCGCCGGCCCTTGTGCCTCAGCCCGTAGAAGCTGGCCAGCCCCACCTCGCCCCGGCGCTCCGGTGCGGCGGCCGGCGAGGCGGGCCTCCCGCCTTCCGGCGCGGCGGCCGGGGGCGCCTCGGCGGCGGGCTGGCGGTGCGCGCAGGCGGTGAGCGAGAGCAACACCACCAGCCACGCGCCGCGGCGCCTCATCACCGGCGCCTCCGCAGCGCCCTCGCCACCTCCGCATGCGCGGCCACGAGCTCCAGCGCGCGCGCCAGCAGCGTGCGCCCGGGCTCGAGCTTGAACCAGGTCGAGGCACCGGAGGGGTGCGGGAGCGGGATCACGTCCACCTCCACGCCGTGGTAGTGCACCCGAAAGCTCCGCCCGACCACGCCCGCGAGGGGTTCCGGCGCGCCCAGCACCTCGCCGATGGCCAGGCGGCCGACCGGGATCACCAGCCGCGGCCGCAGGATCCGCATCTCGCGCTCGATGAAGTGCCGCCACCTGGCGCACTCCGCCGGGCCGGGCAAGCGATCGCCGCCGCCGGCGGTCTTGCCCGGGAAGCAGCGCACCACTGCGGAGATGTACACACGCGCGCGCACCTCCTGCTCCCCGGCCCCGGTCGCCTGCTCCAGCCATCGGAACAGCGTCTTGCCGGCGTGCCATGCGAACGGCCTGCCGAAGCGCGCCTCGTGGGGACCGGGCGCCTGGCCGAGGAGGAAGATGCGGCTGTCCACCGCCGGGCCGTGGACCGGCGGACCGAACCCGCGGGGCCGGAACGCCTGGATGTCGCGGTGGACGCCCTCCAGGGCCTGCAGGACGGAGACGCGCTGCCGGAGCGAGCCGGGGCGGCGTCGCATCCCGCGCTCCGCAGCAGCGGCCGCGCTCGCCCGGGGACGGGGGCGGCGGCGGGCGTGCATCCGCAGGAAGGCTACCGCCACGGCTCCTCGCGCACCGAGTCGATCCAGCCCTCGGAGCGGGGCACGTTGGAGGGGACGCCCTGGAAGCCGTCGGCCCAGGCCGCGGCCGCGGCCACCGCGGCCAGGACCGCCTCCAGATGCTCCGCGCGCGCGTCCTCGACGATCTGCGCCGCCTGCTCCATCTCGAACTCGAGCCTGGCGCCGGTGCGCAGGGTGCGCAGGACGCCGGCCCGGGTCGAGTTGCGGCTCACGCCCACCCGCTCGTCGTCGCGGTAGGCGCAGATCCCGCACATGGCCCGGGCCACGTGGGCCGGCCGCACCTCCACGATGATGGGCTTGCCGGCCACGGGCGGGTCCCAGGGCGGGAAGGCGGCGTCCACCTGGGCCAGCGTGCACAGGCCGAAGAAGGTCTGCCGGTAGGAGCGCGCGCTGGTGGGCAGATAGAGCTCGGCCCGATAGCAGTCGGTGGCCCGCGGCCGATCCCGCCCCACCTCGGCGCGGAATCGCTGCGCACCTTCGGTGAAGTCGCCGCCCTCGCCCAGGAAACGCTGCTCCAGGTTCTTGCCCAGCACGGCCGGCCCGCGGAGCGCCTGCCGCAGCAGGCCCAGCTGCCGGAGGTGCGTCTCGGCCAGCGAGAGCGCGAAGTCCACGCCCACCACCAGCCGCCCCTCGGCCCAGCGCGACTCCTCCGCCAGCCAGCCGCTGAACCGGCCCGGGATGTCGCGGCGGCCGGGCGCGTCGGTGAAGGGCCGCCACAGGCGCGAGAGCCTCGCCCGCTCCCCGGAACACTCGATCTTGGCGGCCACGATCTGGTTGCCGGCGCCCTCGATGCCGCTCCAGCGCAGGCCCAGCACCACGCCCCGCTCCGGCAGGCTCACCCGGGGGGGTGGTGCCCTTCCGTGAACCGCGCTCGACGCGCTCGTGGCTTCGGTTTCGGTCGCCATGGCTGTGGGAGGCGGTCGGAGCCTTCAACAGGCCCGCCCGAGCTCGTGGATGGCTCGGGCCGGGCCCTCGGTGTTTCTTCTACGCTTTCCCCCGCGTGTCAACGAGACCTGCGGGCCGCCCCCGGCGACGCGGACCCGGGGTCGATGGGTGGGGCGCCGTGGCACTCGCCATGCGAGGATGACGATAGGTGTGAGTCCCGTATGGGTTGATGTTGCTTCCGCTCCCCTCTCGGCATGCCTACGTTGGGACGAGAATGGACCCAACGGGCCGCATCTTGCTGGTCGAGGACGATGACGCTCTCCGCGAGGCGCTGCGCGAAGTGCTCGTGGACGAGGGCTATCGCGTCGACTGCGTGGCCAATGGCCGGGAAGCGCTCGAGCACCTGAACCGGGGCGCCGCCGCGCCGGACCTGATCGTGCTCGATCTGGTCATGCCGGTCATGGATGGCTGGGCGTTCCGGGATGCGCAGCGGCTGAGCCCGCCCCTGGCCAGCATACCTACCATGGTCCTGTCGGCCAGCTTCCCACCGGACAGCCCGCGGATGCGGTCGCTCGAGGCGCAGGCGGTGCTCTCGAAGCCGGTCAGCATCGACCGCCTGCTCCGCGCGATGCAGCGGCTCCTGCCCGCCCCGGCGCTGCACGCCGCGCCCAGCGTGCCCTAGCGGCCGGTCTCCCCGCGGCTGCGCGACCTCCCTGGTCGAATCGCCTCCCCGTTTGCGCGCCCGCGGCTCGCGCGCGAGACTCTGTGACCTTGGGCGCGTCAGACCTGGCGCGGGAGGTCCGGGATGGTGGCCCGCAAGCTGCGGCTGCAAGGTGCCATCGACGCGCTGGCCATGTGGACCGAGGACCTGCGCCTCCGGGAGCCGGTGCCGTTCGTCGCCGCGGACGGCGCACCCCTGGACTGCTTCGGCCCGCTCCCGCCGCTGCCGCCGCCGCCGCGAGGACCGCACTGGGAGGCCCCCTCGCCGCGGCCGACCGCCCGGGATCCGCGCCTGCGGGTCCAGGTGACGCCGCCGCTGGGCCCTCGGCGCGGCACGGCGGTGCTGGTCCCGCCCTGGAAGCTGCCCCGCCTCTCGCTGGTGGACGGCTGGATCGCCGCGGTGACCGCCTCCGGGCACGAGGTGTGGACCCTGATCCCGCCGCTCCACCTGGACCGCGCCCCACCTGGCCTGCGCAGCGGCGAGGCCTTCGTGACCGCGAACGTGCCGGCGCTGCGGGCGGGGGTGGAGCAGCTGGTGCTCGAGATCCGCGTGCTGCTGGCGCTGGCGCGCGACCGCGGCCAGGCGGTCGCGCTGGTCGGGCTCTCGCTGGGCGGGCTGGGCGCCGCGCTGGCCGCCACCGCGCCGGAGGCGCCGGATCGGGCCGCGCTGATCGCCCCGCCCGCCGATCTGCACGCGGTGATGAACGAGACCCGCATCGGCCGGCGGCTGCTGCCGGCGCTGCGCGGCGGCGAACGCGCGGCGCCACCGGCGCCGGAGCTCTCGGCCATGCTCCGGCCGTTCGCGGCGGATGCGCGCCCGCCCCGCGCCGGCCGCGTGCTGATCGCGGTGGGTAGCGGCGACCGCATCGCCCTGCCCGGCCCGGCCGCCGCGCTGGCGCGGTCCTGGGGCGCCGAGCTGCGCACCTACCCGCGCGCCCACCTCACCCTCCTGTTCCTGTGCCGATCGGTGCGGAGGGACCTGACGGCCTTTCTCTCCGCGTCGCGGTGAGGCCGGGCGCTACTTCTTCCCCTCGGCCTGGCAGGCCTTCCGCGCCGCCACGATCTCGTCGTAGAACTCGGCCGGCACCACCCCGCCGCGCACGGCCGAGGTGGCCTTGTCCATGGCCGCCCGCCAGGCGGCGGCATCGCTGGGGACGATCTTCAAGCCCTGCTTCTGCATGGCCGCGACCGCGTCCTCGTTCAGGCGCCGCACCTCGGCGTCGATCCTGTTGCCCAGGTCCTGGGCGATGCCCAGCAGCTTGGGGCGCAGGTCGGCGGGGACCTTGTCCCAGGTGTCCTTGCGGACCAGGGTGGCCCCGATCAAGTAGGCCCAGGTCGTGTCCATCATGTTGGACGCGCGCTCGAAGAGCCGGGTGGTGAGCATGTAGAGCGGCACGTTGGGGACGCAGTCGATCATCCCGGTCTGGAGCGACGACACGATCTCTGCCGACGACAGCACCACCGGCTTCAGGCCCGCCAGCCGGAACGCCTCGACGCTCTTGGGGTCGCCTTCCCAGGCCCAGATCTTGGTGTCGCCCATGTCGGCGGGGCTCCGGTGCGGCTTGTTGCAGAAGAGGTGGATGGCGCCGACGGTGCTCCACTGGATGGCCACGAACCCGCGCTGCAGCAGCACCTGCTCGATGCGCGGACGGACCTTCTTGAAGGCGCACTGCATCTGCGCCTCGTCCTGGAACACGAAG
Organism: uncultured Pseudomonadota bacterium; assembly: GCA_963736345.1. Classification (GTDB taxonomy): domain Bacteria; phylum Myxococcota; class Myxococcia; order Myxococcales; family Anaeromyxobacteraceae; genus Anaeromyxobacter. The sequence goes on along the minus strand of CAVTOU010000029.1, from coordinate 300,104 downwards.
GGGATGGACAGGCCCTGCGGCTCGGCGGCGACGTCGTGCATCCCGATGTTGGAGATGGCGGCCGCCTGGAGCTGGCCGACGGCCATCTTGCGCATCATGTCGCCCTCGCCACCCTGCGTGCCGCCCGCGTAGATGCGGAGCTTCACCTTGCCGCCGGACGCCTCCTCCCACTTCTGCCCCAGCTCGCGGAGCAGGTCGTGCCAGGTCGAGCCCTGGGGCGCGAGGGTGCCGAGCTTGATGGTCACGCCCTGCGCCCGGGCCGAGGACGCGAGCGCCGCCAGGAGCGCTGCCAGCAGGATCTTCTTCACGGACACCCCCTCCTTCGAATTCTAGACGAACAGCTCGTCGGCGTGGGCGAGCAAGGCGCGGGCCCGCCGCTGGGCCAGGATGTTGGCGAGGCGGTAGCGGGGAACGGCCTCGGCGTCGGCGTGGACGACCTCCTCGAGCATTCGCGTGAACTGCGCTCGGTCCTGGGCCTGCACCAGCACGCCCTCGGCGTACGCCACCTTGGGCCCCAGCTTCTTGCCGCCCGAGAGCGCCAGCGCACGCTCGAGGTGCTGCCGGGCCCGCTCCGGCCCTCCCCCCTGGGCCGCCGACCGGTTCGCGTCGTAGGCGACGAAGAACTCGTGGATGGCCCCCTCGCCCCAGGCCTCGTCGAGCGCCAGGGCACGGTCCATCATGGCCACCGGGACGGGGAGCTGCGCCACCAGCGCCATGTCCCCCTTCCCGTTGGAGATGGCCAGCGCCCAGGCGGACGCCGTCCAGTAGAGCAGGGGCACGTCCTCCTTGCGCGCCTGTTCCAGGGCCGGGGCCAGATCGCCGCCGGCCAGGAGCTTCTCGCGCAGCCCGCGGTGCCTGACCTCGAGTCCGCGCAGGCCGTAGTCGCGCGCCCGGAGCAGGAGCTTGCGCGCCCGCTCCCGGCCGGCCCGGGCCGGCCCCAGCTGCCCGTTCAGGTCTGCCAGATCGGCGTCCGACTGGACGAACGCGTAGGCGTACTGCGTGAACCCGCTCGCCAGCGCGGTGAGGAGCCCCTCGTGCCGCGGGTTCTCCTCCAGCAGACCTTCCATGGTCTTGAGGCCGAAGGGGACCGCCTCCCGCACCAGCTCCGGGTCGTCGTCGCTGGCGTAGGATGAGCCGCTCTTCGATACGGCATCCGAGACCAGGTTCAGGGCGGCCGTTCGGCACCCCGCCAGGACCGTGACGGTCAGTGGAACGAGGAGGGCGAGATCTCGACGCGACAAGGGGCACCGACCCTAAGTTCGTGCTATTACTAAAGACCTCTCCGGAAGGGGTCAATCCACTTTCGCGTGACCACCCCACTCCCCCAAGACCCCAGCGCAGGAGACGGCGCGCCGCAGGGCACGCAAGTGGAGCGCGCGCTCGTCACCTTGTTGCTGCTCGCGATGATCGCCCTTCCGGCCGCGTCGTCGCTGCTGCGGCGGGTGTGGGATCGGGAGTTCCCGGGTGCCGCCCAGCTCGCGCAGCACATCACGCTCTGGGTCGGATTCCTCGGGGCGCTCCTCTCCACGCTGACCGGGCGCCACCTGGGGCTTTCCACCGTGGACGTGATCCCGGCCGGCTGGCCGCGGCGGGCTGCCGCGTTCGTGGGGCAGGCGGTCTCCGCCGCCACCTGCGCGCTCCTCGCCTGGGCGTCGTACCGCCTCGTCCAGGTGCAGTGGCACGGGCTGGCGCAGGTGGCGTTCGGGATCCGCGAGGCCTGGAGCCAGCTGGTGATGCCCGTCGGGTTCGCCATCATGGCGATCCGCTTCGCGTGGCGCGCCGACCTGGGCGGAACCCGGAGCCTGTGGCTGCGTGCGGCGGCCCTGATCCTGGCCGGGGCGGCCTTCCTGCTGGGCCGCATCACGCCCGGCCCGTTCCTGGTGACGCTGCTGCTGGTGGTGGTGCTGGCGGCGTTCCTCCTGGGCGCGCCGGTCTTCGTGGTCATGGCGGGCGTGGCCATGACCCTGTTCTTCAAGGATGGAACCCCCACCGCCGCGGTCCCGACCGCCATCTTCAACCTCTCCAAGGAGACGATGCTGCCCGCCATCCCGCTGCTCACGGCGGCGGGGTACATCCTGGCCGAGGGCCAGGCCGGGCAGCGGCTGGTGCGCGTGTACAAGGGGATCTTCGGCTGGATGCCGGGCGGCGTGGCGGTGATGGCCACCGTGGTGTGCGCGCTCTTCACCACGTTCACGGGCGCCTCGGGGGTCACCATCCTGGCGCTGGGAGGCCTCCTCCTCCCCACGCTCCTCGAGGACCGCTATCCGGCCGGCTTCTCGGTCGGGCTGGTCACCGCCTCCGGCTCGCTGGGCCTGCTCTTTCCACCGTCGCTGCCGGTCATCCTGTACGCGGTGGTCGCGCAGGCTCCCATCCTCCACATCTTCCTGGGCGGCCTCGTCCCGGGCCTGCTCATGATCCTGCTGGTGGCCGGCTACGGCGTCTTCGTCGGCGTGCGGGCGCAGGCTCCGCGCCAGGCCTTCCACCCCCGCGAGGCCCTGCGCGCCCTGTGGGATGCGAAGTTCGACCTCGGGCTGCCGGCGCTGGTGGTGGTCGCCATGGCCCTGGGCTACGCCACCCCGGTGGAGGCGGCGGCGCTGGCGGCGGCCTACTCGCTGGTGGTCGAGCTGCTGGTGTATCGATCGATCCACCCGGTCCGCGATCTGACCCGCGTGCTGGTGCACTCGTCCGCGCTGGTGGGAAGCGTGCTCATCCTGCTGGGCAGCGCATACGGCCTCAACTCCTGGTTCGTGGACGCGGAGGTCCCCACCAAGCTGGTGGCCTGGATGACCGAGAACGTCCGCTCGCCGGCGCTCTTCCTGCTCATGCTCAACGCGGTGCTGCTGGTGCTGGGCAGCGTGCTGGAGATGTACTCCGCCATCGTGGTGATCGCGCCGCTGGTGGCACCGCTGGGCCGCGCCTACGGGATCGAGCCCATCCACCTCGGGGTGGTGTTCCTCGCGAATCTGGAATTGGGGTTCCTGCTCCCGCCCATGGGGCTGAACCTGTTCCTCTCGGCGGCGCGATTCGAGAAGCCGCTGCCGTACGTGTACCGCCGGGCGCTCCCCTTCCTGCTCATCATGGCGGTGGGGGTGCTGCTCATCACCTACTTCCCGGCCATCACCACCGGCGTCGTGCACCTGTTCACCGGTCGCTGAGGCCGGCCCGTGAACGGGCCCGATCCTCCTCGGGCACGGGCTCGAGCTCGTTCACGGGTTGGCCGGTTCCAGCAACCTCACCATCTTCGGCCGCACCCCGGCAGCTGCCAGCAGGCGCTCCAGCCGCTCCTTCGCCTCGGCCGAGCCGGCCCGGACCTTCTTGCCCAGGATGAGCTCGTTCTTGACCGAGTGCTCCCAGCCGGTGAGCTCGGTGACGGTGACGCGGTACCCGTGCGCCTCGAGCGCCAGCGCCCGGACCACGTTGGTGAGGTGCGAGCCGAACTCGCGGCGGTGCCAGGGATGGGCGAAGAGCGGCTCGAGCAGCGCGTCCGGGGCGGCTGCCTCGGCCAGGAGCCGCGCCACCTCGGCCTGGCAGCAGGGGACCACCGCCACGTGGTCGGCGCCGTGCCGGATGGCGAGCGCCAGCGCGTCGTCGGTGGCCGTGTCGCAGGCGTGCAGCGCGGTGACCAGGTGGACCCGCGGCGGCACGGGCGCGGACTCGATGGGCCCGTCCAGGAAGCGGAGCCGATCGAAGCCCAGGCGAACCGCCCGCTCCGCCCCCGCCCGCGCCAGCTCGGGGCGAGACTCGACGGCGAGCAGCGCCCCCTTGCCCGCCTCCCTGAGGAACAGCTCGTAGAGGATGAACCCGAGGTAGCTCTTCCCGGCCCCGCAGTCCACCACCACCGGCGACCCGAAGCGCGACAGCACGTCGTCGAGCGCCGGCGCCAGGAGCCCGACCAGGTGATTCACCTGCTTGAGCTTGCGCAGGCTGTCGGCGTTGAGGTCGCCCGCGCGCGTGAGCAGGTGCAGCTCCTTGAGCAGCTCGGGCGAGGTGCCCGGCAAGAGCTCGCGGCGCACGGCGGCGCCCTTCACCTGTCTTCGCACCATGGTCCCTTCATAACGCCCGGGCGGTACCTCCGGGGCCGCCGCGCGAAGGAGCCGGCCCCGGCGCCCGGGCCTGGCGGCCGGTGCGGCGGGTAATCGCGCTTCGTTCGGTTTGTTCGATACACGAACATTCTTTCGTGCTTGCGCCCGGATGGCGGTGCCACGGCACGGGAGTTCGTTCGATCGTATTCAAGCTTCGCTCGTGAATATCGAGACTTGCGTAAACGCCAGGAACCATGTTCCCTGTGTCCAGCTTTGGTCGACACCCGAACGATCTGGAGCACGAACGCATGACCGCCCCCGCCATCCCCGCCGTTCGCCGGTCCGAGTTTCCGCCCGGCTTCGCCTTCGGAACGTCGAGCGCGAGCTACCAGATCGAGGGCGCGGTCCGCGAGGACGGGCGCGGTCCGTCGATCTGGGACACGTTCAGCCACACACCGGGGAAGGTGCGGAACGGCGACACCGGCGACGTCGCCTGCGATCACTACCACCGCTGGCGCGAGGACCTGGATCTGATGCGCGGCCTGGGCCTGAACGCCTACCGTTTCAGCGTCGCGTGGCCGCGCGTCCTGCCCGAGGGAAGGGGACGGGTCAACCCGGCGGGCCTGGATTTCTACGAGCGGCTGGTGGACGGGCTCCTCGAGCGCGGGATGGCGCCCCACCTGACCCTGTACCACTGGGATCTCCCGCAGGCCCTCCACGACCAGGGCGGGTGGCTGCAGCGCGACACGGCCGACGCCTTCGCCGACTACGCCCGCGTCGTGGCCGAGCGGCTCGGCGATCGGGTGGCCACGTGGGCCACCCACAACGAGCCCTTCTGCGCCGCCTTCCTCGGCCACCTGTTCGGCAAGCACGCGCCCGGGGTCTCGGACTGGGGCGCCTCGCTGGTGGCGAGCCACCACATCCTGCTCTCGCACGGCCTGGCGGTGCAGGCCGTGCGCGCCTCCCTTCCCCGCGCCCGGGTCGGCCTGGTCAACAACCCCGCCCCCATCCACCCGGCCAGCGATCACCCCGAGGACCTGGCCGCCGCAGCCCGCATCGACGCGCTCCGCAACCGCTGGTTCCACGATCCGGTGTTCGGGAAGGGCTATCCGCGCGAGGTGCTGGCGCACGACCCCTCGCGGCGGTTCGACGCGCGCCGTGCTGCCCGGGGACGTGGACGCGATCGCGCAGCCCATCGATTTCCTGGGCGTGAACTACTACAACCGCCACGTGGTGGCGCACGCCGCCGGCGTGAGCCCGCGCCAGGTGCGCTTCGTCCGGACGGACCTCGAGCACACCGCCTCCGGCTGGGAGGTGTACCCCGACGGCCTGCGCGAGATCCTGGTGCGCGTGCACCGCGACTGGCACCCGGCCGCGCTGATGGTGACCGAGAACGGAGCCTTCTACGAGGACACGGTCGGGGACGATGGGCGGATCCGGGACGAGGGCCGGCGCCGCTATCTGGAGCAGCACCTGGCCGCCTGCCGTGACGCGCTGCGGGAGGACGTTCCGCTGCAGGGCTACTTCGTGTGGAGCCTGGTCGACAACTTCGAGTGGGCGGAGGGCTACTGGGCGCGCTTCGGCCTGGTGCGCATGGCCGCGCCCGGCGGCGACCGGGTGGTCAAGGCGAGCGGCGACTGGTATGGAGCGTTCGTCCGCGGCGACCTCGACAGGAGAACCCCATGACCCGCCTGCTCCGCGTCATCGTTCCGGCGGCCTTGCTGCTGGGCGGCTGCGCCTCCTCGGGCCCCGAGCTGAAGCCCGCCCCCGCCGCGGCGGCGGGCGCGCCGGCCGGCGCGGTGGCGCTCGCGGTCTCGCCGGAGCAGGTGATCGCGCCGGTGAACCGGAACGTGCTGGGCGGCTTCAACTTCGGGAACTGGATGCAGGTGGCGGACTTCGCGGAGGACCTGCGCGCCGTCCATCCTGCCGAGCTCCGGTTTCCGGGAGGGGAGATCGGGGATCGCACCGACCTGACCGAGTACGTGTTCGCCGCCTTCCAGGCCAACGTCACCATCCTCGGCAACCCGGGCGCGGTCGTCCAGACGCGCGTCGGCGGGAAGAGCATGACCGGCGGGGCGGTGCACAACCGGCCGGAGGATGCCGCCGAAGCGGTGCGCTGGGCGAAGGCCAAGGGCATCCAGGTCCGGTACTGGGAGATCGGGAACGAGCCCGACCTCTACGCCGTCAAGCAGAGCGATCCCGGGTACTCGCCGGAGAAGTACTGCCAGGTGTTCCGCGCCCAGGCGGCCGCCATCAAGGCGGTGGACCCGGCCGCCAGGGTCGCCGGCCCGGCCGTCTCCGGGGCGCCCGGCCGCGACCAGTTCCTGGAGGGGTTCGTGACCGCCTGCGGCGACGTGGTGGACGTGCTCACCTGGCACGTCTATCCGACCACCGGCGCCCAGGAGGACGGCCCGGCGCTCGACACCGTCCGCGAGATCGACGACACCATCGACGCCTTCACGGCCTACTGGGCGGATCCGGCGAAGAACCCGAAGGGAAGCACGCGCAAGGTGGGGCTGGCGGTGACCGAGTACGGCCTCTCGTCCCGGTCCGACCGCGTGCACCACCTCGCCGATCTGCCGGCCGCCATGTGGACCCTGGAGGCGGCACTCCGGATGGACGCGCGCGGCGCGACCTCGGCCCACTACTTCGCCCTGCAGGCCACCGGCGGCCACGGCCTGCTCGACGGCGCCGGGGCGCGCCGCCCGACCTGGTACGCCTTCGCGCTCCTGGCCCAGCTCTCCGGCGATCTGGTCGCCGCCTCGACCCCCGACGCCGATCTCTGGACCCACGCCGCCCGCGACGGCGACCGGCTCGACGTCGTCATCACCAACCGGGCCGCGGCGCCCAAGGCGCTCGCCACCCGGGTGGCCGGGTTCAAGCTCCAGTCCGCGAGCTACTTCGACGAGGCCATCACCAGGGACGAGAAGGCTCCGGCGGCGGTGGCGCGCGGAGCGACGGTGACGCTCCCGGCCCGCTCGGTGCTTCATCTCGTCTACCGGAAGGGGTGACCGCTCCTGACCCCGTCGACGCGGCTCGCGCGCGTGCCCACCGCGCACCTCATCCACGGCTACATCGGGGCGGGCAAGACGTCCTTCGCGCGCCAGCTCGAGGCCCGCCTCCCCGCCGTGCGCTTCACGCACGACGAGTGGATGGTGGCGCTCTTCGGGCGCGACCCGCCGGCCGAGCTCTTCCCGGAGCACTTCCGGCGGGTCATGGCCCTCATCGAGCAGCAGTGGATCCGCTGCCTGGAGCTGGGCCTGGACGTGGTCCTCGACCTCGCCTTCTGGTCGCGCGCCCAGCGCGACGCCACCCGGGCCCGCGTGACCTCGCTGGGCGCGAGCCACCGCCTGTACCAGCTGGCCCTCCCCGACGAGGAGGCCTGGGCGCGAGTCGCCCGGCGAAACCGGGAGCCCGGGGCGCTGCAGATCGCCCGGAACACGTTCGAGATCCTGCGAGACAGGTACGAGCCGCTCGGGGCGGACGAGGAGCGCGAGGCGGTGGTGGTGGGCGGCTGAGCCTACCGCCCCGCGTAGGCCCGCTCGAGCTCGGCCACGTCCAGCTTCTTCATCTGCATCATCGCCCTCATGACCCGGCGCGACCGCTGTGGATCCTGGTCGCCCAGGAGCCGCCCCAGCGCGGTGGGCACGATCTGCCACGGCACGCCGTAGCGATCCTTCAGCCAGCCGCACTGCACCTGCTCGCCGCCGGCCGAGAGCTTCTCCCAGAAGGCGTCGACCTCGGCCTGGGTCTCGCAGTTCACCACGAAGGAGATGGCCTGGCTGAACGAGAACTGCGGCCCACCGTTGAGCGCCACGAACTCCTGCCCGTCCAGCTCGAAGGCCACGGTCATCACCGTGCCCTTCGGGCCCGGTCCCTCGTCGCCGTAGCGGGTGGTCTGCTTGATCCTCGAGCTGGGGAACACCGAGACGTAGAACTTGGCGGCCTCCTCCGCCTGCTTCTCGAACCACAGGAACGGGGTGATGCCTCGCATGTCGGACCTCCTTCCGGTCTGCTTCGTGGACGCCGGCGCGGGCGCGCCCTCATCGGCACCCGGAAGGAGCGGCCGCCGCGGGTGGAGGTCCTAGCCCGCCCGGACCTTGTGCCGGCCGCGCAGGCTGCGGGCGCACAGCTCGCCCTGCGCCGTCCCGGAGACGGGAACCTGGACCTCGCCCGGCGCGACCAGGGTCAGGAAGTTGTCGCCGAGCTCGAGGCCACCGCCGGCATCCCACAGGAACAGGTCCACCACCGGCGCTTCGGCGCGGATGACCAGCCAATCGCCCACCCCCCGCACCACCAGGGTGGCGTCGGCGAGCTGCGTCTGCTTGGGCTCGGCCAGGAGCCGGACGGTCCGCGTTCCCGCGAAGCTCGCCACCAGCATGGTGGTGGCGCCGTCGAGCGCGCCCACCTCGGCCGAGAGCACCCGGCGGCGCTCGCCGGGGGCGAGGTCGACCTCCGCCTTCCACTCCTTGCGCACCCTGCCGCTCCGGGTCGAGCGGGCCTCGAGGAGCGCCGTGCCGCGCACCGGCGCGCGGGCGTTGTCGAGGACGGCCCACAGGTGAACGGTGTCGCCCTGGCGCTCGAGCGAGGCGAGCGCCGGGGCGTAGAGCCGGCGCAGCTCGTGGGCCGCCGCCTTGGGCTCGGCCTCGACGTCGAGCACCGACCAGCTCTGCACCGGCCAGCAGTCGTTGAGCTGCCACACCAGCGCCCCGCGGCACAGGGTCGACCGCCGCCAGTGCTCGATGCCGTGGCGGAGCGCGTCGCGCTGGTTGAGCTGGGAGAAGTAGGCCCACTCCTCCAGGTCCCGCGCCGCCGGGTAGTGCAGCTCCACCAGGCCACGGAAGGTCTCCAGCGGCGTCCAGGTCTTGTCGTGCCAGCGCGGCACGAGGCCGTCGACCGGCCAGCGCAGCGGGTCCAGGTCCCTCGGCTCCGTGCCGTCGCCTGGCGACGGCACGCCGCTCGGGATGACCGGCCCATCGCCGGCGGCTGCCATCCGGCGCAGGGCCCGGTGCCCGGGCGCGGAGGCGAACCCGAACTCCGAGCAGAAGCGGGCGCTCGAGTCGTCGTAGTGCTTCCAGTCGCCGCGGCCGTGCCACACCTCCCAGCAGTGCTGGTCGCCGGCGCCGCCGGCGTTGACGCGCGCGCCGCCCGACGGCGAGCTGGGCACGTAGGGCCGGTCCGGATCCAGCTCGGCCAGCACCTCGGGGAGGACGCGGTCGTAGATGGGCTGGCCGTAGTAGCGGGGCGGGTGCCGGGCCGGGTCCTCCCACTTGTCCTGGAACATGACCAGGTTCTCGTTGTTCCCGCACCAGAGCGCCAGGCTGGGGTGGTTGCGGAGCCGGCGCACCGCCGCGCGGGCCTCGCGCCGCGCCGCCTCCTGGGCCGCCGCGTCGTCGGGGTAGTAGCTGCAGGCGTAGGCGAAGTCCTGCCAGACCAGCAGCCCCAGCTCGTCGCAGGCGTCGTAGAACGCGTCGCTCTCGTAGAGGCCGCCGCCCCAGACGCGGATCATGTTCATGTTCATGCCGCGGGCGCGCTGGAGCTGGGCCCGGACGCGCTGCGGCGTCACCGCCGACGGGAACGAGTGATCGGGGATCCAGTTCGCCCCCAGGCACCAGATCCGCTCGCCGTTGACCACGAGCTCGAAGGACTCGCCCTGCGCGTCGGGCTGGCGCACCAGCAGCACGTCGCGGAGCCCGATCCGCTCGGCCCGCCGGTCCAGGGCCCGCCGCTCGACGGCGTCGCGCCGCTCCGCCACCCCGGCCGGAACCAGGAACGTCTCCAGCCGGTGCAGGCGCTGCTCGCCCATGCCGGCCGGGTACCACTTCGCGGGCAGCTCCAGGCGGACCGCCTCGCCGTCGCGGATGGCCGCGGCCCGGCCCTCCAGGAAGTGGAGCACGTCCAGCCGCGGGCCCCCGTCCTGGCGCTCGGTGGTGACGGTGAGCTCCACGTCCCCGCCCGCCAGGTGGCGCTGCCGGCAGCGCACGTCCAGGATCCGCCCGGCGTGCTCGAGCAGCGCGACCGGCTGCCAGATCCCGGCCGAGACCAGCCGCGGCCCCCAGTCCCAGCCGAACATGTACTGCGCCTTGCGCACGAAGGCCTGCTCGTCGAAGCGGAGGGTGGCCGGGTCGAGCCCCTCGGCGGCGAGGTAACGGGCCCGGCGCTCGCGCCCGACCCGCACCGCCGAGTCCAGCTCCACCCGCAGCTCGTTGCTGCCGCGGCGGAGGAGGTCGGTCACCTCCACCTCCAGCGGCACGAACATGTCGTCGTGGCGGGCGATCTCGGCGCCGTTCAGGAACACCGTCGCCACCGTGTCCAGCCCCTCGAAGCGCAGCACCCGCCGCGGCAGCACCGCGTCGGGCGCGAACTCGAAGGCGGTGCGGTAGACCCAGTCCTCCTCGTCGATCCACTGGCTCCCCAGCTCGTGCAGGCCGCGGAGCGGGTCGGCGATGACGCGGTTGCGCTGCAGGTCCAGGTGGACGTGGCCGGGGACGCGAGCCGGCAGCCACTCCAGCTTGCTGAACCCCACCTTGCCGGGCGGGGCCAGCCACCGCCTGCAGGAGAGCTGCCAGCCGTCGTGGAGGAGAGTGGTGCGGAGCATGCCACGCGACGCTAGCCCGAAAGCGGCCACAAGAGAACAGCGCGGGCGGGGCGAGCGGTGCTACAAGACCCGGCGCATGCCACCTGCGATGCGACCGCGAAAGGGGACGGCAGCCGGAGCTCGAGCCCGGGGGCGGAGCGAGCGGCGGCCGGCGAGGAAGGCACCTGCGGCTCCGTTCCCACCCGACTTCCTGTGGGGGGCGGCCACATCCGCCTACCAGATCGAGGGCGCCATCGCCGAGGACGGGCGCGGCTCGTCGGTGTGGGACTGCTTCACCGAGGACGCGGGCCGGGTCTCCGACGGCGACAGCGGGGCGATCGCCTGCGACCACTACCACCGCTACCGGGAGGACGTGGCCCTGATGCGGCGGCTCGGGCTCAACGCCTACCGGTTCAGCGTGGCCTGGCCGCGGGTCCTGCCCGAGGGCATCGGGGCGGTCAACCAGAAGGGGCTCGACTTCTACGACCGGCTGGTGGACGAGCTGCTCCGCACCGGCATCGACCCGTTCTGCACCCTCTACCACTGGGACCTACCCCAGGCGCTCCACGACCGGGGCGGCTGGCTGAACCGCGACATCGCCGGCTGGTTCGCCGAGTACGTGGCGGTGGTGGCCCGGCGGCTCGGGGATCGGGTCAGGCGCTGGGCCACGCTCAACGAGCCCTCCGTCTACATCGTGCACGGGTTCGACACCGGCGAGCACGCGCCCGGCGAGCGGAGGCCCCAGCGCGATCAGCTGCTGGTGGCGCACAACGCCATGCGCGCCCACGCGGGGGGGGTTCAGGCGCTCCGCGCCGACGCGCCCGGCGGCCGCATCGGCTACGTGCTCGCCATCGAGCCGGCCCGGCCGGCCGGCGAGGCCCCCGCCGACGTGGAGGCGGCGCGGCGGGCCATGTTCCGGGTGGGCGCGGGGCACCTGTGGGCCTCGAGCTGGTGGAGCGATCCGGTGCTGGAGGGGAGATACCCGGAGGACGGCCTGGCCCTGTACCGCGGCGAGATGCCGGCCGGGTGGGAGAAGGACCTGGCCTCGATGCGCCAGCCCATCGACTTCCTCGGGCTCAACGTGTACAGCGCCAGCCTGTGGCGGGCCGGCGCCGACGGGCAGCCCGAGCGCGTCGACTTCCCGACCGGCTACCCGCGCTCGGGGGTGGGCTGGCAGCGCATCGTGCCCTCGGCGCTGTACTGGGGGCCGCGCTTCTACCACGAGCGCAGCGGCCTCCCGGTGCTGGTGACCGAGAACGGCATCGCCACCAGCGACTGGATCTCACTCGACGGGCGGGTGCACGACCCGAACCGCGTCGACTACCTGCACCGCGCGCTCCTGGAGCTGGCGCGCGCCCGGCGCGACGGCGTGCCGGTGGAGGGGTACTACCACTGGTCGCTGCTCGACAACTTCGAGTGGGCCGAAGGGTACAAGCAGCGCTTCGGGCTGGTGTACGTCGACTACCTCACCCAGCGGCGCATCCCCAAGGACTCGTTCCGGTTCTACCGGAAGGTGATCGCCTCGCGGGGGGGCGCCCTCCTCGGCAGGACCGCGCTCCCGGCGGATCGGGTGGTCGACTCCGGATCGCAGCCCTAGTGACGCGCGTCCCGGCCGGTGGCCAGCGTCCCGTCGTAGTCCGTGGCGAGCACGTGGTAGCGCACGCCCTCAAGGTGCGGATCGCCCGTCGCGCTCGCGATGGGAAGCGGGCGGCCTCGCCTTCGCCTGGCGTGGGTGCAGGCGTCTTGACTCCGGCGGCGCGAGGAGCCATCCAGGTGGGATGCGCTTCGCCGCTCCGGCGCTCCTGGCCGCGCTCCTGGCCATCCCGGCCCCGGCCGCCGCGGAAGGAGGGAAGGCAGGACCGATGCCTGCTCCTCTCGCGGACGTACGGACCCTCCGGGAAGCCGACCAGGCGCTCGCCCGCGCCGTCGGCCAACGCGACCGCGCCGGTTTCGGCGCCCTGGTGGCCGAGGACGCGATCTTCGCCGGCGGCGGTGCGCCCCTCAGGGGCCGAGCAGCCGTCCTGAGCGGATGGGCGGGCTTCTTCGAGCCGGAGGGCCCGCGCATGAGCTGGGCGCCCGAGCTGGCGGAGATCGCGCGCTCCGGCGACCTCGGCTACACCGTCGGGCGCTACCTGTTCGAGTCGCGGGACGCCTCGGGACGGAGCGTGAAGCGCGAGGGTCGCTACGTGACCGTGTGGCGCAGGGAAGGCGACGCGACGTTCCGCGTGGCGGTGGACTCGCCCCTGGTTCCTCCCGGGGACGACCAGCCGACCGATGCGCGCCGCTCGCCCGACCGGACGATCTCGTCCCGCGACGGCGATCTGGTGGTGGAGGTCGGGACCTGGCGAACGGAGGCCGGCCCACCGAGGAGCGGGTCCTACCTGAGCATCCGCCGCCGGACGCGGGAGGGGACGCTGGCCGCGGCGCTCGAGAGCATCGTGCAGGCCAACGCCAAGCCGGAGTGACCCGTGCCCCGACCATACCTCGATCTCCCGGGGCCGTGGCTCGTCGCCCACCGCGGCGGGAGCCTGCTCGCGCCCGAGAACACGCTGGCCGCCTTCGACCGTGGCGCCGCGCTGGGCGCCGACGCCATCGAGACCGACGTGCGGCTCACCCGCGACGGCGTGGTGGTCGTGTTCCACGACGACGACACGGCCCGGCTCCTCGGCGCCGGCGGCACCGTCGAGGAGCGGACCCTGGCGGAGCTCCGCCAGCTCGACGCGGGCGCGTGCTTCACGCCCGACGGCGCCACCTTCCCGTTCCGCGGGCAGGGCCTGACCGTCCCGACGCTGGCCGAGGCGCTGCGGCGCCACCCGGCCATGCGGTTCAACATCGACGCCAAGTCCGAGGACCCTGCGCTGGCCCGCGGGCTGGCCGAGGCGGTGACGGCCGCGGCGGCCCAGGCCCGGGTCTGCGTGGGATCCTTCTTCGACGCCCAGGCGGAGCGGCTGGGTGCGCTCCTCCCCCGCTGCGCCCGGTTCCTGCCGCAGCAGGCCGCCACCTGCCATGTCATGTCCGCACGCGCGGGCGGCTCCGGCGAGGGCTGCCCGTCCGGCTACGACCTGGCCGGCCTGCCCCACCGCCTGGGCGAGATGCTGGTGGTCGACGCCGCGCTCGTGTCGTACTTCCACCGGCTGGGGATCCCCGTGCACGTGTGGACCGTGGACGAGGAGGCGGAGATGCGCGAGCTGCTGGCGCTCGGGGTGGACGGGATCGTCACGGACCGGCCGGATGTGGCGAGGATGGTGATGGGGAGAGTGTGACGGGAGTCACACTCCCGCACCCGAACCCGTCATCCCTGCCCCGTGCTCCGCGAGCACGGAACTGCCGGGTTCAGGTTCGGGTTCGGGTTCGGGTCGTGTCATCGAAGCACGCCTGGTTCGTTGAACCCTCCGAGCGGCGCACCCCGCGCCCCCGGAGGGAGAGCAAGATGACGACCATGACCGCGCAGGCGACCAACCCGCACACCCCCGACGAGCGCGGCGGAGGCCGGCTCGTCACCGCCGACGGGCGCGAGCTGCCGCTCGCCTCGGTCCGGCTCTCGGCCCAGGCCCGGGGCGGGATCGCCCGCACGGCGCTGGTGCAGGTGTTCGAGAACCGCCACGCCGACCCGCTGCGAGTCACCTACCAGTTCCCGCTCCCCCACCGCAGCGCGGTGAGCGGCTTCTCCTTCCGGCTCGGCGACCGCCGTATCGTCGGCGAGGTGGACCTCCTCCAGAAGGCGCGCGAGCGCTTCGAGGAGGCGATCCTCTCCGGCTGCACCGCCGCCCTGATGGAGCAGGCCCGCGGCAGCCTGTTCGTGCAGGAGATCGGCAACGTCCCGCCCGGTGCGCGGGTCGAGGCCGAGCTCGTCGTCGATCAGCGCCTGGACTGGCTCGCCGAGGGCGCCTGGGAGTGGCGCTTCCCGACGGCGGTGGCGCCGCGCTACCGGGGCGCGCCGGGGCGCGTCCCGGACGCGGCCCGCACCCTGGTGGACGTGGCCGGCGGGCCGGTCCCGCCGCGGCTCTCGCTCGACCTGACCATCGGCGATCCGCTGGCCGAGGAGCGGCGGGCCGAGAGCCCGTCCCACCCCCTCGCCCTCGCCGCCCCCGGCGGCGCGCTCCGCGCCGAGCTGGCCGGGGACGGGCTCGCCCAGCTCGACCGCGACGTGGTGGTCCGCTGGCCGGTGGCCAGGCCGGAGGTGGGCGTCTCGCTCGACCTGGTCCGCCCCGGCGGCCGCCTGGAGGGGCGCACCTTCGGGCTGCTCACCGTGGTCCCCCCGGCGCCCTCGGCGCGGCCGCGGCCGGTCCCCCGCGACCTGATCCTGCTCATCGACGCTTCGGGCTCCATGTCGGGCCAGCCGCTCGAGCAGGTGCGGCGGGTGGCCTCGGCCTTGGTGGACTCGCTGGGCGAGGAGGACCAGCTCGAGATCGTGAAGTTCGCGAGCTCCGCGGTCCGCTGGCACCGCGGGCCGGTGGCGGCCACCGAGGCCCACCGCAAGGAGGCGAGGCGCTGGCTGGCCCGCCTGGACGCGGCCGGCGGCACCGAGATGCGCGAGGGCATCCGCGAGGCCCTGCGCGGCGTCCGCGCCGACGGGCAACGGCAGGTGGTGCTCTTCACCGACGGGCTCATCGGCTTCGAGAGCGAGGTGGTGGCCGAGATCCTGAGCACGCTCCCGGCCGGCTCCCGGCTTCACACCGTGGGCGTGGGCTCGGCCGTGAACCGGTCGCTGACCGGTCCGGCGGCGCGCGCCGGCCGCGGGCTGGAGGTGGTGATCGGGCTGGGCGAGGATCCGGAGCGCGCCGCCGCCGAGCTGCGCGCGCGGACGGCCGCGCCGCTCCTGACCGGACTGTCGGTGTCGGGGAGCGCGCTGGTCGGCTGCGCGCCGGCCCGGGTGCCCGACCTCTTCGCCGGCGCTCCGGCGCTGGTCTCGCTGGAGCTGTCCCCCGGCGGCGGCCCGCTCGCGGTCCGCGGCCGCACGGCCGACGGCGACTTCGAGCGGCGCATCGAGGTGGCACCGCCCGCGGCCGGGTGGCCGGGCACGACCGCCGCCGCGGCGCTCTTCGGCCGCGAGTCGGTGGAGGATCTGGAGATGCGGCTCGCGGCGGGGGAAGGGCAGGAGCCCATCGACCACGCCGTGGAGCAGCTCGGCCTGGCCTTCCAGATCTCGACCCGGCTCACCTCCTGGGTGGCGGTGAGCCGGGAACCCACCGTCGATCCCACCCGGCCGACCCGGACCGAGCGCGTCCCGCAGGAGCTGCCCTTCGGGATGTCGGCCGAGGGGCTGGGCCTGCGGAGGGCGTCGGCGCCCATGGGGATCGCCGCCGCCGCGCCCACGATGTGCGCACCGGTCGCCATGGCCGACTTCCGCATGGAGCGCACCCGCGGTCCGCGCCCAGGAGCCGCCCAGGCGAAGACGGGCGTGCTCTTCCAGGGGCCCGTGGCCAGCGCCGGCTCGAAGCACCTGCCCGACGAGGCCGCCGGCGAGCAGGAGGAGGCCCAGGCCGCCGCGCCGCGGCTCGCCGCCAGGCTGCGCGCCACCGCCGACGGGCGGCTGGTCCTCGAGGCCGAGGTGACGGAGGCGGGGCTGGAGTGGGATCCGCCCGAGACCGTCCGGGTCCGCCTGGACGACCGGAGCGAGGTGGAGGTCGAGGTCGACCACGCCGCCACCACTGCCACCGCAGTGCTGGCGGCCGGCCAGGTGGTGCGGCTCGTGCTCCGCGCCCCGGGCCTCGACCCGGCGCGGATCGAGGAGGTCGTCCTCGAACGCGACGGCTCGCCCCTGGTGCTCTCGGTGAAGCGCTAGACCAGGTCGCGAAGCACCAGCCGGATCGTCTTCACCCCGTCGGCCCGCCGCACCCGCAGCTCGACGCGGGTGCCGGCGGGCTTCTCGCGCAGGATCTGCCGCAGCCGGTGGAGCGAGAGCCGGGCGGGGATGAGCCCGTCGACCGAGAGGATCCGGTCGCCCTCCTTCAGCCCGGCCTCGGCGGCCGGCGTGTCCGGCACCACCTCCATCACCTGGAAGGCGCCGTCCACGAGGTGGATCCACATCCCCGACCCGTCGGCCCGGTCGCGCCGGGCGTAGCGCGCGTTCTTCTCGAGCACGACCTGCTGCCGCGGGTAGTCCAGGTAGAGCGTGAAGCGCGAGAGCACGCCGTATCCGACGTTGCCGGCCACCCGCTCGTCGGCGAAGCCGCCCTTGGTCGCGGTGGAGAGGCCCGTGACCGGTTCCGGGATCTCCACCGCACCGAGCTTGAGCGACCGCGCGCGCGCCACGTACTCGCGGGACGGGCCGCCCACGCCCCACCCTCCGATGCGCTCCATCTTGGCGCCGTAGCGGGCCACCAGCCCGTGGGTCTTCACGAACGGCGCCAGCAGGTCGAGCGAGGCGCGCGAGCCGGTATCCAGGTCGAACTTGCCGGGGATCCCGTCGACCTCGCCCTCGACCTGCGGGATGTGCTCGTTGAAGGCGAACGGGATGACGGTGCCCGGGCCCTGGTACCGGAACGAGTCCGGCTGGAACAGGGTCAGCTTCGAGCCCGCGTAGTCGATCCGCGCGGCGAAGCGCCGGAACACCTCGTAGCCGATCAGCCCCTGCACGGTGACGCCCTCCACCGGCTCCAGTGCCTTCATGGCGTAGACCAGGAACGTCTGGTTCTGCACGAACGCGTCGCCGATCTCGACCCGCGCCACCCTGGCGACGCCGAAGTCCTCCACCTTGTCGCCCACACCGCCGGCGGGCAATCTCCCCTCCACCCTCAGCCCCAGGGCACGGGCCACGGCCGGCGTGATGATGTTGACCCCTCCCGTGTCCACCAGCAGCAGGAACGGCCCCTTCCCGTCGAGCTTGATCCTGGCGTAGATGTGGCCGTTCAGGATCCGGAAGGGGATGGTGGTCTGGCGCTTGCCACCCGTGAACCCGAAGTCGGGCGGCGGAGCCGGCGGGAGCTCGAAGGTGGCGTCGGCCACCGCCGGCTCGGGGGTCGCATCCGCCCAGGTGACGGTGAGGTCGTGGACGGGATCGTCGTCGGAGCGCGTCGTCCGCGTGCGGAAGGGCTGCTTCACCCCGCCCACCTCGCGCCAGTCGGAGAGGAACGTGGTCGCAGTGCGCCCCGCATCCTCCTCGATGACGCGATCGAAGAGCCCGTCCGCTCCCACCCACAGCTCGAAGGGTCGGCCGCCGCGGGGTACGATGGAGAGGACGTGGAACTCGCTTCCGCCCTCGCTCCGCTCGCCCAGCGAGCGAATCTCGCCCGGCGCGCGCTCGGGATACCAGTACGCCCGCGCCCGCCGGTAGGCGTCGGAGACCACGCCCTGCCGCGCCGACTCGGCCCCGTTCACGCGGGCCACGCCCGAGTCGTCCTGGCTCCAGGCCTGCCGGCCGTCCCAGCCGTTTGCTCCCTTCATCGGGCCCGAGCATCCACACGTCTCGAAAGCGTCCGGTGGCGACGTCCACCACCGACTCGAGCCGGCCGCTGAGCCCGCCCGTCGAGACGGTACCTGTGTACCGGAGGGCGCGGATCCCGTCCCAGGCAGCGCCGCCCTGGGCGGCGCGGGCGCGCTGGAGGATCTCCTGCGCAGAGGGGGCATCCTCCGCCAGCGCGGGGACGGCCAGGGCGGCCAGCGAGACCAGGACGGCGCTGCGGAACGTCATGTCGGGCCTCCTGAAGAGCGCGTAGTCTACGCGAGGGGTGCGGCCGCCCGTCCGGTTCCTCTTGGAGGCGTACACGGCCAGCATGGGTCCGCCGTGGGCCTCGTTCCGCGGGGTTGGCCGGCGCGCACCGGAGCGCTGTCACCGCCGGCCCGTTCCGTCCGTTTCCCGGGGGAGGGCTCCCGCGCGCCCGCATGCGAGACTCGAGCACATGGCCGACCTGGACATCCACCTCGCCGCCATCGTCGCCGGCCACCAGGCGGCCTTCGCGCGCTGGCTGGCGGGCGCCGAGGCACCGCTGCGCGACGCTCTGCGCGGCTTCGCCCGGCAGGTCGACGTCGAGGCGGTGCTCCAGGAGGCGCTCCTGCGGGCCTGGCAGGTGGCACCGCGCCTGGCGCCCGACGGCCGGCCCAACGCGCTCCTCCGGTTCGCGGTCCGCGCCGCCCGGAACCTGGCCGTGGACGAGGCGCGCCGAGCCGGCTTCCGGGCGCCGGTGGACGAGGAGGAGCTGTCGCGGCTCCTCGACGGGCTCGCCGGGGCCGGGGCGCCGGAGGGGCCGGACCCGCTGCTCCGCCGGCTCATCGCCGCCTGCCGCGAGAAGCTGGCCGCCAGGCCCCGCGCCGCCCTGGACGCCCGGCTGGCCGCGGCCGGCGTCGAGGACGATGCGGCCGTGGCCGCGCGCCTGGGCATGCGGGTGAATACCTTCCTCCAGAACGTGTCGCGGGCGCGCCGCGCGCTGGCCGGGTGCCTGCGGCGAGCGGGCGTCCCGGCCGCGGAGATCTCGCCGTGACCGATCGCGATCGCGAGGCCCTGGTCGAGGCGGCGGCCGGCGCCTGGCGGCCGCGGCGGCCCGGCGGCGGCGTGGGCGCGCACCCGGCCTGGCACGACCTGGACGCCGCCGGCCGCGAGGAGTCGTTCCGGGCCGCGGCCCAGTCGCGCCGCTTCGAGGCCGCCCTCGATCCCGAGGGGCTGTCCGCGACCGCGCGCACCGTGCTGGCGCGCCTGCCGCGCCGGTGAGGCGCGCCGGCGGCGCGGGATGTCACGCCCGGCCGGCGGCGCCCATCTGCACCTCGGAGATGCCCAGGTGACATTCCCAGGAGATCCGCATGATCCGTTCACTCATCGTGTCCGCGGCGCTGGTCGCGGCGCTCCCCTTCGCCGGCTGTGGCGGCGGCTCGAAGCAGGACCCGCCCACGCAACCGCCCACCGTGGCGGAGCTGCTGGCGCAGTTCGAGGCGGCCTACCAGGCCAAGGACGCCGCCGGCATCGCGGCCATGTGCGCCTACCCGTTCCAGATGGACGGCGTGGCCATCGGCTCCGCCGAGACGCTCCAGGAGTACCTGCAGGCGATGTTCGACGCCTCCGGCGGCTACCAGGTGGCCGAGCTCCTCGACCGCGCCATCGAGGAGGACGGCGACAGCGTCACCGTGACCGGCACGTTCCACGTGGTCGACGCCACCTACGGCGAGTCCTCCCAGGCCGTCACCATCACCGGCGTGAGAGCGAACGGCGTCTGGAAGGCGAACGGCTTCTCGCGGGACTGAAGCCGCGGCCCGGCCGCCGCGGTCCCTCACCCAGGCCGCGGCTGCCGGGCACCCCTCGCACTGCGGAGGAAGCCGATGCGCACCCGCCTGCTCCCGCTCCTGCTCCTGGCCGCGGCCTGCGGATCCAGCCAGGCCGATCACCTCTCCGCCGAGAACGCCACCCTCCGCCGCGGCGAGTACCTCCTCACCAACAACCAGTGGGGGAAGGTCCTCGCCGTCGGCGATCACTCCCAGTCGATCTTCCTGGAGGAGCGCGACGGAGCGCCCGTCTTCGGATGGGAGTGGAGCTGGGTGGGAACCCGCGTGGTCGCGTACCCGAGCATCTTCTACGGCGACTCCCCGTTCGACGAGACCCGCACCACCTCCCGACTCCCCATCCCGGTCGGGTCGCGCGGGATCAGCGCCCGGTTCCAGGTGCGGACGGAGGCGACCGGGATCTGGGACGCCGCCTTCGACATCTTCCTGACCAGCACCTCCAACGCCCGCAAGGGAACCCGGACGCACGAGATCATGATCTGGACCGAGGCGTCGCACCTGGTCCCGGCCGGCGCGGTGGTGGGCGAGCTCGAGGTCGGCGGCGTGGTCTGGGACCTGTACTACGAGCCGGAGATGGACCTGGCCCCGTACGGCTGGCCCGAGCCGTTCGTGTACATGGCGTACCTGGCGCGCGAGCCGGTGAGGGCCGGGCCGCTCGACCTGGGCGCCTTCTTCGACGACCTGCTGGCCCGGGGCTACGTCCCGGCCGACGCGTACCTCGCGTCCATCAGCTTCGGGAACGAGGTCCAGCTGGGCGCCGGGCGCACCGAGGTGGCCGGCTACGCCATCGAGGTCGAGTGAGTGCGGCACCGCCCCGTCCGTCTTGACGTGGATCCCGGAGTGGCCCGTCCCGCGCTCGGAACGCGGTCGCTCCACCCGTCCCGGATCCGGGATCGCCGGTCGGAAGATCGCCCGGTTCCTCCCCGGATCCCGTGGCGTTCGGGGCCACCTGGCCGGCATGCGCGGTGCTAGGCCTCCCTGCGATGGCCTCCATCACCGGTACCGAGCCCCGCCACGCGAGGGCGCCCGAGCCCGTCACCTCCTCCGGCGCGGGGCCGGCGGCGGCGCGGCGCGTCTCCACCATGGACATCCCCCGCGCCGACGTGTCGTCCCGGCGCCTCAAGCGGCGCCTGTTCGTCGTTGCGGGGCTCCTGGCGCTGGCGGGGGCGCTCGTGCTGGCGGTGCTCCGCATGGGTCCGTCCGTGCCCACCCTCGACCGGCGCAGCCTGCAGATCGACACGGTGATCCAGGGAGAGCTGGTCCGGCAGGTCCGCGGCTCGGGCACGCTGGTGTCGCGCCTGCAGCAGCGGGTGGTGGCGCTGGCCAGCGGGCGGGTCGAGAGCGAGCCCGCGCCGCTCAAGCCGGGCATCGGGGTGGAATCCTCCACCGTCCTGTTCACGCTCGTGAACCCCGATGCCGACGAGGCCCTGGCCACCGCGCGCGCCGAGCACCGGGCCGCGGTCGCGGATCTGGCCGCGCTCCGCGTCCGGCTGCAGCAGGAGCTGGGGGAGGGGCGGGCCCGGGTCGCCGAGGCCCGCGGCTCGGCGGAGCTCGCCAAGCTCGAGCACGACGTCGATCGCCAGCTCCTGGAGCAGGGCGCCGGCGCCGGGCTGCAGGAGGCCCGCTCGCGCGTGGCCGCCGAGGAGCGGGCCATGCGCTACCAGGCCGAGCAGGATCGGCTGCGGATGCTGGAGGAGTCGGTGGTCGCCCAGGCTCGCGCCCAGGAGGCCCGGGTCGACGGCTTCCGCAAGACCCTCGAGCGCCGGCAGCAGATCGTGGACGACCTCAAGGTACGCGCCGGCATGGTGGGCGTGCTGCAGCGGATCAACGTCGAGGCCGGCCAGAGCGTCACCGCCGGCACCGAGGTGGCCCGGGTGGCCAAGCCTGGCGCGCTGCGGGCCGAGATCCGCATTCCCGAGATCGACGCCCGCGACCTGGCCATCGATCAGAAGGCCACCATCGACACCCACAACGGGACCATAGACGGGCGGGTGGAGCGGGTGGATCCGGCGGTGCGCGACGGAACGGTGGTCGCGGACGTGGAGCTGACCGGCAAGCTGCCGGCCGGCGCGCGAGCGGACCTGGGGGTGGAGGGGCTGATCGAGCTGGATCGGCTGCAGAACGTCCGCCACGTGGCCCGCCCCGTGAACACGCGCGCGGAGTCCACCACCACGGTCTTCCGCGTCAGGGACGGCCTGGCGGTCCGCGTCCCGGTGAAGCTCGGGAAGGCGTCGGTGGACCGGGTGGTGGTGCTGAGCGGGCTCTCGCCCGGCGATCAGGTGATCGTCTCGGACATGTCGGACTACGCCGGCCGCGACCGGCTCGCGGTGAGGTGAACATGAACGACGATGCCCCGCTGATCCGGCTCGAGAACTTGACCAAGGTCTTCCAGACGGACGAGGTGGAGACGCACGCGCTCTCCGGCGTCCACCTGGACGTGTTCCCCGGCGAGTACGTGGCCGTGTCGGGCCCCTCGGGCTGCGGCAAGTCCACGCTGCTCTCCATCCTCGGGCTGCTCGACGCGCCCTCCGCCGGCACCTACCTGCTGGAGGGCCGGCCGGTGCACGACCTCTCCAACGCGGTGCGCTCCCGGATCCGCAACGCCCGCATCGGCTTCATCTTCCAGGCGTTCAACCTCATCGGCGACCTGACCGTCGAGGAGAACGTGGAGCTGCCGCTCAGCTACCGCCCCGACGTCTCCCGCAGCGAGCGCCGGGAGCTGGCGCGCCAGGCGCTGGAGCGGGTGGAGATGGGCCACCGCCTGCACCACCATCCCTCGCAGCTCTCCGGCGGCCAGCAGCAGCGCGTGGCGGTGGCGCGGGCCATCGCCGGGAGGCCGGCCCTGCTGCTCGCCGACGAGCCCACCGGCAACCTGGACTCGCGCAACGGTGAGGCCGTCATGGAGCTCCTGGCCGAGCTGCACCGCCAGGGCTCGACCATCTGCATGGTCACGCACGACCCGCGCCATGCCCGCCACGCCCAGCGCGAGGTGCAGCTCTTCGACGGGCAGGTGGTCTCGGAGGGGGGCGCGGCCGCCGGTGCCGCATCGTGACGTCGACTGCCCTGCGCCACACCTGAGGGAGGGCCCTGTGAGCTTCCTCGCCGACCTGCGCGTCGCCCTCCGCACCCTGCTCCGTGCCCCGGGCTTCTTCGGCATGTCCTCGGGCGTCCTGGCGCTGGGGATCGCCGCCGTGGTCGTGATGTTCGCCTTCCTGCGCGTCACCATGACACCGCCGCCGCTGGACCGGGTGGATCGCGTCTTCGCGCTGTCCACCGTGGACGCCAGGCATAACGAGCCCGAGAGGCTGGTCGCGCTCCACGACCTCGAGGACTGGGGCCGCCAGCAGAAGTCGTTCGACGGCGTGGCCGGGTACATGCCGGAGGCCGTCACCTTCCGCCGCCAGGGCGCGACCGCCGACCGGTTCGTGGCGGGGCGGGTGACGGGGCCCTTGTTCGACCTGCTGCGCGTCCATCCGCTGCTGGGCCGCAACCTCACGGCCGGGGATGCTCGGCCGGGCGCCTCCCCGGTGGTGGTCCTCTCCGAGCGCCTCTGGCGCTCCACCTTCCTCGCCGACCCCTCGGTGATCGGCGAGGGCGTGCGGGTCAACGGTGAGCCCTGCACGGTGGTGGGGGTGGCCCCGGCCGCGCTCGATCTCCCCGTCTCCGCGCTGCTCTGGTTCGCGGACCGCACCGACACCTCCCGGACACCGTATTTCTGGATGCCCGGCCGGCTCCCGCGCGTGCTGGCGCCGACCTTCTTCCCCATCGGCCGGCTCCGCGTCGGGGTGGCGCCGGAAGAGGCCCGCGCCGAGCTCCGCAGCATCCAGTCCCGCCGCGTCCCGCACTTCCCGGAGGTCGCGGGAGAGATCCCCGACGTCCGCCCGCTCTCCATCCTGTGGATGGGGAGCGAGTACCAGCGCCTCCTGCGCGTGTTCCTGGGCAGCGTCCTCCTGGTGCTGGCGCTCGCCTGCGTCAATGTGGCGGGCCTCCTCCTGGTCCGCGGTGCCGCGCGGACGCACGAGGCCGCGGTCCGGCGGGCGCTGGGCGCGAGACCGCTGCGCCTGGCCAGCCAGATGCTGGCCGAGGCCGTGTTGATTGGCGCGGCGGCGGTGGTCCTGGCCGTCACGCTGGCCGCGGCGGGCATGGAGGTGCTCCGCCGCGTGATCCCTGCCGTGCTCCCTGCCTCGCCGTCCTGGTGGCTCGTCCAGCTCGACGGGATCGACCTGGCGGTGGCGGCCGGGATCGGCCTGGTGGCCGCACTCGGCTCGGGGGTGTACCCGGCCATCCGGGTCGCCCGCATCTCGATCGATCCGCTCCTGCGCGAGGGGCAGCGCGACACCGGCCTCCACGCCGCCCGGCTGGTGCGCTGGTTGATCGTGGCCGAGATCGCGCTCTCCTCGGCCCTCCTCACCGAGGCCGGCCTGGTGATGCGTTCCGGCGCCCGGCTCGGAGCAGGCGACGCCGGCGTCCCCACCGCCGGCTTCCTCATGGCCCGCGTCGAGCTGCCGCGGCGATACGAGTTCCTGGACATCACCCAGTTCATCACCAACCTGTCGGCCCGCCTGCGCGCCATCCCCGGGGTCGAGGCCGCGGCGGTCAGCACCGGTCCCCCGGGGATCCCGGCCGGGCGCGCGCGGTACGTCACCTTCGACCGCCTGGTCGCCGGGAAGGTCGAGGATCTGCCGAGGGCAGCGCTGGTGTCGGTCGGGCCGGGCTTCTTCGACACCTTCCGGATCCCCATCCTCCAGGGGCAGCCCTTCGTGTACGATCCGGAGAACCTGTACAAGCTGACGAGCGTGGCGGTGGTGAGCCAGTCCTTCGCCCGCAGCGTCTGGCCCAGCGAACCGCACGTCATCGGGAAGATGTTCAGGGTCACCCCCGAGGAGCCCTGGATCCCGGCGGTCACCATCGTCGGGGTGGCCAAGGACGTCCGGTACGACAACCGGCTGCGCTCGCTGGGCGCTGCGCCGCCCGCCATCTACGTCCAGTTTCCGATGAACTCGCTGTACCTGACCCTGCGCGCGCCGCGCGACCCCCTGGCCGCGGCCGAGGGCATGCGCCGGATCGTGCGCCAGCTCGACCCCGACGTGCCCCTGTTCTCGGTGCGGAGCCTCGACGAGGAACGGCAGCGCAACACGGCCGGGATCACCCTGGTCGCCCGCCTGTTCGCGGTGTTCGGCGCGCTGGCGCTGGCGCTGGCGGCCGCGGGCGTCTACGGCGTGCTCGCCTACTCGGTGGCCCAGGGCTCGCGCGAGATCGCCATCCGGCGCGCCCTGGGCGCTCCCAGGGGCCGCATCGTCGCGGCGGTGATGGCCCGCTCCGGCTGGCAGCTCGCGCTCGGGCTCCTGCTGGGCCTGGTCCTGGCGCCGGCGGTGGGCGCGGGGCTCGGGTCGGCCGTGATCCAGCTCGACTCCGAGCTCACCGTCTACCTGGAGGTGGCGGCGGTGCTGACGCTCACCCTGCTGGCCTCGGTCCTGGTCCCGCTGCGGCGGGCCGCCCTGCTCGAGCCGGCCGCCGCGCTGCGCCACACCTGACGGAGGTCGTCGTGAGCTTCCTGGCCGATGCCCGCGTCGCGGTCCGCACCCTGCTCCGCGCCCCGGGCTTCTTCGCCATGGCCTCGGGCGTCCTGGCGCTGGGGATCGCCGCCGTGGTGGTGATGTTCGGGTTCCTGCGCGTCACCACGACGCCGCCGGCGCTGGACCGGGTCGATCGCGTCTTCTCGCTCTTGGTCAGGGACGTCCGGCGCGGTGACCCGGAGCGGCCGGTCGCGCTCCACGACCTCGAGGACTGGAGCAGGGAGCAGAAGTCGTTCGAGAGCGTGGCCGGGGTGGGCATCGAGACGATCTCGTTCCGGCGCCAGGGCGCCACCGCCGAGCGGTACGTGGCGGCCCGGGTCACCGGGCCGTTCTTCTCGCTCCTGCGCGTGCAGCCGCTCCTGGGGCGGAACCTGGTCGCGGAGGACGCCCGGCCCGGCGCCGCGCCCGTGGTAGTGCTCTCGGAGCCGCTCTGGCGCTCCGCCTTCGGCGCGGAGCCGTCGGTGGTGGGTGAGCGCGTGCGGGTGAACGGCGAGGCCCACACGGTCGTGGGGGTGGCCCCGGCCGCGCTCGACCTCCCCGTCTCGGCGCTCCTGTGGTTCGCCGATTGCACCGACACCTCGAGGGATCCGCAGAACCTCCTCGGCGCCGGCCCGCTCCCGCGGCTGCTGGCGCCGTACCTGGCGCCCATCGGGCGGCTGCGCGACGGCGTGGCGCCGGAGGCGGCCCAGGCCGAGCTCCAGGCCATCCAGGCCCGGCGCACCGTCAAGTACCCGGAGGTCGCCGACGAGCGCCCCGAGGTGCGCCCCCTCTCGCTCCTGTGGATGGGCAGCGAGTACCAGCGGCTGCTCGGCGTCCTCTTCGGCAGCGTGCTGCTGGTGCTCGTGCTCGCCTGCGTGAACGTGGCCGGCCTCCTCCTGGTCCGCGGCGCCGGGCGCACGCACGAGGCGGCGGTCCGGCGGGCGCTGGGCGCCGGCCGCCTCCGCCTGGCCAGCCAGATGGTGGCCGAATCGGTGGTCATCGGCGCCGTCGCCGCGCTCGTGGCGATGGTGCTGGCCCAGGCTGCCATGGAGGTGCTGCACCGCGTGATCCCGGCGGTGCTCCCCGCCGCCCCGTCCTGGTGGGGGATGCGGCTGGACGCGGTCACCCTCGCCGTCGCGATGGGGATTGGGATGGTGGCAGCGCTCGGCGCCGGTGCCTACCCGGCCGTGCGCGCCTCGCGCGTTCCGCGGATCCCCTCCTGCGCCAGGGGCGGCGCGAGACCGGGCTCCACGCCGCCCGGTTGGTTCGCTGGCTGGTCGTGCTCGAGATCGCGATTTCCTCCGCGCTGCTCACCGCGGCGGGGCTGGTGATCCGCTCCGGCGCGAGCTGGAACCGGCGACGTGGGCGTCCCGACCGCCGGGATGCTCATGGCCCGGGTCGAGCTGCCGCCGCGCTACGACTTCGCGGCACAGCACTACTTCATCGTGAGCCTCACCTCGCGCGTGCGGGCCATCCCCGGCGTCGAGTCGATCGCGGTGAGCACCTCGCCGCCCGGCATCACCGCCTTCTGGAGACCCGGCTACGCGCTTTCCGACCGCAGCAACCCGCGCATCGAGGAGCTGCCCTCGGCGGCGGTCATCTTCGCCAGCCCGGGGTACTTCGAGAACTTCCACATCGCGGTCCAGGGGCGGACCTTCCTCGACACGGACGCGGACGGCCGCGACAGCGTGGCGGTGGTGAGCGAGTCCATGGCCAGGACCGCCTGGCCGGGCGAGAACCCCATCGGGAAGACGTTCCGGATCGCCCCGCAGGAGACCTGGCTGCCGCCGGTCCGCGTCGTGGGGGTGGCGAAGGACGTCCGCTACGACGAGCGGCTGCGCGCGGCGGGCACCCGGCCCCCGTCGTCTACGTGTGCATGTTCCAGTGGCCGAACCGCTGGCTGTACCTCACCCTGCGCGCTCCCCGGGACCCGATGGCCGCGGCCGAGGGCGTGCGGGACGCGGTGCGGGCCCTCGACGCGGACGTGCCCGTGTTCTCGGTGCGGACGCTGGACCAGGAGCGGCAGCGGAATGCGGCCGGGCTGACCCTGGTCGGGCGCATGTTCGCGCTCTTCGGCGCCGTCGCGCTGGCGCTGGCCGCCGCCGGCGTGTACGGGGTCCTGGCCTACTCGGTGGCCCAGGGGTCGCGCGAGATCGCCATCCGCCGCGCGCTGGGCGCGCCCCGGTGGATCGTCCTGGCGGCGGTGCTGGCCCGCTCCGGCTGGCAGCTCGCGCTCGGGCTCTTGCTGGGGCTGGCCCTGGCGCCCGCCGTGCGCGCGGTGGTCGGGTCGGTGGTGATCCAGACCCAGTCCGGGCTCGTCGTCTACCTGGAGGTGGTGGCGGTGCTGTCGGGGACGCTGCTCGCCTCGGTGCTGGTCCCGCTGCGGCGAGCCCTCACGCTGGAGCCCGCCGTGGCCCTGCGCCATACCTGACGGAGATCGCTGGTGAGCTTCCTGGCCGATGTGCGCGTCGCGCTCCGCACCCTGCTCCGGGCGCCGGGCTTCTTCGCCATGGCCGCGGGCGTCCTGGCGCTGGGGATCGCCGCCGTGGTGGTGATGCTCGGGTTCCTGCGCGTCACCACGACGCCGCCGCCGCTCGACCGCGTCGACCGCGTGTTCTCGCTCTCCATCGTGGACACGAAGCACAACGTCCCCGACGGCCCGGTCAAGCTCCACGACCTCGAGGACTGGGGCCGTGAGCAGAGGTCGTTCGAGGGCGTGGCCGGCGTGGACACCGACACGGTCTCGTTCCGGCGCCGGGGATCGACCGCCGAGCGGTACCTGTCGGCGCGGGTCACCGGAGCGTTCTTCTCCATT
This sequence comes from uncultured Pseudomonadota bacterium, assembly GCA_963736345.1. Lineage (GTDB taxonomy): Bacteria > Myxococcota > Myxococcia > Myxococcales > Anaeromyxobacteraceae > Anaeromyxobacter. The sequence continues at coordinate 271,925 of CAVTOU010000029.1, read as the reverse complement.
CTCCGCGTGAAGCCGCTGCTGGGACGGAACCTCCTCGCCGAGGACGCCCGGCCGCACGCCGCCCCGGTGGCGGTCCTCTCCGAGAGGCTCTGGCGCGCCGCCTTCGGGGCGGAGTCGTCGGCGGTGGGCGAGAGCGTGTGGGTGAACGGCGAGCTTCACACGGTGGTGGGGGTGGCCCCGGCCGCGCTGGACCTGCCGGTGTCGGCGCTGCTCTGGACCGCCGACCGCACCGACACCGCCCACGATCCCGAGCCCGCGCGCGCCGGCATGCCGCTGCCCCGGCTGCTGGCGCCCTCGAAGGTCCCCATCGGCCGGCTCCGCGACGGGGTCACGCCGGAAGCGGCCGGGGCCGAGCTCCAGGCCATCCAGGCGCGGCGCACCGCCAGGTACCCGGAGGTCGCGAACGAGCGCCCCGAGGTGCGCCCGCTCTCGCTCCTGTGGATGGGGAGCGACTACCAGCGGCTGGTGCGCGTCCTCTTCGGCAGCGTGCTGCTGGTGCTGGTGCTGGCCTGCGTGAACGTGGCCGGCCTCCTCCTGGTCCGCGGCGCCGGGCGCACGCACGAGGCCGCCGTGCGGCGGGCGCTGGGCGCGGGCCGGCTCCGCCTGGCCGGCCAGATGCTGGCGGAGTCGGCCGTCATCGGCGCCGCCGCTGCGCTCCTGGCCCTGGTCCTGGCCGAGGGCACGATGGAGGCGCTCCGCCGCGTGCTCCCGGCCGTGCTCCCTGCCGCGCCCTCCTGGTGGCGCATGGAGCTGGACGGCGCCACCCTCGCCTTCGCGCTCGCCACCGCGCTGGTGGCCGCTCTGGCGGCGGGCCTCCATCCGGCGTTCCGCGCCGCGCGCGTCTCCGTCGATCCGCTCCTGCGCGAGGGGCAGCGCGAGACCGGGCTCCACGCGACCCGGCTGGTGCGCTGGCTGGTGGTGGCCGAGATCGCCCTCTCCTCCGCGCTCCTCAGCGCGGCCGGGCTGGTGATCCGCTCGGGCGCGAGGCTGGGCACGGGCGACGTCGGCGTCCCGACCTCCGGCTTCCTCATGGCGCGGCTGACGCTGCCGCCGCGCTGGGATTCCGTGCAGCAGAGGAACTTCATGATCGACCTGTCCGCGCGCCTCCGGGCCATCCCCGGGGTGGAGAACGCGAGCATGACCTCCTCGCCGCCCGGGATCTCCGCCGTCATCCACTTCCGGTACCAGCTCATGGATCGCAGCGCGGGACGGACGGAGGACCTGCCCTCGGCGGCGGTGGTGCACCCCAGCCCCGGGTACTTCGAGACCTTCCGCATTCCCGTCCAGGGGCGGACCATCCTCGACACCGACGTCGACTGGTTCTCCAGCGTGGCGGTGGTGAGCGAGTCGCTGGCCAGGACCGCCTGGCCGGGCGAGGACCCCATCGGAAAGGTCATCCGGGTCAATCCCGAGGTGCCCTGGCTCGTCCCCCTCCGTGTGGTGGGCGTGGCCAAGGACGTCCGCTACGACGAGCAGCTCGGCGCCCAGCGCGCCTGGCCGCCCGTGATCTACATCCCGATGATCCAGTGGCCGGGGCGGTGGATGTACGTGACCCTGCGGGCACCGCGCGACCCGATGGCAGCAGCCGAGGCGCTGCGGGCGGCGGTGCGGCAGCTCGACTCCGACGTGCCGTTGTTCTCGGTGCGGAGCCTGGACGAGGAGCGGCAGCGCAATGCGGCCGGGCTGACCCTCATCGGGCGCATGTTCGCGATCTTCGGCGCGGTCGCGCTGGCGCTGGCGGCCGCCGGCGTGTACGGCGTCCTGGCCTACTCGGTGGCCCAGGGAGCGCGCGAGCTCGCCATCCGGCGCGCCCTGGGCGCTCCGGGTGGTCGCGTCGTCGCGGCGGTGCTGGCCCGCTCCGGCTGGCAGCTCGCGCTCGGGCTCTTGCTGGGGATGGTCCTGGCGCCGGCCATGGGCGCCGTGGTGGGTTCCGTCGTGGCCCAGCCCGATCCCGCGGTCATCGTGTACCTGGCCGTGGCCGTGCTGCTCTCGGCGACGCTCCTGGCGGCGGTGGCGGTCCCGCTCCGGCGCGCGCTCTCGCTCGAGCCGGCGGCCGCACTGAGACACACCTGAACGCAGTGGTAGACTGCATCCGAGGGCACCGTGACCGATCCCCGCCCCGACCGCCCCTGCCTCCTCATCGCCGACGATGCCGCCGACGTCCGGACCGCGGTCCGCCTGCTCCTGGCCGAGGAAGGGATCGAGGTCCACGCGGTCGGCTCGCCCGCGGGAGCCCTGGCGGCAGCGGCCGAGCGGCGCTTCGACGCCGCCCTCCTCGATCTCAACTACGCCCGCGACACCACCTCGGGCGGCGAGGGGCTCGACCTGCTGGCGCGGCTGCGCCAGCAGGACCCGGATCTCCCGGTGGTGGTCATGACCGCCTGGGCCACCGTGGATCTGGCCGTCCAGGCCATGCAGGCCGGGGCGCGCGACTTCGTGGAGAAGCCCTGGGAGAACGCCCGGCTCCTGGCGGTGGTGCGCAACCAGCTCGAGCTGGGGCGCGCGCTGCGGCGGGCGCGCCGGCTGGAGGCCGAGAACGCGGTCCTGCGCGGTCCCGGGGCGAGCGACGACAGGCCCATCATCGGCGCCTCGCAGGCCATGTCGGACCTGCTGGCCCTGGCCGGGCGCGTGGCGGGGTCCGACGCGCCTGTGCTGATCACCGGGGAGAACGGCACCGGCAAGAGCATCCTGGCGCGCTGGATCCACCGCCGTTCCGGCCGCGCCGGCGCCCCCTTCGTCGAGGTCAACGCCGGCGGCGTCCCCGAGTCGCTCTTCGAGAGCGAGATGTTCGGGCACGTGAAGGGCGCCTTCACCGACGCGCGCGAGACGCGGGCCGGCCGGTTCGAGCTGGCCGAGGGCGGAACGTTGTTCCTGGACGAGGTCGGGAACCTGCCCGGCGGAGCCCAGTCCAAGCTCCTGCGCGTGCTGGAGTGCGGCGAGTTCGAGCCGGTGGGGAGCTCCCGGACGCGCCGGGCCGACGTCCGCGTCGTGGCCGCCACCAACGCCGACCTGACGGGGCTGGTGGCGCAGGGACGGTTCCGGCAGGACCTGCTCTTCCGCCTCAACCTGGTCGAGCTGCGGCTCCCTCCGCTCCGCGAGCGCCGCGAGGACGTCCCGCTCCTGGCCGCGGCCGCGCTCGGGCGCGCCGCCGGGCGCTACCGCCGCGAGATGGAGGGCTTCACCGCCGACGCGCTGGCGGCGCTCGACGCCTACGCCTGGCCCGGCAACGTGCGGGAGCTGCAGAACGTGATCGAGCGCGCCGTGCTGCTGGCCGACGGTCCGCGCCTCACCTCCCGTGATCTGCGCCTCGGACCCGCCGCCCCGGCGGCGCCGGTCTCGCTCCAGGAGATGAGCCTGGAGGACGCGGAGCGGGCCTTGCTCCGCGCGGCCCTGCGGCGGTGCGCCGGGAGCGTCCAGGAGGCGGCGCGCGCGCTGGGACTCTCCCGCAGCGCCATGTACCGGCGCATGGAGAAGCTGGGGATCCGGTCCGATGGCTGAGGCCGCCGGCCAGGGCGCGCCGGGATCGAAACCCCGGCCTGGGCCCCGGCGGGCGGCGCGAAGCGAACCGCGATCTCTGGATCGGCGCCACCGGCGCTTCGTGCTCGCCATGGCCAGCTGCGGCGCGCTGGCCACCGCGGGCCTGTGCCTGGCCGCGCCGGTGGACTGGCTCCTGCGCGTGCTGCTGGCCCTGGTGGGCGCGCTGCTCTGGGCGGCGCTGGGCCACGCCGCCCGGGAGAGCGTGTCGCAGCCGCTGCGCGGGCTCACCACCGTGGTGGAGGCCCTCCGGTCCGGCGACCACTCCATCCGCGGCCGCGGCGCCCGGCCGGGCGAGCCGCTGGGGGAGCTGGTGCTGGAGGTGAACCAGCTCGCCGACGCCATGCGCACCGAGCATCTCCGCGCCCTGGAGGTCACCGCGCTGCTGGAGCAGCTGCTCCGCAGCGTGGACGTGGCGGTGCTGGCGCTCGACGGGCGGGGCGTGCTCCGGCTCGCGAACCCGGCCGCGGCCCGGCTCCTGGGGGCGCCGGTGCCGCGGCTCCTGGGGCGTCCGGCCGCGGAGCTGGGGCTGCTCGAGCTCGTGCCCCGCGAGCCCGGCACCCGGCTCATGTCGTCGGTGGCCGGCCACCCGGGCCGGTGGCAGGTGACCCACGGCACGTTTCGCGAGGGCGGCCTGGCCCAGCACCTGCTGGTGGTGACGGATCTCCGCGCCGCGCTGCGCGAGGAGGAGCGCGCCGCCTGGCAGCGGCTCCTGCGGGTGATGGGGCACGAGGTGAAGAACTCGCTCGCGCCCATCCGCTCCATCGCCGGCACGGTTCGCGCCATGCTCGCCCGCGAGCTGCCGGAGGGTCCGCGCCGGGCCGATGCGCTGGAGGGGCTGCAGGTGATCGAGGAGCGCTCCGCCTCGCTGGACCGCTTCCTGGCCCAGTACCGGCGGCTGGCGCACCTGCCGCCGCCGCGGCCGATCCCGACCGAGATCGCGCCGCTCCTGCGCCGGGTGGCGGCCCTGGCGCCCTGGCCGGTGGGTGTGCGCGTGGACGAGAGGCTGACCGCGGTGCTGGACGCCGATCTCGTCGAGCAGGCGCTGGTGAACCTGCTCCGCAACGCCGTCGAGGCGGCCGGCCCGCAGGGATCGGTCGAGCTCGAGGCCGAGGCGGCCGGCCAGAGCCTCCGGGTGCGCATCCTGGACGACGGCCCGGGCCTCCCCAACCCCGACAACCTGTTCGTGCCCTTCTTCACGACCAAGCCGGGCGGCAGCGGCATCGGCCTGGTCCTGTCGCGCCAGGTCGCCGAGCTGCACGGGGGAACGGTGACGCTCCAGGAACGGCCCGGGACCCGGGGCGCGGTGGCCTCGCTCGAGATCCCGCTCCGGGTGCCCCGGCGCGAATAGGCTGCGCGGTTCGTTTGACTCGGACGGGTCGTCCCCGCATGAAGAGGGCATGGGCGACAGCGAGGCTTCACTGATCGAGGAGATCCGCCGCCTGGGGCGCATCCTGGGCGAGACCCTGGCGGAGCTGCGCGGGCCGGCGGCCCTGGACCGGATCGAGCGCACCCGGCAGACCGCAGTGGCCCTGCGGCAGGGCAAGCTCCCGGGCGGACGGGACGCCTTCGCGGCATCGGTCGCGGGCCTCGACCTGGCCGAGCTGGAGCTCCTGGCCGAGGGCTTCACCGTCTTCTTCCACCTCATCAACGCGGCCGAGGAGCAGCACCGGTCCCGGGCGCTGCGCGCCCGCGACGTGGCCGGCGCGCCGGTGGACGCCTCGGTGGCCGCCGCCTGCGCCGAGCTGCGCCAGGGCGGGGCCACTCCCGCCGACGTGCAGGCGCTGCTCGATCGACTGCTGGTGATGCCGGTCCTGACCGCACACCCCACCGAGGCGCGCCGCCGGACCGTGCTCGACCACCTGGCCCGCGTCTCCCGGCTGCTCTCGGCGCTGGACGACCCGCGGGCCGGCCAGCGGGAGCGGGCGGCGATCGAGGAGCGTCTGCGCGAGGTGGTGACCGCGCTGGCCGCCACCCGCCAGTCGCGCACCGCGCGCCCCACCCCGCTCGACGAGGTGCGGGCCGGCCTGGCGGTGTTCGAGCGGACGCTCCTCGACGCGGTCCCGGCGGTGTACCGATCCCTGGAGCGCGGGCTCTCGCGAGCAGTGGCCGTCGGCGGGCTTCCGGATCCCGCCCTTCCTCCGCTTCGGCACCTGGATCGGCGGCGACCGAGACGGGAACCCGTTCGTCACCGCCGAGGTCACCCGCGCCGCGCTGGAGCGGCAGCGGGCGCTGGTGCTGGGCCGCTACGCCGCCGACGTCCGCGCCCTCCTGGCGCGAGCTGTCGGCGTCGTCGGCCGCGCTGCGATCGCGCCGCGCGCGAAGAGCTGGAGGCCTCGATCGCCGCCGACCGGGAGCGGTTCCCCGAGCTGCCGGCGTCGTCGCGGGCGCTCCGGGACGGACGAGCGCTGGCGCGAGAAGCTGCGCTTCATGGCGGCCCGGCTGGAGGCCGCCCGCGGCCGCGCCGAGGGCGGCTACCCGGACGTCGAGGCGTACCTGGCCGATCTGGAGCTCCTGCAGCGGACGCTCTCCGCGGCCGGCCTGGGGCGGCTGGCGCGGGGTGCGCTGGAGGACGCCCGGCGCCGCGCCGAGGTGTTCGGCTTCCACCTGGCCTCGATGGACCTCCGGCAGCACTCGGACGTGCACGCCCGCGTGGTGGCCGAGGTGCTGGCGCAGGGCGGGCACCCCGGGTACGCGGAGCTGGCGCGAGCCCGAGCGCACGGCGCTGCTCGGCGAGCTGCTCTCCCGCACCTCGCTTCCGGTGCCGGACCGGCGCCGGCTCTCGCCCGAGGCGCGCGAGGCGCTGGCCACGCTGGAGGTGGTGGGCCGAGCGCGGCGCGACGGCGGCCCGGCCGCCTGCGAGCGCTACGTCATCTCCTTCACCCGCTCGGTGAGCGATCTCCTGGAGGTGATGTTCCTGGCCCGCACCGCCCGGCTCGCGCCCGACGAGCTCCGGCCGGTGCCGCTGCTCGAGCAGCTGGAGGACCTCGAGAACGCCGGCGTCCTGGCCCAGGCGCATGCTCTGCGGTCCCGCCGCTCCGGGCCGCGCTGCGCGGCGAGCTGGAGGTGATGGTCGGCTACTCCGACTCGGGCAAGCAGGTGGGCTACCTGCCCAGCCGGGTGGCGCTGCACCAGGCGCAGCTGGTGCTGGCGCAGGTGGCAGAGGCGGAGGGGCATGACGCTCACCCTCTTCCACGGGCGCGGCGGCGCGGTGGGGCGCGGCGGCGGGCCCGCCAACCGCGCCATCCGCTCCCAGCCCCGGGCGGCGCTGCGCGGACGCTTCCGCGTCACCGAGCAGGGCGAGACGGTGGCGGCGCGCTACGGTCGCCTGGAGATCGCGCATCCGCGATCTGGAGCAGATGGTGAACGGCGGTGCTGTGCACGTCGATGGCCGCCTGGAGCGCGCCGCCGACGTGGCCACCCGCCAGCGCGAGCAGGTCATCGATCGCGCCGCGGCGGCCGCCCTCGCGACCTACCGCGAGCTCACCTCCGACCCGGACCGGCTGGCGCGCTACGCGCTGCGGGCCACGCCCATGGAGGAGGTCCCCGAGCTCCGCTTCGCGTCCCGCCCGGCCAGCCGGACCGGCACGCTCTCGCTCGACGTCGCTGCGGGCCATCCCCTGGGTGTTCTCCTGGAACCAGAGCCGCCACGGCATCCCGGGCTGGTTCGGGCTGGGGAGCGCGCTGCTCGCCCTGATCGCGGAGCTGGGCGCGGAGCGGGCCCGGGGCCTGTACCACGACTGGCCCTTCCTGCGCGGCCTGGTCGACGACGCCCGGGTGGCGCTCACCCAGGCCGACCTGGAGGTGGCCGTTCACTACGCGCGCCTGGCCGACGCCCGACGATCGCGCCGTGATGGACCTGATCCGCGAGGAGCACGGCCGCACGCTGCACGGGATCCGGGCCCTCTCCGGCGAGGGCAGCCTGATGGGCGCATGGCCGGCCGTGGAGAAGGCAGCGGCGCGGCGCAATCCGTACGTGGACGTGCTCTCCCACGTGCAGATCGAGCTGCTGCGCAGGCTGCGGACCACCGCCGACCCCGAGCGAGAGCGGATCCGCGAGGCCCTGCGGCTCACCGTCAACGGGATCGCGGCCGGGCTGCAGACGGTGGGGTAGGTTTCGCGGGCCAGCGCGGGCCGCCAAGACGCGAAAGCCCGGGCCGAGCGGCCCGGGCCGGATCGCGCCTGCAGGGAACGGCTGCCGTGGATCGTCAGGCGGCCGCGGTGGTGGCGGCGGGGGCTTCCTTGGGGTTCGCGCCGTACTTGTTCTGGCCCGGCTGGCTGTCGCCCACCCACCAGACGATCAGCAGGATGATGCCGATGCCGGTGAGCGCGATGAGCTGCCACCAACCGCTGTGGCCGGTGTCGTGCAGACGCCGCGCGCCGACGGCCAGGTTCGGGAGCAGGAGGGCGAGCCCGACGATCGTGCTGATGATTGTCGTGCCGACCAGGTTGTTGAGGATCATCGCCACGACGTCGACGATGACCAGGAACAGCACGTACCACCAGAACTCGGACCGGCGGGCGCGGCCGGAGAAGCCGACGTAGTTGGTCAGGACGGCTTTGACGGCGTCCATGAAGGACATGTGGATCTCCTCATTCGGCGTGGACAGCAGCAGCTCGTGAACGCACCGTGCCAGCGAAACCTGGGATGCAGCAGCGACTGCCGGTCGCAAGTCTACGTCGCCCGAACGGCCGTGGGGAACTTTCGATTGCCGCCGTCCCGGCGAGCGCGATTTCACCCACCCCCGGGTCCGCGACTGCTCGGCCGCCCGCTAGCCGCGACCCTGGGTGTTGCCGCGCTCGAACTCCTGCGCGTCACGGTCCTGCTGAGGCTGCCGGTCGGCGCCGCGCACCTGCCTCGCCTGCTCCGCCGGCGACGAGGCCCGTACCCGCACCGCGCCCGTCCCCGGGGTTCCTTCGTTCTCGACCGCTCGCGCCATGCCGGCTGTGCCCAGCACCGCCACGGCGGCCGCGATCCGCCAGAGCCTGGAAATGTTCATGCAAGTCCTCGCTTTCGGGCCGTGGACCGGCCCGGTTCACGGACGCATACGACGGCGGGCGCGGATGGTTCCCGGCGCCGGGGCGGTCAGGGGGGTGCGACCGGGCGGCTCGCCAGGAGGGGCGACCCTCCGCTCCGCGTGCGCATGGAGACGCGGGCACCGCCGGCGAGGTCGGGAGACTGCGATGCCCTCCGGTTATCGATCCGGCCTCCACTTTCGATTGGAGGTGCTCGGGCGAGCGGAGCAGGATGGTCGGCAGGAAGTCCATGGTGATGAGCACGCGAGGGATCGACGGCGCCCCACCCGGCGCCGGGGCTGCCCGGCTGGCGCCGTCGGCCGATCTGGCGCTCGGGATCGGAATGGGGTCGATCGGGTTCCTGGTGGCGAGCCTGGGATCCTGCCTCATCCTGCTGGCCCGCGACCTGGCCATCCCGCGGGAGCGGCTGTCATGGCTGTCGGGCGGCTTCGGCGCGGCGCTTCTCTTGCTCGGGTTCGTGGGGGAGCGGCTCCTCCGCATCGGCGCCCGGCGGACGCTGCAGGTCTCCTCGGCGGGGGTGGCGGTCGGCGCGGCCCTGCTCGCCGCGGCCACCTCGCTGCACCTGGCCCAGGCCGGCGCGCTGCTGCTCGGCATCGGCGCCGCGGGGGTCGTCCTGACCAGCCCGGTGCTGGTCGCGGGCCCGGGGGCGGCGGGCAGGCTCACCCGCGCCAACGCCGCCAGCAGCCTGGCCGGGGTCGGCGCGCCGCTGCTCCTCGGCCTCGTCGAGGGGCTGTCCGGACGCGGGCGCCTGGCGCTGCTCCTGGCGGTCCCGCCGCTCCTCTGGATCGCGCTGCGCCCCGCCGGGCCGGCCGGTGCGCCCCCCGCTCCCGTCCCCTCGCCCGCACCGGCGGAACGCGGCAGTGTGGGGTGGAGCGCGGCCCGGAGCTGGCTGGCCATGGTGATGGCGGTCTCGCCCGAGTTCGCCTTCGTGGTCTGGGGCGCGGCGCGCCTGCAGGACAGCGGGCTCGAGCCGGGCGCGGCCTCGGCCGCCGCCGCCGCCTTCCCGGTGGGCATGGCGGCGGGGCGGATCCTTTCGCCGCGGCTCCTGGGGCGGGCGCCGGTGGTCGGCGTGGGCGTGGCCCTCGCGGTGGCGGGAGCGCTCCTGGCCGCTGCCCCCACCGGCCCGGGCCTCGCCACCGCCGCCCTGGGCCTGGCCGGGCTGGGCATCTCCCCGCTCTACCCGGTCCTTTACGATCAGCTGGTCCGGACCCCCGGCCTGCCGCTGGCACGGGGCGCCGCCCTGGGGACGCTGGCCTCCGGCGCCGCGGTGCTGGCGGCGCCGGTGCTGCTCAGCGCCCTGGCCGGCGTCGTCTCGCTGCGGACCGGATACCTGGCGGCGGTGCCGGTGCTGCTCCTGGTCGTGGCCTTGCACCGGCCGGGCCGCGCCGCGGCGCCCGCCGCGCGCCGCTGAGGAGCGCCGGGCGCGCGCTCAGGTGGGGCCCCCGCCCTCGATGCCGAGCGCCGCCACGCGGTTCCGGCCGGTCCGCTTGGCCAGGTAGACGCCGGCGTCCGCCTCGCGGAGCAGCTCCTCGAAGCTCGACATTCCTTCCCGCAGCGCCGCCGCGCCGATGCTGACGCTGGCAGTCCAGACGCCGCCCCCCTCCAGCTCTTCCTGCACCCCGGCCACGCCCACCCGCATGCGCTCGCCCAGCGACACGGCCCCCTCCAGCGGCGTCTCCGGGCAGATGACCAGGAACTCGTCGCCGCCCAGCCGGCACACCTCGTCGCTCTCCCGCGCCGATTCGACGGAGCTCCTGGGCCAGGCGCACCAGCACCTGGTCCCCCGCCTCGTGTCCGCGCGAGTCGTTCACCTCCTTGAAGCCGTCGGCGTCGATGAGCAGGCACGAGAGCGGGTGCCCGTGGCGCACCGCCGTCGCCCAGGCGCCGGCCAGCCGTCGCATGGCGTAGCGCCGGTTGGGAAGGTCGGTGAGGCTGTCGGTCATGGCCATGCGCTCGACCTTGGAGACCAGGCCCCGCAGCTCGGCGTTGGCGGCGCTGAGGGCCCAGGTCCGATCCGCCACCCGCTCCTCCAGCGTGCGGTTCAGCTCGGTCAGCTCGCGGTTGCGGCGAGAGAGCACCTCGAAGAGCTCCCGCACCGATTGGAGCAGGAGCTGCGAGCCGGCGTCGATGGGGTCCGCCTCGCGCTGGTAGGCGTCGGCGGGGCCGCTCCCGGCGTGGATGGCGTGGAGCTGCCGGGCCATGGACTGGTCCGAGCCGAGGATGTGGAAGGTGAGCCAGTGCACCAGGTAGCTGAGCAGGCGGCTCTCCTCGCCGGGCCCGGTCCGCCCGGTGGCTGCGGCGACGTACTCCCGGAAGGTCTCGTGGTCGCGGTGGTGGCCCTGCCGGTGACGGGGGTCCACCTCCGCCTGCGCCATGAGCCGCTCCTCGTCGGCGAAGTGGTGGCCGGCGTAGTCGGCGAGCTCGCGGTGGGTGCGCTCCAGCTCCGCCGGCGCCAGCTCGCCCCCCTCCACCAGCAGCGACCCGAGCCCGTTGATGAGATCCACCAGCCGGTGGTGCTGCGCGTCCACCTCGGGGATGTGGGTCTCGAAGCTCGGATCCCAGGTGAACGCCTGCATGCGGTCTCCCGGAGGGCTCGTGCGGCTCCGGGCGGGATGGTGGCAGAAGGCCGGGCCGGCGCATAGACGCGGCCCCGACCCTCCCCCCCCCCGGCCCCGGGAACGGGGTACATTCCTCGGCCGCGGCGGCGGCTCCGCCTGGCATGGCTGCGTGCCCGGGCATACAGCCGGTCAAACCGCTTCGAACGGCCCGCCGGGGAGGGCCATGGCCGCGGCGCCCACACCACGGAGGGGGGTCCCTCACGCCGGCCGGACCGCGGCGATAGACTCCAGGGGTGGGCTCGCCCCGCGTCCTCTCGGCTGCCTTGATCCTGGCGTCGCTGGCGGGAGAGGGGTGTGCCACCGAGCACAAGCAGCTCGCCTACGCGCCCGACCAGCTCCGGCAGGAACTCGCGCGCCGCATTCCCCGCGACGAGGTGGTGATCCCGTTCGAGATCAGCGCCGCGCACGCGCGCCAGGTGCAGGCGCTCGTGGCCAACACCCCCGATGCGTCGGAGAAGGTCCGGATCCTCCTCGACGCGCTCATCGGCCCGCGCGGCTTCGCGCTCCGGTACATGGTGGGCGTGCCTGGCACGGCCGAGCAGGCCTTCGCCCACGGCGGCGGCGACTGCCTGGCGCTGGCTTCGGCCTTCGTGGGCCTGGCGCGCGCGGTCGGACTGGACGCCAGCTACATGGACGCCTCCTTCCGGATGCAGGACACCGAGTACCTCGGCGATCAGACCACCGTGAAGGTCGGCCACATCACCGCCTACGTCCGGACCACCAGCGATCGCTACGGGCTCGACTTCGCGCGCATGGGCCGGATCTACTGGTACGAGCCCATCGACGACATCGAGGCGGTGGCGCACTACTACAACAACCTGGGCTACATCCTGCTGGAGGGCGGTGGCGAGGGCGGCACCGCCGCAGGGTGGGCCGGCGCGGAGCACCAGTTCGCGCTCGCCACCCAGGTGAAGCCGGACTTCGCCCGCGCCTGGAACAACCTGGGCGTGTCCCGGGTGCGGCTGGGCCGGCGGGCCGAGGCGCGCGACGCGTACCGGCGCGCCATCGCCATCGACCCGAAGTTCCCCTCGCCGCGGCTCAACCTGGGCGCGCTCCTGCTCGAGGCCGGGGAGGTCGAGGCGGCCGCCGAGCAGCTCGAGGAGGCGTCCCGGCTCGATCCCACCGCGCCCAACGTGCAGTACGAGCTGGGCCTTGTGCGGCTCAAGCGCGGCGACCGCGCCGGGGCGGTCAAGGCGCTGGAGAAGGCGGTATGGCTGCGCGGCGGCTGGCCGGCCGCACAGGCGCTGCTCGATCAGCTCGGCGCCGGCGGCATCGGGGCGCGCTCCGCCCGCCCGGGCGAGGGCTGACGGTCACCCCCTCCCGCGCAGCCGCTCGGTGGTGAGGTAGAAGACCGGGGTCACGAACAGCGTCAGCATCTGCGAGAAGAGAAGCCCGCCCACCACGGCCAGGCCCAGCGGCCGGCGCGCGTCGGCCCCCGCCCCCCAGCCGATGGCGATGGGGAGCGTGCCCATGAGCGCGGCCAGGGTGGTCATCATGATGGGCCGGAACCGGATCCGGCAGGCCTGCCGGATGGCCTCCGCGGCGGGGGTGCCTGACCGCTGCGCCTCGATGGCGAAGTCCACCATCATGATGCCGTTCTTCTTCACCAGGCCCACCAGCATGATGATGCCGACGAAGGCGTACACCGACAGCTCCGCCTTGAAGACGTAGAGGGTGAGCAGGGCGCCGAAGCCGGCGAAGGGCAGCGCGGTGAGGATGGTCACCGGGTGGACCAGGCTCTCGTAGAGGATGCCCAGCACCACGTAGATGACCAGCACCGCCATCACCAGCAGCAGCCCCAGGCCGCGCACCGACTCCTGGAACGCCTGGGCCGTGCCCTGGAACCGCGTCATGACGGTGGGCGGCAGCACCTCGGCCGAGAGCCGCTCCACCACCCCGACCGCCTCGCCGATGGAGCGGTCCGGGGCCAGGTTGAAGGAGAGGCTCACCGCCGGGAGCTGGCCGGCGTGATTGACCGTGAGCGGTCCCGCCTTGCGGGTCAGCCGCGCCACCGCCTCCAGCGGCACCAGCTTGCCCGAGGAGGAGCGCAGGTGCAGCCACTCCAGCGCCGGCGGCCCGCGTCGATACTCGGGCGCCAGCTCGGCCAGGACCGCGTACTGATTCTCCGGGGCCTGGATGGTCGAGATCTGGCGCGGCCCGAAGGCGGTGTAGAGCGCGTCCTCGATGGTGTCGGGCGAGACGCCCAGCAGCGCGGCCCGCTCCCGGTCGATCTCGACGCCCAGCTGCGGGTTCCCGACCCGCAGGTCGCTGGTGACGTCCAGGAACAGGTCGCGGCGTCCGCGGAGCTGCTCCTCGAGCAGGGTGGCGCCGCGGTAGAGCGCGCCCGTGTCCGCGTCCATGAGCGTGTACTGGTACTGGGCGCGGCCCCAGCCGCCGACGGTGATGGGGGGCGGGTTCACCAGCGAGGCGCGCAGCCCCGGGATCCTGGAGAGCGACGCCCGCAGCTCCCGCAGCACCACGTCGACGTGCGGCCGCTGCGAGCGGTCCTTGAGCTCGATGTCGATGGAGCCGCTGGTCTGGGCCGAGGTCCCGCGCCGGCCCGCGTCCGAGAGGATTCGCTTCACCGCCGGGTGTCCGGCCACCACCGCGCCGGCGGCGCGCTGGATCCGCACCATCCCCTCCCAGCTCGTCCCCTCCATGGCCTCGGTGTTGACGCGGAGCCGGCCGGTGTCCTCGGTGGGCAGGAAGCCGCGGGGGACGGCCAGGGCCAGCGGAACCATCGCCACCGCCACCGCCAGCGACAGGACCAGGACCGTCCGGCGGTGGGAGAGCGACCAGCGCAGGCCGGCGTCGTAGAAGTCCAGCGCCTTCTCGAAGACCCGCTCCGAGGCGCGATAGGCCCGGCCGTGGTGCTCGGCCCCGGGTGCCCCCAGGAAGCGCGCGCACAGCATGGGCGTGAGCGTCAGCGAGACCACCCCCGAGACCAGGATGGCGACGCCCATGGTGACCGCGAACTCGCGGAAGAGACGCCCCACGATGCCGCCCAGGAAGAACACCGGCAGGAACACCGCCGCCAGGGACAGGGTCATCGAGACGATGGTGAAGGCCACCTCGCCGGAGCCGTCCAGGGCGGCCTGGACCGCGTCCGTCGCCCTCTCCCGGTGGCGGTGGATGTTCTCCAGCATGACGATGGCGTCGTCCACCACGAACCCGACCGCCAGGGTCAGCGCCATGAGCGAGAGGTTGTCCAGGCTGTAGCCCAGCACCTGCATGAGCGCGAAGGTCCCGATGAGCGACACCGGCAGCGCCAGGCTGGGGATGATGGTGGCGCGGACGCTGCGCAGGAACAGGAAGATCACCAGCACCACCAGCACCAGCGTGAGCCCGAGCGTGAACTTCACGTCCCGGACCGAGGCGCGGACCGGCAGCGAGCGGTCGTTCCGGATGTGCAGGGTCACCGAGGCGGGAAGCTGCGCCTGGATGGTGGGGAGGAGCGCCCGGACGGCCTCGGCCACCCCCACCGTGTTGGTGCCGGGCTGGCGATCGACCGATAGACCGACGGCGCGCTGCTCCTCCTCCCCGCGCCACAGCCAGGCGGCCGTGCGCTCGTCCTCGACACCCTCCCGCACCACCGCCAGGTCGCCCAGCTTCACCGGGGCGCCCTCCCGGACGATGATGGTGGCACTGCGGAAGTCCGGGGCGCTCGAGAGGCCGCCGCTGGCGTCGAGGGTGTAGGAGCGGTCGGACCCCTGCAGCGTTCCGGTGGGCTGGTTGGAGTTGGCCCGGTCGATGGCGTCGGTGACGTCGTTCAGGGCGATGCCACGGACGGCCAGCGCCCGCGGATCCAGCTCGATGCGCACGGCGCGCTTCTGGGCGCCCATGACCGAGACCTGAGCCACCCCGGACACGGTGGAGATGCGCTGCGCCACCACGTCCTGCGCCAGCCGCGTCAGCTCGGACAGGCGCAGGGTGGGCGAGGTGAGCGCCAGCTGCAGGATGGGCCAGTCCGCCGGGTTCACCTTGCGGAGGGTGGGAGGGGTGGTGAGCGTGGTCGGGAGGTGGTGGGACGCCGAGGAGATGGCCGACTGCACGTCCTGGGCGGCCGTGTCGATGTCGCGGCCGAGGTCGAACTCCAGCGAGATGCTGGTCTGGCCGAGCCCGCTGGACGAGCTCATGTTCTTGAGCCCGGCGATGGTGGAGAACTCCCGCTCCAGCGGCGCCGCCACCGAGGCGGCCATGGTGTCCGGACTCGCCCCGGGCAGCGAGGCCCACACGTAGATGTTGGGGAAGTCGACGTTGGGCAGGTCCGAGACCGGGAGGTCGCGGTAGGCCACCACGCCGAACAGGGTGATGCTGGACATGACCAGCATCGTCATGATGGGCCGCCGGATGAAGGGCGCGGAGAGGTTCACTTCCCGCCCCTCCCGGCCAGCAGCTCCACCCTGGCGCCGGGGGTGAGCTTGATCTGCCCCTCGGTCACGACCAGCTCGCCCGGCGAGAGGCCCTTCAGCACCACGAACTCGCTGTCGCCGGCCGGCTCGACCACCACCTGCCGCATCTCCGCCGTCGCCTGCGGCGTGACCACGTAGGCGTAGTCCCCCTGCTGCCCCTGGGCGACCGCGGCGGCCGGAACCACCCGGGCGCCCTTGCGCAGCTCGAGCTGGAGCCGGACCTCGACCACCTGCCCGGGCCAGAGGGCCTCGTCCTCGTTGGCCAGCTTCACCCGCAGCAGGATGCTGCCGGTGGACGGATTGACCGCGTTCTCGACCAGGTCGAGCGTGCCCTGCCGCTCCACCCCGCCGTGGGTGCGCACGGTGGCGGGCGACGCGGCCCCGCCGCCGGCGCGCAGCGCCGAGAGGTACCGCTCCGGGATGGAGAACTCCGCGTAGACGGGCCGCCGCCGCTCGACGGTGAGGAGCGGCTGGGCGTCCGCGGACAGCACCGTGTTGCCGACGTGCACCAGAAGCCGGCCGGTCCGGCCCGGGGAGGGCGCGCGGATGGTGCAGTGCGCCAGGTCGAGCGCGGCCCGGTCCACCGCCGCGCGGTCGGCCGCCACCGCGGCCTCGAGCGCGGCCGCCTCGGCCTGGGCGGCCGCGTGCTGCTGCTCGGCCACGAAGCTCTTCTCCAGGAGCTTCTGGTAGCGCTGCGCGTCGGCGCGCGCGTTCTCGGCCCGGGCCCGATCCTGGGCCAGCCGGGCCTGCGCCTGGGCCAGCGCGGCCCGGTACGGGCGGGGATCGATCTCCAGCAGCAGATCTCCCGCCTTGACGTTCTGCCCCTCGGCGAAGTGCACGACGACGATGCGGCCCGAGACCTCCGGCTTGATCACCACCGACTGGCTGGAGACGACGCGGCCCACCCCGCGAACCTCCATGGGCACGTCCCGCTCCTCGACCCGCACCGCCCGGACCGCGGCCGCGCGCGCCTGCTTCTCGGCCGGCGGGCGGCGCGAGCAGGCCGTCCCGAGCAGGCAGGCGACCAGGGCGGCGAGAACGGTCATCCACGGGGCGGGCAAGGCGCGGCGGCGACTGCGGCGTGGGCAGGTGGGCATGTGGTCCGGGCCGCTCCGGGGCCGGTGGAAGGCGCGTCCGGGTCGAGCGGCCGGATGATACCACCTCGCAGGGCGCGGCGCGTCGAGGTTGCCCACGCCGCCCGCGTGCGCCGCGCTCAGCGCGCGGCGGCGCCGTCCGACGGCGGGCAGCCCGCGCCCTCCGGGACGAGCGCCCCCTCGTTCAGCAGTCGCAGGTTCACGCTCGGTCGCAGGTCGGCCGGGTCCAGCGCCGCCGCCCGGGCCAGCTCGGCGCGAGCTTCCCCGGTCCGGCGCGCCAGGGCGAGCGCGTATCCCAGGTTCCCGTGGGCGCGGGCGTTGCCCGGGACCTTGGCGACCACGTCGGACCAGAACCACACCTCGTCCCGGTAGACCCGGCTGCGCAGCGCGGTGCCGGCGGCCAGGGCGAGGACCAGGACCGCCGCCAGCGACGCCCGGCGGGCGCGCGGCCCGGGGAGGCGCGCCAGGGCCGCGCCCGCCATCCAGGCCGGGCCCAGGAGCGCCAGGTAGAGCTGCCGCTCGCTGGCGAGCTCCGGCCTGGGCAGCCACCACCCCTGGGGCGCGAGCCAGCACAGGGACCAGATCACCGCGAAGGCGGGCAGCGGACGCCGACGCAGGAGGAGGAACCCGGCCAGGAGCGCGACCGCCACGGCCAGGGCGGCCAGGATCGGCCCGGGCGACCACGACGCGACGGGCTCCAGCGCCGGATCGGCGACCAGCCCGCGCAGCGGGACGCGCTGGCCCGCCAGCCAGGCGGTGGCGCGCGCCTGGGTCAGGAGCTGGAGCCCGGGCGGCCGGAGCGAGAGGCTCGCGGCCAGCATGCCGCGGTAGGTGGGCGAGGCCAGGAAGGCGCCGGCCGCGGGCGCAGCCCCGTTCTAATGATGTTCCGCAGCCAGGTCCGGATGCTTCTCCACGAACTCGTCGAACGTGCCCGCGAAGTCGAGGATGGGCTTCCCCGCGGTGCAGCGCCCAGATGCGCGTGCCGACCTCGCGGATCAGCTCCTGGTCGTGGGTCACGACGATGACCGTCCCCTCGTACCGCTGCAGCCCTTCCGAGAGCGCCGCGATCGACTGCAGGTCGAGGTGGTTGGTGGGCTCGTCCAGGATCAGCACGTTGTCCTTGAAGAGCATGAGCTTGGAGAGGAGCAGCCGGACCGTCTCGCCGCCGGAGAGGGTGGCGGTGGGCTTCATCCGCTCCTCGCCCGAGAAGAGCATCCGGCCCAGCAGCCCGGAGATCTCCTCGTTGGAGAGCTTGTCCTCCAGCTCGCGCAGCCAGCCGAAGGCGGTGGTGCCGGGCCGGATCACGCCGGCGTGGTCCTGCGGCAGGTAGCCCACCTGCGCCTGGTGACCCCAGCGGACGTGCCCGGCGTCCGGCGGGCAGCTCGCCGGCCAGCATCTTCACCAGCGTGGTCTTGCCCACGCCGTTCCGGCCGATGACGCACACCTTCTCGCCGCGGGTGACCAGCGCGCTGAAGGGCTGGATGACCTCGTTGCCGCCGTACGCCTTGGAGATGTTCTGGATCTCCAGCGTCTGCTTCCCGGAGGGCGCCTTCTGCTCGAACTTGATGAACGGCGCGGCGATGTTGGAGCGCTTCAGATCCTCCGAGCCTCAGCTTCTGCATCGGCCCGGATGCGGCTCTGCACCTGCGAGGCGCGCGTGCCGGCGTGGAAGCGCGCCACGAAGTCCTGCAGCTGGGCGATCTTCTTCTTCTTCTCGTCGTTCTCGGACTCGACCCGCGATACGCACCTGGGCCTTCTGCCGGACCATGTCGTCGTAGCCGCCCGTGTAGCTGGATGATGGTCTCGTAGTCGATGTCCGCGATGTGCGTGCAGATGGCGTTCAGGAAGTGCCGGTCGTGCGCTGATGGTGATGAGCACGCCCTCGTACTGCGTGCAGGAACCTCTCCAGCCAGCGGATGGAGTCGATGTCCAGGTTGTTGGTGGGCTCGTCGAGCAGCAGGCCGTGGGGCTTGCCGAAGAGCGCCTGCGCCAGCAGCACGCGCAGCTTGTAGCCGCCGGTCAGCTGCGCGCATGGGCTCGTCGTGGCAGGGCTCCTCGATGCCCAGGCCCACCAGCAGCGTCGGCCGCGTCCGCCTCGGCCGAGTAGCCGTCCTCCTCGGCGATGACGCCCTCCAGCTCCGCCCAGCCGGTGGCCGTCCTCCTCGGTGATGTCCGACTTGGCCAGCAGCGTGTTCTTCTCGCTGCATGGCCGTCCCACAGGGGCTTGTTCCCCATGAGCACCACGTCCAGGACGCGGTTGTCCTCGTAGCGGAAGTGGTCCTGGCGCAGGATGCCCAGCGCTTCGGGCGCGGAGATCTGCCCGATGTCCGGCTCCTCGTCGCCCGCGAGGATCTTCATGAAGGTGGACTTGCCGGCCCCGTTGGGGCCGGTCAGGCCGTAGCGACGGCCCGGCGAGAAGGCGACGTTCACCTCCTCGAAGAGCTTCTTGGGCCCGTAGGCCTTGCTCGACGTTCTGGACGGAGATCATCGAGCCGGCCTTTTAGCGGAACCGGCCGGGATTTGCGACGGATAGGTCGACGCGCGGCTCCCCCTCTCCCCCATCCGTCCGCCGCGGCGCCGACTCGACCCCCCCGGGCTTGCACGGTACGCTTGCGCGCGGTGACGGATTCCCTCGACGCCTATCCCGGCCCGGGAGCCACCCCGGGTCGCCGCCTTCTCGTGCTCGCCTTCGCCGCGACGTTCCTCTCGCGCGCGGTGGCGGGCGCGGAGGTGGAGAGCCTGCGCGCTCAGCTCTGGCTCACCGATCAGGCGCTCGGGACGCTGGTCTCGGCCTTCGCGGGAGCCTACGCCATCGGCCTTCCGGCGGGGGCCGCCCTCGGCGCCCGCCGCCGGCGTGCCGCGCTGCTCGCCGCCGGGCTGGCCGTGTGCGGCGCCGCGACGGCGGCCTCCGCCGCGGCCTTCGGCTTCTGGACGCTGATCGCGGCGCGGGTGGCTGCGGGTGCCGGCGCCGGCCTGGCGGCCGGGCTGGCCGTGGTGCTGCTGCTGGACGGGGATCGTCGGCCCGGGCGCGCGCCGCGCGGGCTCCTCATGCCCGCCGCCGCCGGGCTGGCGATGGGCTACCTGCTGGGTGGCGTCTGCGGCAGGACGCCCGGTTGGCGCGGCGCCTTCATCGCCTCCGGGGTGGCCCTGCTGGCGCTCGCCCCGGCGTGCCTGCGGGCGGGCGAGCCTCCGCGGCGGGAGGCGGACCCGTGGTCCTCGCTGTCCGCCGAGGGGTGGGCGCGCGCGCTGCGGCGGCTGGCCGGCGCCCGGGCGCGGTACCTGTCGGTGCTGGCGGCGGTGGTGGGCGCGAGCGCCGCCAGCGCGCTCGCCTTCTGGCTGCCGGCCTTCCTGGAGCGGACCCGGGGCGTTCCGCGGCTCGTCACCGGAGCGCAGCTCGGGATGGCGGTGCTCGCCTCCGGGTTCGCCGGGGCCGCGCTGGGGCGGGCCGGGTCGCAGGCCGGGACGGGCCGCCCCGCCGCGGGCGGCTGGACGGCGGCCGCCGGAATGGCGGCGGCGGCGATGGCCATGCTGGGCGCGCTGTCGGTCGCCCGGTCGGTGGTGATCCTGCCCTGCCTGATGGTGGCGCTCCTGGGCGTGTTCGCCGCGGCGCGCGGTGCGGTGTCCGCCCTGGACGGACAGGAGGTGTCGGACCCGGCGCTGGCGGCGGTCGCGCTCCTCCTCATCCACGGGGCGGGCGAGCTGGGCGGTGCGTTCGGGCTCGGCGCGGTCGCGGACCGGGTCTCCTTCGGGAGGGCTCTGTACCTGCTCCCGGCCGCGCTGCTCGCCTCGGCCGTGCTCTGGGCCGCGGCCGCCTGGGCGTGGGGCCGCTCGCGCCGCGCGGTCGACGACGCCGGCAGGAAGGTCGCCTGACCGTCGCGGTCAGTGCCGCCCGCCGCTCGCCACCGCCCCCACCTCGGCGGGCGCCAGGCCGGTCCGCGCCTCCGCGTAGACCTGCAGGAGCCCGGCGGCGATCCGCTCGTCCTGGAACCGCTCCGCGTAGCTCAGCCCTGCAGCGCGCATCGCCGCCCCACGATCCGGGTCGCCCAGGATCGACGCCAGCACCGTCCGCAGCTCCTCGGGGTCGCGCGGGTCCACGTAGGCGGATCCCGGCCCGGCCGCCTCCGGGAACACGCCGCCGCGGGTGGTCACCATCGGCGTCCCCGACGCCAGCGCCTCGACGATGGGGATCCCGAAGCCCTCGAAGAAGGACGGGTACACCGCCACCGCCGCCAGCCGATAGAGCGCGGCCAGCTCGTCGGTGCCGACGCCGGAGAGGAGGCGGACGCGCCCACCCAGCCCGGCCTGCTCGAGGAAGTCCTGCACCTTGCGCGCGTAGGGGGTCACCCGTCCCACCGCCAGCAGGGTCACGCCCGGCAGCGTCGCCACCGCACGGGCGGTGAGGAGCAGGTTCTTCCGCTCCTCGATGGTTCCCACCTGGAGCACGAACCCGGGCGAGAGGGCGTACCGGCGCGCCACCTCCTCGAGCTGCGGGGCCGGGATCGCCCGCCAGAAGGCCGGATGGCATCCCTGGTAGACGACGCGGATGCGCGACCAGGGCACGCCGTAGAAATCGTGGAGATCGCGCCCGGTCTGTTGCGAGATGGCCACCACCAGCCGGGCCCGCTCGGCCGCGCTGCGGAACTTCCAGCGGTAGATCTGGCGGTCCACCGCCCCGTACAGGCGCGGGAAGCGCTCGAAGATGAGGTCGTGGATGGTCACCACACCGGCGATCTCGGTGCGCTCCAGCCCCACCGGCAGCTCGTTGGAGAGCCCGTGGAAGAGGTCGATCCGGTCCTCGATCAGGTCGCGCACCACGCCCACCCCGCGCCACAGCCCGGGGACGAGCTTGCCCAGCCCGCGCGGGCCGCGATGGGTGAGCGGGGCGCCGGGCAGGTCGAACGGAACCGTGCCCGGGCGCGGATTGTAGGCCACGTACTCGTGCTGCGGAGCGTGGACGGCCAGCACCCGCAGCACGTCCCGGGCGTAGTTGCCGAGCCCGGTCGTGTTGTGGAACACGCGCTTCGCGTCGAAGCCGACCCGCATCGGAGCGAAGGAGCGTACACGCGCCGCCCGACGCGGGCAACGCCGACACCCGGGGCGCGTTAGCATGTGCCATGCGCGACCGGCCCGGGAGGCGAGCGGGGCGACCGGCCGGGGCGACGGCGACCGCCCCCCGCACCCGCGAGCGGGTGTTCTGCGCCTGCGCGCCGGGGATCGAGGAGCTGCTCTTGGGCGAGCTGGCCGAGCTGGGCCTGGAGGCGCGGGCCGTGCCCGGCGGCGCCCTGGCCGAGGGCCCGAACGCGGCCGCCCTCGCCTGCCTGGCCTCCCGCCTGGCGGACGCGGTTCATCTGCGGCTCTGGGAAGGATCGGCCGCGGAGCTGCGCCAGGGCAAGCGTGCCGCCGCCCGCCGCGCCGCCGACCTGCCGCTGCTCGTCCGCACCGCCGGTGGAGAGGCGAGCATCTCGGTCGACGCCGCCGGCGCGCCGCTCTACCGCCGCGGCTGGCGCGCCCGAATCGGCGCGGCCCCCCTCCGCGAGACGCTGGCCGCCGCGCTGCTGCGCGCAGGCGGATGGCGCGGCGACCGGCCCTTCTGCGATCCGATGTGCGGCTCCGGCACCATCGCCATCGAGGCAGCGCTCTCGGCCGCGCGGCGGGCACCGGGCCTCGACCGGGCGCTGGCGCTGGAGGCGCTGCCGGGGCACGACGCCGCGCGGCTGGAACGGCTCCGGGCCTCGCTGCGGGAGGCGGGGCGGCCGGTGTCCGTGCCCATCCTGGCCTCCGACCGGAACGCCGGCGCGCTGCGGCTGGCCCGCAAGAACGCCGAGGCGGCCGGGGTGGCGGAGGCGATCCGGTTCGAGCGCTGCGACGCCGCGGCCGCGCCGGTCCCCGCCGGACCGGGCCTATGTGCCAGCAACCCGCCCTACGGCGTCCGGATCGACGAGGGCGTCACGGAGGCATGGCGCGCCCTGGGCGCCCTCATGCACCGGCTGGGTGGGTGGGAGGTGGTGGTGCTGGCGCCCGATCGCGGGCTGGAGAAGCTGCTGGGCGTCGAGCCCGCGTCGGCGACGCGGGTGCGGAACGGGGGCGTGGCATGCAGGATCTTCACGTACCGCCCGTGACACACGGGTGCAGGCGCGGGCTCGGGCTCGGTCCCTGCCCCGCCCAGCGGCCCTGCGAGCAGGCCACTCCCCCCACCCGTGGCCAGCGTGATGCCGCATGTTGCAGGCGCTCCGCTCGTTCCTGTCGCATCGGCGGCGGCCCGGGATCGACATGCTCGTGCCGCGGAGGGCTCCCCCCGGCCCACCCAAGATCGACGTGTCCCGGGTCGGCCACGGGTTCGGGGTGGGGTCGAAGCGCGTGGTGGCCCTGAAGGACGTGGACATCTCCGTCCACCACGGCGAGTTCGTGTGCCTGCTGGGGCCGTCCGGGTGCGGCAAGAGCACGCTGCTGTACGCTCTGGCCGGCCACCTCGAACCCACCGGCGGGTCCATCTCCATCGACGGCGTCCAGGTGCGGGGCCCCGGTCCGGACCGGCTCTTGCTCTTCCAGGACCCGGCGCTCTTCCCCTGGCTCACCGTGCGGCAGAACCTGATCTTCGCCCTGCGGGCCCGCGGGCTCTCCCGCTCCGCCGCCGAGGCCCGCGCCCGGGCGTACGTCTCGCTGGTCGGGCTGGACGCGTTCCTCGACGCGCTGCCGCACCAGCTCTCGGGCGGCATGCGCATGCGGGTCCAGCTGGCGCGGGCGCTGGCGATGGATCCCGCCGTGCTGCTCATGGACGAGCCCTTCGCCGCCCTCGACGCCCACACGCGCAGCCAGATGCACCAGCTCCTGCAGCGCATCTGGATCCGCGACCGGAAGACGGTGGTGTTCGTCACCCACGACGTCCGCGAGGCGCTCACGCTGGGCGACCGCGTGGTGGTGATGGCCGCTCGGCCCGGCCGCGTGCTCCACGACCTGGAGGTGCGGCTCCCGCGGCCGCGCGACCCGGACGACGAGGCGCTGGTGCTGATGTCTCGCCGCATCCGCTCCGAGCTGGCGGGCGCGGACGCGGCCGGCGCCGAGCGGCGGCGCGAGGAGGAGGCGACCCATGCTCGCACGAGTGCGCCAGGTGGGGCTGGTGCTGGTCCCCCTGCTGGCCTGGGAGCTCCTGGCTAGGGTGGGCCCCTGGCCGCGGTGGCTCTTCCCCGATCCGCTGGCGGTGGTGCGCAGCATCGCGGTCATGGCCGCCGACGGCCGGCTGGGCGCGGCCGTGCTGCGATCCCTTTCCCGGCTCGTGCAGGGGTTCGCGATCTCGGCGCTGCTCGGCGTGCCGCTGGGCATCCTCATGGGCCGGAGCGCCCTGGCCCTGCGCACGCTGCGGCCGGCCGTGCTGGGCCTCCAGGCGCTGCCCTCGATCTGCTGGCTCCCGCTGGCGCTGCTCTGGTTCGGCCTCTCCGAGACGGCGATCCTGTTCGTGGTGGTGATGGGATCGATGCTGGCCATCGCCATCGCCACCGAGGACGGCGTGGCGGCGGTGGACCCGCTGCTGCTCCGGGCCGCGGGCACGCTGGGGATCCGCGGCCTCCGCTTCCACGCGGGCGTGCTCTTGCCGGCAGCATTCCCCGGTGTGCTCACCGGGCTCAAGCTCGGGTGGAGCTTCGCCTGGCGTGCGCTCATGTCCGGGGAGCTGCTCTTCGTGGCCGGTGGGCTGGGCCAGCTCCTCACCCAGGGGCGCGAGGTGCTGGATGCGGCCCAGGTGATGGGCGTGATGGTCTGCATCATCGCCGTCGGGCTGCTCGTCGATCAGGGCCTGTTCCGCTTCCTCGAGCTTCGCGTCCGCCGGCGGTGGGGGCTGGTCGAGGAACCCGCCTGAGCTCGCACCCGCCGGAGGGCACCATGCGCCACGTCGCCGCCGTCGCCATCCTGGCGTTCCTCGCCTGCCGGACGCGGAACCCGGAGGCGGAGCCGTTCCGGCTCGGCTACTTCCCGAACCTCACCCACGCGCAGGCGCTGGTGGGCGTCGAGGACGGCACCTTCGCCCGTTCCATCGGCGTACCGCTCGAGGCGCGGCGCTTCCACGCCGGTCCGGCCGCCATGGAGGCGCTGCTCTCGGGCGACCTGGACGCCGCCTACGTGGGCCCGGGACCGGCGGCCATCGCCTTCCTGCGCACGCGGGGGGAGGCGCTGCGCGTCGTCGCGGGCGCGGTCTCGGGCGGTGTGGTGCTGGTGGTGCGTCCCGAGATCCGGACCCCCCAGGATTTGGTGGGGCACCGGGTGGGCTCACCCCAGCTCGGCAACACCCAGGACGTCTCGCTGCGCACCTGGTTGCGGGCGCAGGGGCTGGCGAGCGGAGCGGGCGGCCGGGTGGTGGTCACGCCCATCGCGAACCCCGACATGGTCGCGCTCCTCGCCCGCGGCGATCTCGCCGGCGCCTGGGTCCCCGAGCCGTGGGGGGCCCTGCTGCGCGGCCGGGTGCAAGGCCGGATCCTGGTCGACGAGCGCACCCTGTGGCCCGGAGGGCGATTCCCGACCACGGTCCTGGTGGTCTCGGCCCGCGCGCTCGAGGAACGTCGCAAGCAGGTCGCGGCGCTGGTGTCGGCGCATGTCGCACTCACCCGCCGATGGGCCCGCGACCCGGCCGCGTTCGGTCGCACCGCGAACGAGGTGTTCGGACGGCTCACCGGCAAGGCGCTCCCCGAGCCGATCCTGAGCGAGGCCCTCACCCACATGGAGCCGACCGCCGACCCCATGGGCGCACGAATCGCGGAGATGGCGCGGCGCGCGCAGTCGCTCGGGTACGCACCCGCGGGCGATGTTTCAGGTATGGTGGATGGCTCGCTTCTCCAGGAGCTCGCCCGCAGATGACACGTCCGCCCGTGCTCCGCGCCCGCGCCTGCACGACCCTGCTCCTCCTCGGCATCCTGGCCTTCGGGTGCGCCCCCACGCTTCCGTCGCTGCGCGCACCGACCGGGCCCGGGGCCGCGGATCCGACCCCGCCCCAACCGCCTCCCGCGACCGCAGGAACCGAGCCGGCGGCCGAGCCCGACGTCGTGAAGCCGCCGCCGCCCGCCCCGGAGCCCGCGGTCGACGCCCCGCAGGACGGCGAGGGCGACCGGCCCGAGCTCCGCCACCGCATCGTGGAGGCAGCGCGCGTCCTGCTCGGCCGGCGCGTCCGGCTCGACTGCTCCGGCTACGTGCTCGAGGCCTATCGCGAGGCGGGCCTGGCGGTCGCCCTGGCGGCGGCACGAAGCCGCTCGCAAGCGCTCCGGGAGGCCGGGCGGGAGGTGGACACCCCCGAGCCCGGCGACCTGGCATTCTTCCATGACACCTACGACCGGAACCGGAACGGGAGGATCGACGACGGGGTCACGCACGTCGCGCTGGTGGAGTCGGTGGACGGCTCCTCGATCACGCTTCTCCACCGCGGCCGGCACCACGTCGAGCGGCTCCGCATGGACCTCGAGCATCCCTCCGACCGCGCCCGCAACGACCCGGTGCGGGTCCGGCGCCCGCGTGACCCGCGGCGGACCCGGTACCTGGCCGGCGAGCTGTTCACTTCGTTCGGGGCGTTGTTCGATGGTCCGGTCACGCAGAATTTCCAGGCGCGCCGCGCCGAGGACACGGGCGAGCGCCATCCTGCGAGGCGATGGCAGAGCACGACAGCGCGGGTGTCGAGGGCGGAACCGGCACCATCTCGATCGACGCGGCGACCGGCACGGTCGTCGTCCAGGTCGGCCGCCTGCACCGGATCCTGTCCGCCGACGAGGCGCTCCTCCTCTCGATCCAGCGCTTCCGCCGTCCCTGGCGGACCGCCATCGCCCGCGCCCTGACGGCGCTGGGCGAGGCCCACAGCTGGACCGTCGCCGGGCTGGCCTGCCTGGCCACCCGGACCTCGCTGGGCTCGCACCTCGGCCTCCGGCTGGCAGCCGCCGCCAGCCTGGCCACCTTCGCCTCGCAAGCGCTGAAGCGCAGCCTGACGCGGGCGCGGCCGGACACCTCCATCTTCGGCTTCGAGGCGCTGGCGCGAAACCCGGACCGCTTCTCCTTTCCTTCAGGCCACGCCGCCGCCGCCTTCGCCGTGGCGGTCGCCTTCCTGGGCGAGCCGTTCGCGCTGGGACCGCTGGCCCTGCTCCTGGCGGTGGGGATCGGCCTCTCCCGCGTCTACCTCGGGGCGCACTACCCGCTCGACGTGGCCGCCGGCGCCCTGCTGGGCGTCCTCGGCGGACTGGCGGCGCGCCTGCTCGTCTCCTGATCCGGCGCGCTCCCTACTTCTCCGCCTTCCCGTCCTCCACCACCCTGCTCCGCGGGTGGCGGATGTCCGTCCCGCGGACCATGTACACCACCATCTCGGCCAGGTTGGTGGCGTGGTCGCCGAAACGCTCCAGGTACTTGGCGGCGAACATGATCGAGGTGGCGCGCCGGATGTTGCGCGAGTCCTCCATCATGAGCGCCAGCAGCGAGTTGAAGATCTTGAGGTAGAGCGCGTCGAGGAGCTCGTCGCCGTGCAGGACCGCCTCGGCCTTCTCCACGTCGCGGGTCACGAAGGCGTCCAGCGCTCCCTTGAGCTGGGCCTCGGAGAGATCGGCCAGCTTGGCCAGATCGTGCATGGGGCCGAGTGGAGCGGTCTGGGCCGGCGTCTGGGCCAGCTCCAGCGCCCGCTCGGCCACGTTGACGGCCAGGTCCCCATCCGCTCCAGGTCGGTCACGATCTTGAGGGCGGTGGTGATGAAGCGCAGATCCGACGCAGCCGGCTGGCGCAGGGCCAGGATGCGCCGGCAGGCGCCGTCCACGTCGACCTCCATGCGGTTGATCTCGCGGTCCTTGGTCTTCACCTGCTCGGCCAGCTCCGCGTCCCGCTCCGTCACGGCCCGGACGCTGCTGGCGATGGCGATCTCCACCAGCCCCCCCATCTCCAGCAACCGATCGCGCAGCTCGGAGAGCTCGCGCTCGTACGACTTGTCGGTGTGGGTGGTTGTCATGCCTCGCTCCGTTGCTGGACCGCCGAGCCGTCCGCGACCGGCAGCCGGATCCAGAATCGACTCCCGCCCGACCCGCTCTCGACGCCGACCGACCCGCCCATGCCCTGGACCAGGTGCTTGACGATGGCCAGGCCCAGCCCCGTCCCGCCCTGCTCGCGCGAGCGGCCCGGGTCGATGCGGTAGAAGCGCTCGAAGATGCGCGGGAGGTGGTGGCGCTCGATGCCGGGTCCGGTGTCCTGCACCGAGATCACCCACTCCGCCTCGTCGCGCTCGGCGCTGATCGTCACCCGCCCGCCGCCGTGCTTGATGGCGTTGTCCACCAGGTTGACGAGCACCTGCTCCAGGGCGCGGGGATCGGCGCGCACCAGCGCACCCGCCGGGACGGCCTGGATCAGGTCCATGGACCTCTCCCGGGAGGAGCGGGCCGTCAGCTCCACCACCTGCTGCACCGCCTGCTGCGCGTCGACCGTGGTGGGCTCGAGCTTCCACTGCCGCGACTCGATGCGCGAGAGGTCGAGCAGGTCCTGGGTGAGCCGCGCCAGCCGCCCGGCATGCCGGGCGATGATGTCCACGAAGCTGCGCGCGGTGGCGGGCTTCTCGACGGCGCCGGCCTGCAGCGTCTCGGCCGCGGCGCAGATGGCGGAGATGGGGGTGCGCAGCTCGTGGCTGGCGTTGGCCACGAAGTCGCGCCGGGTGGCCTGGGCGCGCTTGGCGTCGGTGATGTCGCGCAGGAGCAGCAGCACCTCGCCACGCAGCAGCGGGGCGAGGTGGGCCTGGTAGGTGCGGTGCTGGAGCATGATCTCGGGCCGCGCGGCCGTTCCCTCGAGCGCGCGCCGCACCGCCTCGGCCAGCTCGGCGCTGCGCGTCACCTCGAGCGTGGTCTGGCCGGCGGCGCGGCTGCTGGCGGCCAGGCTGTCGAAGGCGGCGTTGGCGAGCCGGATGACGCCCTCCCTCCCCACCAGCGCGGCGGCGTCCGGAAGCGCCGAGATCAGCTCCTGCTCGGCGGGGGCCCGCGCCGCGGTCGCCTGGCGGCGGTGCTCGCGCTCGGAGAGCAGCTCCTCGAGCTCGCGCACCTCCCGGCCCAGGTCGGCGCGCGGCCCTCCCGCGATCTCGGTGCGCAGCGCGCGCATCAGCGAAGCCAGCTTGGTCCGGGAGAGCATGTGCCGCTCACCCCTTCTCGACCGGCTCGACCAGCCGGTACCCGACGCCGCGCACCGTCTCCAGAAGATCGCGCCCCGAGCCGAGCTTCTCGCGCAGCCGCTTCACGTGGGTGTCCACCGTGCGGGTCTCGACCTCGGACGACATCTGCCAGACGTCCTCCAGGAGCTGCTCGCGGGATTGTACCCTGCCCAGCCGCGCCATCAGCGTGATGAGGAGCTTGAACTCCAGCGGCGTGAGCTGCGATCTCCGCGCCGTCGACGTAGGCGCGGTGCGCGTCGACGTCGACGCGGATCGGGCCCACCGCCTCGGGCGGCCGCTCCAGGGGACGCCCGGGGGCCGCGCGCCGCAAGACCGCCTTGAGCCTGAGCACCAGCTCGCGGACGCTGAAGGGCTTGGTGACGTAGTCGTCGGCGCCGAGCTCGAAGCCGACCACCCGATCGACCTCCTCCCCCTTGGCGGTGAGCATCACCACCGGCAGGTGCCGGGTGCGGGGGTCGGCCTTGATGTGGCGGCACACCTCGGTCCCGGAGACGTCCGGCAGCATCAGGTCGAGCAGCACCAGGTCCGGCACGCGCCGGCGCAGCAGCGATATCGCCTGCTCGCCGGTGGTGGCCAGGACGGTCTCGAACCCGGCCGCGCGGAGGTTGAAGTCGAGGAGCGAGAGGAGATCCCGCTCGTCGTCGACCAGGAGCACCGAGGTCACGGTTGCACCTCTACACCGAACCCGGTGACGGGACCATGGCGGCCGGGGGACGGAATGGAAACGATGTCACCTGCTCGCTCGACAGCGGGGGGTCGTGCCGGCCCAGCACCCGGCGAGGTAGGATACGAGAGGCCGTGCCTGAACTTGGCCCTCAGCCGGCGCCCTCGGCGCCCGACCCGACGGTGACGCGGGAGACCCCCCATCCCGAGGCCCAGCCGCGGATCGCGGCGCTCACCCCGGCCGGCTGGCTGGTGAGTTCGTTCGGCATGGTCCTGTGCGTCGGGGCCGCGGACTACGTCACCCGCACGGACCTGCTGCTCATCCTGTTCTACCTGGCGCCCATCGGCTTCGGGACCTG
This sequence comes from uncultured Pseudomonadota bacterium, assembly GCA_963736345.1. Taxonomy (GTDB): domain Bacteria; phylum Myxococcota; class Myxococcia; order Myxococcales; family Anaeromyxobacteraceae; genus Anaeromyxobacter. The sequence goes on along the minus strand of CAVTOU010000029.1, from coordinate 242,051 downwards.
GTTCGCCTCGCTGCGCGGCGGCATCGCCCTTGCCACCGTCTCGGCGCTGGTCTCGACCGGCGCCGACCTCCTCTACCGCGCGCAGCACGGCGTGGCCGAGCCGCCTGCGGCGGTGGTGGTCTGGAATGGCATCATGCTGCTGGGCTCGGCCGCTGCCCTGGTCATCACCCTCTCGGCGCTCAAGGGGCGCCTCGAGGCGGAGGAGCTCCTGGCCCGCACCGACTCGCTCACCCGCATCGCCAACCGGCGCGCCTTCTTCGAGGCCGCGGCCCTCGAGCTGGAGCGGGCGCGCCGCCATGGCCGCCCGCTCACCGTCGCCTACCTCGATCTCGACGACTTCAAGCACGTCAACGACCGGCTGGGCCACGCCGAGGGAGATGCCCTGCTGATCCGGGTGGCCCAGACGCTGCGCGGCGCCACCCGCGCCGTGGATGCGGTGGCGCGCCTGGGCGGCGACGAGTTCGGCCTGATCCTGCCCGAGACCGACGCCGCCACCGCCGAGGCCATCCTCTCGCGCCTGCGCAACGCCCTCCTCTCCGCCATGCAGCACGGGACCTGGCAGACCGGCTTCTCCGTCGGGGCGGCGGTGTTCCTGGTCCCGCCCCGCGACGTCGACGAGCTGACCGCCCGCGCCGACGAGCTCATGTACATGGCCAAGCGGGCCTCCAAGGGCTCCATCCGGATCGGCGTCTTCGAGGGCGCGCAGGTCTGGGCGAGCGCGGTCCCCACGTAGCCCAGCAACCTGGACGTGGACGTGGACGTGGACGTAGACGTAGACGTAGACGTGAACGGGGTCGAATCCTGTGTCCTGTGTCGTCTACGTCTATGTCTAGGTCTACGTCTACGACCACGTTCGGAGGCGACGGTCTCCAGTGAACTTCTTCGCCACCTGCGCCAAGGGCACCGAGGGCGCCCTCCGACGAGAGCTGACGGGGCTGCGGCTGGCCGAGGTGCACGGGGACCGTGGCGGCGTGTCGTTCCAGGGTGAGCTGGAGGCGGGGATGCGGGCCTGCCTCCACGCCCGCAGTGCCATGCGCGTGCTCCTCGAGCTGGCGCGCTTCCCCGCGCCCTCGGCCGAGGCGCTCTACCAGGGCGTGCGGAGCGTGGCCTGGCAGGAGTGGCTCACGGTGCGGAGCACGCTGGCGGTGGAGGCCACGGTGGGCTCCTCGGCCATCACGCACTCGGGATTCGCCGCGCTCAAGGTGAAGGACGGCGTGGTGGACGCGCTCCGGGATGCGCTCGGCGCCCGGCCGGACGTCGATCCCAAGGACCCCGACGTGCGGATCGTGCTGCACCTCCAGCGCGACCAGGCCACCGTCTCCCTGGATCTGGCGGGCGCGCCGCTCCACCGCCGCGGCTACCGGGCGGCCATGACCGAGGCGCCGCTCAAGGAGACGCTGGCCGCGGCGGCGCTTCTCCTGGGCGGGGTCGATCCCGCGCTCCCCTTCGTCGACCCCATGGCCGGCTCCGGGACGCTCGCCATCGAGCACGCCATGCGGGCCCGCCGCATCGCCCCCGGGCTGGGCCGGGCCTTCGGGTTCCAGCGCTGGCCGGCCTACCGCGGCGGGCCGCAGTCGCTCTGGGACCGGATGAAGGCCGAGGCCCGGGCCGCGGTCCTGCCCCGGGCCCCCGCCCCCATCGTGGCCAGGGACGGGCACCCGAAGGCGGTCGAGGCGCTGCGCCGGAACGCGGCCGCGGCCGGCGTGCTCGCCGACCTCGCCATCGCGAAGGCGGACGCGCGCGATCTCACGCCCATCGCGGGCGAGGGCACGCTGGTCTCGAACCCGCCCTACGGCGAGCGGCTCGGGGGGAAGGGCCGGCGCATGCGCGGCGAGGAGCCGCCCGCGCCCGGGCAGGCGGCCGTGGCCGAGAAGAAGCTGGCCGGCTTCTATCGCGGGCTCTCCGAGATGCTGGCGCGCCACCGCGGCTGGACGGTGGTGCTCCTGTCGGGGAATCCTCTCCTGCAGCGCGCCATCGCCGCCCGGCCCGAGGTGGACCACCGCCTCTGGAACGGACCGCTGGAGGTGCACCTGCTGCGCTATCGGATCCGGTAGTAAGCTCCTCCCGTGCTGCCCCTCGTGCTGGCCCTGACGCTCGCCGCCCCCAGGCCGGAGGCCGGGCTCGAGCAGCGCCGTGCCGACATCGCCAAGGAGATCCTGCAGTTGGCCGGGCGGCTCCAGCGCGAGATCGAGGCCGGCGACGTGGCGGCCCTGCTGGCGCGCGTGCCGCCCGGCGGTCTCCGCTGCGGCGGCAGCATCGTGCCGCGCACGCGGGTGGAGCGCGACCTCCGCGCCGAGGGGAGCTGGCTGCACGGCGTCTTCTTCGGCGGCCCGGGGGCGACTGCACCCAAGGGGCAGCCGTCCTCGCTCAAGGCGCTCTTCGCGACCGCCAAGGAGATCGCCGTGCTGGTCGCCTTCCGGGAGGACCCGCGCTCCGAGGTGGGCATCCCCTGTTTCGACTATCACGCCCGGGACACCATCACACCGGGTGCACCCCTCTGCTTCGAGAAGCACGCGGGCAGGTGGTGGTTCACGCAGAGTCTGTATCCCTGCTCGCCCTAGCCCTCGCCCATGGACGCCAGGAGCTTCCTCGCCTGCGCCAGCGGGGTGCGCGGGCGGAGCGCCTCGGGATAGCCCTCGCCCCGCCGGACCGCCTCCTCCAGCGTGGCGCGCGCGTCCTGATGGCGGCCCAGCGCCTGCTGCGCCTGCCCCCGGATCACCAGCACGCGCACCCGCCGCGGACCCTCCGCCAGCGCCAGGGCGCGGCCGCTCGCATCCAGGGCGTCCTGGGGTCGACCCATGGCCAGGTAGAGCCCGGCCAGGGTCGCCAGCGGAGCGAAGTCGCCGGGCAGGTCGTGGGTCGAGGCGAGCAGCGCCGGGAGCGCGCGGGAGGCCTGGCCGAGCCGGGCGGCGGCGCTGCTGCGCGCGCCGTCGAAGGCCGACCGTGCCAGCGGCGTGGGCGCCCGCGCCGCCTCCGCCTCGACGTAGGCGAGCCAGCGGCGCGCCTGGGCGCGCGCGCCGGCCTCGTCGCCGAGGGCGTCGCGCGCCTCCACCAGCGACTCGTGCAGGCCGGAGCGATCGTCGGCGGTGAGCCCGCGGGCGGCCAGCGCGCTCCGCGCCGCCGGCTCCAGGGCGTGGATCGCCTGGCGGCGCGCCGCCTCGTCCTGGAGGACGGCGGCGCAGCCCAGGCCCTCGGCCGCGGCCCGGGCCCGCGGCCCGGGGGCGAGCGCGGGGAGCGCCTGGCGCGCGCCGCGGGCGCAGGCCGCGGGATCCCCCGCGAAGGAGAGCGCCTGGACCCGCTTCTCGGTGGCCAGCCCGCGGCGTGCCCAGCCGCGGCCGCCGGCCTGGAGCGCCTCCTGGAACGCGGCTGCCGCCTGGGCGTAGCGGCGCTGCGCGTACAGCTCGTCGGCCCGGGCCAGCGCCACCTCGGCCCGGCCGGCCCGCGCGGTGGAGAGCGCCCGCGCACCGTCCAGCGCCAGGCGCTCCACCTCGGCCACGGTGGCGCTCCCCGCCCAGCGGAGCACGATCCGCTCGGCCACGGGGTCGATGACCAGCAGCGAGGGCCAGGCGTCGATGGGGTACTTCTCGACGAAGGGCGCGTTGGCCGGCAGCTCGGTGTTCACCTCGAGCAGGACCACATGCCGGGTCAGCCCCGCCAGGGCAGGATCCCGCATCACGTACCCTTGCATGTACCGGCACGGGGGACACCAGGGCGCCCACACGTCCACCAGGATGGGCACCTTGCGCTCGCGGGCGCGCTCCAGCGCGCGGGGGTAGTCGTCCGAGACGTCGTCCGGATCGCGCGGAGCGGGCGCGGCCGAGAGGGCGGCGACCAGCAGCAGCGTGGCGGCGGGGGCCATGCGGCACGAGTCTAATCCCGCGGCTCCCCCGGCCCCAGCGGAAGGGTTTCCGGCGCCTTGCGGCGCCCGCCCGGCACCCATATGAACCTGACATGATGCGCGTCGACGTGTGGAGCGATCTGGTCTGCCCCTGGTGCTACCTGGGCAAGCGGCGGCTCGAGCGCGCGCTGGCGGGGTTCGAGCAGCGCGGCCAGGTCGAGGTCGTTCACCGGGCGTTCGAGCTCGATCCCGAGCGGTCGCGCGACCGGACCGTCGACCGGGTGGCCTCGCTGGCGGCCAAGTACGGCATGACCGAGCCCCGGGCGCGGGCGATGGAGGAGGAGATGGAGCGGCGCGCCGCCGGCGACGGGCTCGAGTACCACCTGGTGGGCGGGGTGGTGGGGAACACCTTCGACGCGCACCGGCTGGTGCACCTGGGCCGCACCCGCGAGCTGGGGGACGCGGTCCTGGAGCGGCTCTACCGCGCCCACTTCACCGAAGGAAGATCGATCTTCGACGTCGCGTCCCTGGCGGAGCTGGGGGCCGAGGCCGGGCTGGATGGCGACGAGGCGAGGCGCGCGCTGGAGGGCGAGGCGCACGCCGCCGAGGTCCGCGGCGACGAGCGGGCCGCCCGGGAGCTGGCGATCACCGGCGTACCGTTCTTCGTGCTGGGCGGGCGCTACGCCGTCTCGGGGGCGCAGCCGGTGGAGACGTTCGCCGGGGCGCTCCGGCGCGCCTGGGACGAGGTGGGGGCGGGCGCGAGCGCGGGGTGACGTCCCCGACGAGGAGCCGGTGGCGCGGCTGCGGCGCGGCACCGCGGCGGGTGAATCGCGGCGCGGGTTCGCACCCGGACCCGGGGTCAACACGTGCTTACGGCCTCGGCGCAGGGCAGGCGCCCTGCGCCTTGCCCCCAGCGGGCGTGTCGCGCCGCGACTCCGCGTCCTAGATCGCCGCCTCCGGCGGGCCCACGCCCTCGCTCCCCCCGCCGCAGGAGATCGACGATGGTTTCTCGCTTCCGCCGCTTCCAATCCGCGCTCGGCGCCCTCGCCGCAGCCCTCCTCCTCCCCGCCGTCGCCCTGGCCCAGGGCAAGGGCAAGGTCGAGGTCACCTGGTACGGCCACGCCGCCTTCGGCGTGAAGACGCCCGGCGGGACGGTGATCCTGATCGACCCCTGGCTCTCGAACCCGAAGGCGCCGGAGAAGGGGCTGGCGGACAGCATCCCGAAGGTGGACTTCATCCTCATCTCGCACGGCCACTTCGACCACGTGGGCGACGCGGTGGCGATCGCCAAGCGCACCGGTGCCAAGCTCATCACCAACTTCGAGCTGGGCGCGGCGCTGGTCGCGGCCGGGTACCCGAAGGAGAACGCGGGGCTCGACACCGTCGGCAACATGGGGGGCGCCATCCAGGCCGGCGACGCCACCGTGATCATGGTCCCGGCCGTCCACAGCTCCGGGTTCGGCGACTCGGAGGGCCACAACGTCGTGGGCGGGAACCCGATGGGCTTCGTCATCCAGGTGAAGAACGGCCCGACGCTCTACCACACCGGCGACACCGACGTGACCCAGGACATGAAGCTCATCCCCGAGCGCTACGGCGCCGTCGACGTGATGATGGCCTGCATCGGAGGCCACTTCACCATGGATCCGAGGGGCGCGGCCCTGGCCGCACGGATGGTGAGGGCGAAGACCGTCATCCCCATGCACTTCGGCACGTTCCCGGTGCTGAACGGCACCCCCGACGAGCTCCGCGCGGCGCTCAAGGGCAAGGCCAAGGTGGACGTGCTGGTGCCCGGCAAGCCCGCCATGTTCTAGGGGAAGACCGCCCGTGGTGAGCGTCGAGCCACGGGCGGCCCCATGGTCGCGCGCGCTCATCATCACTCCCCCAGCGTCGCCCGCAGGAACCAGCCGTGCTTCTCCAGCGCCTCCACCACGCCGGTGAGGAGGTCGACGGTGTCCTGGTCCTTCTCCTCGTCGGCCCTGGCGCGGGTGGCGCGGACGCCTTCCAGGTACCCGTCGACCCGGTCCGCCACCAGCCGCACGTGGTCGAGGTCGCGGGTGGTCTCCTCGGGATAGGGCACCAGCCGCGAGGCGGCGGCAACGTGCCGGGCCGTGCCGTGGACCCGGCCCCCCAGGGTGACGGCGCGCTCGGCGATCTCGTCGTTGTGCTCCGCCAGGCCGACCGCGATGCTCTCGAAGAGCGGGTGGAGCGAGGCGAAGAGCGGCCCCTTCAGGTTCCAGTGGGCGGACTTGAGCGCCCCGTGCAGGTCGAGGCCATCCGCCAGGGTCGCGTCGAGCGCTGCGGCGATCCGGCCGCGCGCGGCTTCGGGGAGTGAGCTGGGACTTCGGTACATGTGGTGATCTCCTTTCGCTCAGCAAGATGCGCCCCGCCCGCTGATAGGTCCAAGACTTTGATCTGCATAGGCTGATAGCTTTCTGCGCTCAGCGACCGGCTCCCGCCACGCGCCGGTGTACCCGCCTGGCGCGTTGCACGGTGGGTCGCTCCTCCGGACACTGCCCGGGTGCCCGACCTGTCCGGCCGCACCGTCCTCGTCACCGGCGCCACCTCCGGCATCGGCCTCGCCGCCAGCCGCGAGCTGGCCGGCATGGGGGCGGAGGTCGTGCTGGTCGGCCGCGATGGCGCGCGCCTCGAGGCGGCGCTCTCCGCGGTCCGGGCGCGGGCCTCCTCGGGCAGGGTCTCGGCGCTGTGCCACGACCTCTCCTCGCTGGCGGCGGTCCGGGCGCTGGCGCGCGAGGTGCGGGAGCGCCACCCGCGGCTGCACGTGCTCGTGAACAACGCCGGCGGCGTCAGCCCCGACCGCGAGGTGACGGCCGACGGCTTCGAGCGCACCTTCGCCGTGAACCACCTGGCGCCCTACCTCCTGACGCGGCTCCTCCTCGACCGGATGGTGGACAGCGCCCCGGCCCGGATCGTCACGGTCTCGAGCGTCGCCCACCGCCGCGCGCGGATCGACCTCTCCGACCTGCAGCTCGAGCGCGGCTACGCCATCATGCGCGCCTACGGCCAGTCCAAGCTGGCCAACGTCCTCTTCACCCGTGAGCTGGCCCGGCGCCTGGCCGGGACGCAGGTGACGGCCAGCTGCCTCCACCCGGGAGCGGTGGCCACCGGGATCTGGTCGCGCGCCCCCGGATACGCCAGGCCGCTGCTGGCCTTCATGAAGCTCTTCATGCTCACGCCCGAGCAGGGGGCGGAGACGATCGTGCGCCTCGCCTCCGGCCCCGACCTCGAGCAGCTCACCGGCGCGTACCTCGAGAAGGGCAAGGTGGTCGATCCGGCGCCCCAGGCGCAGGACGACGCGATGGCCCGGCGGCTCTGGGACGAGAGCGCGCGGCTGGTCGGGCTCCCGCCCTGAGGGCGCGTCAGCGCTCGATCCGGACCAGCCAGGCCCGCGGGCAGGCCGTCGGCCGGGTCCGCGGATCGAGCATGGGCCAGCGGATCATGGTGATCCGGCAGGCGGGCCAGTCGGCCAGCGCAGCCACGCGGAGGTTCTCCCGCTCGAGCGCCTTCCGCCCTTCGTCGCTCACCAGCGCGAAGGCGGGCTTCCCGTCGGCCACCCGGTCCGCCACGCGCTCGGCGCTCGCGCTGGGGATGAGCTGCCGGGTGTACAGCTGGAACGGCTGGTAGATGTTCTCGCCCAGGAAGAAGAACCGGTCCCAGTCCAGGTCCAGCGCCTGCGCCCGGCGTGCGAGCTCCGCGCCCGGCTGCAGCAGCGAGAGCTGAGGGTAGAAGCTCGCCTCCAGGACGAAGTTGAAGAGCAGGATGGCCACCGCCGAGGGAGCCCACAGGCGCTGGAGCGGGTCGCGCAGCCGGAAGGCCAGCACCAGCACCGCCAGGAACGCCAGGGCGCCGGCCAGCACCCAGGCCGACCGGACCGGGAACGCCCACCCGTTCAGGAAGACGGTGGCCACGAGGAGCAGGACCACCACCGCGTCCTGGATCCGGGTGAGCACGCGGACCGCCCCTGGCCTGCCGGCGCGGGCCAGCTGGTCCAGCGTCCCGGCGGTGAGCACCGCCAGGAGCGGGAAGGCCACGTTGAGATAGTGCGGCAGCTTGAAGCGCGAGAAGCTGAGGAGCGAGACGTAGAGGACCGGCCCCAGGAAGCTGAGCTGCTCGGCGGCGTGGAAGGCCGTGAGCCGCCCCTTCCACAGCGCGCGCAAGCGGGCTCCCCAGGCGGTGAGGAGCAGCGCCGTCCAGGGCAGAAAGGCCCACAGGAGCGTGTGGAAGAAGAAGAAGTAGTCGCTGGAGGCGGCCTCGCCGTGACCACCGGTGAATCGATCCGCGCTCTGGCCGAGCAGGATGAAGCGGACGCCGGAGACGCCGGTCCGGCCGCCGACCACCTTCTCCGGGTGAAGGTCGAACTGGAGGTAGTAGCAGACCAGCACCGGGGCGATGGCCAGGGCGAAGGCGGCGAGGCCCGCCAGGATCCGCGGCGAGGCCAGAAGGCGCAGGCGCCGCCGCCCCCACAGGAACAGCACCAGGCACAGGCCGGAGAGGGCCGCCGCCACCATCCCCTTGGAGGCGACGGCCAGCCCCACCCCCGCCCCGCCCAGCGCCAGCCAGCGGAGGTCCTCGGTCTCGGCCCAGCGCGCGAGCTGCCACAGGCCGAAGGCGGTGAACCCGGTCAGCAGCGCGTCCATCCGCACGTCGTGGTCGCCCAGGAGCGTGGCCTGCGCCGCGATGAAGAACAGCGCGGCCATCTGACCCGCCCGCGGCCCGTAGAGGAGCCGCGCCAGGCGCCCCGAGGAGAACGCACCCAGCAGGCTCACCAGCACCGAGAAGAGCCGGTAGCTCCAGTCGTGGACGCCGAAGAGGTGGTAGCCGGCCATGGCCGACCAGAAGAGGAGGTGCGGCTTGTCGAGGTAGTCGCGGCCGTTCTTGATGAGGTGGACCCAGTCGCCCTCCCGGAACATGCGCAGCGCCATGACCGCGTCCTGCGCCGCGTCGCCGTACATGAGATCGGGCAGGAACAGGCCGACGCAGAGCACCGCCAGGACCAGCGCCCACAGCGTGGCGCGCCAGGCCGGGGTGAGGAGCGCCTGGCCGGGCCCGGCCGTGGAGCCGGCGGGGGGCTCGGAGGGCGTGGCGCGCACGTGCATGCGACCCTGAGGCCTAGCACGGACGCGGCCGTGCGTCGCGGGGACCTGGAGCCCTCCCCCACGCTGGCCTCCCGGCCGCCCCTGGCATAGAACTGCCCGCGACGCGCCGCGCGGCGTGGAGGGAAATGGGCTTGGGCGAACAGGCAGGCTCGGGGCGGGCCGTCGGCGGCGCGGAGGCGCCCGCCGCACCGCCCGGCTCTCGCGTCCGGGCGTCGCTGCGCATGGTCCTGGCCTGGGCCATCGCCCTGGGGTTGCTCGTCTGGGTCACGCGCCGCGTGAGCTGGGGGGAGCTGGCCGGCTCGGTCCACCCGCCGCCGTGGTGGGCCTGGGCGCTGGCGGCCGCCGGCATCGCCGCCAGCTACGCCTTCCGCGGGCTGCGCATCCACTCCGAGCTGTCGCGGCGGCACCCGGTGACGCGGCGGCAGTGCCTCCGCGTCATGCTGCTCCACAACACCGCCGTGAACGTCGTGCCCATGCGCGGCGGCGAGGCGGCCTATCCACTACTCGTGAACCGGCAGCTCGGCATCCCCCTGGGCCAGGCGGTGGCCAGCCTGGTGTGGATCCGGTCGCAGGACATGCTGCTGCTCCTGCTCCTGGCGGTGGGATTCGTGCCCTGGCTCCCGGCCTGGGCCAAGGTGGCGGCGGTGGTGCTGGTGCTGGGGATCGTGCTGGTCGGGATCGCGGTCGTCCAGCGCTTCGTGGCCCGCCGCGGGGCCGCGCCGGCCCCGCGCAGCAAACCGGTCCGGGCGGCGCTGGCCGCGCTGCAGGCGCTCTCGGACGCTCCGCGGCACGGCGTGGCCGGCTGGATCTACGGCGGCTCGAGCTGGGCGGTGAAGCTCCTGGCGCTGGGGTTCCTGCTCTCGCACCTGGGCGGGCTGGCCTTCCTGGACGCGCTGGCCGGGGCGCTGGCCGGCGAGCTGGCGGGCATCCTGCCCATCCAGGGTCCGGCCAACTTCGGCACCTACGAGGCCGGGGTGTGGGCGGGCGCCTCGCTGTACGGTGGCCCGTCGCTCAAGGTGGCGGCGCCCGCGGTCGCCCTGCACCTCTTCTCGCTCGCCACCGCGGTCATCGCCGGCGCGATCGCGTACGCTCTGTCGCCGCGCACCCCCGCGGTGCGCCCCGCGGAGGACGAACATGTCTGACGCCGCCCGCGCCGCATCCGAGATGGAGGGAACGCCGCAGCCCGCCGACCAGGCCGGGCCGGTCCGCGCCACCGGCCTTCCCCACCGGCTCTCGGTGGTGGTGCCGATGTTCAACGAGGTCGAGAACGCCGTTCCGCTCCTGGACGCGGTCCAGGAGGCGCTGCGCGAGTACCCTTGGCCCTGGGAGCTGCTGGCGGTCGACGACGGCAGCCGCGACGGCACCGGGCCGGCGCTGGAGCGGCGTTCGGCCGAGCTGGGCGCGCACATCCGGGTGGTGCGGCTGCGCCGCAACTTCGGGCAGTCGGCGGCCATGCAGGCCGGCATCGACGCGGCCCGCGGCGACGTCATCGTCACCATGGACGGCGACCTCCAGAACGATCCGGCCGACATCCCGGCGCTGGTGGCCAAGCTCCTCGAGGATGACAAGGACCTGGTGGCGGGCTGGCGCAGCAAGCGGCAGGACGGGTTCTTCCTGCGCAAGATCCCCTCCAAGATCGCCAACCGGCTCATCCGGCGCGCCACCCGGCTCGAGTTCCACGACCTGGGCTGCAGCCTCAAGGCCTTCCGCGCCGGCGTGCTGCGCGAGATCCGGCTCTTCGGCGAGATGCACCGCTTCATCCCCGCCTGGCTGGCCACGGTGACCTCGCCGGAGCGGATGGCCGAGATCCCGGTCCGCCACCGCGGGCGCGAGCGCGGCGCCTCCAAGTACGGCATCTCGCGGACGTTCCGGGTGATCGTCGATCTCCTGGCGGTCTACTTCTTCCTCCGCTTCCGCGCCCGCCCCGGCCACTTCTTCGGCGTGCTGGGCCTCCTGGTCATGGCCGCGGGCGTCTTGATCCTGACGTACCTGCTCGGCCTCAAGATCGCCGGCTACAGCATCGGCAACCGGCCGCTGCTGCTGCTCGGCTTCTTCTTCGTCATGGGCGGGGTCCAGCTCCTCACCACCGGCGTCCTGGCCGAGATCGTCATCCGCGTCTACTTCGACGGGCGGCTGGCGAAGGCGTACCACGCCACGGAGCACGCGCCGCTTCCGCCCGAGGCGGGGTGGTATCAGGCGTAGGGGTCACGCCCTGGAGCCAGGAGCACCCGCCTTCGATGATCGGGCGAGGATGATGAAGCTGCCCGGTGGTCGAGCACCGACCTCTCAAGGTGAGTTGAGAGGTGCCGTGCGAGGTCCACGGTTCGAGCCCGAACCCGGCGCCTCGCCGGAGCCGGGAGAACCGTTCGCCGGATTCGCGGCAGCGCGGCGCGCCTGCCGTCGGAGCTTGAAGAGCTGGATGAAGGCGAGAGCGGCCCCGACGAACAGGACGTTGGTGATCCAGCGCTCGGCCTTCTCCCCCAGGTCGAGGCCGAAGATCCCCTTCGCCGCGCCCAAGGCGACGAGGACCACGCCACACCCCAGCGTCAGGCCACGCAGGTGATTCTCGGAGAGCTTCACGGTGTCATTCCTCGCTCCGGTGACCGTGCTGCGAGAGACCACCATACCCGACAATGCCCTCGCACCGCGCGGATGCTCCGGGCAGGTATCCGGCGCCACCAGACTCGCGTACGGTGCCCCCGTGAAGATCCTCGTCGATGCGGACGCCTGCCCTGCCGCGGTGAAGGAGATCATCATCCGGGCGGCGGAGCGCCTGGCCGTACGGGCGATCTTCGTTGCCAACAAGGGCATCCGCCTGCCGTCCTCGCGGCACGTCTCGACCGTCCGGGTGGCGCTGGGCCTCGACGTCGCGGACGGATACATCGCGAAGTCGGCGGAGGCCGGCGACCTCGCCATCACGGCCGACATCCCGCTGGCCGCTGCGCTCGTGGCCCGCGGCGCAATCGTGCTCGACCTGCGCGGGACCGTCTATACGGAGGAGAACGTCGGCGAGGCGCTCGCGCTGCGCAACTTCCACCATGAGCTTCGCGAGGGCGGCGTCATGACCAGCGGCCCGAGCGGCTTCGGGTCCAAGCAGGCCCGGGAGTTTGCAGGGGCCTTCGACCGCGAGCTCTCGAAGGCGATGCGCGGTGCCACGGGGAAGGGTGTCTGAAGAGGTCCTCAGCCGATGGCCGCCAGCGCGTCCTCGAGCCGCCGGACCGTGCCCTCCACGTCCTTCAGCTTGTCCAGCCCGAACAGCCCGAGCCGGAACGTCTTGAAGTCAGGGCCCTCATCGCACTGCAGCGGCACGCCCGCGGAGATCTGGAGCCCCGTCGCGGCGAACTTGCTGCCGTCGATGACGCCGGGGTCGTCGGCGTAGCTCACCACCACGCCCGGGGCCTCGAAGCCCGCCGCCGCGACGCTCGGGAAGCCGCGCCGCGCCAGCATGGCGCGCGCGCCGCGGCCGAGCTCGAGCTGGGCCTCCTGGAGCTTCGCGAAGCCGACGTCGCGGGCCTCGAACATCACGTCGCGAAGCCTGAGGAGGGTGTCGGTCGGCGGGGTCGCGTGGTAGGCGTGCCCGCCGCGCTCGTAGGTCTCCATGATCTGGAGCCACTTGCGGAGGTCGCAGGCGAAGCTGGTGCTGGTGGTCGAGTCGATGCGCTCGCGGGCCCGGTCGCCCAGCATGACGAGCGCGCAGCAGGGCGGGCCGCTCCAGCCCTTCTGCGGTGCGGTGATGAGCACGTCGACGGCGCCGGCGGTCATGTCGACCCACATCGCGCCCGAGGCCACGCAGTCGAGGACGAACAGGCCCCCCACCTCGCGCACCGCCTGGCCGACGGCCCGCAGGTAGCCGTCGGGGAGCAGCATCCCCGAGGCGGTCTCGACGTGCGGCGCGAACACCAGGTCGGGGCGCTGGCTGCGGATGGTCCCCACCACCTCGTCGATGGGCGCCGGCGCGAACGGGGCCTTCGGGCCCTGGCCCTGGCGGCGCGCCTTGAGCACGAGCGCCTCCGCCGGGATCCGCCCCATGTCGAAGATCTGGCTCCAGCGGTAGCTGAACCAGCCGTTGCGGATCACCAGGCAGCGCTTGCCGCCCGCGAACTGGCGCGCCACGGCCTCCATCCCGAAGCTGCCGCTGCCGGGCACGACGATGGCGGAGCGCGCGCGATAGACCTGCTTCAGGGTGGCCGAGACGTCGCGCATCACGCCCTGGAACCTCTTCGACATGTGGTTCAGAGCGCGGTCGGTGTACACGACCGAGTACTCGAGCAGGCCGTCGGGGTCGACATCGGGGAGCAGGGCAGGCATGGGATCTCCGCGAAAGTGATGGCGGCACGACGCAAAGGGTGGGGTTGGCTCCGATCTCCTCACCCGAGCTTATCCAGCCGCACCGCCGTGGCCACGTTCAAGGGCCCTCACGTCCTTGGGGGGTGTTGAGGCTCGGTCTCAAACGGTTCGCCCAGGCGAACCGTTTGAGACCGGGTCCCCGGAAGGTTCGCCCACCCCTTCACATCGTCGAGGTCGCCCCGCCGTCCACCACCAGCACCTGGCCGGTGACGTAGGCGCTGGCGTCGCTGGCGAGGTACAGGGCCGCCCCCGCGATCTCGTCGGGCTGGGCGTGGCGCCCCAGCGCGGTGCGCGAGACGAGGTGCGTCCGGAGCTCGTCGCTCTGCACGATGGCCGCCGCGAAGCGCGTCTCCACCAGCCCGGGCGCGATGGCGTTCACGCGGATGCCGAGCGGCCCGAGCTCCTGGGCCAGCGTGCGGGTCATGGAGATGATCGCCGCCTTGGTCATCCCGTAGACGCCCTGGAGCGGCGCCGCCCGCAGCCCGGCGATGCTGGCCATGTTCACGATCGACCCCGGGGCGCCGCGCGCCCGGAGGTGCTCGACCACGGCGCGGGTGGCCGCGAAGTAGCCCTTGAGGTTGACCTCGAAGGTCTTGTCCCAGGCCGGCTCCTCGACGTCGAGCAGCGGCCCGAAGTACGGGTTGGTGGCGGCGTTGTTCACGAGCACGTCGACCTTGCCGAACGCCTCCACCGCCCGCCCCACCAGCGCCTGCACGTCGGCGGCCTTGCCCATGTGCGCGGGCACGGCCAGCGCCCGCCCGCCCGCGGCCGCGATGCGGTCCGCGACCGGCCGCAGCCCCTCCGCCTTGCGCGCGGCCAGCACCACCGCGGCGCCAGCCCCGGCCAGCGCGACCGCGATGGCCTCGCCGATGCCCCGGCTCGCGCCGGTGACGATGGCCACCCGACCCTCGAGCGTGAACGGCTCTCGTGCCATGACGTCCTCCCGGCGCGGGCGGGGATCACCCGCGCCCGCTCCGCCGGATGATCGACCGGCAGCGCCAGTCGAAGTAGTTCACCAGGATCCAGAAGTTGCGGAAGGCCGGGTTCCGGGTCTGCCGGTGGTGGTAGCGGAAGTAGATCTGCTGGGCGATGACCGCCAGCCGGAAGAGCCCGAACACCTCGTAGAAGGCCCAGTCGTGGGTGCGGAGCCCGGTCCGGGAGAGGTAGCGCTCGACGATCTCCTCCCGGCGCATCATCCCCGGCGCATCGGAGGGCTGCCGCCGCGTGGCCCGCAGCACCAGGGCGTCGTCCGCCTGCACCCAGTAGGCGAGCGCGCTCCCCAGGTCCATGAGCGGATCGCCGACGGTGGCCATCTCCCAGTCGAGCACGCCCACGATGCGGGTGGGCTCGGCCGGATCCAGCACCATGTTGTCGAGCCGCCAGTCGTTGTGGATGACGCAGGCGCGGACGTCGTCCGGAGTATGGTCGCGCAGCCAGGCGCGCACGGTCGCGTAGCCGGGGACGTTCCAGGTGCGGGCCTTGAGGTACCGCTCCGACCAGCCCTCCACCTGCCGGCGGGGGTACCCGGGTCCCTTCCCGAACGCCTCCAGGCCCGCGGCGCGCGGATCGATGGCGTGCAGCTCGACCAGCCGGTCGACCCAGGCGGCGCACAGGCGGCGCGCGCCCTCGGGGGACCAGCGGGCCGGCCCGGGCAGCCGGGCGCGGGGGATGAGCCCGTCGATCCGCTCCATCACGTAGAAGTCGGTGCCCAGCACCGACGGGTCCTGGCACAGCCCGACCATGACCGGCACCAGTGGGAACGCGCCCCGGAGCGCGCGCTGGATGTGGTACTCGCGCGCCATGTCGTGCGCCGAGCGGGCCTTGGTCCCCGCCGGCGGGCGCCGCAGCACCAGGTCGCGGTTGCGGTAGCGGAGGCGGTAGGTCCAGTTGGAGGCGCCGCCGGCGTACTGCGTCACCTCGGGCACGCCCTCCAGCCCGGGTTCGACCGTCCGCAGCCAGCGGTCGACGGATGCGACGTCGAGCTCCTCGCCCGGGCGGACCGGGGTCGACATGGAGCGAGCCATGGCTAGTGCCGCGCTCCCGGAAGAGCGCGCCGCAGCGACTGCGCGGCACGCGGGTGGGGGTCCGGGGGAGGCGGCGCCCCGCCTCCCCCGGTAGGGCTCTGCGGGGAGGGCCCGGGCCTTGCTGCTTCTCCTGCAAGGCCCGGGGCCTTCCCCGCAAAGTGCTGCGGAGCAGGCAGGGGCCGCACGGGCTCACGATATCTGCGGAGCAGCACTAGGTCTTCCCCGGCGCCGGCGCGGGCAGGCGCCCCAGGCCGTCGGCCTCGAGGCTCCCGATCCAGAGCACCCCGGCGCGCTCGCGCACGCTGGTGACGGGCGCGTACGCGCCGGGCGAAGCGTCGCGCAGGAACTCTCTGATCCGCCCGTCCTCTCCCAGCGCCACCGCGAAACCCTCCGGCGCCGGCTGTGGCTGCAGGGCGCGCGGGATGCGGTCCACCACCTTGCGCAGGAAGGGGTGGGCGGCGAGCTCGTCGAGGGCCGGCACGCGCGGCGAATAGAGCGCCACCCAGAACGCCCGGCGCGAGGCCGACCAGGTCACGTTGTCGGGGAGCCCGGGGAGGTTCTCGGCGAACGGCTCGGCGGTCCCGCGCCGCGGCCCGGCCAGCCAGTACCGGGTGACGCGGTAGGCGCCGGTCTCGTTCACGACCAGGTAGCTGCCGTCCCCGGCCACCGCCACGCCGTTCGCGAACTGGAGGCCCGAGAGGAGCAGCTCGGTCTTGCCCGTCTCCGGGTGGTACGCCAGGAGCCGGCCATGGCCACCGTGCTCGAGGATGTCCTCGCGCTCCTGGTGCATCGAGTACTTGGAGGACGCGTCGGTGAAGTACACGGTGCCGTCGGGCGCCACGTCGACGTCATCGGTGAACCGGAAGGGCACCCCGGCGTGCCCGGTGGCCAGCGTGCGCAGCGCGCCGTCGGGCTCGAGCGCCAGCAGCCCCTTCTCGGCGTCGCAGACGTACAGGACCCCGGTGCGGCCGAAGGCCATCCCCAGCGGCCTTCCTCCCGTCGCGGCCACCTCGCGCAGCTCGCCCGTGCCCGGGTCGAGGCGAAGGATGCGGCCGTCTCGCGTCCCGGTGTAGACGCGCCCCTCCGCGTCGAGGGCGGTGGCCTCGGGGCCGCGTGCCAGACCGGGCCCCAGCCGCTCCAGGCCGTGGAACCCGTCATTGGGCGGGAAGGCCGCCCCGGGCGGCGGCGCCGGGGCCACCCACGCCCGGGGCTGCAGCTCGACCGGCCAGAGCGCGAGATACGCCAGCAGCGCCGCCACCGCGGCGGCGGCCCCGAGCAGCAGCCGGGTCCTGCCCGGCCGCGTCATGACTGACCCTTCTTCATGCCGTAGGCGCGCAGGATCCGGCGCGCCACCGCGTCGATGTGGACCTCGTCGGCGCCGTCGTAGATGCGCGCGCCGCGCTCGTGCGCCCACCAGAACGCGAGCGGCGTGTCGTCGGTCATGCCCAGCCCTCCCAGCGTCTGGAGGGCGCGGTCCAGCACGCGCTGCAGGGTGCGGGCCACCGTGAACTTGATGAGCGAGATCTCCTCGCGCGCCTGGTAGACGCCCTCCCGCTCGATCTTCCAGGCCGCGTGCAGGACCATGAGCCGCGCGGCGTGGATCTCGGCCCGGCTCTCGGCGATCCACTGTTGCACCATCTGGCGCGTGCCCAGCGGCTTCCCCGGGGCCAGCTCGCGCGAGACCGCGTGCCGGCACATGAGCTCGAAGGCGCGCTCGCAGACGCCGATCCAGCGCATGCAGTGATGGATGCGGCCCGGACCGAGCCGCTCCTGGGCGATGAGGAAGCCCATGCCCTCGCCGCCCAGCAGGTTCGCGAGCGGCACCCGCGCCCCCTGGTAGCTCACCTCGCCGTGGCTGGCCCAGCCGGCGCCGCGCTGGCCCATCACCGAGAGGTTGCCGATGCGCTCGAAGCCGGGCGTGTCGGTCGGCACCAGGATCATGCTCGCGCGCCGGTATCGGTCCTCCGCCTCCGGGTCGGTGGTGGCCATGCAGATGGCGAAGGCGGCGCCGTCGGCGCCGCTGGCGAACCACTTGTGGCCTTGGATCACCCACTCGCCGCCCTCCCTGCGGGCGGTGGTCCCGAGCCAGAGCGGGTTCGAGCCCGCGAACTCGGGCTCGGTCATGGTGAAGCAGCTCCGGATCTCACCGCGCACCAGCGGGAGCAGCCAGCGCTCCTGCTGCTCCTCGGTCCCGTGCTGGATCAGGAGCTCCATGTTGCCGGCGTCGGGAGCCTGGCAGTTGAAGAGGTAGTGGCCGAGCGGGCTTCGCCCCAGCTCCTCGCTCACGTGCGCGTACTCGGTCAGGGGCAGCCCGGCGCCGCCGTACCGCTCGGGCACGAACGCGGCCCACAGCCCGGTCTCGCGGGCCCGCTCCCGCACCCGCGCCAGCCGCGGTGCCAGCGCGGCGAAGCCCTCGCGGGCCAGCGCCGGCTCCAGGGGCAGGACCTCCTTCCGCATGAACTCGCGGACGATGCTGCGGGCGGTCTGCACCCTCGGTGACTCGACGAAGTCCATGGTGTGCGCTCCGGGTCCACCCGGGAGGTAGGTGGCGCCGCGCTCGCCGGGCGGGCTCAGTTGGGTGTGGCACCGCGTTCTCATGGTCGAGGGCCCGCGGCTGTCCGCGGTACAATCCCTTCATGACCCCCGAAGCCCGCCTGGCCACCCTCGGCATCACCCTGCCCGCCGCACCGCCCCCGGTCGCGACCTACGTGAACGCGGTCCGGACCGGAAGCCTGGTCTTCCTCTCCGGGAAGGGCCCGCTCGAGGAGGAGGGTCGCCGCCCGACGGGGCGGGTCGGGGTGGAGTTCACCGTCGAGGAGGGCTACCGGTTCGCGCGCAGCACCGGCCTGGCGCTGCTGGCGGCGCTGCGGGCCGAACTGGGAAGCCTGGACCGCGTCCGGCGGGTGGTGAAGGTGCTGGGGATGGTGGCCTCGCCGCCCGAGTTCGGCGAACACCCCAAGGTGATCAACGGCTGCTCGGATCTCCTGGTGGAGGTCTTCGGCGAGGCGGGGCGGCACGCGCGCTCGGCGGTGGGCGTCTCGTCCTTGCCCTTCGCGACCCCGGTCGAGATCGAGATGATCGTCGAGGTGCAGTAGCCGCGTCCCCCTGCGGACGGCGGCGCTGGCCCGTCGAGGGAGGGGCAGGCGCCGGCGCGCGTTCGCAGCTTGCACGAGGCGATGACCTCGGTGCGCTGGACGTGGTGGGCGGTGTGGGTGATCCTCTTCTCCGGAGGGTGTCGGTCGGTCCCGGCCTCCCCGGTGCGAACGGGCCAGGGCGATCCGGGCGTGCCCGTTCGCGGGCTGGTCGCCTGTGGAGAGAGCGAAGACGCTCGGCTGCAGCTGGATCCGGCGCGCCCGCTGGTGGTGTTCGTTCCCAGCCGGGGGGACCCGGGGACGCGCTACCGCGAGATCGCCTGGCGCTTCGAGCTGCAGGGCGAGCAGGTCGCCTGCTTCGAGTACGACGAGCGCAAGAGCCTGGAGGAGAGCTCGGCCCGGCTGATCCGGTCGCTCGAGGGGCTGGAGAGCCGTCTGCCGCCCTCCCGCATCGTCATCGTCGGACACGGCACGGGCGGGCTCCTGGCGCGGCGGGCGCTGATCCGGGAGCGAAAGGACGCGCTCCGCACCGGGACCGGGTACACCTACACGCTGGTGACGGTGGCGGCGCCCTTCGCCGGGATCCGCTCGTCGGCCGACTGCGGCCGGACCTGGCTGCAGGTGATCACGCTCGGCGCCTCCGCCCTGGTGTGCAACCTCATCGCCGGCGAGACCTGGCGCGAGCTTCCGCCGGGATCGGCCTTCGTGACCCGCCCGGGGACCCTGCTCCCGCAGGTCGAGGAGGCGATCCAGGTGGTCACGGACGAGCGCGGCGCCTGCTGGCGGCGGGCGGTGGACGGCAGCTGCCTGGTCCCGGACTCGGTCTTCACCGTGGGCGAGCAGCACAACCCGGTCATCGAGCGCGATCCGCGGCTGCGGCGCGTGCAGGTCTCGGCGGGCCACGCCGAGATCGTCGGCGAGGTGGGCATCCCGCCGGCCAAGCTCATCACGGTGCTGGAGAAGGAAGGGATCCTGTACCCGTCCACGCGCGTGGCGAGCCCGTAGCGGGAGCGCGGAGACCACCTCCCACCCGGCTTCCGGTCCGTCGAGCGCTCGAGCCGCTTCCTTGCCCCGGCCTCCTGTGGAAGGCTGCGCGGGGTCGGGCGCCGGCGCCCGCGCAGGAGGAGGCCGTCATGGACGGGATCACGGGCATCTACGGCCCGGGGGACGCAGAGCTGGTACAGAAGGCCTTCCTGGCCACCGGCGCGCTGCAGCACCGGGGCAAGACCGGCGCCGGCATCGCGGTGGGGAACGAGCGCGGCCTCCACATCGTGAAGGGCGTGGGCGGGATCGCCGACGTGGTGGACCTCGACATCGTCCACCTCCTCCAGGACCTCTCGCCCTGCGCGGCCATCGGCAACGTGGGGTACACCAAGAACAAGATCGCCGAGAAGCGCAATGCCGAGCCGGTGATGGTCAAGCCGCGGGGGAGCTCTCCCTGGCAGGTGGCCATCACCTCCAATGGAAGGCTGGTGGGCGACGACGAGCTGCAGGCCGAGCTGGAGGAGGACTACGCGTTCGAGACCTCCAACAAGGCCGAGGTGCTGGGCGCGCTCCTGCACCGCTGCATCGCCCGGGAGGGCGCCACCTTCGCGGCGGGGCGGGCGCTGGTGGACCTGCTCCACGGGCGCGGGAGCTTCTCGCTGGTCGCCCTGGTGTTCGACGGGCGCGAGACCCGGCTCGTCTCCCTCAACGACGACCGCGCCTTCGAGCCCTTCTGCTTCGGAACCGTCGACGGGAAGTTCGTCGCCAGCTCGGAGAGCTGTTCCCATCGGCGGCTGGGAGGCTTCGCCGAGCGCGAGTACCTGGGGGCGGAGATGACCATCGCCTCCTCCGCCGGGGTCGAGACCCGGCGCCTGCGCGAGGAGAGGCTCCTGCCCGACGTCTTCCAGGCGATCTACTTCGGCAACGTCGCCTCCCGGTATCGCGGGGAGGACGTCTTCCAGCTGCGCCGGCGGCTGGGCGTCGCCCTGACCCTGCTCTACGGCCGGCCGGATGCGGACGTGGTGATCCCCAATCCGGACTCGGGGCGCGGCGTCTCCTACGGCATCGCCGAGGGCCTGGCCATGCCCATCTCCCACGGGCTGGTGAAGCAGGCCCAGGCCATCCGGACGTTCCAGGAGTCGCAGGTGCGGAGGCGCACCATCGAGGTCGGGCTCAAGTTCGCAGCCGTCGACTCGGTGCTGCACGGCAAGCGGGTGGTGATGGGCGACGACAGCATCGTCAAGGGGAGCGTGTCGGAGGGCGGCTCGGTCTGGTCGGTGTACAACGCCGGAGCCCTGCGGCTGGAGTTCTGGATCTCCTACGGCCCCATGTTCTTCCCCTCCTTCAAGGAGTGGAGGCGGGGGCGCGAGTGCCTCGACGAGCTCGCGGTCCAGCGGGCCTTCCGCGGCGAGCACCCGTACGACAAGCCGCTCGAGGAGATCAACCGGCGGGTGGCCCGCCTCATCGGCGTGGACCGGGTCTGCTACAACACCCGCCAGAACGTGGAGGCGGTCACCGGCCCGGGCTCGTTCCAGGCCCTGGACGCCTCCTATCCGGTGGCCGAGCGGTTCTGGCCGGAGTGGCTCAAGCAGGAGGTGGAGCGCTCCGCCAAGCTGGGGCTGCGCTTCGGCTGAACCGGGCGGGCGGAGGAAACCGGGCGCCTACGCCACCGCGGCCAGGTTGCCCGCATCCTTGCGCCGGACCGACAGGCCCATGGTGAACCTGGCCACCGGCTCGTCGCCGTACTTCTCCGGGACGGTGGCCACCACCTCGACGGGGATGGTGAACCGCTCGCCGGTCTCGTCCGCCTGGCGGACGATCTCGGCCACCCGCCGGCCGTCGCGCGTCCGGAACAGCACGTCGCCGTCCGCTCTCTTGAGGAAGTCGGCCCTGAGGTCCTTGAAGAGCGGCACGACCTTGGGGTGCCCGCTGCGGATGGCGCGGAACGCGTTCAGGCCGCTGGCCAGGTCGGCGCCGGCGCAGAGGGCGCCCACGTACATCGACCCCACGTGATTCCGGGATCGCCAGCCGAGCGGGATCTTGACCGCGCACCCTTCGTCGTCGAGCTCCATCACGCGCGGGGCGAGGAACAGGAGCGAGGGGATGCGCAGGCCCAGCAGGCGGAGCACGAGCGTTTCGCGGACGAGCATGGGCGATCTCCCGCGCCGCGACGCAGCGCGGCGTGGTGCGGATGATAGGAGCCCGTCCGGAGCACGGCGCGGCCCCCCGCGGGTCGCTATCGCTCTGGTCTCGTGCTCGAGACGTTTCACCCCATCGTGCGGCGCTGGTTCGGGGAGCGCTTCGCCGCGCCCACCGAGCCCCAGGCCCGCGCCTGGCCGGCCATCGCGGGGGGCGAGGACGTGCTCGTCTCCGCCCCGACCGGCTCGGGCAAGACGCTGGCCGCGTTCCTCTCGGCCCTGGACGGGCTGCTCCGCGACGCGGTGGCGGGCACCCTCACGGATGCGACCCGGGTCCTCTACGTCTCCCCGCTGCGGGCACTCTCCAACGACGTGGAGCGGAACCTGCTCGGACCGCTGGCGGACCTGACCGCGGCAGCGGCGGGGGCCGGGCTCCCGGCCCCGGCGCTGCGCGTGGCGGTCCGCACCGGCGACACCACCGGCGCGCGCCGCCAGGCCATCCTGCGCCGCCCCCCGCACATCCTCGTCACCACGCCCGAGTCGCTGTACCTGCTCCTCACCGCCGGGCGCGGGCGCTCGCTGCTCGCCTCGGTCGAGACGCTGATCGTGGACGAGATCCACGCGCTGGCGCGGGACAAGCGCGGTGCGCACCTGGCGCTCTCGCTGGAGCGGCTGGAGGCGCTGACCCGGCGCCGGCCGCAGCGCATCGGCCTCTCGGCCACGGTCGAGCCGCTCGAGGAGGTGGCGCGCTTCCTGGTCGGCGCCGCGCGGGTGGACGCCTCCGGCGGCCCGCGCTGCACCTGCATCGAGGTGGACCGGCTCCGGCCGCTCGACCTGGGGGTCGAGATCCCGGACCAGCCGCTCTCCTCGGTGGCCTCCAACGAGCTGTGGGCGGGGACCTACGACCGCCTGGCCGAGCTCATCCGGGCGCGGCGCTCGAGCATCGTCTTCGTGAACACCCGCCGCCTGGCCGAGCGGGCCGCCCACGCGCTCTCGGAGCGGCTGGGCGAGGAGGCCGTGGCCGCCCACCACGGCAGCCTCTCGCGGGAGCGGCGCCTCGATGCCGAGGAGCGGCTCAAGGCCGGCCGGCTCAAGGCCATCGTGGCCACCTCCTCGCTCGAGCTGGGCATCGACGTGGGCGCGGTGGAGCTGGTGGTCCAGCTCGGCTCGCCGGGCGCGCTCGGGGCCGGGCTGCAGCGGGTGGGCCGCGCCGGCCACGTCCACGGTGGAACGCCCTGCGGCCGGTTCTTCCCGCTCACCCGCGACGAGCTGGTCGAGTGCGCCGCGCTGGTCCGGGGCCTGCGCCGCGGGCGGCTCGAGCCCACCCGCGCCCCCGAGGCGCCGCTCGACGTGCTGGCCCAGCAGATCGCCGCCGAGGCCGCCGCCCGGCCGGTGGCGCTGGACGAGCTCTTCGCGCTCCTGCGGCGCGCCTGGCCCTACCGCTCCCTGGGCCGCGAGCGGTTCGACGCGGTGGTGGACATGCTGGCCGAGGGGGTGGCCCCGCGGGCCGGCCGCGCCAGCGCGCTGCTCCACCGCGACCAGGTCAACGGCCGCGTCCGCGGCCGGCGCGGCACGCGCTACGCAGCCCTGACCGGCGCGGGTGCCATCCCCGACACGGCGCAGTACGCGGTGGTGGCCGAGCCGGAGGGCACCATCGTCGGCCAGGTGGACGAGGACTTCGCGGTCGAGAGCATGGCCGGGGACGTGTTCCTGCTCGGGAACACCTCCTGGCGCGTGCGCCGGATCGAGGCCACCGCGGTGCGGGTGGAGGATGCGCACGGCCAGCCGCCCAGCATCCCGTTCTGGAACGGCGAGGCGCCCGGCCGCAGCCACGCCCTCTCCGACGAGGTCTCGTCGCTGCGCCAGGCGCTCGAGCCGCGGCTGGCGGACCCCGATGACGCCGTGCGCTGGCTCGCCGAGGAATGCGCGCTCTCCGAGGCCGCCGCCCGGCAGCTGGTCGAGTACCTGGCCGCGGGCCGCGCCGCGCTGGGGGCCCTGCCCGCGCGGCGCACCTGGATCGCCGAGCGCTTCTTCGACGAGGGCGGCGGGATGCAGCTCGTGATCCACGCGCCGCTGGGCGCGCGGGCGAACCGGGCGCTCGGGCTGGCCCTGCGCAAGCGCTTCTGCCGGACCTTCGACTTCGAGCTGCAGGCGGCGGCCACCGACGAGGGCGTGCTGCTCTCGCTCGGGCCGCAGCACTCGTTCCCGCTCGAGACCATCTTCGGCTTCGTCACCGAGGGCACGGTCGAGGAGGTGCTCCGCCAGGCCGTGCTGCAGGCGCCCATGTTCGGCGTGCGCTGGCGCTGGGCCGCGACCCGCGCCCTGGCCATCCCCCGCGTCTGGAAGGGGAAGCGCATCCCGCCGCCGCTGGCGCGCATGCGGGCCGAGGACCTCCTGGCCGCCGTCTTCCCGGCGCAGGTGGCCTGCCAGGACAACGCGCCGCCCGGGCCCATCGAGGTCCCCGATCACCCGCTGGTGGAGGAGGCGCTGCGCGACTGCCTGACCGAGGCGATGGACGCGCCCGCGCTGCGCGAGCTGCTCGGGGAGGTGGCGCGGGGCGAGGTGCGGCTCCTGGCGGTGGACACGCGCGAGCCGTCGCCGCTGGCGCACGAGATCCTGGGCGGCAAGCCCTGGTCGTACCTGGACGACGCGCCACTGGAGGAGCGGCGGGCGCGGATGGTGGCGGTCCGGCGGTCGCTGCCCGAGGACGCCGCCAGCCTGGCGCGCCTCGATCCCGCCGCCGTCGACGAGGTCGCGGCCGACGTCTGGCCCGACGTGCGCGATGCCGACGAGCTCCACGACGCGCTGCTCGAGCTCGGGCTCCTCCCCGAGGAGCTGGGGCAGGGCGCGGGCTGGGCGGCGGGGTTCGACGAGCTCGCCGCCGCCGGGCGGGTCGCGCGGCTGCGGGCGGGTGGGCGCGTCTTCTGGATCGCCGCCGAGCGCGTGCGGCTGGCGCAGGCGGCGCCCATCGCGGGCGCGGGCCTGCCCATCCTCGAGCCGTCGCTCGCGCCGCTCGCCGCCGAGCGCCCGCCCTCGGGGCCGGACGAGGCCGCCGTCGACATCGTGCGCGGGTGGGTCCCGCGCGTCGGCCCGTTCACCACCGGCACGCTGGCGGTGCGGACCGGGCTCGAGCCCGACGCGGTCGGCGCGGCGCTCCTCGCGCTGGAGGCGGACGGCCTGGTCCTGCGCGGGCGCTTCCTGGAGAGCGCGCCCTG
The DNA here is from genome assembly GCA_963736345.1 of uncultured Pseudomonadota bacterium. Classification (GTDB taxonomy): domain Bacteria; phylum Myxococcota; class Myxococcia; order Myxococcales; family Anaeromyxobacteraceae; genus Anaeromyxobacter. The sequence continues at coordinate 217,296 of CAVTOU010000029.1, read as the reverse complement.
GTCGGCCGAGGCGCCGCACTTCTGCGAGCGAACGGTGCTCGCGCGCATCCACCGGCTCACCCTGGGCCGGCTCCGCAAGGAGATCGAGCCGGTCGGGACCGCCGACCTCCTCCGCTTCCTGCTGCGCTGGCAGCACCTTTCGCCCGGGACCCAGCTCCACGGCGCCCGCGGGCTGGCCGAGATCGTCGGGCAGCTGCAGGGCTTCCACGCGGCGGCCGGCGCCTGGGAGCGCGGGCTGCTCGCCCCGCGGCTCGGCGATTACGACCCCGCCCTCCTCGACGCGCTCTGCCTCTCCGGCGAGGTCGCCTGGGGGAGGCTCTCGGGGCGGCCGGTGCCGGCCGAGGCCGAGCCGGGGCCGCGCCCGCGTGCGCCCACCCGCGCCGCCCCCGTGACGCTGGCCCTGCGCCAGGACCTCGAGTGGCTGCTCGCGTCGTCCTTCGATCGGCTCGGGGCGAACGGATCCTCCATGACCGCGCCTTCCACGGAGCGCGAGCGCGCCGAGACCGCGCTCCCGGCCGTCGCCCGCGAGCTGGCCGCCGTGCTCCGCGCCCGCGGCGCGTCGTTCCCGGCCGAGCTCGCCGCCGCCACGCGGCGGCCCATGGTCGACGTCGAGGAAGGGCTCTGGACGCTGGTGTCGAGCGGCCTGGCCACCTGCGACGGGTTCGCCGGGCTGCGGGCGCTGGTGACGGGCGGACGGGGGCGGCGGAACGGCGCCGCCGGCGGCCGGTGGTCGCTCCTGCGCACGCCCGCGGCGGCGGGAGCGCACGCTGGCGCGGACCCGGCGCTCGTCGAGCGCCTGGCGCAGCAGTACCTCCGCCGCTACGGGGTGGTCTTCCGCGATCTGCTGGGCCGCGAGGACGCGCCGCCCTGGCGTGAGCTGGTGCGCGTGTACCGCCTGCTGGAGGCGCGCGGCTCGGTGCGCGGCGGCCGCTTCGTGGAGGGGCGCTCGGGCGAGCAGTTCGCGCTGCCCGAGGCGGTGGACGCGCTCCGGGCCGTGCGGCGCACGCCGCGCCGCGGGACGGAGCGGGTGGAGGTGTCGGCCGCCGATCCGCTCAACCTGGTGGGGATCGTGACGCCGGGCCCACGGATCGCGGCGCAGGCGGGGGCCCACCTGGTGTTCCTGGACGGGATCCCGACCAGCAACGACGTGGCTCCCGCGCAGGGAGCCGCGACACCGTCGGGCGTCGAGCTTCGCGTCGACCCCGTCCCGTGAACCTGGTGCGCGCTGGCGGAGCTGCTTGGAGGCGGCTGCGGGATGTGGCAGGATCCAGGGCAGATCGGGTCCATTCGACGTCGTGACGACCGCTCGGCGGCCGGCGCCGTCGGTCCGGGCCAGGCGGACAGGGGGAGCCACGATGCGTTTCGGAGTGCTGGGCGCGGTGGCCGTTCTCGGCCTCGGCGGCTGCTTCACCGTTGCGGGTCCGACCTACAGATTGTACGACGGAAAGAGGCTCGCCCCGGGGGCGGTCGCCACCATCAAGGTGTTCCGCCAGTTCGATCGACCTGGCGTGGTCCTGCTGAGCGTCGACTCCAAGCACGTGTTCCAGTACGAGTCGATGAAGGGGTACCCGAAGGGCGCGACGGAGGCCGCCCGGCTCGACCCCGAGACGGTGGAGCTCCTGCCCGGCGAGCACGTGCTGCGGGTCGCGTTCTACGGCATCGAATCCCATGGCAGGGCGGTCGCGGGCAGCACCGGACAGCTCATCAAGATGGCGTTCACCGGGAAGGAACCCCCGCCCAGCTTCGCGTCGTACCGCCGGAGCGAGGACCTCGCCTTCCAGGTGGCCGCTGGCAAGACGTACCTCATCGACTTCGCCCCCTGGGACCGGAGCAGCGGGCTGGAGTCGGTGGTGTTCCGGGTTCGCGAGGTCGACCCGTCCGGAAAGGCGGGGGAGGAGATCCCGGTGACCTCCGCCAACGGGAAATCGGACGCGCTCGAGGGGGAGGCCGGCAGCGACTGGTTGATGGCGCTGTAGCACGGCGGCGCGGCGTGCGGGCGCGGTTCCTCGTTGCTACCCGCCCCCGCCACGCCGCAACGCTTCCTCCATGATGGCCTCCGTCGCGGTGGCCCCGAAGCGCGTGCAGCCGATCTCGCGCACCTTCAGGGCCGCATCGAGATCGCGCACGCCGCCGGCGGCCTTGACCTGCACCTTGGCCGAGACTGCCGCGCGCATGAGCTTCAGGTCCTCGAGCGTGGCCCCGCCCTTCCCGAAGCCGGTCGAGGTCTTGACCCAGTCCGCGCCGGCCTCCTCGCACAGCTTGCAGCCGGCTCGCTTCTGCTCGTCGGTGAGGTAGCAGTTCTCCAGGATCACCTTGACGCGCGCGCCGCCCCGGTGCGCGACGTCGACCACCGCCTTCACGTCGACCCGGACGTAGGCGAGGTCGCCGGCGCGGAGCCTCCCGATGTGGAGCACCATGTCGAGCTCGTGGGCGCCATCGGCGATGGCCCGCTCCGCCTCGAACACCTTGGCGGCGGTGGTCGAGTAGCCGTGCGGGAACCCGACCACGGCAGCCACCTTGACGTCGCTCCCGGCCAGCTCGCGCCGGCACAGCGCCACGTCCGAGGGCGCGCAGCACACGGTGGCGGTGTCGTACTTGCGGGCCACGCCGCAGCCGCGGACCACGTCCTCGGGGGTGAGCTCCGGCCGCAGCAGCGAGTGATCGATCATCTTGGCGATGTCGTGCGGGGTCCAGGGCATGTGCGCCTCCGGCGCCGGTCAGTTGGTGATCCCGCCCACCGCGGCGCCGATGAGCGCGGCGCTCTCCACCGAGACCACCTGGTACCGGAGCCGGTCGCCCAGGATCCGGTCCACCCAGGCGGTGATGCGCTCGCGGTAGCCGCGCAGCCGGTAGAAGGTCGAGCCGTCGACGGTGATGCAGGCCGGCGCGTCGGCCTGACCCGTGCACACACCGTGGAGCAGCGCGGCCGACATGTTGACCGCGCACAGCTTGGCGGCGCGCTCGAGCAGCAGGTCGGCCAGGGCGGAGGCGGTGGCCATGTCCGCGGCGGTGCCCGACCGGCGCAGGGCGGCGTGCAGCGGGGCGCCGGCCTGGCCGCCCAGGAACGGCTCCAGCTCCGGGGTCTCCAGCCGCGGCCAGGTGCGCAGGCACTCCCGGGCGCCCTCCGAGAACAGCCCCTCCTCGGCCGCCGCCTGGAACGTGCGCAGGCAGAGCGTTCCCAGGTAGGCGCCCGAGATGGTCTTCTCGAGCGCGTAGTGACCCGGCTCGGCGCTGGCCGCGTCCATGGCCAGATCCACCGCGCCGCGCGGGACGCGCGCGTATGCCCCCGACTCGACGTTGATGATTTGCCGCCCGCCCGCCGGGAGGTCGCTCCGCTTGCGCACGCGGTCGTTGGCCTCGACGTAGGCGCAGTTCAGGCCGGTCCCCAGCACGAACCCCACGTAGCGGGAGTAGCGGCGCGCGCCGTGCGCCGCACGGCCGGCCAGGAGCGCCCCCACCGTGTCGTTCAGGACCACGAACTTGAGGTCGCCGCCGGCCCCGGAGGCGCGCAGCGCCGCGTTGAGCCGCTCCCCCACCAGCTGGCCCACCACCCCGGCCACCCGCAGCTCCTTGGAGAGCCCGACGATGCGGCCGTCGCGGGTGGGCAGGATCTCGGCCGGATAGGAGAAGGACAGCCCCACGCGGCCGGAGCGGGCCGCGACCTTGCGGACGTGGCCGGCCAGGACCTCGAAGAACGCATCGGCGGGGATCTCGCCGTCGAGCCCCGGCATGCGGTGTCGCTCGAAAGCCGAGATGTGCGGCTCGCCCTCGGCGTCGAACTCGACCAGGGCGATGCGCAGGTTGGTCCCGCCCGCGTCCATGGCGATGACCGGCTCGCCGACCGGGATGTCCCTGTCCGCCTCGATGAAGGTCGGGATCATCCGGAGCGAGCTGGGACGCCCGCACAGGCCGGCTTCCATCTCCTCCCGGAACTCCTCGGTGCAGCGCAGCGCGTCGATCTCGGCATGGAACATCCCGCTGGCGTGCAGGAAGCCTCGTGCTCGGTCGGTCGGGTTCATGGAGCCAGCGTCGGTCTTACGTCCCGGGAACCGGGCGCGTCAATGATCAACCCGCGCGGCGCACCGCCCGCGCCAGCCGCCGCACGCCTTCCTCCACGATCCCGGGCTCCTGCGCGGTGAAATTGAGCCGCAGGAACGGATCCCCCTCCCGAGGATCGAGGAAGAACCGCGATCCCGGCGCGAAGTCGACCCCCGCCTCGCGCGCCACCGGGAGCAGCCTGCGGGACGAGAGGCCGCCCGGGAGCCGCGCCCACACGAACAGCCCTCCGCGCGGGGGGGTGAGCTCCAGGGAGGGGAGGTGGCGGCGCAGCGCCTGGACCATCGCGTCGCGCCGACGGCGGTAGAGGCGCACCGTCCGGCGCAGGTGCGTGTGGTAGCGACCGACCGTCACGTAAGCCTCGACCGCGCGCTGCAGCACGTTGCTGGTGGCGACATCGAGGAGCCGCTTCCGCTCGACCAGCGCCGCATGCACCGGGCCGTCGGCCAGGAGAAAGCCGAGGCGAAGCCCGGGGGCGAGCATCTTCGAGAACGTGCCCGTGTAGAGGACCCGCCCGCCGCGGTCCCAGGCCTTGAGCGGCGCCTGGGCGCGGCCGTCGTAGCGGAGATCGCCCACGTAATCGTCCTCCACCACCGGGACGTTGTGCCGGTCGGCCAGGGCGAGCAGCTCGCGGCGCCGCGGCGCCGGCAGGCAGGTGCCGGTCGGGTTGTGGAAGGTGGGCACGGTGTAGATGAGCCGGGGGTGGTGACGGAGCAGGAGCGGTTCCAGCTCCTCGGTCCGCATGCCCTCCCCGTCGGTGGGGATCGCCACCACCTGGAACCCATGGGCGCGGAACAGCTCCAGCGCGCCCGAGTACGTGGGGCGCTCCACCAGGACGGTGTCGCCGGGGCGCGCCAGCAGCGTCGCCGCCAGCGCCAGCGCCTGCTGCGAGCCGGCGGTGACGAGCACGTCCTCGGCCCGGGCCGGCAGCCCCTGGCTGGCGAGCAGCTCGGCGATGGTGCGGCGCAGGCCCGGCTGACCCTCGGCGGGGCCGTACTCCAGCGCAGCGCTGCCATCGCGGCGCATCACGCCCTGGAGGACGCGGCGCAGCTCCTCGACCGGGTACAGCGCCGGGTCCCCGCGGCCGTCCGCGAACGAGATGGCCCGGGCCGGGCACGCGCCCTCGTCCGGGGCGGTCCTCTGCCGCCCGCCCAGGCCGAGCTGCCACGCCGGCCAGGCCTGCTCGGGCCGGGGACCGGACCGCGGGAGGGCGGGCGCCGCCAGCACGTAGGTCCCGCTCCCGGCCCGGCCCGCCACCAGCCCATCGGCCTCCAGCTCGTCGTAGGCGGTCTCGACCGTGAGGCGGTTCACGCCCAGGTCGCGCGCCAGCGCCCGCGTGGCCGGGAGCCGCGCGCCGGGCACCAGCGCGCCCGAGGCGATGGTGCGCCGCAGGTGCGCCTCGATCTGCTGGTAGAGCGCCACCGGGCGCTGGCGGTCGATGGGGATGCGCATGGAGGGGGTCATGTGGACTGGGCGATTGTACCACGTATCGGCGCAGGTGACCGGTCCAGTTCGATCCCGATCCCGATCCCGATCCAGATCCCGACTCGGATTCGGATTCCGATTCGGATTCCGATGCCGATCTCCGATGCCGATGCCGATGCCGATGCCGATGCCGATGCCGATGCCGATGCCGATGCCGATGCCGATGCCGATGCCGATGCCGATGCCGATGCCGATGCCGATGCCGATCAGCATCACCATCGATCTGGTGTTTCCAAGTGGTCTAGTCAATATTCCACATAACTGGCCCTTCTGGACGGTCCAGTTATCCGCCATCCTCCCCCGGTGACCCCTCCCCGCCCCGCCCCGGACCGCGCTCGCGGTTACGCCGTCGCGCTTGCCACCACGGCGGTGTTCTCGACAACCGCCATCTTCATCCGCCACCTCACCGAGACGTACGCGCTCGCCCCCGGCGCCCTGTCCTTCTGGAGGAGCGCGATGCTGGTGGCCTCGCTGGCGGCCATCCTGCTGCTGGTACGGCCGCGGCTGCTCCGCGCCCGGCGCGCCGATCTCCGGTTCCTGGCCGGCCTGGGGCTGGTTGTGGCGCTCTTCAACCTCCTCTGGACCACGTCGGTGGCCCGCTGCGGCGCGGCCATCGCCACCGTCCTCGCCTACACCTCGGGGGCCTTCACCGCGCTGTTCGGGTTCCTCCTGCTGCGCGAGCGCCTGGGCCGATGGGGGTTCGCCGCCATGGGGCTGTGCATGCTCGGGTGCGCGCTCGTCTCCGGCGTGCTCGAGGGTGGGCCGGCGCACGGCGACGGCGCCGGGGTGGGCGCGGGCCTCGCCTCCGGCGCGCTGTATGGGCTGTACGCGGTGCTGGGGCGGGCCGGCGCCCACCGCGCCATCGATCCCTGGACCATGGTCCTCTACGCCTTCGGGGCCAATGCCCTGGCCCAGCTCGCGTTCCTGCTGGTCGGGCCGATCGCCGTCCCGGGTGCGCCGGGGATCCAGGACCTGCTCCGCATCGGTCCGCGCCTCTCCGGCTGGGCGGTGCTCTTCGGCCTGGCCGCCGGGCCGACTCTCCTCGGGTTCGGGCTCTTCAACGTGACCCTGCGTCACCTCCCCAGCGGCGAGGCGAGCCTGGTGCTCACGCTCGAGCCGGCGCTCACCGCCGCCATCGCCTACCCGCTCCTGGGCGAGCGGATGACGCGGGGCGAGATCCTCGGGGGCGCGGTGATCCTGGGCGGGGTGGCGGTGCTGCACCTGGGGGAAGGGCGGGCGGTCCCGCCGTCCGCCGCGGGCGCCGTTCCGGGCTCGGGCGCGAGCTCGGGCCCGCTCCCGCGACCTCACCCGTCGGAGCAGAGCCCGGCGTAGAGCGTCTCCAGGGACTCGTTCACCCCTGGTGCGCCCATGATGGGGAGCTCCCGGGTTCGCCGGGTGTTCTCGAGGCCGCGGATCGCCTCCCGGTGGAGGATCTTCACCTTCCCCACCGCCAGGGCGTCGAGCAGGCTGATGGCGGTCACCTCCAGGATCTCCACCAGCTGCATGGCCCGGCCGATGCCCTCCGGGCTGACCAGCACCAGCCCATGGTTCTCCATCAGGAACGCATTGTAGCGCCGGACGAAGGGGGCGAAATTGTCGGCCAGCCTCTGCGTCAGGGGCTCGCCGTAGGGCACCACCGGCACCGGGCCGACCTCGATGACGGTCTCCGGGAAGACCGGGCGCATGAGCCAGTCGTCGCGCTCCAGCAGCGTGAACGCGTTGGTGTGCGGCGGATGGCAGTGGATCACCGATCGAACGTCGGGGCGGTCCCGGAGGAAGTCGAGGTACATCGGCATCTCGCCGGTGGGCGCCCGAGCGCCCTCCACCACCTTGCCGGCGCGGGTGATGAACACCAGATCCTCGGCCCGCAGCTCGCCCTTGTTGAGCCTGGTGGGGGTGATGAGGAACAGGTCCTCGTCCAGCTTGCTGGCCAGGTTCCCGCCGTGGCTGGTGACGTACCGCTCCCGCGCCAGGAGCCTGCACACCCCCAGGAACTCGTCGACCTCGCGTGCGAACTTCTCCACCAGCTTCATGATGGGATGACCCTCCTGGGCAGCATGCCCGACCCCGTCAGGGTCCAGATAAGCGCCCGGGGCGCGGGGCGCATCACCGCCGGAGCCGCGCCAGCCGCTCCGCCGCCTGCGCCAGCACGTCCTCGGTCTTGCAGAAGGCGAAGCGCACCATGCGGCGGCGCGGATCGGGCGCGGCATGGAAGCTCGAGCCGGGCACGCACGCCAGGCCGTGCTCGACCACCAGCTCGCGCGCGAAGGCGACGTCGTCGAGCTCGGACAGGGCCGAGTAGTCGGCCAGCACGTAGTAGGCGCCCTGGGGTGGCGTGCAGCGAAACCCGGCCGCGCCCAGCGCGCCCACCAGCAGATCCCGCCGCCGCCGGTACGCCTCGGCCATGTCCTGGTAGTAGGCGCGTGGCAGCGCCTCCAGGCCGGCCGCGACCGCGTCCTGGAGCGGCGCCGGCGCGCCCACCGTCAGGAAGTCGTGCACCTTGCGGATGGCGTCGGTGAGCGGCGCCGGGGCGACGATGGTCCCGATGCGCCAGCCGGTGATGGCGAAGGTCTTGGAGTACCCGGAGATGGTGACGGTGCGCTCCCGCATGCCGGAGAGGGCGGCGATGGGCAGGTGCCGCCCCTGGTAGAGGATGTGCTCGTAGATCTCGTCGGTGACGGCGTAGGCGCCGTGGTGGATGCAGAGCCGGGCGATCCCCTCCAGCTCCTCGCGCGTCAGCACCCGGCCGCTCGGGTTGGCGGGGGTGTTCACCACGATGGCCCGCGTCCGATCCGAGAATGCCGCCGCCAGCCGTTCGAGGTCGAGCGGGCCGTCGGGCGCAAGCGGCACGTACACCGGCTTGCCGTCGCACAGGATCGCGTCCGGGCCGTAGTTCTCGTAGAAGGGCTCAAGCACCACCACCTCCTCGGCTGGGTCGACGAGCGCCAGGAGCACGGAGGCCATGGCCTCGGTGGCGCCGCAGGTGATGGTGATCTCGCTCTCGGGGTCGGCCGTCAGGCCATACCAGCCGGCGTACTTGCGGGCCACCGCCTCGCGCAGCCGCCTCGCCCCCCAGGTGATGGCGTACTGGTTCAGATCGGCGCGGACGGCGCGGACCGCCGCCTCCTTGAGGATCTCCGGGCAGGGGAAGTTGGGAAAGCCCTGCGCCAGGTTGATGGCCCCATGCGCGTTGGCGAGCCGGGTCATTCCCCGGATCACCGACTCGGTGAAGCCGTGGGTGCGGCGGGCGGTGTGCATGCGGGAGGGTTGTAGCGCAGACACGGCGTGCGCGGACGCCCGTCTCGAGTCAGGGCATCCTGATTGCAGCCCAGGCCAGGGCAGCCCATCCGCCCAGGAACGCGATGCCGCCGAACGGGGTGATGGCCCCGAGGACCCGGACCCCGGAGATCGCCAGCGCGTACAGGCTCCCCGAGAAGAGCACCGTCCCGATGAGGAACAGCCATCCGGCGATGCAGACCGGCACGCCGGGATCGCGGGCAGCCATCCAGCCGCACGCCAGCAGCGCCAGCGCGTGTGCGAGCTGGTACTGGGCGCCCGTCTGGAAGACGGCCAGCAGGTCGGGCGGCAGCCGGGCCCGCAGCGCGTGTGCGCCGAACGCGCCCGCGGCCACGGCCACCCCGCCGGAGATCGCCCCTGCCGCCAGGAAGAGCCTTTCCATGGCGCCGAGTATCCCCCAGGTCGCCTGCCGGGCGTGCGACCCCACTTGGCCTTTGCGGGGGCGTCCCGGGCCCGGCAGAGGCTCGGCATGGACTACGCGAGCAAGACGTGCGCGCCGTGCGAGAAGGGCACCGCCGCCTTCACACCCGAGAAGGCCAAGGAGGCGCTCCGGTCGCTGCACGGCTGGGACCTGCTGGACGGGCACGAGAAGATCCACAAGCAGCACCGGTTCAAGGACTTCAAGGAGGCCATGCGCTTCGTGAACGCGATGGCCGACCTGGCGGAGGCCGAGGGCCACCACCCCGACTTCGCGGTCCACTACGCCACGGTGGACGTGACGCTCTGGACGCACGCGGTGGGCGGTCTCTCCGAGAACGACTTCATCCTGGCGGCCAAGCTCGATCGCCTCGAGGCGCGAGGCGCGTGAAGCCGCGGCACGGCGTGCGCCGCGCGCACGGTGCCCGCCCGGGTCCGCGTTTGAATGCACCGGCGGAAGGGTCCGTCTCTCTCCGTGAACAGGACCGGAGGAGACATGAAGACCCTGATCCGAAAGATCGCCCTCGCCGCCGCAGTCGCCGCCCTCGCCCCGGCCGCCGCCCGGGCGTGCGAGCAGCCGAGGCCGCTCCCCCGCGTCGCCGTCACGGCCCCCGCGCCGGCCGCGATCTGGAAGGTCGACGCGCGCTGGGGCGACGACGACCGGGGCCGTCGCGAGTGGCGCGAGGACCACGACGGCTGGCGGCGCGAGGAGCCCGGCCGCTTCGCGTGGCGCGCCCGCGAGCGCGCCGAGCTGCGGGCCGAGTACGCGCGGCTGGACGAGACCCGCGAACGGTTCTACGCCTTCCCGCACCGCCGCTGGCGCGTGCGGCAGTTCGAGGCCTGGTACGCGCACGAGCACGCAGAGCTGGATGCGCGGTGGGCGCGCGTCTCCTGAGGCGAGGCGCGCGGAGGAACCACCGCGGCCGCCCCCGTTCCCGTGACCGTCGCCGGCCTCTCCGCCTCCGTGTCCCGAGGAGCCGCTCCCGGGACACGGGGGCGGATCTTCTTCCGGGGGGCGGGCTCGTGACGAAAGATGAAGCGCCGCCCGGCGCTTCAGCCGGTTGTGGCGGGCCGGGGTGGCATGGGTTAGACCCTCGGCTTGCGCATGTCCCGCCCCCTCCTCTCCTTCGCCGTGTTCATCCTGGTAAGCGTGTCGGTGCTCGGCGGGATGCACGCGTACCTGTGGTGGCGCCTGGTCCGCGACCCGAGCCTGCCCGAGCCCTGGCGGCGGATCGCCACGGTGCTGCTGGCGCTCCTGGCGCTGGGCGTCCCCCTGGGGATCTTCGTGGCCCGGCTCGGAACCGGCTGGGTGGCACGGATCGCTCCCATCGCCGCCGCCACCTGGCTGGGCATCGCCTTCGTGCTGTTCTCGACCGTGCTGGCCTTCGACCTGGTGCGCCTGGCCGGCGACGGGCTGTCCTTCATCCTGGACTGGATGCGGACCCGGCCCGACCCGCCCGCCGATCCCCAGCGGCGGCTGGTGCTGGCCCGGGCGCTGGCCGGCGGCGCGGTCCTGGCGGCGGGCGCCGCCACCGCCTACTCGATGCGGAGCGCGCTGGGCCCGGCTCACATCCACGAGGTGCCGGTGAAGCTGGAGCGGCTGCCGCCGGCGCTCTCCGGCCTCACCATCGCGCAGATCAGCGACCTCCACGTCGGCCCGACGCTCCGCGACGCGGAGGTCCGGCGGGTGGTGGAGCAGACCAACGCGCTCCGTCCCGACCTGGTCGCCATCACCGGCGACCTGGTGGACGGCTCGGTGCCGCAGCTGGGGCCGGCCATCTCGCACCTGGCCAGCCTCCGCGCGCGCTACGGCGTGGTGTTCGTCACCGGCAACCACGAGTACTACTCGGGCGTGGGCCCCTGGCTGGCCGAGCTGCGCCGCCTGGGGGTGCGCGTGCTCGAGAACGAGCGGGTGCGGATCGGCGACGCGGGCGCCTCCCTCGACCTGGCCGGCGTCGACGACTGGCGAGAGGCCAGCTCCGGACCGGGCGGCTACCCGGGCGCGCTGGGCAGCGCCCTGGCCGGGCGCGATCCGGATCGCTGCCTGGTGCTCCTGCAGCACCAGCCGCGCGGCGTCGACGAGGCGGTGCGCGCCGGGGTGGAGCTGCAGCTCTCCGGGCACACCCATGGCGGCCAGATCTTCCCCTTCAACTTCCTGGTGGCCTGGGCCTACCCGTACATCGCCGGCCTGTACCGGCACCGGGAGCCCCGGCAGAGCGGCCAGATCTTCGTCTCGCGCGGCACCGGCTTCTGGGGTCCCCCCATGCGGCTCGGCTCCCCGCCGGAGATCGCGAAGATCGTGCTGACGCGGTGATCCCTCCCACACCGGGCGTGGGATCGCGGTGGTACGCTCCGCGTGCATGCCGTCCCGCGCCCTCACCCGCTGGCTCTCCGAGGCCCAGGCTGACCTCGACGCGCTGGAGGAGGCGCATGCCCGCGCCAGCACCACGCGCCGGAGCCGGCACGCCCTCGCTCGCCAGCTGTGCCGGGCCTACGTCGTCTCCGTTTCCGCGCACTTCCAGCGCTTCTGCCGCGACCTGCACTCCGAGGCCGCCCAGCGCCTGGCGGACGCGGTCGAGCCCAGGGCCTTCCGCGGCGCGCTGCTCCGGCTCCTCACCGACGGGCGGCGGCTCGACGCCGGCAACGCCGTCGCCGGAACGCTGGGGCCGGACTTCGATCGGCTCGGCCTGGCCTTCCTGGCCGAGCTGGAGGCCCGCCCCGAGAACCGGCGCCGCCGCCTCGAGCTGGAGCGGCTCAACGTCTGGCGGAACGCCATCGTGCACCTCGACTTCGCCCTCAAGCCCGGGCGAGAGAAGCTGGTGCGCGGGACGAGCCCCGACAGCGTGCGCGACGTGCGGCGCTTCCGGCAGGCCTGCGACGCGCTGGCGCGCGAGATCGACGGCATCGTCCGCGCGCACGTGAGCGGGGTTGTGGGGGGCGCTCCGTGGCGATAAGTTTCGAGGGGATGAGGCAGGAGCTGCCCAGATCGCACCCCGCCCGGGTCAAGGTGGGCGAGCGCGTCGGAGTTGCCGTCGGCGGACGGCTGCTCGAGGCCACGGTCATCGAGGATCGCGGCGATCTGGGCGCCCGCGGGCAGCAGGTGGTGCGGCTCTCGGTGGGCGAGCAGCCCCGCGCCGCCGCGCCCGAGCCGTACGAGGTCGAGATGCCGGTGGACTGGCTCCAGCCGCCGCCGGCCCTGCGGCGCAAGCGGCGATAGCCGCCGCTCCCTCCGGAGGCTGCGATCCGGGGGGCGCGCGGTTATCTGCACGGCATGGCGCTTCCCGTCTTCGGCAAGGCCCACGAGGCCACGGCTTCGTCCGACTTCGTCTGGTTCGTGTACGGCTCGTCGCTCGACCGCGCCGCGTTCGCCGAGTGGGCGGAGGGGCACGGCTACGCCGTGCCCGACCTGTCCCGGGCCCGGCCGGCGCGGCTGCACGGCTTCCGGCTCGCCTTCGACGTCGCCTCGCGCCACTGGGGCGGGGCCGTGGCCAGCCTGGTCGCGGCCGAGGGCGACTGGGTGGAGGGCCTGGCCGTGCCCATGCCCGGCGCCGCCCGCGGCCTCGTCGATCACAAGGAGGGCGCCGTGTCGGGCCTGTTCGCGCCGTTCCCGGTGACCGTCCGCGACGCTCAGGGGCGCGATCTCGCCGCCGTGGCCTACCGCGCGGCGGAGGATCGGCGCCTCCCCGCCGAGGCGCCTCCCTCGCCCGGCTACCTCGAGGTGCTCCGGCGCGGCGCGCGCGGCTCGGGGCTCTCGGCGGAATGGCAGGCGCGGCTGGAGCAGCTGGGCGGGTCGCCGGACTCGCCCGCGGCCGGGCGCGCGTGACGGCCAGGCGGGCCGGACCCCGTCACATCTGCGCCAGCGAGACCAGGGCCGCTGCCGCGATGACCATCGACAGCAAGAGCCCGTAGATGAGGTGTTCGGCATAGAACCGGCGCGGGTGGACCGAACCCTCACGGCTCCGGCGTATCGCCGAGCCCGTGCAGCCGCGCAGCCAGCGCCTGCACGATGCCCCCGGGGAATGCGTCGAGCTCGCGCCGAAGCTCCCCCGGGCCCGCGAGCCCCAGCTCCGCCGCCAGGGCCGAAGGATTCCGCGCCCTCGGCCATGCGCCGCCGGGCCGCCTCCGCCCGCACCACGCGGGCGAAGCGCCTGGGACCCATTCCCAGCCAGGCGCGGAAGAAGCCGGTCAGGTTGTGCGAGCTCGCGCCGGCGCGGCGCGCGTTGCGCGAGATCTCCAGCAGGTCCTCGGCGGAGACCCTCTCGCCGATGGCGTTCGCCACGCGCCGGTCCACCGGAGCCGCCGCCAGCCGCGCCCCCAGGAACACCTCCACCAGGCCGATCTGCGCCGTGAGCGCGGGCTCGCGGCCGATGGCCTCGGCCAGCGCCTCGGCGGTCGGGCCCAGGACGTCCGAGAGCGGCTGCCACTCCGGCGTGAGCGCGCCCGCGGGCGCGCCCAGGACCGCCAGCGCCCCATGCGCGCGCAGGCTCACCCCCAGGAGCGTGGTCGGCCGGGTGTGCGTGTACTCGATGGGTGAGAGGCGCGGCCCGGCGATCCAGGCAGTGACGGGTCCCCCCAGGTCGAAGACCAGATCGACCAGCGCATCGGGCAGCACGCGCACCGCCGCCGGGGTCCGCACCTCCAGCATCCAGTGCCGCTCGACCAGCGCAGCGAGCCGGGGGTGTGGCGCAAGCTCGGCGAACCGCAGGGCACCCTGGGAGACCGCCGGGTCGAGGCGCGGACCGGTCACCTCGGATATGTGAGCCGGCCGGCCGCCCACCGCCAGGATTTGCGGATGCCCCGCCGGGGACCGGGGCGTCCATCCTCGGGCGCCTCAGGCCGAGCGCCGGGAGGCGCCGGGCTCCGCCATCATGCTCAGCCCCAGCTCCTCCAGCGCGCGGAGCACCGGCAGGGCGCGGGCGCCTTCACCGACAGCGTCACCGGCGGTGGCCCGGCCCCTCCGCACCCGACCGCCGCTGGCCTCAGGTCACGGACGCCTGGCCTCGTCGATGACCGCCCAGAACGCCGGCTTGGGCTCGTAGTCGGAGAAGAGGAGCGGGCTGGCTTCCCTGCGCCAGGAGGTCTCGTCGTTGATGCCCCAGACCAGCACGGCGTCGAGCTTGTCCTTGTTCCGCTTGAACATGCGGAAGAACTCCGCGTAGCGGCTGGCCTGCTGCTTCAGGGCCGCCGGCGTGGCCTCCAGGACGGGCGAGTTCCAGCGGTCGCGGAGGCTGATGTCGAGCTCGGTGATGTGGTTGCGGAGCCCGAGCTTGGCGACCTCCTGGATGGTGCCCTCCAGGTCCGCCACGTCCGGATCCGAGAGGTACGAGTGCGCCTGGTGGCCGATCCCGTGGATGGGGATCCCCTTCTTCTGCAGCGAGCGGATGAGCTGCAGGATCAGCTGGCGCTTGGCCGGGCGCTGGGTCTCGTAGTCGTTGTAGAAGAGCAGCGCATCCGGGTCGGCCTCGTGGGCGAACTGGAAGGCCAGGGCGATGTAGTCCGGACCGATGATCTCGTACCAGTCGCTCCTGCGCCACCCGTTCTCGGTGTCGATGCCCGGCTCGCCCGGCGCGAAGGCCTCGTTGACCACGTCCCAGGCCCAGACCTTGCCCTTGTAGTGGCCCACCACGTCGTGGATGTACGTGCGCATCCGCGCGATCAGCACCTCGCGCGAGACCGGCTTCCCGTCCTGGGTGAAGATCCAGGGCGCCGCCTGCTGGTGCCAGACCAGGCAGTGGCCCCGCACCTTGATGCCCTTCTTGCCGGCCCAGTCGACGATCTCGTCCGCCATCCCGAACTCGTACCGGCCCTCGCGCCGGTTGAGCAGGAGCGGCTTCATGTCGTTGTCGGCCACCACCACGTCGAACTGCCGGGCGATGAACTCATGGGTGTTGCCCATGAGCACCTGGCCCGGGTTGATGGCCGCCCCGACCAGGAACGTCCCCTTGTACGCCTCCGCCAGCGAGGGGACCGGGCCTCCGGACGGCGCTGGCGCAGGCGCGGCCACGGCCGAGCTGGCGTCGGCGGAGCCGGCGGCGCAGGCCGAGGCGGCCAGCAGCGCGGCCAGGAGGGAAAGGTGGAGGCGCGGGGCGGTGTCGATCATGGCGTCCTTTCCCGGACGGCGGCTCAGGGGATGCAGTCGAAGGCCGGCGCCGTGGCCGGATGATGGATCTGGAAGTTCCCGCTCGTCTCCAGCAGGCCCAGCATGTACAGCAGGGCGCCGTAGTAGCGCCGGTTCCCGCTCGGGATGGGCGCGTCCCAGAGCACCTGGACGAAGTCGCCGCGCGCGGGGTCGGAGGCCGCCAGCGCGGCCACCGCGTTCATGGCGGCGAGCGCGACGTAGGGCGGGTTGCGGGGATTGGAGAGGCAGGTGCCGTCGAGGGCGTACGATCCGCAGGGCGGGCTGACGTCGGTCTGCCCGTAGTCCGCCGCCTGGGCCCGGAAGAAGGCCAGCAGCCGGTCGCTCTGGGTGACCTCCCACGGGTCGTTGTCGAACCAGAGGTGGTCCACGCCGATGTGGGCGGCCACCCGGTAGGCGTCCGCCCGGAAGTCCACGTGCGAGCCGCCGGTGCTCCAGCTCGGGTTGAAGGGCGTGCCGTCGAACTGGGCGTAGTCGGGGGCCAGGCCGGTGGTCTCGTTCACCGCCCGGGCCAGGTAGGCGCGGCTGGCGGCGGCGGCGGCGCACCAGAACTGGTTGTCCTTGTCGGCCCAGCGGGCCCACAGCTCGTAGAAGTGCGGCAGGTGGTACGAGGGGTCGGTGAAGGTGGCGCCCTCCCCGAGCTGCTGGAACACCACCAGGTGGTTGTCGGCGACGAAGGTGTCGGTGATGCCTCCGCGATCCGGCTGCTCGTGCTTGTGGAGCATGGTGTCGAGGATCTTCTGCGCCTCGGCCCGGTAGTCGATGGCGCCGCCGCTGCCCCAGCGGTTGGCCGCCAGCAGGAGCGCGGTCGCGAACCACTCCTCGCCGTCGGGCGCCGGGTTGGCGTCCACCGCCGTCCCGTCGGTGTTCATGAGCCAGGCGAAGTAGCCCCGGAGCGGGCCCTCCTGGTGCAGCATGTAGGTGCGGGCCCATGTCCAGAGCCGGTCGAACTCGGCCTGGTGATCGAGCTGGACGGCGATCATCATGCCATAGGACATGCCCTCGCTGCGGACGTCGACCGTCACCACCGGCGGGACGGCGCTGCTGGCGGATTCGCTGTAGATGTAGGCCATGTCGTCGCCCACGGCCTGGTAGACGCGCTGGGTATCGTCTCCGTGGAAGAGCTGGTTCCAGGCCGCGTCCACCTTGGCCTGCACGTCCTGGGGCGCCTGGCCCAGGAGATCGACGAAGAGGTCCGGGTACTGGCCGGTGTGGTAGGCGCCGGTGCCCGGGGGATACACCCCCACGGTCACGTGCACCTGCTGGCCCGATCCGTCCTGCGCCGTTCCGGTGAGGAGGAGCAATCCGGCCTCGGCGCCGGGCAGGGTGAACGTCCCCGACCATGCCGTGGGCGTGGAATCCGGAGACGGCGCCACCGCCGGCGTCCCGTCGGAATGCGTCCAGACCACCGGGAGGTTGGACGCGAGCGCGAGGGCGCCGCCCGTGCGCAGCCCGTATCGCGCCTCGCCCGAGGCCGGGGTGAGGGTGTCGCGCTGGACGCCGTCGACGCTCACCACCACCTTGAGCGTCTCCCGTCCGGAGCCGCTCCCGCCGCCGCCGCACGCCGCGGCGAGCAGGAGAAGCCCTGCCGCGAGCGCCACACGACGGACCGGGGCTCCCGGCCTGGAGCGCCCGCCCTCGGGCGTGAAGCGGGGAAGGTCCTGGGCCGGCGGATGGCCTGGCATGACGTGCCTCCTGGGAGCGGGAGCGTCGGGCGGGCGCGCGGGCCAGCCAGACCGGTCCGCGCGCGGCCCGAGCTCCGGGTTCCGGACCCGATCAAGGATTCAGCGTGATCGTGCCCACCGACATGACCGTGGGGCCCTTGGACGCGGTGGTGTCCGCGACCTCGAAGCCGTAGAGCTCGGTCAGCGTCGAGTCGACCGACTTCGAATTGGCCGCGCACCAGCTCTCCGAGGCGAACTTGGAGAGCGGGATGGTGTACGCCTTCACCTCCTTGGTGACCTCCTGGACGTAGACCGGATAGCAGCCGCTGTTCCGGACCTTCTCGTCCGCCCCGGAGACGCGCAGGCGGAGGGCCCTGGCCGTGGTCGAGGCGACCTGGAAGGTGACCGTCTTGTAGGCCCGGCCGTCGATGGGCTTCCCGTCGGCGTTGATGGGGAAGTTGATGCCGATGCCGAAGTAGGACGAGCCCTTGCCCACCCCCACCTGGCCGGTGAGGGTCACCACGCCGCCGGCGAACTCCTTCTTGGTGATCTCGACGTCGCCGGCCCTCTCCGAGTACTTGGTCTCGGTGACGACGCCGCCCGCCTTGGTGGCCTCGGGGCTGGCGAACTCCACGCTCACCGCCCCGGCGGAGGGGGCCGCGGCCGGCGCGGCGGCGGCCGGCGCCGCCTCGGCCTTGGCGGGCGAGGCGGTGCTGGAGCCGCTCGTGGCACAGGCGGTGAGCAGCATGATGGCGATGATCGCGGTCTGAGGCATCCTCTTCCTCCTGGGTTGGTCGCTGCGGTGCGCTCCGGTGCGGACGTCTGGCCAGCACGCGCGGGCAGCGGCACCCTCCCTGCCGCCGACGAGCCCCGGCCTTCGCTGGAGGATCGAACTCTGACACCACGGCGGCGCCGGTGGCAAGGTCGAATCGATCTGAATCGTGATTTTAGCGGGAAATCCCGCGGTGGTCGAGACGGCGAGGGCCGTCCCGTCGTTCGGGGCGGCCCTCCTGGTCCCACGATGCGGCGACGCGTCACCTCGGGAACAGCGCCACGTCGTCCACGGAGTAGGTCACGTGGTTGGCGAAGCCCAGCGCGGAGCTGGGTGGTGGATCCGACCGCCATGGTGCAGAAGTTCGTGATCGACGCCGGCGGCTCACCACGGCACCTCGACCGCCTGGGCCAGCAGCTTCAGCGTCGGCACCAGGGCCCGGTATGCCTCGGCCACCCGCGCGGGGAAGCGCGGCGACAGCGCCTCGCGCGGGGCCAGCGTCACACCGGCCCCGAAGTCCTTGCGCCGGAGGAGCGCGTCCAGGGGATGGCTCTGCGGCAGTCCGCGCGGCGTCCGCTTCAGGCTCTCGCCCCACCACTCCAGCCGGCGCATCGCCGGCGCGCTCGTGACCCGGCTCCAGGCGGCGGACCGCTCGAGGATCGAGCGCCGGATGCGCTGGAGCGGCTCGGGCTCCGGGTGCCAGATCCCGCCGCCGACCTCGACGTCCTCCGGGTCGAGGCTCAGGTACAGGCCGGGGCCGTGCACGTCGCGACCCGCCTCGTGGCGGAAGTGCGCCGCCACGTTGGTCTTGTAGGGCGTCTTGTCCTTCGAGAAGCGGGTGTCCCGGTGGATGCGGAAGAGCGACCCGCCCACCGGGCGCGGATCGGCCACCAGCCTGGGGGCGATCTTCCGCAGGGTGGGAGCGAAGGCGGCGACGAAGCGGAGCATGGGATCGCGGACGTCGCGCAGGTAGCGCTCCCGGTTGCGGTCGAACCAGTCGCGGTCGTTGTGGAGGCGGAGCTCGGTCAGGAACCGGAACAGCGCCGGCGTGAAGAAGGGCTGGGTGGCCATCGGCGCAGTGTACGCGGGAGATCCGGCTCGCGAACAGGACGCCGGGGGAGGGGCCGACCCCCCGGAGCCTTGGCCAGGTGCCGTCACCCCGGGAATGCCCATATTTGTGGTCGAAGGGAGGCATTCCTCATGGAGAGCAAGGCGAAAGCAGTCGGACATCCGATCCACCCCATGCTGATCGTGTTCCCGCTGGGGCTCCTCGCGACCTCCTTCTTCTTCGACATCATCCGCGCCCTGGGGGGGGCGTCCACGTTCTCGCACGCGGCGTTCTACATGATCGCCGCCGGCATCATCGGCGGGCTGCTGGCGGCCGTCTTCGGCCTGGTGGACTGGCTCGCCATCCCGAAGGGCACCCGGGCCAAGCGCGTCGGGGCGCTGCACGGGGTCGGGAACGTGATCGTGGTGGGCCTGTTCATCGTGTCGTGGGGCATCCGCTACGCGGATCCGGAGGCGCAGAGCGGCCCGGCCGTCGTCCTCTCGCTCGTCGCCGTCCTCCTCGCGCTCGTGACCGGCTGGCTGGGCGGCGAGCTGGTCGACCGCATGGGCGTGGGCGTCGACGCCGGGGCCCACCTCGACTCGCCCAGCTCGCTCTCGGACCGGCCCGCGACCGACAAGTGGTCGGAGGGCAGGCCGCTGGTCCCGCGGCGGGCGACGTAGCGAGCGCCGCGAAGTCGAGGGGTCAGCCGCGCCACTCCCGAAGGGTCTGGGGCGCCTCGGCGCTGAACGAGTTGCGCCGGGGCGCCCAGCCCACCTCGCGGGTTCGCGCGCTCACCACCACCTGGTCCATGGCCAGGGCGTCCGCCATCGGACCCATGGACTTGCGCGCCTCCTCCACCGGGATGGCGCGCACCGCGCCCCTGCCGGCGGCGGCGCTGATGGCGCGGGCCGCGTCCTCCACGCGCTCCGGATGCCCGTCCACGCCGTGGAAGATGCCGGAGGCCCCCCGCTCCAGCACCCGCCGGTACAGCTCGGCCAGATCCTCGCGGTGAACGTACGCCCAGTGCTGGCCCCCGGTGCCCACGAACGCCGCCGCGCCCTCCTTCACGGTCGACTCGAGCCAGGGCACGAACAGCCCGCCCTTGCCGCCGTAGACCATGCCGGGCCGGATCACCGCCGTGGTGATGGGCCCGCCGGCAGCGTCGAGCACCAGCTTCTCGTGCGCGACCCGCCACGCCACCGCCTGGGCCGGGTGATCGGCCGGGGCATCCTCCGCGACGGCGGTGCGGCGCTCGCCCATCACCCACACACCCGAGGTGTAGATGATGCGGTACGGCTTCCCGGCGGCGCGCGCCCCGGCCAGGATGGCGTCGACCGCCTCGCGGTCGTGGGGCGGCTGGTAGTCGGCCGCGGCGTGGACGGCCGCTTCCTGCCGCGAGAGGACGGGCACGAGCTCCGAGAACCGGCCCAGCTCGGCGCGGACCGGGGTGGCGCCCAGCGTCCGCAGGAGGCGCTCCGAGGCCGCGGAGTGGTACTGGCCGGTGACCTGGTGGCCGGCGCGCACCAGGGCGGCGGTGATGGCGCTGCCCACGTACCCCGATGCTCCGGTGACGAGGACGTTCATGATGGCTCCCGTCTCGAGCCGCTCCCCGCGCGGAACCGCGCGGCCGGGCCCGTCGAATCGGGGACAGGTATCGCCGCAGGCCGGGCGGCGCACGGCCCGGGGGGGCAGGGCAGCGCTGCGGGCGTGCGCGCCCTGGCCCGCCACCTGGGCCGGAGGGCCCGGCCCGCTTCACCCCGGCGGCTCTTCCTCGCCGAGACCGTTCGCCCGCGCTGGCTCGACCAGCCGCGCCGCCACCAGCGCCGAGGCCGCCAGCAGCCCCGCCGAGAGGAGCAGCGAGCGCGTGAACGATCCGTCCCCGCCGCGGAGCGCCCCCATGGCGTAGACGAACACCACCGAGATCTGGCCGACGAGCTGGATGAGCCCGTTGGAGGTGCCCTCGGGCGTCGGCCGGGTGATCTCGGTCGAGTACTGCATGCCGATGGGGCTGGTGGCGACCAGGAACAGCCCCAGGGCGAAGACCGAGGCGACCAGGCCGGCCAGCGTGGTGGCGTATGCCAGGCCCAGCACGCCAGGCACCGAGAGCGCCAGGCCGCCCAGGATGAAGATCCGCCGCCGCTGCAGCCGGTCGGAGATGGGCGGGAAGACGACCGCGCCTGCGATGCCACCCGAGAGCAGCATCGCCCCGAGCGCCCCGGCCTCGGCGGGCGTGAAGCCGCGTGGCCGGATGATGGGCTCGATCCAGGTGGCCAGGCCGTTGAAGACGCCCATCCCCACGAACGACACGGCAAGGTAGACGCGGAACGAGGGGACGGAGAGCGCGTGCCGGAGCCCCTCCACGACCAGCGCTCGAGCCTCGGGGCCGGCCGACCCGGCGGGCGCCTCGCGCGCCAGGGCCAGGAACAGCACCGCCGAGGCGGTGACGACCGCCCCGTACGCGAGCTGCACGGTGGGGATGGGCCGAATCTCGATGAGGGCTGGCGTGAGCGCGAACCCGATCCCGGTCCCGACCAGGTTGGCGAAGGTCACCAACCCCACCGCCGTGGCACGCTCCTCCCGCGGGAACCACCGGGCCGGCACCGTGGTCCAGGCGTTGAGCAGCAGCGGCTGCGCCGCGGCGATGCCGATGGACGCCGCCAGCACCAGCGGGTAGCTCCGGCCCGCCAGCCCGCGGAGCAGGCCGAAGGCGGACATGAGCACCGATCCCAGGCCGACCATGGCCCGGAACCCGAACCGATCGATGGCCCATGAGGCCGGGAACGACAGCGGCACGAAGGCCGCCATGAACACCATCCCCAGCAGCCCGATCTGGAGATCGCTCACCCCGTGGAAGCGGGCCGCCACGCCGGTGATGCTGGCGTACGAGGCCCATAGGATCTGGATGGTGAGGTTCACCGCCATGAACGCGGCCAGCACCACGAAGCGGTAGGGGTGCCGCGCCGTCCCGGGGTCGGCGGTGGGGATCATGGCGCCGCGGGTGGGGGCTCGAGCGCGGAGCCGACGCGGCCCCGTCCGCGCCCCGTCACCGGGAGTCCGACCCGGAGTCCCCGGCGGGCGCGCCGTGGGGCCGGAGGGAGCGGGCGATGAGGCCGATCCCGCCCGCCAGCAGCACCAGCATCAGCATGGTGTTGAAGAGGCTGGTGGGCCGGAAGTAGATGTGCAGGTTGGCGATCACGCCGGCCACGATGAACACCGCGCCGGCGACGGTGAGGATCCAGCCCACCACGCTTCGCCCATCGAAGAAGAGGATCCCGATGCCGATGATCATCGGGACCAGCGTCAGGCCGAACGAGCTCATCCCGAACAAGCTCCAGAACGAGCTCGTCACCACCACCTGCTGGGTGAGGAGGTACCCGCCGGCGCAGGCCATGACCAGCCCGCCCAGGAACTCGGCCAGCCCGCCGGACGTGCCGCCCACGTCACCCATCGAACGCTTGGGTTCCATGCGCACAGCGTAGCAGAGGCGGTCCGCCCCCGTCAGGCCGGCGGGCTATGGTGGGCGCCCTCATGCCCGACGCCCCCGCCCGATTCCTGGTCTTCTCCGACGGCTCCGCGATCGTGAACCCGGGCGGCCCGGGCGGAACCGGGTTCGTGGTCCTGGATCGCTCGCGCCCGGCGGTGCGGTTCGGCGGCACGCGCTGGGTCGAGGACGGCCGGAACCCGGTCACCAACAACCGCATGGAGCTGAGGGCCGTGCTCGAGGCCATCACCGAGCTCCCCGCCGGCGAGGGGGTCGAGGTCCTGTCCGACTCCCGCTACGTGGTGGACTCGCTCTCGCGCTGGATCCACGGCTGGCGACGGAAGGGCTGGCGCACGGCGTCGGGCGGACCGGTGCTGAACCGCGATCTCATCGAGGCCATCGACGCGCGCGGCCGGGAGCTGCGCATCCGCTACGCCTGGGTCCGCGGCCACGATGGCCACGCCGTCAACGAGGTGGTGGACGGGCTGGCCCTGGCCGCCGCCCGCGGCGCCCGGGGGCCGGGCGAGGACGAGGTGGTGGCGGCGCTGCGGGCGGAAGGTTTCCTGCGCGCCACCGGCACGTAGTGTCGAACCACGAACGGACGGGATCTACACATCTGCGCAAGACATCTGGGCAGCGCCATCAGCCCCCCGGATCGGTCCCCGGCTCGTCCGCCTCGTCGTCCTCGAGATCCGGGCCCGGCGGCAGCTTTTCCAGGCGCGACCGCACCCAGGCCTCGTGCTGCACCTCCTCCTCCCGGAGCTCGACGAGCACGGTGCGCACCTCGGGAACCCGGACCACCTCGAGCGCCCGCTCGAAGAACTCCCGCGCCTTCTGCTCCGAGTCGAGCGCGACCTGCATGGCCTGCCGCGCCGACATGAAGACGCGAGGCGCGCCCAGGTCGGGCGCCTCCACCTGGTAGAGCATGTCCCGGCTCACGGTGCGGGGCGCGTCGCCGAAGAGCGCGCGGCGGCGCTCCGCCAGCTGCTGTCCGTGCCTGGCCTCGTTGGCGGCCATGGCGCGGAACATGTCGCTGGCGTCGCCGGCGTAGCGACCGCCGACCTGCCGCGCCAGGACCAGGTACCGCTCCTGGGCCTCCTCCTCGACCAGGATGGCGAGGTCGAGCGCGTCCCTGGTGGTGAGCTTCTCGAGCGCGAGGCCCGGCAGCGCGTCGTCCATAGCGTCCTCCCAGGTTCCTCTAGTCGGCGCACCCCGCGCAGGCGCGCCCCGGGAGGAGCGCCGCAAAAACTCCACGGTGATCAAGGCCTTCTCGCTGCGACAACGCGCGTTGCGTCCGGACGGGAAGAGCTGCGTCTCCATGGCAAACGGCCGGACCCCAGCGCGGGACCCGGCCACGGCCGGGAGGTCGAGCCCATGGAGACGATCGTCTCGTATCACCACGTCGCGCGGTGGCTGCGCCGGACCGCAGAGCAGCAGGATCCACGGACCCCACCCCGCCCCGCGGCGCCCCTGGCCGGCGCGGCCCGCCGGCTGTCGGAATGGCTCGGGCTGCCGCGCCGATCCGGCGCACCGGTCGCGGCCTGCGTCTGCTGCTGATCGGGCGCCGGGCCTTTGCTGCCTCGTTCCGCGCCCTGCTGCTCGCCGGCGTTCCCATCGGGCCCCGGCCGTGGTCTGCTTGTCCCTGGCATGCCGACCGGCGCCCCCATCGAACGCGACACGAGCGAGATCTGGAACGCCTTCAGCGGCAGGCTCCGCGGGTTCCTCTCCCGCAGCCTCGGAAACCCTGCCGACGTGGACGACGTCTTGCAGGACGTGTTCGTGAAGATCCACCGCCGCGCGGCTGATTCTCGGGAGCGGGGCGCACCTGTCCGGCTGGGTCTTCGCGGTGGCCCGGAACGCGGTCATCGACTTCCGGCGCCGTCACCATGGCGGGGTCGCTCCACTCCCCGACGAGGAGCCGGCCGCGGAGGGCGAGCCGGACCTTTCCACGCACGCGGAGATCGCCGGCGGGCTGCGCGAGCTCATCGCCGGGCTGCCGGACAAGTACGCGCGGGCCCTGGTGCTGGTCGACCTCCAGGGCAAGCCGTTCCACGAGGCGGCCCGGGCGCTGGGCCTGTCCGTCTCCGGCGCCAAGTCCCGGGTCCAGCGTGGCCGCGCCATGGTGCGCGACGCGCTCATGCGCTGCTGCCACTTCGTCCTCGATCGCTACGGGACCATCCTCGACGCCGAGCGCGCCTGCTGCTGCTGCGCCGAGCCCCCGGCCGACCCGACCGCCGTCCGGGCGAGCTGAGCATCACCTGCGACGATCCTTCCTGCGTCCTTTCCCGGCGACCCGCGTCTTCCCTGGTCGAAAAGACCTCCAAGGAGGAACGCGACATGGAGCAGGCCGTGAAGCTCGTCTCCGATCTGGCCGTGGACACCGCCCGGGCGGTGGTGGAGAGCCTGGCCCACAACTGGATCCCGCTGGCGCTGGCCATCGGCATCGCCGCGGTCATGAAGGTGCACGTCCAGCCCACCCGGCTCGAGAGCCTCCTCTCGCGGCGGACCCACCTCTCCATCCTGGGCAGCGTGGCCGCAGGCGCGTTCACGCCGCTGTGCGCCTGCGGGACCATGGCCGTGGTGCTGGGCATGCTGACCGCCACCGCGCCCTGGGCGCCCATCATGGCCTTCCTCACCTCCTCGCCGCTCATGAGCCCGGACGGCTTCGTGCTCCTGGCCGGCATCATCGGGCTCGAGTTCGCCGTCGCGGTGGCCGCTGCCTCGGTGCTGATCGGCCTGGGGTCGGGGTACCTCACGCACCTCGTCGAGACGCGCACCGGGTTCCTGAAGGGCCAGACCCGCTTCGCGGCGCCCGCCACCGCCCTCGCCTGCGCGTCGCCCTCGCCTGCCCTCGCGCCCGCGCCGGCGGCCGCCTGCGGCTGCGGGACGGGCAGCGCCGCAGCGGCCGCGCTCGACCCGGCGGCGACCGCCGTCGCGTGCTGTGCCTCCTCCGACGGCGTCGCGCTGCCCGTGGCCGGGCCCGGGGATGCGGCGGCGGCGCTTTCCGCGGCCGCGCGCGCGGTGCGGGGCTCGGTCGAGCGGCTCCGGGTCCCGGAGATGGTGCGGGCCCTCCGGGAGGTGGGCGGGGCGCAGATCCTGCTGTCGTTCTCGCTCTTCGTGGGCGTCGGGTACCTGGTCAACCGCTTCGTCCCGGTCTCGATCGTCGGCGCGCTCCTGGGGGCGAAGAGCTCCCTCGCCATCCCGCTGGCGGCGCTGGTGGGCCTGCCGCTCTACGTGACCACCGAATCCTCGGTGCCCATCATCCAGGCGCTCATGAAGAGCGGCGCCAGCGGCGGCGCCATGCTGGCCTTCCTCATCACCGGGCCGGCCACCAGCGCCTGGGTGGTGGCCGGGCTCACCACCTTCCTGCGCAAGCGGGCCATCGCGCTCTACGTGGCGCTGATCCTGGTGGGTGGGATCCTCTCCGGGTACGGCTACCAGCTCTACCTGGGGCTGCGACCGTGAGCGCCGAGCCGCTCGGACAGGAAGGCGCGGATCGCCTCGAGGGTCCGGCGATCCACGTCCTCCTGCGTCTCGCCCGGCTGCAGGGTGCGCCGGGCGACCACCAGGCCGTGATCGCCGCCCTCGACGCGGTGGAGCGACGAGGAGGCGCGCATCCGGGCCCGCACCGCCTCCAGGGAGTCGAGGGGGCAGAGCGGATCCCTCGTCCCCTGCGCGAACAGGACCGGGGTCTCGAGCTGGAGCAGCACCTGGTCGCGCAGCTGCCCCCCGCGCCCGCGGAGCGGGTACCCCAGGCACACCAGGGCGTCCACCGGGACCTCGAGGGACACGTGGCAACCCACCCGCGAGCCCATCGACTTGCCGGCCAGCACCACCGGCCGCCGGACGCGATCCCGCCGGGCCGCCTCCAGCGCGGCCCGGTGCGCGGCCACCAGCACGGGGAGCCGGTCGGGGGCCCTGCGCCCCTCCCGAACGTACGGATAGTCGAACGCGACCACCTCTCCCAGCGTGGACAGCCGGACCGCCCACGCCGCCATCCAGGCGGAGGTGGAGGGCGCGCCCGCGCCGGGGGCGAAGAGGACGAGCGGCCGCCGGGATCGGGCCGGCCCGGCCGCGCCGGTCACGCCGCCTCCGCCCCGAGCGCCTTCACGATCTCCGGGAGCCGCTCGCATGCGCTCCCGCGCGCGAAGAACCCGCGCTCCGCTCGCTCGGCCAGCTCGGCGAACGGGTTCGGCTCGGGGTTCACGTCCACCAGCGCCGCCCCGCGCGAGAAGGCGATGCGGCCGACCTGCATGGGCAGGTTGGTGGCGCCGCTCGTGCCCACCACCAGCAGGAGGTCCGCCGCCGCGGCCGCGCGCAGGGTGCTGTCCATCCGGTAGTAGCCCTCGTCGTAGTACTCGTCGAACCAGAGCACGTGGGGGCGGAGCCAGCCCCCGCACCGCTCGCAGGTGAGCCGCTTCCGGTCGGCGCCGCTGAACGGATCGTCCTTCTCCCGGGGCGGGAAGTCGGGGAGCGGGAGCAGGCCCACCCCGCACTCGGCCGCGCAGCGCACGTAGGCGGCGTCGCCGTGGATGCAGTAGACGCGCTTCGACCCGGCCCGGCGATGGAGGCCGTCGATGTTCTGGGTCACCAGGGTGAAGCGATCGCCCAGCGCCGCCTCGAGCCGGACCAGGGCGGCGTGCCCGGCGTTGGGCTGGGCGAAGCGGCAGACGCCGAACCGGTACAGGTACCAGCGCCACACCTCCTCGGGCGCGCGGTCGAACATCTCGCGCGTGGCCATCTCCTGGGGCATGTAGTTCTTCGAGCCCACCACCCAGTACCCCTCCGCGCCGCGGAAGGTGGGGATGCCGCTCTCGGCCGAGACGCCCGCGCCGGTGAGCACCACCACCCGCCCCTGCGCCCGGCGTACGCCGTCCAGGATCCTCGCCAGGTCCGGTTCCATGTCGGTCCAGCCCGTGTCCGTCCGCCTGCGCGCGCCGCGGTCCGAGGCCGCGCATCCCGAGCCTAGCGCCGGCCGCCCGCAGCCGCCACGCCGGGGCGAGTGGCCACCCGCCGGGCGAGATCGAGGGGTGGCGTGTCGAATCTCTGCCCGGCGGCCCTGCCATCCACGCGGTCGCGGATAGGAACTCGAGGTGGAGAGAAACTCCAACCTTCACGCCTCAGTCACCGGATTCATGCGAGCCGGGCTTGAAGGTCGTGCCGGTGACGACGAAGTACTTGTTGGGTGGCGCAGGGAGGCTCCGGGTGAAGATGTCGTGCCACCCGAACGCGCCGCGGTACTGGGCCTTGACCTGGATGTCGTGGGCATTCCCCTTCATCCGGATCCGCGCCGATTTTCCCTTGGCCTGCGTGCCCGTCGTCCAGTACTTGGGATCGTTGCCTTCCTTCCAGCTCACCATCAGCTTGGCCAGGTACACCCCCTGGTTCTTGAAGCCGATCCAGCCGTGCGGGTGGCGCTCGCAGCTCAACTCGGTGTAGTCGGTCGAGTAGCCGATCTTGGCCAGGCGACCGTCCTTCAGGAACCGGATGGTGTACGCGATCGGCTGGCCGGGGTTCTTCTTCGAGTAAAGCGCGTTCCGGCCCTTGATGATCTCGTTGAGGTCCTCGATCCGCGTGGCATCCACGGCACGAGCGTTCACCTCGGCATTGCCGCCGATGGTGATCACGGTCATCTTGCTCTTCGAGAGCGTCTTCTCGAGGCCCCCCGACGCCTTCACCCCGACGCTCAGGTACCGCATGGCCGCTTCCATCTCCGCGCGCAGCGTCTCGGTGCTGGTCTCGATCCGCAGCATCAGGATGCGACCGTAATCGACGCTGCTCACGTAGGCGGGGGGCTCTTCCGCGGAAGACGCGCCCCGCACCTCGTCGAGCGTGACCGTGGGGTGGAACACGGCGCCCGGATGCGAGGGAGGATCGAACGACACGGTGTAGAAGACCTGCTTGAACAGCACCATCCCGACCGTGCTCTCGCGAGACGAGGTCGTCTGGAACTGCGTTGCCAGGCTTCCCTTGAGGGACGTGTAGCTGATCCCGAGCGAGGCGGCGAGCTGCTGTGCGCTGTACACGAAGGTCGAGCTGTACTTCGAGCGCGACTTGCTCACGTAGCCTTCCCGGTACTGGTTGTCGTTCCAGTAGTCGAGCGCCGAGTCGATCGCGGCCTGGATGGTGCCCTGGCTCGGGTCCTCGACCTCGAAGACACCGCGGCCGCCGATCCCGGGAAGATCGATGCTGAGCCAGACCGGCGCCCGGCGGCACCGGATGGGCGTCGGCGTCCCGCGCACCAGATCGTCGTCGACCTTGACGAGTGCGCCGGGCCAGACCACGCCGTGAAGGGGATCCAGGATCACGATGTCATCGATGTTGCCGCTGAGGCGATGCTCGACCTTCCGGCAGGTCGTGATCGCCTCTTCGTCGTCGCTCACCTCCTCCGGCAGCGGCCTGGGTGGCACCATGTCGCCAGCCTGTTCCGCCAGGAGGAGCCGAGGGTTGTACCTCAGGCCGGCCAGGTATGAATCGACATCCGGATCCGTGCTGGCTTCGGACCGCGGGGGCGCCGGCACGAGGTCCACTCCTGGGCCGGGGCTCCGAGCGGCACAGGCGAGTCCGGCACAGAAGAGGGTGAGTGCGAACAGACGGGCAGCGGGCATCATGGTGGGCCTCCACTTCCCAGTTTTCGCGGCAGGAGACTGGAAACGCCGGCAGATGGGGATCTCAACCCGCAGTTCCAGAGTGTACGGCGGATGACGGCTCTTGTGGGCGCTGATTCAGAGACCGGCACCGCTCGAACCCACCGTCAGGGCAGCGGTTGCCGTCGACCGGGGAGGCGCGCCCCGACGGCCTGCCGTGGCTCCCATCGAGCTCTCTTCGACCTTGCGCGGGAACCCGCAAGGCCAGTTCTCCGACCCCGGTGGCCTTGCTCTGCTGCAGTTGGCTGGTGCGGCTCCCGGGTCGCCGCGAGGCTGAGGCCCGGCGGTCCCGGCGAACCCGAGAACATGCGGGGGAGGCCGACGATGACCACCCGGAACCAGCTCGCCGGCAACGAGCCCGACCCGACCCATCGCCCAGGCCAGCGCACGTTGGTCGTGATTGCGATGCCGGTCTGCGCGCTGCTCTCCTGCACCCTCTTCCGAACCTCCGGACCCGTGCACGTGAGCGATCCGGGCTCGGAGTGCGAGCGTCTTCGGACGTCCTACCCCACGGACTATGGCCTCCTCCTCTTCGCGGACGCGACGACGGAGCGCAGGTCGATTCCCTGGTGCTTCCCTGCGGCCTCCGGCTTCGGGGTGATGGGCTACAACGTCCAGGTCTCGGTGAGCCGCGCAGGGAACCTATCCATCGTCCTGTCCGACATCGCTCCCCCGACGGAGTTCAGGCTCGTGAGCGCCGCTGGCACTTGCAGGAGGCCTACCGGAAGGACGTTCCTCGGGCACGGACAGGGGACACAGTGGTCGCTGAACGTCGAGCCGGGCGACTACTGCTTCTCGATGACCAAGGTGGCCAATCGCGAGTCGGACGTCTGGTTCACCCTCACGGTGACGAGACCCTGATCCTTCCCGACCTGAACTCGGATCATGCGCTCACAGCTCCTGCTTGTCCTCCTCGGGCGTACTCATCGCTCACTTCCCTTCTCGTGCCGATAGGAACTCGGTTCTCGGCGAACCGTTTCTGGCGACTCGAGGACGCTCGAGCATGCTGATTCAGATTGTCGCGTCGAGCAGAGCGCCGTGTGCGTCATGCCGCCCGCCGTCGAGCCGGCAACCCCAGGAAGGAGGCGACCACCTCACGGCTCACCGGGGACCTGGCGATGGGCTTCCGCTGGATCTGCTTCCCCTGGCCCGTGACGAGGTCCGCACGCAGCTCTCCCTGGGCACACCGGCGGCAGTGGACCAGGTGGATCCAGATGCGCGCGGAGAGCTTCTCGACCGCCTTCACTCCCTTCGGCCCGTGCTCGTTCAACGCTTGCCCGAGCACCGCTCCGTCCCTGGCCGACGCCGCCACGATCGCCTGGAGCTTGGCCATCGCCTCGTCGAGCGCCTGGCGGGCGTGCTCCTCCTGCTCCTGCGCCTCCTGCGGGCGCTTCCTGGCGTTGACGCCGCGCAAAGGGCGCGCCTGCTCTTCGGAGCGGGCGCGCCCTTTTCCTCATCGATCGCGTTGCGGGTATGCGTTGCCGGTCGGCGCGCCCGGGATTGTGGCGACTGCCTGCCGAGAACCGGTACGCTGGCCGCACGGGAGGTGTACAGTCGGCATCCTGGGGCGGTGCTCGGCGCAGGACCCGGGCGAGCTCCCCGGGGGAAGGTGAGCGTGCTCACCGCGCGCGAGGCGAGCCTGGCGGCCGAGGCGTGGGTCCGCGAGGAGGGGGTCCGGACGCCGGGGTTCGTGGGGGCCCTTCTGGTCGGCTCGATTCCGGGAGCTGTCCCCGGCCGATCCCTACCCGCCGGGCTCGGACGTGGACGTGTGGGTGATCGTGGAGGGACCGGTCCCGGACGCCCGCCGCGATCCACCGTCGCCCCTCTGGCCGGACAAGTTCGCCTTCCGTGGCGCCGTGCTGGAGCGCGGCTACTTCTCCTGGACGTCGCTGCGCGATCCCGCGGTGGTCCTGGCGGACCCGAACCTCGGGCCCACCCTGGCCCGGGCCGAGATCCTGAGCGACTCGTCCGGCCGCCTGAGCGGGGTCACCGCGGCGGTCGTCGCCGAGTACCCCCGGCGCTCCTGGGCGCGGCTGCGCCTGGAGAGCGCGGCCGCGAAGGTCGCCGAAGTCTGCGCCGAGGTCGAGCGGGTGATGCACCTGCCCGCCGACGAGCTGCCCCCGTGGCGGGCGGTGATCTTCCAGCACGCAGTCCACCTCGCCGCCTGCCTCCCCGCGGTGGCCGCCCTCCGCAGGCCCACCGTGCGCAGGTCCCTGGTGCTGGCGCGGGAGGTCCTGGAGGCGCAGGGCAGGGCCGACCTGGCCGAGGCGCTCCTCGGGGCGCTGGGGAGCGCCGCGCTCGGGCGCGCCCAGGCGGAGCGCATCGTGGCCGAGCTCGAGCCCGCGTACGACACGGCGGCCGCGGTCCACCGGACGCGCTTCGGCCGGGACTGGAACGTCTCCCCGGCCGCCCGGCCGCTCGCCATCGAGGGGATCCGCGAGATGCTCGAGACCCACCACCGCGAGGCCATGAGCCACGCGCACGTCATCCGGGGCATCGCGCAGAAGATCCTCGAGAACGACGCGCCGGAGGCGGAGCGCGTCCGCTTCCGCGAGGGCTACCTCGCCCTGCTCACCGCGCTGGACATGGCGGACGAGGCGGGCATGGGCCGCCGTTTCGCGGCGCTGGCGACGCTCCTGCCGGCGCTGCGGGAGGCGGCCGAGGCCATGCTCCCGGCGGAGGACGAGCCCGGCCCGCCGCCGCGCGCCCTCGCCGCCCCATGCTGATCCACCCAGCGAGCCCAAGGAGCCGCGGTCGGTTGGCTGCCCTGCCAGCAAAGGCTCCCGGCGACCGGCCGGGCTGGCGCAAGGTGCACGCCCCGTCGAACCGCGAGCGAGTCTCACGCGCGTCGCAACCAGGTTGTCCGGATCGCGAGCCCCGTAGAACGCAGCCCCCGAGTTCCACCCTCGCCGCCGGTCCGGGCGCCCAGAATGGCGCGTGGAGGTCTGGTCATGACGACACAGGAACAGCAGACGACAGAGGAGCATCCCACCACCGGACACGCCACCCCGCGGGACGAGTTGAAGGACATCCGTCGCTCGCTGCAGGACGCCGGGATCACCTTGCTCCAGGCGGCCACCGCCGCCATCAGCGCGGCCGCCAAGGACACGCTCACCGCCACCAGGGCCGTCGTCGACGCCGCGGAGGACACGCTCGCGGCCGCCGAGGAGAAGGTGAAGAAGCTTCGTGCCGAGCTGCGGAACCGGGTGTGATCCGGTCGGCGGGCCGCCCGCGCAGCCGAGAAGGCTGGAGGAGAAGCTCGCCTCGCTCCATCGTGGGCTCGATCCAGAACGGGCTGGCCTTCGATCCGCGGACCCCACATGGTCGGCCCGTTCGGGATCACTCACGTGAATCTATCCGACGACCCGTGGCGAAGCCTGGGTTGCTGCTACTTGCCGGCCGCGGGCCAGCGAGGGCGAGGTCCGCTGGCGCGAGGAGCTTCGCGGACTCAGAAGGCCCGGATGGCGCGGACGTTGTTGTTCCAGTACTTCGCGTCGTGACCCTGGCCGCCGGTCTTGAAGTACTGGTTCCAGGCGAAGTGAGGGTCGTCCGCCCACTCGGAGGAGCTCCAGTACCCGGACTCTCCGTCGAAGCCACCGATTCCGGCGAGGTGCAGCCTCGCGTACATGAGGTTGAGCTCGTCCTGGGAGGGCAGGAACCAGCCGTCGAGCGAGTCGATGACCAGGCTGTCGCAGAGCCAGGCTGCGTACGGGTCCTCTCCCGCGCCCGGCGCCCCCTGGACCCCGACGATCAGGGCGGTGTTGGCCGCCCCGGTGCCGATGGCGGTGGCCGTGGCACCGGTCGTCGGCGCCTCGATCAGCTGCGACGGGAACCAGTAGCGCTGGACCGCCTGATCGCTCGGGGCCGCCTCCAGATACCTCCAGCCGTCCGTGACCTCGCCCTTGTCGTAGAACACGTACCCGCCCGCCGGACCGGTGGCGCGGATCACCGTCCACCTCGGGTGGAGGTCGACGCCGGCCGCGCCCATCGTGAAGGCCTCGCCTGGCTGGACCGTCGTCCCGAGCCCGTCGGACTGCGTGTTCCAGCCGTCGAACACCAGCGTGAGGCCATCCTGGGTCGCGGTGGTCACCATGCCACCCGTGTTGCCGAGGACCATCACGGTGGTCCCTTGCTCGTAGTTGTTGGCGTCCACCGGTGCGCTCCCGCCCGTGCTGCCGGTGTCGTGATAGGTCACCGTGTAGGTCGGGTTCGACGTCCAGCGCGCGTTCAGGATCACGTTCGCCCCGGCGATGGCGAAGGTCGCCTCCGGCAGGTAACACGTCCCGGAGCCGCCCTCGCTCAGGCACCAGCCGATGAAGGAGTTGCCGGTCCGCACCAAGGCGCCCGTGTTGCCGAGCACGGTCACGGTGGCGCCCTGCGGGTAGGCGTTGTCGTCCACGGGAACGGCGCCGCCCGTGTTCGAGTTGCCCCGGTACGTCACGGTGTAGGTCGGGTCGGGGATCCACTTCGCGTACAGGATC
The DNA here is from genome assembly GCA_963736345.1 of uncultured Pseudomonadota bacterium. Classification (GTDB taxonomy): domain Bacteria; phylum Myxococcota; class Myxococcia; order Myxococcales; family Anaeromyxobacteraceae; genus Anaeromyxobacter. Next base: position 183,812 of record CAVTOU010000029.1, on the reverse strand, counting down.
TCGTCCTCGGTCCCCATGAGGAAGGTCTGGCCTTCCAGGTAGGTGTAGCCGGTGCCGTCCGCGTTCACGCACCAGCCGCCGAACGAAGCCTCGTTCTTCACCAGCGCTCCGGGGTTTCCGAGCACCGTCACGGCCTGTCCTTGCCGATACTCCGCCGCGTCTGCTGGCACGGTCCCGCCCGTGCTCCCGTTGCCGTCGTAGCTCACGCCGTGGGTCGGGCCGGCCGAACCGCCGCCGCCTCCCCCACAGCCGATGAACGAAAGGGCCGCCAGCGACAGCGAGACGGCCAAGAGCGCGCGCCGGTTCGTCATGACGCCTCCCGAGAAGAGCTGCCGGCGCCGGGACCTGCGGGCATTCGCCCAGCGTCGATCGAGCGGATCGTTTCACGCGGTCCCATCTGGGGCAAGCCACCACCGAAACGCGTGGAAAGCCGCGCGCAGCGACCTGGACGTGATCGAGGGGTCACGGGTGACCTCGTGCGGTCCCGTGATGCGGGCGCACCTCGGGGCGGAACGACCCCATGGCGAAGATGACCTGCATCGAGCTCAGGCGACCGGTGGGGGCCGACGAGGAGCGGCAGATGTGCGCGCGGGTCCCGATGGTGCTGCCGAGGCGTGAGCGCGCTCTTCCGCGAGGCGTGCCGGGCGGTGATGGCTGCCGAGCGGTGGGTCGTGCCCGTCCGCGTGTGGGGGCTGCGCGCCGGACGACGTGCACTGGGTGCTGGGAGAGGAGGCGTGAGGCCCATGGTGCTACGGCGATAGCCGCACCACCCCGGCCGCTGTACCCGTCGCCGGCGATCCGGTGCCGAGCTGCTCGCCGCGCGCGGCGGCCCCGAGGATCCGGGCCAGGCAGGCGACCCCGTCGGTGAGGGCGGCCGGGCCGGGCTGGAGGATGAGCGCGCTCTTCACCTCGTAGAGCTGGCCGTTCCGGACCGCCGGCACCTCTCCCCAGCCCGGGCGCGCGGCCATCACCGCGGCCCGCGCCTTCCTCCCGCACCAGCTCGCCACCACCACCTCGGGCGCCCGCCGCGCCACCTCATCGGGCGCGTAGATCCGTCCCGCGGCGGCGTGCGAGGCGCGGCTCTCGGAGCACACGTCGACGCCGCCCGCCAGCTCGACGAGCTCCGAGACCCAGCGGATGCCCGCGATGAGCGGGTCGGGCCACTCCTCGAAGAAGACCCTGGGGCGGCGCGGCAGGGCGGCGGCCTCCGCCGCCACGCGGGCCAGCCCCTCCGCCAGCGTGGTCGCGAGCTGCTCGCCCGCCTCGGCCCGGCCCACCGCCGCCGCCACCAGCCGCATGGTCTGGAGGATCTCTGCCACGGACCGCTGGTTGGTGACGAGCACCGGCACGCCGCGCCGGATCAGGTCGCGGGCCAGCTCGGCCTGCAGGTCCGAGAAGCCCACCACCAGGTCCGGACGCAGGGCGACGATCGCCTCCGCATCCGCCGAGAGGAAGCTCGAGACGTGCGGCTTGCGCCGGGCCTCAGCAGGACGGACAGTGAACCCGGAGACGCCCACCACCAGGTCGCCGGCGCCGATCCGATAGAGCGTCTCGGTGGTCTCCTCGGTGAGGCACACCACCCTGGCCGGGTAGGGCGGCCGCTGGGCGAGCATTCCGGCGAGATCCATGGCGGCAGGTTCCTGACGTCCTCCGGGCGCGGCGTTATAACGGTGAGGCGTGTCGACCGCACTCACCGACGGCATCCGCATCAGCGTGCACAGCGAGTTCCGCCCGGATCGGTCCGAGCCGGGCCGGTTCCTGTTCACCTATACGGTGCGGGTCACGAACGAGGGGGCCACGGCCGCCCAGCTCCTCACCCGGCACTGGATCATCGTCGACGCCTCGGGTTCGCGACACGACGTGGTGGGCGACGGCGTGGTGGGCAAGCAGCCCTTCCTCGAGCCCGGCGAGTCGTTCGAGTACACGAGCTTCTGCGTCCTCGACACGCCCCACGGCTCGATGCACGGAAGCTACGGCATGCGGCGGATCGACGGCACGCCGTTCCAGGCGCGCATCGCGAGGTTCCCGCTGGTCGCGCCGGGGAACCTGAATTGATCTCGAGCGGCCGTTTGCCCTGAGCGGAGCGGCGCGCGGCGCCGCGGATTCGAAGGGCGCCCCCGCCCTCAACCCTTCTTCAGAGCGTCCAGCAGCTCGCGCTGCGTGATGGTCCCCTTCCGCAGGAGGAGGCGGATGAGGACGGCGATGGCCTGGGTGGGCCTCAGCACCTCCGGCTCGGCGTGGCCGCCGTCGGCGAGCCGCTGGAGGGCGGACAGGATGGCCTGCTCGTCGGGGCTGAGGGGGGCGCCGGTCGCCGGATGGGGGGCGTCCTCCGCCAGCGGGCTCAGCTCCTCCTCCAGGTCCACCGTGGGGAGGACCGCCGCGGGCTGGCCGGTCCGCGCGCGGGCATCCCGGAGCGCGTCGGGCGAAGGGAGCTCGAGGTCGATGGGGATGGACCCGGCACCGCCGGCCGGGGCGGCCGCGGTCGGCGCAGGCGCCGCGCGGATCGGTGCGGGCGTGGGTCGCGAAGGGCGACCGGCCGGGGCGGCGCCGGGCGCCGGGACGGCGCGCACCGCCGGGACGGTCGGTGCGCGCGGGGCGGCGCGTGCGGGCGCCTGGCCCGGCACGGGAACCTGCCCGGGCCGCGCGGCGGCAGCGGGCGCGGCATGTGCGTTTCCTGAGGCCGCCGGGGCTGGTGCGGCCGCGGCGGGCCGCGCGGTCGCGGCCTGCGCCGGTGCCACGGCGGCAGCAGCGGCATGGGAGGTAGGAGCCGCCGCGGCGGGCCGCGGGGCGGGGTGGGCCACCGGAACCGACACCGGCGAGGCCACCGGGCCGGCGGCGAACGGGTTCTCGGCCACGGTGGCTCCGTCGTGCGGGTGGAGATGGGCCGCATCTGTGCCGAAGAACGACTCGAAGTCCTCGCTCGAGCCGCCGCCGAACGAGTCCATCACCGGCTCGCCGTCGCCGACGCTCTCGTCGATGTCGAGCGCGATGGCCTCCACGCCGCCGTCGGGGTTCGGGTAGGCCGCCTGGATGGCGGCCGCGATCTCCCGGTCCCCGCCGATGGTCACCTTCACCCGGCGTCCACTCCGGAACCGCAGCTCGTCGATGACCGCCAGGTTGGTCGGATCCGACATGGCCACCGCCAGCGTGGCCGTGTCTGCCGCCATGGGGAAGACGTTGTGCTTCAGGGCGAACTCGCGCGGCACCAGCGAGAGGGCCTGCTGGTGCGCGTACGCCTCGACCTGGTCGAACCGCGCCACCTCGAACCCGAAGCGCTTGGCCAGGACCCTCACCACGTCGTGCTCGGTGGCGAGCTTCAGATCGACCAGCGCCTGGCCGAGCCGGATCCCCCACTGGCGCTGGTGTCCGAGCGCGGCCTTGAGCTGCGTCTCGTCGATCACACCCGCATCGATGAGGAGCTCACCGAGCCGCTTCTTCGCCGGAGCATTCATCCGTGGCCGAATCCTACCCACCCCGACCCATCCGGTCGAGAGACCCACCGCCGCCGCGGCGCCCCAACCGGGCCGGCGATCGCCTGGTCGGAGCGGGCCAGGGCCGGGCGCGCCGGCCCGGTGTACTCCTGCGTGGGAGACCCACCTCCCTCAGGGCGATTTCTGGTTCCCCTCGACCTGGGTGGCGATGGCAAGCCGGGACAGCCCGGCATTTCGCGCCGTCTCCATCACGTCCACCACCCGTCCGTGCGGCACGCCCGCGTCCGCCTGCACCACCACCACGGTGTCCGGGTTGAGCTTGGCGGAGGCTCCGAACATCGTGGCCAGCTCGGCGTCGCTCTGCACCTTGCCACCGACGACGGCCCTGCCGTCGGAGAGGACCGCCACCACCAGGTCGCGCGGGACCTCGCCCACGTCGCCCCGGCCACCCTTGGGGAGGTTCACCTTGAAACCGCCCCGCTCCTGGCTGGCCTCGTGGATGGCGGTGGTGGTGACCATGAAGATGATGAGCAGCACCAGGAAGATGTCGGTGAGCGGCGTGATGTTGATGTCGGCGAAGATGCCGCCTCCCTCGGCGCCCTCCTGCTCGTCGCCGTTCTGCGGTCCGGCCAGGGCCATCTCAGGCCTCCTTCACCGGCCGGGCCACGGCCGGCTCGCCGGAGTGCAGCGCGGGGAGGGTCTCCTTCACGATCTCCAGGTACTCCTCGGTGAGGAGCCGGAGCTGGAGGGCCAGCTTCTGCACGTGCACGTTGAGGAAGTTGTAGATGACCACCGCCTCGACGGCGACGGCGATGCCGCCGGCGGTGGTGATGAGGGCCTCGGAGATCCCGGCCGCCACCACCGTGAAGCCTCCCTGGCCGGTGTGCGCCATCTGCCGGAAGGCCTGCATGATCCCGACCACCGTTCCGAAGAGGCCTACGAAGGGGGACGTGGCGCCCACCGTTCCGAGGATCCAGAGGTTCCGCCTGAGCTTGAGGTTGACCTGCTGCCGCTCGCGCTCGACCGCGGCCGCGATCTTCTCGGGCGTGGCGACCCGCCCGCCGGGCCGGGAGGGCGCGGCGGCCACCAGGGCCGCCAGGAACACATCGGCCGCCGGGGAGCCGGAGCGCTCGCATTGCGTCCGGGCGTCGTCCAGGTCGCCGCGGTAGAGCGCCCGGGCGGCGGCGTCGGCCAGCCGCCGGACACCAGCCGTGAAGCCGAAGAGGGCGATCGCCCGCTCCACCGCCACCGCCAGGGCGATGACCGAGCAGGCGACGATGATCCACATCGCCGCGCTGCCGTTCTTGAGGGTTCCGAACAGGCTCAGGTCCAAGTCGGCGTCTCCGTGAGGGGGTCAGCGGGTGGAGTCTAACCGGCCCGGGAGCGGCCGGCGGCGCCATCCCCGCGCAACCCACGCCCGCCCGCCCGCATTCCCGGAGGGCGGGCGGGGACGGGCGCTGGCGCACCATCCGGGCCGCCCGCGCCGCCCCGCAGGGCCCGGCTGGCCCCGGCCACGCCGGCCGGCGCTCACCTCTTCTTTTCGCGCGCCGCGATCGCCTTCTCGACCGCCGCGAAGCCCTGCCCACCCCCGCACTGGAACCCCTGCGACGTCAGCTCGGAGCGGCGGAGATTGATATCCGCCAGCCGGAGGGCGTCGAGGCCGGCCAGCAGGTGCCTGAGCCCGTCGGCGCTCGGGCCCTGGCGGCACAGCGCGGCGGCCAGGGCCAGCCGGGCGGGCGCGTGGCGCGGGTGCTTCGCCACCACCGCCCGGCACGCCGCCACGTTCTCCTTCCCGTCCGTCAGGTTCACCGCCCAGCTCATGCCCCACTGCGGATTGTTGCTCAGCTCCCAGACTTTCCTGGCGGTCTCGGCCTCCAGCCGGCGGTACCGGGCGCGCTCGCCCGCGTCCAGCTCGTAGCGGGACCACATCGCGTTGTAGCCCTGCGAGAGCGCGCGGTAGACCGCGGCCCGATCGCGGAAGCCCTCCGCCAGGCTCTTCTCGACCCGGGTGATGCCCGCCTCGACCGCGGCCCGGGACCAGCCGGTCGCCTCGCCCGAGTTGGCGGTGATGAGCTCCTCGCCCGAGCGGAACACCTGCGCCGGCGTGAGCCCGGCGGGCAGCGGCTTGACCTCGGCGGGCGCATCGGTGGCCGCTCGCTCCACGTCCGCAGCATCGGCGTCCATCGCTCCGAGCGACACCGCCACGACCAGGGCACGGGTGCGCGCAAGCATGGATGTCATCCTCCTTTCCTTCTACGATCCATCCCCGCCCTCCCCCACCTCGACGATCTTCGCACCCTTCGGCGCGGGCGGCTCGAACAGCCGCGCATCGATCTCGCCGTTCACCTGCACGTCGGTCCAGGAGAGGTCCACCTGGACGTGGGCGGGACCGGAACGGAGCGAGATCTGGCCGGGGAACCAGCCTCCGCCGCGCTCCTGGCGCGCCGAGAACTCGACCTGGTAGCTGCCGGGTCCGGCCCCGCCGGCCACCCGGCGCTCGGCCCTCTCGACCACCGCCCCGGCGCCGATCCAGAGGACCTCGGTCACGTCGGCCCGCCGCAGCTCGAGCCGCAGGCCGAGCGCGATCGGGGACCGCCTGGACGGGCTGGCCTCCGTCGAGCAGGGGGGCGGTGCCGAGCAGGATCGAGACCAGGTCCTCGGCCGAGAGCGGGAGCGGCACCAGGCGCGAGAGGTTGGCCGGGGTGGCGGGACCGCGGTACAGGATCTTCTTCCGCGCGTCGTAGAACCAGAATCGGCCGCCGCGGCCACCAGCACCGCCGCGGGGTTGCCGAAGAAGTCCAGCTCCTCGAGGTGCACCCGGTCCGGCCGCTCCGCGGCCGCGAACTGGCGAACGCCGGCCGAGCCCCGCGGCGACCGCAGCCGGAGGCGCGCCTCCCCCTGGACGCGCTGGAGCGGCGCCTGCGCCTCCCGCACCTGGGTGAGCAGCTGCGCCGGATCGAGGGAGAGATCGGGGGGAGGGACGCGCGGAGGGCAACCGCTCGCCAGCAGGACGGAGCAGGCGGCGAGGGGCAGCGCGGCGCGAAGACGCATGGGATCACCAGAGCACGGTTCGACCCGAGCTGCCACTGGGTCCGGGCCGTGCCAGTCGGGGCCGCGCGGCTCATGTGCGCGCGTCGGGGCAGGGCTCGGGTGGAGGCGCCTGCGCATCGCTCGGCCGAGGCGCGTACCGCCACACCGATACACGAGGAGGCGCGCCAAGGAGGCGCGCCTCCTCTGGTCCCTATCGCACCTGGATCTACGCCGCCTCGTCCGCCGTCTTCGACCCGAGCTCGAGCGAGCCGTTCGCCCGCGCGTGGGCCTGGACGCCCCGGCGGTCCTTGGCGATGAGCATGTAGATGGCGGGCACGAAGAAGAGGGTGAAGGCGGTGCCGATCGTCATCCCGGCCACCAGCACCAGGCCGATGCTGTTGCGGGCCTTGGCGCCCGGGCCGGTCACCAGCGTCGAGCGGGAAGTGGCCGAAGACGGTGGCCACGCTGGTCATGAGGATGGGGCGGAGCCGGGTGACCGCCGCCTGCCGGACCGCGTCGAGCTTGGAGAACCCCTGCTCCTGGAGCCGGTTGGCGAAGTCGACGATCAGGATGCCGTTCTTCGAGACCAGGCCCACCAGCGTCACCAGCCCCACCTGCGAGTAGACGTTGAGCGTGGTGGTGAAGCCGTTGGTCCAGAAGGGGATGTTCGGGTTCGGCATCTTGAGGAAGGTGACCACCATGGCGCCGAACAGGGCCAGCGGCACCGAGCCGGCCAGGATCACGAACGGGATCGCGGAAGCTGTTGAACTGGGCCGCCAGCACCAGGAAGATCAGGATCACCGCCAGGCCGAAGGCGTAGACGAACTTGTTCCCCTCGACCCGGAGCTGCCGCGACTCGCCGGTGTAGTCGATGGTGTAGCCCTTGGGCAGGATCTGCGCCGCCTGGTCCTCGAGGAACCGGAGCGCCTGGTCCAGCGGGCGGATGGCCACGCCGCTGATCTTGACCGCGTTGAGCTGCTGGAAGCGGTTGATGGCGCGCGGGCGTCACGCTGTCCTTGAGCGTGGCGATGGAGGAGAGCTTCACCAGCTGTCCGCCGGGCCCGGTCACGTAGATGTTCTCGAGCTGCTCCGGGTTGAGCCGCTCCACCTGCGCTGATCTGCGGGATGACCTTGTAGCTGCGCCCCGCCACGCTGAAGCGGTTGACGAAGTTGCCGCCCACCGCCGCGCCCAGGTCCTGCCCGACCTGCTGCAGGTTGAGTCCCGAGCTCGGCCACCTTGTCGCGGTCGAGCACGATCTCCGACTGGGGCTGGTCGAACTTGACGTCGATCAGCGGCGGGAAGGCGAACATGCCGCTCTGCAGCCGCCTTCGTGCTGGAGCTGCTGGGCGAAGCCGAGGATCTCGGCCGGCTCGGCGGTGGAGGCGATGACGAACTCGACCGGGAACTGGCCGCCGCCGGGCAGGGCCGGCGGCAGCACGGCGAAGGTCTGGATGCCGGGGATGGGCGCGACCTTGGCCTGCACCTCCGGCAGGATCTGGAAGGCGCTGCGCTTCCGCTCGCTCCAGGGCTTCAGCCCCACGCCCCAGAACCCGCCGGTGGGGAAGGTGATCTGGAAGGTGAAGTCGGACTCCGGGAGCGGCGGAGACCTCCTGGTAGCACCGCGCGGGTGTCGGGAGTGAGCTGGTCCAGGGTCGAGTTGGCGGGCGTGTTGACCACCCCGAAGATCACCCCCTGGTCCTCGGTGGGGGCGAGCTCGCGCGGCGAGAGCTGGAACATCGCCAGGGCCAGCACGCTCACCACGATCCAGGCGAGGTAGATGGCCCCGCGCGCCGTGGAGCGCGTTGCTCCAGGTGGCGGGCGTAGGTCGACCTTGAGCCGCTCGAACCCGCGGTTGATCATGCCCGGCCAGGCCGTGCTCCTCGTCCCCGCGCTCGAGGAGGTAGGCCGACATCACCGGCGAGAGCGTGAGCGCCACGACGCCCGGAGATGGTCACCGCGCCGGCCAGGGTGAGCGCGAACTCGCGGAAGAGCGAGCCGGTCAGCCCGCCCTGGAAGGCGATGGGCGTGTAGACCGCCGCCAGGGTGATGGTCATGGCGATGATGGGCCCCACCAGCTCGCGCGCGCCCGGTGAGCGCCGCCTGCGCCGGCGTCTGCGCCCCTCGCGCAGGTGGCGCTCGACGTTCTCGACCACCACGATGGCGTCGTCGACCACCAACCCGACCGAGAGCACGATGGCCAGCAGCGTGAGCAGGTTCACGGTGAACCCGAAGACCTGCATCAGGAAGACCGCCGCCGATGAGCGACACCGGGATGGCCACCACCGGCACCAGCACCGAGCGGAACGAGCCGAGGAACAGGAAGATCACCACCACCACGATGAGCAGGGTCTCGCCCAGCGTCTCCTCCACGTCGGAGATGGCGCTGCGGATGTACTGGTGGCGTCGTAGGCGATGCGGGCCTGGATCTGCTCCGGGATCTCCTTCTGCAGCGAGTCCATCTCGCGCCCGGACGCGCTGGATCACGTCGAGCGAGTTGGCGTTGGGCAGCGGCCAGATGCCCATGAACACCGCCGTCTGGCCGTTGAAGTTCACCGCGCTGTCGTAGTCCTCGGCCCCCAGCGACCACGTCGGCGATGTCGCCCAGCCGGACCACCGCCCCGCCCTGCTGCTTGACGACCATCTGCTGGAACTCCTTGGGGGAGCGCAGATCGGTGTTGGCGGTCAGGTTCACCTGGACCAGCGAGCCCTTGGTCTCGCCCACCGCCGACAGGAAGTTGTTCGGCCGCCAGCGCCTGCCGCACCTGCGCCGGCGAGACGTTGAGCGCGGCCATGCGGTCCGGCTTGAGCCAGATGCGCATGGCGAAGGTGCGGGCGCCCAGCATGTCGGCGCGCTGCACGCCCTCGACGGCCGAGAGCCGCGGCTGCACCACCCGGACCAGGTAGTCGGTGATCTCGTTCTGCTTGAGCAGCGTGGAGGAGAAGCTCAGGTAGGCCGAGGCGAACTGGCTGTCGGCCGACTCGATGTTGAGGATGGGCACCTCGGCCTCGGGCGGCAGATCGCGCCGCACCTGGTCCACCTTGGAGGCGATCTCGGCCAGCGCCTTGGTGGAGTCGTAGTTGAGCCGGAGGTGGGCGCGGATGGTGGAGAGCCCTTGCTTGCTCTCCGAGTCGAGGTAGTCGATGCCGTCGGCGGCCGCGATCACGCGCTCCAGCGGGGCGGTGATGAAGCCCCGCACCAGGTCGGCGCTGGCGCCGACGTACGCGGTGGTGACGGTGACGGTCGCGTTCTCGCTGCGCGGGTACTGCCGGACGTTGAGGGAGCGGATGGCCTGCAGGCCGCCGATGACGATCAGCAGGTTGACGACGATGGCGATGACGGGTCGCCGGATGAACGAGATCGGTGAAGCTCATGGCGCTCGCCCCCTCACCGCTCCTGCGGTGTCGGCTGCAGCTCCGCCTTCGCGCCGACCGAGTTGTTGACCATCACCGGCTGCCCGTTGCGGAGCTTGAAGGCCCCGGCGGACACCACCTTCTGCCCCTTCTCCAGCCCCGACGTCACCGCCACGAAATCCCCGCGCCGCTCGCCCAGCCGGACGAACTGCTGCTTCACGGTGAGGGCCTCCTTGCCCGAGGCGTCCTTCTTGCCCTCGATGGCGAAGACCGTGTCGCCGTAGGGCGCGTAGAGGACGGAGGTGACCGGGATGAGCAGCACCGGGTGCTTCTCGGCCGAGAGCACCTGCACGTTGGTGAACATGCCGGGGCGCAGCCGGCCGTCCTGGTTCTCGAAGGTGGCCCGCACCTTCACGTTCCTCGTGGTGGGGTCGACCTCGGGGTTGATGGCGGTGACCTCTCCCTTCCAGGTGGCGCCGGGGAAGGTGTCGGTGGTGAGCTGGACCGCCTGGCCGGGCTGGAGATCGATGAGCGCCTGCTGCGGCAGCCAGAAGTCGGCGTGGATCGGGCTGATCGACTGGAGGCTGGCGATGGGGGCTCCCGCCGAGAGCACCTGCCCGAGCTCCACCTGGCGGATGGAGATCCGCCCGTCGAAGGGGGCCCGGATCGACTTCTTGGCGATGATGGCCTCGAGGTTCGCCACCGCTGCGCTGGCCTGCTTGGCCCGCGCCTCGGCCGTGTCGAGGTCCGCCTGGGAGGACGACTCCCCCTTTCGCAGGTCGCGCGCTCCGCGTCAGGGTCAGCCTGGCCAGCTCCGCGTCGGCCCGCGCCGACTGCGAGCTGCGCCTCCTCGGCGGTGGTGTCCAGCTTCACCAGCACGGCGCCCTTCTTCACCGCGCCGCCGGACTCGAAGGTGATCTCCCGGATGAGCCCGGGCAGCTCCGAGCCCAGGGTCACACCGCGCGCCGCCACCAGGGTCGCCACCGCCTGCCGCGAGGCCACCCACTCCGTCTGCTGCACCTCCGCCGAGCTGACCGACTCGGGTGGCGGCACGAACGAGGCGCCCGCCTTGATCATGGTGTCGATCTGCGCCGCCTTCACGCCGCCCAGAACACCCAGGGTGAGAATCAAGCCGATGGGGATCGCGATCCAGAGCCTGGTCTTGGTCTTCATGTTTCCAGCCCCGCCTCTGCGGATGTGGTTGTATGAAAGGGATGGTGATTACCGTCCGACCGAACGGTTTGCCCGGGAATGCGTGCGCGGGGGGCGTGAAGGAATGTGAAGCGGTGCGCCTCCCACGCGGGGCCGCGGCCGGAGGTCGCGCAGCCGGAGCGCCCGACTGCCCGACCGCCTCACCCGAAGTGCGCGTAAGTCCGGCGACGCTTACGATCGCGACACCCTGATCGAGGCCTGATGCAGCTCGTCGTCCTCCTGCTCGCCGCCGCCCTGGGAGCCCCCGGCCCCTCCCCCTACTCGACCGGGGAGCGGATGGGCTTCACCATCAACTACCTGGGCATGCGGATGGGGACCGCCTCGATCACGGTCCGGGAACCGGCCGGCTCGCTCTCCCAGTCGAGCTCGAGGCCGCACACCACCGGGCTGGCCTCTGGCCTCTACGACTTCCGGGAGAAGCTGACCAGCAACCTCGATCCCGAGACCGGGTTGCCCAGCTGCGTTCGTCCTCGACACCAACGAGCGCGGCCGGAAGCACCACGACACGACCGACTACGACCGCGCCGCCGGGAAGGCGGTAGTGGTCGCAGCGCGGCAGGACCACCTCGACCGATACCGTGCCCGTGCCGCCGAGCACGGTCGACTTCGTGGCCCTGGTGTTCCAGCTCCGCCGCATGCCGCTCGAGCCCGGCGATCGCCACACCTTTCCGGTGCTCTCCGGGACCGACGTCCACCAGGTGGTCACCGAGGTGATGGGGCGGGAGACCGTCAAGACGCGCGCCGGAACCTTCGTGGCGCTCAAGATGCGCGTGCCGACCGGCTTCACCGGCGCGTTCAGCGAGCGGAATCCCGACCTACCTGTGGCTCAGCGACGACGCGGCGCGGATCGTGGTCCGGCTCTCCACCGACTTCTCCTTCGGCGGCGCCGTGGCCGAGCTGATCTCGTACCGGCCGGGCGCTTCCGCCCTGGACGGAACCGCCAAGACGGAGTGAGGGTCAGAACAGCCGCGCCCTTCGCTTGGCCAGCTCCACCGCGCGCCGCTTGGCGATCCGGTTCTCGGGGGCGCGCTGCGGGTCCGCCGCCAGGTCGAAGGCGCCGACCTCGGCCAGGAGCGCATCGAAGCGGGCCGAATCCTGCAGCAGCACCGCCAGCGTCTCGGCCTCGGCCACGCGGGCCAGCAGGTCGTCGGGGTAGAGGGCGCGCGCCCGCTCGAAGTGGGCGCGCGACGCCGAGGCTCCCCCGCCCGCGGCCATGGGCAGCGCGGCGCGCCAGGCACCCAGGGCCCGGTGCGGCCCGGCCGCGTCCACCCGCTCGTCCAGCTCGGCGCTGCGGGACATCATGGCCAGGGCGGAGTCCTTCACGGCCAGCACCGCCGCGTAGCCGGAGGCCTGGGCGGAGCGCATCGTCCCCTGGGCGAGCAGGTACAGGGGCTCGGCCCCGGAGGCGTCCACCGCGGCGACGGCGGCCGCCGGATCGTCGCCCCGATCGATGGCCTGCGCGAAGGGCGGGGCCAGCACGCGCAGCGCCCGCTCGGCGGCGCGGGCCGAGGCCAGCCAGCTCTCGCGGGTACGCGCCGGATCCGCCTCGGAGAGGGCCTGGAACGCCTCGGCGCGCGCCAGCCGCACCTCGGCTCCCGCATCCGCGGGGCGTTCGACGGTGGCGCGGCCGTAGGCGGCCAGCGCCTCGGCCAGCCGCGCCGGATCGCCCCGCTCCTGGTAGGCGCGGTCTCCCTCGGCCAGGGCCGTGTCGAAGGCCTCGACCGCGGGGACGGCCGCGGCCGTTCCCGGGGCGGCCGACGGGCCGGGGGCGGCGCGCCGGCATCCCGGGAGCACGGCCAGCGCGATCAAGAGCGGGAGCACCAGGTTTCGCACTTCTCTCCTACCGCCGCTTCTTCCCGCTCGGCTTGCGCGCCGCGGCGCGGGACCGGGAGCGGGCCGCCTTCTCCTTCTGGGCGGGCCGCTTGGCCGCGTGCGGACGGGGCACCGCCTTGCGCTTGGCCGCCCCGCCACGCTTGGAGGCGGCTCGATGGACGCGTGCACGCACCGGCGCGGCCGGTCGGGCCGGCGGGCGGGCGGCGGCGTGCGGCGACCCCGGCGCGGAAGGCCGCGCCGCGGCTGCCGGCGCGCGGGCGGGCACGCTCTCGGGGGCGGGCCGCGGCGCCGGCGGCGTGGGCAGCGCCTTGGGCGGCGCCAGCGGACGCCCCGCCGCAACGGCGGGCCGGGGGGGCTGCGCGCGCGACAGCTTGGCCAGGCGCGCCTCCTCCTCCTCCTTGGTCACGACCAGCGGCGGCTGGCCGGCGCGCTGTCGGGCCTCGTCGTCCGTGCTGTAATACAGCTGGAACGTGGCCAGGCCGCGGACCACCAGCTCGCCGCGCTGGTTCTCGCCCCATGCTTCGATGTCGATGGCGTATCGCCCGGGCGCCTCGAAGCGCCGGTCGACCACGCGGCCGCGGGAGGTGAGGACGTCGCCCGGCCAGACGATCTTCACGAACCGGGCCTGGAACCTGCGCAGCCGCGCCCCCCGCACCCAGTCCATGACCAGCTCGCCCAGGAAGCCCATGGAGATCATGGCCGGGACCAGGGCGCTCGGGAAGCCGGCGTTGCGCGCGTGCTGCTCGTCGACCGAGAGCGGATTCCAGTCCTGGGCGGCGCCTGCGTAGCGGGCGATCTGGAGCCGGTCCACGGGAGGCTTCACCAGCGGGGGAAGCTCGTCCCCCACCTTGACCGCCTCGAAGTAGAGCTGCCGTGCGGTGAGCATCTCCCGTCCTATCCGCGGCGCAGGATCAGCGTCGCGCGAGTGCGGAACACCAGCTCGCCCTTGTCGTCCTTGCCCTCGTCCTCCAGCACCACCACGTCGGAGGGGCCGCTGGCGCCGGCCCGCTCCTGCACGTCGGCGACCCGCGTCACCACCGTAAGCCGGTCGCCCGCCAGGATGGGCCGCATCAGCTCGATCTGCTGCTCGCCGTGCAGGATGGAGCGCGTTCCCAGATCGAGGGAGTGGCGGAAGCGCTCGTTGGCGGTGAGGGAGACGGCGAAGGTGGGAGGCGCGACCAGGCCCGGATAGCCGGCGGCGCGGGCCGCGGCCTCGTCCTGGGCGAGCGGGTTGGGATCGCCGAGTGCGTCGGCGAAGCGGCGGATCTCGCCCTTCTCCACCTCGTGCACGACCGGCTCGCTCTCCCGTCCGATGAGGGTCCTCTCGAGCATGCTTCCCGTCCCTTCCTCACCTTCCCGCGGGAAGGTCCAGCACCGTCACCAGCCCGCGCAGCTCGATCACCGCCGACACCGCGTTGAGCACCGCCGCCACCGTGGCAAGCTCGCCGGGGACGCCGCCCGGCACCAGGGCCCGGAGCGGCGGGTCCGCGTCCAGCTCGATCTCGTCGCGCGGATCCTCCGCGCCGATGGCCAGCGTGAGCTCGAGCCGCACCACCTCGCGCTCGGCGGCGAAGACGCGCGCCGTCTGCTGCACGCCCGCCACCTGCCCGCGCTGGACGGCCAGCGAGCCGGCGGTGCCCGGCTCGTCCTCCTGCGCCACCAGCGGAACCAGCTCCTCGTCCACCTCGTCGAGCGGCAGCCCCAGGCCGGCCGCCACCAGCGCCGCGGACTCGGCCAGGCCCACGTGGCCCACCTCGCCACGCTCGGCCGCCTCGTGAAACGCCTCCTCGGAGAGGCCGGCGCCGATCTTCCGCTGCAGCGCGGGGCGCCTGCCGGACGCGTCCACGATGCGAAGGCCGCGCACGTGGCGAACCGGCCCCGTCACCTGCCCCAGGAAGGCGGGCAGCCGGTCCAGCACGAAGCCGGGGTTCACCCCGGTCCCCAGGACCGCCACGTTCCGCTCCTCGCACAGGCGGTCGAGCTCGTCCGCAGCCTCCTCGCTGCGGAGCCACGGCCAGGCGAGCTCCTCGCAGGTCGAGACCACCGACGCGCCCGCGCGCACGGCCTCCCTGAGCTGGGGGAGCACGTCCTGGAAGTGGCTCCCGGTGGCGTGCAGCACCACGCCGCCGCGCACCGCGCGCAGGAGGTCGGCCGCCTTGCCGGCGACGGCGAGGCCGGGGGCGGCCACACCCAGGACGTCGGACAGCGCCTTGCCGGCCAGCTCAGGGTGAGGATCGACCGCCCCGACGAGGCGGAGCTCGGGTCGCGCGAGCGCACCGCGGGCGATCGACTGACCGATGTCGCCGAGGCCCATCACCACGACGGGGATACCGCTCGACGCCACGCACCCCTCCGCTAACCGAGGACGGACCCGTGCAGGGAGCCCCATGCCGGATCCCGTGAATTCACGCGCCTTTATAGTGCAGGCGTCTCGTCGCCATCAAGAAATCCAGGCCGGACGCCCCGACGGCGCGTCCGATATCGCTGGGCGTGGCCCGCGATAATGCGACGCGTCAAGCCATTCACGACGAGCGGTTAGCCCTGCTCCCCGACCGGGCTAGCCCCTCTCACTGCAGGAGCCGCTCGAGATAGGCGCGCGGACGCGGATCCGACCAGTCGCGAGGACCGACCACGTAGGCGACCAGGCGCCCGCCGCTGTCGACGATGTAGCTCTCGGGGAACTTGTACTCCCCGGGGCAGCCACCCCGCGCGGCGCAGTAGTAGGCCAGGGTGGTCGCCTGATCCGGCCGGTCCAGCACGACCGTGAGCGGGGCGGTCGTGCCGCCGTACTGCGGTCCGGCGAAGAACGCCCGGATGGGATCCCACCCCTCGTCGACCGAGACGGCCAGCATCTGGAACTTCCCGGGGTGGCGCGCCTCGAGCTCCCGGCCGAGCGCCATCATGCTGGGCATCTCCTCCCGACAAGGCGGGCACCAGGTGGCCCAGAAGTTGAGGAACACGACCCTTCCGCGAAGGCTCGCCAAGGACACGCGCTTGCCGTCCTGCGTGGCCAGCTCGAAGGCGGGTGCGTCGTCGCCGCGGGCGGCGTCGATCCCGAACTCGGAGGCGGCCGCCGGGATGGCCGGGGCTCGGTGGCAGGCCGGGATCGCGGCCAGCGCGAGCACGGCGAGGGTGGGACAGAGGCGCGTCGGGCTCACGCCCCGCTATCTACACGACCCCCCGGCCTGCCGCCAGAGTCCCCGGCTTGCCGCCATGCCCCCCGGCATACGACACTCGCGGGGCATGCGCGGGCTCATGGGCAGCTTCGCCGTCCTTCCCCTGGCCGAGCTGGTGGAGCTCCTGGCGCGCCTGGAGAAGACCGGGACGCTCGCCTGCGAGCGCGGGACCGTGCGCAAGACCCTGAGCCTCAAGGGTGGCGCCGCGGTGGCCGCCTCCTCCAACGATCCCCGCGAGTACCTCGGCCAGCTGCTCATGAACTACGGCCACCTCACCGAGGAGCAGCTTTCCAAGGCCTTCCAGGTCCAGGAGGAGACGAAGATCCGGCTGGGAAAGGTGCTCACCATGGTGGGCCTGGTCGCCTCCGACATCATCCGCGAGGTGCTGGCCATCAAGATCCGCGAGACGCTTCTCGACGTGTTCCTGTGGGACTCCGGCGTGTTCACCTTCGACGATGGCGCCATCGCCAGCATCGACGAGCTGGATGCGCGGGTGCCGCTCACCGAGGTGGCTCGCGAGGCCGAGTTCCGCGCCACCGCCTGGAGCGCGTTCCGCGGCGAGTTCCCTTCCGGGGCGGGCGCGCTCACCGTGGTCGAGGAGAAGGTGCCGAAGAATCTCGCCCCCACCACCGTGGACGGGCGGCTCCTGGCGCTGGCCCGCGAGGGCAAGACCATCGACGAGATCGGGCTCATCCTGCACGCCACCGACTTTCACCTGTACCAGCGCCTCTACGCCCTCTCGCGCCAGGGGTGGCTGCGCGGGAACGCCGGCCCGCCCGCGCCGGCTCCCCCGGCCGACGACGCCGCCGGGCGGCTGGTGGAGCGCGCCCGCGGCCTGCTGGCCGACGGCAACGCCGACGAGGCCGAGCTGGCCGCGGCGCGAGCGGTGGAGCTCGCGCCGGACCTCGAGCCCGCGCGCAGCCTGCTGGTGGAGGCGGAGCGGATGCTTTCGGAGCGGCTTCGCGCCGAGCTACTCGAGACCCCCCACGTGCCGCGGCCGCGGGTGGCCGTCGCGGAGATGACCCGGCTGCGGCTGCCCTCGGCGGACCGCTACCTGCTCTCCCGCTGCGACGGCCGCCGCAGCGTGCGCGACCTGGCGCGCCTCGCCCCCCTCCGCGAGCTCGACGTCCTGAAGGCCATCCGCCGGTTCGCGGACTCGGGGTTGGTCGAGCTGTAGCTGTAGCGAATCGCCCCGGCGCCGCGGAGGCCCCGGCGCCACGCCGCCGATATCGAGCTCCTGCCGTGCCACGCCAGGGTGGCGGAGGCACGTGAGCCGGACCGTGAAATTCGGCTGACCGATGCACGACCCCACGGGGCAGTGTCTTCGCTCGCTACGCGCATTTCAATCCAGGCGGGCCAGATCGCGGCGCCGCCGTTGGCCGCGGAGCGGGCCGGGAGGAGCGGAGCGATGCGGATCGAGCGATGGGCGCCGGGGTGCGTGCTGCTCCTCCTCTCCGCCTGTGGCGGCGGTTCGGGAGGCCCCAGCCCCGAGCCGAGGGCGATGGACCCCTCGAGCGGCTTCGCCGGGCTCGCCACCGAGGTCCGGATCACCGGCGACAACTTCCTGGCCCGTCCCAGCGGTGCACAGCTCGACACGCGACAGCGCGCCTGGCTGGGCGACGTCGAGCTGGCGAACGTGACCTGGGTCGACGTGCACACGATCACGGCCACCGTCCCCGCCGACCTCGCGCCCGGGACCAAGACGCTGCGGGTCGAGAACGCGTACGGACAGCAGGGCAGCCTGGCCAACGCGTTCACGGTCCTGAGCTCCAGCCTGGCGGCCACCTTGACGCCCGGTCGTCGCACGGCGGAGGTCGGCCAGCCCGTCGCCATCACCCTCACCGTCCGGAATGGCGGCACCGGCGAGGCCGAGGTGACCTCGGTGACGCCCTCGCAGGCGGGCACGGCCGCCACCTGCGGCGCCGTGAGCCCGGCGCCCCCGCTTCGCGTCGGGGCGGGGCTCTCGCAGGCATTCTCCTGGTCGTGCACGGGTTCCGCCGCCGGGACCCTGGCCGTGAGCGCGGCGGTCGCCGGCACCGACGCCTCCTCCGGCGCCGCGCTGACCGTCACCGCTGCCACCGCCCATGTGGTGGTGCAGTCGCCGGCCGCCCTCGCCGCCGTCCTCTCCGTCGACGGAAACCCGGGCAGCGTGACCGTGGGCCAGGCCTTCACGCTCCGGCTGGTGGCTTCCGACCCGGGCGGCGCGTCGGCCAGCGTCACGTCGCTGGTCGTCACGCCCCTGGAGGCCGGGTGTGGCGCGCCCACGCCGGCCACGCCGCAGACCATCGCCGGCGGACAGAGCGCGGCCTTCATCTTCAGCTGCGCCGCCACCGCGGCCGGGAACCTGGCGCCGGCGGTGTCCGTCCGCGGCCAGGACGCGAACACCGGAGCGCTGCTCACCGCCTCGACCACCCTCGTCCCGGTGCTCGGCGTCCAGCCGCCGACCGCCCTCACCACCGCCATCGCCGGCACGCCCACCACCACCGGCGTGGGCCAGGCCATCGCCGTGACCTTCTACGTCACCAATGGAGCGAGCGCGCCGACGGCCACCGTGACCGGAGTGGCCCCCTGGTCGACGGGCACGGGCGGCGCCACCTGCACGTCCGTGGCCGTTTCCCCCGGCACCACCATCGCCGCGGGGGCCACCCGCAGCTTCGGGTGGTCCTGCACGCCGGCGGCCGCCGGCGATCTCCCTGCTCGGTGCGACGCTCAGCTACACCGCCGGCGGCGCGCCGCTCGGCGCCTCGCCGGCGGTCCCGCTGGCGGTGACCGTCGTGCCCTGAAGGGGGCGCCGACCCCTGCCGCACCGCGTTCGCCGGGTCCGCTGGACGGGGGTGCGAGGTCGGGCCAGCCCTGGGTGCCGGGCGGGCACCTGTGGCCACCTGGTGGGAACGCGGCTGCGCGGGCCTACTTGAGGGTGACCTTCGCCGTCCGCACCCGGCCCCGCCCACCCGAGTCCGCGTGCGCGATTCTCGCTGGCGAAGTAGGCCTCGAGGGCATCGCGGGCCACGGCCGGGGCGCGCACCCGCCACCTGCGCTCGTTCACGATCACGGTCGCCACCGCCACCTCGGGGTTGTCGGCGGGCGCGAAGCCCACGAACCACGAGTAGTCGCGGTACGGCTCGCGGTCCGAGATCGTTCCGGTCTTCCCCGCCACCGGCACCCCCCGCAGCACGGAGGTCACGCGGCGGAACGCCTTGCGAGCCGTGCCCTCGGTGACCGTGGCCCGCATCATCTCGGTGAGCGCCGAGGCCACCTTCCCGTCCACCACGCGCCAGGGCTCGGTCTCCGGCGGCGCCGGGGCGCCCTCCACCTCGTCGACCAGCACCGGCGGGACGAAGACGCCGCCGTTGGCGACGATGGCGGCCAGCAGCGCCGCGTGCACCGGCGTGAGCCGGACCGGCCCGAAGCCGGCCGCGGTGTTGGCGAGCTGGAAGGCGTCGTCGTCGATCTGCGCGGTCGAGGGCTCCAGCGCGAGAGGGAACGGGATGGGCGTGTTGAAGAGGAAGCGCGAGGCGGCGTCGCGGAGCTCGGGCGCGTCCAGGCCACGCCCGGCCAGCTTGGCGAAGACCACGTTGGTGCTCCGGCCGAAGGCGTCCTCCAGGGTGGTGCAACGGCGGTCGCGGCGTGGATCGTCGGTGAGCAGCCGCGGGTCGAGGCGATGCCGTCCGCCGTGGAAGCAGACCTGCTCCCCGGGCGAGATGCCCTGTTCCAGCAGCGCCGCCGCGGTGATGAGCTTGAAGATGCTGGCCGCCGGCGCCATCGCCTTGAGCGCCAGCCCCGTCACCCCCGGCTGGGCACGCGAGTGCTCCGCCATGGCCAGCACCCGGCCGGTGGCGGGCTCGAGCAGGACGGTCACGCCCCAGGGCACCGCGTTGTTGGCCAGGGTGCGCGTGAGGCGCTGCTGCAGGCCGGTGGAGAGGGTCAGGATGGCCTTGCCCGCTCCGTACGGGGCGACGTAGCGACCCAGCGCGGGGTCGAGGTGGGCCTCGCCGAGCCGGGGCGCCGGCGCGGCCGCGGCCGCTGCGGGCGCAGGCGCTGGCGACGCGACGGCGGGCGCGGGCTCCGCGGCGGGCACGGGCTCCGCGGCGGGCGCGGGCTCCGCGGCGGGCGCGGGCGGCGGAGGCAGCTCGGGAAGGGCGTCCTCGGCGCGCGAGACCGCGACCGCGGACAGGAACAGCACGCCGACGGGGAGAGCGAGGAGAACGGTTCTGTTGGGCTTCATGGAGCAGGAATGGCGCAGACCGGCGAACGACCCAGATCAGTTTGCCTGACGCTTCGCGGCGGGTCAAAGTAGGTGCCGCGATTCCACGGAGCAAAACCTTGCTTGGAGGTCCGCCCATGTGCGGCGCTCTCCGCGAGGGTCGCACGCGCTATCTCGTGAACGAAGCTCGTGAGCCAGAGCGAGCTCGAACCTCAGCGAGACAAGGAGAGGGCCCGGGGAGAAGCCCGGGCCCCTGAAACATCCGGTTCCGCCCTGCGCTACGCGCGCGCCCGGGCCGCCTTCCTGGCCTTGTTCCTGGCCGGCGCAGCCTTCCGCGCCACCTTCCCGTTCTTCAGCGCCTTCGCCGCGCTCTTCTTGGCGGGCACCGCCTTCTTGGCCTTCAGCACCGCCTGCGCCGCCGCCAGCCGCGCGATGGGCAGCCGGTACGGCGAGCAGGAGACGTAGTCGAGGCCGATGCTGTCGCAGAACTCGACCGAGCTCGGGTCGCCGCCGTGCTCGCCGCAGATGCCGAGCTTCATGCCCGGCCGGGTGGCGCGGCCGCGCTCCGCCGCGATCCGCATCAGCTCCCCCACGCCGTCGCGGTCGATGGAGACGAAGGGATCGACCGGGTAGATGTCCTTCTCGAGGTAATAGCGCAGCACCGCGCCGACGTCGTCGCGCGAGAGGCCGAAGGTGGTCTGGGTGAGGTCGTTGGTGCCGAAGGAGAAGAACTCGGCCGTCTTGGCGATCTCGCCCGCCTGCAGGGCGCCGCGCGGGACCTCGATCATCGTCCCCAGGCTGTACTTGATCTTCACCTTGCGGGCCTCGCTGACCTCGGCGTGCACGCGCTTCACGATGGCCGCCTGGTCGTCGATCTCCTTCTTCGAGCCGACCAGCGGGATCATCACCTCGGGCTCGGCCTTCTTGCCCTTCTCGATCACGTCGGCGGCGGCCTCGTAGATGGCCCGCACCTGCATCTCGGTGATCTCCGGGTAGGCGATGCCGAGGCGGCAGCCGCGGTGACCGAGCATGGGGTTGGACTCGTGCAGCTCCTCCACCCGGGCCACGACGAACTCGACGCTCTTGCCGGTGGCGCGCGCCAGCTCGGCGATGCCGGCCTGGTCGTGCGGCAGGAACTCGTGCAGCGGCGGGTCGATGGTGCGGACGGTGACCGGCTTGCCCTCCATGGCCTCGAAGATGCCGCGGAAGTCCTCGCGCTGCAGGGGCAGCAGCTTGGCCAGCGCGCGGCGGCGGTCGTCGGTGTTGTCGGCGACGATCATCTCCCGCATGGGGCCGATCTTGCCCTCGCCGAAGAACATGTGCTCGGTGCGGCACAGGCCGATGCCCTGGGCGCCGAAGGCCACGGCGGTGGTGGCCTGGTCGGGCTGGTCGGCGTTGGCCCGGACCTTGAGCCGCCGGACGGAGTCGGCCCAGCCCATGACGGACGCGAACTCCTCGTAGACCGGCGCGCCCTTGGCATCGCGGCTCTTCTCCACCAGCACCTGCACCACCTCGGACGGGCTGGTCTCGAGGCGGCCCTCGATCACCTCACCGACGGAGCCGTCGATGGAGACCCAGTCGCCTTCCTTGAAGACGCGGCTCCCCTTGTCGCCAGCCACGGTCATGGTGCGCGCGTGGTAGTCGAAGGTGAGCGCGTCGCAGCCCACGATGGCGACCTTGCCCAGCTGCCGGGCCACCAGCGCCGCGTGCGAGGTCATGCCGCCGAACGCGGTCAGGAAGCCCTCCGCGGCGGCCATGCCGCGGATGTCCTCGGGGGAGGTCTCGTGGCGGGCCAGCAGCACCATCTCGCCGCGGCCCTTCCAGGCCTCGGCATCCTCGGCGAAGAACACCAGCCGGCCGCTGGCCGCGCCCGGTCCGGCCGGAAGGCCCTTGGCGAGCAGCTTCCCGCTCTTGAGCGCCGCCTTCTTCGCCTCGGCGTTGAAGATGGGGCGGAGCAGGTGGTTCAGTGCCTCGGGCTCGATGCGGAGGAGCGCCTCCTCCTTCGAGATCACCTTGGCGCCGGCCAGGTCGACGGCGATGCGGACCGCGGCCAGGCCGGTGCGCTTGCCGTTGCGGGTCTGCAGCACGTACAGCTTGCCGCGCTCGATGGTGAACTCGATGTCCTGCATGTCGCGGTAGTGCTTCTCCAGCTTGGCGCGGATGGCCAGGAGCTGCTGGTGGATGTCCGGCCACTTGGCGGCCATCTCCCCGATCTTCTGCGGGGTGCGGATGCCGGCCACCACGTCCTCGCCCTGGGCGTTGACCAGGAACTCGCCGTAGAACTCGTTGTCGCCGGTGGCCGGGTTGCGGGTGAAGGCCACGCCGGTGCCCGAGTCGTCGCCCATGTTGCCGAAGACCATCGACTGCACGTTGACGGCGGTGCCCCACTCCGAGGGGTAGTCGTTCATGCGGCGGTAGGCGATGGCGCGGTCGTTCTCCCAGGACCGGAACACGGCCGCCACGGCCTCGAGCAGCTGGTCGTAGGGGTCGGTGGGGAAGTCGATCCCCATGCGCTTCTTGATCTCGGCCTTGAACTCGGCCACCAGCTCCTTGAGGGCGTCCACCGGGAGCTCGGAGTCGTACTTCACGCCGCGGGCGTGCTTCTTGGCGTCGAGGATGGTGTCGAAGGGATCGCGGTCCTCCTTCTTCTCGGGCTTCATCCCCAGGACCACGTCGCCGAACATGGCCACGAAGCGGCGGTAGCTGTCCCAGGCGAAGCGCGCGTTGCCGGCCTTGGCGGCCAGGGCCCCGACCGTCTCGTCGTTCAGGCCGAGGTTCAGGACCGTGTCCATCATGCCCGGCATCGAAACCCGGGCGCCGGAGCGGACCGAGACCAGCAGCGGGTTCTGCGTGTCACCGAACTTGTTGCCGGTGAGCGCCTCGACCTTCTTCATGGCCGCCTTGATCTCGGCCTCGAGCCCCCTGGGCAGCTTCTTTCCGCTCTTGTAGTACTCGGTGCAGACCTCGGTGGTGATGGTGAAGCCCGGGGGAACCGGGATGCCGATGCTGGACATCTCCGCCAGGCCGGCCCCCTTGCCGCCGAGCAGGTTCTTCATATCCTTGTCGCCGTCGGCCTTCCCGCCGCCGAACGCATAGATCCGCTTTGCCATGTATGTTTGACCTCGCCGTGCTGAGTGCCCGAGCCATACGCCCCGGGTGAAGAAGCTGCGGCGCCGGGTCTGCCGCCGTGCGCCCGACGACTGCCCCGCGCTCGTTTTTCGGCCGCAACGCCTACCCCCTGGACGCCACCGCGTCAATGCACGAGCGAGCGGCCGCGCCGCCCGGAAACGCACGCCCGCCGCGCCAGCGGTGGAAGGGGGGCCGGACCCGCGGTCAGAGGCGCAGCGCCTCGATGCGAGCCTCGTCGTGCTCCGGCTCAACCTCGTAGAATTCCTGGAGTTCTCCCTCCTTCCACCCCACTACCACTTTCGGGGCGTCCTTGCCCTTGCCGTACCTCGCCACGATCCGTGCGGCGACAAGCCGCTCCTCCCAGGTCGGGGTGCCTTCCACCAGCGCAACCGGCCCGAGGAAGTCCTTCGCCTCCAGCCGCGCGCGCCCTGCCAGGTGGTGCTCGAGCATGACGTTCTCCACCTCCGACCGCGCCACCACCAGCTTGGCCCGGGGCGAGAGGCGGAAGTGCCTCCCGGTGGAGAGCAGGATCACGTCGTCCTTGTCGAGGGCGCGCTCGCCGCCGGCCGCCTCGCGGGCGTCGAGGATGTCGAAGAACTTCCGCGCGAAGCTCTCGTCGGTGAGGTAGCAGCACCCGCCCGCCGGCTGCGGCCAGCTGGAGATCCCCAGCTCCTCCGCCAGCGCCATCTGGCGCTGGCGGGAGCGCCCGCTGATGTCGAGGAGCCGGCTCCGGTCGACCAGCCCCTCCTTCTCGGGGATGGTGGGCTCGAGCAGCAGGGCGGAGAGCGGCCGGAGCAGCCGCCCCGTGAGCCCCGACTCGCGCTCGATGATCCGGAGCGTGTCGCGGCGCTGGCTCTTGGGGCGCTGCCCCAGCACCTCGCCCGTGAAGACGAAGTCGGCCTGCTCCGCTTCCAGGATCTGCCTGGCCCGCCGCATCATGAAGACGCGGCAGTCCACGCAGGGATTGGCGTTGGCGCCGTAGCCCCAGCGCGGGTGGACCAGCATGTCGAAGTAGTCCTTGCCCGAGATGTCGACGTACTCGATGTCCACCTCGAGGTCGGCGGCGGCGCGCAGCGCCTCGTTCTGGGGGATGGTCCCGTCGGCGCGGCCGCCCTTGCGCCGCTGGGTCTCGGTGATGCAGAGGCCGGTGTAGAAGTTGACCGCCTTGATCTCGATGCCCTGGCGCCGGATCAGCGCCGTGGCCAGGGTCGAGTCGAGGCCTCCCGAGATGAGCCCGATGGCCTTGACCGTTCGCGCCACGGTTCACCGCCCCACTTTCCGGACGTAGCTCTTGAAGGCGCCGCCCTCGCGGTAGGTGCCCAGGTGCTCGTTGCGGGTCGCCCTGCACCACATGGGCATGTCCACCTGGATGCCGGGGTCGGTGGAGATGACGCACAGCACCGCCCCCACCTCGAGCGCCTTGACCGCTCGCGCCGCCTCCACGATGGGGAAAGGGCACAGCTTTCCCGACGTGTCGACGATCCGGGCCGGCTGGGGGAGGACGGTGGTCATGTGCCCCGGCCTCCTTTAGCCGCTCCTTCCGGAAGGGGCAATGACGGGCGAGGACGCGCGGGGCATCTTGCACCTGGTGGGCTCGCGCCGCCGCCGCCGCCCGGACGCCCGGCTGCAAACGTTCGCTTCCGGCGCACCGGGGGCAGGCGCGATGCCGCGGGGCGGCGGCGAACGGGGGCGGCCAGGAATGTAGAATCCCTTTGAACGGTTGGGCATTTCGCAGTCTGGCGCCGATCGCGCGGCGGCCTCGTTGACGGGGCCCCGCTTCGATGATTGATGGGGGCGCGGTTCGTCCTTCACTCTTGGAGTGCTCAGGCATGCAGAAGCACGTGAGCTGGATCGTCGCGCTGGTGGTCGGGTTCGTCATCGGGCTGGTCACTGCGGGTTCAATCGGCATCGGCGGCAAGCGGCCCACGGCTCCGGCCCCGACGCCGTCGGTCGCCCCCGGGCCCCGCCCGCGCCCGGTCGAGGAGGCCAAGGCGATCTACCGCGTGCCCATCGACGGATCCCCGGTGAAGGGTCCGGCCGACGCCCTGATCACCATCGTCGAGTCCTCCGACTTCCAGTGCCCGTACTGCAAGCGCGCCGCCCCCACGCTGAAGCAGATCGAGCAGGCCTACCCCGGCAAGGTCCGGTTCGTCTTCAAGCACAACCCGCTCTCCATCCACCCGCTGGCGCCCGGCGCGGCCCAGGCGGCGGAGGCGGCCCGGGCCCAGGGGGGCGACGAGAAGTTCTGGGCCATGCACGACGCCCTCTTCGAGCCCACGGCGGCGCTGGACCAGGCCGGCCTGGAAGCGGCGGCCCAGAAGCTCGGGCTGGACATGGCCAAGTTCAAGGCGGCCATGGCGTCCGGCGCCGCCCGCGACCGCATCGACCGCGACCAGCGGCTGGTGACGGGCCTGGGCGCGACCGGCACGCCTGCCTTCTTCATCAACGGCCGGAAGATCGCCGGCGCCTATCCCTTCGAGGCCTTCAAGACCGTCATCGACGACGAGCTCCGCAAGGCCGAGGCGCTGGTCAAGGCCGGCACCCCCGCCTCCCAGGTCTACGAGACCATCATCGCCAAGGGCGCGACCGCGCCCATCCAGGCGCCGGGCCAGGCCGCGCCGCCCGCGCCGTCGGCGCCCCCGCCGGTCGTCTACCGCAAGGTCCCGGTCGGCCCGGACGACCCGGTGCGCGGCCCGGCCGGCGCGCCCGTGACGGTGGTGCTCTTCTCCGACTTCCAGTGCCCCTTCTGCGCGCGGGTGGGGCCGACCCTGAAGCAGATCGAGCAGAGCTATGCCGGCCAGGTCCGGTTCGTCTGGAAGCACCAGCCGCTCCCCATGCATCCCAACGCGGTCCCGGCGGCCATGGCGGCCGAGGCGGCCCGCGAGCAGGGGAAGTTCTGGGAGATGCACGACAAGCTCTTCGCCGCGCAGCAGGACCTCTCGCCGGCGACCTACGAGCGCTACGCGACCGAGCTGGGCCTCGATCTCGGCAAGTTCAAGGCCTCGGTGGCCGCCGCCCGCGGCCAGGCCCGCATCACCGCCGACCAGCAGCTGGCCGGCAGCGTGGGCGCGAACGGCACGCCCACCCTGTTCTTCAACTGCCGGCAGCTGGTGGGCGCCGTCCCCTACGACATGATGAAGCAGGTCCTCGACGACGAGCTCAAGAAGGCGGACGGGCTCCTCAAGGGAGGCAAGGCCGGGCCGGGATTCTACGAGAAGGCCTGCGATGCCAACCTGGCGCTGCCCCCGACCGCCGCGGCCCCGGGCGCGCCCCCGGCCGAGGCGGCGCCGCCGCCCGCGCCGGCGGTCGCGCCCGACTCCCTGGGCCTCCGGGCGGACGACCCGGTGCGCGGGAGCAAGAAGGCGCCGGTGACGGTGGTGCTCTTCTCCGACTTCCAGTGCCCGTTCTGCAGCCGCATCGAGCCCACGCTGGCGCAGGTCGAGAAGACCTACGGCGACAAGGTGAAGCTGGTGTGGAAGCACCAGCCGCTGCCCATGCACCCGCAGGCGGAGCCGGCGGCCGAGGCGGCCGAGGCCGCCCGCGAGCAGGGGAAGTTCTGGGAGATGCACGACAAGCTGTTCCAGAACCAGCAGGCGCTCTCGCCGGACGCCTACTCCCGGTTTGCGAAGGAGCTGGGGCTCGACCTGGCCAAGTTCGAGGCCGCCCGGCAGTCCGGGCGGGGCCGCGCCCGGATCCAGGAGGACCAGGCGGTGGCCGGGCGGATCGGTGTGGGCGGCACACCCACGCTCTTCGTGAACGGGGAGCGGATCGTGGGCGCGGTCCCGTTCGAGCAGATCAAGACGGTCATCGATCGGCAGCTTGCCCGGAAGTGACGCGGACCCTCCGGCCGCCCGCAGCTCGACGCGGGCGGCCGGCCTCGTGACGCGGGCCGCCGAGCGCCGCGCGGACCGGCACCCCGCAGGCGAAGAAAACGCGCTTGGCCTGGCGGCCCGCCTCCCTCACAATGCCGCCCCGGCTCCAACATGATCCAGGGGACGCGCAAGGTCGTCGTGGTCATGCACCGGCTGAAGGATCAGCCGTGGGGGGCGCGGCTCAAGGAGGAGCTCGAGACCTCGCTCGCCGACCACCCCGAGATCTCGTGCGAGTTCTTCGATCCCGAGGGAAACCCGATCCTGCAGGCCCAGCGGGTCGAGGAGGCGCTCCAGGCCGCGGTGGACGCTCTCGTGGTGCTGCCGCTCGACGCCCATCGGATCCGGGCCGCGCTGCGCGCACACCCGACCTCCGACGTCCCCATCATCGCCCTCGACGCCGACCTCGACGACCCGAGCCTGTACCGGACGCTGATCCTGGCCGACAATCGCCAGTTCGGCCGCAAGATGGGCGAGTTCTTCCTCGACGTGACCGGCGGAAGCGCGGAGCTGGTCGAGATCCGCGGCGTGCCCACCACCACCGGCGCCCAGCACCGCTCGGCCGGCTTCCGCGAGGCCACCGCCGGCTCGAAGGTGCGCATCGTGGAGTCGCTGGTCGGCAACTGGGTCTACGGGCAGGCCCGGGAGGAGTTCGCGCGGCTCCTGCCCCGCCTGCCGCGCCTCGACGGCGTCTTCGCTCAGAACGACGAGATGGCCCGCGCCGCCTGGGATGCGGCCCACGAGGCCGGCCGGGCCGACGAGCTGCTCATCACCGGCATCGACGCGCTCAAGGGCGAGCACGGGCTCCAGCTGGTGATGCAGGGAAAGCTGGCCGCCACCCTCCTCAACCCCATCCCCGGCCGCGCCGCCGCCTCGGCCTTGCTCGCCATCCTCTCCGGCGAGCCGTGCCTGCCCCGCATCGTGCTCCAGACCTCCATGTTCCGTTCGCACGAGCGCATCCGGGCCTGGCAGGAGGCGAGGAGGGCGCGGGGGGTCCACGAGCGGTGACGCCCGCCGAGCGCGAGACCCACCGGCGGAACCTGCTACTCCTGCGCGACCAGGTCATCTCCGCCGGGCCGGCGCCCATCGAGCCCAACCGCCGCGACCCCTCGACCAGCGGCGTCGAGGACGAGGACGCGCAGGCGCTCTCGGAGATGCTGCAGGTGCTGGCCTCGCAGCGGAACCGCGGCCAGGCCGAGCTGCTGGGCCGCATCGACGCGGCGCTCCGGAAGCTGGCGCAGGCGCCGCAGGACTTCGGCCTCTGCCAGGAGTGCGAGGAGGAGCTCGACCCCCGCCGCCTGGCGCTCATGCCCTACGCCGAGCTGTGTCCGTCGTGCCAGGGGAAGGCCGAGCCCAGGCGCGGGCAGGGGCGGCGCAAGATCACCGACTATCGCTGATGGCGCCGGCCGCGCCGCCGGGCGCGCCGAGCCCCGGCGCCCGGCGCCCGGCGCCCGGGCGGAGATGGTTCCTTCGCGGTTTGTTCGAGGCCGCGGGGCTTCGTTCGACCACCCCAGGGGTTCGCCCCGGACCGCCGGCCCCGTGCCTGCGCTCACGCCACCAGCCGCCCCGGGCATTCGGGGCCATCGTTCGATCCTCCGCCCGAACGTTTCGAAATGGCCGCGTTGCCACCTCCTCGCCGCCTTCGGCACTGTGCCGGTGCATCCCGGAGGAGGGTCGCCGAAGGCAGCTCCCGTTCATCTCGGAGGAGATCGAATGAGGTACGAAAGCATGGGTCGCGTGATGTGCGCCCTGGCCCTGATGGCCGGTCTGGCGTGCAAGGGCAGCAGCAACAAGAAGCCCCCGGTGGACACCTGCAGGACCATTCCGGCGCTGCCGGCCGCGTACGCCGACTGGCCGGCGCTCGATCGCGCCGTCACCTCGGACGCGGACATCGAGGCCCAGGTGGCGAGCGTCCTGGCGGGCATGACGCTCGAGCAGAAGGTCGGCCAGATGGTGCAGGGCGAGATCGCCAGCACCACGCCGGCCGACGTGCAGGCCAGTGCGCTCGGCTCGATGCTGAACGGCGGGGGCTCCTGGCCGGGCGGGGCGCGCCACGCGCAGGCCTCGGACTGGCTGGCGCTCGCCGACCAGTACTGGGACAGCGCGCCCGTGATCGGGGGGACCCGGATCCCCATCCTGTGGGGCATCGACGCCGTGCACGGGAACAACAACGTCTACGGAGCCACCGTCTTCCCTCACAACATCGGCCTGGGCGCCGCGCACGACGGCTGCCTGATCCAGGAGATCGGCGCCGCCACCGCCCAGCAGGTCCGCGCCACCGGCCAGGACTGGGTCTTCGGCCCGACCCTGGCCGTGGTCCGCGACGATCGCTGGGGCCGGACCTACGAGGGCTTCTCCGAGGAGCCCGCCATCGTCCGCTGGTACGGCGAGAAGGCGTTCCTGGGCTTCGGTGATCTGGACCCGGACGGCAGGCGGCTCCACGGGATCCTGGCCACCGCCAAGCACTACATCGGCGACGGCGGCACGAACAACGGCAAGGACCAGGGCGACAACCAGTACCCC
Organism: uncultured Pseudomonadota bacterium; assembly: GCA_963736345.1. Lineage (GTDB taxonomy): Bacteria > Myxococcota > Myxococcia > Myxococcales > Anaeromyxobacteraceae > Anaeromyxobacter. The sequence goes on along the minus strand of CAVTOU010000029.1, from coordinate 154,053 downwards.
GAGAGCGACCTCGTCAACGTCTTCGGCCAGGGCTACTACGGCGCGCTGGGTCCGGGCGGCGGCCAGACGGTGATGATCTCGTTCAACAGCTGGGACAGCGGGACCGGCGATCACCCGGCCGAGGGCAAGATCCACGGCAGCCAGTACCTCATCACCGAGGTGCTCAAGACCAAGCTGGGCTTCGACGGCCTGACGGTCACCGACTGGGACGGGATCGCCCAGGTGGCCGGCTGCCCGACCACCCGGGACTGCCCCCGGGCGGTCAACGCCGGCATCGACCTGTTCATGTTCTCCAACCGGAACTGGATCGACTTCATCGCCAACACCGTCGCCCACGTGAACTCCAGCGCCGAGGGCGATCCCGGGCACATCCCGCTGTCCCGCATCGACGACGCCGTCACCCGCATCCTGCGCGTGAAGGCGCGCGCCGGCCTGCTCCAGGCCGCCGCGGTCAAGCCGTCGCTCCGCGAGGGCGCCGGCCAGGCCTCGCTCCTGCACCGCGACCTGGCCCGCCGGGCGGTGCGCGAGTCGCTGGTGCTGCTCAAGAACAACGGCCAGGTGCTGCCGCTGGCGCTGCCCGACGACAAGAAGATCCTGGTGGTGGGCAACGGCATGGACAGCTTCGCCAACCAGTTCGGCGGCTGGACCATCTCCTGGCAGGGCGCCGACGTGACCAGCGCCGACGTGCCGGAGGGCGTGGGCGACACCGTCCTGGCCGGCATCCGGGCCGCGGTCGGGGCGGACAAGGTGGACGCCTACGCCACCTCGGCCGCGCTCGCCGAGGCGAGCCCCGACTACGCCCGGTACGCGGCCGTGATCGCGGTGGTGGGCGAGACGCCCTATGCCGAGGGCCAGGGAGACATCACCGCCGCCATGACGCTGGGCCGCCAGGCCAAGTACCCGTCCGCCGAGGTGCAGGCGCTCCTCGGGGCGGTGAGCGGCCACGGCGTCCCGGTGGTGACGGTCCTCCTCTCCGGTCGTCCGCTCTGGGTGAACAAGGAGATCAACCTGTCGGATGCCTTCGTGGCCGGCTTCCTGCCCGGTACCGAGGGCGGCGGCATCGCCGACGTCCTGTTCCGCCGGGCCGACGGCAGGGTCGATCATGACTTCTCCGGGAAGCTGTCCTTCTCCTGGCCGAAGACCGACTGCCAGACGCCGCTCAACGTGGGCGACGCCGGCTACGACCCGCTCTTCCCGTACGGATACGGCCTGACCTCCGCCAGCAGCACCTCGGTCCCGGTGCTCGACGAGACCGCCTCCGAGCTCGGCTGCGGCCAGGGCGAGGTCACGGTCACCACGCTGCCGGTCCTGACCAACACCGGCGTGCAGCCGAGCCCCGCGGCGGATGCTCCGTACGTGATGTATCTGGGCTCGAGCGACAACTGGCACCTGCCCGTCGAGACCCTCGGCAACCCCCTCGACGGAACCGTGCAGGATGGCATCATCTCCATCACCGGGAGCTCGAACCTGACGGTCGATCTGCAGGGGGACGGCCGGCGGGTCGCCTTCGCCGGCGGTGGTTTCTCGCAGGTGTACCTCGAGTCGGACGTGGGCTCCGACCTGTCCTCGTTCCCGAAGAACGACGGCGCCATGGTCTTCAAGGGCATCCTCAACTCCAAGGCGGAAAGCGCGAAGCTGGCGGCGCACGTGACCTGCGGCTGGCCCTGCGGCGGCACCGTCGACATCACCGGGCTGCTGGGGGCGCCCGGCGAGAAGACCACCTTCAAGATCCCGCTCTCCTGCTTCAAGGACGACGGCAGCGGCCTGGACTTCACCAACATCAACGCCGCCTTCCAGCTCCAGACCAGCGACCAGGTCGACCTCACCTTCGCCGAGGTGTTCTGGGTGCAGGGCGCGGCCAACGATCCCGACGCGGCCGTCTGCTCGACCCAGGGGACGGCCACACCGGCGCCGGCCGGCGGGAAGGATCTCGCCTTCCTGAGCGACGCCGACCTCCTGCTTGGCACCTTCGGCATCTACCTGGGCTCGCAGGCCAACTGGTCGCTCCTGGTGAACCCGGCCGATGCCGTCACCACCACCACCGACGGTGCGCTCAGCCTGGCCACCGGCGCGAGCACCACCGTGGGCAGCGTGGCATGGGCCAAGGACACCACCTGGAGCGGCTCCACCGGCGCGCAGGTGTACCTCCAGGCGCCCGACCGCGACCCGGCCGCCGACGGCAACCAGGGCTGGGACCTCTCCGGCTACCTGAGCAGCGGCGGCGTGCTGGCCTTCGACGCCAAGGTGAACGGGGCCCCGGCCGCGGCCGTGAAGACGCGCATCGACTGCGGTTACCCGTGCATGGGGGAGCTGGACGCGACCGCCCTGTTCACCGACGCGACGCTCGGCGACGGGAACGCCCATACCTTCAAGATCCCGCTCTCCTGCTTCCAGTCGGCCGGGACCGACTTCGCCAAGATCAACACGCCCTTCCTGCTGTCGACGGCCGGCGCCTTCGAGCTCACCTTCGCGAACGTGCGCTGGCTCCCGGGCGACCACGCCGGCACCGGTGTGGCCACCTGCAGCGCCGGGGTCCTCTCGCCGCCAGCACCCTGACACGAGGCTCCTCGGCCGCGATCTCCGGATCGCGGCCGGGGAGCTCCCGGTGCCGCGCCGGCGGGCGGCCTCTAGCCCCCGCCCCGCGCCCGGGCCGAGAGGCCTCCCTCGCCCAGCACCGCCTCCATCCCGGCCAGCGCGGCCCGGTCCGGCCCGCGCCAGCGGAGCGCGTCGAGGTCCTCGGCCAGCGGGACGTCGGTGCGCAGCGTGGCCAGCGTCCGGTAGAGGAGCGCCTCGGCGCGGTGCTCCCGCAGGCTGTCCGCCAGCGCCACCGCCCCGCGCACCGGGACCTCCCATTTCCAGTGGAACTCGGGGATGGACTCCAGGCGGCCGTAGCGGCCCAGGACCGCCGAGGCCGACCGTTCGCCCCAGCGCGGCAGGCCCGGGATGCCGTCGGCCGAGTCCCCCACCAGCGCCAGCCAGTCCGGGATCGAGCCCGGGCCCACCCCGTACCGCTGGCGCACCCCGTCCTCGTCCAGGAGCCGCCGCCGCATCCGGTCGAGGCCGACCACCCGGCTGCCGCGGACGCACTGGGCCAGGTCCTTGTCCGGGGTGCAGACCAGGATGCGCTCCACCCCGGGCGCCTCCGCCCAGCGCGCCGCCGCCGTGGCCAGTGCGTCGTCGGCCTCGAACTCGACCATGGACCACACCACGACGCCCAGTGCCCGGACCGCATCCTCGGCCAGCCCGAACTGCGCCAGGAGGTCCGCCGGCACGCCCGCCGACGTCTTGTAGCCCGGGAAGAGCCCGTTCCGGAACGACTCGATCACGTGATCGAAGGCCACGGCCAGGTGCGTGACGCCGTTCTCTCGCAGCAGCGCCAGCAGCGACCGGACCAGCCCGCGCACCGCGCCCACCTCGCGCCCGTCGGGGCCGGAGGCGTGCGGCGCCCCGAAGTAGGCGCGAAAGAGCTCGTAGGTCCCGTCCACCAGATGAACGTTCACGGCGGCTCACCCGTCACCAAATGCGCTTGGCACCCATGGCCTTCCCTGCTGTACTCGGCTGACCCGTTCCAGGCCACTCCCTTTCCGCCGAGGTGTCCGATGCGGATGGTGCTGTTTCCGATCCTGGTCTCGATGACGCTCGCCTGCTCGCACGCGAGCAGCTCCGCGCGGAGGGTGAATGACGTGCCCGCCAACCCCGACGCCAGCCCCGCGGCCCGGGCCGTCCTGGCCTACCTCGCCTCGCTCTCGAGCGGGGACTTCCACGGCGCCGTGGTGGGGCAGAACTGCGGGCACGGGAGCCAGACCGCCGACGCCACCGATTCGCTGGTGAGCTATGCCGCGCTGGTGGACCGGCTCCACCAGGAGACCGGCAAGTGGGTCGGGATGGTCGGGATCGACTACGAGCACGACCTCATCTTCCGGCCCGAGCAGCTCTCGCAGGCGAACGAGGTGCTGGCCGGGCACTGGAACCTGGGGGGCCTCGTCACCATCAACTGGGCCCCGCAGAACCCCTGGCTCAACGACGAGTCCGATCTGGCGAGCGACCAGGGGGTCTGGACCAACACGCGGAACATGGGGACGAACCTGGCCAGCGTCGATCTGGACGAGCTGGTGAACCCGGCCTCCGCCATCTATCCGGTCTGGCGCAGGAAGCTCGACCGCATCGCGACCGCGCTGGCCGAGCTCCGCGACGCGGGGGTGGTCGTGCTCTGGCGGCCCATGCAGGAGATGAACGGCGACTGGTTCTGGTGGGGATACGCGACCTACGCCTCCGACGCCGACGGGGGGAAGTACCGGCGTCTGTGGGAGGACATGTTCCGGTACTTCACCCAGGTGAAGAAGCTCGACAACCTGCTCTGGGTGTACTCGCCCGCCGACGCCGGCGCCCGGTCGGCGGCCTTCGACTACCCCGGCGACGCCTACGTCGACATCGTGGGCCCGACCTACTACGGCGACGCGCTGGCCCTCCAGCACTACTCGAGCTACGTCGAGCTCGGAAAGCCCATCGGGTTCACGGAGTTCGGGACCACCGCCAAGGGCTCGGCCGAGCTGAACGGCACGTTCGACGACCGGCTCTACATCCAGGCCATCCGCGAGCGGTACCCCGGGGTCGCGTACTTCGTGGCCTGGCACAACTGGGACTGGGGAGACGGAACCACCGCGCACCAGTCGCTCAACGCCAACCAGCACGCCGCCGAGCTGCTGGCGGATCCGGACGTGATCGCGGCGCCCGTACCGTTCCAGTGACGGGCGCTCACCCCCGGAACCACGTCTCCAGGCGCGCGCGCAGATCGAGGAAGCGGGCGTAGCGCGCACCGAGCGCCGCCGCGTCGCGCGGCTCGGCCACCGGCGTCACCGCCGGCGCCAGCGCCGCCAGGTCCGCGGGCGCGATGGCGCCCGCGGCCAGCCCACCCAGGAGCGCCGCGCCCCGGGCCGCGGCGTTGGGCACCGAGACGGCGTCGAGGGGCCGTCCCAGCGCGTCGGCCAGGAGCTGGCGCCAGCCGGGGTGGACCGTGCCGCCGCCCGCCAGCCGCAGCCGCACCGGTGCGGCGCCCTGATCGCGCAGGGCGTCGAGCCCGGCCCGGATCCCGAAAGCCACCCCGGTGAACGCGGCGCGCATGAGCGCGGCCGGCCCGTCGGCCGGTCCCGCCCCGACCCAGGCGGCGCGGAGGTGCGGGTCCATCCAGGGCGTCCGCTCGCCGGTCAGGTAGGGAAGGAAGGCGATCTCGCCCCCCTGGCCGTCGTCGGAGAACGCGCGGGCGAACGCGTCGTCCCACCCGAGCTGCAGCGCGCCGCGCGCCCAGTCCAGCGCCCCGCCGCCGTTGAGCATCGCCGCCATCAGGCACCAGCGCGGATGGCCAGCCGGGGCGGCGCTCCGGTAGATGTTGAGCCGGGGCGAGAAGCCGGGCCAGGACGTCCGCGGCACCACCACCTGGGCGCTGGTGCCGATGGCGAGCTGGGCCTGGTCCTCGCGGAGCAGGCCGCTTCCCAGCGCCGCGGCCAGCGTGTCGCCGGCGCCGGTCGCCACCGGGACGCCGGCGGGCAGCCCCAGCGCGGCGGCGGGCCCGGGCCCGAGGCGGCCTGCCGCCGCGGACGACTCCCGGACCGGCGGCAGGAGCTCCGCCGGGATCCCGACCGCGGCCACGAGCCCGGCGTCCCAGCTGCCGTCCGCCCCGGCCAGCAGCGTGCCGGAGGCGTCCGAGGGATCGGTGGCGGCCTCGCCGGTGAGCCGGAGCCGGATCCAGTCCTTGGCCAGGAGCGCCCAGCGCGCCGCCGCCAGCGCCGCCGGCTCGTGCCGGCGCAGCCACGCCAGGGTGGGGCCGGTCATGCCGGTGCTGGGCGCGTTGCCTGTGACGGCGCCCGCCCGGGCGGGATAGCTCGCCAGCGAGGCCCCGGCGCGGCCATCCAGCCAGAGGATGGCAGGGCGCACCGGCGCGGCGTCGGCGCGGGCCAGCACCACCCCGTGCATCTGCCCGGAGAGCCCGATGCCGCGCACCGCGGCGCGGGCCGCCCCGGGGAGCCGGGCGACCGCCCCGACCAGCGCCTCCCACCAGCGCGCCGGATCCGTCTCGGCCAGCTCCGGGCCCGGGTGCTCCACCGCGTAGGCGGCGCTGGCCTCGGCGACCGGCTCGCCCGCCGGGTCGAGCAGAAGCGCCTTGGTCGAGCTGGTTCCGATGTCGAGGCCGAGGAGCATGGGAGGACCCTGCCATGTGGCGCTGCACGGTGCCCGAGACAGTGGGTGCGGCCAACCTGGACCTAGACTTAGACCTAGACGTGGATCTAGACCAGGATCGATTGGTTCACCTGGTCCAGGTCCAGGTCTGGGACCAGGTTACCCAATGGACACCTCCGCCAGCGCCCCCACCGACACCACCAGGAAGTACGCGGTGCTCTCCGCGGTGGGCGTCGGCACGTTCATGTCGGCGCTGGACGCCAGCATCGTCAACGCGACCCTGCCGAAGCTCCAGGCGGCGCTCCACGCCAGCGTGGCCGGCATCGAGTGGGTGGTGACGGTCTACCTGCTGGTGGTGAGCGGGCTCCTGCTCATCGTGGGCCGGCTCGGCGACATGCGAGGGCACAAGGACGTCTACGTGGCCGGGTTCGTAGGCTTCGTCGCCAGCTCGGCCCTGTGCGGGCTGTCGCGCTCGGTGGGGTGGCTGGTCGCCTTCCGGGCGGTGCAGGCGCTGTCGGCCGCCGCGCTCTTCGCCAACGCGCCCGCCATCCTCACCGCCAGCTTCCCGCCCAGCGAGCGCGGGCGAGCGCTCGGGCTGCAGGCAACCATGACGTACCTGGGCCTGTCGGTGGGGCCGCCGCTGGGGCAGCTGCTGGCGAGCAGGCTGGGGTGGCAGGCCATCTTCTACGTCAACGTCCCGGTGGGCGCGCTCGGCTTCTGGCTCTCGCAGCGCAACATCGCGCGCGACCGGCCGGCGGGCACAGCGCCGCGGTTCGACGTGCTGGGGGCGGCGCTCTTCTTCGCCGGCCTGCTCTCGGCGCTGCTGGCCTTGAACCAGGGACACGCATGGGGCTGGACCTCGCCCTCGATCCTGGCGCTCCTGGCGGCGGGGGCGGCCGTGCTGGCGGCCTTCCTGGTCGTGGAGCGGCGCCGCCCCGAGCCGATGCTCGACCTGTCGCTCTTCCGCAGCCGCGTGTTCGCCGGCGCCACCGGAAGCGCCATGGTGAGCTACGTCGCCCAGTTCGCGCTGCTGTTCCTCTTGCCGTTCTATCTTCAGTGGCGCGGCTACGGCCCCGAGGCGACGGGCGGGATCCTCATGGCCCAGCCGGTGGTGATGATGATCGCGGCGCCCGTGGCGGGGACGCTCTCCGACAGGCTCGGGACCCGCGGCCCCGTCGTCATCGGCCTGTCGCTGCTCACCGCCGGGATCCTGGTGCTCTCGTTCGTCGGCGCCGGGACCAGCACCGCGGCGCTGGTGCTGGGGATGGCCGTGGCCGGCCTGGGCTTCGGCGCCTTCGTCGCGCCCAACAACAGCCGGCTGCTCGGGGCGGCGCCGCCGCACCGGCGGGGCATCGCCTCGGGCGTGCTGGCCGGGGCCCGCAACGTGGGGATGGTGCTGGGGGTGGGGCTGGGCGGCGCCGTGTTCACCACCGTGCTGGCGCGGGCCGGGCCGGATGCCGTCCCGCAGGGCGTCTCGGTGGCGCTCCGGGCCGTGGCGGTGATCACGGCGCTGGCCGCGCTGACCTCGTGGCTCGAGGGGAACACGCCGGAGAAGGGCCGCACCGCCGTGCGGCGCGGCGCTGCGGTGCGGAGGCGGGCGGGGACCTCGCGGGGCGACGATGCCGGCGCCTAGGTCGTCACCTGCGGCTGGCCCGCCGGCGCGGTGTGGTACCGCACCATCGCGATCGCGAACATCGCCCCGGCCACGGCCAGATCGTGGAGCCGCGTCATCCGGTACGCGTAGTCGAAGATGAGCGCGGAGGATCCCAGCCAGACCGCGACCGCGGCATTCACCCATCGGAAGGGTGGCGCCCAGATGGCGCACAGGGCCGAGGCCGCCACCGCCAGCCCGCACACCCAGTCGTTGAAGGCCTCGTTGTCGTGGTGAGGCAAGAGGAAGGCGGAGGCGAACAGCCAGGCGCCCAGCAGCACGTTGAGCATCCTGATCCCGACCGGCGACCGCGTGTCGCGCATCGTCTCGAGGGCTCCCATGCCTGGAAGATGGCCATGGTCGGGCGCCCCAGAAAGCGGCCCGGAGCGGCCGCGCCATCATCCGGGCGGGTTGCCGAGCCAGGACGCGCCCAGCGCTGCCGCCAGCGCCCCGGGCCCGCCGTCGTCGCCGCACAGCTCCCACACCACCACCCCGCCCAGGCCCTTGAAGGACGCGCGCCCGACCCGACGGAATAGCTCCATCACCCGGCCCCCCTGCCCGCACACCACCAGCTCCTGCGGGCCCTCGCCGAAGAACCAGCGCGCCTTGAGCTCCTCGGGGATGGCGGCGGGCGTGAGCGTCACCCGGCGCACGTCGCGGCTTCTCTGCGCCTCGGCCAGGAACACCTCCAGCGCCTCCTCGGAGAGCGCCGCCCCGCTGTTGTAGATGTCGCCGGGCTTGTCGGCGCCCTCGCCGGCGGCGGCCTGGAGCGCATCGCGGGCCGGGGCGGACAGGATGCGCATGGCCTGGGCGCCGTCCCCCGACCTCCAGGCCCGGACGGCGGCGTCCTCGGCCTCGGCGCCGAGCTGCAGGCCGAAGGGGCGGCCGATGAAGACGCTCCAGGCGTGGCTCAGCGCCGGGCTCCCGCGGCGGATCCGCTCCTGCTGCAGCGCTGCGTCGGCGCGGGCGCGGGCCGAGGGCGCGCGGGCGGTCCCGCGCGCCGATTCGTTGATCTTCTCGGCGATGGCGACGCGGTTCCGGCCGAACACCTCGTCGTCGATGACGACCACCAGGGGCTCGGGTCCGAAGCTGATGAAGGTGCCGGCCTCCAGCGCCTCGCCGCGCGCGCGCGCCAGGGTTCGCTCCCGCTCGGCGGCGAGGCGGGCCTCCTCGACCCGGGCGCGCCGGAGCTCGCCCTGGGCGGCCGCGTGCGCGGGCGTGCCGGGCCGCTCCACCCCCGCCCGCGCCTCCGCCTGCGCGCGGGCGGCGCGCACCGCTGCCAGGGCCGCGGCCTGCGTCTGCTCGATGGTGGCGATCTGCCTGGCCACCACCTCGGTCGATACCTGGCGCGCCAGCCTGAGCCCGTAGGCGGCCAGCTGAGAGCGGACGATCTTGGCCAGGAAGACCAGGACGTCGATGCGGTCCGCAGAAGCTGATGGCGTCGCCGAGCAGGGCGTTGAGGGCCACCCCCCCGCGATCGGCCAGGTGACTCATCCCGCCGAAGTGCTCCTTGGCGGCCGTCAGGATGGGCCCGTAGAACTCGCGCCGCAGGAACTCGGCCATGGAGGCCTCGCCCAGGAGCGAGGTGCGCCGGGTGAAGTCCTTCACGTCGGTGAAGAGGTGGGCGGTGCGCCGCTCCTCCCGCGCGCGCAGGATGGGTCCGCCCCGGGCCGAGAGCCGGTAGAGCCGACCGCCCTCCCACTCCGCGTCCGATCCCCCCTCGGCCTCGCGCCCGGTCCGGAACGAGAAGGCACGCCGGGCGGCGCCCGCCAGCCGGTCCAGCACCACGTCGGCGAGCAGCGCCGCCGCGGCGGTCGCGTACTCGGCGTGGGCCGCGGCCCGGGTCATCCCCAGGACGGCCCCGGGCTCCTTCTGCCGCCAGCCGCGCACCAGCTCGACGGCGCGCCCCAGCGGCCCCTCCTCGGCGTCCGGGGCCGCGGCCAGCAGGTCCCGGAGCAGCACCTTGCGCGAAGCCTCGTCCGCCGTCGCAGCCGCGAGGGCGCCCGGACCGCACAGCACGTCCCGCAGCGGATCGAGCACCCCCTGCGCGCCGCCCGCCTCGGCCACCGCCAGCCCTTCGCCCATCAGCTGCCGCAGGCGCGCCACCGCCACCGCGTGCTCGGCCCGCCGAGCCAGGTCGCGCTCGGCCTGAAGCGAGGCCACCACCCCGCTGGCGGCCTCCTCGATGGCGCCGCCCGCCGAGAGCCCCAGCAGCAGATCGTCCCCCCGCGGCACCCCCGCCGTGAGCTCCAGGCCGTAGAGGGTGACCCCGCCCTGCAGCACCCCCGCCCGCCCACCCAGGAACGTGACCGGCGACAGCGCCGCCTCGAGCTCGAGGAGCAGCGGCTGCCCCACCGCCCGTCCCGCGTCGCGCCATGCGCGCGCCAGGCCGGTCCGCGCCGCCAGCCACAGGCCGGCCAGCGTGCCCGCCCGGAAGTGACGATCGAGCGGTGCCCCGGGGAGCGCGCCGCGGACGTCGGCCTCGCACGCGGCGCTCACCGCCGACAGCGCCAGCGCCACGATGAGCGGCGTCCGCTCGCCGCTGCTCGAGGTCTCCATCTCGGCCAGGGCCTGGCGGAGAAGCCCGATCCAGAGGGCCACCAGCGAGTGTCCGCGCCCGCCCCGCCCCATCCACGACGAGATCACGCCCCCGGTCAGGGCCGGGTGCAGCGCCGGCCCGAGCTGCACGGCCGATCGCATGTCCGGGCCGCCGCCGGCGGCTGCCATCGTGGAGGACACCGGCGGCAGCGTGGCGTAGTCCTCGCGCAGGATCAGTCGATCGAGATCGTCGCCCGCCACGAACCGCCGGTGATGAGAGACCAGGATGAGCGCCAGCTCGGTCGCGGCCGCGCGGACGATCGCCCCGGCATTGGCCGAGACCTCGATGGGGACGGAAAAGTCCGCCAGCGAGGTGCCCAGGGAGAAGCGGAGCCGCGCCGGGTCGAGCCGCAGGAATCCCGACAGATCTCCGCGGGCCGCGGCATGGATCTCGAGGCGTCGGGCTGCAAGGGGTGTGGGCACGCTGGACGGCGACGCTACCGGACCGGCGCGCTCGCGACAACCGGGGCGATGCGCGAATCAACACCGGTGAGCGATGCCGAGCTCCGAGGCGGTCCCTGCCCGTAACTTGCGGGATCCAGCCGCGAGATCCACCTGCCGGGCTCGGGCTCGTTTGCCGGGCGAAGCACCCGGGCGAGGGGGTGCCAGCCTGCGTCGGGGCGCCCGCGCCCTTCGAGCCGCTCAGGCCAGGCTTGCACGCAATCGGGCGAGCGGGTAAACAAGCTGTCTCACCATGCGCCGGACGTTTCTCAAGTCGAAGATCCACCGCGCCACCGTCACCCACGCGGATCTCGAGTACGAGGGCTCGGTCAGCATCGACGAGGACCTGCTCGAGGCGGCCGGGATCTGGGAGTACGAGGCCGTCCACATCTGGAACATCACCCGCGGGACGCGGCTGCAGACCTACGCCATCCGCGGCGAGCGGGGCTCGGGCGTCATCTGCATCAACGGCGCGGCGGCGCACCTGAACAAGCCCGGCGACCTGGTGATCGTGGCGTCGTTCGCGGAGCTCGAGGAGTCCGAGGCCCGCGCCTTCAAGCCAACGGTGGTCCTGGTGGACCGCCAGAACCGGATCGTGGCCAGGAACACCCTCGAGGTGGCCGGGCCCGCCAGGCGGGTCAGGGCATGACGGTGTTTCTTTGGCGCAGCTGAGCTGAAGTTCCTCCCCGATCTCGGGACCTTCCTCTCGCTCTGCAAGCCGGGGCGGGCGGTGCCGGTGCGCGTCGAGGTGGACGCGGACACCGAGACGCCGGTCTCGGCGTTCCTGAAGCTCTCGCGCGACCAGGAGCAGGCCTTCCTGCTCGAGTCGGTCGAGGGCGGCGAGCGCAGCGCTCGGTTCTCCTTCCTGGGCGCCGGCCCGCGCAGTGCGCTGCGCTGGAAGCTGGGCGAGCCGGGCAATCCCATCGCCGCCATCCGCACGGCGCTGGCCACGCACCGGGCGGTGCGCGTGCCGGGCACCCCGCGCTTCTCCGGCGGACTGGTGGGGCACATCTCCTACGACGTGGTCCGGCTCTTCGAGCCGCGGGTGCCGGTGGCCAAGCCCGACGAGCTCGGGTTCCCCGACGTCCTGCTCATGGACTTCGACGAGGTGGTGGCCTTCGACAACCTGCGCCACTCGCTGCACGTCCTCCAGGAGGTCCGCTGCGAACCGGGGGACGATCCGCGCGCCCTCTATCGGCGCGCCGTGGTCCGCATCCTGAGGCGGCTGCGGGCCCTGTCCCGCCCGCTCCTGGACCCGCGCCCCCGCCGCACGGCCCGCAACGCCGGCCTGTCCCCGCGGGTGTCGCGCAAGGAGTTCGAGTCGGCGGTGCGGCGCGCCAAGGAGTACGTCACCGCCGGGGATTGCCAGCAGATCGTGATCTCGCAGCGCTTCGATGCCGAGTGCGCGCTGCCGCCCTTCGAGATCTACCGGGCCCTGCGCCGGGTGAATCCCTCCCCCTACCTGTTCTTCGTGAAGGACGGGGAGCGAGCGCTGGTCGGCTCCTCGCCCGAGACCCTCATCAAGCTGGAGGACGGCGAGGTGACGCTGCGCCCCATCGCCGGGACCCGCCGGCGCGGCGCCGACGCCGGCGAGGACGGCCGGCTCGAGGCCGAGCTGCGGGCCGATCCCAAGGAGAACGCCGAGCACATGATGCTGGTGGACCTGGGCCGCAACGACGTGGGCCGGGTGGCAGCGGTGGGCTCGGTACGGGTCACGGCGCTGCGCTCGGTGGAGCGGTACTCGCACGTCATGCACCTGGTGTCCGAGGTGCGCGGCCAGCTGGCGCCGGGGCTCTCCGCGGTCGACGTGCTCCGGGCCGGCTTCCCGGCCGGGACCGTGTCGGGCTCGCCCAAGGTGCGGGCCATGGAGATCATCGACGAGCTGGAGCCGTCGCGCCGCGGCCCGTACGCCGGGGCGGTGGGCTACTTCGATCGCGGCGGCGACATGGAGATGTGCATCGCCATCCGCACGCTCATGGCCAGCGGGCGCCGCGTCTCGGTGCAGGCCGGGGCCGGGATCGTGTACGACTCCGTCCCCTCGGCCGAGTACCAGGAGACCGTCAACAAGGCCCGGGCCGTGTTCACCGCGGTGGCGCAAGCGCAGGGGCGCGCGCTGCACGCCGCCCCGGTCCTGCCGCCCGCGTCCTCGGCGCGTCCCGCCAGGCGCCGACCCCGTGAGCGCGAACGAGCCCGGGCCCGGGCGCGAGCGGCGCCTCGGGCGCGGGCGCCACGCGGAGGCCGGCCATGACGCTGCGGAACGGGAAGAGCAGGGCGCGCGCCGAAGCGCAGCCGCCGCCCGCCGCGCCGGCCGGCGCGATCTTCGGCGCCGGCAACGCCGGGCCGCGGCTGCTGCTGGTGGACAACTACGACTCGTTCACCTTCAACCTGGTGCAGCTCCTGGGCGAGCTGAGCGCGCGCGTGGAGGTGTTCCGCAACGACCAGATCGACGTGGAGGGCATCCGCCGCCGCAAGCCCGACGGGCTGGTGCTCTCGCCCGGACCGTGCACGCCGGACGAGGCCGGCGTGTCGCTGGCCGCGGTCGGCGCCCTGGCCGGCGAGCTCCCCATCCTCGGGGTGTGCCTGGGGCACCAGACCATCGGCCAGGCCTTCGGCGGCAAGGTGGTCCGCAACGCCCGCATCGTCCACGGCAAGTCGAGCCCGATCCACCACCGGGGGCAGGGCCTCTACGCCGGCCTGGCGCTGCCCTTCGAGGCCGGCCGGTACCACTCGCTGGTGGTCGAGCGCGAGAGCCTGCCGGAGTGCCTGGCGGTCACCTCCTGGACCGCCGAGGGCGAGATCATGGGGCTCCGCCACCGGAGCCTCGACGTGGAGGGGGTCCAGTTCCATCCCGAATCCATCCTCACGCCGCAGGGCAAGCTGCTCCTCGGCAACTGGCTGAAGGGGATCGGCGCGGCACGGCCGGCCCGGGATTCCGCCGAGCTTCCCCAGGAGACACACCCGTGATCCAGCAAGCCATCGCCAAGCTCATGGAACGGCAGGATCTGACCCGCGAGGAGGTGGTCGCGGTGATGAACGAGATCGCGGACGGCGGCGCCACCCCCGCGCAGGTGGGCGCCTTCCTGGCCTCGCTCCGGCTCAAGGGCGAGACGGTGGACGAGATCACCGGCGCGGCCGAGGTGATGCGGGCCCGGGTGGACCGGGTGCGCGTCGACAAGGACGTGTTCGTGGACACCTGCGGGACCGGCGGCGACGGCCGGCACACCTTCAACATCTCCACCGGCGCGGCCTTTGCCGTGGCCGGCGCGGGCGTGTGCGTGGCCAAGCACGGCAATCGGGCCGTCTCCTCGCGGGCCGGCTCGGCCGACGTGCTCTCCGCCCTGGGCGTCAACGTGGACGCGCCCAAGGAGATCGTGGAGCGGGCCATCGCCGAGGTGGGGATCGGGTTCCTGTTCGCGCCCCGGCTCCACCCCGCCTTCAAGGCGGTGGCCGGCATCCGGCGCGAGCTGGCCGTGCGCACCGTCTTCAACCTGCTCGGCCCGCTGGCCAACCCGGCCGGCGCCCGGCACCAGGTCATGGGCGTCTACGAGGCGCGCTGGGTGCCCGTGCTGGGCGGGGTGCTGGCCAAGCTGGGCGCGCGCCACGCTTTCGTGGTGCACGGCGAGGGGCTGGACGAGATCGCCGTCACCGGCATGACGCATGTCTGCGAGGTGCGCGAGGGGAGCATCGACCGGTACTCGATGCTGCCCGAGGACATCGGCCTCCCGCGCCATCCCGTCGAGTCGCTGAGGGGCGGCGACGCCGCCGACAACGCCCGCATCCTGCGCGACGTGCTGGACGGCCAGAAGGGCGCCCCGCGCGACGCGGTCCTGGCCAACGCCGCCGCGGCCCTGGTCTCGGCCGGCGCCGCCAAGGACCTCAAGACCGGCGTGCGCGTGGCCGCCGAGTCGCTGGATCGCGGCGCGGCGCGCGAGAAGCTCCGCCAGCTCGTCAGCGTCACCACCACGCCCCGCGCATGATGAACGCTTCCTTCCTCGACCAGATCCTCGCGCGCAAGCGCGCCGAGGTGGACGAGCGCCGGGCGGCCGTGCCCGACCGCGAGCTCGAGGCCCGCGCCGCCGCCGCGCCCCCGCCGCGCCCGTTCGAGGCGGCGCTCTCGGCGCGCGGCGGGCCCATCCGGATCATCGCCGAGGTGAAGCGGGCCAGCCCATCGGCGGGCGCCATCGACGCCGGCCTCGACGCGGCCGCCCAGGCCCGGCGCTATGCCGCCGCCGGCGCGGCGGCCATCTCGGTGCTGACCGACGGGCCCGGCTTCGGCGGCTCGCTCGACGACCTGCGGGCGGTGCGGGCCGCGGTCCAGGTGCCGATCCTGCGCAAGGACTTCGTGCTGGATCGCTACCAGTTGCTCGAGGCCCGCGCCGCCGGCGCGGACGCGGCGCTGCTCATCGTGGCGGCGCTCCCGCCGGACGCGCTGCGGCGGCTCCTGGCCGGCTGCGGCGAGCTCGGGCTGGCCGCGCTGGTCGAGGTGCACGATGCGGGCGAGGCCGAGAGCGCGGTCCGGGCCGGGGCGCGCCTGGTGGGCGTGAACAACCGCGACCTGCGCACCTTCGCCGTGGACCTGGCCACCTCGGAGCGGATCCTCCCCGCGCTCCCTGCGGCCGTGAAGGGAGTGGCCGAGAGCGGCGTCCGGACCGCCGACGACGCCCGCCGCCTGCGCCGGGCGGGGGCGGCGAACCTGCTGGTGGGCGAGGCGCTGGTCCGCGCGCCCGATCCGGCCCGGCTCCTGGCCGAGCTGGCCGGGGCCGCGGAGGGTGCGCCATGACCGCGCCCGTGCTGGTCAAGATTCTGCGGCCTCACCCGGCTCGAGGACGCGCTGGCCGCGGCGCGGCTCGGCGCCGACTGGGTGGGCTTCAACTTCTGGCCGCGCTCGCGGCGCTACATCGCGCCCGAGGCGGCCGCTGTCATCGTGGCAGGCCTGCCGGCCTCGGTGCTGCCGGTGGGCGTGTTCGTCGATCCCGATGCCGCCGAGCTGGCCCGGGCCATCCAGGTCTCGGGCGTGCGCACCGTCCAGCTCCACGGCGACGAGCCTCCCGCCCTGTGCGCCGCGGTGCCGGTCCCGGTGGTGAAGGGGATCCGGGTGCGCGACGCGCACTCGCTGGCCGCGCTGGCGGCCTACGAGGTCTCGGCCTTCCTCCTCGACTCGGCCACCCCCGGCTACGGCGGGAGCGGAACCGGCTTCGACTGGGCGCTGGCGGCCGAGATCGCCGCCGACGTCCCGCTCTGGCTGGCGGGCGGGCTCACCCCCGAGAACGTCGCGGAGGCGGTGCGGCGCGTGCGCCCGCGCGGCGTCGACGTGGCCAGCGGCGTGGAGTCGACGCCGGGGGTGAAGGACTGGAAGCGGATGGAGGCGTTCATCAGGAATGCGAAGGCGGCGGCATCATGACCCGCACCCGAACCCTGCACCTGAACCCGGGTCTCTCCGTGAACCCTGTCCCCTGTCCCCTGTCCCCTGTCCCCTGTCCCCTGTCCCCAGTCCCGAGGCCCGAGGCCCCTGTTCCGGCGCCGGAGCACGGGCCACGGGCCTCGGGACTCGGGTGGCGGGTTCGGATGACGGGTTCAGGTTCGGGTTCGGGTTCGGGAAAGGAGACGACGTGAATACCCTTGCGCTCCCCGACGAGAGGGGCCGGTTCGGCGAGTATGGCGGGCGGTTCGTGCCGGAGACCCTGGTCCCGGCCCTGGACGAGCTGTCCGCCGCCTGGCGCGAGGCGCGGGCCGATCCGTCCTTCCAGGCCGAGCTCGACGAGCTGCTGGCCCGCTACGCGGGCCGGGAGACGCCGCTCACCGAGGCGCGCCGGATGAGCGTCGACGTGGGCGGATGCCGCGTGCTCCTCAAGCGCGAGGACCTGTGCCACACCGGATCGCACAAGCTCAACAACACGCTCGGGCAGATCCTCCTCGCCCGCCGCATGGGCAAGAAGCGCATCATCGCCGAGACCGGGGCCGGCCAGCACGGCGTGGCCACCGCCACGGTGGCGGCCCTGTTCGGCCTGCCCTGCGACGTGTACCAGGGCGCCGTCGACGTGCAGCGGCAGGCGCTGAACGTGTTCCGCATGCAGCTGCTGGGGACGCGCGTCATCCCGGTCGAGTCCGGCTCGCGCACCCTCAAGGATGCCATGAACGAGGCGCTGCGCGACTGGGTGACCAACGTCCGCGACACCTACTACATCATCGGCTCGGTGGCCGGACCGCACCCGTACCCGGCGCTGGTGCGGACGTTCCAGTCGGTCATCGGCCGCGAGGCGCGCCGCCAGGTGATGGAGCAGTGCGGGCGCCTGCCCGACGCGGTGGTGGCCTGCGTCGGCGGCGGGTCCAACGCCATGGGCATCTTCAGCGCCTTCATCGACGACCCGCAGGTGAAGCTGGTGGCCGCCGAGGCCGCCGGCTACGGCCTCTCCAGCGGAAAGCACGGCGCCTCGCTGGCCCAGGGGACACCGGGCGTGCTGCACGGCTCGCGCAGCTACGTGCTCCAGGACGTCCACGGACAGATCCTCGAGGCGCACTCGATCAGCGCCGGGCTCGACTACCCCGGGGTCGGCCCCGAGCTCTCCTACCTCAAGGACCGCGGGCGGCTCACCCTCATGCCCCAGACCGACGCCGAGGCGCTCGACTCGTTCCAGTACCTGGCGCGCCAGGAGGGGATCATCCCGGCCCTGGAGAGCGCCCACGCCGTCTCGGCGGCGCGCAAGCTGGCCCGCGAGCTCGGCCCCGGCGGGCTGATGGTGGTGAACGTCTCCGGCCGCGGCGACAAGGACGTGGAGCAGGTCCGGGCCATGCTCGAGGCGCCGGCGCGTGCCGCGCGCCGCTCCCGCTCCCGCTCCCGGAACGGAGCCCGCCGATGACCGCCAGCTCTCCCGCCGCCTCGCAGGAGCCCGCCGTGGATCGCATCCGGTCCGCCTTCGCACGCTGCCGCGACGCCGGCGAATCCGCCCTGGTCACCTACCTCATGGCCGGCGATCCCGACCCCGCCACCTCGCTGGCCATGGCGCTCGCCTGCGTGGAGGGCGGCGCCGACCTGCTCGAGCTGGGCGTGCCGTTCTCCGATCCCATCGCCGACGGCCCGACCATCCAGGCCGCGGCCCAGCGGGCGCTGGCCCGCGGGACCACGCTCGAGGACGTGCTGGAGATCGCCGCCAAGGTCCGGGCGCGCTCCCAGATCCCCATCGCGCTCATGGGCTACCTGAACCCGATGATCGCCGGCGGGGTCGATGCGCTGGTGGCCGGGTGCACCCGGGCCGGCGTGGACGCGCTCATCATCCCGGACCTCCTCCCGGAGGAGGCGGGGCTGCTCGCCCCCGCCGCCGCGGCGTCCGGGCCGAAGCTCGTGTACCTGCTCGCGCCCACCTCCAACCCGGCGCGCGTCGAGGCCGCCGCCCGCGCGGCCACCGGGTTCCTCTACTTCGTCTCGGTGACCGGGGTGACCGGGGCGCGGCGCACGCTGCCGCCCGAGATCGGCCCCATGGTCGCGTCGATCCGAAAGGCCACCTCGCTGCCGGTGGTGATCGGCTTCGGCGTGTCCTCGCCCGACCAGGCGCGCGCGCTCGCCCCGCTCGCCGACGGCGTCGTGGTAGGCAGCGCCATCGTGAGCCGCATCGCCGAGGGCGGAACGCGGGCCGCGCGCGCCGAGCGGGTGGCGCGCTTCGTCCGCTCGCTCAAGCGCGCGCTGCGGCCACACGGACACGGGCCCGTCCGCGCGCCGCCGGCAGCCTAGGGTCGGGCTGCGCCCGGCCGGAGTACGACTGCGTCGACCCGGTCTACGAACCGTGAAGCGGGCGCCGTCCAGACGAACGAGTCCCATCCGGCTGAGCCGTACGGTGACGGCGCGCGAGCGTCCGTCCTGACCGGGCGTGGCCGTTTTCGGAGCCTTTGCGGGCTGGGTAGGAGAGCCTTCTCGATCCCAACGGAGCAGGCCGAACCGATGCACGCATCGCGTATGTGTCGACGGGACGGGTTCCAAGCCCATATGGGCGCACCCACTCCTGTTCGCCGCAGGCATTAATCCATTCACCGTGAGACGAGCGTGTTGCCGCAAGGCAGGCGGCTTGCTCCGTCGCGCGGGCAACGGACGTGAAAGGATCGACATGCGTACGCTACGTACGATGCTGGCGACGGTCGTGGGGCTCTTCGCGACGGCCACGCTTGCCCAGACGCAGTTGAACATCGCCACGGTCAACAACTCCGACATGATCATCATGCAGCGCCTGTCGAAGCAGTTCGAGACGGCGCACCCCGACATCAAGCTGAACTGGGTCGTGCTGGAGGAGAACGTCCTCCGCGAGCGCGTCACGACCGACATCGCCACCAAGGGCGGCTCCTTCGACATCCTGACCATCGGGACGTACGAGGCGCCGATCTGGGGCAAGAGGAACTGGCTCCTGCCCTTCGACGATCTGCCGGCCAGCTATGACGTCGACGGCCTGATCAAGCCCATCCGCGATGGGCTGTCGGCGAACGGCAAGCTCTACGCCCTGCCGTTCTATGGTGAGAGCTCGTTCACGTTCTACCGCAAGGACCTGTTCGACAAGGCCGGCGTGTCCGCGCCGACCACCTACGCCGAGCTCGACAAGATCCTGCCCAAGCTCAAGGCCGCGGACAGCAGCGTCTACCCCCTGTGCCTGCGCGGCAAGCCGGGCTGGGGGGAGAACATGGCCTACTTCGACACCCTCGTGAACACGATGGGCGGCCGCTGGTTCGACGAGAAGTGGAAGCCGCAGCTGACCTCCGCGGCCTGGAAGAAGGCGCTCACCTGGTACGTCCAGAACATGAAGAAGTACGGCCCGCCTGGCGCCTCCTCCAACGGCCACAACGAGAACCGGGCCCTGTTCGCCACCGGCAAGTGCGCCCTCTGGATCGACGCCACCTCGGCGGCCGGCTACATCTCGAACCCCAAGGACTCGCAGGTGGCCGACAAGGTCGCCTACGCCGTCGCCCCCACCGGCACCGTCCCCAACGGCGCTCAGTGGCTGTGGTCCTGGGCCCTCGGCATCCCGGCGTCGACCAAGCACGCCAAGGAGGCCAAGGAGTTCGTGGAGTGGGCGACCTCCAAGGAGTACATCGAGCTGGTCGCCAAGACCGACGGCTGGACGGTCGTTCCCCCGGGCACCCGGACCTGGACCTACGAGCAGCCCGACTACCAGCAGGCCGCCCCGTTCGCCAAGCTGACCCTGCAGGCCATCCAGCAGGCCGACCCCATCCACCCCTCCGCCGAGCCGGTGCCCTACACCGGCGTGCAGTTCGTCGGCATCCCGGAGTTCCAGGCCATCGGGACCTACGTCGGCCAGCAGGTCGCCGCCGCGCTGGTCGGGAAGATGACCGTGGATCAGGCGCTCAAGAACGGGCAGACGTTCGCCGAGCGCGCCATGACCAAGGCTGGCTACTACAAGAAGTAGCCACGCTCCTCGGCGGGCGGCACGGCAGCACCCCGCGGCGGCCAGCTCTCGCCTCCGCCGCGGGTGTGCCGTGCGCCGGGGGGACTCGGCCCGGGAGACCGCATGGGAACCCCGCGATCGCAGGTTGCAGCGCGAGCCTCACCGCGTTGGACGCTCGCGGCGAGCGGTGGGCGCAGGCCTCCCATCCTGGCCATGCAGCTCCCGGCCATCGGGCTGCTGCTGCTCTGGTCGATCGTTCCGTTGATCATGACGCTCTGGTTTTCGTTCCAGCGCTACAACCTGCTGGACGTCGCCGCGCGCTCCTTCTCCGGGCTCGAGAACTACAGGTACCTCCTCACCGACGACGCGCTGCTCGTGGCCGTGGTCAACACGCTCGTCCTGGTCGGCTGGGTGCTGGTGATCACGGTGGGGCTGGGGACGCTCCTGGCGGTCCTCCTCGACCAGGAGTTCTGGGGGCGAGGAATCGCGCGCGTGCTGATCATCGCGCCGTTCTTCGTCATGCCCACCGTGAGCGCCCTCATCTGGAAGAACCTGCTCATGCACCCGGTGAACGGGTTGTTCGGGTTCCTCCTGCGGGAGGGCGGCGTCGCTCCCATCGACTGGTTCGCCGACTATCCGCTCACCGCCATCATCATCATCGTCGCCTGGCAGTGGCTGCCCTTCGCCACCCTGATCCTGCTCACCTCGGTGCAGGCGCTCGACCCGGAGCGCAAGGAGGCCGCACGCATGGACGGCGCCGGCCCCTTCGCCATGTTCTTCTTCATCATCGTGCCTCACCTCTCCCGGTCGATCGGGGTGGTGGTCATGATCGAGATCCTGTTCCTGCTCTCGGTGTTCGCCGAGATCTTCGTGACCACCTCGGGCGGCCCGGGCAACGCGTCCACCAACCTGCCCTTCCTCATCTACCGCTACGCGCTGCTCGACTTCGACGTGGGCGGCGCCTCGGCCGGAGGGGTCCTGGCCATCATCCTCGCCAACATCGTGGCGGTGTTCCTGATGCGCTCCCTCTCCAAGAGCATCGAGACGTGAGAGGTCTCCCATGACCACGAGTCTGCGACGGAGGAGGCTGCGGCGTAAGACGATCATGACCGCGGTGGCGTGGCTGATCGCCCTGGTGATCTTCTTCCCCATCCTCTGGATGCTGCTGGCCAGCTTCAAGACCGAGATCGAGGCGATCTCCACGCCGCCCAGGCTCGTCTTCACCCCCACGCTGGAGAACTATCGCGACGTCGCCTTCGGACGCGCCAACTACCTCAAGTGCGCGTGGAACAGCGTCTACGTCTCGTTCGGCTCGACCGCGCTCGCGCTGCTGATCGCGGCCCCGGCGGCCTATGCCATGGCCTTCTTCCCCTCCCGCCGGACCAAGGGCACGCTGCTCTGGATGCTGTCGACCAAGTTCCTGCCCCCGGTCGGCGTACTGGTGCCCATCTACCTCATCTTCCGCGACACCGGCCTGCTCGACGTGCGGTTCGGGCTCCTCATCGTCTACACCCTCATCAACCTGCCCATCGTGGTCTGGATGCTGTTCTCCTTCTTCAAGGAGGTCCCTCCCGAGATCCTCGAGGCGGGCCGGATGGACGGCGCCCACGCGCGGGAGGAGCTCCTGCTCCTTCTGCTGCCCCTGGCGCTGCCGGGCATCGCCTCCACGGCGCTCCTGGCCATCATCTTGAGCTGGAACGAGGCGTTCTGGAGCCTCAACCTGACCGCCTCCCAGGCCGCGCCCCTCACCTACTACATCGCCTCGTTCTCGAGTCCCGAGGGGCTCTTCTGGGCGAAGCTGTCGGCCGCCTCCACCCTGGCCATCGCCCCCATCGTCCTCTTCGGCTGGGTGAGCCAGCGGCAGCTGGTGCGCGGGCTGACCTTCGGCGCCGTCAAGTAGGCGGCGCGGAGCGCGGACATGAGCGAGTCCATTCCCCTTCGGGAAGCCAACTTGAAGCGAGTGCCGCCCGGCGTGCCGGTCCCCGGGTACGACCGCCGCGCCCTCACCAGCGCCATCGTGCACATGAGCGTGGGCGGGTTCCACCGGGCGCACCAGGCCGTGTACCTGGACGAGCTGCTCCGGCGCGGGGAGGCCGAGGGATGGGGCATCTGCGGCGTGGGCCTCCTCCCGCAGGATGCCCGGATGCGGGACGTCCTCCATGCCCAGGACTGTCTCTACACCGTGGTCGAGCGCAGCGCCGCCGGCGATCGCCCCCGGGTCATCGGATCGATGCGCGAGTACCTGCTCGCCCCGGACGACCCGGAGGCCGTGGTCGAGAAGCTGGCTTCCCCGACCTGCCGCATCGCCACGCTCACCATCACGGAGGGTGGCTACTTCGTGAACCAGGGGACGGGGGAGTTCGACCAGGCCCACCCCGACATCCAGCACGATCTGGCCACGCCCCACTCCCCCCGCTCGTCGTTCGGCATCCTGGCCGAGGCGCTGGACCGGCGGCGGGCCCGGGGGCTGGCGCCGTTCACGATCCAGTCGTGCGACAACCTGCAAGGCAACGGCGACTTCGCCCGGCGCATGTTCCTGGCCTTCGCGGAGCTGCGCGACCCGGCCCTGCGCGCCTGGGTGGAGCAGCACGGCCGGTTCCCGAACGCGATGGTGGATCGCATCGTTCCGTCCACCACCGACGAGCACCGCGCGCTGGTGCGCGAGCGGTTCGGCGTGGACGACGGCTGGCCGGTGGTCTGCGAGCCCTTCATGCAGTGGGTGGTCGAGGATCGCTTCGCGCTCGGGCGCCCGGCCTGGGAGCGCGTCGGGGCACAGCTGGTGTCCGACGTGCACCCCTACGAGCTCATGAAGATCCGCCTCCTCAACGCCGGCCACCAGGCCCTCTGCTACATCGGGATGCTCCTCGGCCTGCGCTACACGGACGAGGCCATGGCCGACCCGGACGTCCGGCGGCTGGTCGAGACCATGATGGACGACGAGGTCACCCCGTTGCTGCTGCCGGTCCCAGGGATCGATCTGGCCCGGTACAAGCAGACGCTGGTCGAGCGCTTCGGCAACCCGGTGCTGCGCGATCAGCTGGCCCGGATCGGGACCGAGGCATCGGCGCGCATCCCGAAGTTCGTGCTCCCCTCCATCCTGGAGGTGCTGTCGCGCGGGCAGGGCTCGCTCGACGCCCTCACCTTCACGGTGGCGTCCTGGTTCCGGTACCTGGCCGCGGAGCACGACGAGCGGGGCCAGGTGCTGCCCAAGAGCGACCCGCTGCTGGGCGAGCTGGTCCGGCGGGCGCGCGTCGGCGGTGAGGATCCGGCGCAGCTCCTGGCCTTCCACGCACTCTTCGGGGATCGGCTCGCCGAGGCTCCCGTCTTCGTGGAGACCCTGCGCCGCCACCTGCAGAACCTGTACCGCTACCGGCCGCGGACCGCGCTCCAGCATTGCCTGGCGGGACGCTAGCCGCGCGTCCAGGCGCGCGGGCGCGGGCCGGAGTCGTTTGCGCAGCAAGCAGGGCGAGCAGCGCTTCCAAGAGGAGACCGCGATGACCTCGACCCAAACGCAGCACGTGAAGATCCTGGACCGCTTCCGCCTGGACGGCAGGGTCGCCCTGGTCACGGGGGCGGCCCAGGGCATCGGCCGCGCCTTCGCGGAGGCCCTGGGCGAAGCGGGGGCTAAGGTCGCCCTGGTGGACATGAACCTCCAGCTGGCGGAGGAGGTGGCGCAGGAGCTGGGCAGGAACGGGATCGACGCGATGGCGTTGCAGGCCGACGTCACCCGGTCGGCCGAGGTGGATGGCGCCATCGCCAAGGTGGTCCAGCACTTCGGCAGTCTGACCATCGGCGTGAACAACGCCGGGATCGGCCAGTGGGTGGACTCGGAGACCGCCACCGACGAGGAGTGGCGGCGAACGCTGTCGGTCAACCTCGACGGCGTCTTCTACTGCGCGCGGGCCGAGGGCCGGGTCATGCTCCAGGCCGGGTACGGGAAGATCGTCAACACCGCCTCGATGTCGGGCCACATCGCCAACACTCCACAGAACCAGCTGCCGTACAACTCCTCCAAGGCGGGCGTCATCCACCTGACCCGGACGCTCGCGGCGGAGTGGGCGGAGCGGGGGGTGCGCGTGAACAGCATCAGCCCGGGCTACACCCGCACCAAGCTGGTGGACGACCTGCTCGCCACCCCCATCGGAAAGTCCATGATGCCGAGGTGGATGTCGCTCATCCCGATGAAGAAGATGGCCGAGGTGGAGGACCTGCAGGGTGCGCTCGTCTACCTGGCCTCGCCGGCGTCGGACTACGTGACCGGCAGCGACATCGTCATCGACGGCGGCTACTGCTGCTGGTAGCCGGCTCGACTTCCTGCAGGCGGCGCACAGCGCCGTGGGCCCGTTTCAGCCCCGGGGCACCGGGGCGTCCGCGCGCAGCAGCCGCTCGGCCACGAGCTCCGACCAGAACGCGGCCGGGATGGGCGCGCGCGCCCAGGCGGCGTTCTGCTCGGCCTCGGCCCGCGACCGCCCGCCGGGAATGACCGAGATCACCGCCGGGTGGCCGAGGACGAACTGGAGTGCGGCCGCCGGCAGGGGGACGCCGTGCCGGCGGGCCACCACCTCGATGCGGGCGACGCGCTCCCGCACCTCCGGTGGAGCCGGCACGTAGTTGTAGCGTGCGTCCGGGGTGACCCCGGTGACGAGGATGCCCGAGTTGTACGGGGCGGCGCCGATGACCGACACGTGCTCCCGGACGCACCGCGGGAGGAAGCTGTCGAGCGCGCCCTGCTCGAGGAGCGTGTAGCGGCCGGCCAGCATGAACACGTCGAAGGACCCGAGGTCCATGAGCCGCTCACACGCCTCGGCCTGGTTCACGCCGGCTCCGAACGCTCCGATGGTCCCCTCGGCCTTGAGCTTCTCGAGCGCCCGCAGCGCGCCGCGCTCGACGGAGCGGAGGGCCTCGGCGTAGCGAGCGCCCTGGCTCCACTCGTCGCAGTCGTGGATCAGGAGCACGTCGACGCGGTTCATCCCCAGCCGCTGCAGGGAGTCCTCGAACGAGCGCATGGTGGCGTCGTAGGAGAAGTCGAAGGTGGGCAGGAAGGGCAGCTCGCCGGTGAAGATGCCCCCCTGGGCGATCGAGGGGCGGGGCGGGGGCACCCGGCCGTACGGGACCAGCAGGCGCCCGACCTTGGTGGAGAGCACGAGCTCGTCCCTGGGCAGCGTGCGAAGGACGTCCCCTATGCGCCGCTCGGAGAGCCCGTGCCCGTACATGGGCGCGGTGTCGAAGTAGGTCACCCCGGTCTGGTGCGCTGCCAGCACGGTGTCCCGAGCGGCGACCTCGTCGATGACGTCGTACAGGTTGCCGAGCGCGTTCCCACCGAATCCGAGAACGGAAACCTCCAGCGCGGTGCGTCCGATCCTGCGCCTCTCCATGTGCAGTTTCCTCCAGTTCCGAACCGGGCCTGCCGCGAGCGGACGAATGGGGCGTTCGTGATTTGCCCTGAATCAGTCTCCCATCGCCATTCGACTCGCTCAGGAAGGAGATGTAGTTCGAGGCTACACCGCCCGCACCTGTGCGCTCGACCGGGACCGTGATGATGAGTCGGCCCTCGGGAATCTGCCGCCCGTCGCGCGGTGGGGCCCGGGGCCCTTCGCAAACCGCTCGGAGCAGAACAGAGAGGCGCCCGGGCGAACCTCGCGCCCCTCGCGATCGCCGGACTGCGCGCGCCGCGCGTGGTTGCGGTAACGCCAGCGCTGCGGACGGATGTGTAATGTGGAAGGGTCTGACCCCTACCTCGTGACCCCTACCTTCGGTCACTCCGTGAAGATGTCCGAGGTCCTGAGGCAGGTCCAGCCGCCGGCCCAGCCGAGTCCTCCCATCACCAGGACCCGTCCGTCCGGCAAGGCAACCAGCCCGGGGGAGTCACCGTGGTCTCGAACCGACGGCGTGCTCACCCAGTCTCCGGCCGCCGGATTGTAGACTTCACCCCCAGCATTCAACGCCGCGCCCCCGGCAACGACCAGGACCTTGCCCGAGGGGAGCAGGGTGGCCCCGTGCTCGGCGCGGGCCCGCCGCATGCTCGTCACCGCGGACCACGTGCCAGCGGTCGGGTCGTAGAGCGCGACGCCTGAGACGCGGACGAGCTCTCCAAAGATGGTCGCGCCCCCCGCGGCGAGCACCTTTCCGGAGGGAAGCGCCACTGCGCGATGGAACGCGACGGCCCCGGGCAACGAACCCGTGGCGCCGAAGGCCCCGGTCGCTGGGTCGTAAAGCTCGGCGGAGGCGAGGCTCGTCCCGCCGGTGGAGGGCTCTGCCGAGGCGCCACCCGCCACCAGGACCTTGCCGGAGGAGAGCAGCGTCGCCGTGTGGCCGACGCGGCCGACGGCCATCGAGCCGGTCGGGCTCCAGGTGTTGCTGGAAGGGTCATAGATCTCTGCCCTGTTGGTGGCGACGAGGCTGGTCCCCGTTTCACCGCCCGCGGCGAGGACCTTCCCGGAGGGCAGCAGCGTCAGGGATGGTCCCCACCGCGCCGTGGCCATCGAGCCGGCGCTGCTCCAGGTGCCGGAGGCCGGGGAGTAAAGCTCCGCCGTTGCGTCGGGGACCGGCACACTGGTCCAGTGGCCTCCTCCGACCACCAGGACCCCGCCGGGCAGGAGCAGCGAACCCTGGCCGTACCGCGGCGACGCCATCGACCCGGTCGCGCGCCAGGAATCGGTGGCCGGGTCGTAGAGCTCCGCGGTCGCCAGCGTCGCGCCTCCGTTGTCGTTCCCGCCGGCGACCAGTACCTCGCCGGAGGGAAGGAGCGTGGCCGAATGGTACGAGCGCTCGACGGACATCGACGCGGCCGGCGTCCACGCTCCGAGGGTCACGGAGGATGAACCGCCGGCGCCGCAGGCGCAGAGCATGCCGGATAGGAGGGCGACTGCCGCTGCCGCCAGCACCGTTCGCTTCATGGTCCGCCTCCCCTGCGCACACGAAGGTGCGCGCACGAGTGTGCTCGCCCTGGCGCCGTCCGGAGGGGTTCCTTGGGACGGGACGGGATCGCAACCCGGACCAGTGGTGAAGGACGCCCCGATGCTTCGGGCGACGTCGATGGATTCCATGGCGGTCGCGGTGGGCGCCCGGCCTGACCGCAGGCTCGGTTGCGAGAGAGGGTCCACTCTCACTCTGGACGGAGGCAATCTCCGAGTGGCGACAAGTGGAAAGTGGAAGGGTTTGACCCCTTCGTCCCCCTTCGTCCCAATTCCGCAACCCCGGCGCGAGGTCGGCATTCACGCCCACGCTCGCGAAAGTCAGAGGAACTCGCGCACCAGGCCGCGCAGCGCCTCGGCCTCGAACGGCTTCTCCAGCGTGCGGCAACCGGCCTTCTCCAGATAGGCGGCCGCGCCGGTGGTGAAGGCGCCGCCGGTCACGAACACCACCCGGCTCGCCTGATGGGGGGCGATGCGACCGAGCTCGATGTGGAACTCGGGCCCGCTCATCTGCGGCATCATCACGTCGCAGACCACCACGTCGAACTCCTCGCCGGCCTGGAAGCGGCCCAGCGCCACGCGCGCGCTGGTCTCGACCACCACGTCGTGCTCGCGCGCCAGCATGCGCTTCATCGACCGGGCCACCAGCGCGTCGTCGTCCAGGACCAGGACCCGCCCGCGCCGCGCGCCCGCCACCGGCGCGCCGGCCGCCGCCTCGCCCTCCCGCCGGTGCTCGGGGTGCATGGGCGGCAGGAAGACGCGGAAGGTGCTGCCCGTCCCCCCGTCGCTCTCGACGGTGATCTCGCCGCCCATGGACTCCACGATGTTGCGGCAGATGGCCAGCCCCAGCCCGGTCCCCTCGCCCCTGGGCTTGGTGGTGAAGAAGGGCTCGAAGATCCGGGCCAGGTCCTCGGCGGAGATGCCCGCCCCGGTGTCCCGGATCTCGACGGCCGCCCATCCACGCGCGTCCGTCCAGGTGGTCACGCGGATCTCGTTCACGTCGGCCGCGCCGTCGGGGATGGATTGCGAGGCGTTGACGATCAGGTTCAGGAACACCTGGCCGAGGCGCGACTCGTTGGCCGCCACCCGGGGGGCTGCTCCGTACTCGCGGACCAGCCGGGCCCGGTGGCGGATGTCGTTCTGGGCCATGTGCAGGGTGGATTCCAGGACCGCCTGGATGTCGACCGGACGGCGCGTGTCGTCGTCGCCGCGCGAGAACAGCTTCAGGTCGCGGACCGCCTGCCGGATCCGCTCCAGCCCCTGGCCGATCTCGCGCAGGATGGCCTGGACCTCGGCCGCCTGCGCCGGCTCGGAAAGGCCTCCCGGGATCAGCTCCGAGAGCGCCCTCACGCCCGAGGAGGCGTAGGCGAGCGGGTTGTTGATCTCGTGCCCGACCCCGGCGGCCAGCGTGCCCATGGCCACCAGGCGGTCGGCCTGCATGAGCTGGGTGGTCATGCGACCGCGCTCGGCCCGGACACGCAGCGCGCTCACCCCGAAGGCCAGGTCGCCGGCCAGGTCGGAGAGCAGGCCCATCTCGGCCTGGTCCAGGGCGGTGGGATCGGCCGCGTAGATCACCACCACCCCGAAGTTCCGCCCCTCGGCGGAGAGCGGAAAGGCCGCCGACGACGAGTAGCCGCGCCGGAGCGCGGCGTCCTGCCAGCGGTCGACGCCCGGCGCCCCCCGCAGGTCCCGCAGCAGCGTCGGCTTGCCGCTGCGGATGGCCGCGCCGCAGGGCGCGTCGTCGCCCTCCTCGCCGGCCGACCAGGAGAACCGGTGCTCGCCCAGGAAGTCGGCCTCGTACCCGGCGTGGGCCACCGGCCGGATGCCGCCGTCCGGCTCGGCCAGGCCGATCCACACCATCCGGTACCCGCCCCCCTCCACCAGGATGCGGCACACGTCGCGAAACAGCGCCTGCTCGCCGGTGGCCCGCACCACCGCCTCGTTGCACAGGGACAGCGTGCGCCAGGCGCGCTGGTTCCGCTGCCGCTCCTCGATCTCGGCCTGCAGCTGGGCGTTGGTGGCCTGGAGCTGCGCGGTGCGTTCGGAGACGATCCGCTCCAGCTCCTCGCGCCGCTGCTGCCGCAGCAGCTCGGTGCGGAGCCGGAGGTCCTCGTTCTCGCGGGCCACCCGGGCCGGCTGCGAGAGCTCGTCGGCCACGATGAGCGCGCTGATGACCGCGTTCATGTGCTGCGGCACCCCGTCGTCGGCGAGCCCGGCCTCGCCGCAGCTCACGAGCCCGACCAGCGGCGTTCCGCCCAGCACCCGGACCATGCTGGGGACCTCGGCCGCGACCTTGTCGCCCAGCAGCAGCGGTCGCAGGGCGCACGCTCCCACCACCGCCAGCGCCGGCCGGCCGGTCCCGGCCCGCGCGCTGGCCTTGGAGAGCGCCTCGGGCCCGGCGGTGAGGGCGGTCTCGACGTCGGGCTCGAGCCGCGACACCAGCTCTCCCGGCGCAACGGGGATGGCGAAGCGGAGCCCGCCCCCCGGCGTCACGTAGGTGGCGGCGTTGGGAATGAACGACCCGAGCGGACCCGGGATGCCGACCACCGTCCGCGTTGTCCGCGCCACGAACACGCCGTCCAGGGAGGAGCGCGGCACGCCGATGAGCTCGGCATACACGTCGGCGGCGGGCCGGCCCTCCAGCTCCACCACCTCGTGCTCGTTCGCGGCCGTCACCCGCAGCCGCGGGCCGGTCGCGTGCATCCCGTGGGCGACCGCGATCCCGAACCGGAGCTGGGTCTCGAAGACGGCCACCACCAGCCCGTCGGCGATGACGCGATCGCCGGCCAGGACGTAGTTCTCCTCGAACTTCATCTCGTCGCTGGCCGACATCCCGAAGATGGGGAGTTGCCCCAGCGAGCGGCGCTTGATGAGCTCGATGATGGGGAAGCTCCGGGTCTCGGCCTTCCGGGTGGCGCCCGGCGAGAGCACGAACGCGAACGCGCCCTTCCCCTCCTGGGTGAGCCGTCGCCAGGCGATGGGGCTCGAGTCGAAGTACGCACCCACCGCCGGCGCCTGCAGCGCCTGCCCGGTCGCCGCCGACCAGTCGCGGGCCACGTTCTCGCCCACGCCGATGTCGACCGTGAGGTGCGGAGAGGCCAGGACGGTCACCACCACGCTCCCCTGGTGAACGCCGTCGCAGATCTCGCCGGCGGTGCTCGACCCGATCACCGGCACGTCGCCCAGGGCGCGCCGGACCCCGCGCAGAACCTCACCCAGGTCGTGCTGCACGGAGGCGAAGACCAGGGCGGCGCTGGGCGGGTGCACCCGCACCGCCGACAGCGCCTCTCGCGCGGCGGCCTCGCCGGCGGCGGCGCCGCGCGGCTCCCGGCGCACCGCTCGCCCGACCTCTATGCAGGGCACCTCGTCGACCATGCGCCAGGCCCCCGTCGCCGCCGGGATGGCCGGCGGGTACTCCCCCATCCCCGCGCGCCGTCACCTCCGACCGCCGCGCCCCAGGACGCTCGCTCGCTCGCTTGTTGAGATCTTCCCGCTTTGGACGGCCGTTGTATGCGGGTTGCGCACTACCCCCCAACCCCCCCCCCGCAGACCGCCGGAAAGGTGACCCACGGGTCCGCGCCGGCTCAGGCCAGGCCGCCGGCGGGGTGCATCATGTAGACGTTGCCGTTTTCGCGACGCACGCGCGGGTGCGAGAGCCAGTTGCACCTCGGGCAGAACGACACAGCGCCCGCCCCCGTGAAGCGGACGGCCAGGTCCCCGCCGCAAAGGATGCAGCCCCCGGGGATCGCAACGTCGTGGCGATCTTCCACGGAGACGGTCTCGTGTTCCAGCTTCACACCCATCAGGTAAGACAGGATGGGCCCTCGTCAAGCTGGCGACAGCCCCCGGACCACCAGACAGACGGGAGTGCCCTCGTCCGGGATCGACGGCGGGTGTGGGGCAGGGGGCGCTAGGCGGGAATGGGGCGGCCGATGGCCCCGGCGATGACCCTGACCTGCTTCATGAGCTCGTCGAACTCGGCGGGCGTGAGCGACTGGTGGCCGTCCGAGAGGGCCTTCTCCGGGCAGGGGTGGACCTCGACGATGATGCCGTCGGCGCCCGCCGCCACGCCGGCGCGGGCGATGGCCGGGACGTGCGCCCGCAGCCCGATGCCGTGGGAGGGATCGACCAGCACCGGCAGGTGGGTGAGCGCCTTGAGGACCGGGATGGCGTTGATGTCGAGGGTGTTGCGGGTCATCGTCTCGAACGTCCGGATGCCGCGCTCGCACAGCGCCACCCGGTGATTGCCCTTGGCCACGATGTACTCGGCGGCCATGAGCCACTCCTTGATGGTGGCCGAGAGGCCTCGCTTGAGCAGGATGGGGCTTGTCGACGGTGCCGAGCCGCTCCAGGAGCGAGTAGTTCTGCATGTTGCGCGCGCCCACCTGCAGCATGTCGGCGTACTCGGCCACCATCGGAAGCGTCTCGGTGTCCTTCACCTCGGTGACCACCTTGAGCCCCGTCGCCTCGCGGGCCAGGGCCAGCAGCTTCAGCCCCTCCTCGCGAAGGCCCTGGAACTCGTACGGGCTGGTGCGCGGCTTGAACGCCCCACCCCGCAGGAAGCGGGCACCCGACCGCTTCACCGCCTGCGCCGCCTCCAGGATCTGGTCCTTCGACTCGACCGAGCAGGGACCGGCGATGATGCTGATGGCCCGCCCGCCCAGGGGCACGCCCGAGACGTCGAGGACCGTGTCCTCCTCTTTCACTTCGCGTGACACGAGCTTGAAGGGCTGCGACACGCGGAGCGCCTCGGCCACGCCGGACATGTTGCCGAACAGGTCCTCGGGATCGAGCCCCGTGATGTGGCCGATCACCGCCACCACCTTCCGCTCGGTGCCGACGATGGGGTGGGGAGTGAGCCCCAGGGCGCGGATCTTCTCCACCACCGCATCGAACTCGGCGGGGGTGGCATGGGGCTTCATGGCGATGAACATCGCGGGCTCCTGTCCTGCGGGTGAGTCGGAGAGCTTACACCACACGCGCCACGCGATCTCACCCAACCTGGTCTTCCACCTGGGCGTAGACCCGGGCGTGGACGATCCGTCCAGGTCCGGCTCTCGGTACGGGTTGGTTTCCCACGCCCCTTCAGTCCCGCGCGCCCCCGGGGCGGGATCGCCGCGCCCTGCTGGGCCCGCGATGGGATAACGTGCTCGCCCCGTGTCCAGCTCCCCGCGGCTCCGCCCCGTCGAGGTCGGCGTACCTGCCGCCCGGCGCTTTCTCTGCTCGTCGCTCGGGCTCGACCGGCCCCACCGCGATGTGGCCGCGGCGCTGGCGCATCACGGCTTCGTCCAGCTCGACCCCATCAACGTCTGCGGCCGCATGCACGACCTCATCCTGCGCAACCGGGTGGCGGGGTATCGGGAGCACGACCTGCTCCGCCACCTGTACGGGGAAGGGCTGGACGGCGGCTCCCCTCTGCCGCCGTCCCGGCGGGAAGCGTTCGAGCACTACTTCCCGGCGGGCGGGACCCTGGCCGCCTTCCCGCTCGACGCCTGGACGTACCTGACCGCCGCCATGGAGGAGCGGTCGCGCCGCACGCGAGGATACGCGGGCCGGCTCTCCGCCGCCGAGGAGCGGCTGGCCCGCCGCATCCTGTCGGAGATCGAGGAACGGGGGCCGCTGACGGGCGACGACATCGCCCACGACGGGCGCGCCGTGACGGCCTGGGGCTCGCGCGGACGGCTCGTCAAGACCGTGCTCGACAAGCTCTTCTTCCACGGCCGGGTGCTGATCACGACGCGGCGCGCGTTCCGCCGCGTCTACGACCTCCCGGCGCGCGTCCTCCCGGCGCGCATCCTCTCCGCTCCCCGCCCCGCGCCCGACGACATCGCGCGCACGCTGGTGCTGCTGCGGCTCCGGCAGCGGCGGCTGGCGACGCTCCGCAAGGCCGAGCTTCCGCTGGTCGCCGACGCCGTCCGCGAGGTCCGCATCGAGGGCTGCCCGCCCTGCCACTGCCTGGCGGAGGACGCCCCGGCGCTCGAGGCCGCCCACGACGCGCCCGGCGCCGAGGCGGCGCCCAGGCTGCTGGCCCCCCTCGACCCGCTCATCTACGATCGCCGCCTCACCGCCGCGCTCTGGGATTTCGAGTATACGTGGGAGGTCTACACACCCCCGGCCAAGCGCGTGCGGGGCTACTACGCCCTGCCGGTGCTGGCCCGGGAGCGGCTGGTCGGCCACGTCGAGCCGCGCGCCGACCGGGAGCGGAGGCGGCTGGTGCTCGTTTCACGAAGAGTCAATCGAGGGATCCGGCTCCAGGCCGCCGTCCGCGAGCTGGCCCGCTTCCTGGGTCTGCGGTGAGGAGGGACGGGATGCGGAGTCGAGCTCGAGGGGCCGGGCCCGGGGCGGCGGCACTCCTGGCGCTGGCGCTGGCGGCCTGTCCCGCCCGCCCGCCGCCACCCGACCCGAACACGCTCACCGTCGCCTCCTACACGGACTTCGTGGACCAGGTCCGGGCGGCGCTGACCGGCTGGCAGGAGGAGCACCGGCAGGTGAAGGTGCAGCTGGTCGCGCTGGCCCCGGGCGATTTCGTGACCGCCATGACGCCCCGCCTGGCGAGCGGCGTGGGCGCGCCGGACGTGCTGTTCGTGGACGCGGCCTTCCTGGGACGGCTCGGGCCGGCCGGGGTGCTGGTCGATCTCTCGCGCCGCCAGCCCGGACCTCTGGCGCAGCGCCTCCTGCCCTCGCTGGTGGCGCAGGGGCACGTGGGCCAGGCGCAGGTCGGCATCCCGGCGGAGGCGGCGCCGGCGGTGCTCTTCTACCGCAAGGACGTGCTCGACCAGGCCGGCGTGGCCGAGGCCGACCTGACCGGCTCGTGGGAGGGCTTCGTCTCCGCCTGCGCCCGGGTGAAGGCGGCCACCGGGGGCTACTGCCTGCCGCGCCTGGCCGACCTGGCCGAGGCCGTGCTGCGCTCCGGGCTGCGGGAGGGCGAGTCGCCCTACTTCTCCGCCGGCGGCGAGCCACTCCCCGACCCGGCGCGAGCCGGCCGCGCCATCCGGCTGGCGGTCGCGGCGCACGCCGCCGGCATCGAGGCCACGGTGGCGGTGGGCACACAGCCCTGGACGGAGCTGGTGCGCAACGGGCGGCTGGCGGTACAGCTCGGCGGCCCGACCATGGTCCACCGGCTGGCGCGGCTCGACCCGGGCTCGAGCGGCAAGTGGCGGGTGGCCCCCTTGCCCGGGGGAGCGTCCTTCCCGACCCCCTCCGCCTTCTGTGCGCTGGCCGCCCGCGGCGCCCACCAGGAGCTGGCCTGGGACCTGCTCCGCGACACCTGCCTCTCGCCCGGGCCGGCCCTGGCCGCCTGGGCCGCCGCCGGCGCCGTCCCGGCGCTGCTCGAGGCGGCCCGCGATCCGGCGCTCGACCAGCCCCTCCCGTTCCTGGGTGGGCAGGTGGTCGGGCCGACCTTCCGCGCCGCCGCCGGACGCCTGCCGCCCGTTCCGGTGCACCGGCTGGACGCGGTCGCCGCGGACGCGTTCAACCTGGAGATGGACCACGTCATCCAGGAGGGCAAGGACGTCGAGGCGGCCATCGCCGACGCCCGCGCGCAGATCGAGAAGCGGGCCCGGCGGAACCGCTGACCCAAGGCCGCTACACGCTCCGGCCCACCGCGGTCGCGATCATCCCCACCTGCCGCATCAGCTCGTCGAACTCGGGCAGCGTGAGGGACTGTGCGCCGTCGGAGAGCGCGTTCTCCGGGTGCGGGTGCACCTCGACCATGATCCCGTCCGCGCCCGCCGCCACCCCGGCGCGGGCCATGGCGGCGACGTGGTTGCGCAGGCCGATCCCATGGGAAGGGTCCACCAGCACCGGGAGGTGCGTGAGCGCCTTCAGCACCGGAACGGCATTGAGGTCGAGGGTGTTGCGCGTCATGGTCTCGAACGTGCGGATGCCGCGCTCGCACAGCACCACCTGGTAGTTGCCGCGCGAGACCACGTACTCCGCGGCCATGAGCCACTCCTTGATGGTGGCGGAGGGGCCGCGCTTGAGCAGGACCGGGCGCTGGATGCTCCCCAGCTGCTTGAGGAGCGAGAAGTTCTGCATGTTGCGGGCGCCGATCTGCAGGACGTCGGCGTAGTCCGCCACCATGGGCAGCGTTTCCACGTCCATGACCTCGGTGACGATCTTGAGGCCGGTCTCCTCGCGAGCCGCGGCCAGGAGCTTGAGCCCCGCCTCGGCCAGCCCCTGGAACTCGTAGGGGCTGGTGCGCGGCTTGTAGGCGCCGCCGCGCAGGAAGCGAGCACCCGCCCGCTTGACCGCCGTCGCGGTCTCCACGATCTGCTCCCGCGACTCCACCGAGCACGGACCGGCCACGACGGCCAGCGCGGCGCCCCCCAGGGGCACCCCCCCGACGTCGATGATCGTGTCCTCCTCCTTCACCTCGCGCGAGACCAGCTTGAACGGCTGCGAGACCCGGATGGCCTCGGCCACCCCGGGGAGGATGGTGAACTGGTCCGGCTCGAGGCCGCCCTTGTTCCCGGTGATCCCGATGGCCACGCGCTGCGCGCCGGGGATGGGGTGGGCGGTCAGGCCCAGGGCGCGGATCTTGTCCACCACGGCCTCGATCTGCTCGGCGGTGGCGTGGGGTTTCATGACGACCAGCATCCGGGCCTCCTGGGGGGTGCCGGCGATGCGGGCACCCGCTGCCTGTCGATCGCGCGCCCCATCCGGCCCTGCCGGCGGCCGGGCCGCGTCCGGCGCCCGGACGGCGCGCGCTCCGCGATCGCCCGGCCGGTTCCTGCGCTGGATCCGGCGTTGCACGTCCGCGGTGGAGAGGAGACACCATACCATGCGCCGAATCCTCGTCGTCCGCGCAGGCTCGCCCACCCCGGAGGCGCTCCGGCGCTTCGGCGACTTCAGCGAGTGGTTCGAGCGGCTGCTGGCGCCGGAGGTGGTGGTCATCGACGCAGTGCGCGGTGAGCCCTTCCCGGGCATGGACCGGATCGGCGGCGTGATCGTCACCGGCTCGGCCGAGAGCCTGACCGAGCCGAGGCCCTGGATGGAGCGGACCGGGC
This sequence comes from uncultured Pseudomonadota bacterium, assembly GCA_963736345.1. Taxonomy (GTDB): domain Bacteria; phylum Myxococcota; class Myxococcia; order Myxococcales; family Anaeromyxobacteraceae; genus Anaeromyxobacter. The sequence goes on along the minus strand of CAVTOU010000029.1, from coordinate 117,884 downwards.
GCTGGCTCCTCGCGGTGGCGCGCAGCACACCGGTGCTGGGGGTGTGCTTCGGACACCAGCTGCTGGCGGCGGCGCTGGGGGGAGCGGTCGAGCGGCAGCCCGGCGGCCCGGAGGTGGGCACGGGAGACGTCGAGCTCACGGCGGCGGGCCGGCGCGACCCGCTCTTCGCGGGCGTGGAGAGCCCGCTGCTGGTCCAGCAGAATCACGAGGACCACGTCCCGGCGCCGCCCCCGGGCGCCGAGGTGCTGGCGCGGAACGATCGCTCCCCGGTGCAGGCGTTCGCGCACGGACCGAACGTCCGCGCCGTGCAATTTCACCCCGAGTTCAACGCGCAGCGAAACCGCGCGCTCTGCCGGGAGTCCCGCGCCGCGCTGGAGGCGGTACGCCCGGGCCTGACCGAGGCTGCCCTGTCGTCGATCCGCGAGACCCCCGCCGCCGAGCGCGTGCTGGCGAACTGGGTCCGCGCCTACGTGGGGGCGTGACCCGCCTGCGGGAGCACGGGTCTTCCCGGGCGCACTGAACCGATTCAGAAACGATATTGACAGCTCCGGGGCGGCCTGACATCGTTTTCGCGGCGGGAATCGGCCGATCGGCTGCACGGGCGGCGATCCAGGACCGATCCGGCCGCCGGAGGAAACGGGATCATGACACCACGGGACGGCGCATCTGCGGTGGGCGCGGCGGCGGCGCTTGCCTACGACTTCACCGTCCAGGCGACCGATGCAGCCGGGAACGTGTCCGCCAGCTCGAGCCCGGTCCCCGTCACGCCCGCCGCCCCGCCCCCGCCCCCCCCCGTCCTCCGGCGGCGGCTGCAGCCACGGGCCGGCCTCGGCGCTCCTTCCGGTGATCCCTGCGCTCCTGCTCGCGCTGCGCGCTGGCCGCCGGCATGATGAGGCCTCATGAAGAAGCGCGATACCAGGGAGCGCCGCACGCCGGAACGCGGCCGCCGCCCGCCCACCCTGAGGGAGCTGGCCAACCTGCTGGGGCTCTCGCCGGCGACCGTCTCCTCCGTCCTCTCCGGCGCAGCCTCGGTGGGGATCGCTGCTGCGACGCAGAAGCTGATCAGGGACACCGCCCGCAAGCTCGACTACCGGCCGAACTTCCTGGCCCGCTGCCTGCGGACCCGGCGCAGCTACAGCGTCGGCGTCATGGTCCCCGAGGTGAGCCAGGGCTACAACACCCTGGTCCTGCGCGGCATCGAGGAGTACCTGCTGGCGCAGGGGTACTTCTACTACGTCGCCAGCCACCACCTGCGCCCGGACCTGATCGAGGAGTACGCCCGTGGCCTCATCGACCGCTCCGCCGACGCGCTCATCCTGGTCAGCGCGCCCTGGCAGCTCGAGCTGCCGGTGCCGGTCGCGACCGTCTCCAGCCACCACTCGGTCAAGGGCACGACCAGCGTGGTGCTCGACCACGCCGGGGCGGCCGAGCTCGGGCTCCGGCACCTGCTCGACCTCGGCCACCGCCGGATCGCGTTCATCCAGGGCACGGCCGGCATCCCCGACAGCGAGGTCCGCTGGAGCGCGATCATCGACGCGGCCCGGCGGCTCGGGGTCCCCATCGCTTCGAAGCTGGTCGCCCCCATCCTCGACCCCACGCCTTCCTCGCCGCAGCTCGGCTACGACGTCACGCGCCGGCTGCTCGCCTCGGGGGAGCGGTTCACGGCGCTCTTCGCCTTCAACGACATCTCGGCCATCGGCGCCATCCGCGCCCTGGGCGAGCACGGCCTGCGCGTTCCGTCCGACGTCTCGGTCCTCGGCTTCGACGACATCGAGAGCGCCACCTACCTCGGGCCGGGCCTGACCACCATCCGCCAGCCGCTGCAGGAGATGGGGAAGGCCGCGGCCGAGGCGGTCCTGCGCCGCATCGGCCGGCCGCGCGAGGAATGGGCCGACGAGCGAGCGCAGATCGTCGTGGCGCCCGAGCTGGTGGTGCGCGAGACCACCGCGCCGGCGCGCGCCGTGGCGCCGGCCTCGTCCTCGGCCTGATTTCGAGCGGAGGCAGCGCCGCGGCGGACGGCGGCGAGCGCCCGCGTGATCAGGAGAACGCCGGCGCGCGCCGTCGTGACCGGAGATCGACCCACGACGGCGCCTATCCCTCCGGGATCTGTCGGCGAGAGGTGGCCGGCCTACGTTGGTCGGACCGGGCTCCGCCTGCAGCCTTCACCTTCGCACGAGCAACGCCAGGCCGGTTCGCTCCCTACCTCCAGTGGTGGCGGTACGGGGCGAGCCGCCGGAGCCCGACCAGAGGACGCCATGCGCCGCTTCGCCATCGCTCTCCCCGTGCTCGCCCTCGCCGGCACGGCCGCCGCCGCGGACTTCGAGGGCCGCGCCGAGTACCGGGTCACCGGCCCGAAGGGCCAGCAGGGAACCGCCGAGGCCCTGGTCGGCCCGGCCGGAGCCCGGTTTCACTTCGAGTTGACTTCACCGGAGATGACGCAGGCCGGCATGCCCGGGATGAAGGCGACGACCCTCATCAAGGCCGACGACAGGAGCCACCTGTACATCATCAGCGACGAAGCCCATGCCTACAAGGTCGTCGACACCGACCCCCGGGCGCACGACAGCGGCTGGAAGGTGACGAAGCTCGGGCCCTCCTCGGTGGCGGGGTACCCCTGCCAGCGCGTCCGGGTCGGAGCGTCGGAGGACGCGCGCCCCGCCGAGCTGTGCGTCTCGACGACGCTCGGGCGCGTCCCGTTCTGGGCCACCAGCGGACAGGGGGACGAGGGTGTGCCCGCCGCCCTGGCGAAGGCCGGGCTCGACGGCATCCCCATCCGCTGGGCCCCCGACGCGGGCGAGGGCGATCGCGGCCTCGTGCTCGAGCTCGTCAAGGCCACCCGCGAGAGCCTCCCTTCCTCGGCGTTCGAGGTGCCCGCCGGGTACACCAAGCGCGGCAGCAGCGGCCCGTCGCTCGCCTCGCCGGACTCGCGCGCCCGCCTGGAGGACGCGTTGAAGAAGATCACGCCCGACCAGCGGAAGCGGCTGGAGCAGCTCCTGCGCGGCAAGGGCTCCGGAAACTGACCTCGCCATCTCCCCTGGTGCGGGTGCCGGCGCTTCCGGCCAGCGCCGGGGTGCCGAGGCGAGCGGTCCGGTCAGCGCCGGCCGCGCATCCCCCAGCCGGCCCCGGGGGCGCGGAACGGGACGGATCGGGCCGGCGGGGCGCGAACGAAGCCGCCGGGGCCGTGGCGGAAGAGCGGCGGGCCGTGGGCGAAGCCGTGCCCGCGAGCGGGCGCGGGCACGAAGTGCCAGCGCCAGGGGGCGCGCCACCAGCCGTGCCCCCACCACCCGAAGTGAACCGGCCCGATGACGCCGAAGAATGGCCACGGCCCGAACCCCCAGACCCAGGGGGCGGCGACCCACGTCCAGCCGTACGCCGGCCAGTACACGTACTCGTAGGGCTGGCCCCAGCCGTCGGGCGGCGCGTAGGTGTAGACGTCGGCGTACGGCATCCACAGCCAGCCGTACTGCGTGGTGAAGGCCCACTGCCCGGGCGGCGTCGCCGATGGCGCCGGTTCAGCCGTGGGCGGTGGGGAAGGATGGGCGGGCGGCGGCGTCGAGGGCGGCGCGGAGGGTGCGTCCTGCGGCGCCTGGTCCTGTCCTTCCGCGGATGCCTGCGCCGGGATGGTCTTGTTCATGCCCCCGGCACCGGCGGTCACCGACGCGGCCGCCGGGTGTGCGGCCGCCAGCAGGCACGCCATGGCCAGGAGGGCCACGGGTCGCGAGGTGATGCGCATCGCGTCTTGCCTCCTGGAGAGATCGAGCACCGGGAAGGCCCGGAGGTTACGCCCGCAGCCCCGGGTGGGCCGCAGGTGCGCGGGTCCTCCGCGGATGCCATCCGGGGAATCAGGCGGGCGCACCCCCTCCGGGAAGGGCGCTCCATGTCACCCCGCGCAGGATCTCAGCGTCCACAGTGGCCGACGATTGCATCGCACACCGGGAAGGGAAGGGGCCATGAGCGAGACTCGTTACCTGATCATCGGCGGCGGCATGACCGGCCACGCCGCCGCAGCCGCCATCCGCGAGGCGGATCGCGACGGCAGCATCGCCATGCTCTCGACGGAGGCGGATCGCCCCTACGCCCGTCCGCTGCTCAGCAAGGGTCTGTGGCTGGGCAAGCCCGAGGAGAGCGTCTGGCTGGCGGAGGTGCCCGGCCTGCAGTTCCACGGCGGCCGGCGCGCCGTCGCCCTCGACGTCCGCGCGCGCGAGGTGCGGGACGACCACGGGGACGTGCACCGCTACGACCGGCTGCTCCTGGCCACCGGCGGTGCGCCGCGGCGGCTCCCCGTCGGCGGAGACCGGGTGATTCTACTACCGGACCCTGGCCGACTACCGCCGGCTGCGGGCCCTGGAGGGCCGGCGCGTGGTGGTGATCGGCGGCGGCTTCATCGGCTCGGAGCTGGCCGCCTCGCTGGCCGCCAACGGGAAGGAGGTCGCGATGATCTTCCCCGAGGCGGCCGTCGGCGCCAACCCCTACCCGTCCGAGCTGGCGGGCTACGTGACGCGCTACTTCCGCGAGAAGGGCGTGCGCATCCTGGCCGGCGACACGGTGGTGGGGATCGAGGAGCGCGGCGGCGCGACGGTGGTCCGCACCCGCAGCGGCGCCGAGATCGAGGCGGACGCAGTGGTGGCCGGCCTCGGGATCACGCCGGACACCGCCCTGGCGGACGCCGCCGGGATCCGCTGCTCCGACGGCATCGAGGTGGACGAGCGGCTCGAGACCAGCGCCCCCGGGGTGTACGCCGCCGGCGACGTGGCGCGCTTCCCGAACGAGGCGCTGGGCGAGCGCACCCGCGTCGAGCACGAGGACGCAGCGCTGAGCATGGGCCGCACCGCCGGCCGGAACATGGCCGGCGCCGGCGAGCGCTACGACCACCTGCCGTTCTTCTACTCGGACATCTTCGATCTCGGGTACGAGGCGGTGGGCAAGCTCGACGCCCGCCTCGAGACCGTCACCTCGTGGAAGACGCCGTTCCGCGAGGGCGTCGTCTACTACCTGGAGGGCGATCGCGTCCGGGGCGTCCTGCTGTGGGGGATCTTCGGGCAGGTGGATGCGGCCCGGGCGCTCGTCGCCGGCCGCTCGCCGGTGTCCAGGGCCTCGCTCCCCGACGCCATCCACGTCTAGCAGCGCCGCGGCTGCCAGAGCCGCGGGGCGCCGACCGCGGCGGCTCGCCGCTGCGTCGCTCCGTCTGTACCGGCCCGCATTCGACCTGGCTGTGCCTGTCGCAGGGATCCCCGTCCCGTTACGGTTCCCGTCCCTGGAGGCGTGGGCCTCCCCAGGAAGGAGCCACCCGGTGAACGAGCACCCCCGGACCGCGGACGCGGAACACCCCATCTCGGTGGCCGAGGTCCTGCGCGCGCGCCAGGTCCTCCGTCCGCACCTGCGGCCGACGCCGCTGCGCCGGTACGAGAGCCTGTGCCGGCTGGTCGGCGCCGACGTGTACGTGAAGCACGAGAACCAGAACCTGACCGGCACCTTCAAGATCCGCGGCGGCCTCAATCTCATGCATCACCTGCGGAGCCGCGGCGCGAAGGGCGTCATCACCTACTCGACCGGCAATCACGGCACCTCGATCGCCACCTCGGCCCGGATGATGGGGCTGGCGGCGCTGGTGGTGGTCCCCCGGGCCAGCAATCCGCTCAAGGTGCAGGCCATCCGCGACGCCGGCGCCGAGGTGGTGGAGTGGGGGAGCACGTTCGAGGAGGCGGGCCGGAAGGTCGAGGAGCTGCGAGAGGAACGCGGGCTGTACCTGGCGCACCCGGCCAACGAGCCGCTGCTCATCGATGGCGTCGGCACCGGCTTCCTCGAGGTCCTGGAGGAGCTGCCCGACCTGGAGGTGATGCTGGTGCCGCTGGGCGCCGGCTCGGAGATCGCCGCCGCCCTCACGGTGCTGAAGAGCATCCGGCCCCGCATCCAGGTGATCGCCGTCCAGGCGCAGGCGTCCTCGGCCGCGCACCGCTCCTGGAGGGAGGGCCGCATCGTCGAGGCGGAGAACCGGACCTTCGCCGGCGGCGTGGCCACCGGGACGGCCTACCGCGTCCCCTTCGACATCTACTCGCGGCTGCTGGACGACTTCGTCCTGCTCACCGAGGAGGAGCTCTACGAGGGGATCGCGCTGGCCGCGCACCACACCCGCAACCTGGCGGAGGGCGCCGGCTCGGCCACCCTGCGGGCGGCGGTCAAGATCCGCGAGCGGCTCTCCGGGCGCAAGGTGGCGCTGCAGTTCAGCGGCGGCAATGCCGGGCCCGACGAGATCGAGGCGGCCGTCCGGCGGTCCGGCCTGCGCACCGGGCTCCCCGGCCCGGCGCCCGCGCCGGGCGGCGCCTGAACCGTCCGCCGGCGGGGCGGCTTCCGCCGGGCTGCGCCGCTCAGCCCATCACCGCCAGGATGTGCGAGCCCTCGCGCAGCCTCTCGGGCGGCACCACGTTCCCGCTCAGCGGCTCGCCGTCGACGGTGAGCCGGGCGACGCCGCGGCTGACGCCGGCCGGGTTCCGGACCTGGATGTGGACGTTCTTGCCGCGGAAGTGGCGCCTCATCTCGAAGCCCGGCCAGACCCGGGGGATGCAGGGATCGATGCGCAGCCCCTCCACCTCGGGGCGGATGCCCAGGATCCAGTGGGTGGCGGCGTAGTAGCTCCAGGAGGCCGTGCCCGAGAGCCAGGGCACGCGCGAGCGGCCGAAGTTCCGGTTGGTCTTCGAGTACGTGTTCTGGCAGTGAACGTAGGGCTCGATCTCGCGCAGCTCGGCCCGGGTGTTGTAGGCCGAGGGCATGTAGGCCCGGTAGTACTCGTAGGCCCGATCGCCGTTGCCCTGGAGCGCCTCGGCCATCACCACCCAGCTCTGGGCATGGGAGAAGATGCCGGCGTTCTCCTTGATCCCCGGGTTGAAGAGGGTGGCGCGCATGATCTCCCGGTCCGCCTTGGCGAAGGGAGGGTCGCACAGCATGACGCCGTAGGGAGTGGCCAGCCGCTCCTGCACGGTCTCGAGCGCCCGCTTGGCCTGGGCGGGGGTGGCGGCCCCGGAGAGAACCGCCCACGCCTGGGTGTTCACGTAGACCTGCCCTTCGGGGAAGGACCTGGTACCGAAGATGGTGCCGTCCTGGCCGATGGCCCAGATGAACCACTCGCCGTCCCAGCAGACCTTCTGGATCTTGCCGTCGAGCTTCTCGCGCTCGCCGTGGGCCCAGGCGGCCTCGGCCGGCTTCTGCAGCCGATCGGCGATCTCCGCGTACACGCTCAACCCCAGCCGCAGCTGGAAGGCGACGAACACGCTCTCGCCCCGGTAGCCGAGCCGGATGCAGTCGTTCCAGTCGGCGGCCAGCCCGCAGGGCAGGCCGTTGCGGCCCGTCCGCTCGAGGTTGAACTCGAGCGCCCGGCGCAGGTGGCCCAGCACCGTGGCCTGCCCCTGGTCGGCGTAGGGCAGCACCTTGCAGTAGAAGCGCACGTCGCCGGTCTCGGCCACGTAGGCGGGGACGGCGTTGAAGAACCAGAGGCAATCGTCGGAGCGGTACTCCTCGTCGCGCGGCGGCTTCTCGTGGCCGGGCCGGTGACAGAAGGGCTTGATGACGGGGATGGCGCCGCCGTTGGAGAGCTGGCCGGTGAGCATCAGCTCGAGCCGGTCCTTGACCCCCTCGCGCAGGAGCGGGATGGCCCCGAGCATGTCCTGCACGGTGTCGCGGAAGCCGAGGCCGTCGCGCTCGCCGTTGTAGATGAGCGAGGCCGAGCGCGACCAGGCGTAGGTGATGAGCGCGTTGTAGGCGTTCCAGACGTTCACCATGTGGTCGAAATCCGGATCCGGCGTCTCGACCTGGAGCGAGGCCAGCGGCGCGTGCTGGGCGGCCTTCAGCTTCTCGAACTCGGCCTGGCAGCGCGCCGGGTTCGCGAACTCGGCCACCGTACGCCGGCCGTGGGACGAGACCGTGCCCAGCCCGAGCAGCACCAGGATCTCGCGCGCCTCGCCGGGCGCGAGCGTCAGGTCGACCTGCTGGCCGCCGCAGACGTTGTCCCCGTGGGCCAGCTCGCCTGAGCACCGGCCCTTCACCACCACGTCGGGCGAGTGATAGCCGCCGTAGGTGCCCAGGAAGCGCTCGCGGACCGTTTCCACGCCCACCAGCGGGGCGCCGGTGACCGCCATCCAGGTGCGGTTGCAGGCGGTCAGGTCCTTGCCGTCGAAGTCGAAGTTGGGGTTGCAGGTGATCCCCAGGATCCCGTCCTCGAGCGTGGCGGCGGTGATGAACTGCGAGTACTGCAGGTTCACCAGGTCCTGCCAGGTCCACCACAGATTGGCGAACTCGCAGTAGGTGAAGATGGAGATGGCGCGATCCTGGCGCGACTCGTTCTTCACGCGCAGGCGCCAGTACTCGAAGGTCTGCCCCAGCGGGACGAAGTAGGTGGCCTCGGTGGAGATCCCCTGGTACCGGGACTCCAGGATGGTGTAACCCATGCCGTGGCGGCAGACCGACTGGTACCGGTCGAGCGGCTTTCCCACCGGCTGCCAGGACGCGGACCAGAAGTCGCCGCTCGTGCGATCGCGCAGGTAGAAGTACCGCCCCGGCTGATCGAGCGGGACCGAGTTGAAGCGCATCCGCAGGAAGCGGCCGGTGGCGCCGCTGCGGTAGAAGGAGTAGCCGCCGGCGTGGTTGGTGATGATGGCGCCGTACTCGGTCGAGCCGAGGTAGTTCGACCAGGGCCGCGGCGTGTCGGGGCGGGTGATGACGTACTCGCGGGCGGCGTCATCGAAGTGACCGTATTGCATGGGGAGCTCGCTCCTGGGGCTCGGCCGCGAGGCAGCTAGAAGGCCCGGAAAGTGCCACGATCGCGGCGGACCCGGCAACTGCGCGGCTTTGACCGGGCACCGAACAAAGCCCTGCCCGAACCCCTCGGCGATCGCCCTCGGTTGTTGCAGATCCCGACCGCGGCCTGGAGGCGAACAAAGGCCGGAGCCAGGCGGCCGGGCGGGTGGCGCGGCGAGCCGCGGCCCGCCGCGTCGTAGAATGGCCGGGTGCGCGATCGCCGCTGGGACTTCCTCTACGACCGGCAGACACAGCCAGTGAAGGAGTACGTCCTGGACCGGTTCGGCGCCGAGCTGGCCGAGGAGCTGCGCGCCTGGCCGCCGGCCGATCTGGCCTGGTCGAGCGAGGCCCAGCGCGATCGCTGGGGCTCAGGGGCCGCCGCCCATCCCCGTGACGACGTCGTCCGGCTGGCCCTGGAGATCGCCCGCCTCGACCTGGCGCGCGAGTTCGAGCAGGTCGAGGCGCACCTGGCCCGCCAGGCGCATCGCCTGCAGGGGGCTCACGAGGAGGCGGCGCTCCACCTGCTCGTCCGGCTGATCACCGAGGCCTCGCTGGAGCTGAAGGAGCGCGCCGACCGGATGCACCTCGGCCGCGCCGACCTGCTCTCGGCGCTGGACCGGGCCGAGCGCCGCTTGTTCCGGGTGACGCTGGCGTGAGGACCGCGGGCCGCGCTTACCGCGCCGGCGGGCGATGACCACGTTTCCGGTGGCCGCCCCGCGGCGGCGACACGCCATGCGCACCCCGCGACTTCTCATTCCCCCGCGCGCCGCGTTCCGCCGCCCGACCATGCCCACGCAGGATCTCCGTCCCGGGCTGGACGCCATGCCGGCCGAGACCCGGCGGCTCGTCCGCACGGTGAGCAGCTTGCTGGCGGCCGGAGCGCTGCTCCTGGCCTGCGCCGCCGCCGCCCAGACCGCCGCCTACGGCCCGCGGACCGAGAGCGGGGGCGTGCTGGCCTGGGTGTTCGCGCTGTTCGTGGGCGTGGCGGTGCTGGCCGTGTTCCTGGTGGTCCTGAGCCTCGTTCGCACGCCCTCGCGGCGACCGGGATCGCGGCTGCCGGGAACGGCGCGGGATGGCTAGCCGCCAGCGCCGCCGCCGGCCGCGGTGACCACCACCCCCTCACGCACGGGCGAGCTCCCCACCGCGCCTGCACCGACGGGGTCGCCCCGGTCGATCTCGCCCCCTCCGAGCCAGGCGGTGGGGGCGGGACCCCGGCACGCTTTTCAGCCTCGAAGAGGAGGATCGCTCATGCTAGCGCACAGCCGTGTCACGACCGTGCTGCCCGTCGTAGACGTCGATCGGGCGCGCCGGTTCTACGAGGAGAAGCTGGGAATGACTGGCGGCGAGCCCCGGCCCTACGGCGGGGTCGCCTACCGCCTGCACGGAGACAGCACCATCGAGCTCTCGCCGAGGAACGAGCCCACCAAGAACCAGTACACCGCCGCGAGCTTCGAGGTGGAGAGCGTGGAGCGGGAGGTGCAGGATCTCGAAGGGCGCGGGGTCCGGTTCGAGGACTACGACATGGCGGACCTCAAGACGGTGAACCACGTGGCGCGCTTCGGCGAGGAGAAGGCGGCGTGGTTCAAGGACCCGGAGGGGAACATCCTCTGCATTCACGAGGGCAGCCCGTCGACGCACTGATCCCGTGGACGGGGCCGGCGCAGCCCGCGCCGGCCCACCGGATCACAGCGGGTAGAGCCCGACCGCCACCACGTCCTCCGGCGGCGCCCGGGCCAGCAGGTCCGCCACGGTCCGCGCGATCCCCGGGACCGACAGGTCCGGGCACAGCTCGGCCAGCGGGGCGAGCACGAACCGGCGCACGGTGAGCTCCGGGTGGGGTACCCGCAGCTTCCGGTCGATGATCACCTCGTCGCCGTAGAGCAGCAGGTCCAGGTCGAGGGTGCGCGGCCCCCAGCGCTGTCCGGTCCGCCGCCGGCCCGCCGCGTTCTCGCCCATCCGCAGCACCCCATGGAGCGCCCGGGGCGGAAGCTCGGTCTCGAGCTCCAGCACCGCGTTCAGGTAGCGCGGCTGTGGGGGTCCGACGGGGGCCGTGTCGTACACGCGCGACCCCCGGAGGACCGCCACCCGCGGCGACCGGCGCAGGAACGTCGCCGCCGAGGCCAGGTTGGCCCAGCGATCCCCGAGGTTCGAACCCACACCGACGTACGTGCGCACGGCGCCCCCTCGACGAGCTCGGGACAGGCCTTCGTAACCCGAGGCGGCCCTCGACGCCATCGTGGGAGAGTGGCCGCATCGACGGGAGCCCATCGTGCGCCCCTTCCTCCCCGCCCTGGCGGTCATCCTCGCGTCCTGCACCGCGTCCGGCGGATCGCCCGGAACGCCGTCGGTGCCACCCTTCGACGGCAAGGTCCCACCAGCCACCTGCCCTGCGCCGGTGCAGCTGCGGGACACGTCCTCACCCAGCGCGGTCGTCGGGACCGGCACGGCCGCGAGCTGCACCGAGGATGCGCTTCGGGCCGCCGCGCAGAAGACCAACTCCGCCGGCGGCGGGATCATCACCTTCCGGTGCGGCGCCGGCCCGGTCACCATCACGGTGGGAATCGCAGATCGTCTTCACCCGGGAGACGGTGCTCGACGGTGGCGGCCAGGTCACGCTCAGCGGAGGCGACTCCTCGCGCATCCTCTATCTCGACTCCGGGTACGACCAGACCACGCCGCGCCTGTGGGTCCAGCGCCTCCGGTTCGAGTCGGGCAAGAGCGCGCGCGCCGGCGACGATACGGCCTCCGGGGGCGCCGCCATCTACCGGGACGGCGGGAGCCTGACGGTGGTCGACTGCGTCTTCCTCGGCAACCACGCGCCCTCGAGCGGCCAGGACCTGGCCGGCGGCGCCATCTATGCGTTCGGCGGCGGGGATACGGTCATCGTCGGCTCGACCTTCGTCGGCAACTCCGCCAGCGACGGCGGGGCCGTGGGGAGCCTGAACGGCCACCTGACCGTCGTGAACAGCACCTTCACCGAGAACCAGGCGCTCGGCACCGGAGGCAACCCCGGCCTGGGCGGCTGCGGCGGCGCCATCTACCAGGACGGCGGCGACGAGGTGACCACGCTGTGCGGGGTCACCATCCGGAACAACAGCGCCGGGGCCACCGCCGGGGGCGTGTTCCGCGTCTCCAACTCCCACGACGGCACCATGACGCTCGAGCTCTCCACCGTCGACGGCAACTCCGTGACCGCGAGCGGCGACGGCGGCGCTGGCGGGCTGTACCTCGAGGGGCTCGACCTCACCGTGAACCGCAGCACCGTCTCGCGCAACGCCGCCTTCTACAACGGCGGCATGTGGATCTCGCGGGGGACCATCGATCTCGTGGACACCACCATCGCGGGCAACACCGCCACCGGCAGCAACGGCGGCGGGCTCTGGCTCAGCTACAGCCCCCGCGGCCGGATCCTGAACTGCACCATCGCCGACAACCACGCGCCGGGGGGCAGCGCCGGCGCCATCTTCAACGCCGGGCCCCAGGTCAGCGGCCAGCCCGTGCTCCAGAACGCGGTCCTCTCCGGAAACGACGCCCGATGGAGCGACGCCTGCCAGGAGGTCGCCGGCGAGGAGCTCGGCGACGGCGGCGGCAACCTCGAGTGGACCGCCGACGGGACCAGGTGCGCGGCGGCTGCGACCGTGGCCGACCCGCTCCTTTCCGCCCTCGGCGATCACGGCGGCCCGACCGAGACCATGCTGCCCGGCGCGACCAGCCCGGCGCGCCAGCTCGCGAAGAGCGGCTGCCCGACGGTGGATCAGCGCAACCAGCCGCGGACGACGCCCTGCACGGCGGGAGCGGTCGAGGTGCCCTAGGCCTTCCGCAGCCCCAGCACGTCCGCCATGTCGTACCGGCCGGCCGGCTTGCCGACGATCCAGGTGGCGGCGCGGACGGCCCCGGCGGCGAGCTGGCTGCGCGAGGTGGCGCGGTGGACGAGCTCGATCCGCTCGCCCTCGCCGCAGAACATGACGGTGTGCTCGCCCACCATGTCGCCGCCGCGCAGCGCCTGGACGCCGATCTGCCAGGGCGGCCGCTCGCCGGTGATCCCCTGCCGCGCGAAGCACAGCGCCTCGGCGGGCTTGCGGCCCAGCGCCTCGGCGGCCACCTCGCCCAGCCGCACCGCCGTGCCCGAGGGGGCGTCGCGCTTGTGCTTGTGGTGGAGCTCGACGATCTCGACGTCGTACCCCGCGCCCAGGGTGAGAGCCGCCTGGCGCACCAGCTCGAAGAGCACGTTCACGCCCACGCTCATGTTGGGCGAGATCACGAGAGGGATCCGGCGCGCGGCCGCGTCCACCTGGGCCCGCGCCTCGGCCGTGAAGCCGGTGGAGCCGATCACCATGGCCACCCCGTGCTCGGCGCAGAGCGCGGCGTGGGCCGCCGAGGCGTCGGCGCGGGTGAAGTCGATGACCACGTCGGCGCCGGGGAGCGCGGCCGCCAGGCCACCCTGCACCGGGAGACCGATGGCCGCGCCCAGCCCGGCCACCAGCCCGACGTCCTGCCCGACCGCGGGCCCGGGCTGCTCCACCCCGCCCGAGAGCGAGAGCCCGTCTGCGCCGCGGACCAGCCGCACGATCTCCCGGCCCATCCGCCCGGCCACGCCGGTCACGACCACCTGGATCATGTCAGGACCCCGTAGCGGATCATGGCCTCGCGCACCTTGGCCAGGTTGGCGTCCGAGACGGGCGCGAGCGGCAGGCGCAGCTCGGGGCTGCAGCGCGCCATGAGCCCGAGCGCAGCCTTGACCGGCCCCGGGTTGGTCTCCACGAACATGGCCCGGTTCAGCTCCGCCATCCGCACCTGTCGGTCCACCGCACCCGCGACGTCGCCCCGCCGCGCGGCGGCCACCAGCTCCTTCACGGCCCGCGGGATGACGTTGGCCACCACCGAGATGAGGCCGTGGCCGCCGCAGGCCAGGTAGGGCGCCGCCGTGAAGTCGTCGCCGGACAGGTAGCACATGCCGTCCCGGCCGATGCGCTCCAGCAGCTGCACCTGCCGGTCGAGGTTCCCGGTGGCGTCCTTGAGGCCCACGATGGCGCCGGCCTTGACCAGCCGGGCGGTGGTGTCGGGCGCCAGGTCGACCGCGGTCCGGGACGGGACGTTGTAGGCCAGCACCGGGAAGCGGGTCGCCTCGGCGATGGCCGCGAAGTGCCGGAACAGCCCCTCCTGCGTGGGCTTGTTGTAGTAGGGCGTGACCACCAGCGCGCCGTCGGCCCGGAGCTCCTTGGCGGCCTTCACCGACTCGATGGCCTCGCGCGTCGAGTTGGAGCCGGCGCCGGCGATGACCGGGATGCGCCCTCGCACCTCCTCGACGGTGACCCGGACGAGCTCGGCCCGCTCCGCCGGCGTGAGGGTGGCGCCCTCGCCGGTGGTGCCGCAGGGAACGAGCGCTTCGGTCCCCTCCGCCACCTGCCACTGGACCAGCTCGCGGTAGCGGGCCAGGTCCAGCCCCCCGTCCTTCATCGGGGTGACGATCGCCACCATCGAGCCTTCGAATCGCGCCATGGACGGCTCCCGGGAACGGGGTGACTGTAGCTCAATCCCCGCGGATGCGCTCGGGGAGGGCGGCCGGGTCCTCCCCCCGGACCAGGTCGGCGTAGGTCTCGCGCCGGCGCGCCAGGCGCACCCGATCCCCGTCGACCAGCACCTCGGCGGCGCGCGGCCGGCCGTTGTAGTTGGACGACATGGCGAACGCGTAGGCGCCCGCCGAGCGCACCGCCAGGAGGTCGCCCGGGCGGGGCTCCGGCAGGCGGCGCTTGCGAGCCAGGAAGTCGGTGGATTCGCAGACCGGTCCCACCACGTCGCAGACGATCTCGCGCCCGCCGCGCCGCGGCGCGTCGACCGGCTCGATGACGTGGTAGGCGCCGTAGAGCGGCGGACGGATCAGGTCGTTCATGGCCGCGTCCACGATGACGAACGTCTTCCGTCCACTCCGCTTCAGGTACAGGACGCGGGTGAGGAGGACGCCGGCGTTCCCCACCAGCATGCGCCCGGGCTCGACCAGCACCTGGCCGTCGAACCCGGCCAGGGCGCGCCGCAGCGCGCGGCCGTACTGCGCGGGGTCGGGCGGGCTCTCCGACTGGTAGGGGATGCCCAGGCCGCCGCCCACGTCCAGATGCCGGAGGCGGATCCCCGCCTTCCCCAGTTCGCGCACCAGCGCCAGCAGCCGCGAGACCGCGTCGAGGAAGGGCCGGAGCGTGGTGATCTGCGAGCCGATGTGGCAGGCGATCCCGCGGACCTCCAGGGCCGGATCCGCGGCCGCCAGCGCGTACAGGCGCCGCGCGTCCTGCATCGAGACGCCGAACTTGTTCTGGCGGAGCCCGGTCGAGATGTACGGATGCGTCCGGGCGTCGACGTCCGGGTTGACGCGCAGGGCGATGGGGGCGCGCACCCCGAGGCGCCGCGCCACCACCGAGACCCGGGCCAGCTCCGGCCCGCTCTCCACGTCGAGGACCTTCACCCCGGCCTCGAGCGCGAAGGCGATCTCGTCGTCGCGCTTGCCGACCCCGCTGAACACCACCTTTCGCGGATCGCCGCCGGCGCGGAGCACGCGGAACAGCTCGCCCCCGGAGACGATGTCGAAGCCAGCCCCGAGCCGGGCCAGGAGCTGCAGCACCGCCAGGTTGCCGTTGGCCTTGAGCGCGTAGCAGATCAGGTGGTCGAGGCCGGAGAGGGCGCGGTCCAGGACCCTCCAGTGCCGCGTCAGGGTGGCGGTCGAGTAGACGTAGAGCGGCGTGCCGTGGGCCGCGGCCAGGCGCCCGAGCGGGATCTCCTCGGCGTGCAGGACACCGCGCCGGCGGCGGAAGTGATTCATGGCTTCGCCTCGGGAGCCTGCTGGTGGTCGCCCGGCGGCGGACAGCCGGGGCAATCCTGCGACGGAGCGGCCGGGGCCGGTGCCGGCTGGGTCGCGGACGGTGCCGCGGCGGTCGGCTTCGGCGGGAGCGGCGGCCGGGGCGGGGCCTTGATGCCGCAGGCGAGCAGCACCAGAGCCGCCAGCGTCACCAACGTGGTCGTGGACGTAGGCGTAGACCTAGACGTAGACGAGTCGCGCACCCGTCCACGTCTACGTCTACGCCCACGTCTACGTCTACGTCTACGACCACGTTCGGTGGGTGTCACGACCGCCCCTTCCGCCTCCGCAGCTCCGCGGTCCACCGCCGGATCTCACCGTGGACCTGCCGCGGGCCGGGGCCGCCCGGAAGCTCGCGCCGCCGCAGGCTCCGGCCGGCGTCGAAGCAGCCGCGCACGTCCCGGTCGAAGCGCGGGTGGAACGAGCGCCACTCGTCCGCGGTCAGGCTGGCCAGCGACCGGCCCTGGCGGACCGCATGCGCGGCCGCCTTGCCCACCGCCTCGTGCGCCTCCCGGAACGGGACGCCGCGCTCGACCAGGTACTCCGCGGCGTCGGTGGCCATCGCCTCGCCCGATCCCAGCGCCTCGGCCATCCGTTCGGAGTGGAACTCGGCCGTCTCCATCGCGCCCGCCAGCGCATCGGCGGTGAGCACCAGCGCCGCCGGGGCGTCGAGCAGGGGCCGCTTGTCCTCCTGCAGGTCGCGGTTGTACGAGAGCGGCAGCCCCTTGACGATGGTGAGCAGCGTCACCAAGTCGCCGAGGGCGCGGCCGGCCCGCCCCCGGGCCAGCTCGCCCACGTCCGGGTTCTTCTTCTGCGGCATGATCGACGACCCGGTGGTGAAGGCGTCGGCCAGGGTCATGAACCCGAACTCGCGCGTGGTCCAGAGCACCAGCTCCTCGCCCAGGCGCGAGAGGTGCACCGCCGCCAGCGCGCAGGCGAAGACCAGCTCGATGGCCGAGTCCCGGTCCGAGACCGCGTCCAGCGAGTTGCGGGTCACGCCCGAGAGCCCCAGCGAGCGCGCCACCCGCTCGCGATCGAGCGGCAGCGTGGTTCCGGCCAGGGCCCCGGCGCCCAGCGGCGACACCGCGGCGCGCCGGCGCAGCTCGGCCAGCCGCTCCCGGTCGCGCCCCAGCATCTCGAGGTAGGCGAGCAGGTGGTGCGCCAGCGTCACCGGCTGGGCGCGCTGCAGGTGGGTGTAGCCGGGCAGCACCGTCCGCTGGTGCGCGCGCGCCTGGGCGAGGAGCGCCCGCATGAGCCCGACCAGCGCCGCCTCGACCCGATCGCAGGCGCCCACGATGAAGAGCCGCTCGTCCAGCGCCACCTGGTCGTTGCGGCTGCGCCCGGCGTGCAGGTAGCCGGCGTCGCGGCCCACCAGCTCCTGCAGGCGGCGCTCGACGTGCGTGTGGACGTCCTCCAGCGCCGGGTCGATGCGGATCTTGCCGGCGGCGAACTCGGCCCGGACCTGGTCCAGGGCGGTGCGGATGCGCCGGGCCACCGCCTTCGGGACGATGCCCTGCGCCGCCAGCATCTCCACATGGGCCTGGCTGCCGCGGATGTCCTCGGCGTGGAGCGCGCCGTCGTCCTGGATGGAGACCGAGAGCGCCACCAGCCGCGGATCGGCATCGCCGGCCAGCGCGGCCCGCGATATGGGCTTGGCCTTCGTCTTGGGTGCCATTCGGGCCCTCCCTGCTCCACGCCCGGGTCCGGGTTCCGGCCCGAGCTCCGGCTCATCACCCGCGGTGCCCTGCCGAGCGACCCCGAGCCTGTCGAAGGGTCGGACCAGCCATCTCGGTCAGAACCGCGTGGCCAGGCCGAAGTCGATCATCCAGGCCACCGAGGTGCCGGTGTCCATGCCGCCGAGCGGCTTCAGGAACGCGAGGTCCACCCAGCCGGTGAAGGCCCGGGTCGGGCTGACGCTGAGGGTGGTGTCGAGCTCCAACCCCAGCGGCTTCTTCCCCTTGTGCGCGGGATCGAGCTGGATGGCCGAAGGATCGTTGGCCGTCGCTCTCGAGCTGGGGGTCGAGGCGGCGACCTGCGCCTGGGCGTAGAGGACCGAGGTGTCGAGCATCAGGCCCGGGATGATGTCCCAGTGGAACTTGGGCTTCACGTAGAGGGAGTCGGTGATCTGGCCCAGGATGCGCCGGTAGAAGATCAGGTCCACCCGGTAGGCCGGGTTGAAGCGGAAGTTGTTGATGCTGTGATCGTTGGGCCGGCCCCACTGTGGACCCTCGATGGAGCCATAGTTCGGCAGAGCGCCGGACACGGAGCCGGTCGTGGCGATGCGATTGGGGTCGTTGCCGAACCCGGGCGCGCCGTCGCCGCTGGCGGCACCCACCTCCACCCCGAACGAGATCTTGCTGCTCGCCTTCACCTCGGTCTGCAGCGCCCCGCCCCACTGCCGCATGTGGAGCTTGGCCTGCGCGAGCTCGGTGCTGGGCGAGCCCGCGTTCGCGTTGCCAACGGTGCCGTACAGGCCCACCAGCTCGCCCTCGATCCGGAGCCTGGACGTGAGGTAGCGCGACCAGAGCGAGAGGACGTGGGCGCTGGCGCTGCGCCGGTTGAAGATGTTCGGGGTGGTCGAGCCGGGCACGAACACCGGGGCGCCGGTGCCGGAATCGGTGGTGGCGAAGCCGGTGTCCAGCCAGGCCGGGTACACGTACTTCTGCGACCGGTGGGTGTAGTAGAGGCCGTAGTTGAAGGAGCGCTCGCCGCGGTCCAGCTTCCGCCGGATCTCCTCGTCGCTCTCGAGCCGGACCACCTTCAGCCCCAGCGACCGGGCGCTGGCGCCGCGGTCGGCGGAGAGCGGCTGGCCCAATCCCTGCCCGCCGTGCGGATCGGCGAAGAGCGGGCCGGTCGAGTCGAAGTCGTACATGGGGATGAAGATCAGATCGCCGACCGGCGTCCCGACCGGCGTCAGTGCGAACTGGATCCGATCGACCGTGTCGCCGAAGTCCTGGTCCAGCCCCTTGCCGTCGTTGGCCAGGATCCCCAGGCCCCAGGACGAGGGCATGCGGCCGAAGCTGAGCAGGCCCAGCGGCGTCTGGAGCTCGCCCCACACCCGGCGCGGGATGATGGGATCGCGATCGTTGGTCTTGTCGCCCGGGACGAAGGTGCGGGTCGTGCCGTAGAACGGGACCGGGTACGGGCTGCCGGTGCCGTTCGTGACCTGGCTGGTGCTGGAGCCGAGGACGTAGTTGTCGAGCACGTCGATCTGGGCGCGCACGCGCACCGTCTCGCTGGCGTTGATGGTCGGCTCGAGCCGCAGCCGCATGTTGGCGTCGGAGATGGTGGAGCTGGCCCGGAGCGGCTTGGGGAAGTAGTTGAAGCCGGAGACGTCGGGCGTGTTCCGGAGGTTCAGCTTGTTGAGCGTCTCCCCGCGCACCCGGAAGTAGCCGTCCAGCTCGAGCAGCTGGGTCTTGGGCTGCTCGGCCACGGTCCCCATGAACTCCGCCGCCGACTGCGCGCCCTGCAGCTCGGCCCGCATCTCGTTGCGGAGCTCCTCCTTCGCCTTGTCGACCGCCTTCTGGATGGCGGCCTGGACCCTGGGGTCGGTCTCGGGGGATGCGGCGGGAGGGGACGCAGGGGCAGCCCCCTGGGCCGGGGGCTTGGCCTCCTGGGCGCGCGCGATGCCCGGGAGGACGAGGAGCGCCGCGAGGAGGGCGAGGACGCGAGGCATGCGGTTGACCCCTTGCGAGGGAGGAACGGCTGGATAAAACACGCGTCCCTCGGCCGGTCAACTGTTACGGGAGGCCGCCCTCCCCCGGCCGCCGTACGGTCGGGCGGGAGGCCGGTGCGGCCGGGGATCCGCCGGGGCCGCGCACCGGGCCGCCGCCCATCAGCGCGACCGGGCCTCCCGGGCCTTCGCCCCCGGGCGCGCGCCGGCCTCCTTCAGCTCCACGTCCGACACCTGCAGGCTCCCCAGCAGGCCGGCGGTGTCGACGCGGTCGCCGCCGCCGAGCGCGATGTGGCTGGCGTCCGCGACGGGCTCCCCGAAGGTCGGATCGAGCGCGATCCACTCGCCGGCGCTCCGGATCTCCACCCAGGCGTGCCAGTAGAGCGCGTCCTTCCCGTCGGCGTAGCGCGCGTAGACCAGCCCGTGCACGGTGTGCGCCGGGATGCGGAGCGCCCTCGCCAGCGCCACGGTGAGGATGGAGTGCTCGGTGCAGTCGCCCTTCTTCGCGACCAGGACGTCGCTGGCCCGGTCGTGGCTCGCGCCGTAGGCCTTCTCCAGGAGGACGTAGACGTGCTCGGACAGCCGCTTGGCGGCCGCATACGCGCCGGGCGCGTCGCCCGCCACCCTCTTGGCCAGCGCGGCGATGGCCGGCGCGTCCGAGTCCGACTCGACGCTCGGCTCGAGGTCCGTCCGGTCCGCCCCGTCGGCGGCGCGGGCCAGGGGCGTGTCGTGCGCCGGATCGGCCGCCGCCGGGATGCGGGCGGTCACCGTGAGGAGCGTGGTCCCCGAAGGCCCCTTCTCGAACTTCTGGCGCACGTCGTTCTTCCAGAAGGTGCTCGGCAGGCCCGACACCTTGTAGGTCACCGCGGCGGGCACGTCGCGCGGGATGGGCCGGGGCAGGGGAACCCGCGCCAGCGCCAGCAGATCGACCTCCTCGAGCGATCGGGCCCTGGACTCGGGCTCGGGCCGGATGACGATGGCGTTGCCCTCGCGGATCTCGACGATTCGGCCATCGTCGGCCACCCGGAACTCGACCGCGATCCGGTCGCCCACCTCGGACTCCTCCACCACCGAGACCTCTTCCTGGACGCCGCCGCCGGCGATCCGCTCCCGCCCCGTGAACAGGTCCTGCCGCTCCGTCACGCGCACCTTCATGGCGTCGACCTGCCGGCCGCGGACCGCCACCCTGCGCACGGCCGACAGGCGGGCCGGGTCGGCCTGCTCCACCGTCTCGGTCACCCCCTCCAGCACCCGCTGCTCGGGCGCCTCGCCCGGCGCCTCGATGCGGACGGTGCAGCGATCCCGCGCGCAGCTGCCGGAGACCACGCGGTCGCCGCCATCGCCCTGGAACGTGGACCGGAACGAGAGGAGCTTCCCGCCGGCGCGGGCCTCGTAGATGCGCTCCTCGATCTGCCCGCGCTGCACCTCGGTCCCGCCGACGCTCACCTTGAGCAGCTGCTGCAGCCTGGAGACCGCCACCTCGCGCCCGTCGCGGATCTCCCGTCCCAGGCTGGTCTGCATCCACCCGGCCTTCTTGCCGGCCAGGTAGATGCCGAACCACTCGCTCCCGGCGGGCCGCCGCAGCGTGAGCACGTCGGGCGACGCGCCCACCTCGGCCGACAGCACGGCCTGCGGCGGCCGCTGCTCTCCCTGGGGCTGGGCCCGCTGCTCGGGGCAACCGAGCAGCGGAACGGCGAGCAGGAGCAGCAGCGAGAGCGGTTTTCTCATGTGGGTCCCTGGAGAGGCGTCGGCGTGGCGGCTGCCTCTCGAACACCCCGCTTCTACCAAAAACTCGCGTTCGGGGTGCGCCAGTCCAGAATTTCCGCATGGGCGCATCCTCGCGGTCCTGATGGCGCTCTCGGTCGTGGTCGCGGCCGTGCGCGGGAAGCTCCCGGACGTGACCGCGGCGGCGCTCGAGGCGGCCGGCAAGGCCTCCACGTTCGCCCTGGGACTGGTCGGCGTGCTGGCGCTCTGGATGGGCCTCATGCGGGTGGCCGAGGAGGCGGGGCTGGTGCGGTGGATCGCCTGGCTGGTCGCCCCGGTCCTGCGCCGGCTCTTCCCGGAGGTCCCGGCCGACCACCCGGCCATGGGCGCCATCGTCATGAACGTCGCGGCCAACGTGCTCGGGCTGGGGAACGCCGCCACGCCCTTCGGCATCCGGGCCATGCAGGAGCTCGAGACGCTCAACCCGCGCCCCGGCACCGCCACCGACGGGCAGGTCATGCTCTGCGCGCTCAACACCGCCTCGGTGCAGCTCGTGCCGGCCACGGTGATCGCGCTCCGGGTCGCGGCCGGCTCACGCGCGCCGGGCGAGATCATCGGCCCCACCCTGCTGGCGTCGCTGTGCGGCGTCGTCGTGGCGGTCGTCGCCGCGCGGCTGCTCGCCCGGGTGACGCGGCCGAAGGAGGGCTGACCATGCCTGACCCGGCCCTCCACGCCCTGTCCTTCCGCGACGTCCTCGACATCATCTCCACCTGGACCATCCCGATCCTCCTGGCGGGGATCCCGCTCCTGGCCCTCTTCCGCAGGGTGAAGCTCTATCCCGCCTTCCTGGAGGGCGCCAAGGCGGGGTTCGAGACCGCGGTCCGGATCATCCCGCCGCTGGTGGCGGTGTTCGTGCTCCTGGCCATGCTGCGCGCCTCCGGCGCCATGGATGCGGCGGCAGAGCTGCTCTCCCCGGTCACCGGGGCGGTCGGCATCCCGCCCAGCGTGCTCCCGCTCGTCCTCATCCGCCCGCTCTCCGGCGGCGCGGCGCAGGGGGTGGTGGCCGACGTGCTCCGCACCGAGGGTCCCGATTCCTGGGCCGGGCGGCTGGCCTCGGTGATGGCTGGCTCGACCGAGACCACCTTCTACGTGCTGGCCGTGTACATGGGGGCGGCCGGGATCTCGCGCCATCGCCACGCCATCGCGGCGGGGCTGCTGGCCGACGCGGCCGGGTTCACCGCGGCCCTGGTGGTCTGCAGGCTCGTGTTCGGCGGGTAGCTACCCCGGCTCGCCCTGGCGCGCCGCCCAGCGGGTCACCAGGCGGGTCAGCTCCTTCCCGTCCTCCTCGCGCACGATCCCGTGCAGGTAGGCGCCGTCCCCGGTGGAGAGGACGCGCGAAAGGACCGCGCTCCCCAGCGTGCACTCGGCCCGGTACTGCACCTCGAGGGCGGCCATCCGCGAGGACTGCCACACCTCGCGCGGCATGGCCTCGATGGCCCAGGCCAGGTAGCTGCCGTTGTTCACGTGCAGGTTCCGGTCGATGTCGGCGTAGCGGATGTGGAAGCGCTTCTCCCGGTCCCAGCGCTCCAGCTCCGGGAGCTTCCTCTCGAACGAGACCGCGTGCGGCACCTCGATCCGGAACCGTGCCTCGTCGAGCACCTCCAGCGGCGGGCGCGGCCGGCGGGTGGCGAGGTCGAGCACGAGCCACTGGGTGATGGCGCGGGCCAGCTCGGCCCCGTCCGCGCCCCGCACGCGGAAGTCGCGCAGCGCCGCCAGCCGGTCCACCCCCGAGGGCCAGGTCTCCACCTCCAGCTCCTCGTGCAGCCGCGGGGCGCGCAGGATCTCGAGCCGCTGCCGCACCAGCACCCAGGTGAGCCCGCGGGCCATGAGGGCGTCGATCCCCACCCCCAGCGCGGTGGCGTGGTGGCCGGCCGTCTCGGCCAGGAACCCGGTCAGCGCCGGCACCGCCAGGTGGCCGAAGGCGTCGACCTCGTAGGTGTGGACGGTGAAGCGGGAGCGGAGCGACTCCATGCCGGCCTTCTGCTACCACGTCCCGGGGCGGCGCGCTCCAGCCGGACCCGTTCCGGTCCCGCAGTTGCGCTAGATTCCCGGGCGTGTCCCGACGCACCGCCCCGGCCGCCCTGCGAAACCGCGAGCCCATCGCGGCGGCGCTGGACGAGATCCTCCCGGAGCGCGGCACGGTGCTGGAGCTGGGCAGCGGGACCGGCGAGCACGCCGTCTTCCTGGCCCGGCGCTTCCCCGCGCTCGAGTGGCAGCCGTCGGATCCCGATCCGCTCGCCCGCGCCAGCATCGAGTCCTGGGCGGCCGAGGCGCGGCTCCCGAATCTGCGGCCGCCGCTCGATCTCGACCTGACCCTTCCGACCTGGCAGCGCCGCTCGGCGGCGGCCATCCTGTGCGTGAACCTCCTGCACGTCGCGCCCTGGGACCGCGCCCAAGCGCTCTTCGCCGGGGCGGCGCGCGTCCTGCCGGAGGGCGGACCGCTGGCGGTCTACGGGCCGTTCCCGCACCGCGGCGCCGCGCTCTCGGGACGCCTGGCCCGGCTCGACCGCGAGCTGCGCGCCGCCGATCCGGCGCTGGGCGTGCGCGAGGTCGAGGCGCTGGCCGAGGCCGCGGCGCGGCACGGCCTGGCCCTCGAGGCCGAGCTGACCATGCCCGAGGAGGGGGACGTGCTGCTGGTGTGGCGGAGCGGCGGAGCTACCTGACCCAGCGCGCGTTGTGGCGCGTCAGGCGGCGGCGGATCTCGTCCAGATCGCCGGCGTCGATGAAGCCGTTCTCGACGAAGAACTCGCCGATGCGCCGCTGCAGCCGGAGCTGCCGGCCCAGGATGGCGAGGAGCTGGAACGAGGTGAGGTACCCGAGGCGCACGGCGAACTCGCCGAACGGGACGGCGTGGGCGTCGCGCAGGCGGCGCTCCTCCATGATGCGGCCCACGTCCTCGGGATCGAGGAAGCCCCAGTCCACGGCGATCCGCCCCAGCGCCGGCCGCTGCCGCCGCTGCCAGGCGAGGGCCTCGACGAAGGCGGTCCAGGGCACGCGGCCCGAGTAGTACAGGTACTCGGCCAGCCGGAGCTTGCGGCGCGGGAGCGACTCGGGATGAATGGAGTACCGGACGCGGTGGCCGGGCGCCTCTCCCCGCTCCGCCGCCGCGGCGGCTCTCGCCCTGGGAGCCTCGGCTGGCGGGGCGCCATCCGCGGCGCCGCGATGCCGCGCGGGCGCCGGGCGGGGCGGAACCGCCGGGCGGGCGGGGACCGGAACGGGGCCGCCCGCAAGCTGCGACAGGACGCGGTACGCCTCGGCGACGCGGCGGAACTCGGCCACCAGGTCGCTCTCGGTCCTGCCGACCGAGCAGGCGCGGTCCGGGTGGGTCTCCAGGGCGCGCCGCCGGTAGGTCGTCTTCAGGTCGACCCGCCAGCCCTGGCCCTCGGCGCGAAAGGCCGGTCCGAACAGCACGCGCCCCGCCGCGATCACGTCCTCGAGGGTGACCTGGAGCATGTCCACCACGCAGATCCCGCCGCCATCTCCCGATATCTGCGTAGCGCGCTCCGCCGCGGCGAGCCAGTTTTCGCCCGCCGGGGCGGGACTCCCACACGCCCTCACCTGCCGGGGACGAGGCCCGGGGCGGCCCGCGACCACGTCTCTGCCCGGCCAGGCCAGCTGGCGAGCGGCCGGCGAGGACCGCGGGCACCTGTTCGCCGGGGGCCCATCCGTGCGATGTACGGCGCTCGCGATGCTCCGGAAGATCGTTCACATCGACGAGGCGCGCCTGCGACGGGTGCGGACGGTGCGTGCCGGCCTGCGCCGAGGGCGCCATCGCGATCGCCGGCGGGAAGGCCCGCCTCGCGGACGTCCTCTGCGACGGGCTGGGAGCGTGCCTGGGCGAGCGCCCCCGGGGTGCGATCTCGATGGTCGAGCGGGAGGCGGCGCCCCTGGATGCCGGCGCCGCATCGCCCGGGCGGGAAGCCGCGGCGCCGGCGTGCCCCGGCGCCCGTCCGCGCTCGGTTCGCCGCGGGCTGGCCGTGGTGCAGGAGCCGCCCCTCTCGCCCCCCGGCGCCGGCGGCGGCCGCGCGCCGGGCCGCGCAGGCATCTGGGCGGGGAGATCCCGGTGCGCGAGGTGGTGGCGGGCGTGGACGGGTCACTGCGCGGGTAGCGGCAACCCGAACCCGCACCCGAACCTGAACCCGGCTTCGCGTGCCCCGTGATCCGAGTCCCGAGTCCCCTGGCCCGAGACCCGCCATCCGAGGCGTTCGAGATCGGAGCACGGGCCAGGGGCCTCGGGACTCGGGACGCGGGACTGGGGGTGACGGGGAGCGGGTTCAGGTTCGGGTTCGGGTTTCGAGGCCCGACCGGCATCTCCTCTGCTACATCGTGTCCATGCCCGCCCGCATCCTCCTCTTCGCCCTCGAGGACCTGCGGGAGCGCTACGGCGCCTCCACGCCGGCCGGCGCGGATCCCCGCCACGACACCAGCGCCTTTCGCGCCTTCCGGGGGGAGCTCCTGCGCGCCTGCGCCGCCGCGGCGTGCGCGCCCCTGTCCCTTTCCATGTGGTGGGAGGGCACGTACAACGGGTACGCGCTGGCGGTGGCGGCCGAGCCGCCCCAGGCGCTCGGCGAGATCGATCTCTCGGCGGTGTGCCCGGTCGACGCAGAGCGGATCGCGGCGCCGCGAGGGGACCGCTATCCTCTCGCTCGCGTGGCCCCGGGCGCCGCCGGGCCGGCGCCCGCCGAGGGCGGTGGGCTGTGGGAGGCCCCGTTCGGCGCGCCGGCCGGCCACTTCGGCGCGCCCGGGATGCGGAGGATCACATGAGAGCGGTCGTGTTCAAGGGGAAGGGCGGTCCGGAGGTCATCGCCGTCGAGACCGTGCCCGACCCCTCGCCCTCGCGCGGCGAGGTGCTCGTCCGGGTGCACGCGGCGGCGCTGAACCGCGCCGACCTCCTGCAGCGGCGGGGCCTCTATCCGCCCCCCGCCGGCGTCCGCGGAGACCTGCCCGGGATGGAGCTGGCCGGCGAGGTCGCCGCCGTGGGCGAGGGCGTGACCGCGTGGAAGGCGGGCGACCGGGTCATGGCCATCGCCGCGGGCGAGGCCCAGGCCGAGCTGTGCGTGGTGCACGAGCGCATGCTCCTGCCCATCCCGGCGGGCCTCTCCTACGAGGAGGCCGGCGCGCTGCCCGAGGCCGGCATCACCTCCCACGACGCCCTGTTCACGCTGGGTGGGCTGCGCCCCGGGGCCGCCGTGCTGGTGCACGCGGTGGGATCGGGCGTGGCCTCGGTGGCGATCCAGATCGCCCGCGCCTCGGGGGCCACCGTCATCGGGACCTCGCGGACCGCCGCCAAGCTCGAGCGCGCCCGCCCCCTGGGGCTCGACCACGGCATCGCCGTCCAGGGCGAGCCGCCGCGCTTCGCGGACGAGGTCCGCCGGCTCACCGGCGGCCAGGGGACGCCGCTGGTGCTCGAGTTCGTGGGCGCGCCCTACCTGGCCGAGGACCTGGCCGCGGTCGCCGCAGGCGGGCGGGTGGTGGTGATCGGCACCATGGCGGGAGCGAAGGCCCAGGTGGACCTGGCGATCCTCATGCGCGCCCGCGCCTCGGTCATCGGGACCGTGCTCCGGCCGCGGCCGCTGGAGGAGAAGGTGGCGGCCACGAGGGCCTTCGCGCGCGACGTGCTGCCGCTGGTGGCCGCCGGCCGGGTCCGGCCGGTGGTGGACGTGGTCCTGCCGCTCGACCAGGCGCGGGAGGCGCACGAGCGCATGGAGCGCAACGAGAGCTTCGGGAAGATCGTGCTGGCCGTCGCCTGAGCCGGCTGGACAGGGCGCCCCCGACGTGCTCGCATCGAGGCATGCGCAACGCGCTCCTCGAGCCCGTCGAGTACCGGATCGAGCGAACCGCCCGGGGCACCTGGAAGTCGTTCATGTTCCCGAACGGCCACACCTACCGGGAATACACCTCCCGGCGGCGCGCCTTCGGGATGCCGCTCGTCCACTACACCTCCGGCATCTGCCCGGAGACGGGCCGGCGCCGTGTGGCGCGGGGCGTGTTCGCCTTCGGGCGCATCGCGGTCGGCATCTTCGCCTTCGGCCACGCGGCCTTCGGCGTCTTCGCCTTCGGACAGGCGGGCCTGGGGCTGGCGCTGGGGATGGGGCAGGCGTGCTGCGGGCTCCTGGCGCTGGGCCAGCTCGCCATCGGCGGGATCTTCGGCGCCGGGCAGATCGCCACCGGCTGGGTGGCCATCGGCCAGCTCGCGGCGGGCCACTGGGTGCTGGCGCAGCTCGGCCTCGGAAGCCACGTCTGGATGCCGGGGCGGGCCGATCCCGCGGCGGTCGAGTTCTTCCGGGACCTGCTCGCCATCTAGCACGCGCTTGCGCCGGGGACCCCGCGGCCGCATCGTGCTCCCGGTGCATCGCGCGCGCCCCATCGTCCTCTCGCTCGCCCTGCTGCTGGCCGC
Organism: uncultured Pseudomonadota bacterium; assembly: GCA_963736345.1. GTDB lineage: Bacteria > Myxococcota > Myxococcia > Myxococcales > Anaeromyxobacteraceae > Anaeromyxobacter. Next base: position 90,419 of record CAVTOU010000029.1, on the reverse strand, counting down.
CTGCGGCGGCGGCAGGAGCCCTTCGCAGGCGCTCGGCCTTCCCGAGAACGTCTGGACCTGGATCGACGTCCCGGGCGCGATCTGCAGCGACGGCTCGCCCACCGGCCTGGCCGTGAACCCCGGATCGGGCGACACCCTGGTGCTGTTCCTGAACGGCGGCGGCGCCTGCTGGGACCCCGTCACCTGCGGCGCCGGGCTGGCGCAGGGCGGGCCGTACGGTCAGGCGCAGTTCCAGTCCGAGCTCGCCAGCCATGGACCGGGCAGCATCGTCGACCGGACCGTGGCCGACGGCATCTACGGTGCCGGCGCCACCCTGGTGTTCCTCCCCTACTGCACGGGCGACGTCCACTGGGGCAAGAGCACCAACGACTACCCCGGCGTGCGGACCTGGCACCACGCCGGCCAGCCCAACCTGGCCGCGAACGTCTCGTGGCTGGCCGCCCGGATCCCCTCGCCGGCGCGGCTGGTGGTGAGCGGCTCCAGCGGCGGCGGATACGGGAGCCTGCTGGCGCACGACCTGGCCCGAACCACCTGGCCCTCGGCCAAGGGGTACCTCGTCGACGACGCCGGTCCGCCGCTCGTCGGCAACGACGTGCCCGCCGCCGAGCGCACCGCCTGGATCGCCAGCTGGCGCCTGGACCTGACGCTCCTGCCGCTGTGCACGGCGTGCGCGGACGACCTGTCCCGCGTCCTCGACACGCTGGCGAGCAAGTACCCCGGGGACCGGATCGCGCTCGTCTCCTCGCGCCAGGACTCGGTCATCCGCAGCTTCCTCTTGCAGACGCCCAGCGGGTTCGAGAGCGCGCTCCTGCAGCTCGTCGACGAGCGCATCGCGCCCCACCCCAACGCCCGCGCCTTCCTGGTGGACGGCGCCGACCACGCGCTGCTGCGAAGGCCCGGGTCGTACTCCGCCGGCGGCGTGGCGCTGCCCTCCTGGCTGGGTCAGATGGTGAACGACGACCCGGCCTGGTCCACCCAGGGGCGCTGAGCCTCGCGCCCCGACAGGCGCCCGGTGGGGTGGCCGCGCTCCGCGCGCGGGGCACCTAGATTGGCTTGATCGGCGCGGGGGCAGCGGCCGGGCCCCCTCGACAGGCTCCGGGCAGGCCAGCGGCGGTGATGCGGCTCCTCTACGTCCACTACGGACCCCAGTCCGGCGTCACCGACGCCATCACCTCCCAGCTCTCCGCCTGCGGGCTGGAGGTGATCCAGCACAACCCGGCCCGGTCGTTCCTGTACCAGCTCCGCCAGGGGACGCGGATCCCCAACGCCCGGCCGGCGGTGATCCGCGCCGTGCTGGAGTCCGTGCGCTTGCACGGCGCGCACTGGAAGTCGTACTACCTGCACACCCCTTACGCCTTCGACCACCTCTCGCGCGAGGCGGCCCGGGCCATCCGGCGCACCGCGCCGGACCTGGTGCTGCAGGCGGGGGCCCTGTTCGGCCCGGGGCCCTACCTGGCCACGCCCCATCACCTGTACCTGGATCACACCCGCGCCATCGCCGAGCGGTATCCCCCTGCGCCGGGGCTGCCCCCGGCGGTCGCCTACCAGGCAGAGTGGCGCGCCCGGGAGCGGGCGGTGTACCGCAACGCCACCGCCATCTTCACGATGAGTGAGTTCGTGCGGACCTCGCTCCGCGAGGACTACGGAGTGGACCCTGCCCGCGTGCACGTGGTCGGGGCGGGGCCGAACGTGACCCCCGGCCGGCCCGCCCCGCTCCACCGCCCGGCCCGGGCGCCGCTCATCCTCTTCGTGGGCAGGCAATTCGTGCCCAAGGGGGGACGCGAGCTGCTGGAGGCCTTCGCCCTCGTCCGCCGCGGGCACGCCGGGGCGCGGCTGGCGGTGGTGTCCTCCTCCTGCCCCTCGCCTCGCCCGCCCGGGGTCGAGTTCCACGGGCTCGTCAGCCGGGAGGCGCTCGCCCGGCTGTATGCGGAGGCCTCGGCCTTCGCGCTGCCCACGCTGCGCGAGGCCTTCGGGCTCTCCCTGCTGGAGGCGATGAGCTTCGGCGTGCCGGTGGTGTCGAGCCGCATCGAGGCCATCCCGGAGATCGTCTCCGACGGCGAGAGCGGGATCCTGGTCTCTCCGCGGGATGTCCCGGCCCTGGCCCAGGCGCTGGCCGGGCTGCTGGCGGACCCGGCCCGGGCGCGGCTGATGGGCGCCGCCGGCCGGCAGCGGGTCATGGCCCGGTTCGGCTGGGAGCGCGCCGCCCGCCGGATGCTGGCGGTGCTCCGGCCCGAGCAGGCCGCCGGTCCGGCGCGCGGGCTCGTGACGGGGTGAAGGCGGGATCACACCCAGGTGCCCTCGCCGCCGCCGGCCGCGGCCCCGGGGCCCGAGGCACATCCTTCCCGCCGGAGGGACGCGTGGCGAGTTCGATCCTGGCCCGGGCGCGGCCGCTCCTGCTTGCCCGGCTGGCGGGAGCAGGCCTCACCTTCGCGGTTCCGCTGGTGCTCGCCCGCGTCCTGGTGCCGGCCTCCTACGGGACCTTCAAGCAGGGGTGGCTGCTGTCGCAGACGCTCCAGCTGGTGCTGCCGCTGGGGCTCACCCAGAGCCTGTACTACTTCGTGCCGCGCGACCGCGCCTCACGCGACCGCTACGTGGCCCAGACGCTGTGGGTGACGATCGGCGTCGGCGTGCTCTCCACGGTCCTGCTCCTGGCCGGCGGCCCGCTGGTGGCCGCCCGCTTCCAGAACCCCGAGCTCACCCGCAACCTGCCCTGGGTGGCGGCCTTCACCGCGTTCACGCTGGCGGGCTCGCCGCTGGACGTGGCCTGGAACGCGAGCGGCCGCACCACCGCCGCGGCCCTGGCCCGCGTCGCCACCGAGGCCGGGCGCGGCGCGGCCATGGTGGCCGGGGCGGCCCTCACCGGCTCCGTCTCCGGCGTGTTCGCGGGGATCGCGCTGGCCTCCGGGGTGCGCGCCGCCTTCTGCGCCACCGCCCTGTTCCGGGCCCACGGGGCCCGCTTCGACCGCTCCACCTTCCGGCGCCAGCTGGCCTACGCCATCCCCTTCGGCCTGGCCTTCCTGCTCATCGTTCCCCAGCAGCAGTTCCACCAGTACGCGGTGGCCGCCGCGGTGAGCGCGGCCGCCTTCGCCATCTACAGCGTGGGGACCTTCCAGCTGCCGGTGGTGGACGTGCTGTACACCCCGGTCTCCGAGCTCCTCCAGATCGCCATCGCCGAGTCGGACGGCGCCGGCCGGCCGCCGCGGGCAGGGCTCCAGCTCTTCCACGAGGCCGTGCTCCAGCTCTCGTTCGTGTTCGTCCCGCTGACCGGGCTCCTGCTGGTGGCCGGCCCCGACCTGGTGGTCTTCCTCTTCTCCCCCCGCTACGCCGCCTCGGGCCCCATCTTCCGGCTGGCGGTCATCTCGGTGGCGCTGGCGGCCCTGCCCCTCGACGGCGTCATGCGGGCGCGGGCCCAGAACCGCTTCATGCTCCTGCTCTCCGCGCTCAAGCTGGCCCTGACGCTGGGTCTGGTGACCGCCGGGCTGCGCCTGCTCGGGCCCAGGGGAGCGCTGCTGGGCTGGATCGCGGCCGAGGCGCTGGCGCGCGCGGCCATGCTGGTGCGCACCGCGCGGATCTTCGAGGTGCCGCTGCGCGGGGTGCTCCCGGCCCGGGCGCTCCTCCGGCAGCTCACCGCCACCGCGGTGGCCTCGCCTGCGGCCTGGCTGGCCCTGCGAATGGTCCCGGGCCCGGCGCTGATCCGGCTGGCCGCCTGCGGCCTGGCCTTCGCGGCCGCCTACCTGGGCCTGTCCTGGGCGCGCGGCTGGCTCCCGCCCGCCTGGGTGGCGCTGTTCCGGCCCGCGGCCGCGGCGGCTTCCGGGAGCCCGCCGTGAGCCGGAGCGCAGCCGATTCACCGACCGCGAACCCGCGATCCCAGCTCGCCCTGGGCGCCTCGCGCGCCGCCGCGCTGGTGCTGGGGGTGGCCCTGGCCGCGGCCACGGCCCTGCGCCTCCCGGCGGCATGGGAGAGCGGCAACTCGCTCAACCACGTGTCGGGCGCATGGATGGCGTTGGCCGACGACCTCGCGCACGGCACCTTCTACCGGCCGCTCCATGACCCCGCGCTGGGCTACGGGGGGACGCGCTTCTTCCCGCTGGCGTTCGCGCTGCACGCCGCCCTGGTCCGGGCCGGGCTGCCGCTCCTCGCCGCAGGGGAGCTCCTCTGCCTGGCCGCCGGGGTGGCCACGGCCGCCGGCGCGGCCTGGTTCCTGCGCCGGACCGGCCACCCGCCCTGGCCGGCGGCGGCGCTGGCCGCGCTGCCCCTGGCCGGCTTCTCGGGGCAGCTGGCGCTGGCGGCGGTCCGGGGCGACCTCCTCGCCGCGGCGCTGTCGATCTGGGCGCTGGCGTGCCTCGTCCCGGGCCGGGAGTCGGGCGGGCGCGAGCACCTGGCCGGCGCCGCCGCCCTGCTCGTGCTCGCCTTCCTCGCCAAACCCACCTCGCTGGCGGCGGCCGCCGCCGCGGTCGCCTTTCTGGCCTGGCGCGGCGAGCGGAGGAAGGCGCTCCGGCTCGGGCTGGCGGTCTGCGCAGGGTGCGCCGCCGTGGCGGCCGCGACCAATCTCCTCTCCGGCGGGCGCTTCCTGGCGCTGATCGGTGCGCTGGGGTCGGGCGGCGGGCTGGGCGGGATCCTGCACGCCCCGGCTCGGCTGGCCGGCCTCCTGGTCCGTGAGGATCCCGCCGGCCTGGCCCTGCTGGCGGCGGCAGGCGCGGTGCTCTGGCAGGCGCTGCGCGCGCGCCGCGCCCCCCCTCCGGCGCTGGGGCTGGCGGGGTTGTGGACCGGGTCGGCCCTGGCCGGAACGCTGCTCACCCTGGCGAGCCCGGGGACGGGCGTGAACCATCTCCTCGACCTCGAGGCCGCGAGCGCGCTCGTCGCCGGAGCCGGCCTGGCCGGTGCCGCCCCGCGCCTGGCCCGCGGGGTGGTCGCGCTGGCGGCCGCGGCGGGGCTCGCCACCGCGACCGGGATGTGGCACCGCGACCTGGGCGACGGCCGCCTGGCGGCGCTGCGCGCGGCGCTGCAGGCGGCGGGGCAGGGCGCGCCGGCCCCGCTCCTCTCCGAGGATCCGCTCGCGCCGCTGTGCGCCGGGGAACGGCCGTTCCTCGTCGATTCCTGGATGTTGCGGCTGGCGGCGGAGCGCGATCCGGCGCTGGCGCGCCCGCTCCTCGATCGCCTGCGGGGCGGCGGCTTCCGCGCCGTGATCCTGCTGCATGGCGCGGAGGCGCCCGGCGCGGACGACTGGTTCTCGCGCGACCTCGGCCCCGCCGCCCTCGCCGTGATCCGCGGGCACTGGCTGCTCGAGACCACCGCCGGCCCGTACCACGTATACCGATTCGCCACCGGAGGCTGACGCCCCCGCCCCCAAAGAAGAAATCGGACCCGGTCGTGGCAGACCGGGTCCGTCCGGAGATCGAGCCCTGGCAGCGCCTCCAATCCGCCGAGGAGGGCCCGGGGAGGTCCTGCTCGGCGGCCGAGGGAGAAGGGGGCTACCGCACGAACTCGACGTGGGGGCTCATGTGGCGCGCCAGCGGTGAACGCGTCAGGAGGGTGAGCGCCCGCTCCAGCTTCTTGTCGCCGAACCCCGGCACGGCCTCGTAGGCCGCGGAGATCACATCCCCCAGAGTTGTGACGAAGCGCTTCTTGTTCCTGCCCGACTTGGTGCCCTCGCGGTGCTTCATGGATCCTCCGGTGTCGGCTTCATCCCCGTCCGTAGCAAACGGCTTGCCTTGCCTGGAGAGACGAGGTTACAGGGGCTTGGGACTTCTCCCCGCCCGCGGGCTGTAGTTGTTTCAGCCCCCTGGGCGAAAAGGCGACAGCATCCGGTCGGGACTTCGACCAGACGACACACCCGAAGGAATGACGAGCCCATGCCCACCAAGCCCTCGCGCGAGCTCCAGACGTTCCCGAATCCCAAGCCCGGCCGGCCGTTCGAGATCTCGATGGAGTGCCCCGAGTTCACCTGCGTGTGCCCGATGACCGGCCAGCCGGACTTCGCCACCATCCGGATCCGCTATGTGCCCGCCGAGACATGCGTGGAGCTCAAGAGCCTGAAGCTCTACCTGTGGAGCTTCCGCGAGGAGGGCACGTTCCACGAGGCGGTCACGAACCGCATCTGCGACGATCTGGTCGCCGCCATCCAGCCGCGCTGGATCGAGGTCATCGGCGACTTCGCCGTCCGCGGCGGCATTCACACCGTGGTGACCGCTCGACACGGCGCGCGGCCGCAGGACTGAGCAGACGAGCGCGCTTCGGGCCGCGCTCCGGGCACACACGGCCAGCCCTGCGCCCACCCTTCGACCGCCGGTCCGGGCCCCGGCCCCCCGGCTGCGCTCGCCCCCCCGTCCCTCGATCGGTCGAACACGCTGGCCTGCGCTCGGGCTCGGGCCACCCGGGCAGGCACCGCACGCCTTCCCCTTCACCCGCCCGAGCCCCATCTTCCTGTGAGGAGGGTGGATGGGGCTCTCGATCGCCTACGTGCACTACGGTGCCCAGAGCGGTGTCACCGGCGCGGTCACCCGCGCGCTGGCGGCCCGGGGGCACGACATCCGCCTCCTGGCCGCGACCGGCGAGCTCGACCTCCGCGATCCGGTGACGCGCCTGCCGCGCCTGCGCGCCCCGGTCGCCATCCACCTGGCCCTCTCGGCGGCGCGCTACGGCAGGCTCTGGTACCGGCATCGGTGGAACACGGAGTACGCGTTCGACCGGCACTCGCGGCGCGCCGGCGCGCTGCTGGAGACGCTGCGGCCGGTGCCCGACCTGGTCCTGCAGAACGGAGCGCTGCTCTCGCCCGGCCTGCCCCCGCGGCTCCCCTACGCGCTGCTGCTCGACCACACCCGTGCGCTGGCCTCGGCCGGACCGCCCTGGCCCCGGGCCGGGCTGCAGGCGCCACCCGACTACGGCCCGGGCTGGCAGGCGCGCGAGGAGGCCGTCTACCGGGGCGCGCGGGTGCTGGCCACGTTCTCGGAGAACACCGCCCGCTCGCTGGTGGAGGACTACGGCATCCCGCGCCAGCGCATCGCGGTGGTGGGCGCCGGCGCCAACGTCTTCCCGGCGGAGGCGCCGCGCCTCGACGACGGGCGCACCGTGCTCTTCGTGGGGAGGGACTTCGCCCGCAAGGGCGGGCCCATCCTGCTGGAAGCCTTCGTCCGCCTGCGCCGCGTTCACCCCAGGGCGCGCCTGCTGGTGGCCGGCCCGATCCGCCCGCCACCGCTCCCCGAGAACGCCTTCCACCTCGGCCCGGTCGAGCCGTCCGAGCTGCCGGCGCTGCTCTCGCAGGCCAGCGCCTTCTGCCTTCCCACGCTGCGCGAGCCCTTCGGGATGGTGCTGCTGGATGCCATGGCCTGCGCCGTGCCCTGCGTCGCCACCCGCATCGAGGCCATCCCCGAGATCGTGACCGAGGGCGAGACCGGCCTCCTGGTCCCCCCGGGCGACCCGGTGGCCCTGGCCGCGGCGCTGGCGCGCCTCCTCTCGCAGCCCTCGCTGGCGCGGGAGATGGGCGCGCGTGGGCGCGAGCGGGTGGCGGCACGCTTCCGCTGGGACGACGTGGCTGAGCGGCTCGAGCAGGCCCTCCTGCCGGCCGCGCCGGTGCGTGCCGGACGGAGGGCATCGATGGGGCGACCCGTCGAGGAGGCGCGGCCGGGGTAGGTCGCTCCCGCGCCATCTTGCTGGGGGCCGGTGAAGCTGACCCCCAGACCCCCGCTCCCTCCGCGTGATCCTCGGTCGGGAAGGGTGCGCACCGCTCCTTCCCTTTGTCGCGGGGCAGGGTGGTCTCCGCGCGGCGGGGTAGAATCGCCGGGAGTGTCACGCCGCGTCCCCGTCACCTCGGCATTCGACCCGGCCACGCTCGTCGGCACGGTGCTCGACGGTCGGTACGCGCTGGTGGGCCACCTGGCCTCGGGCGGCATGGGCGCGGTGTTCCGGGCGCGCCACGTCCACCTGCGCAAGGACGTGGCCGTCAAGGTGCTCCGCCCGGAGCTGTCGTCCGCCCCGGACCTGGTGGAGCGCTTCCGGCGCGAGGCCGAGATCGCCAGTGCGCTGGAGCACGACAACCTGGTCCGGGTCACCGACTTCGGCCGGAGCGAGGAGGGGCTGCTGTTCCTGGTGATGGAGCTGCTCACCGGCGAGAGCCTCTTCGAGGTCCTGCGCCGCGACCGCGTCCTGGCGCCCCCCCGGGCGGTGAGCCTGCTCTGGCAGATCTGCGCCGGGCTCCAGGCCGCCCACGAGCACGGGGTGGTGCACCGCGATCTCAAGCCCGAGAACGTCTTCCTGGCCCGCAGCGCCGGCGGCCGCGAGGTGGTGAAGCTGCTCGACTTCGGCATCGCCAAGTTCGCGCGCGCCCAGGGCGACAGCGCCACCCAGACCGGCATCGTGGTGGGCACGCCCGAGTACCTCTCGCCCGAGCAGGCCATGGGACTGCCGGTCGACGCGCGCGCCGACGTGTACACGGTCGGGCTGATCGCGTTTCGCATGCTGACCGGCCACCATCCCTTCCGCGCCGACGACGCCCGGGGGCTGCTGCTCCAGCAGGCGAGCGCCCCGGTTCCGGCCCTCACCGACGCGAACCCCGAGCTCCACGCCTGGCCCGGGCTGTGCGCGGCCGTGGCGCGGGCCTGCGAGAAGGACCCCGGCGACCGACCGGCCTCGGCCGCCGACCTGGGCCAGCTCCTCGCCTCCGCGCTCGGGCCGGCCTTCGTCCTTCCGCCCGGGGCCACGCCCTCGCTGTCGACCGGCGGCAGCGGGAAGACGTTGACCTACCCGCCCCGGACGTCCACCCGCTCCGAGCGTCGTGCCCGCCGCCTGCGCTGGGTCCTCGCCGCCGCGGGCGCGATCCTGGCCGCTGCGCTGGTGGCCGGCGCCGTGGTGGCGGTGAACGGCTGGCGGGCGCGGCCGCTGGCCGAGGCGCAGGCGCTGCTCGGCTCGGGCAAGCCCGGTGAGGCGCTCGCCACGGTCGAGGCCGCGCTCCGGGCCCGGCCCGACCACCCGCAGCTGCTGCTCCTGCGGGCGCGCGCGCTGTACCGGGTCCGGGACCGGAAGGATGACGCGCTGGACGCCTACGTCGCGGCCGGTGCGGCCCGACCCCTGGAACCCCGGGACTACCAGGACCTGGCGGCCTTGCTGGGGGAGGAGCGGCGGCTGGCGGACCGGGCCGCGCGCCTCCTCCGCGAGGGATCCGCGCCGGCGGTGCCGGCGCTCTCGGCCGCGGCGCGCTCGGGCTCGCCGGCCCAGCGGATGCGCGCCATGAACGTCCTGCTCGCGCTGGGGGCGGAGGAGGCGGTGAACCGCGTCTCGGTCTACGGCGCCCTCCTGGCCGAGTCCGACTGCGACGTCCGCCGCGCCGCCGCCCGCCGCCTGGGCGAGATCGGCGACGACGCCGCCGTCCCGGCGCTGCGCAGCGCCGCCGCCGCCACCCGCCCCGAGAAGAAGTGGAACCTGATCGTGGTCCGGGTACCCGCCTGCGGCTCGGCCGAGGCGGCCGAGGCTCTCCGCAGGATCCAGCGCGCCAACTGACGCGGTTCCGCAGCGGCAAGGTCGCGCCGGAATCCTCGCTCCGCGGTGCTCGGCGCGCGCAGGCCGGTGAGGGGCGGAGCGGGCGGGCGCACGCGCGGCGGCGCATCGCGCCGAACGCCCCTCCCTAGCCTCCCCGCCGCGCCAGGGTTCGGGCGAACATTGCGCCATGTTCGTCGGCCACTTCGGGCTCGCCTTCGCCGCCAAGCGCGCCTCACCGCGCAGCTCGCTCGCGACTCTGTTCGCGGCCACCGCCTTCCTGGACCTGCTCTGGCCGGTCTTGGTGCTGGCCGGGATCGAGAAGGTGCGCATCGAGCCGGGCATCACCGCCTTCTCGCCCTTCGACTTCGTGAGCTATCCCTGGTCGCACTCGGCGGCCCTGGCGCTGCTCTGGTCCGTGCTCTTCGGGGTGATCGTCCTCGCGGCCACACGGGATCGGGTCAGCGCGCTCGTCTCCGGGTCGCTGGTCTTCAGCCACTGGGTGCTGGATCTGGTCTCTCACCGGCCCGATCTCCCGCTCTGGCCGGGCGGGCCGCGGGTCGGCCTGGGGCTCTGGTACTCCATCCCGGCCACGCTGGCGGTCGAGGGAGCCATCTTCGCCGTGGGCGTCTGGATGTACACGGCGTCGACGCGCCCTCGCGACCGCATCGGCCGCTGGGCGCTGGCCGGCCTGGTCGCGTTGCTGTCCGCGGCCTATCTCTCCGATTGGCTCGGCGGACCGCCACCGCCGAGCGACATGGCGGTGGCGTGGGTGGGCGTGGCGGCCGCGGTCATCTTCCTGCCCTGGGCCGGCTGGGCGGACCGGCACCGGGTCACGGTGGAGCCTCACCTCGCCGGCGCGTGAGCGGCGGCCGATCGCGCTCACGGACTCCCCGGCTCGGCTTCCTTCTCCCCCGGCTGCAGCTCCCGGAGCGTGATCCGGATGCGGCCGGCCCGCTCGGGGACCTCGAACGGGAGGGTGCGCTGGTAGCCGACCTTCCGGACCTGGCACCAGCGCAGCGGCTGGGAGCCGATGGCCCGCGGGACGTCGACGCGACCGCGGCGGTCCGTCTCGACCGGCTTCACGTTCATCGAGAGCGAGGCGCAGGACACGCGCGCGCCGGGCACCGGCTTGCCGGCGGCGTCTTGCACCACCAGCTGGACGTGCCGGAACGTGGCGCAGGCCCCCGCGGACAGCGCCAGCATCACCATCCCCAGCCTGGTCGGGCGGCCCCAGCCGATCACGGCGTCCCCTCTTCCGGTGGCAGCGATTGTATCCCATGAGCCTCACCCGGCGCGTGTCGCGGCGGCCGCAGGCCGAGGATCCCGGCCGCCGGCGGCGCGTTCCGGCGCACGAGGCGGGGCACGCCCCTTGCTCCTCGCCCAGCCATGCGCAAGCGCCCCTGGCTGGCCGCCGGAGCGGCCCTGGCCGCGGTGACCTCCGCGGCCGCCATCGCCGGGCTCGCCATCGAGACCGGCTGGACCTGGAACGTGCCCGATCCCGTCCGCTTCCCGGTGTGGGGCGTCGACGTCTCCCACCACCAGGGCGCCATCGATTGGGGCGCGGTGGCCTCGGAAGCCCGCATCCGGTTCGCATACGTGAAGGCCACCGAGGGCGCCGACTTCACCGACCACGAGTTCGAGCGCAACTGGCGCGAGGCGCGCCGGGAGGGGCTGCGGGTGGGCGCCTACCACTTCTTCCGGGTCTGCACCCCCGGGGCGGACCAGGCGCGCCATTTCCTGTCGGTGGTCCCGGCCGATCCCCTGGCGCTCCCGCCGGCGCTGGACGTCGAGGACGGGGCCGGCTGCTCCCCGCGCCCGACGCGGGCCGCGCTGCTGCGCGAGATCTCGATCTGGTGCGGCACGGTGGAGGCGGCGCTGGGAAAACGTCCGCTGGTCTACGTCACGGGCGAGTCGTACCGAACGTTGATCGCGGGGAGCGGCCTCGAGAACCGGCTCTGGGTGCGCGACCTGGTCCGCGAGCCGCGCCCGGCGCGCGGGGAGGAATGGGCCTTGTGGCAGTTCCACGCGCGCGGGCGGCTGCGGGGGGTGGTCCGCCCGGTGGACCTCGATGCCTACCGCTCCGAGCTCGGCCCGTTCGAGGGACTCTGATCGACGTCCGTCCCGGAATCGCAGGACAGGCACTTTGGTCCAACGGATGGACCAATTTGTGCCGGCGTGGTATGCGATCGGGCATCCGTCCATGGAGTCTCTCATGCCCCGATCGCTGCTGGTGGCCGCGCTCCTGCTCTCCGCAGCCTGCAACACCAAGCCCACCTGGCGCCCGCACACCGCCGGCCCCATCGCGATGGAGTTCCCGTGCCAGCCCACCGCCTCGGGCGCGGTGGTGAAGTGCATGCGACCCGACGGCGCGGAGTACGCGCTCGCCATCGTGGACAAGACCATCCCCGCGGACCAGGAGTTGAAGGAGATCGCGGAGTACGCCCAGTCGCTCCCCAAGGCCGAGGTGTTCGAGGCCACCAGGTACCCGCTGCGCTGGCGCGAGGTCCGGCAGTTCCGCCGCCTCGACTCCTGGCTCTACTACCAGGATGGGAAGGAGTACACGGCCACGGTGAACTACAGCACCGACGAGCTCCCCGCCGCCGGGGCGGAGTTCTTCTCCCGGATCAAGATCCGCTAGCGCCCGCTCCAAGCGCGAGCCCGCCCCCGTGCGGGTTCCGGCCCGCGCGGACGCAGGGTGGACCCGCGACCGGCCCCGCGCGCGGGGTCGGTTCGTGTTACAGGAGCGCCCGCGGAACTTCGACCGCGGGAGGTGCCATGCCCCAGCGACGCGTGGTGGTGAGGGCGACCGGCTCGCCGGTCCAGTCGATCGCAGCCGATGCGCTGCTCCTGCCGGTGGCGGAGGAGGACCTGCGCAGGCGCGGCTCGAAGGTCGTCGCGGCCATCGACGCCGCGCTGGGCGGGAACCTGCTCGCCGCCGCCCGGGCGGAGCACTTCGAGGGCAAGCCCGGCGAGGAGCTCGAGCTGGCGACGCTCGGCAGGCTCCCCGCCCGCCGCGTGCACCTGCTCGGGCTCGGACCGGCGGAGCGGCTCGCCGAGGACTCCCGGCGCCGCGGACACGAGCCGCTCCGCTCGGCCGTGGGGCGCGCCGCCCGCGTCGCCGCCCGGGCCGGGGCGCACCTGCTGGCGGTCGCCGTCCCGGGGGCGCTGCAGGGGGACGTCCCCGGCGCCGCCCGCGCCGCCGCCGAGGGGGCGCTGCTGGGCTCCTATTCGTTCGAGCGGTACCGCAAGCCCGATCCGGCCCGTCCGCCCGGGCCCGGCACGGTCCTGGTCGCGGTGCCGGCCGGGGCGGAGCGATCGGCGGCCCTGCGCGACGCCCTCGAGCTGGCGCGGGAGATCTCGTCGGCGGTCGCCTGGGCGCGCGACCTCGTCAACCTGGGGCCGGCGGATTGCACGCCCACCCGGCTGGCGGCGGCCGCGGCCGAGCTGGCGCGTCGGTCGGGGTTGGCGGTGAAGGTTCGCGGGCCGCGCGAGATCGAGGCGCTGGGCATGGGCCTGTTCCTGGGCGTGAGCCGCGGGTCGGCCGAGCCTCCGCGCCTGGTCCAGGTGTCGTACCAGCCGAGGGGCGCCCGCGGCCGGACCCCGGTGGTGCTGGTGGGCAAGGCCATCACCTTCGACTCGGGCGGCCTGTCGCTCAAGCCCACCGAGTCGATGGTCACCATGAACACCGACATGGCCGGGAGCGCCGCCGTGCTGGGGGCCATGCAGGTCATCGCCTCCGTGGCGCCGCCCTTTCCGGTGCACGCCGTGCTGGGCGCCTGCGAGAACATGCCGGGGGGTCGCGCCTACAAGCCCTCCGACGTGCTGCGCGCCATCGACGGCCAGACGGTCGAGATCACCAACACCGACGCCGAGGGGCGGCTGGTGCTGGGCGACGTGCTGGCCTGGGCCGCAAGGACCTTCCAGCCGGCGGCGATGATCGACGTGGCCACGCTCACGGGCGCGTGCATGGTGGCGCTGGGCCTCACCACCGCGGGCCTGTTCGGACCAGACGGCAAGGTGGTGGAGGCGATGCTGGCGGCGGCCCGCGCCGCCGGCGAGGACGTGTGGCGCCTGCCGCTCACCGAGGCGCTGGAGGACCAGCTCAAGAGCGAGCGGGCCGACATGAAGAACACCGGCGAGCGCTGGGGCGGCGCCATCACCGCCGCCCACTTCCTGCACCGCTTCGCGGGCGACGTGCCCTGGGCCCACCTCGACATCGCCGGGCCATCCCACGCACCGAAGGATCGCGGTTACGTCGCCGCCGGCGGAACCGGCTTCGGGATCCGCACGCTGGTCGAGCTGGTGCGAGCCTGGGGCTGAGCGTTCTGGCGGGGTGAGCGGCCCCGCGCGCGAGCGCAGCCCCCGTGGATCAGACCGGCCGGTCCGCGGCGGCCCGCTCTTCTTCCGGCGGCTCCTCGGCCGAGTCCGGCTTGGCGAGCACCTCGCGCGCCTTCTCCGCCTCGTCCTCGGCGACGTAGAGCGTGAGGCCGCCGTTGGCGAGCGCCACGGCCGGGAGCAGCGAGGCGAGCGGCTGGTCCTGGATCACCACCGCGATCCCCTCGGCGGCGAGCATCATCTTGGCCATCTCCGCGTCGGAGAGGTTCTCGAACGACGCCACCGCCACGAGATCCCTGTCGTCGAGCATGGTGTCCTCCGCCACGGGTCACGCCGGCTCGTCCGCGCAGGCAGCATGCCCCCGCGAGCGGGGCGGTGAAGGCGATCGTACGCCGTTGCGGTCGTCGTGGCACGGCAGCCCCCCAACCGCCTGCTTCCCGGGCGGATCCGCCATCCCTCCCGGGGTTCAGCCCGCGCGCAGCTCGCGCAGGAGCGACAGCCCCAGCGGCCACGTTCCCATCCGGCTGTCGCTGTTCAGGTGGCCGAGCCCGCGGACCTCGACCAGCCGGCTCCCCCAGGCCGCCGCGAACGCGCGGGCGCGGAGAAGCGAGACGTACGGATCGTCGTCTCCGACCACGGCGATCGACCTGAAGCGTAGGCGGTCGAGGGGCATGGGCTCGAATCCGGCCGGGCCGGCGGGGTACGACGGCGCCTCCACGTCGGAGGGCGCGACCAGGAGCGCCCCGCGAACCGGGGTGCGGGTGCGCCGCGCCCAGTGGCAGACGAGAGCGCACGCCAGGCTGTGCGCGGCGAGCAGCACCTCCGGCCCCGCCGCCGCCGCGGCGCGGTCGAGCGTTTCGACCCAGTCCTCGACGCGGGGCGTCTCCCAGTCGCGCTGGTTCACCCTGCGAAAGACGGCCGGCGCGAGCCGCTCCCAGTGGCTCTGCCAGTGCTCGGTGCCGGAGTTCCAGAGGCCCGGCAGCGTGAGCACGGGTCCGGTCGGAAGCTCGCGATCGGGGGTCGGCATCCGCCGCTTGTAGCCACGCGCCCGCCCGGAATCGCGCGCCTCGGGCCAGACGACCCCGGTGGGGTACCCGCCGGAAGCGTTGCCCCGCGCGAGCGCGCCGGGCATGGACTGTGGATGGCCGATCTGGCCCGCCTCCCACCCCGAGACGCGCAGGGCGCCGTGCGCGTCGTGGTCGAGTCCCCCCGCGGAGCCATCGTCAAGCTGAAGTACGACACCGCCCTCGAGGTGATGAGCGTCTCGCGCCCGCTGCCGCTCGGCCTCTCGTACCCGTACGACTGGGGATTCGTCCCGGGGACGCGGGCGGCCGACGGCGACCCCGTCGATGCGCTGATATACTGGGACGTGGAGAGCTTCCCCGGCGTGGTGGTGCCGTGCCGGGCCATCGCGGTGGTCCGGCTGGAGCAGGACTCGAAGACCAACGGGCGCGTCCGGAACGACCGCGTCCTGGCCGTGCCGGTGAAGCACGCGCGGGGCAACCTCATCAAGTCCCCCGACGATCTGCCGGCGCGCGTCAAGGACGAGATCGCCCAGTTCTTCCTTTCGGCCATCTTCTTCGAGCCCAAGAACCCGGCCATCCTCGGCTGGGGCGGCCCGGACGAGGCCGACCGGCTGGTCGACGACAGCCGGGCTGGATAGGCGCGCCGGCCGGCCTGCGCGACCCACCGGAGCGGGGCGGGGTTCCGGACGGCGTGCGTTCGATCAAGAATCCGGTGGCACCACGGTGGGATCCTGATCGGACCGCGCCCGTCGGCGCCGGAGGACGTGATGATCAAGTGGACCCCAGACCTGGCGGTCGGGATCGAGGAGATCGACGCCCAGCACCAGGAGCTGTTCCGCCGGGCGGAGCGATTCATCACCGGACTCGCCGAGCCGACGCGGCAGGACGTCGGCATCCTGCTCTCGTACCTCCGGCTCTACTGCGTCACGCACTTCGGCGCCGAGGAGTCCTGGATGCGGCAGGTGAGCTACCCTGGCTACGAGAAGCACAAGTCGGAGCACGACGGGTTCATCGAGCGGATCCTCGAGCTGTCGCGCGAACACGAGCGCCGCGGCAGCCCGGGCCTCGAGCCGGTTCGGGTCAGCTCCTGGCTGCAGCGCTGGCTCGAGGAGCACGTCTCGGGGACCGACAAGGCCTTCGCGTCGTTCGTGCTCTCGCGCGGCACGTAGCCCGGGCGGCCCGCTCAATGGCCCCGGGCGGCGCGCGACGGGCGCCGGCCCGGGATCCGGTGCGAGGGGCGCCGGCCGGTCATGCGTCGGGACGGTCGGGGCCGCGCCTCCGGCGCGGTGCGTCCGACCAGCTTCGACAGGTTCCGGTGGGAGAGGATCTCGTCCAGCACCAGCACCGCGGCGCCGATCACGCCGCAGTCCTCGCCCAGGATGGCCTTCTTGACCACCAGATCCGAGGTGGCGAGCGGGGTCGAGCGCCGGTACACGGCCTCGCGGATGCTGGCGATGTAGCGCTCGCCGACCAGCGCCACGCCGCCCCCGACCACGATCAGCGACGGGTTGAAGAAGTTGACCAGCTTGGCCAGGACGTCGCCGACCCGCCGGCCCGACTCCATGAGCACGGCGTTGCAGCACTCGTCGCCCGCCGCGGCGCCCAGGGCCAGCGCGGCCGCGTCCAGCGCCTCGCCCCGCTGCGCGCATTGCACCAGGAAGGCGCTGCGGCCGTCGCGGGCCGCCGCCTCGGCCAGCGCCTGGAGCCCCTCGCCGCCCGCCACCGCCTCCAGGCAGCCGCGGTTGCCACAGCGGCAGGCGGTGGCGTCGCCGTCGAGCCCGATGTGGCCGATGTCGCCGGCGGCTCCCTTCGCCCCCCGGTAGATCTCGCCGCGCACCACCAGCCCGCAGCCGATCCCGGTGCCGATCTTGACGAACATGAAGTCGTCGACGTCCTGCGCCGCGCCGCGGTGGCGCTCGCCCAGCGCCATCACGTTCACGTCGTTGTCCAGGAACACCGGGCACCCGAAGCGCTCGGCCAGGTAGGAGGTGACCGGGTAGTGGTCCCAGCCGGGCATGACCGGCGGGCTCACCGGGATGCCGCGGGCGTGGTCGACCGGTCCGGGCACGCCCACCGCGATGCCCAGCAAACGGCGCGGGTCGAGCCGCGCCCGGGAGAGGAGCTCGCCCGCCAGCGCCGTGGTCCGATCCAGCACCGACTCCGGCGTCTCGCGCCGGAGCAGCAGCGGGGTTCGCGTGCGCTCCAGGATCTCCGCCCGCAGGTTGCAGAGACCCAGCGCCAGGTGCGTCTGGCCCAGGTCGACCCCCACGACGAAGCCGGCGCTCTCGTCGATCTCGAGCTTGCAGCGCTTGGAACCGGCCCGGGTCACCTCGCGCACCAGCCCCGCCTCCAGCAGCCGGTCCAGGTTGATGGAGACGGTGCTCTTGGCGAGGCCGGTGAGGCGGACGATCTGGGAGGCCGAGAGCGGCCCCTGCTCCCGCACGATGCGGAGGATCCGCCCCACCGCCGCAGGGGCGCCCAGCTCCGGGGAGACGACGGTGCGGTCCTCGTCCATGGGCGCTCCCGGGGGTGAGCCGCGCTAGAAGGCGGCGTTCGGCACGTAGTAGTTCTTGGCGTTGTCCTTGGTGATGAGCTCGCTGGGCAGGATCATGCGCAGCGGGAGCTTCTTCTGGTAGAAGCCCTCGTACACCCGCCCGCGCAGGCCCACCACCGCCACCGACACGCCGGTGGCGACGACGTCGGGCGGGTAGGTGGCGTTGGCCCTGACCAGCGGATCGCCGTCCATGATCCTCTTCACGATCTCCTTCTTGGCGGCGCCGCCGAAGGCGATCTTGAGGTCCTTGCGGCCGGACTCCTTGTAGGCCTGGAGCGCGCCCTCCAGCATGTCGTCGTCGGCGGTGTAGACCGCGTCGATGGACTTGTACTTCGGCCAGGTAGTTCTCCATCACGGCGGTGGCCTTCTCCTTGTTCCAGTTGCCGGGCTGGGAGTCGAGGATCTTGATGCCCGGGTACTTGGCCGCGACGTCCTTGGCGGTCTTGGTGCGCAGGTCGTTGATGACGCTGGGCAGGCCCTCGATGAGGACGACGTTGCCCTTGCCGCCGAGCGCCTTGCACGACGTAGTCCATCCCCTGGCGCGCGTACGACTCGTCGTCGTTGGAGAGGTACACGTCGTAGACGGGCTTGGTGACCCCGCGATCGAGCACCACCGATGTAGACCCCCTTCTCGTGCGCCTTCTCGACCACCGGCGTCACCGGGGCCGACTCGAAGGGGAAGACCACCAGCCCGTTGACGCCCTGGACCAGCATGTCCTCGATGTCGGCCACCTGCTTGGTGACGTCGCCCGAGGTCTTGAAGATGAACTCGACGTTGGGGTCCTTCGCCTTCCAGTCGTCCATGGCCTTCTTGGCCCACCAGTTGGCGCCGCCCATCCAGCCGTGGTCGGCGGTGGGCATGGTGACGCCGATCTTGATCTTCTTGGTACTGCGCGGACGCCGAGCCGCCCAGCGCGGCCAGCGCCGCCACCAGCACCATCGTGAGGAGCTTCTTCATCTCGTGCCTCCTCGTTGGGCGCCGCCCCGCTGGCGACGCCGTCTCCTGGTCCTGCTGCCCGCGCGCCGGCTCTCCCGGCACGCGCCCTGCTACTGCCGCTGGCGCTGGATGAACACGGCGCCGATGATGACCAGACCCTTGACCGTGCCCTGCAGGTAGGTGGAGACGCCCGACCATGTTGAGCATGTTGTTGATGACGCCCAGGGTGATGGCGCCGATGATCGTGCCCCACATCGTCCCGCGCCCGCCCGCCATCGAGGTGCCGCCGATGATCACCGCGGCGATGGCGTCCAGCTCGTAGTTGATGCCCACGGTGGAGGTGCCCACCGAGTTGAAGCGCATGGCGAGCAGGATCGCCGAGACGCCCACCAGCAGGCCGGTCAGCGTGTAGGCGATGAGCCGGGTGCGGTCCACGTCGATGGCCGAGTACCGCGCCACGCGGGCGTTCGACCCCACCGCGCGCACGTAGCGACCGTAGCGGGTCCGCTGCAGGGCGAACGACAGGGCCGCGGCCAGCGCCACCATGACGATCACCGGCACCGGGACCGGCCCGGGGCGGATCCAGCCAAGGTCCCGAACAGCGACGATTCCGGAGCGGAACTCCCCCGCATCTTCATGTACAGGGACAGCGAGCGGAAGATCGCCATGGTGCCCAGCGTGACGATGAACGGCGCGATGCGCCCCTTGGTGATCAGCAGGCCGTTGGCCAGCCCGCACGGCAACCCCGATCCCAGGGCCACCGCCATGGCGACCGCCACCGCCAGCGGCTGCGAACGACCGGCCAGCGCGTTCAGGGCCAGGATCCCCAGCGAGCCCACGAAGGCCGCCATGGAGCCGACCGAGAGATCGATGCCGCCGGAGATGATCACGAAGGTCATCCCCAGCGCGATGATCCCCGTATACGAGACCTGGCGCAGGATGTTGAGCAGGTTCTGCCACTGCAGGAAGTACTCGCTCAGGAAGGACGAGATCACCGTCAGGATGACCAGCGCCACCAGCGCGGCGTAGCGCTCCTTGTCGACCTGGCGGACCTTCTGGAAGAGCTCGTTGGCGGTGATGGCGGTCATGTGGCGCTCGTCTTCTCCAGGCCGGTGGCCAGGTACATGATCTCGTGCTCCCCCAGGGCCGAGGCCGGCAGCTCGCCCGCGACGCGCCCTTCGCGCATGACGACGACTCGATCGCTCATGCCGATGATCTCCTCGAGCTCGCTGGAGATGAGGAGCACCGCGACGCCCTTGCCGGCGAGCTGGGCCAGGAAGCGGTAGATCTCCTGCTTGGCGGCGACGTCCACGCCGCGGGTGGGCTCGTCGACGATGACGACCTGGGGCCCGGGGTCGAGCGTCTTGGCCAGCGAGACCTTCTGCTGGTTGCCGCCCGAGAGCGACTCGAGCGGCGCCTCCAGGTCCCGCACCTTGATGTCGAAGCGGTCCCGCCAGGTCTGAGCCGCCTGGCGCTCGCGCGCGCGATCCACCACGAACGGCACGGAGCAGTACCGGGGCAGCGAGACCAGCGTCATGTTCTCGGCCACGCCCATGGCGGTGACCACGCCCGAGCCCTGGCGATCCTCGGAGAGGTAGCCCAGCCCCCGGCGCACCGCCGCGGAGGCGCTGTGCGCGCGCGCATCCCGCCCGGTCACCCGGACCGCGCCGGTCGAGGGGCGGAGCCCCATGAGCGCCTCGGCCACCTCGGTCCGGCCCGCGCCCACCAGGCCGGCCAGCCCCAGGATTCTCGCCGGCCCGGACCGTCAGCGAGACGTCGGTGAAGGCGCCGGGCGAGGAGAGACCCTCCACCTCCAGGACCAGCGGGCCGCTGGCGGCGCGCTTGGGCGGGTAAATCTCGCGCAGCTCACGACCCACCATGCAGCGGGCCATCTCGGGCGGCTCGATCTCCGCGATGGCGGCCTCGCGGACCTTGTCGCCATCCTTGAGCACGATGACCCGGTCGCAGATGGTCTTCACCTCGGCCAGCTTGTGGGAGACGTAGACCAGGCCCATCCCCCGCTCCCGCAGCGAGCGCATCAGGGCGAAGAGGCGGTCGATCTCGACCACCGTGAGCATGGTGGTCGGCTCGTCGAGGATGAGGAGCCTGGCGTCGAAGGCGAGGGCCTTCGAGACCTCGACCAGCTGCTTCTGCGCGGCGCTGAGCCGGTCGATGCGGTCGGCCGGGCCGACGTTGGCGCCCAGCTGCGCCAGCAGCTCGGCGGTGCGCGATCGCATCCGGGCCAGGTCGAGCGTGCGCCCGCCCCGAGCAGCTCCGCCCCGAGGAAGACGTTCTCCTCGACCGTCAGGTCGGAAGCCAGGTTGAACTCCTGGGGAACGATGCTGATGCCGGCGCGGCGCGCGTCCGAGGGGGAGCGGAACGCGACCGGCTGCCCCTCGATGTACACCTGCCCGGCGGTCGGCTCGTGGATGCCGGCCAGGATCTTCATGAACGTCGACTTGCCGGCGCCGTTCTCGCCGATGAGCCCGACGATCTCGCCGGGGCGGATCTCGGCGTCGACGTCGCGCAGCACGGCGTGGCCGCCGAACTCCTTTCCAAGACCGCGAACGCGTACGAACGGTTCAGCCATGCCGCGTCAATCTAGCGCACCCAACGTTCGAGCGTCAAACGTTTAGGCCCCTCTTGGGCGTAAAATGTTCGATTCACGAACCTTCTTCCCGCGCGGGCCTGCGGGCGCCCGCCTACACTCGGACCGTGACCACCTCCGACCTCCTTCCCCTCCTGCTCCGTCCGGCCGGCGGCGGCGTCCACCTGGTCTCGACCGGACGCGATGCCCAGCGCGAGCTGCAGCGTCGGCTCTACGGGGCGGGTTCCGACGGCGCGGTGGAAGCGCGCTGGAGGCGCGATCTCGAGGCGGCCGGCTCGGCCCGGGCCATCCTGCTGGGGATCCCGTCCGACGTGGGCGGCGGGGTCCAGCGCGGCGCCAACCTGGGCCCGGCGGCCATCCGCGCCCGGCTGCTCGACGATCACGGCCCGCGGCTCGCCCGGGCCCGGCAGGCGGGGCTGGTCGACCTGGGCGACGTGTTCTGCGTCCCCCAGCTCCTCGAGGACGAGATGCTGTCCGACGCGCAGCTGGCCGCCGCCCGGCGGGCCCTCTACCCGGCGCTCGACGAGGAGGTCCGGCGCGAGCTTCCCGTCTCGCCGCTCTCCATCGCCGAGCGGGCGCTCTCGCTGGTCCTGGCCCAGAACCCGAAGGTCAGGGTGCTGGCGCTGGGCGGCGACCACTCCACCGCCCTGCCGGTGGTGCGGGCGCTCTCGCGCGTCCGGCCCGGGCTCGGCATCGTCCAGATCGACGCCCACACCGACCTCTTGCCCGAGCGGCTCGGTATCCTGCACTGCTTCGGGACCTGGTCGTACCACGCCAACGAGCTGATCGGCCGCGGCGGGCGGCTGATGCAGGTCGGCATCCGCGCCTCGGCGCACGACCGCAGTCACTGGGAGTCGACGCTGGGCGTGCGCCAGCTCTGGGCTGCCGAGGTGCGTGGCGATCCCGCCGGCGCCCTCCAGGCGGTGGTGGACCAGCTCCGGCGCGCGCAGGTGACCGCGGCGTACTTCTCGAACGACATCGACGGCACCGACCCCGCCGCCGCCGGCGCCACCGGCACGCCGGAGCCGGGCGGGCTCGATCCGGAGTGGGTGGTGGCTCTCGTGCGGAGGGTGGGAGCGGAGATCGGACTGTGCGGAGGGGACGTGATGGAGGTGGCCCCCGGGGTGGCGCACGGCGCGGGCGATGGTGCGCGCACGCTGGCCACCGCGGCGACCTACCTCATCGAGACCGTCGAGGCGGCTCTGGGCGGGCGCTGATCCGCTGCGTCGCAGGGTCCCGGAGGGGCGGGCGGCCCCCGCCGGGCGTGTGCTAGGTTTCGAGGGGTGAACGCCTTCAAGCCGCACCTCGCCTCGCCGGCCGAGTACCCGTATGCCCGCTCGGACGCGCGGGTGAAGCTCGACCAGAACGAGAGCCCCGACGACCTGCCGCCGGAGGTGAAGGCCCGCGCGCTGGAGCGCCTGGCCAGCGATCCCCTGGAACCGCTATCCCGAGCTGCACGCCGAGGACGTGCGCGAGGCGCTGGCGCGGCACGAGGGCTGGGACGAGCGCGGCGTGGTGCTCTCGCCGGGCTCGAACGTCCTCATCCTCGGGCTCGCCACCGCCGCGCGCAGCGTCCTCGACACGGTGCCCTCGTTCCCCTACTACCGCGGGGGCGCCGAGGCGGCCGGCACGCCCTGGCGCGGGATCCCGCTCGGCGCCGATTTCGAGCTGCCCACCCCCGCGCTGCTCGAGGCCATGGACGGCCCGCCCGGCGTCCTGTTCCTGCCCGACCCGCACGCGCCCACCGGGCGGCTCTTCGAGGCCGCCGAGGTGGAGGCGCTGGCGCGGCGGGCCGCGGAGCGGGACTGGCTCCTGGTGGTCGACGAGGCGTACCAGGCGTTCTCCGGCACCGACTTCCGGCCGCTGGCGCGCCGCAACCCGCACGTGGCCGTCCTGCGCACCTTCTCCAAGTCCTGGTGCCTGGGCGGCATCCGCGCCGGGTACCTGCTCGCCTCGCCCGAGGTGGCGGCGGTGGCGCGCGCCTGCATCCCGCCGTTCTGCCTTCCCGCCCACACCTCCGCCATCCTGCTCACGGTGCTGGAGTCGCCCGGGTACGTGGCCCCGGTGGTGGAACGGGTCCGCGCCGAGCGCGAGCGGCTGCGGACCGCGCTGCAGGAGGCGACCTCCTGGCGCGTCTATCCTTCCTCGACCAACTTCCTGCTGGTGCGGGCGGCCGACGCCGCACAGGTCCAGGCGCAGCTCCTCGAGCGCGGCGTGCTGGTCCGTCGCCAGGATCGCTCGCCGTCGATGAAGGGCTGCATCCGCATCACGGTGGGCTCGCGCGCCGAGAACGACGCGCTGGTCGAGGCGGCGCGCGGGATGCGCTGAGCCGCGGGCGAGTCACCGACCGCCGGCCACCGCCCCGGACCCATGGGCGGCCGACGAGGACGGGACCGCGCCGTCCAGGATCGCCGGCAGGACGTACTGCTCGGCGAGCCGCATGGGCGTGTACGCGTTGCCGGTGACGTCGTCGTTGGACAGCACGACCACCAGGTCCAGGTCCGGGACGACGATGATGTACTGCCCGGCATACCCGAAGGCGCGAAAGCCGCCGAACGAGTTCATCCACCACTGGTATCCATAGCCAGCGGCGCAGTCCTCTCCCCAGTCGCGGAACTGCACGGTGTCGACGTGCTTCGCGGTGGCAGCGGAAACCCACCCGGCCGGGACGAGCTGCTCGCCCTTCCACGAGCTGCCCTGCAGCATCAGCTGGCCGATCTTGGCCGCGTCCTGGGGGGTGAGGTGCAGGTCCGAGCCGCCCTGGGTGACGCCGCTGGGATCGGACCCCCAGCGGACGGCCGTGATGCCGAGCGGCCCGAAGGCCGCTCCCGCGCGTAGGCCAGGGTGGTCTTCCCGGTCGCCCTCTGCACCACCGCGGACAGCACCTGCGAGCACCCGGTGCAGTAGTTGAAGCTCGTCCCCGGGGGCTCGGCCGGCGGCTGCGCCAGCACGAAGCGCGTCCAGTCGGAGGTCCGGACCATCTGGTTGAAGGTGTTGGCCGGGTCGGTATACGCCCTGGTGTGCTCCTCCCAGCGGAGCCCGCTCGACATGGTGAGCAGGTCCACCAGGGTGAGGCCGGCCGTCGCCGCCGGCGCGTCGGGGAGGTACCTCCCCACCGTGTCCTCCACGCTGCCGATGAACCCGTCCTGGATGGCCATCCCCACCAGCGTGGAGGTGATGCTCTTGGTGACGGAGTGCCAGTCGCGGAGCGAGCCGCGGTTCCCGGCCTCGAAGTACTCCTCCAGCACCAGTCGGCCGTGGCGCAGGACCAGCACGGCGTGCAGCGTGAGGTGGTCGCTCCGGACCTCGTCGACCAGGGCACGCAGCCGGCGCGAGTCCATGCCCTGGTCCTCGGGCCTGGAGGCCTCCCAGGCGCTGGGGGGCACCGAGTCGCCGCCGCAGCCGCTCAGCGCCAGCCAGAGGAGGACGGGGATGGCTGCGCGCGCTCCCAGGTGAGCCATGCCGGCCTCCCGGGTGCCCCGGGTCTTGCGCCGCAGGGACGGCCGAGGGGCACCTCCGGCTGAGGATGCGGGCGCGGCGGCCTTCGTGACCACCGGCCAGGCAGCTACGCCCAGCGGAGCGGCTCGGCGTGGATGTCCTCCACCGGCACGCCCAGCTCGGCCAGTGCGGACTCGGCCGCATCCATCATCGCGTCGGGCCCGCACACGAAGCAGGCCCGCCGGCCGCTGCGGGGGAGGTGCCGCTCCAGCAGCTCCGGCCCGATGATGCCGGTCTCGCCCAGCCAGCCCAGGGGCGGCTTCTCGAGCACGTGCACCACCTTGAGATCGATGCGGCTCGCCAGCTCGGCCAGGTCCTCGCGGAAGGCCGCCGAGTCCCAGTCGGCGCTCCCGTACACGACCGTGTGCGGGCGCCGATCGCCCCGGTCGGCCAGCGTCCGCAGCATGGAGACGCAGGGCGCGATCCCGATCCCGCCGGCGACGTAGAAGTACCGGTCGGCGTCCGGGAAGGAGTCGATCGAGGTGTGCCCGAACGGACCGTCCACGTAGGCCCGCGCCCCCGGTTTGACGTCCTGGACACGCCGGGTGAACGGACCCATCGCCTTGATCGTCAGCTCCAGCCGCGGCGCCCGCTGCGAGCTGCCCGAGTAGCAGAAGGGACGCTCGCGCGCCAGGAAGGGAGAGCCCTCCAGGGTGAGCCAGGCGAACTGGCCGGCCCGGAAGCGGTGACCGTCGAGGTTCTCCGGGTCGAGGACCAGCGTCACCGCGCCGCCGTGCTCCGGCCGCACCCCGGTGACGCGGTAGGGGTGGCCCAGGAGCAAGAGCGGCTTCACCAGCCGGACCCAGGCCAGGAGCAGCACGAAGGCCAGCGTCCAGACCCACAGGCCGGCGCGCGTCACCGGATCGTGCGCGATGAAGGCCGAGGCGGCGGCGTGGACGAGGCCGATGCAGACCACCGCCGCCGCCAGCACTCCGTGCAGCGCGCGCCAGGGCGCGTACGGGAGCCGCAACAGCCCCCGCCCGGCGGAGATCACCGCCAGGAGCAGGAGCAGGTAGAGCGCCACCGCCCCCGCCCAGTTCGCGCCCAGCGGGTGCAGCCAGGAGGCGAGCTCGGCGGGGGGGAGCATCAAGAGCCCGTGGGCGACGAGGAAGGCGATCGCCACCAGCGCCATGCCGCGGTGGAAGGCGTAGAGGACGTCGGTGCCGAAGGGCGGCAGCAGCAGCCGGAACCGGGCCGTCAGCACGAACTGCACCGCCAGGATCGATAGCGCCAGGTAACCCAGGATGGCGCCGAGCTCGTCGGGGAAGGCGCGGGTGGACCCGGTCCCCAGCGCCAGCCAGGGCACCGGGAACAGCACCAGGAGGACGTAGAGACCGATCCAGAGCGCGCAGCGCGCCATGCCCCGGAGCGTCACGGTCATCGGAGGCTCCGCGCCAGCGTCAGCAGCACCGCGGCGGCCAGGAGGACCAGGCCTGCCGCCATCGCGGCGAGGGACGCGAGCTTCCGACGCACGCTCGGCTTGTACCACGCGTGGCGTCCGGGAAATGTGCGCCCTGGCGTCGCACGGTTGGCGCGTCCCCCGGCCCCGGGCCACGGTGCGGAGCTCCGGGGCGAGAATCCGCCCGCCGGGGTGCGGAGTAGGCATGTGATGCACATCACCGCGCATCGAGGGCGGGCGGCGTAGGGTGCTCGCGTATCTCGGGGGAGGGACAGGGGGACGGACGGGGTGGCCGCGAGGGAGCGGTCACCCCGTTTGCGTACTGCCACCGCTGCTCCCCCCGTCACCGTCACCGTCACCGTGCCCGTCACCGTCACCGTCACCGGGTCCGTGCCCGTTTGCCGGGTGCCGATTCGCTCGGAGAGCGAGAGCGGTGACGATGACGGTCACGGGTTCGCCAGCAGCCCCTCCACCTCCGCCCGCACGAGCTGCGCCGGGCTCCGCGGAATGTGCGCCAGCGAGAAGCCCGCGACGAGATCGCGCGGGTGGACCCGCGCGCCGGGCGCGGCCAGGCCCGAGTGCGCCGCCAGGAGCCCCGCCACCGCGCGCGGATCCGCGCCGCGCTCGCGCAGCTCGTCCAGCGACGGCGCGCCGTGGCGCTTGGCCAGGCGTGTCCCGTCTTCGCCGTTGACGAGCGGCACGTGCGCGAAGCGGGGCGCGGTGAGCCCCAGCGCCCGGTACAGGAGCAGCTGGCGCGCGGTGGACGCCAGGAGATCGTCGCCCCGCACCACCTCCGTCACGCCCATGGCCGCGTCGTCGACCACCACCGCCAGCTGATAGGCCGGGACCCCGTCGGCGCGGGCGATCACGAAGTCGCCGGTCTCGGCCGCCACGTCCCGCCGCTGCCAGCCGTGCACCTCGTCCTGGAACTCGACCACGCCCGGCGGCACGCGGAAGCGCCAGGCCGGGGGCCGGATCCGGGTCCGCCTCTCCACCTCCTGGGCCGGAAGCTCGCGGCACGTGCCCGGGTAGCGCGGGCCCTCGTCGCCGGGTCCGTGCGGCGCCTGGGCCGCGGCCGCCACCTCGGTCCGCGAGCAGAAGCACGGGTATGCGGCGCCCGCCTGCCGCAGCCGCGCCAGCGCCTCGGCGTAGCGGTCCATGCGCTCGGACTGCCGGTAGGGGGCGAACGCGCCGCCCACGTCGGGCCCCTCGTCCCAGTCGAGCCCCAGCCAGCGCAGGCCGGCCAGGATGCGGTCCTCCGCGCCGGACCGGACGCGCGGTGCGTCCAGGTCCTCGACGCGCATCAGGTACGCCCCCCGGGCGCCGCGCGCGGCCAGCCAGGACAGGAGCGCGGTCCTGGCGTTCCCGAGGTGCAGGGGGCCGGTCGGCGAGGGCGCGAATCGTCCGCGGGTGATCACGTTTCGCTCCGGTGGCTGGGCCGACCGCCCACCGCCTCCCCGAAAGACGGGTGCCGCGAGGGCGTCCGTCTGATATCCCGGGCCGGCCGACCCCACAAGGGCCGCGCCCACGCAACGGCGGTGACACCGACATGTTCTCCCGGCAGGCAGGCGTCCTCATCCCGCTCTTCTCGCTCCGCTCGGCCACCGACTGGGGGGTGGGCGAGATCCCGGACCTGGTCCCCTTCTCGCGCTGGGCCGTGGACGCCGGCCTGTCCCTGATCCTGCTGCTCCCCGTGAACGAGGCCGCCCGCGGCCAGAACAGCCCGTACTTCGCCCTCTCCGCCTTCGCCATCGACCCGGTCTACGTGGCCCCGGAGGCGATGCTCGACTTCCAGCAGGCCGGGGGCGTGGACGCGCTCGGCGCCGAGGAGCGCGAGCGCCTGGCCGCGGTCCGGCGCGATCCCCGGGTGCGCTGGGACGCGGTCCGGCAGCTCAAGCGCCGCGCCTTCCAGCTGGCCTTCGAGCGCTTCCTGCGCGCGGAGTGGGAGGGGAAGACCGAGCGCGCCCGCGCGCTCATGGCCTTCGCCGAGGAGGAGAAGGCCTGGCTGGCCGACTACGCGCTCTTCGTGGCGCTGCACGACGCCGAGCTCGGCGGCAAGCCCTGGATGGACTGGCCCGAGGAGCTGCGGAAACGCGACCCGTCGGCGCTGGCCGCCGCCCGCCAGCGGCACGCGCGCGAGGTGCTGTTCCAGGAGTGGATGCAGTGGGTGGCCGAGGAGCAGTGGCACGCGGCGCGCCGGGCCGCCAACGGCGGCGGCGTCCACCTGGGCGGCAATCTCCCCTTCATGGTGGCCGGCGACTCGGCCGACGTGTGGGCGCGGGGCGAGGACTTTCGCACGGACGCGCGGGTGGGCGTCCCTCCCGACGCCTTCAGCCCCACCGGCCAGGACTGGGGTTTCCCGGTGTATCGCTGGCCCGAGATGAAGGCCGCGGGCTACCCGTGGATCCGCGAGCGCGCGCGACGCATGGCCGACCTGTACGACCTCTACCGCGTCGACCACGTGGTCGGGCTCTACCGGACCTACTTCTGGCCCAACGACGGCACCGAGCCCCGCTTCGTCCCGGCCGAGGAGCCGGAGCAGATCGAGAACGGCGAGGCGGTGCTGCGCATCTGCACGGAGGGGGCGCAGGTGGTGGCCGAGGACCTGGGGGTGGTCCCGGACTTCGTGCGCGAGTCGCTGACCGAGCTGGGGATCCCCGGCTACCGCGTCCAGCGGTGGGAGAAGAACTGGAAGGAGGGCGGCAACGCCTTCCGCGATCCGGCCGGCTGGCCCGCACTCTCGCTGGCCACCACCGGCACGCACGACACCGAGTCGCTGGCCGACTGGTTCGAGGCGCTCCCGGCGGAGGAGCGCACCCAGCTCCTGGCGCTGCCGCAGCTCGCGGCGCTGCGCGACCGGGCAGGAGTTCTCCCGGGCACCGCGGTGGAGCCCCCGCCCTCGCCAGCCCCCGACGCCGCTCCGGCGCAGCCGCCGACGGCGCTGGCCGGGCCGCTGCCGTTCGACGACCAGGTTCGCGACGCGCTGCTCGGGTTGATCTACTCGGCCGGCTCCGATGTGACCTTGCTTCCGCTCCAGGATCTGCTCGGGGCCCGCGAGCGCGTGAACCTGCCCGGCACGGTCAGCGACGACAACTGGACCTACCGCATTCCGATGGACATGGTGGCCCTGGCGGCGGACAGGGCCACGCGGGATCGGCTGCGGGCGCTCGCGGTCGGGAGCGGGAGGACATCGGGCGGGTAGGCTGGCGCGCGCGCCGCACCCGCAGGGGAGGTGTGGGTGCAGGACAACCGAGGCGTCATCGAGGAACTGCTCGCCGCGCTCAGGGACTCCCTGGCGCGCGGCGAGGGCGTCACCCGTAGGCCCTCCTCGACCTACCGCCTCCAGCTCGACCGGGGCTTCGATCTCGACGCCGCGGCGGGGTTGGTCCCGTACCTGCACGCCCTCGGCATCTCCCACGTGTATCTCTCGCCGATCCTGGCGGCCGCGCCGGGATCGACCCACGGCTACGACGTGATTGCATACGATCGCGTGAACCCCGAGCTGGGGGGTGAGGAGGCCTTCCGCCGTCTGGCCGCCGCCTGCGCCTCGCGCGGCATGGGCATCCTGCTCGACTTCGTCCCCAACCACATGGGGATCGGCGCCCACAACGCGTGGTGGATGGACCTGCTCGAGAACGGCCCCTCCTCGGTCCACGCCGACGCCTTCGACGTGGACTGGACGCCGCTCAAGTCCGAGCTCGCCTACAAGGTGCTGGTCCCGGTGCTGGGCGACCAGTTCGGCCGGGTGCTGGAGCGCGGCGAGCTGCAGCTCCTCCGCGACGGCGGCGCGCTCCAGATCCGCTACCACGACCACGTCTTCCCGCTGGCGCCGCGCTCGGTGCCGCAGGTGCTGCGGCACCGGCTCCCCGAGCTGATCGAGTGGCTGGGCGCGGCCGAACCGAGCGTGCAGGAGCTCGAGTCCATCTGCACCGCGCTGGAAAAGCTTGCGCCGCGGACCGAGACCTCGCCGGCGGCGGTGGCGGAGCGGGCCCGCGAGAAGGAGGTCGCCAAGCGCCGGCTGGCCACGCTGTGCGAGAGCAGCCAGGCGGTGCGCCAGCACGTCGACGAGAACATCCGCATCTTCAACGGCACCCCGGGCGATCCGCGCAGCTTCGACCTGCTGCAGAAGCTGCTCGATGCGCAGGCGTACCGCCTGGCCTTCTGGCGGGTGGCCGGCGATGAGATCAACTACCGGCGCTTCTTCGACGTGAACGGGCTGGCCGCCATCCGCATGGAGGAGCCGGCGGTGTTCGCGGAGGCGCACCGGCTCGTGCTCGGGTTCCTGCGCGACGGGCTGGCCGCCGGCCTGCGCATCGACCACCCCGACGGCCTCTACGTGCCGGCCGCCTACTTCCGTCGGCTGCAGGCCTGTCACCTCTTCGAGCGCTGCCGGGCCCTGGCCGCGGCGCGCGGCCAGGCGCTCGATGCGGCCGCCGAGCCGGCGCTCCTGGAGCGCATCTTCGCGGAGCTGGAGGCAGGCCGCCTGCCGCGGCGGGCGCTGTACGTCGTGGTCGAGAAGGTGCTGGTCGGCAAGGAACGGGTGCCGGAGGGCTGGGACGTGGACGGCACCACCGGGTACGAGCTGCTGGCGGCGCTCAACGGCCTCTTCGTCGAAGCCCGGGCCGAGCGCACCTTCGACGCCCTCTTCGCCCGCATGGCCGGCGAGCGCGAGGACTGGCACGAGGTGGTGGCGGAGAAGAAGCGGCTGGTCATGTCCGCCTCCATGGCGAGCGAGGTGAACATGCTCGCCCACCGGCTCTCGCGCATCGCCGAGACCGACCGGCGCACCCGGGACTTCACCCTCAACGAGCTCACCCGCGTGCTCGTGGAGTACGTGGCGCTCTTCCCCGTCTACCGCACCTACGTCACCCGCCGCGCCGAGGTGGACGAGCGTGACCAGGCCATCGTGGAGGCGACCATCGCGCGTGCCCGCCGGCAGAGCCCGGTGGTCGACCCCTCCATCTTCGACTTCCTGCGCGACGTGATCCTGCAGCGCTACCCGGAGGGCCTCTCCGACGCCGCCCGCCAGGCCTGGATCGAGTTCACGCTCCGTCTGCAGCAGGTGACCGGGCCGGTCACCGCCAAGGCGGTGGAGGACACCGCCTTCTACACCTACCTCCGGCTCACCTCGCTCAACGAGGTGGGCGGGGAGCCGAGCCGGTTCGGGACGTCGCCCGGCGAGCTCCACGCGCTCCTCGGCGAGCGGCGCGCCCGCATCCCGGGCTCGCTCTCGCCCGCCTCGACGCACGACACCAAGCGGAGCGCCGACGTCCGGCTGCGCATCGACGCGCTCACCGAGATCCCCGGGGAGTGGCGGGCGGTGCTGGCCCGCTGGATCCGTGCCCACCGGCCGCTGGCGCGGCGGCCCGACGGCCGGCTCGCCCCCGACCGCCGGGACGAGTACCTGATCTACCAGACCCTGGTCGGCGCCTTCCCGGACGAGGAGCTCGCGCCCGGCACCGAGGCCGCCGTCGCCTTCCTGAAGCGCATCCTGGAATACCTCGAGAAGGCGCTGCGCGAGGCCAAGCGGCACACCAGCTGGACCAGCCCGGACGCGGACTACGAGGCCGGCGTCCGCTCCTTCGTGGAGCGCCTGCTGTCCACGCCCGCGTTCCTCTCGCAGCTCTCCGGGCTGGTGGCGCGGCTGGCCCCCGCCGCCCGGATCTCCTCCCTCTCGCAGGTGGCGGTGCGGCTCTTCGCCCCCGGGATCCCCGACGTCTACCAGGGCACGGAGCTGTGGAATCTCTCGCTGGTCGACCCCGACAACCGGCGGCCGGTGGACTGGGATCGGCGGCGCAACGCGCTGGAGGAGCTGCGCGGGGCCCTGGCCAGCGGCAAGGATCGGGCCGAGCTGGCCCGCGGGCTGGCCGCCCCCTCCGCGCTCGCCGATGGCCGGGCCAAGCTGTTCCTGCTGCACGCCGGCCTGGAGGCACGGCGGGCGCAGCAGGCCCTGCTGCTCGAAGGGGAGTACCGACCCCTGGCCGCCATCGGGCGCGACGCCGAGCGCGTCTTCGCCTTCGCGCGGACGCAGGGGGAACGGGCCGCGGTGTGCGCCGTCCCCAGGCTGGTGATGGACGTGCTCGAGAGCCGGGGGGGCGTGCTCCGGCTCGACGGCGAGCTACCCTTGCCCGGGCTCCCCGGCCGCTGGCGCGACGTGATCACGGGCGTGGAGCACACGGGAGGGACCATCCCGCTGCCGGCGCTGTATGCCGATTTTCCGGTCGCGCTGCTTCTCTCCGAGTGACCCCTCAGGGAGGCTGCATGTCCGCACACCGCGTCTACCTGGTCCGCCACGCCAAGGCCGAGCCCCACCACGGCGACGACGACGACGCCCGCCACCTGACGCCCGAGGGACGGGACCGCTTCGCCGCGCTGCTGCGGGGAATCCGCAATCGCCTCCGCGTGGCCCGCGTCCTGACCTCGCCGCTGGTCCGCGCCCGCGAGACGGCCGAGCTGCTGGCCCAGGCCACTGGCGCGCCCCTGGAGCCGGAGCCACGGCTCGCCTCCGGCCGCTCCAGCGCCCGCGAGCTCGTCGCCATGGTTCGCCGCGCAGCGCCGGGGACGGCGCTGGTGGGGCACAACCCGGAGATCGCCGAGGCGCTGACCCACCTGGCCGAGGAGGACCTCGAGGTGAAGCCCGGCGCGGTCGCCGCCCTGGACGTGGACGGGAAGGACGTGTCGCTGGCGTGGATCGAGGCGCCGGGGAAGGGGTGACGTCCGCCCGAACCCGTGCCTGTGCCTGAACCCGGGCCTCTCCGTGCCCGAGTCCCGAGTCCCCAGGCCCCAGTCCCGTGTTTCCGGTGTGCGACCGGGCCAATCGGATCAGGGGCCCGGGGCCACGGGACTCGGGACTCGGATCACGGGTTCGGATGGCGGGTTCGGGTTCGGGTTCGGGACGTGAATCCGCACCGGCGGCACGCGCCGCCCCTCCTCCACCCCGAGCGCCGCCAGCTCCGCGGTGATGGCCCTGGCCAGCGTCCCCGGATCCTCGAGCACCGCCCGGTCCGAATCGCACGCCGACCCGGATACTCGCCCGCGTAGGAGATGATCGAGATCCCCAGCCCCAGCGTGGCCGGGTGCGGCACCCAGAAGATGAGCCGGTCGACGAGGGAGCCGCCCAGCCGGACCGCTGCGGAAGGGCCGCGGACGTTGGTGACGACCAGGGAGGCTTTCCGGGCGAAGAACGAGGTCGCGAGCCGCTCCAGCCCGGGAGGCAACAGCCCGATGGCCCCCAGCACCGCCAGCGTCACCACG
The DNA here is from genome assembly GCA_963736345.1 of uncultured Pseudomonadota bacterium. Taxonomy (GTDB): domain Bacteria; phylum Myxococcota; class Myxococcia; order Myxococcales; family Anaeromyxobacteraceae; genus Anaeromyxobacter. The sequence goes on along the minus strand of CAVTOU010000029.1, from coordinate 57,338 downwards.
GCCTCGGGGCTGTGGCGCAGCGCCTCGGAGCGGGCCCGGATCATGGCCAGCCGGTCCGCGGGCGAGGCGGCCCGCACCGGCAGATCGAAGAAGACCAGGCCGAAGCCGTTGCCCAGCGACCGGTCCTGCGGATCGCGCGCGTCCACGGGCATGAGCGCCCGCGGGGCGAGCGCGTCCACCGGCTCGCCGGCCCGGGCCAGGACGGTCCGCAGCGCGCCGGCGATGGCCGCCAGCATCAGCTCGTTGACGGTGACCCCGCCGCGGCGGCAGGCGGTCCGGACGCGGTCCATGGGGAGCGCGCGGGTCCAGGCGACGCGCCGCACCCCGGAGTGCGGCCGCGACAGGATCGTCGGCCGGTCGGCGGGCAACGCCACCAGGTGAGCCAGCGAGCCGCCGAACGAGGCGGCCTCGCCGGCCAAGTGGAGCGCGGCCCGGGGATCCTGGAGCGCGCGGGACACGGCCTCGAGCCCGTCGCGCGCCAGCGCCAGGGGGCGGAAGGCGCCGGCGCCCGGGGTGGAATCCCACACCGCCTCGTCGGCGATCCGTCGCAGCACGCCCACCAGGGCGCGCCCGTCCCCGACGCAGTGGTGGATCTTGAGCGCCAGCGCGGACGTGCCGCCCGACTCCAGGACCTCGATGCGCCAGGGCGGATGGGTCGGATCGAGCACCTCGGTCGCCAGCCGTCCCAGGCACGCGTGGAGCGCCGCCGGCCCGGGTTCCAGCACGCGCGGCCCGACCACGTGCCGGGCCACGTCGAAGCCGGGATCCTCCTCCCACGTCGGAAGGCCCAGCTCCGCCGCGCGCACGCGTTGCCGGAACCTTACCTGCGGGAGGAGGCGATCCGCGATCAGCGAGCGGAGCCGCGGGAACGGGAGCCGCTCCTCCAGGCCCAGCAGCGCGACGATGTCGGCCGTGTTGCGCGGGCGGTCCATGCGATACCAGGCCGCGTCGACGCGGCGCATTGGCTCGGCGGCCATGCGCACCTCCAGCGTGTGCCCCGGGAGAACGCTCTCTTGGTACGCATGGCGATGCCGATCGTCGCCGCTCCACTCAGGGCAAAGTTGCGACACCGGAGCAGTGGCGCCGTCCGGAGCCGTTGCGCCGGCCGCTCGCTCGGCACAGGGAATGCGATGGGGGCTGGGCCGTTCCGACCCGCATCGAGCTGCTGCGGCCCTCGACTGAGGTAGGATGCCGCGTCTCGAGATCGGACGAATGACCAGGCTCCTCGATCGCCTCCACCAGGGCTGCCGGCTGGCGTGGCGCGCCACGGCGCTGGCCGCGCTCCTGCTGTTCGCGTTCCGCGTGGCGTTCCTGGCCCGCTATGCGGGGCCCGGGACACACCTGGCCGGGGCCGATGTGGTCCGCGCGCTCCTCATGGGGGTCCGCTTCGACCTGAAGGTCGCGGCGGTGGCCGCCCTGCCGCTGCTCGCCCTGGGCGCGCTCTGGCCGAGCGGCCGGGGGCGCTGGGTGGCGGGGGCCTGGATCGTCCTGAGCGTCTTCTGGCTGGCGATCGCCGCCATGGTGAACGACGGGTACTTCGCCTACTACCACACGCCCATCGACGCCATCGTGTTCGGCCTGTTCGAGGACGACACCGCCGCGGTCTTCCGCTCGCTCTGGGAGGAGCACCCCATGGTTCTGGGCCCGCTGGCCGCGCTCGCGCTGGGCGCGCTCCTCGCCTGGCTCGTGCTTCGCCCGGCGCGGCGCGCCCCATCGCGCAGCTGGCGAATGGCCCTGTTGGTCGTCACGCCGCTGCTCCTCCTGCTCGTCATCCGCGGCCGGGTGGGGGGGTTCCCGCTCAACGCCAAGGACTTCTCGGTCTCGACGGAACCCTTGCTCAACGCGTCCGTTCCGAACGGCCCCATCGCCCTGCAGGTCGCCGTCTCGCAGCGCCTGGACGTGGTGGCCATCGGCGACGATCCGGCGGTCGGGCTGCGCAAGGCCGGGTTCAAGACCCCGGCCCTGGCGGCGGCGGCGCTGGGGATCGCGCCCGCCGGCGCCCCCGATGCCGAGGTCGCGCAGGCGCTCTTCACCCGCTCGCGAAGGAACCCGGCCGCCGCCGCTCGCCCGCCGCACGTGGTGCTGGTGGTGATGGAGAGCTGGGGCGCCGACCTGCTGCGCTATCACTCGGCCACGACCGACCTGCTCGGGCGCCTGGCCCCGCACCTCGCCCGCGGCCTCCTGTTCCGGCGATTCGTCTCCAGCCAGAACGGAACCGACGGGTCGCTGGACGCGCTGCTGGCCAACACCCCCCTCACGCCGCTCCTCTCCGGGCCCGAGGGATACACGCGATTCGAGCAGGCCGCCGCCCTCCCCTTCAAGGCGGCCGGCTACCGGACCGTGTTCGGAATGGGCTGGAGCGGAACCTGGCGCTCCATCGCACACACCTACCCGAGCCAGGGGTTCGACGAGGTCCGCGACGTGAACGACGTCCTGCAGGTGGTCCCGGACGCTCCGGTGGGCACCTGGGGCGTGCCGGACGGCGCGCTGTTCACCTGGGCGCTCCACCGCATCCAGGAGGCCGACGCCAGGGGCGAGCACCTCCTGCTGGTGCTGATGACCGCCACCAACCACTCGCCGCTGCAGGTCCCGCCCGGTTACACGCCGCGCCCCATCGACCTCGCGCCCTTCAGCGGGCGGGCGCTGGGCGAGCAGGGACGGCTGGTGCAGCTCCAGACGTACCAGTACGCGTGCGACGCGCTGGGCGGCTTCCTCGACGGGCTGGCGGAGCGGGGCCTCTCGGGCCGGACCGTGGTCGCGGCCACGGGCGATCACAACACGCGCGAGTTCTTCCAGTACCCGGATGTTCGCGACCTGCCCTGGCGGGACCGCGTGCCATTCTTCATCGAGGCCCCACCCGAGTACCTGGGCGGCGCCGTCCCGGACCTCGACCGCTGGGCCGGCCATCGCGACATCTTTCCCACGCTGGCCGGGCTGGCCCTCTCCGAGGCGAGCGTCTTCCGTGCCGGCGAGGATCTCCTCGTGGCGCCGGCCCGGACGCCGCGCGCCCTGGTGCGATTCGAGACGGTGCTCTCCGACCAGGGGGTCATTCCCGCGCTGGGCCAGTCCCACGTGCTGTGCTGGGGAAAGGACGGCGAGCTCTCGGCCGATGCGGCCGGCTCGTGCGCGCCGGAGCTGAAGCCCATCGGCGCCGAGGAGCGAGCCTACCAGGCGCTGCTCGACTGGGAGGTGCGACGCCAGGTCATCGCCGCGAGGCGGCACGGCCTTCCGGCGAGGACCGCGGCCGCTCCGGGGCCCGCGCTCGCGCCGTGAAAGGCCGGTGAGCGGCGGCCCGTGACCCGGGCGGCCCTCCGGGCACGGCGACACCCCTCCCGGCTTGCCCCGGGGATGCGGCGGGGCTCATTTCGTGTATTTTGAGTCGGTCGTCGGACCCTGCCCCATGTCATCGGCTCTCGATCCCGCATCCGCTCCCGTCGCGCCCGGCACGGGAACGCGCCGGCGGATCGCGCTGTCGGCGGGGTTCGTGGTGCTCGTCTGCGCTGCGCTGCTCGTCCACCTGGGCGTCCGCCCGCTCGAGTTCGAGGAGCCGCGCCGCGCGCTGGTGGCGCTGGAGATGGCGCTGCGGGGCAACCTGGTCGTCCCCACCACCAACGGCGCGCTCTATCTCAACAAGCCGCCCGTCTTCAACTGGGTGCTGCTGGCCTGCATGCGCCTGTTCGGCTCCGGCGCGGAGTGGGTGCTGCGGCTCCCGACGGTCGCGAGCATGCTGGCCATGGCGCTGGTCTTCTGGCGGGTGGCCCGGCGGCACCTGGGGCGCGAGACGGCGCTCGCCGCGGCCGCGTTCCTGCTCACCTTCCCGACGCTCCTCTTCTACGGGACCCTCTACGCCGAGATCGACGTCTTCTACGCCCTGCTGGTGGTCCTGCAGGCGCTGGCCATCTTCGTCCTGGAGCAGGGCGATCGCCCGGTGGCCATGTTCGTGGTCTCGTATCTCGCCACCGCGGTCGGGTTCCTGACCAAGGGCATGCCCTCGCTGGCGTTCCAGATCCTGACGCTGGGTGCCTGGCTCGTCCACGTCCGCCGCTGGAGGTGGCTCGTCTCCTGGGCTCACCTGGCCGGGCTCGGCGCCTTGGCGCTGTGCGTGGGTGGGTACTTCGCGGCCTACGCGCGGTACGCCGACCCGGCCCCGTTCCTGTTCAGCATGCTCTTCGACGCCACCGTGCGGACCGCCGCCGGCACGCTGCACGGCGCCGGCCGCACCGCCCTGCAGCTGGTCGCTTTCCCGCTGCAGCTCCTGTCGCTCTCCGCTCCCTGGTCGGTCTTCGCACCGGGGCTCCTGGGCGGCGCGGCCCGGGCGCGGATCCGGTCGAGCCCGTTCCTGCGTTTCTGCATCGTCTTCGTGGCCGCCAACGTGGCGCCCTACTGGCTCTCCCCCGGGAACCGGCCGCGCTACATGTTCATGTTCCTGCCCTTCCTGGCGGCGCTGCTGGCGGTGGCGGTCGAGCACCTGGCCGAGCAGGGCTGGTACCTGCGCGCCGTGCGCTGGCTGCTGGGCCTGGCGCTGGCGGCGGCCGCCGCGGGCGCCGCCTGTCTCCCCTTCACCCGCTGGGGCGCCCGGGTCGCGCCGCTGTGGGGGTGGGTGGCCGTGGTGGGCCTCCTGGCGGCGCTGGCGATCGGGTACTGGCGAGCGCGCTCCTTCCGGCCGGCGCTGGCGCTGGCGCTGCTGGCGCTGGCGACCGCCCGCGTGGGGTACGACCTGATCGTGCCCGCGATCCGCCGCGACGCGAGCGTGGGAGCGTTCTACGAGCAGGTCGCCTCGGTGCTGAACCGGGAATACCGCGGCCAGCCCATCCTCCTGCTGGGCAAGGGCAGGGAGCGCGAGCGCACCATCCCCGTCACCGGGCAGAGGTTCACGCTGCCCGAGCCGGAGTGGTTCTCGCTGGCCCTTTCCTTCCATTACACCCAGGGCAGGAACGAGCTGTTGCGGTACGCCGATGCGCTCGAGCCCGGCAAGCTGTACCTGGCGCACACCGGCTTCCCGGTGAGCCTGCCCTGCGACGTGCTCCGCGTCTTCGACTATCCGGTCGGTGACGAGGACGACCTGAAGCTGATCCGCGTCCGGGAGTGAAGCGGACCTAGTGCTCCTCCGCAGAACTTGTGAGCCCACGCGACGACTTCTCCGCTCCGGAGCACTTTGCGGGGAAGGCCCCGGGCCTTGCAGGAGAGGCGGCAAGGCCCGGGCCCTCCCCGCAGAGCCTTACCGGGGGAGGCGGGGCGCCGCCTCCCCCGGACCCCCACCCGCGTGCCGCGCGGCCGAGCACCGGTTCGCGACTTCTGACGCGCGTCACTAGCCCCGCGAGGCCACGCGCCTGGCCTGCAGCCCCCAGCAGGCCGCCGGGACCAGGATCCCGGCCCCCACCGAGCAGAGCAGCACCAGCGCCCGGCCCGGGTGCAGCCGCGACTCGACCCCGCGATCCTCGAAGACCATGCGCGCCGCCGTGAAGGAGATGGCGAACGCCCCTGCCCATACGATCCAGCGCAGGCGATCGATGAGCATGGAGATGAAGCCGCCGGTGGTGAGGAGCAGGGGCATGGACAGGAGCAGGCCCGCCGCCAGGAGCGGGACGCTGCCGTGGGCCGTGCCCGCCACCGCGATGACGTTGTCGAGGCTCATCATGAAGTCGGCCACCGCGATGAGCAGGATGGCCTGCCGGAAGCCGGCGGCGCGGCGCGCCTCGGCGTCGCCCTCGCCCTCCTCGCCCAGGTCCGCCCGGAGCAGCTTGTAGACCACCCACACCAGCACCACCCCGCCCGCCGCCGCCAGGAAGGGGATCAGCATGAGCAGGGTGGCCATGGAGGTGAGCGCGATGCGCAGGGCGATGGCGCAGGCGCCCCCGAAGACGATGGCCCAGCGGCGCTGCCCTCGCGGCAAGGCCGCTGCCGCCATCCCGATGACGATGGCGTTGTCTCCGGAGAGCGCGATGTCGATGAGGGCGATGTCGAACAGGCGAAGCCAGGCATCCCAGTTCACGCGCGCTCTCCTTCCGCCCACGGACCTCCGCCGCGCCGCCGCGCCCGGCAGCCGCGCCGCGCCTGCGCGGCGGCCGGGTCCCGGTCGCGTGGAGGGTACGTGGACACTGGTCGAGCTGTCAAGTGGTCAGGCCACGCCCCCCTGCCCTTCACCCGGCGGCCACCCCCCAGTCCTCCAGCGCCTGCAGGTCGGCGCAATCGAGCCGCACCCCGATGGCCCCCACCAGCTCCCGCACCTGCGCCACGGTGGTGGCGCTGGCGATGGGCGCGGTGACCTCGGGGCGGTGCAGCTGCCACGCCAGCGCCACCTGGGCCATGGTCACGCCGTGCCGGTCCGCCACCTCGCGCGCCCTCGCCAGGATGCCGGGGGCGCGCGGATCGTCGAGGTAGCGCTGCACGCGCCCGGCCCGGGCCCCCCGGGCCCGCTCCGCCCCCGAGTACTTGCCGGTCAGGAACCCGGCGGCCAGGGCGTAGTAGGTGCACACGCCCAGGCCGCGATCGGCGCACAGCGCCGCCAGCGAACCCTCGAACGCATCGCGGTCCACCAGGTTGTAGAGCGGCTGCACCACCGCGAAGGCGGCCAGCCCCGCCGCGGCGCTCACCTCCAGCGCCCGCCCCAGCCGCTCCGCCCCGTAGTTCGAGGCGCCCAGGCAGCGGACCTTGCCGTCGCGCACCAGCCGGTCGAAGGCCGCCAGCGTCTCCTCCAGCGGCGTGGCCGGGTCGTCGCGGTGGGCGTAGTAGACGTCGATGCGCTCGACGCCCAGGCGCTGCAGGGACCCTTCGCAGGCCCGCTGGATCTGGCCCGCGCCGAGCCCCGGCCCGTCGGTGCCCGGCCCGCCCATGCCCACCTTGGTGGCCACCACCAGCTCCTCGCGGCAGCCGCGGTCGCGCAGCCAGGCCCCCAGGATCTCCTCCGACTCGCCCCCGCGGTGGCCCGGGACCCACTTGCTGTATCCGTCGGCCGTGTCGACGAAGTTCCCCCCCGCCTCCCGGTACGCGTCGAGCACCGCGAAGCTGGTGGCCCGGTCGGCGGTCCAGCCGAAGACGTTCCCGCCCAGGTTCAGCGGAAACACCTGCAGGTCGGTCCGCCCGAGACGGCGGCGGGCGCTGGGCTCGTTCATGCCCCAAGGATAAGGGCGGCGAGGAGCTCGCGCGCGGGGACGGCTGCCCGGGCGGAGGACCCTTGGCCGGGATCGACGCCGGGGCGAGCCTTCACACCCCCGCGGCGCGATGCGCCTACGCCAGATCGCGCAGGTACTTGGTCTCCAGGTAGGACCGGAAGTCCGCATCGGTGAGGCCGGACCCGGTGACGTCGCGCACGATCTGCTCGGCGCTCCGGCGGCGCCCGACCGCGTGCACCCTCCGGCCCAGCCAGTCCCGCAGAGGCCGCAGCTCCCCGTGCTCGATGGCGTCGTCCAGGCCGGCCAGCTCGCGGCGGGCGCCGGCCCACAGCGACGCAGCGTAGAGGTTGCCGACGGTGTAGGTGGGGAAGTAGCCGAAGGAGCCCCAGGCCCAGTGGATGTCCTGGAGGACGCCCTGCGCGTCGTCCGGGGGAGTGACGCCGAGCAGCCGCGCCGACCGCTCGTTCCAGGCCGCGGGCAGGTCGGCCACCCCCAGCGTCCCGCGCAGGAGCGCCAGCTCCAGCTCGAAGCGCAGCACGATGTGGAGGTTGTAGGAGACCTCGTCCGCCTCCACCCGGATGAGCGACCGCTCGACCCGGTTCACGGCCCGGAAGAAGCGCTCCGGGGTCACGCTGGCGAGCTGCGGGAAGTGCCGGGCCAGCCGCGGGAGCACCGCACGCCAGAAGGGCAGCGACCGGCCGACCAGGTTCTCCCACAGGCGCGACTGGGACTCGTGGATCCCCGCCGAGGGGGCGGCGCACAGGACCGACCGGCGGAGGTCGCCGGGGAGCTGCTGCTCGTACAGGCCGTGCCCGCCCTCGTGCAGGGTGGAGAAGATGGCCGAGAGCGGCACCGCCTCGTCGATCCGGGTGGTGACGCGCACGTCGCCGGGATCGACGCTGGTCGTGAAAGGGTGGATGGAGCGGTCCTGGCGGCCGGCCTGTGCGTCGAAGCCCATGAGGTCGAGCAGCTCCAGGGTGAACCGCCACTGGGCCTCGGCGTCGAAGCGGCCCCGCAGGAAGGCGTCGTCGGGCGGCGGGCGGGAGGCGATCCGGTCCAGCAGCGGGACCAGCCAGGTCTGCAGGTGCGCGAGCAGCGGCTCGAGGCCGGCCACCCGCAGCCCGGGCTCGTGCAGATCGAGGAGCGCGTCGTAGGCCTCGGCCGGCGCGGCCGGGCCGCTGGACCGCTCCCGCGCCGCCTCCCGCTCGAGCAGCGGCTGCAGCGCCGCCGCCTGCTCGCGCCGCAGCTCGAGGAGCCGGCTCAGGGCCGGTGCGAAGCGCGCGAAGCGCTGCTCGTCCCGGGCCGCCTTCCAGGCCTCGTGGCCCTCGACCCCGGCCCGGGAGAGCGCCCGGACCAGCTCTCCCGGGACCGCCGCGGCCCGCGCCACGTCGCGGCCGAGCTCGCGCACGGCCGCGGTCCGGTCCGCATCGGCCGGCGGCCCGGCCTCGAGCCGCGCCAGCGCATCGGCCAGCGCGGGCGCGGTCAGCCGGTCGTGGACGGCGCCGTCGATGGCGGCGAGCTGCTCGGCTCGCATGGCCGCCCCCTGCGGCGGCATGTAGGTCTCCTGATCCCAGGCCAGGACGCTGGACACGCCCTGCAGGACGCGGATCTCGGTCATGGCGTGGGCGACGGTGCTCCAGGCGTGCTCGGGAGTCATTCGCATGTGGGCCTTTCTACCCGAGACGCGTCGTTTGCGCCTGGACCTGGACCTGGACTTGGACCTAGACCACACGGCGCAAGCAATCCTTGGTCTAGGACCAGGTCTAGGTCTACGTCTAGGTCCAGGTTGTGCGGGACTGGTAGACTCGGTCCGTGCAGGCCCCCGCGCCACCCGCCGAAGCCGCGCGCCGTCCGACGCCGCGGTTCGTGCAGGAGCTGGACACGCTCATCCGGGCCCGCTACCCGCTCGTCTACCTGGTCACCTCCGAGGAGCAGCGGCTGGAGGCCATCCTGGCCGAGCTGGCCCAGGGGCACGGCAAGGCGCTCCTGGGCTGGTCGGTGGCGCGCGGGTTCCGGCGGCTCGACGGCGGCAAGGCCGTGCCGGAGGACGGGAGGGAGCCGATCCACGACCCCGTCGCGGCCCTCACCCAGATCGAGAAGCTGGCCGACCCGTCCCTGGTGGTGCTGAAGGACTTCCACGCCTTCCTGTCCGACCCGACGGTGGTGCGGAGCCTCCGCGAGCTGGCCCACGCGCTCAAGGCCACCTACACCACGGTGATCCTTCTCTCGCCGCTGCTGGTCATGCCGCCCGAGATCGAGAAGGAGGTCTCGGTGCTGGACGTGCCGCTCCCCACCTACCGGGACCTGCTCGACCTGCTCAAGGAGATCGTCGACGTGGTGCGCCGGAACAACCGCGCCCGGGTCGAGCTCACCCGCGACCAGGCCGACGAGCTGGTCCGGGCCGCGCTGGGGCTCACCCTGGCGGAGGCGGAGAGCGCCTTCGCCAAGGCCATCGCCACCGACGGGCGGCTCTCGCGCGACGACATCCCGCTGGTGCTGGAGGAGAAGCGGCAGGTGATCCGCAAGAGCGGCCTGCTCGAGTACTTCTCGGCCGATCAGAACCTCTCGGCCGTGGGCGGGCTCGAGCACCTCAAGACCTGGCTCTCGCGCCGGGGGGCGGCGTTCTCCGAGGCCGCCCGCCGCTTCGGCCTCCCCGAGCCCAAGGGGCTGCTGCTGCTCGGGGTGCAGGGCTGCGGCAAGAGCCTGACCGCCAAGGCGGTGGCCGGGCAGTGGCGGCTGCCGCTCCTGCGCCTCGACATGGGGCGCATCTTCAGCGGGCTCATCGGCTCGTCCGAGGAGAACCTGCGCCGCGCCATCCGCGTGGCCGAGAGCGTGGCGCCGGTGGTGCTGTGGGTGGACGAGATCGAGAAGGGGCTCTCCGGCTCGCAGTCCTCGGGGGTGACGGACGGCGGCGTCTCGGCCCGCGTGTTCGGCTCGCTGCTCACCTGGCTGCAGGAGAAGACCGCGCCGGTGTTCGTGGTGGCCACCGCCAACCGCATCGACATGCTGCCGCCGGAGCTGCTGCGCAAGGGGCGCTTCGACGAGATCTTCTTCATCGATCTGCCCTCGGCGGCCGAGCGCCGGGAGATCCTCGACATCCACGTTCGGAAGCGGAACCGCGATCCCGCCCTCTACGACCTGGAGGCGCTGACCGCCCAGACCGACGGCTTCAGCGGGGCGGAGCTGGAGGCGGCCATCATCTCCGGCCTGTACGAGGCCTTCGGCGAGGGCACCGAGCTGACCCAGCTTCACCTGGCCCGGGCGGTGGCCGAGTGCATGCCGCTCTCCGTCACCATGCGCGAGGAGATCGAGCGGCTGCGCGAGTGGGCGGCCACCCGCACCCGGCCCGCCTCGGCCGCGCCCGCCGCCGAGGAATCCTTCCCCCCGGCGTGGCCGGACCACCGCACGGAGCGTGAATGGCCTCCGATGGACGCCTGCGCCGGTTCCTGCACCTGGAACGCGCCCGGCCGGCCGGCCCCACCGCCGAGCCCTCTCGCGAGGTGCCGGACGCCACCGAGGAGCGGTTCACCGGGGTGGAGCGGCCGCGGTCCGGTCCGGCCGCCGCGGCCCGGCCAAGGACCGGGGCGCGGCTCGAGCGCTTCGGTCCGGAGCCCGAGCCCACCCTGGAGCTGATCGACACCGAGGGGCGCCGCCCCTTCATCCGCTGCCGGCGCTGCGGCATGGACAACAACATGTTCGCCACGGCGTGCCAGGGCTGCAGCGTGAGCCTGGACACCCCCGAGCAGCACGAGTTCGACGAGCGCTTCTGGGCCGCCCGCCAGGCCGAGACCGAGCGCGAGTCGCGCGAGGCTGCCGAGCGGCGGGAGCTGCAGGCCCGCGCCCAGGCGGAGGATGCGCGCGCCCGCCGCGCCATGGGCGAGACCATCGCGCGCGAGGTGGGCGATCGCGAGCGGCGGCGGCTCGACGGGTGGAGGGGCACGGGCGCCGCGGGGGGCGAGTGGTCTCCGCTGGGCCTTCGCCTGGTGCGCCGCCTCGTCCCCGACGAGCGCTGGCACGTGCCGGCCATCGCGCTCGCGGCCGGCCTGTCGGCGGTCCTGGCCGGGTATGGCATCCACGTGCGCAGCGTGGTGCTGGGGATCGCCGGCGCGGCTGGGCTGGTGCTGCTGCTCGTGAACGCACCGGAATAGAGACCGCCGTCCACGTGCGCGGCGCGCCCTGCGACTGGTTGCCGCCGGGCGCGCCGACCCCACCCCGTACCCGCGCCCGCCGGCTTCCGCTACACTCCCGCCGTCCCATTCCCCGCGAGGTTTCCGAGTGCCCAGCCCGAATCGAGAGCTCCTGGAGAAGGCCGTCAACACCATCCGCATGCTGGCGGCCGACGGCGTGCAGAAGGCCAACAGCGGCCACCCCGGGATGCCCATGGGGGCGGCCGACATGGCCTTCGTGCTCTGGACCCGCCACCTGCGCTTCGACCCGCAGGAGCCGCGCTGGCTGGGACGCGACCGTTTCATCCTCTCCGGCGGCCACGGGTCGATGCTGCTCTACTCGCTCCTGCACCTGGCCGGCTTCGACTGCACGCTCGAGGATCTCCGGTCCTTCCGCCAGCTCCACTCGCGCACCCCCGGCCATCCCGAGTTCGGGCTGCTGCCCGGGGTGGAGTGCACCACCGGCCCGCTGGGCCAGGGCGTGGGCAACGCGGTCGGGTTCGCGCTCGGCCAGGCGATGCTCTCGGCCAAGCTCGGCCCCGGGAACCCGGTCCAGGACCACTTCGTCTACGCCACCTGCGGCGACGGCGACCTGATGGAGGGGGTGGCCTCGGAGGCGGCCAGCTTCGCCGGCCACAACAAGCTCGGCCGGCTCATCTGCCTCTACGACGACAACGGCATCACCATCGACGGCAAGACCACCCTCTCGTTCTCGGGCGAGGACGTGACCAAGCGGTTCGAGGCCTACGGCTGGCACGTCCAGGCCGTCGACGGCCGCGACCACGACGGCATCGACCGGGCCATCGCCGCCGCCAAGGCCGAGCTCGCCCGGCCCAGCCTCATCCGCGTCAAGACCGTGATCGGCTTCGGCTCGCCCAGGAAGGCGGGCACCTCCGCGGCGCACGGCGCCCCGCTAGGCGAGGAGGAGCTGGCGGCCACCAAGCGGGCGCTGGGGTGGCCGGAAACCCCGCGTTTCCTGGTGCCCGACGACGTGCGCGCCTTCTGGGCCGAGGTGCAGAAGGAGAAGGCCCTCCAGAAGCAGGACTGGGCCGCGCGGGCCGAGGGCTGGCGGCGCGAGCACCCGGAGCAGGCCCGGATCCTCGACGCCCACGTGCAGCGCACCGTTCCGGAGGACCTGGCGGCGCGGCTCCTGGCCGATCTCCCCGCACCCGACTCCACCCGCAAGCTCGGCGGCGCCATGGTGCAGAAGATCGCCGCGCTGGTCCCGAGCTTCGTCACCGGGTCGGCCGATCTCTTCGAGTCCAACAACAACGACGTGAAGGGCGGCGGCGCGGTCGGGCCGGGCAACTACGCCGGCCGCAACGTCTTCTACGGGGTGCGCGAGCACGCCATGGGGTCGATCGCCAACGGCCTCGCCTACGACGGCCTGTTCCTCCCGGCGGTGGCGACCTTCATGCAGTTCCTGGACTACATGCGCGCCCCGGTCCGGCTGGCGGCGCTCTCGCGGCTGGAGATCGCCTTCCTCTACACCCACGACTCCATCTTCCTGGGCGAGGACGGCCCCACCCACCAGCCGGTGGAGCACCTCACCACGCTGCGGGCCGTCCCCAACGTCGAGGTGTGGCGCCCCGCCGATCCGGCGGAGGTCGCGGTGGCCTGGGCCTCGGCCATGCAGCGCCGCGGCGGCCCGACCTCGCTCGTGCTCACTCGCCAGAAGCTCCCGGCGGTGAAGCGCGACGGCCCTCTCGATCCGGAGGCGCTGGCGCGCGGCGGGTACGCCGTCTCCTCCCCGGCCAAGGCGAGCTTCACGATCCTGGCCACCGGCTCGGAGGTGCCGCTGGGGCAGGCCGCCCTCGAGCTGCTGGCGCAGCGGGGCAGGGTCGGCCGGCTGGTCTCGGTGCCATGCCTGGAGCGGTTCCTGGCGCAGCCGCAGGGCTGGCGCGATGCCGTGCTTCCGCCGGCCCTCCCCACCGTCGCCATCGAGGCGGCCCGCGGCCTGGAGTGGTGGAGGCTGGTCGGGCGCGAAGGGCTGGTGATCGGGATCGACCGCTTCGGCGAGAGCGCGCCGGAGAAGGCGCTGGCCGAGGCGTTCGGCTTCACGCCGGCCAAGGTGGCCGAGCGGATCGAGGGCTGGCTGGCGGGGATGCGCTAGGCCGGCCCCGGGGCGCACCCCCGCTCCCCCGCCTCTCGCCCACGCGCGCCGCGGCGTGCGGACGGCGGCGCGCTCGGGCGAGCGGCCCTCGATACACCGGCGCCCCGAGCCCATCGACTCCACGCCTGCGCCGCCAGGTCCGGGCAGGCGGGGTCGAGGGCGCCGGGGTATCCCGCTGCTGCGAGCGAGCTACCGCGCCACGACGGACGTGGACGCGGCCGGCTGCTGCGGCTGCACCGGCGCGACCGGACGCGGCTCGATGCGCTCGCCCTTGGACAGCATCTTGAGCGAGAGCGCGAGCAGGCTGGCGAGGAGCTCCCCCGAGCCCGGCACGTCCAGCTTCCGGTAGATCCGCTTCCGGCGCGCCCGGATGGTCTCCGGCGAAACGCCCGCGGCGGCAGCGGAGTCCTTGCACGCGAAGCCCTGGGCGATGCGGAGGACCTCCGCACGCTCGGCAGGAGTGAGGCTCGTTCCTTCCATGAACTTCGCGGCGAACGGCGTCAGGATCTCGATATCGATCTGGGCCATCGTTCCTTCCCCGGATTGGCCCCAACTAGGGGCCGGTTTGCCAGTACGTTCAACGCACCACCGAGCCGAAGCTTCCTGCACGCGCCCCTGCTTGGTAGCCCGTACCCGGCGATGCGACGATAATAACGCCCCCTACGGTTGCCACCCCCCGTTCGCTGAATATCGATAAGCTATTGTATATACAAAGTTTTCCCGTCTACATCCCGTATGGGTCTAGGTCCACTCACCCTACTGGGTGTGCTCCACACTCCCCTTAAGAGGCACGGAACGTCATCAGGCCTCGACGGGGTCGTGCTGGGCCGCAAGCGGGGCCCCGCGTTTGGCCGCGAGCAGCTCCCTTGCCTCGGCCGCGCGGGTTCACCTTGGGTCACATGCGCCCCGCGGCGCGGGCGCGGTGGAGCGATCGCGCCGGCCAGGGCGCGGCCGGGCGCCGCGCGCGCCAGCGCGGGGACCCGGGCGAGCGGGTCGAGTCGGTGCGCGGGTGCGGGGGCCGGGTAATGTAGCATCCCCGGATGCCCCCCCCGCACACCCGCATCGCGCTGGCCCAGGTGAACACCACCGTGGGCGACTTCGCCGGGAACGCGGCCAAGGTCCGGCTCGGAACCGAGCGCGCCCGCGGCGCCGGCGCCTCGCTGGTCGTCTTCCCCGAGCTGTGCCTGTGCGGCTACCCGCCCCGCGACTTCCTCGATCTGCCCGAGTTCGTGGAACGGGGCCGGGCCATGCTGGAGGAGCTGGCGCGGCCCGCCGACTGGTCGCGCGGGATCTCGGTGGTGCTCGGTTTCCCGGAGCCGGTCGAGGGCGCGCCTCCCCCGGGCCTCTACAACGCGGCTGCCCTCCTCGCCGACGGGCGGATCCAGGCGGTGGGCCGCAAGTCGCTCCTGCCGACCTACGACGTCTTCGACGAGACCCGCTACTTCCTCTCCTCGGACCGGTCCACCACCGCCCCGGCCGGCCCGGGTGTGCCCTTTCCGCTCGGGATCTCGGTCTGCGAGGACGTGTGGAACGACAAGCGCTTCTGGCTGCACCCGCGCTACGCCCGCGATCCCATCGCCGACCTGGTCTCGGCCGGCGCCTCGCTGGTGGCGAACCTCTCCGCCTCGCCCTACGCCATCGGCAAGCCCGCCTTGCGCGAGCGCATGCTCTCCGCCAGCGCCCGCACCCACGGGGCCCCCATCGCCTACGTCAACCAGGTGGGCGGGAACGACGCCCTGATCTTCGACGGCGGCTCGATGCTGGTGGCGCGGGACGGGGCGGTGCTGGCCCGCGCGCCGCTCTTCGAGGAGGTCCTGCTGGTGGGCGACCTCGAGACCGGCCGGGTCGAGTTGCTGGGCCTGGACGGCGCGCCGCACCCGCCCGCGGCCCAGGCCCCGACCGACGGCGTGGCCGACGAGGTGTTCCGGGCCCTGGTCCTGGGCGTGCGCGACTACGTGCGCAAGTGCGGGTTCCGGACGGCGGTGGTGGGGCTCTCCGGCGGGATCGATTCGGCCCTCACCGTCTGCATCGCGGCCGCGGCGCTGGGGTCGGAGAACGTGCTGGGGGTGGCCATGCCCTCCCGGTACAGCTCCGGCCACTCCCGCGAGGACGCGGCGGCGCTGGCCCGGAGCCTGAGCCTGCGCTTCCAGGAGATCTCCATCGAGCCCATGCACGCGGCCTTCATGGCCCAGCTCGAGCAGGCGCAGGGTCGCGCCCTGGGCGATCTGGCCGAGCAGAACGTCCAGGCGCGCATCCGCGGACAGATCCTGATGGCGCTCTCCAACGACACCGGCGGGCTGGTCCTCTCGACCGGGAACAAGAGCGAGCTGGCGGTCGGCTACTGCACGCTCTACGGCGACATGGCCGGCGGCCTGGCGGTGATCGGCGATCTGCCCAAGACGCTCGTCTATCGCGTGGCCCGGGCCGCCAACGCCCGCGCCGGCCGGGCGCTCATCCCGGAGCGGACCTTCACAAAGCCCCCCTCGGCCGAGCTGAAACCGGGCCAGGTCGACCAGGACTCCTTGCCCCCCTACGACGTGCTCGACGACATCCTGCAGGCCTACGTGGAGGAGCGCCTCTCCATGGACGCCATCGTGGCCCGCGGACACGACGCCGACACGGTCCGGCGGGTGCTGCGCATGGTGGTGGCGAGCGAGTACAAGCGCCGCCAGGCGGCGCCGGTCCTCAAGGTCAGCGAGAAAGCGTTCGGGGAGGGAAGGCGATTCCCGATCGCGCACGGGTACCGGTACTAGCGTCACCCAACGTGGACGTAGACCTAGACGTGGACGTAGACCTAGACGATGGATCGATCTGGTGACGCACGCCGTCTACGTCTAGGTCTACGTCTACGACCACGTTGAGCGGCGCCAGCGCCGACTAGTTCTCCCCGCGCCCCCTCACGCCCTTGACGTTGGCGGAGATCGCCTTGGCGGCCTCCTTCGGGCGCAGCGCCCGGGTGGCCTTGCCGGCCCGCCACATCTCGGAGTTGCCCAGCTCGCTCAGCTCCTTCTTGATGACCTCCGGGTAGTTCTTCGCGCCGCAGACCTTGAGCACGCGCGCGGTCTCCTTGCCGGTGGCGACGCGCTGGTAGAGCTGCTTGAACACCGGCAGCACCGCCTTCTTGAACTTGGGGCTGCCAGTCGAGCGCCCCGCGCTGGGCGGTGGCCGAGCAGTTCGAGTACATCCAGTCCATGCCGTTCTCGCCGACCAGCCGGATCAGGCTCTCGGTCAGCTCCTCGACCGTCTCGTTGAAGGCCTCGCTCGGGGCTGTGCCCGTTCTTGCGGAGCACCTCGTACTGGGCCTCCATGACGCCGGCCAGCGCGCCCATGAGCACGCCGCGCTCGCCGGTGAGGTCGCTGTAGACCTCCTGCTGGAACGTGGTCGGGAAGAGGTAGCCCGAGCCGATGGCGATGCCGACCGCCAGGCAGCGCTCGCGGGCCGCGCCCGGTGAAGTCCTGGTCGACGGCGAAGCTGGAGTTGATGCCGGCGCCGGAGAGGAAGTTGCGGCGCACGGAGGTGCCGGAGCCCTTGGGGGCCACCATGATCACGTCGACGTTCTTGGGCGGGACGACCCGGGTCTGCTCCTTGTAGACGATCGAGAACCCGTGGGAGAAATAGAGCGCCTTGCCCGGCGCCAGGCACTTCTTGATCGCGGGCCAGATGGTGCGCTGGGCCGCGTCGGAGACCAGCATCTGGATGATCGTGCCCTTCCGCGCCGCCTCCTCGATGTCGAACAGCGTCTTGCCCGGCACCCAGCCGTCCTCGACCGCGCGGTTCCAGTCCCGCTTGAACGCCTTGGCCTGGCCGATGATGACCCTGAAGCCGTTGTCCTTCATGTTGAGCGCCTGGGCCGGGCCCTGGACGCCGTAGCCGATGACGGCGATGGTCTCGTCCTTCAGGACGTCGCGCGCCTTCGCCATCGGGAACTCGTCTCGGGTGACGACCTCTTCCTTCACTCCACCGAAGTCGATGACGGCCATGTCGGTTCCCTCTTCGGTTCGGGACGGGGTGTGAAAAGCGGGGCGCAAGACTCGCACGCGGGCGAACCCCGGGCAAGAGGGCCGGTGCTAGATTAGCGCTAGCCGCTGCCCACAGCCCCGGAGCCCTCACCCGTGACCGCCCAGCTCGTCGTCAAGTTCCTCCACATCCTCGTGGCCGCCGCGTGGCTCGGGGCCGCGCTCTGGACGCCCGGCGACGTCCGCCACACCGTCGCGCTGGGCAAGCCGTACCTCGATGCCCTGCCCCGGCGCACCCGGCCCGCCCTCTCCCTCGATCTCTGGAGCGGGGTGGTCACCCTGCTCACCGGCATCGCTTTGATCGCGCTGACCGGGGGCGTGCCGCGCATCGGGGTGCTGGTGGGCTTGGGCGCGGTGCTGATCCGGTTGGCGGTGCTCCTGCTGGGCATGCGCCCCGCCTACCGGACCGTCGAGGCCTCGGCGGCGGCCGGCGACCTGGCCGCGGCGGAAGCGCCGGCCCGGCGGCTCTCCATGTTCGCCGGCATCGGCCACCTGCTCTGGGTGATCGCGCTCGCCGGGATGGTGTTCCCCTGGTGACCGCGGTCTTCGGCGGGTGAACGGGGTAGGGAACACGGAACGCGCAGGATCGCGTCGACGCGCACCATCGAGACGGCGCGTCCCCATTCCGCGGCTCACGGATCCCTGATTCCCGGCGATTGGAACGCCGGATCGACCGGATGCGACCCGTCCCTTTCGGGCTGTCGTGTTCACGGATGGCGTCTCGACGCGCTGTCTCCCGTCTCCGGCATTGACACCCGAACTCGACGGGTCGATGAGGAAAGGACCATGGAGCTCACCCCGGCCCAGCGCGAGCGCAAGGACGCGATCCTCGAGTTCGCGCGGGAGCGGCTCTCCCCCGGCGCGCGGGAGCGCGACGCGGCCGGCACCTTCGATCGCCGCCTGTGGGACGAGGCTGCCGGGTTCGGCCTGGCCGGCTTGCCCATCCCGGAGGAGTGGGGCGGGAGCGGCCTGGACGCGCTCGACACCATGCTGGCCATCGAGGCGCTGGGGGAGGGCTGCGAGGACGGCGGCATGGTGTTCTCGCTCTGCGCCCACACCTTCGCCTCGGCCGTCCCCATCTGGCGTGCGCGCGCGCCCCAGCACCAGGAGCGATACCTGCGCGACCTGGCGGCGGGCAAGCTCATCTGCGCCAACGGCACCACCGAGCCCGAGGCCGGCTCCGACATTCACGCCATGAAGACGAGCGCGCGGAGGACCGCGGACGGGTACGTCCTCTCGGGCACGAAGTGCTTCGTCACCAACGCCCCGGTGGCCGATCTACTCCTCGTGTACGCGGTCACCGATCCGGCGAGGAGGATGTTCGGCATCAGCGCCTTCCTCCTGCCCCGCGACACGCCCGGGTTGCGCGTCGTCGCCGAGCACCACAAGACCGGGCTTCGGACCTCGCCCTGGGGGACCATCTACCTCGACGACTGCGCCGTGCCGGAGTCCGCCCGGGTCGGCCCGGAGGGCTCGGGCGCCGCCCTCTTCGCGGAGTCGATGGTCTGGGAGCGCGGTTGCCTGTTCGCGTACTACGTCGGGGCCATGCAGCGCACGCTGGACCGGTGCGTCGAGCACGCCCGCACCCGCGTCCAGTTCCGCCAGAAGATCGGCTCCTTCCAGTCGGTCTCGAACCGGCTGGTGGACATGAAGCTGCGGCTGGAGGTGGGCCGGCTCCTCCTCTACCGCGCCGGCGAGCTGCACCGCTTGCACAAGCGCTGCGACGAGGCCATCGCCATGTGCAAGCTGTGGATCTCGGAGGCCGCGGTCCAGTCCGGGCTCGACGCCATCCAGGTGTTCGGCGGTGCCGGGGTCGTCACCGAGACCGGCGTGGACGCATTGCTGCGCGACGCGGTGCCATCGCGGATCTTCTCCGGCACCTCGGAGATGCAGCGCGCCATCATCGCCCGGTGCATGGGGCTGCCGTGAGCCGGATCGACGAGCGGGTCGGAACGCAGCTGGCGCAGGCCCCGGAGCGCCCGGCCGTGGTCGGCTCGGACGAGATCCTCGGCGCGCTCGAGCTCGATCGCCTGGCGAGCCGCTTCGCGCGGGCCTTCCTCGAGGCGGGCCTCCAGCCGGGAGACCGGGTCGGCATCCACCTGCCGCGATCTCCGCGCGGCGTGGCGGCCATGCTGGGCGCGCTGCGCGCCGGGGGGGCGTACGTGCCGCTCGATCCCGGCTCGCCCCCTTCACGGGTCGGGCTCATCGCGCACGATTGCGGGCTTCGGCACGTGGTCATCTCCCCGGCGCTGCTGGCGCAGTGGACGGCGGCCGGGATCTCCGGCCCCGAGCACTACTTCCTCTCGCAGCCGGCCGCCGCCGCGCCGGTGGTCGCCCCCGCCCGGCTCCATGGATGGGAGGAGGTGAACGCGCTCGACCCGTCGCGGCCGCCGCCGGTCCCGCGCCAGCCCGACGACCTCGCCTACATCCTGTATACCTCGGGGTCCACCGGCGCGCCCAAGGGCGTCATGCTCTCGCACCGGAACGCGCTGGCGTTCACGGACTGGACCGCCGACTGGGTCGGCCTGTCGGCCGCGGACCGGGTGGCGAGCGTGGCGCCGTTCCACTTCGACCTCTCCGTCTTCGACCTGTGGGCCTCGCTCTCGCGCGGCGCCACCGTGGTGATGGTCGACGAGGCCATGGTCGTCTCCGGGCGGGCCATGGTGGACCGCATCCAGGCCCAGTCGATCAGCGTCTGGTACTCCGTCCCCTCCGCGCTCATGCTCATGCTGGAGAAGGGCGGGCTGGAGGAGCGCGGCGCGCCCTCGCTCCGGGCCGTGCTCTTCGCGGGCGAGGTCTTTCCGCTCAAGCACCTGCGCCGGGCCATGGCCGCGCTGCCGCGGGCCCGCTTCTACAACCTGTTCGGCCCCACCGAGACCAACGTCTGCACCGCCTACGCCCTGCCCGGCCCTCCCCCGGAGGACGCGAACGCCATCCCCATCGGCACGGCCTCCTGCGGCGACGAGGCGATGATCCTCGACGAGGCCGGGACCCCGGTGGTGGACGGCGAGGTGGGCCAGCTCTACATCGAGGGGCCCACGGTGATGCTGGGATACTGGGACGGCGGTCGGCGCACGCTGGCGCGGCATCCCTATCCCACCGGCGACCGGGTCTCGCGGCGGGCCGACGGCCAGCTCATGTACCACGGGCGTCGCGACCACATGCTCAAGATCCACGGCTTCCGCGTGGAGCCGGCCGAGGTCGAGGCGGCGCTGGTGTCCCATCCGAGCGTGCGCGAGGCGGTCGTGTTCGCGGCCGATCAGCAGCTGGTGGCGGTGGTGGTCCCGGCGGACACGGACCTTTCCGTGATGGACTTGAAGCGGCACTGCGCCATCCGGTTGCCGCGGTACATGATCCCGGGAAGCATCCGGATGGTGCAGGACCTGCCGCGCACCTCGAGCGGCAAGGTCGACCGACTGAAGACCAGGGACGCGGTGACGACGGCGGGGCCGCCGCCCGCGTCCGGCGGGGGGCCCGGGACGAGATGACCATCAAGGCAGACATCCGGCAGTACATCGTCGAGAACTGGTTGAGCGGCGACGCCCGCGGGTTCGCGGACGATACCGACCTGCAGCAGAACGGGATCCTCGACTCGTTCACCACCCTGGCCCTGGTCGGGTTCCTGGAGGACCGGTACGGGATCCAGCTGGAGCCCGGCGACATCAACACCGAGGCGTTCCGCTCCGTCGAGACGCTGGAGCGGATGGTCCAAACCAAGGTGGGCCAGGAAAAGGTCTAGGCCGCAACTTGATGCCCCCGCGGGGGCCGCGAGGCGCAACATGGAGAACACGCTCAGGAACATCGTGGCCAAGATCGCAGAGATCCCGCCCGACTTCGACGCCGACGCCAGCTTCCGCGAGAAGCTGGGAGTGGACTCCGTCCGGGCGCTCGAGATCGTCTACGAGATCGAGAAGGTGCTCGGGATCGTGGTCCCGGAAGAGGGCTACGCGAAGGTGAAGTGCTTCAACAACCTGCTGGCGCTGGTCCAGTCGGTTAAGAAGTGAGGACCGAGCTGGGCTGACCAGCGCGGGGGAGATCTCATGCGACGCCGGGTGGTGGTGACGGGTCGCGGCGTCGTGACGGCCGCGGGGCTGGAGCCGGAGGCGTTCTGGCGGAGTCTCATGGCCGGCACCTGCCTGCTCCGCCCGCTGCGCGGCTTCGCGCTGGCGGGCATGGAGGAGTTCCTGGTCGGAAGCGAGGTGTCGCTGCCGCCGCAGGACGACCCTTCGACAGGCTCAGGGCAGGCCCTCCCGGCGGACATCCACTCCGATCCGCACCGGGCCCGCTGCGTCCAGCTGGCGCTGGCCGCGGGCCGCCGTGCCGTGCGGGACGCGGAGCTGCCCGTCGACCCGGCCTTCCGGCGCCGCACGGCCGCGGTCCTGGGCAGCACCATGGCCGAGGAGCGGCAGATCTCCGATCTCACCGACCGGCTGGTGGCCCGTGACCCGGCCGCGGTCGACGGCACGCTCCTGGCCCGGGCCGACAACCACCGGCTGGCGGCGCTGGTGGCCCGCCAGCATGACCTGGGCGGGCCGACCCTGGTCTCGACCACGGCCTGCAGCTCGGGGAATGCCGCGCTGGCGATGGCATACGACCTCGTCGCGGATGGCGCCGCCGACGCGGCGGTGGCGGGCGGCGCCGACACCTTCACGCGCGCGGTCTACACCGGTTTCCTGCGGCTCAACGCGCTCTCCAAGAGCGTGTGCCGCCCCTTCGACCGGCGGCGCGACGGCATCACCTTCGGCGAGGGAGCCGGGGCGCTGGTGCTGGAGGAGCTGGAAGGGGCCCGCGCGCGGGGCGCGACCATCCTGGCCGAGGTGGCCGGGTACGGCGTGAGCAACGACGCCTACCACATCACAGCGCCCGAGCCGAGCGGCGACGGCTTCGCCCGCGCCATGCGCCAGGCGCTCTCGACCACGGGGACTGCGCCGGATCAGGTGGACTACGTGAGCGCCCACGGCACCGGAACGCCCTACAACGACCTCTGCGAGACCCGGGCCATGAAGATGGTCTTCGGCGCAGCCGCCGCGGCCATCCCCATCAGCTCCATCAAGTCGATGCTGGGCCACACCAACGGCGCGGCCAGCGCCATCGAGGCGGTGGCCTGCGTGCAGGCCCTCCTGCGCCAGGAGGTGCCGCCCACCGCCAACCTGACCGAGCCGGATCCCGAGTGCGACCTCGACTACGTGCCGGGGACGGGCCGACCGCGCCGGGTGGGCGTCTGCCTCAACCTCTCGGCCGGGTTCGGCGGGTTCAACGTGTGCCTGGTCCTCCGGAGGGCGCCATGAGCGCCGCCATCCCCGCCGCCGCCGTCACCGGGGTGGGCGTGATCTCGCCGCTCGGCGACCGCCCCGGTGCAGTGGCCGAGGCTCTCTGGGCCGGTCGCACCGCCTTCGCGCCGCTCCCCGACACGCCCGGCGCCGCCGCCGCCATCCCCGACTTCGACGCCACCCGCTACGCCACCATCCGCGGCCTCCGCCTGTACAGCCGGCCCACCCGCATGGCCATCTCCGCCGTGCAGCTTGCCTTGACCGACGCCGGCCTGGCCGGCGGGGCGGTCCCCGGCGAGGGGCTCGGGACCGTCACCGCGTGCACGCTGGGTCACATCGAGACCCTGCTGGAGTACGACCGGAGCGTGGCCACCCAGGGCCCGATGCGCGGAAACCCGGCGCTCATGCCGCTCAGCCTGCCCAGCTCGCCCGGGGCGGCGGTGGCCCTCTCCTTCGTCGCCAAGGCCTTCTCCATGGCGCTGGCCGGCGGCGACCGCCGGCCTCGACGCGCTCGGCCTCGGCGCGCGCATGCTGGCGGCCGGCCGGGCCCGGGTCTGCGTGGTGGTGGGGTCGTTCGGGCTTTCGCCCGAGCTCGCCCTGGCTGCGTCGCGCGCCGGCTGGCTGACGCCGGCGGGGGATCCCAGGCCCTTCGACCGGCGCCGGGACGGGACGGCGCTGGGCGAGGGCGCCGTGGCAGTCGTGCTGGAGCGGCCGGCGGATGCCCGCGCCCGCGGCGCTCGGCCTGCGCGCCGCCTGGCCGGCCAGGCCTCGGCCTTCGCCCCGATGCCGCCCGCGACCGCGGCGGCGCTGGAGCGCGCCTGTGCCGCGGCGCCCGGCGCAGCCGCCGGGGCACCCGGGCTCGGGCTGGTGAGCGCCGGGGCCAGCGGCTCGGTGGAGGGGGACCGGGCCGAGGCCGCCGGCGCTGCTGGGCCGCGCTGGGCCGGTCGGCCGGCGCACGTGCCGGTGACCGCGCCGCGATCCTGCCTGGGCGACTCCTTCGACGCGGGCGGCCTGCTCCAGTGCCTGGTGGCGCTCGACGCCATCCGCTCGGCGCGCATCCCGCCCATCCGCGGGCTGGAGCAGCCCGAGCCGGAAGGCCTCCGGCTACCTGCGCGAGCCCCTGGAGGTGCGCGTCGCGCACGCCCTCGTCACCACCACCGCGCCGGACGGCTGCTGCTCGGCGGCCGTCCTCTCGAGGATCGATGAAGCGCTGAGGATCGCGCCGGCGGCGGGAAGGTGGCGGTGGTGACGGGCGGCTCGCGGGGCATCGGGCGAGGCCATCGTGGAGCGGCTCGCCCGCGCCGGCGCCACCGTCCGCTTCTCCTTCGTCAAGAACGAGGAGGCGGCGCGGAGCGTGGTCGAGCAGCTCACCGGGGAAGGCTGCAAGGTGCAGGCGCTGCGGGTGGACGCCCGCGACGCGGCCGCCTCCCGGGCCCTGGTGAACGCGACCGTCCCCGAGCTGGGGCGGATCGACATCCTGGTGAACAACGCCGGCATCACCGCGGACCGGCTCCTTCCCCTCATGCACGAGGACCAGTGGAACGACGTGCTGGCCACCAGCCTGAACGGGCTCTTCGGCACCACCCAGGCCGCCGCCAAGCAGATGATGCGCCAGCGCTCCGGGCGCATCGTCAACCTCACCTCGGTCTCGGCGCTGACCGGCATCCCGGGCCAGACCAACTACTCCGCGGCCAAGGCGGCCATCATCGGCTTCACCCGCTCGCTCTCCAAGGAGCTGGCGCCGCTGGGGATCCCGGTGAACGCGGTGGCGCCGGGGTTCATCGACACGGACATGACCGGGGGGCTTCACGGCCGAGCAGCGCGCGGCGGCCATCCAGCGCGTCCCCATGCGACGCTTCGGGACGGCGGAGGAGGTCGGCGCGCTGGTGGAATGGCTGGTGCTGCTAGCGCCGAACTACCTGACCGGCCAGACGCTGGTGCTGGACGGCGGGCTGGTCGCCTGACCTGCCTCGGTCGCCGACCCCCGCAAGGCCGCGTTCAGCGCCTCCGCCAGGAGCCGTACGTGGGGCGGGCGGACCACGTCGGTGTGCTCGGCGGCGACGTCGCGGACCGTCAGCCGCTCGGCGGCCCCCCCCCAGCCCAGCGCGGGGTCGGCCGTGACCCCCACGCCGAAGGTCCGCAGCGTCGACCGGATCATCAGCAGGTGCGCGCGAAGGGGTGCGATCGTGCCCTGGTACCGGCGCAGCAGCTCCACGATGTCCCGCCCGAACAAGGGGATCTCGTCGTGCCGGCCCACCGTCGGCTCGCCTTCCGGGCGGCGCCGCTCCGGGCGCGGCCCCCGCGGCCTCCGCACCCGCCGCCACAGCCTGCCCGGGTTTGACAGGAGCGCCCCGGCCCCCACCGCGAGGCGCTTCCCCCAGTGGACGGTGAGCGCGCGCGGGAGGGCCGCATCGAAGACGCCCACCAGCGCGACCTCCTCCCCGGCAGCCTCGAGCTGGCGCGCCGCCTCGTACGCGACGATCCCGCCGAAGCACAGGCCGGCCAGGTG
The DNA here is from genome assembly GCA_963736345.1 of uncultured Pseudomonadota bacterium. Taxonomy (GTDB): domain Bacteria; phylum Myxococcota; class Myxococcia; order Myxococcales; family Anaeromyxobacteraceae; genus Anaeromyxobacter. The sequence continues at coordinate 32,151 of CAVTOU010000029.1, read as the reverse complement.
ATAGGGCCCCCTGGGCTGCCGGGTGCGGACGATCCGGAGGTAGCGATCCGCGATCTCCTGGACCGAGGGGAGCGGATCCCCGGAGCGATAGGGGACGTTGACGTGGATCGCGATCACCGGCCGATCGCCGTCCAGCGCCAGGGCCAGGTCGAGGTACAGGTGGATGCCCATGAAGCAGAACAGGGGCGGGGTCCCCTCCTTCCCCCGCCGCAGAGGGACCACCGTCGCTCCGTCCTCGCGGTCCGGGCAGGCCAGCTGGCGCACCAGCCCTTCCACGGTCGGCGTCTCGAAGAAGATCCGGAGCGGCAGCTCCCTCCCCAGCTCCTGCTCCAGCCTCACCCGCGCCTCGACCGCCAGCATCGAGGTCCCGCCCAGCGCGAAGAAGTCCTCGTCCACCCCCATCACCGGCAGGCCCAGGATCTCCGCCAGGATCGCCGCCACCCGCGTCTCCTGGTCGTTGGACGGCAGCCGCAGGGCCTTGCGCGGCGCGGCGCCCGCCTCGGGCGCCGGCAGCGCCCGCCGGTCGACCTTTCCGCTGGCCGTCAGCGGGAAGGCCTCCACCTTCACGTACCCGGAGGGGATCATGTACGCCGGCAGCCGCGCCGCGGCACCCCGGTAGAGCGCGTCCCGGTCGGCTGCGCCGATCCAGTAGGCGATCAGTCGCGCATCGCCGGACGCCATCGCCTCGGCGACCACAGCTGCGTCCTTGACTCCGTCCAGCGCGCGCAACACCGACTCGATCTCCCCGAGCTCGACGCGGAAGCCGCGCACCTTCACCTGGTGATCCACGCGGCCCAGGCACTCGAAGCGGCCGTCCTCCAGCACGCGCCCCAGATCTCCCGTCCGGTACAGCCTCCATCGCCGAACGGATCGGGCACGAAGCGCTCGGCGGTCAGGTCCGGCCGGCCGCGGTAGCCGAGCGCCAGGCCCCGGCCGCCGATGGCGATCTCGCCGACCGTCCCCGCCGGCACCAGCCGCTGGCTCGGATCGAGCACGTACACCTGGGTCCAGTCGATGGGGCGCCCGATGGTGATCCGCTCCGGCCGCGTCACCCGGTCCAGGGTCGACCAGACCGTGGTCTCGGTGGGACCGTAGACGTTCCACAGCTCCCCGCAGCGCTCCAGCAGCTGCTCCGCCAGCTCGCTCGAGAGCGCCTCGCCCCCGCACAGCACCTTGAGCCCGGGGGCCCCCTTCCATCCCGCCTCCACCAGCAGCCGCCAGGTGGCCGGGGTCGCCTGCATCACCGTCGCCCGGCTGCGCTCGAATGCCTGGCACAGCCGCCGTGGATCGAGCGCCGTCTCCTTGTCGGCGACGACCACCGTCGCCCCGACGGTCAAGGGCAGGAACAGCTCCAGCCCCGCGATGTCGAAGGTGGTGGTGGTGATGGCCAGGATCCGGTCCTCCTCTCGCATGCCGGGGGTGCGCCCCATCGACCGTAGGAAGTTCGCGAAGGCGCCGCGCGGCACCTCCACGCCCTTGGGCCTCCCGGTCGATCCCGAGGTGAAGAGCACGTAGGCGACCTGCTCACCGGCGGCGACCTCCGCCGAGGGCGCCTCCCCGTACCCCTCGGTCGCGCTCTGCAGGTCGTCGAGCGCCAGCAGCCGCGTGGCCGGCGGCATGGCCGCCGCCAGCTTGGTTCCGGTGGGCGCGACCAGGACGTCCGGCGCCGCGTCCTCGAGGATAATCCGGATCCGCTCGATGGGGTGGGCGGGATCGAGGGGCACGTACGCGCCTCCCGCCTTGAGCACCGCCAGGAGCGAGACCAGCTCGCCGGCGCCGCGCGGCACGGCCACCCCGACGCGCGAGCCGGGCGCCACCCCCATGCTCCGGAGCCGCTGCGCCAGCCGGCTCGAGACCCGCTCCAGCTCGCCGTACGAGAGACGGGCGTCCGGCGCCTCGACCGCGAGCCGCCCCGGCGCGGCGCGCGCCCGGCTGGCGATCGCGTCCACGACATCCAGGGCCGCGCCCGCCGGCTCCGGGCCGCGCGCGGCGGCACACAGCGCCCCCCGCTCCTCCGGGTCGAGCAGGTCCACCGCCTCGAGCGCCGTCTCCGGATCGGCCGCCAGCGCCTCCAGCATGCGGATCAGGTGGCCGCATGCCCGGCGCCGGGTGTTCTCGTCGAAGGTGGCCCGGTGCAGCTCGAGCCCCAGCCGCATCCCCGACCGGTCGTCGAGCTCCGCCAGGAGCGCCACGGTGTCCCGCAGATCGCCGACGCCGTGGCGGGCACCCTGGAGGACGGAGGCGGGCTCGAACCGCACCCGCGCCTCGAGATCCGCGAAGCGCTGCGGCGGCGCCGGAACCAGGTTCAGGGTGGCGTAGTCCAGACCGCGGTTGCTGTTGCAGGCTCGGGAATGAAGAAGCGCCGCCTGGGCCTCGCGGCGCACCCGCCGGGCCAGGCACAGGAACGTGTCCGACTCCTCGATCGCGACCTTGACGAAGAGCGGCTGCATGAGGAGGCCGCGGGTCCGGGCGAAGCGACCGGGCCGGTTGGCGATGGGGACACCGAGCAGGACCTGGCGGCTGCCCGAGACCCGGTACAGATAGGCCGCGAATCCCGTCACCAGCACCAGCAGCCGCGAGAGGTCCGGGCTGACTGCCAGGAACGGCTCGCGCCGCGCCAGCAGGTCGAGTCGCGCGGGCAGCCCCGGCGCATCGAGCCAGGCGCGCTCGACCCCCATGGAGCGGTCCCGGCGCGCGACGCCGTAGAGCCTGAAGGGGGCCGCTCCCCCGTCGAGGACCCCGCTCCAGTAGGCCCGATCGCGCTCGGCCCGGGACGAGGCCCGGTACTCGGCCTCCGCCCCCAGGTGCTCGCGGAACGGAGCGCCCGGGGTGGGGGTGAGGCCCTGGTAGCGATCGGAGAGCTCCTCGACGAGCAGGTTCGCCGAGGTGCCATCGGTCAGGCCGTGGAACAGGCACAGGACGAAGGCGTGGTGGTCCGGGGCCGAACGCAGCAGGGTGGCTTCCCAGGGCAGGCCGCCGCGCACCAGCGGGAGCCTCGACCGGTCCGCGACCCAGGCCTCCACCTGCTCACGCCCGACGTCCACGACCGGGAGCGGGGGCGGCTCGGCGTCGGTGAACCGCTGGACCGCCCGCGCCGGATCGATGACCAGCCTGAGCGCGTCGCAGCCGCGGACGGTGTCCGCCCAGGCGCGGGAGAAGCGCTCCACGTCGAGCGCACCGCGCAGGTCGATGGTCAGGACGAGGTTGTTGTAGTGTGCGTCGGGGAAGAGCTGCTCGTCGAGCCAGAACAGGCTCTGCCGTTCCGACAGGCCGAGCTCCGGCCCGCCGGACGCATTCCCACCGTCGGAGTGCTCGGCGCTCACGTCACGCCCTCATCTGAGAACCGGACTGTGCCCCCCACCGCGAAGTCCCCCGGGGGGAGGTATCCCGCCCACCTGCCCCTCTCGAACGGTCCCGATCGAGACTGCGGGAATGTAGGCTGAGCGTCAAGCGCTCGGACCGTGGGACGCGGCCATGGCAGGTGCAGCCCTCGATCGGCTGCCACGTCGGCAGCCCCCTCGGGATCCCATGATCGGGTGGCCGCGAGGAAAGCGGGCGCCTACTTCCTCGTTGGGCGGATGGAGAGAAACCAATGGAATTGTTCGGCGACTGGCGTGGGCTGGCCCATGCCGTCCGTCGCGACGCCACGCGTTACTCGGAGTTGCTGGGCTGGTGGCGCGAGACGGGCTTCTGGGTGGGTGCGACCTATAGGCTCGGCCGCTGGGCCCACACGCTTCCGCTGCCGCTCCGGATCCCGGCGCTGGTCGTGTACAAGCTTCTCAGCCTCCCCTGGGTCCTCTTCTTCAACGTGTCGCTCCCGACCGAGGCACGCATCGGCCCCGGCCTGTGCCTCATCCACCCCCGAAACGTCTACATCCCGGCCCAGAGCGAGATCGGCGAGAACTTCCTGGTGTTTCACGAGGTGACGCTGGGATCGGGCCCGCTCCCGCCCGGCTGGCCGCGCATCGGCAACGGGGTCGACGTCTACGTCGGGGCCAAGGTCCTGGGAGGTATCACCATCGGTGACGGTGCCAAGATCGGCGCCAACTGCGTGGTCAACCGGAACGTGGCGCCCGGGTCGGTGGTGGTGGTGGCCGCCAACCGGGTGGTCCCCTCCGCCTGGGTCGAGGCCTTCGGGCCGGACCGGCCCTTCGCCCAGGGAATGCCGGGAACACCGCGCGTGGCCCCGCCCCCACCCGAGGCCGAGCCCGAACCCCGCGAGGTGAAGAAGGCCAAGTAGCCGGGCCGGAGCAACCTCGAGGCCCTCGTCGATCATCTGCGCCAGCGCCGGGAATCCGGGGGCGGCGGGCGCGCTGCGGGAGAGCCGCCCCGCTCACACCTGCATCACTTCCTTCTCCTTGGCGGCCACGATCTCGTCGACCTTCTTGACGCCGTCGTCGGTCTCCTTCTGCACCTTCTCGAGCGCCTTCTTGGCCTCGTCCTCGGAGATGTCGCCGTCCTTCTCGGCCACCTCGACCAGCTCCTTGGCGTCGCGGCGCTCGTTGCGCACGGCGATCTTGTGCTCCTCGCCCTTGTGCCGCACCTGCTTCACGATCTCCTTGCGCCGCTCCTCGGTGAGCGCCGGGATGGGCACGCGGACCAGGTCCTTGTCGCTCATCGGGTTCACGCCCAGGTTGGCGTCCCGGATGGCCTTCTCGATCACCGGGATCATGTTCTTCTCCCAGGGCTTCACCATGATGAGGCGGGCCTCGGGGACCGAGAGCGTGGCCACCTGGTTGAGCGGCGTCTGGGTGCCGTAGTAGTCGACCCGGACGCCGTCGAGCAGGTGGAGCGACGCCCGCCCGGTGCGCACCGCGGTCAGCTCCTGCCGGAGCTGGTCCAGGGTCTTGAGGATGCGGTCGTGCAGGTCCTTGACGATGTCGTCGCCGACGCTCATTGCCATTCCTCCCTTGCCCCGAGCCCGGGCCGTTCGATCACGACTCGGCGCGCGGGTTCACTCCCACCGTGGTGCCGATCTCCTCGCCCAGGACCACCCTCCGGACGTTGCCGCGCTGGGTGAGGTCGAACACGATGATGGGCAGCTCGTTGTCCATGCACAGGCTGATGGCGGTCGAGTCCATCACCTTCAGGTTCCGCTTCAGCACGTCGATATAGCTGAGCTCCTTGAACTTGGTGGCGGCCGGGTTCTTCTTGGGGTCGTCGGTGTAGACCCCATCCACCTTGGTGGCCTTGAGCAGCACGTCCGCGTGGATCTCCATGGCGCGGAGCGAGGCGGCGGTGTCGGTGGTGAAGTAGGGGTTGCCGGTGCCGGCCGCGAAGATGACCACCCGGCCCTTCTCCAGATGCCGGATGGCCCGGCGGCGGATGTAGGGCTCGGCCACCTGGTGCATCTCGATGGCCGACTGGACGCGGGTCGGGACGCCGATCTTCTCGAGGGCGTCCTGCAGGGCCATCGAGTTGATGACGGTGGCCAGCATCCCCATGTAGTCGGCCGAGGAGCGGTCCATCCCCTCGGTCGCCCCGGAGACACCGCGGAAGATGTTGCCGCCGCCGATGGTCATCGCGACCTCGACGCCCAGCTCCACCACGTCCTTCACGTCCTGGGCGATGGCGGCCAGGGTCTTGGGCGAGATGCCGTACTTCCCCTCGCCCATGAGGGCCTCGCCCGAGAGCTTCAGCAGGATCCGCTTGTAGCGAGCTTTCGGCGTGGCTTTCTCGTTGGACATGGTCGGCGGTTTGTACCGAGCGCCGCCAGGTCGGTCAAGGCGGCAAATGCCCGTCAGGGTTCAGCCTTCGTCGCCCTCTGCCGCCTTCCCCGGTCCACCGCCCTCGCCCCCCTCGCCCGCTCCGCGGCGGCGGCGCCTGCGCCCTCCGCGCCGGCGCCGGCGGCGCCGTCCCGGGGTGGCCGGCCCGGCCGGAGCGTCCTTGCCATGCCTGCCCGCGCCCGCCTGGGCCGGCGCGACCTCGACGGCCGCCGAGGCCCCGGCGCCCACCTCGACGACCTCCGCCGCGGCCGGCTCGCGGGCCGGGGCGTGGCGGGGGCCGCGCAGGTGGCGGGGCTCTTCGGGTCCCGTCGCCTCGGTGACCTGCCGCCACTGCTCCAGGCGCTCTGCCCCGCTCCCCGTCGCCTCGACCGAGATCTCCAGGAGCTGGAGCGCGTCCACGAAGTAGGAGTGGCCCACCAGCTTCCGGGCGCGCCGCCCGCGGGGCGGCTCGTGGAAGTGGCGCTGCGCGGACAGGGCCAGGCGGACGCGCTCCGCCACCCGGCGCGGCAGGCGCGAGGTGGAGACCAGGGAGGCCAGCAGCTCGTCGGCCTCGCGGACCGGGTGGCGCGCCGTACCCGCGGCGGCCGGCGGCCCCTCGGCCGGGCGCGGGGCGCCGAGATGCATCACCAGGCTGGCGAGCAGCACCGCCTCGGAGACCTCCGCCCCCGAGCGCACCAGCCGGTCCAGGGCGGACAGGTGCGCCGAGAACGAGCGGCGGCCCTGCTCGTCCCAGCTCTCCATGGCCGCGCCCAGGGCCGGGAGGATGACCTCCTGCGCCCCGCACGCCCGCAGGAGGTCGAAGGCGCGCGCCGAGCCGCCGCAGCGCAGGATCTTGAAGGTCTCCTCCAGCACGCGGGCGGGCGCGCAGCGGGCCAGCTCGCCGGCGTGGCGGCGCATGGCCTCGAAGGTGTCCGGCGCGATCGAGAATCCGAGCCGGGCGGCGAAGCGCACGGCGCGCAGCGTCCGGACCGGGTCCTCGCGGATGCGGATCTCCGGATCGCCGATGGTGTGGATGCGGTGCGATTCGAGATCGGCGCGCCCGCCCACGTAGTCGATCACCTCGCCGGCGGCCACGTCGTAGAACAGGCCGTTCACGGTGAAGTCGCGGCGGACGGCGTCCTCCTCGGCGGTGCCGAAGACGTTGTCGCGGGTGATGAGCAGGTCGCCCTCGGCGCCCAGGTCGTCGCCCACGTCGACCGGATTCTTCCGGAAGGTGGCGACCTCGATCACCTTGCCGCCCCGGAAGTAGACGTGGGCCAGCCGGAAGCGCCGGCCGATCAGGCGGCAGTTCCGGAAGATGGCCCGCACCTCGCCCGGGTGGGCGTCGGTGGCCACGTCGAAGTCCTTGGGCGTGTGGCCGAGGAGCAGGTCGCGGACGCAGCCGCCCACCAGGTACGCCTCGTGGTGCATGTGGCGCAGCCGGGCGATCACCTTCAGCGCCTCGGGATCGAGGCGCTCGATGGGGATCTCCGGCGGGTGAGAGGGCGGCGGCTCCGGGGGAGGATCGAGCGCCAGGCCGGGGGGAGGCGGCCCGCGACTCAGGTCCTCGTCGGCGTCATCTGGAGTGGGATACGAATGGCTGAGGGCAACGTTGCGTGATCTGTCTGGCATTTCATTCGCCGGATCGGGGGGCGCCCTGGCCGGGAGAAATTCCCATGCGAGGGAACGCGCCAGCACCGTCGGGCTCGTCCTCGGGGTCCTTTGTAGCGATACCGGGGGTTTACGTCAAATCCTCGAGTTGTGGGTCCCGATCGTCCTCGGGCGGGATCTGGAACAGCTCGGCCTGGATGGGCTCGAGCCCGAGCGCCTGGCGCACCGGGGCGAAGGAGCGGCGGTGGACGGGGCAGGCGCCCAGGCGCTCGAGCGCCTCGAAGTGCTCCGCGGTCGGGTACCCCTTGTGGCGCGCGAAGCCATACCCTGGGTGAACGAGATCCAGCTCGCACATGAGCGCGTCGCGGGCGGTCTTGGCCAGGATGCTGGCCGCCGCGATGGTGAGCGAGAGCGCGTCGCCGTGGACGATGGGCGTGTGCGCGATGCCCAGCATGGGCAGCTTGCGCGCGTCCACCAGCACGTGCTCGGGCGCCATTCCCAGGGCCCGCACCGCCCGGGTCAGGGCCAGGAGCCCTGCGTGGTAGATGTTGAGCGAGTCGATCTCCTCGACCTCGGCCCGCGCCGTCGCCCAGGCCAGGGCGTTCCTGCGGATGTCCTCGGCCAGCCGCTCGCGCTCGGACCGGTCCAGCTGCTTGGAGTCGTCGATCCCGCGCGGCCGGTAGTCGTGGGGGAGGATGCACGCGCCCGCCACCACCGGACCGGCCAGCGGCGCCATGCCCGCCTCGTCGACCCCGGCCACGTGGACCAGGCCGCGCTCCCAGAGCTCGACCTCGTAGCGGAGCAGGTGGCGGAGCCGCTGGCCCTCGCACCGGTTGTCGCGGCGCCGCCGCAGGACCAGCCGCAGGACCTCGCGCGCTCCCGCCCGGGGATCGCAGGACAGCGCCTCCTCGCAGGCCTCGGAGAGCGGTTGCCCCTTCTCCAGCAGCCGCACCCTGAGCTCGGACACGGAGAGGCGGGCGATGTCCTCGGGGCTCACCAGGCGAGTCTACGACAGCGAGCGCCGCGCCGGCCATGGGCCGGGCGTGCCGTCTCATCTCAGGGCCTTGAACCCCGGATGGACGCCGGGCGTGAGCCCCTGCTGCCCCGCGATGCGCCGCAGGAGCTCCCCCAGCTGCTCGCGCTCGGGGCCGGCCAGGGCCGCCAGCAGATCCTCCTGGTGCTCGCGGGCGGCGGCCCCCAGGGCGCGGAGCGCCGTCCGGCCGCGCTCGGTCAGGTGGACTGCGTAGCTGCGGCGATCGGCCGGGTCGTCGCGCCGCTCCACCAGGCCGCGCGCCTCGAGCTCGTCCACCAGCAGCACCAGCCGGCTGGGCAGCACTCCCAGCCGCTCCGCCAGCGCCCGCTGGCTGAGCCCGGCCGACAGGCCCACGATCCGCAGCGCCCCCGCGTGCTGCGGCCGGAGATCCAGCGGCGCGATCCGCTCCGCGAAGCGCGCGCCGGCGTGGGCCCCGACCTGGGCCAGCAGGAAGGCGACCGAACCCGAGCCCTGCGGGGGGCCGGGGGGCGCTGCCGCGTTCCGTTCGGACATGCGTCCTCCTCCGCCCCACCCTTGATCTGCAGAATGAGTATGCACAGATACGATTCATGCCGTGAATGATTTGCCGGGGCCGGCTCCCCACGGGGCCCGGCCCGGGGGGAGGGCGCCGTGCAAGAGACCCCATCCGCCCCGGCGCAGGAGGCGCAGTTCGGCTCCGCGGTTCCGCTCGGCCTCTTCGCCGCGACCGCCTCGAGCCGGCTCCACTTCCTGGGCGTGCGCGCCGCCGGCGCGACCATCGCGCTCTTCGGCGGCGTCGCCGGCGCGGTCTGCATCGCCCTCTCCGCCCTGGTGCAGTGGTCGCTCACCTGGCGGCGGAGCCGTCGACGTTCGCCCTGGTCTGGCCGCCCCTGGGGTTCCTCCTTCCCCTGGCGCGCTTCCTCGGGATGGCGTGGCTGTTCGCGTCCGGCGCGCTCCTTCCCGTCACCCGTGGCCGCCAAGGAGCCGGTTCATGACCTCCACCCCGGAACCTCGAACTCGCTTCGCCGGAAAGGTCGCGACGACCGGTGGTCCACCCGGCGCCCGCGCCGGTGGTCCTCGTCGCCGCGGGCTGGCGGCCGTATACGTGGTCGCGGTCGCTCGCCGAAGGAGCGAACCGCCTCGGGCCGGAGCCCCTCTCGGGCGCGGGCGGGGGCGCGGGAATGAACCTCGAGGAGGACGACATGAAGCGACGCTGGGAGCGGGCAGGGATCGAGACGAGCGCGCTGGGCCTGGGGTGCTGGGCCATTGCCGGGAAGTGGAACGATCCGAGCGCGAGCTGGGAATGGCATGGCACCGACGACGCCGAGTCGATCCGGGCCATCCGGGCGGCGGTGGATCACGGCGTGACCTTGCTCGACACGGCCGACGTGTACGGCTCGGGCCACAGCGAGCGGGTGGTGGGCCAGGCCATCCAGGGCCTGCGCGACCGCCTCACCCTGGCCACCAAGTTCGGCCACGCCTTCGACGAGGAGAAGCACGCCAACCTGGGACGGACCGACGTCAGCCCGGAGTACGTCCGCCGCGCGGTGGAGGGCAGCCTGCGCCGCCTGGGCACGGACCGCATCGACCTCTACCAGCTCCACATCTGGGAGTACCCGCCGGAGCAGGCCGGCGAGGTGGTGGAGGTGCTGGAGGATCTGGTGAAGCAGGGGAAGATCCGCACCTACGGCTGGAGCACGGACGTGAAGGCCTCGGTCGAGTCCTTCGCGCGCGGCCCGCACTGCGGCGCCGCGCAGATCCTGCTCAACGTGTTCGAGGGAAACGACCGGCTCATCGCCTACGGCGAGGGCAAGGGGCTGGCGCTCCTGTGCCGGAGCCCGCTGGCCATGGGCCTCCTCTCCGGCCGCTACACGAAGGGGGAGACCCTGCCCCGCGGCGACGTCCGGACCAGCAACTTCGAGTGGATCTCCTGGTTCCACGACGGCAAGGCCAACCCCAACTACGCGCGCCGGCTGGAGGCCGCCCGGGAGATCCTGACCAGCAACGGCCGGACCCTGGTGCAGGGCGCGCTGGCCTGGATCTGGGCCAGGAGCCCGAACACCATCCCCATCCCCGGGTTCAAGAGCGAGGCCCAGGCGGTGGAGAACGCGCGCGCCATGGAGAAGGGGCCGCTCACGGCCGAGCAGGCGCGCCAGGTCTCGGAGCTGGTGGCGTACGAGGACAGGAACCTTTGACCTGTCGTCCGTGCTGCAAGCGAACGCGGCCCCGCAGCAAGCGAGCGCAGCGCCTCCGCCCGGGCCTCGCCGGAGCGGAAGCTCGAACCGCCACGCAGCCGATCGCCCAGCACTCCACGCCCGGCGGTGAAAGCTAGCGAAGGCGAGGCACGGGCGGAGGCGCGTAGGGAGCGCGGACGCCATGCCGCTCGACGAGGGCCGCCAGCGCGGCCAGGCCCTCGCCGAGCCTCGCATCCGCGATGTTGCCGTACCCGATCACCAGCGCGTCGCTCTGGCCCGGCGGCTCGGCCAGGAAATCGGCCCCGGTCGAGATGCGCAGCCCCTCGGCGTTGCAGGCGTCGAGGAAGGGTTGGCCGAACCGGTGCGAGGCGAACCGGACGTGCAGGTGGAAGCCGGTCTCGGCGCCGCCGGCCCGGACCTCGCCGCGGTAGCGATCCTCCAGGAAGCCCAGGATGGCCTCCAGCCTGGACCGGTAGCGCCGCTTCATGGCGAAGACGTGCCGCTCGAGGTGGCCCTCCTCGATGAAGCGGGCCAGCGTCCGCTGGTGCGGGATCGAGCCGCGCAGGTTGGTGCGCCGCACCAGGTCGGCCAGCCCGCCGGTGAGGTGGGGCGGGGCGATGAGGTAGCCCACGCGCACGAAGGGCGCCAGGCACTTCGAGAAGGTGCCCAGGTAGACGACGCGCTCGGCGTCGAGCGAGGTGAGCGGCGGGATGGGGCTCCCCCGGAAGCGAAACTCCGAGTCGTAGTCGTCCTCCAGCACCAGCCCCTCCGCGGCCGCGGCCAGCTCCAGGAACTCCACCCGCCGGCGGAGGGGGAGGAGCGCGCCGGTGGGGAACTGGTGCGAGGGCGTGAGGTAGAAGAGCGCGCCGCGGGGCACCTCGCCCAGGCCGGTGGGCAGCGCGCCCCCCTCGTCGACGTGCACCGGCCGGGACCGGAACCCGGCCGTGGCGAACGCGTCGCGGGCGAAGCCGAGCCCCGGGTCCTCGCAGAAGAGGGTGGTGGCGGGCAGGAGCCGCGACAGCAGCGAGAGCGAGTGCGAGGTCCCCGCGGTGATGCAGATTCTGCTCCGGGTCCGCGGAGAGCCCGCGGAACCGGTACAGGTAGCCGGCGATGGCCTCGCGCAGGCGCGCGTCGCCCAGGGCCGGGCCGTAGGAGAGATTGGCGGGCCGGGCCAGGGAGATCGACTCGTCGCTGGCGCGTCGCCAGGCCTGGCGCGGGAAAGCCGCCAGGTCCGGGATGCCGGGCGTGAAGTCGTACCGCACGTTCGGCCGCCGCGGCCGGGGCGCCGCCGCGCCCGGGGCACTGGCGTGCGGCTTGCGCGCCGGCAGCGCCCCGGCGTAGGTGCCGTGGCCGGCGCGGGTCTCGAAGTAGCCCTCGCCGGTGAGCTGCTCGTAGGCGTCGGTCACCAGCCGCCGGGAGATGCCCAGCTCCGCCGCCAGCTCGCGCGAGGGGGGCAGCCTGACGCCCGGCCCGAGCTCGCCCGAGGCCACCGCCCTGCGCAGCCCGTCGGCGAGCTGCAGCGCCAGCGAGCGCCGGGAGGCGCGATCGAGGACGATGCCGAACACCGGGGAATCATATCCGACCTGCCCGCCCGCTCCCCGGTTGGCCAAACCTTCGTTATCTGGGGGCTGCTCGACCTCGGTGAGGCGCCGCGGGGCGTCTGCGAGCTGAATCTGGTCCGAACCGTTTCAGATCACCGTTCCGTCGCTTGACGGAGCCGGTCCGGGGGCTGGATACTTCCGGAACACCGCATCGACCGAGCTGCCGCGCACGGGAGGAGCTCATGCATCGACCGCACGTCGCCGCCGTCCTGGCGCTGGCCGTCCTCACGGCCTGCGGGGGAGGGGGGGCTCGGGGGCGTCGCCGGAGAAGCCGGTGATCGGGACGCAGCCGCAGAGCCAGGCCGTGGTCGAAGGCCACGCGGTCACCTTCACCGTCGCCGCCACCGGAAGCGATCTCACCTACCAGTGGAGCCGCGACGGGGCCGACATCGCGGGCGCCACCTCGGCCTCCTACACGCTCGCGTCCCCCAACACCGGCGACAGCGGGGCCGCCTTCCGCGTCACCGTCACCAACGCTGGCGGGTCGGTCACGAGCGATCCCGCAACGCTCTCGGTGAACCCCGCCCACGACGACGCGGCGGAGAACTGGGTCGGAACCTGGGCCTGCGCCCCGTACCTCTCCGACACCTCCGACCTGACGTCCGCCCCGATGAACGGGAAGCTGAGCAACCTCACGCTGCGCCAGATCGTGCACGCCTCCATCGGCGGCGACCGGATCCGGCTCCGGCTCTCCAACCAGTACGGCACCAAGCCCGTCGAGATCCTCTCGGCCCACGTCGCCCTGTCCAGCGGCACGACCACCATCGTGGCCGGCTCCGACCGCGCCCTCACCTTCGACGGCGTGGGCACCGTGACCATCCCCGTCGGCCAGGAGGCGACGTCGGACTCGATCGCGCTCACCGTGCCGGCGGTGACCAACGTGGCCATCTCGCTCGCCTTCGGCAGCGCGGTCCCCAGCTTCACCGGCCACGCCGGCTCGCGGACCAACAGCTACATCGCCGCCGGCAGCCACACCGGCGACCAGGTCCTGGCCGGCTCCACCCGCGTCGCGCACTGGTACTACATCGAGGGCCTGGAGGTGGTCGCGCCGGAGACGAGCCGCGCCGTCGCCGTCCTCGGCGACTCCATCACCGACGGCCGCGGCTCCACCACCGACGCGCAGAACCGCTGGCCGGACGTGCTGGCCGGCCGGCTGGCGCAGGACGACGCCACCAGGGAGGTGGCGGTGCTCAACCTGGGGGTCGGCGGCAACAACCTGCTCACCGGCGGTTCGAGCCTGAAGTCCGGCAAGGACCGGTTCGACCACGACATCCTCGGCCAGAAGGGCGTCAAGTGGGTGATCGTCTTCATGGGCGTGAACGACATCGGCGGCGGCGCCACCTCGGACGCCCTCATCGCCGGATACCAGCAGCTCGTCGCCGAGGCCCACGCGGCCGGGCTCCTCGTCTACGGCGTGCCCATCACCCCGTTCGGCCTCTCGACCTACGACGACACGCCCAACCACACGCACCTGGCGACGCGCGACACCGTCAACGCCTGGATCCGGGGAGCCGGCCACTTCGACGGGGTGATCGACTTCGACCCCACCGCCGCCGACCCCGCGCACCCGACGCAGATCGACCCCGCCTACCTGTTCGAGAACGATTACCTGCACTTCAATGCGGCCGGCTACGCCGCCATGGGACAGTCGATCGATCCTTCTCTCTTCCAGTGAACCTGTTCCGGCTCCGGTGCGCCCGGAGCCGGTTCTGCGTCTCGTGAATGAACGATGAAGTCGATGTCGCACCACCCACAACGCGCGAACGGGGGCGGCGCCGCCGCTTCCCTTCGCCGGAGGCTCTGAGGTCATGTTCGACACGTTGAAGCGCGGTGCCGTCGCGGCGGTCGCGGTGCTGGCGATCGCCGGGTGCGGCGGGAGCAGCAAGAAGAGCACACCCTCCGAGACCGATCTCCTGAACGGCGCGGGCAAGTTCGAGAATGCGGACGCGCAGGCCCAGTGGCACGTGAACGCGGTCGATGGGGCGATCCTCAACGAGGACCCGTTCGTCGACTGCCCGGCGATCGCCGGCTTCACGGGCAAGTGCGCGAAGGTCAACTCCTCGAACCTCGGCGACAACAACTACAACACCCAGCTCGCCCTCTGGGACCCGGCCGTCGATCCGACCACGTTCAAGACCGTGCACCTCAGCGCCGACAAGCAGTACGTGGTCAAGTTCGCCGGCGCCGTGGTCTCGGACGATGACAGCAGCCGTCCGGTCAGCATCTGGCTGCAGCACTGCAGCTCCCCGTCGACCTGCGACTGGCCGCCGGCCAACGGCTCGACCTCCATCGAGCTGCCCACCACCGGCCTCGCCTACGAGAGCCCGGCGTTCACCGTCGCCGCGGACGTGGACGTGCACGTGGTCATCAACCTGGGCCCGGAAGGCACCAACTCCGGCACGACCTTCTTCTTCGACAACGTCCAGATCATCGAGCAGGCGAAGCCGCCGCCGCCCCTGGGGACGGACGTCCTGGCCGGCGCGGGCAGCTTCACCGACGCGACCGCGCAGGGCACCTGGTTCATCAACCCTCCGAGCCAGGCGAGCGTCGTCACGCTCACCTTCCCGTCGGACTGCGGCACAGGCTTCACCGGCCCCTGCGCCCGGCTCGAGGGCGCCGACTACGGCACGAACAGCTACAGTACGCAGCTCTCGTACGGCCAGGGCACCTTCCAGCCCATTCAGCTCGTGGACGGCAAGTCCTACCAGATCCAGCTCGCGGGCAAGGTCGACGGCGCGAGCGGGCCGGTGAGCGTCTCGGTCTGGCTGCAGCACGGCACGGACTGGCCGCCCGCCAACGGCACCGGCGGCGGCACCGGCCCCTTCGCCCTCACCTCCACCGCGAAGTCGTTCGCGGCGGACACGTTCACCGTCAGCGCGCCCAGCCCGGACGGCTACAACTTCGTGGTCAACGTCGGTGGCCCGAACAGCGCCAACGGCGTCTTCTCGCTGGACGACATCCAGCTGATCGAGATCACTCCGTAGTTGCAGGTGTTCGCAGCATCGGTGATGCGGCCGCGGCGCTGGGCGGGCCGCGGCCGTCACCGTCTCGGCGCTTCGACGGGGAAGATCCGAGCTTCACGGAGGCAACCACAATGACCCACGCCCGCAGCCGCAGTCGCGCGGCAGTCCTCGCGCTGGCCTTCTCGTCGCTCGCCGTGCTGGCCGCCTGCGGAGGCGGCGGGGGCGGCGGCTCCACCCCGAAGCTCACCGTGACCAAGGCCGGCCCCGGCGGCGGCAGCAGCACCGTCACCTCGGACATCGCCGGCATCGCCTGCGGCGCCACGTGCAGCGCCGGGTTCGCGAACGAGCCCACGGTCACGCTCACCGCCAGGCCGGACCTGGGCTCCACCTTCACCGGCTGGAGCGGCGACTGCACCGGCACGGGGCCCTGCGTCGTGACCATGGACGCCGATCGCGCGGTCACCGCCACCTTCGCCTGGAAGACGAGCGGCGAGGACCTCTGGCACGCCCAGAACACAAGCCGCCAGCCGCTCGATCTGACGCCGTACGTGTCCAGCAGCGCCGCCGCGGGCCGGTTCGGCCTGGTGGCGGGCAGCTCCGCCGCGCCGCTGGTGGTGAACACCGCCGCCGATGGCGAGTACGCCGGCGTGGTACGGGCGGTGGGCGACCTCCAGGCGGACATCGACAAGGTCACCGGCGTCACGCCCGCCCTGGCGAGCAGCGTGACCGCCGGCACGCTGCCGGTGCTGATCGGCACCCTGGGCCACAGCCCGCTCATCGACGGGCTGGTCACCGCGGGGAAGCTCGACACCGCCGGTCTCGCCGGGAGGTGGGAGACCTGGCACACGCAGATCGTCGCCGCGCCCATGACCGGCGTCGCTTCCGCCCTGGTCATCGCCGGCAGCGACCAGCGCGGCACCATCTACGGCATCTACGACCTCTCCCGGCAGATCGGCGTCTCCCCCTGGCACTTCTGGGACGACGTCACCCCGGCGCACCAGGACGCGCTCTACGTCCTCCCCGGCGTCCACACCCTGGGGCAGCCGGCGGTGAAGTACCGCGGCTTCTTCATCAACGACGAGAACCCGGCGCTGGGCACCTGGGCCCAGAACACGTTCGGTTCGAGCCTCTTCAAGCAGGGCATCTACGAGAAGATGTTCGAGCTCCTGCTCCGGCTGCGGGCCAACTATCTCTGGCCGGCGGTGTGGGGCCGCGCCTTCGACCTCGACGACGCCCAGAACCACGCCACCGCGAAGCGCTACGGCATCGTCATGGGCACCTCGCACGAGGCCCCCATGGACCGCGGCATCGAGGAGTTCAACCGTCGGCCCACCCAGTACGGCGGCAACGGCCAGTGGAGCTTCCGGACCAACCGCGACGCCATCCAGAAGTACTGGACGGCGGGCATCGATCGCATGGTGGCCGGCGGCTTCGAGGACGTGGTCACGGTGGGCATGCGCGGCAACGGCGACACCGCCCTCGGCGACGGCCTGGCGCTCCCGCTCATGGAGGACATCATCGGCACCGAGCGCGGGATCATCGCCAGCCAGACCGGAAAGGATCCGACCGAGGTCCCCCAGGTCTGGACGCTCTACAAGGAGGTCCTGGGCTACTGGGATCGCGGCTTCCGCGCGCCTGCGGACGTGACCATCATCTACCCCGACGACAACTGGGGGAACCTGCGCGCTCTGCCGGACCTCTCCGACGAGCCGCGCTCCGGCGGCTACGGCGTCTACTATCACTTCGACTACAACGGCGGCGGCCGCAGCTACCAGTGGGTCGACACGAACCTGATCCCCAACGTCTGGGAGCAGATGAACCTGGCCTACACGTACGGCGTCGACCGCGTGTGGATGGTGAATGGCGGCGACGTGAAGGGGGACGAGCGGCCGATCCAGTTCTTCCTGGACCTCGCCTGGAGCCCGGAGACCTGGACGGTGGACCAGCTGGGCGCCTGGGGTACACGGTTCACGGCCGAGAACTTCGGCGCGACGAACGCGGCGGCCGTCGCCTCGCTCCTCCAGCGATACGAGCAGCTCCAGTCCCGCCGAAAGCCGGAGCTGTTGAACCGCCTCATCTCCTACGCCACCCCGACCGACCTCACCCACCCGATCTACAGCCACGACAGCCCCTTCAGCCTCGTGAACTACCGCGAGCTGGAGGCGGTGGTGGCGGAGTGGCAGGCGCTACGCGCCGCCGCCGAGGCGCTGGGGGCGAGCCTCGGCGCCGACCAGCAGGCCGCGTACTACCAGCTGGTGCTCTACCCCATTGCGGCCACCGAGAACGCGTACCAGCTGCGCCTGGCCGGGTTCCGCAACAAGCTGTACGCGGGCCAGGGGCGCGCCTCGGCCGACGACTGGGCGGCCACCGCCTGGGCCCGGTTCGACGACGACCAGAACATGGGCGGACAGCTGTGGGATTCCAACGCCGGACGATTCCAGATCTCCGGCTACTACAACCTGACCCTCTCCGGCGGGAAATGGAACGGCTTCCAGACGGAGGCCAAGTTCGGGTACGGCGGCAACTACGAGAACTCCAGCTGGAAGCCGCCGGACGAGGCCCACGCGGAAACGATCTGGCCCGCGCCGATCACGGGGACCACGCTGGCAAGCGGCGCCAGCATGGGCGTCTCGATCGACGGCTCCACGGACTGGTGGGGGGCGGGCGGCAGCAGCGCCACCCCGTCGCTGCCTGCGGTCAGCCAGTTCTCGACCGGCCCCGCGCCGTACGTCGAGGTCTTCAGCCGCGGCACGGCCTCGTTCGGCTACACCATCACCCCGAGCGTGGGCTGGGTCACCGTCTCCAACGCCAGCGGGACCATCGGCACCACCGCCGGCACGAAGGAGATCCGCGCCGAGGTGTCGGTGAACTGGTCGTCGGTCCCGGCGGGGACCACCAGCGTCGACCTGGTGGTGGCGGGGAACGGCCAGACCGTCACCGTCAAGCTGCCGGTGGTCAAGCCGGCCGCGCCGTCGGCGGACACCTTCGTGGAGGCGGGTGGCTACGTCGCCATGCGGGCGGACCACTACACCAGCCTGGTCGCCCAGAACGGCGTCTCCTGGCAGCTCATCCCGGACATCGGCCGCGCCGATCCGGGCGCTGCGTCGGTCGGCCTGACCCCGACCCCGTCCAGCGCGGCCCGGGTGGCGGCGCCCGGCGGGGCCACCCCGCACCTGGAGTACGACATGCACCTGTACTCGACGGGCACGGTGCGGGTCTGGGTCTATCTCTCGCCGCGCAACAACGCCCTGCCCACCCGCGCCACGAGCGGTGAAGGCCTGAAGTACGGCATCTCCATCGACGGCGAGACCCCGCAGGTGGTGAACATCCAGACGGTGACGGGCGCGATCGACGCGACCATGAACCAGCCCTGGGAGCGCAACACCTCCGACAACGTGGCCCGCGTCTACTCGAGCCACACGGTCGCCACCGCCGGCAAGCACACGCTCAAGCTCTGGACAGTGGATCCGACGGTGGTGGTGCAGAAGCTGGTGGTCGACACCGGCGGCCTCCGCGACAGCTACCTCGGTCCGCCGGAGAGCTTCCGCAGCCCGCCGTAGCGGAACGCAGACGTCGCATCGCACGCAGGGCGCCGGGCGACGGGCCCGGCGCCTTTGGTCCCATCCGCGCGTGAGCGGGGACCGCCACACGGGAGACAGCCCATGCGTCGATCGCAGATCGTCATCGCCCTCGCGGCATCCGTCCTCGTCGCTTGCGGCGGGGGCGGTGGATCGAGCGACACCGCGCCCTCGGCCCCGACCGGTCTTGTCGCGTCCAAGGTGGCCAGCACCTCGCTCACGCTCTGCTGGACCGCGTCCACCGGCGCCACCGGGTACACGGTGCTGTCCGGCGGCGCGACCGTCGCCACGACCGCGACCGCCTGCGCCACCGTCACCGGGCTCACCGCCGCCCAGGCCTACACCTTCACGGTGACGGCGAGCGACGCCAGCGGCCATCCCTCGGCGGCGAGCAGCCCGCTCGTGGTCACGACCGCGCCCCCGCCGCCGGCCGACCTCGCCGTCTCCGAGGCGACCACCACCTCGGCCAGGGTCTGCTGGACACCCTCCACCCGCGCCACCGGCTACACGGTGCAGAACCTCGGCTCCATCCCCCTCGCCGCCACCACCACCACCACCGCCACCTGCACCACCGTCAGCGGCCTCGCCGCCGGCCTGAGCTACACCTTCGTGGTGACGGCGCAGGACGTGGACGGCCACAGCTCGGACCCGGCCAGCGTGGCGGCGGCGACGGCCGCCGGCGTCTCGACCTGCACGGTGCCCGATCTCCCTGCCTTCGCATCCCTGCCCACGAACCCGAGGTTCCCCGATCCGTTCCGGATGATGGATGGTGGGCGCATGGCGCTCCTCGACCAGTGGACCTGCCGGAGGTCGCAGATCTCCTCGCTCGTCCAGGGCTTCGAGCTCGGCCCGAAGCCCGGGGCGCCCGACTCGGTCACCGGCTCCTTCAACTCCGGAACGAACACGCTGACGGTCACCTGCCAGGTGGGCAGCAACGCCATCTCCTTCGACGCCAGGATCACCTATCCCAGCAGCGGCTCGGGTCCGTTCCCCGCCCTGATCGGCGTCGGCGCCTCCTCGCTCGACAACACCGCGCTCGTCAACCTCGGCGTGGCGATCGTCAACTTCCCCAGCGACGACCTCGCCCAGCAGGTGGACGGCAGCTCGCGCGGCCAGGGGAAGTTCTACACGCTCTGGGGCAGCGAGGCCCCAGCGGGCGCGCTGATCGCCTGGTCCTGGGGCGTCTCGCGGCTCATCGACGCGCTCGAGCAGACCCCGGCCGCCAACATCGACACCTCGCACCTCGGGGTCACCGGCTGCTCCCGCTGGGGCAAGGGCGCCCTCGTCGCCGGCGCCTACGACGACCGCATCGCGCTCACCATCCCGCAGGAGTCGGGCGCCGGCGGCGCGGCAAGCTGGCGGGTCTCGCAGGCGCAGCTCAAGGCGGGCCAGAACGTCCAGACGCTGGGCGAGATCGTCAGCGAGAACGTCTGGTTCACCTCCTCGTTCAGCCGCTTCGGCAGCGCGGTGGACAGGCTGCCCTTCGATCAGCACGAGGTGGCAGGCCTGGTCGCGCCGCGCGGGCTCCTCGTCATCGAGAACACGAGCATGGAGTGGCTCGGCAACCTGAGCACCTTCACCGACGCCAGCGCCACCCGCATGATCTGGCAGGGGCTCGGCATCGGGGATCGGATGGGCTACTCGCAGCTCGGCGGCCACAACCACTGCGCCTTTCCGGCGGCGCAGCAGCCCGAGGTGACCGCCTTCGTCTCGCGGTTCCTGCTCGGCCAGGACGTGGACACCAGCGTCTTCGAGACCGACGGCGGCTTCACCTTCGACGCCGCGAAGTGGGTCGACTGGACGGTGCCGGCGCTGCAGTGATCCTGCTACTGCGGGCGGCCCGTCCGGCGCCGGCGCCAGAGGAGCATCGCCGCCGCGAAGGCGAGAAGGGCCGCGCCCGAAGGCGCGCCCTGGCCGCAGCCACCGCCACCACCGCTCGTGTCGTCCAGGGTCGTGAACTGGACCGTGGTCGGGCTCGACTGATGACCCGCCCCGTCCTGCGCCACGACCTCGAACGTGTACGCGGTCCTGGCGGTGAGGCCGGTGAGTGCGAGCGTGGTGGTGGTGGGCGCGCCGACCTGCGTCCAGGAGTTCCCATCCTTCCGGAGCACGACGTACACGGTCACGCCCACGTCGTCCGTCGATGCGGTCCAGGTGAGCGTCGCGCCCGTCGCCGTCACGCTGGTCGCCTTGACGTTGGACGGCGCCGTCGGGGGCGTCGTGTCCGCCGGCGTGCTGACGTCCACGGAGCCCGAGCCGGCCGAGATGTTCCCGGCCTGGTCCACTGCCACGACCTCGAACGTGTAGTGGGTCGAGGGGGTGAGGCCGGCCAGGTTGACGGTGTGGGTGGTGGGCCAAGCCATCGGGGTGGCGGTGCCGGTATCCAGGCGCAGCACGACGTAGTTCGACACCGCCACGTCGTCGGTGGCGACGTCCCAGGTGAGCGTCACGCCGCCGGCGGTCACGTTCGAGGAGACGAGGTTCGCCGGCGCGGTCGGCGCCAGGGAGTCGCCCAGGCCGAAGAAGCGGACGGCCTCGGCGGCTGCGAAGTCGGCGTTGACCACCGAGTGGCCGGTCTCGGAGACGTGGATGGCCTCCACCGGCGCCTGGGGGCCGATGCCGCCGTAGCGGGTGCGAGTCCAGACCACGCCCCAGTGCGCAGGGCTCGAGCCGGCGGCGCTCTTCCAGGTGGCCAGCGGCATCTCGGTGATCGCGGGCGTCGCGCTCACGTCGAGCACGTTGGTCCACTGCTTGATGTCCTCGGCGAAGTTCGGGTACGCGAGCGTCGCATCCGTCTCGCCGTGGTAGAGCAGCATGCGCGGTCGGGCGCCCGTGTAGCTCGTGTCATAGCCGCGCACCAGATCGCCCCACTGCGCTCCCGTCCTGGACGTGCCACCGGTGGCGCAGGTGTTGTTCCAGTAGCCCATGCTGTTGATGTCCGGGCCCAGCGTGGTGGCGGTCCCGGCCGCCGGAGGGCCGGCCACACCGGTGGCGAAGCAGCCCGCCGGAACGCCCATGAAGGCCGCGCCGCCCTGGAACACCTCGGGATAGGTGGCGAGGAGGATGTCGGTCATCATGGCGCCGGAGGACTGGCCGGTGGCGAAGACCTTGCTCGCGTCGCCGCCCAGGTTGGCCACGGCGTAGTTCACCATCGAGACGATGCCGAGCGGATCGCTCTCCGAGGGGTGCTTCAGGGCGGCGTTCGAGGCCACGTCCCAGCACCCGCCGCTCCGGTTGGAGTCCGGGAAGACCATCATGAACTCGTACGCGTCGGCCTGCGCCTTGAGCCAGCTCTGCATGGCGCTGGCCGTGCCCGTGCAGTAGTGCAGCACCAAGACGATGGGCCTGGGCGTCGGCGCGCCGGTCGGGATGTAGTAGTACATCTTCAGGCCGGTGGGGTTCGGTAGCACGTCGCCGAACGGCACCTGCGTGAACGCGCCCGTCACCGCCTGGGCTCGAGCGACGGCGGGCGACACGATCCCGGCCAGCGCCAGCACCAGCCCTGCCAGCTTGCTGCGCATTCCCACGCTCATGTCGATCTCCCATGAATGGAACCGCCGCGGCTTCGAGGGAAGCCGCGGCGGGGTGATCCGTTCTTCGTCTCCTACGGCATGCCGATGGTGATGGTACCGGTGCCGGTCGTGACGGAGGCCACCGACGGGTCGGTGGCCGTGGTCACCTGCAGATCGAGCGGCGTGTGGCCGCCTGCGCCATCGGTGATCACGATGTTCCTCAGGTACCAGGTCACGGCCGTGCCGTCAGGAGTGACGGCGGGATCGACTGAGAACGCGATGTTGAACGACTTCGCACCCGCGAACTTGCTCCCGGCGACGGGGTTATCCGTGCTGAGGTTGTAGCTCACCGTTCTCCACGTGTCGCTCCACCCGTCATACTTGTTGTAGTACACCGAGGTCCACGGAGCCTCGCCGAGGCCGAGCTGGATCTGCCTGGCCGTGTACTGCGTATCCGGCGTGGCTGCCGGCTTGTAGTAGTCGAAGCTCACGGTCCAGTCGCCGGCCGTGAGGTCCGTCGCAGGAATGGTGAAGTGGATGGTGAGCCCGTGCTCGCCGGCGGCCGCGTTGTTTCCGGTCGTGCCGACGATCTTGAGGGCCGAAGGCTGCGGTCCGAGCGTGAGTTCGCCAGCGTCGAGCGCGACCTCGTAGTAGCCGTGGGTGTCCCAGACCAGGGGCTGGCCTTTCTGCGAGAGGACGCCGCCGTCCACCGTCACGCGCACGAACTTGCCGGGCGGGAAGTTGGGCGGGAGCGTCCAGGTCCAGGTGCTGTTGGCGCCGGAAACGACGGGGGTGGCGGTGTCGAGGAGGTTCTTGCCGATCCGGTAGGCGGCCACGTCGACCACCCTGCCGCCCCACACGTCATGGAGACCGAGCAGGTAGGTCATGCTGGCGGTGATGCTGGTCACGGGGACGGCGCAGCAGCCGTCGGCCGGATCCTCGGGGGCCGGGGTCAGGCGGTGGATGAGGAAGGTGGACCAGCCGTTCCCGGCGCGCACCTCGTCGATCTTGGCCTCGATGACCTCCGCCGTATCGCCGAGCTCGCCCCAGCTCGCGGTCTGCCCGGGCTCGATGACCGGACCAAACCAGTAGTCGGGCAGGTTCATCTCGTCGGTGAGGTCGTCCGCCGTGACGAACGTCCCGCCGACGCGGCGGTTGGCGATGAAGCCGGCCGCGGTGGCGTACGGGACCCAGTTCGAGTCGCCGTACGGGGTGGCCATGGTGAAGACGCCGGTCTGCCCGATGGTGTTCTCGATGTAGACGTTGGCCGCGTCGACCTCGTCCATCGGCGTCTGGCTGGCGTTGGCGACGCCGTAGTCGTAGGCGCAGTTGGAGAGCACGCCGCCTGTGCTGACGTTGCAGTGGTCCTCGGTGTGGTTGGCGAGCTCCTGCTTGTCGGCCAGCACACCCTTCCAGAAGTCGAGGTTCCTCGCGACCTGGGAGGGCGACACGTAGAAGGTCATCGGGACGCCCGGCGCCTTCAGGTCGGCGTAGTTGGTGCCGTACGCCTGGGAGCTGCGGGCGTCATCGAACGTGTAGGAGACGGCCGCGGCGAACCCGGCCCAGGGCAGCACCCGGAGGTTGCCGGGGGTGCCCACGGGGCGGGCGATCGGGCCGGTCGCGGGGACCGGGAGGTAGGCGGAGGTGGCGGTCGTGTCGAAGAACCGGGCCCCGATCAGCTTGTCGCCGTCCATGGTGACGGTGGTCGTGGCCGCGGAGGTGCCGTCGGACCAGCCGGTGAAGGTCCCGCTGCCGGCGGTCGCCGTCAGGGTCACCACCGTGCCCTCGTCGTAGCTGTAGACCCCCGGCGCCGGGTCGGTGCTCCCGCCGCCCCAGGCGAAGACCCGCAGGGTGTGCGTCGCCACTGGCGTCTTCTTGCCGCCTCCGCCGCCGTCGCACGCCGCGCCGAACACGAGGACCGCGGCACCGAGCGCGATCGCTATTACCGTCTTCTGTGAACGCATGAATTCCTCCGGGCAACCACCGGTTCGCTCCGCTGCGGGCGACGCCACGCCTCGCTCCGGCTCGCGGTTCGCTTCCCCGTGAGCTGGCCAGGCGTGGCCTGCCTCCGCTGGATAGTCAGGTTGTCATTGAACCCCTCTCCGCGGCCCGCGTCAATCCCGAACGGCGATCTGAACCGATTTAAAGCTGGGTCTTCCGCGGGCGAGGTTGGTCGGCTATGTTATCGCTCACACGAAACGGAGCGGGTTGATGGCCCATGAACGTGAACGTGGCCTCGGCCCCTCTCCGTGGCGACTTGCCGGTGAGTTCTGACCAAGGTGAGGAAACCATGGGCACCAAGCACATCGGAACGCTCCCCGCAGCGATGCTCTGCGCTGCGCTGGCAGCTTGTGGCAGCGGATGTGGCTCCGGTGGCGGGAAGCCGCCGGCCACCTTCACCCTCACCGTGACCAAGGCAGGCAACGGCACCGGCACCGTCTCCGGCGAGGGCATCGACTGCGGGGCGACCTGCAGCGCCAGCCTCGATGGCGGGACGGTCGTGACCCTGACCGCGACGGCGGCAAGCGGCTCGAGCTTCGCCGGTTGGGGCGGCGCCTGCTCCGGAACGGGCAGGACCTGCGCCGTGACGATGTCCACCGCCCAGGCAGTGACCGCCACGTTCCTTGGCCGCCAGCTCGCCATCACCAAGGCCGGCACGGGCGGCGGGACCGTCACCACGAGCCCGGAGGGCCTCGGCTGCGGGTTTGGGTGCACCGCCTACCCGGAAGGCACGGTGGTCACCCTCACGGCGGCCGCGACCAGCGACTCCACCTTCTCCGGCTGGAGCGGGGACTGCACCGGCACGGAGGCGAGCTGCACGGTCGCCATGTCCGCCGCGAAAGCGGTGACCGCCACGTTCGCGTTCTCGGGCGGCCCGGTCTGCTACCTGCCCTCGCAGTTCGAGTGGAGCTCGACCGGTCCCCTGGCCAACCCGAAGGCGGGGTTCGTCTCGCTCAAGGACTTCACCGACGTCGTCTACAACGGGCAGCACCTGGTCTACATGTCCGACGTCACCACCGGGGGGACCTACGGCTCGGCCGCGATGAGCTTCAGCGATTGGTCGCAGATGGCCTCGGCCGACCAGGTCACGATGACCGAGGCGACGGTCGCGCCGACGCTCTTCCACTTCGCCCCGAAGGACGTCTGGGTGCTGGCCTACCAGTGGGGCCCGACCGCTTTCAGCTACAAGACCTCGTCCGATCCCACGCTCGCCAACGGCTGGTCGAGCGCGCAGCCGCTCTATGCCGGGACCGCCCCGGGCGGCGCGCCCTACGGGCCGATCGACCAGACGGTGATCTGCGATGGCAGCAACTGCTACCTGTTCTTCGCCGGCGACAACGGGAAGATCTACCGGTCGAGCATGCCCCTGTCGGACTTCCCGGGCACGTTCCCTGCCGCGACGACCATCATGAGCGAGAAGACCAACGACCTGTTCGAGGCGGTGCAGGTCTACACGGTCAAGGGGACGGGCCAGTTCCTCATGATCGTCGAGTGCATCGGGGCGACCGGCAGATACTTCCGCGCATTCGGCGCAACCGATCTGGCGGGGTCGTGGACGCCGCTGACCGCGACCGAGGGTGAACCCTTCGCCGGTGCGGCCAACGTCACCTTCAGCGGAGGGGCCTGGACGAACGACATCAGCCACGGGGACCTGGTGCGCGCCAACCCGGACCAGACCTTCACGGTCGACGCGTGCGACCTCCAGCTGCTCTACCAGGGGTTCCAGATCGGCAGCAACACGAGCAACTACAACCTCATCCCATGGCGACCGGGCCTGCTCACGCTGCAGCGCTAGCAGCAATGGCTGCCGCTTTCACGGCCGGGCTCTTGCGAGGGTGGTCGAGGTTCGGGGTTCGAGCACCTACCGCGCCACGATCGTGGCGGTGCCGTGCGTCAGCCCGGTGGCGGTCGCCGTCACCACGACGTCCCCGCTCTGCCCGGCCTTGGCCCGGACGACGGCCAGCGCCAGCCCGTTGAAGGCCTTGCGCGTCGGGTTGGGGAAGGCGTTCCGGTCGACGGGGTTGCCGTTGTCGGTGGCCACGATCTCGCCCGGTCCGCTCACCGTGAAGGTGATGGCGTTCATGGAGCGACGGTGAACCGAATTGAAGGCGATTGTAGCAGATCAATGGGCGATGGTGGCTATTCGCAGCCGCGCGATCGCCCACGCCTCCTGCCGGATGGGGACGATGCTCGTGGACCAGGTCCCTTACGCACTTCTCTCACCGCTGGCAGCGCGGGCAGAAGAAGGTCGAGCGCTGGGCCTGGACGACGCGACGGATGTCGGTCCGGCGGCAGCGCGGGCACCTCTCGCCCTCGCGCGCGTAGACCAGGAACGGGTTCCGCCCGCCCTCCTCGACGTAGGTGATCCGGGGCCCCTTCTCCGCGTCGAGCGTCATGCGGAAGGAGGCCAGCACCGCGTCCGCGAGCCGCTTCACCTCGGCCCGCGAGAGCGAGCGCGCGGGCCGGCGCGGATCGACGCGGGCGCGGAAGCAGGCCTCGGCGGCGTGGATGTTGCCGACGCCGGGCAGGAGCCGCTGGTCGAGCAGCTTCACCTTGACGGGGAGCCGGGTGCGCGAGAGCGCGGCCGCCAGCCAATCCAGGTCGATGCCGCTCGCCAGGGGATCCGGCCCCAGGGCCGCGATCTCAGGGATCTCCTCGAAGCGGGCGCCCGGGACGAGCCGCAGCCGGCCGAAGAGCCGCGGGTCGTCGTAGTGAAGCACGGCGCCGTCGTCGAGCTGGAAGCGGGCGCGGGAGTGGCGGGGCGGCCCGGCGCCGGCGAGTGGCTCCCGCAGCCACTTGCCCGTCATGCCCAGGTGCGAGAGCAGGCCCAGCGGCGTCCCGTCCCTGTCGAGGGTGAGCAAGAGGTGCTTGCCGATGCGCCGGACGGCCTCCACCCGCGCCCCGACCACGGCGCGCGCGAACGCGGCCGGGGCGGCGGGGCGAAAGATGCGTCGGGCGCGGGGATCGAGCTGGGCCGCCTCGATGCGCCGGCCGCGGGCCCAGCGCCGCAGGGAGCGCGCGGCGAACTCGACCTCGGGGAGCTCGGGCATGTGGTCCTCCGGTGAACGAGTCCGAGCCCGAACAGGCTGCTAGCGCGCCCTCGTGAACGCCGCGAAGAAGAACCCGTCGGTGCCGTGCCGGTGCGGGAACAGCTCCACCTGGTTCCCGCTCGCGCCCAGGGCGGCGGCGCGCTCCGCGCCCAGGAGCGCCTCGAGCGGCGCCGGCGCGAGCCCCAGCTCCGACTCGGCGAAGGCGGCCACGTCCCCGTTCTCGGTCCGGCCCATGGCGCAGGTGGCGTACACGAGCCGCCCGCCCGGGGCGACCAGGCCGGCGAAGCGCGCCAGGAGCTCGCGCTGCAGCGCCGCGAAGCGGGGCGGGTCCTCCGGCTTGAGCCGCCAGCGGGCGTCGGGCTTGCGCCGCAGCGTCCCCAGCCCGCTGCAGGGCGCGTCCACCAGCGCCACCGCCGCCTTCCCGGCCAGATCGGCCAGCCCGGCGGCCGCCTCCGCGCCGGCGGGGATGGGGCGGGTGCGGAGGTTGTCGACGTGGGCCCGGCGGGCCCGGCGGCGGGCCTCGTCGAGCCGATCGGCGTCCGAGTCGAGCGCCCAGAGCGAACCCTTGTTGTGCATCTCGGCCGCCAGGGCCAGCGACTTGCCACCGGCACCGGCGCAGGCGTCCACCACCACCTTGCCCGGCCGGGCGGCGCAGGCGAGGGCGATGAGCTGGCTGCCCTCGTCCTGGATCTCGAACCACCCCTCCTGGAACGAGGGCAGCGCGAACGCGTTCTGGTGGCCGTCCAGCACCAGCCCCCAGGGCGAGAAGCGCGTCGGCTCGGCCGCCACCCCCTCCGCCGCCAGCCGCGTCCGCAGCGCCTCGCGATCCCCGAGCAGCAGGTTGGCGCGGACGGTGAGCGGGGCGCGCTGGTTGAGCACGTGCACCAGCGCCCGCGCCTGGTCCTCGCCGAGCTCGGCCACGAACCGCTCCACGATCCATCGCGGCAGCGATCCTTCCACCGCCAGCCGGAGGTGCGGATCCGGCAGCGCCGCGATGCGCTCGTCCGCGCCGGCCAGGGATCGCAGCGCCGTGCGCGAAACCGCCAGCCGCGCCGCGGCCTCGTCCGCGATCGCCCCGCCGAACCGGACCAGCCAGGCCGCGTAGCGGGCCTGCAGGGCGACGCCGGGCGCGGGCGCGCCCGGCTCGACCCCGGCCAGGAGGAAGTCGAGCTGTCCCTGCATGCGGAGCAGCCCGTAGAGCGACTCGGCCGCCAGCCTCCGCTCGCTGGCCCACATCTTCCGCTCGCGGCGGAGCGCCCGCTCCAGCGCCCGGTCGGCGAGCCAGCCCTGGTCGTGGACCAGCCCGTGGACCTCCAGCACCACCGCGTCCACGATGTCGAGCCGGGGCGGGCGCAGGGCGCGGGGCCCGGCCTCGCGCCGGCGGCGTGCACCGGGGCGGCGCGACGCCGGGCGCGGGTGCTCGGTGCGGTCGGGGCGGCGCTTCGGGCGGGCGGCAGGGGCGGGAGGCCTGGGCATGCGGAGGCGGGAGAGCCTACAGGCTCTCGAGCACCTTCGCCACGTGCCCGTCCACGTTCACCTTGGGAAAGGCCCGCTCGACCTTGCCGTCGGCCCCCACCACCACCGTGGTGCGGATGACCCCGGTCACCTTCTTGCCGTACATGTTCTTCTCGCCCCAGGCGCCCCAGGCCTTGTGCACCTCGGCGCCCTCGTCGGAGAGGAGCGGGAACGGGAGCTGGTACTTGTCCTTGAACTTGCGCTGCAGCTCGGGCGGGTCCCTGGAGATGCCCAGCACCACCGCGTCCTTGCGCTCGAATGCGTCGACTTCGTCACGGAAGTCGCAGGCCTCGCGCGTTCAACCCGAGGTCATGGCCTTCGGGTAGAAGAACACGATCACGCGCTTGCCCTTGTACTGCGAGAGCTTCACCTTCTCGCCGTTCTCGTCGAGCAGCGTGAAGTCCGGCGCCTTCTTCCCGACCTCGAGGGGCATGACGTGGCGTCTCCTGGGTTGCTGGTCCCGTGAACGAGCCCGAGCCCGACGGATCTCGGTGAGGGTTCCGGCTCCACTCGTACCCCCGGCATGCCCTCCCGTGCAGCTCCCTGCGGGGTGCTCAGCCCCCGACCTTGATCAACCCGGCCAGGAACCAGAACGGCGCCAGCAGCCCGCCGCGGCGGCGGGCGATGCGCCAGAGCGCGCGCTGGCGGACGCGCAGCAGGTACGGTTCTCTCATCGTCAAGCGCGGCGGCGCATGCGCCAGCCGCAGGTGGGGCGACGCCGCCCGCCACGCCTGGCGCGGCTCCGCGGCCGACGAGGCCCGCAGCGCCAGCGAGAGCTCCGCCAGCCACCGGTAGTACCCCTTCTCGGGGAGCGCCGCTCCATCCAGCGGATCCGGGCCGCCCGAGAGCGCCGCATCGACGGCCAGGTGGACGCGGTGCAGGATGCTGGTGTGGTCCTCCGGGAGCTCCAGCCCGGCGCGGTTGACGGCGGCCGCCTCCTCCACCCGCCGCAGGTCCCGGAGCGACTGGGCCAGGTTGAGCAGCATCCAGCCGCGGAGGCCGTCGCGGCCGCGCCAGTCCGAGAGCCAGGCCACGGCCCGCCGGTGCTGGCCCACGTTGCAGAGGGCGTAGCCCGCCGACCCCCACGCCGAGGGATCCGGCCGGAGGCGCGCCGCGTGCCGCCGCACGAACCGGCGCACGTCGGCCGAGCGCCGCATGCCGGCGAGCCGCTCCAGCCACTCCGCCGCGGCGCCCAGCGCGGCCGGCCCCGGTTGCGGAACCGAGAGCGCCCGCGCCAGGGTGCGGGCGCCGCGCCACCGGGCGCGCGAGGCCATCCGCGTGGCCCACAGCGCCCCCGCGCCGCGCACCGCGGAGGGATTGAGGAGCAGGGAGGCCAGCGCACCGTCGAGCTGCGCCGGCCAGCCCGCGGTCCGCTCGAAGGCGCGGGACACGGCCGCGCCGTCCCAGCCGCTCTCCGCGTGCGCCAGCCCCCGCAGCGCCGCCAGCGCCGAGGGCAGATCCGCCAGCCGCGATGCGAGCTGCAGCCGCCCCAGGCAGGCGGCGCCCTCCCCCGCGCGCCGCTCCACCAGCGCCAGCGTGCGGCGCGCGGCCTCCTCCTCGCCGTCCTCGATCTCCGCGTCGAGCAGGCGCTGCAGCGCCCAGGTGTAGCTCGGGTTCAGCTCCACCGCCCGGCGCAGCGCCGCCTTCCCCTCCTGGCGCGCGCCGGTGAGGAGGAGCGCGTGCCCGCGAAACCCGTGCGACACCGAGCGGTGCGGGGCCAGCCGGACCAGCTCGTCGGTCGCGGCCAGCGAGGCGGCGTGGTTCCCGGCCTCCTCCTCCCAGTCGGCCAGGACCTGCCACGCCTCCAGCTGGTCCGGCTCCTCCCGCAGGAGCGCGCGCAGGTGCGAGAGCGCCTGCTCGCGCCGGCCCTGCGCGTCGTCGAGGCGGATGGCGCGCAGGCGCAGCGAGCGCGGCGCGACGGCGCCCAAGGCGGGTGGGCGGGTCGCAGCCAGCGCCTCGTCGAAGCGCCCCAGCTCGGCCAGCGCGTCGACGCGCAGCTCCCAGGCGGCCAGGTCGCGGGGCCAGGCCTCGACGGCTCGGTCCAGGGCCGCCAGCCGCTCCCCCGGGAGCGGCGTGGCCCGGGCCACCAGCACCCAGGCCCGCGACTCCAGCGGACGCTCCCGGGCGATGGACCCGGCCAGCTCCCGGGGACGACCGGGTTGCCCGGCCTTGCTGCACAGCAAGACGAGCAGGTCCCAGGCCCACTCGTAGCCCGGGTCGAGCCGGAGCGCGCGCTCCAGCTCCTCCCTCGCCTCCGCCTCGCGCCCCGAGAGCCGCAGCGCGTCGGCCCGCCAGCCGTGCAGCACCGCCTCGCCCGGCGCGTGGCGCAGGGCGCGCTCGAGCACGGCCAGCTCGGCGGCGTGCTCGCCCGCGTTCTGGAGCAGGCCGGCCAGGTCGGTGACCGCCTCCGGCCACCCCGGCGAGAGCGAGACGGCCCGCTCCAGCGCCCGCCGGCACCGCTCCCCATCCCCGGCGGCGCGCGCCACCCCCGCCTGCTCGACCGGGATGCGGGGGAGGAGCGGGAACCTGCGCTCGGCCTCCTCGAGCACGGCGGCCGCCTCGCCCAGCGAGCCCGCGTGCTGGAGCTGGCGCGCCAGCGCCACCCAGGTGTGCCAGAGATTCGGGCCGCAGCCGCTGCCCCTCGCGCAGGTTCGCGGCCAGCTCCCCGGGCGCGACGATGCCCTGGGCCAGCGACTGGTAGGCGAGGATGCCGTCCCCCAGGATCACCTGCCGGCGCAGCTCGGCCAGGGCCGTGCGCAGGTGGGCGCGCCGCTCCTCGACCCCCGCAGAAAGCTCCAGCAGCCTGCACAGCGCCCACTCCTCGTCGGCGTCGCAGGCGATGGCCCGGGCCAGCTCCCCCTTGGCGTCGTCGAGCCGGCCCGCGTCCAGGAGCACGCCGGCGCGGACGTTGTGGAGCGCCGCCGCGGCCGGGTCGATGGCCTCGGCCCGTGCCAGCAGCTCCAGCGCCTCCGCCGTCTTGCCCTGGCGCGAGAGCACGCCGGCCAGCTCCCGCCAGGCCCAGGCATCGCCTGGGTGGGCGGCCAGCAGCCGCCGCAGCTCGGCCTCGATCTCCGCCGGCGCCTCGTCGCGCAGCCACACGATCAGGAGTCGCGAGAGCCCCTGGTGATGCGGGAACCGCTCCACCCGGCGGCGCAGCGCCTGGATGGCCTCGGCGCGGCCCTGGCCGGCGGCCACGAGCCGCGTGGCGGCGCGATTCACCTCCATGTCGAGCGGCTCGAGCTCCGCCAGGGTGGACCACAGCTCGGCGGCGAGCGCGTGCTCCCCGGCATGCTCCGCCAGCCAGGCCTCGGTGCGGAGCACCTCCGAGCGGCGCGCGGCCCCGCGGGCGCGCTCGAGCAGGGCGCGGGCCTCGTCCGGCGCCCCGGTGCTGGCCCGGCTGCGCGCGGC
>CAVTOU010000028.1:0-296443 GCA_963736345.1 uncultured Pseudomonadota bacterium | reverse complement strand
GCGCGCTCCCGGAGCCAGCGCAGCGCCGCCTCGCCGGCGGTGGCCAGGATGGAGATGTGCCCATCCTCCGGCGGGAGGCGCAGCTCCGCCGCGCGGCAACGGCTCGAGAGCCACCGGCTGTGCGAGCTGGGGATCACCCGGTCGCGCTCGCCGTGCAGGAGCAGGACCGGCGCGACCACGTCGGAGGGATCGCATCCCCACGGGCGTACATAGGCGAGGTCGTCCTCGATGAGCCCGCCGCGGCCGCCTTCCAGCGCGCGGGCGGCGATGCTGCCGAGCCAGCCCCACGGTCCGGCGAGGGCGGCATCGTCCGCGGCCGTGAACTCCGGGTCGTACACCACCCCCGACGACTCGTGCCGCTCCTTGCCCTCCCGACCGGCGGCGGCGGCGCGCAGCGAGGCCCGGCCGGAGGCGCACATCCCGGCGAACCAGTCCAGGCCCTCGGCCCCGAACGGCGCGATCCCGGCCGCGCTGACCACCGCCAGCACCCGCTGCGGCAGGAGCGCCCCGCACGCCAGCGCGTGCGGCCCTCCGCCGGAGTGGCCCATGATCGCGAAGCGATCGAGGCCGAGCGCGTCGGCGGCCCGGGAGACGTCGCCCGCGGCCGAGCCGATGCTCCGGTCCGGGCGGGGGGTGGACCCGCCGTACCCCGGTCGATCGTACGAGACCCAGCGGATGCCGAGCTCGGCCGCGGCCGCGAAGAGCGGCTCCGGTGGCGCGCCCAGATTGGGCGTCCCGTGGCACCAGAAGACCGCCAGGCGCGCGCCCCTTCCACCCGCGTCGTAGACGTGCAGCCTGCGCCCCGCGCCCACCTCCACATCGAGCTCCGTCATGGTCGTGCCCCTCGCTCGCTGGAGCTGCCGTCATTCCCGCGTGCCCTGCTCCTCGACCTCCCGGAGCCGGCGCTCCAGGAAGCGCCGCTCCGGGTCCTGGCGCGCCAGCGAAAGCGCCCGCCGGTAGGCGTCGCGCGCCTCCGCCCTGCGCCCCAGCCGGCGGAAGAGGTCGGCGCGGGCCGCGTGGGCCAGGTGGTAGTCCGCCAGTGCGCCGCCGGCCAGCATGGCGTCGATGCGGGCCAGCCCCACCTCCGGCCCCTCCGCCATGGCCTCGGCCACGGCGCGGTTCAGCTCCACCACCGGCGAGGGATCGGCCCGCGAGAGCAGCTGGTAGAGCGCGGCGATCCGGCGCCAGTCGGTGCCCTGGGCGCTGGCGGGGCGGACGTGCTCGGCGGCGATGGCGGCCTGGATGGCGTAGGAGCCCACCGGCGGCCCGGCCATGGCCCGCGCCGCCAGCGCCAGCCCCTCGGCGATCGCCTCCCGGTTCCAGAGCGACCGATCCTGGTCGGCGAGCAGCACCAGCTCGCCCTCATCCGAGGTCCGGGCCGCCCGCCGCGCCTCGTGCAGGATCATGAGGGCCAGGATTCCCATCACCTCGCCGTCGGGGAGGAGCGCCAGGAGCAGGCGCCCCAGGCGGATCGCCTCGCCCGACAGGTCCGCGCGCGTCACCGCCGCCCCGGAGGAAGCGGAGTAGCCCTCGTTGAACACCAGGTAGACGGTGTGCAGCACGGTCTCGAGGCGCTCCGGCATCTCCTCGGGCGGCGGCACCTGGTACGGGAGGCGCGCCTCGCGGATCCGCGCCTTGGCCCGGACGATGCGCTGGGCCACCGCCGTGGGCCGGATCAGGAAGGCGTGGGCGATCTCCTCGGTGGTGAGGCCGCACACCTCCCGGAGCGTGAGCGCCACCTGGGCATCGCCGGGCAGGGCCGGGTGACAGCAGGTGAAGATGAGCCGCAGTCGATCGTCCTCGAGCCCGCCGCCATCGCCCATGTCGTCCCCCGAGGCCGCGTCCAGCTCGTCGGCGAGCTCCGCCAGCGAGGCATCGTGACGCGCACGCCGCCGCAGCCCGTCGATGGCCTTGAAGCGGCCCGCCGAGACCAGCCAGGCGCGGGGGTTGGCGGGCACGCCGTCGCGCGGCCACTGCTCGGCGGCGGCGGCGAAGGCGTCGTGGAGCGCTTCCTCGGCGCGCTCGAAGTCGCCCAGCAGGCGGATGAGGGTGGCCAGCACGCGCCGGGACTCGGCGCGCCAGACCGCCTCCACCGCCTGCCGGGGCGCGCTCACCGGATGGGGAACCACACCTCGAGGTCCCCCGTCCCGGTGGCCGGATCGAAGCCTTCGCCGTAGCGCTCCAGGAAGTCGGGAGCGCCCCCGCCCAGCGCGGCGGCGTGGCCGGAGCCGGGGAGCCAGGTCTCGTGGACCGCATTGATCGCGTCCCCCAGCCCGGAGACGTGCCCGGGGTGCGGGAAGATGGCGTAGCGACGTCGCGGGATCTCGATGCGAGCCCACTCGGGCGGCACGCCGGTGAAGTCCGACACCTCGACCGCGCACAGGTACTGGAACGCGGGCGACCCGTCGAAGCAATGGAACCCGGCGCCGTACGAGACCTTGCCGCCCACCCCGGAGATGCGGGTGCGCTCGAGCTGCTGGGCGAAGCGCGGCCAGAGGGCGGCGATCTCGCGCATGGTTGCCGGGGTGAAGTCGCCCATGAGCCCGGTCAGGCGCATGGGGGCGACCTCCTCGATGCGGGGCTGCTGCAGCTTCACGGGTGTCCCGCTCATTTTGGCTCCTCTCTCCGCCGAGGGCGCGCCCGCCTCCAGCGAGCCCAGGACCTGACCCAGGCTCCGGAGCGGCCGCACCTCGATCCAGCCGTTGCGCGCGGACGGGATCCCGGCCGCGATGCGCACCGCCTCGTCGCGGTCCCGCGCCTCGATGACGTAGAAGCCGCCCAGGTGCTCCTTGGTCTCGGCGAAGGGACCGTCGGTCGCCGACGTCTTCCCGCTCCGCACCCGCACCAGGGTGGCGGCGTCCTCGAGCTCGAGCGAGCCGGACTCGATGAGCGTTCCGCGGGCCCGCAGCTCCCGGTCGTAGTCCATGTGCTCGCGGATCAGCGACGCCTCCTCGCCGGGCGCCAGCGGCGGGCCGTCCTCGTTCCAGCGGACCATCAGGAGGTATCTCATGCCGACCTCCCCTCCGCCGCCGCGTCCTCGTCGATCCGCGGATAGGACAGCTCCAGCACCGGCCGGACCTCGATGCATCCGATCTTGGACAGCGGGATCCGCGAGGCCAGCTGGACCGCCTCGTTCAGATCGCGCGCCTCCACCAGCACGAACCCGCCCAGCTGCTCCTTGGTCTCGGCGAATGGGCCGTCGGTGGTGGAGATCTTGCCGCCCCGGACGCGAACCGTGATCGCCTCCTCGGGCGACTGGAGCGCGTGCGCCAGCAAGAGGTGCCCCCGGCGGTCGAGCTCCCGGTCGTAGTCCAGGGAGTCGCGGGTGAGGGCGTCCGACTCCGCCCGCGACAGAGACGCCAGCTCGCCTCCTTCGAAGTAGACCAGGCACGCGTATTTCACGTTCGTTCGCCTCCTCTCGGCCATCGGGCCGACGCAGGGTGGTCGACCGGCGGAGCCCAGGATCGACATCCAACCGACTGGGGCGTTCCCCGACCCCATTAGGACCGGTGGACGAGCGCGACACGGCCACGCCGGGTCGCCGACCTCGTCATCGACGCCGGGGACGGTGTCGGCTCATCGCGACCCGGATGAGGGGACCGCGGCTCGGGCGGGGCGGTTGTCGATTCCGCGGCACCGCGGGCGACCAACTGCCGAGAGGAGAGACCAAATGAACCCGAGCGACTGGATCTACCATCTGAACCTGCGGACCGCCCTGGACCGGAACGGTTTCCTGGACCCCTGCTCCCTGCCGCGGCCGCGGCGCGACGACGTCGCCCGCCGCGGGGCGGCCGTACGCCGGCTTGCCTTCGCGGGCGCGGCTGTGCTCGCGCCGGTGGTGTGGCTCGTCGCGGCGATCATCCACGGCTGACCATAGGGCCGGCAAGCTTCGAACCTGCACCGGATCCGGAAGGAGTCCGGGGGATTGCAGGCCAAAGCGGATTCGAGAATGTCTGACAGGCGGGCCTACGGGTGCGTAGTTCGATGGCCTCAAGAACGCGGGCCGGTATGAGACCGCGGATTCCGCCGCCGTCCAGCGCAAGTACCTTCACGAGTCGCCGGCCATGGGGTTTGAGATCACTCCGAAGGCCGTGGTCTCATGCCGAAGAAGGTGCCATTCAGATGTTCGTGGTCGGCCTGCGCCGCCCATCAGACTAGCCGCCGAGAACGCTCCCGATCTTTGCCACCCCGATCCTGGCCAACTCCGCGTCCTCGGCCTGGTCGAGCCCACTCACCGCTACCGCTCCGAGCACGCGGCCGTCACGCCAGGCCGGCACGCCGCCGTCCCAACCTGTGAACAGCGGGTCGCTGTTCATCACCTCGAGCCCACTCTGCGCGAACCCGCGCCCCACCTCGCCGGTCGTGGCACGCTCGCGGGCGGCGGTCCAGCACTTGCGGGTAGCGACCTGTACCGACGAGATCCTCGCGCCATCCATGCGGAGGAGTGAGATGAGCTCGCCGTGCGAGTCCGACACTGCGATCACGGCCGCCTTGCCGCGCTTCACAAGTTCCTCGCGGATTGCCGCAATGGCAACAGAAGCTTCCTCTTCACCCAGCTCCTCGATCTTCTGCATGCGAGCCTCCTGTGACATGCTGTGGTGGAATTGTACAGGAGCCCTGCTACGCGACAACATGGCTGGACGCCGGGGTGGCGACCGGCACTGGTCACATACCGAGCAGCGGGGCGCCCGCGGGAGGACTCGATGCAGCGGTACGGATCGGTGATCAAGGTGCGGCCCGAGAAGGAAGCGGAGTATCGCCGTCTTCACGCAGCCGCCTGGGCAGGCGTGCTGGCGATGATCCGGGAGTGCAACATCCGGAACTACTCCATCTTCCTGAAGGACGGCTACCTCTTCAGCTACTTCGAGTATCACGGCGAGAACTTCGCAGCCGATATCGCCAAGATGGCGCGCGACCCGACCACCCGCGAGTGGTGGAAGCACACCGACCCGTGCCAGGAACCACTCGAATCACGAAAACCGGGCGAGTGGTGGGCCTCAATGGAGGAGGTCTTCCACACCGACTAGTCGAGCGGTTCCGGGTCGCTTGGGGGCGCTGCCCTGGGCAGGCCAAGGCCGGAGCCGTACTGCACCCGATCAGACCCGATCCGAGGCGTTCGTCTACCGGAGCCTCGGCTGCTAGCCCACATGAGCAAGGGCGCAGGGGTCTGCCCCGATGGCCTGCGCATCTCGGAGCGGCAGGCGGGTGGCGGCGCTCCTCGAAACGGCCCGCCAGAGCCTGGGCCCGAGTTCCAGGCGCGGTTCGCCTCTTCGTTCCAGCGCCTCTGGGCCGCGGCGGACGCCGCCGAGGCCGCCCCTCCGCCGACGCTGGAGACCGCCGAAATGCGCGCGCTCGAGGCGAAGCGGGCCCGCCTGGTGTCGCTGGTCGAGAACGATCACGGCGACATCGAGTCGCTGCTCGAGCGGCTGCGAACCCTGGAGCGCCAGATCCGGGCACTGCGGGCGCGCCGCGTCGAGACCACCGCCCCGCCTTGCGCCGGCCACGTCGCGCCCGGTATCCACGGCCACTCCTTCGCGCTCGCTGGAGTCCTCGCTGTGCAACGGGTCGGGGCGGCGGTGCTGGTGCGGGACAGGCTACTTGTACATCCTCGCCCCAGCCCGTCGTGACCTGAACGCCCCGACCGGAGAGCATCGCGCCCCTGGTCAAGGAGGTCGTGATGGACTTCGAGAGGGAAGCGGCGGCGTTCCGGGCAGCGGTGCGGCAGGCAGGACGTGGGGCACGCCAGAGGTACTCGGCGGCGGTGAGGCGGCAGGGCGTAGCGTACTTGGCGCCGCGCCGGGCCAGCGGGGCGACCGCGAGCGCTGCGGCCCGGGAGTTGGCCGTCAGGCGTGACACGCTTCTCTGGTGGACCCGGCCGCGGCGGGCGTTCAAGCCTGGCTTCGTGCCGGTCACCGTGGTGGACGGGCCGGCCGACCAGATCGTGGTTCGTGGGCCCCACGGCGTGCGGGTGGAGGGGCTCGACGTGGCCGGGGTGGCGGAGCTCCTGCGGCGGCTGTCGTGATCGGCTCGACCCGGCAGGTGGCGGTCCACGCCTTCGCCGCGGCGGCGGACATGAGAAAGAGCTTCGATGCGCTCTCGCTCCTGGTAGCCGAGGGGCTCGGGCGCGACGTGATCTCCGGCGGACCTCTTTCTCTTCGTCTCCAAGAACCGCCGCCGGGCCAAAGTACTTTACTGGGACGGCACGGGCCTGTGCGTCTTCGCGAAGAGACTCGAGAAGGGCCGGTTCGCGGCGCCCTGGGAGCGGGCCGCGGGCCAGGCCCTGCAGCTCACCGTCAGCGAGCTGACGTTGCTCCTGGAAGGGAGCGAGTTGGTGGGCCGGATGCCGCTGAGCCCGGCGCCGTTCGTCTTCCCAGCACCCTGAGTGTCGATGGGTCATGGGTCTTTCGCACTCACGCTCGCCATGGGACAAGACGGTGCGTGCTCGACCTTGAGCGAGAGGAGGACCCCAAGGTTCTCAGGCAGGCCACCAAGATCCTGCTTCACGAGAACGAGCGCCTCCTGGAGCGGGTCGTCGCCCTCAGCAACGAGAACCTGGCCCTGAAGGGCGCGAGCCCGGCGGACCTGCAACTCAGGCTCGCCCAACTGGAGGCCCAGCTCGCGGTGAAGAGCAAGCTCCTCTTCGGGAGGTCCTCGGAGAGGAGGCCGGTCGCGAAAATGGAGGTGCCCGAGGAGAAGGCGCCCCAGGTCGGCCACCTGCCGGTGGTGGAGAAGATCTACACGCTCGACGAAGCGGACCTGGGCTGCCCGACGTGCGGCAAGCCGCTCGCCGTCTTCAAGGACCAGTTCGAGGAGTCGGAGGAGATCACCGTCATCGAGCGGCGCTTCGTCCTGGAGAAGCGCAAGCGGCAGAAGTATCGCTGCGCGTGCAACGGGTGCATCGAGACGGCGCCGGGCCCGGTGAAGCTCTTCCCGGGCGCGCGCTACTCGGTGGACTTCGCCGTCGAGGTGGCCGCCTCCAAGTACATCGACCACAACCCGCTCGAGCGGCAGGTACGGATCATGGCTCGCGAGGGGCTGGTGGTGGACTCCCAGACGCTCTGGGACCAGATCGAACGGCTCGCCAAGGTGCCCGGCAGCGCCAAGGAGGCGCTCCACGCCTACGTGCTGATCCACGCCGTCATCGGCGCCGACGAGACCCGCTGGCGGCTCCTCGACAGCAAGGGGCGGGACACGGGGGAGGCCAGGCAATGGCAGGTCTGGGCGGTCGCCGCACCCGACGCTGTGGCCTACAACATCGAGGCCAGCCGCTCGGCCGAGGCGGGCCGGCGGGCGCTGGGCGGCTTCAAGGGCGTGGTGATGGCCGACGGCTACAAGGTCTACGACGCGCTCTCCAAGGAGCCCGGTGGCTTCGTCCTCGCCAACTGCTGGGCGCACTGCCGCCGCAAGTACTTGGAGGCCGAGCAGGCCTTTCCTGCGCAGTCGAAGGAGATCGTCGGCCTCATCAGCGAGCTCTACGCGGTGGACCGGCTCTGCCCCACCGGGCCGCCCGGCGACGAACTGCGACGACGTCTCCGAGACGAGCGGTCGAGACCGGCGGTGGAGCGGATCAGGGCATGGGCGGTGGCCGCCAAGGCGCGGACTCTGCCGGGGAGCGGCCTCGTGAAGGCCATCGACTACATGCTCGGCATGTGGGGCGGCCTCGTGCGCTTCCTGGACGACCCCAGGATCCCGCTCGACAACAACGGTGCCGAGCGCGGGTTGCGAGGTGTAGTGGTCGGCCGGAAGAACCACTACGGCTCGAAGTCACGGCGCGGCACCGAGGTGGCGGCGCTCTTCTACAGCCTGGTCGAGAGCGCCAAGCTGGCCGGCGTGGAACCGAAGGCGTACCTGCGCCTGGCCGTCCGGGCCGCCCTGCGCGGCGAGAGACCGCCACTGCCGCACGAGGTCGCGAGAACGGCCTGACCCGCTGCCGCGGGTTGTGGCAGGATCTTCGCCTTGAAGATGACCCTGCCTCCTACTGGTGGGCGCAAGGCGGTACGAAGCATCGCCCTGATGCTGCTGAGCGCTATCCGTCCTAGGATGGTGAGAGATGAGTGAGGGGCTCCAGTACGCGAAGAAGCTCGCCGGGGAGGCCCGTGCTTCCTACCTGAAGCTGAAGGCCGCCGCGGAAGCAGCGGTGGTCCGCTGGGAATGGGCGACGTCCGCCATTCGGTCGCACAAGCCGGCGTACTTCGAGCTCGCGAAGCTGACCCGAGGGCGTGCGCTCGCCTCCAGGCCGACGGCGGGTGGCAGCGGAGCGCGCGGCTACGGCATCGACAGGCGAGAGCTGGTGGTGGTGGAGAGGCAGCTCACGGAGTTTGGCTTCTACGAGACGTTCTTCGTCCACGAGGGCGAAGGGATCGCCTCCTATCACTATTCGTACGACCCCGAGAAGAGCTGGATCAACGTGGAGTGGCTCGTACAGGGGGCACCCGGGATCGTCGAAGCGCACTCGGTCTTCGCGAGAGGCAACTGGCTGTCCGCAACGTATGAGTACGACGAAGCCGGGCACGTCGTGCGATGCCGGCGACAGGGTCCCAACCCGCCCTACGGCGACGTGGACGATGTCCGGGACATCGAGTACGACGCGACCGGACAGATCGTGCGCGTCTCCTGGCGCCACCCCGATGGGAGCCGCCAGGTGGACTTCGAGCGACCGGCGAAGGACGCGACCCTTCGCGCCTGCCGGGAGGCTCTGCTCGAGCAACTGACGGAGGCGATCGTCCGAGCATTGAAGTCGGCGAGCATCGCGGACGAGGTCTACGCCCTGGTCCTGTCCCACTGCGAGGCGGAGGGAGGAACATGATTCGGAGAATCTGGTCGGGGCTGAGGTTGGTGCTGGCTCTCGTGGGGCTTGCCGCCGTGGTGCTCGGGGTGATGCTGAGTGCGCCGCTGGTGCCGCCTCCCCTTCTTGCCAGCATCGAGACGACGGCGCGCTCGGCGGATCGCAGCGGCATGCCGGATGTGCAGCGCTTCCAGGCGAGGGATGGCACCTCGATCGCCTACCGTGCCTATCCCGCCTCGCAAGAGCGGGTGGCGATTCTCGTGCACGGCTCCTCGGCCAGCAGCTCCTCCATGCACAACGTGGCTAAGGCCTTGAGTGCCGGCGGCATCAGCAGCTTTGCGCTGGATGTGCGCGGCCACGGGCAATCCGGCAGCCGTGGCGAAATCGGCTATGTCGGCCAGCTCGAGGATGACCTCGCCGACTTCATCACCCACATCGCCAAGGAGTATCCGCAGGCGCGGCTCATGCTGGTCGGGCATTCCTCGGGGGGCGCCTTCGCCTTGCGGGTCGCTGGCGGGCCCCTGGGGGCGAAGTTCGAGCGCTTCATCCTGCTCGCTCCCTATCTGGGGCCGTTTGCACCGACGACGCGACCGGACAGCGGGGGATGGGCCAAGGCCAGCGTGCCGCGCCTCGTGGCGCTGGGGGCGATGCACCGGGCGGGCCTGAAGATCGGCGGTGATCTACCGGTGCTGGCTTTTGCCGTGGGGCCGGAGGGCAGGAAGAGGCTGACCTCGCAGTACTCGTTCAACCTGTTCGCCAACTACCGCACGGCAGATTACGCCGCCGATTTTGCCAGGGCGGCGGGGCCCGTTTCGCTTCTGGTCGGGACGGACGATGAGCTGATGTGGCCAGAGAAATACGCGGACGTCGCGGTTTCCAAGGGTCAGAGACTGCCCGTGACGCTGGTGCCTGGCTCCAACCACATGGGAATCATCATCGACGAGTCCGCGCTGGATGCCTTGCGCAAGGTCATCGCCGGACCTGCCGCGCCTTGAGCCCGGGCCGTCGGGACGGTGGTGCGCATCCCGGCGGGTGGGTCATTCGCAACTCCTCGCCCAGGCACAGGTGCCTTGGTCACGGCGGGCCGGAGCGAGGACCTACGGCTACTTTGTCTGTGGCGGTTTTCCGGCACCAGAGCGAGTCGGTTTCCGCTTCGGCGGAGGTGTCGTCTGCGCAGGTGGCGCCAGCTGCGGAGGTACCTTCTGCTGAGGGGGCGCTACCTGTGGCGACGGTGCAGGACCAGTCCCGGCCGCCGGGCTAGCGAGCAAACCCGGAGCGGCCTTCAGCACAACTTCGAGGGGTGGGTTCTGCTTCTGCGGTGCGACGTAGGTGAGGAGGGCCAACGCGAGAATGCCAGCGATTACTACGAATGTGCCGTAAAAGATGTCGATGCGGTGCTTGGATCGGATCTTCACCTTCCAGAGGACGACGCTGCTCGCATCCTTTATCTCTCCGGCCAAGTTGAAAACGTTAGTTCCAGTTCCAGTTGCTGCGGAGAGCCATCGTTCAGCCTTACCGGCCTGCGCCCCAGCGGCTTCGAGAAATCGGTGATACCAGAAGCGGTCCATCACGTAGAACGCCACCCATCCCACAACGCCGATGATCAACAGGACCAGTGGGAATCGTGACGACGGGTACTCCTTGATAGCGAGGCCAACAACGCCAAGGACTGCGGTGGCGAACGTGATGGCGAAGTTGCGGATCCGTAGCTCAAGGTCATTGAAGTGCTCCTGCACCGACACCGTCGTCTTCCAGGCTTCGACAGCGAAAGGAACGAGCTTCTCCCCGTCGACCAGTTGAGGCGGCAACTCCGGATCCGTTGGGGGCGTCATATCGGGTTCCTAGCGACCGATCGTCAATGTGGATGGGAGTCGAACAACGCGAGGAGCTCCGCAAAGTTGCCATGCAGGACGTAAGTGGGCGAGACCTGCGCCGTCGTGAGCACCTTCTCCCTGTCCACCGCAGTCTGCGGCCAGTGGCTGACTTCCTGCAGCAGCTCAAGGGTCGCCTTCCTCGCGCGGCGATACGCCTCGATAGCATTTCCGAACCGCTTAGGAAGATCCTCACCCGGGAACTTCTTCTGGAGGCAGGGAAGCTCCTGGATCAGGGCGGAGTACTCGGAGGTACCATACTTGTGGTGAAGGGCCCTGATCTCCGGCTTCATCTCCTCAGCGGAGATGCCGCTCTCCTCCACAAGCACGCGCAGCATCTCCCCGAACGATGCGTACCAGAACTTGAACCAGTCGTAGAGTGTGTTGTCGAGGTCGGTGATGATGGTATCAACGGGCGGCTTCACGAGGCCCCCTGGCTGTAACGTGGACCCCTACTACATGTATCTGACCGGCTATCCGCGGCCATCGGGGATGCTCAAGAGACACTGTTCTGGGTAACGCCCCGCAGCGACATGGGTTTCGCCCCCTCCCTCAACTGAATATTTGTCGAAGCCCGGCAAGGCGGAGAGGACGGGGTAGGCGGACGGCTCGGGGTATGCGTTGTGCAGCGACGCGGGAACCGCACTGCCCCAGAAACGCGGCCGCGGCGGCGGCTCGGTCAACGCCGAGACGCCTCTTCCACCGCCGCACGGAGCGCCTCCGCACCGAACGGCTTCCCAACGCAATGAATGCCTTCCCGTTCAGTGAAGGTCTTCACCTCGGGTGCGTTCGCAGACCCCGTTAGGAACACGACGCGCTTTGCCAGGTCCGGCGCGATTTGCATGAGTTCCGCGTGAAACTGGAACCCGGACATCCCCGGCAAGAACAGGTCACAGACGATGGCGCTGAAGTGGCCGCCTGCCTGGATGCGTCCAAGCGCGCCCGTTGCACTCTGACAGAAGGTGATCCGCAAGTCCTTCAGGACATCAGCGATCATCACGCCCATCAGAGCGTCATCGTCCACGACGAGTACGCGGGGACGCCCCGACTTGCCGTGTGCCGCTGCCCCAGCACTCATGAAGGTCTCACCCCGCATCCCGCGCAACGTAGAGCTTCAGGATCCTACTCGTCGACGCGCTCCGTGCGAAGAGCTTGTAGCTGTGCGGAGTCGGAGCTTTCCTGCTCAGACCCTGATGGAGTCCGCCATCGACCTCGCGCAGTGTAAGCACAGCGGGCAGCCCCTGGGGCGCCGCTGGGCTGGCGCAGCAGATTGCGCCCAGGCTCGTGAGCTTCGGCACGATGTCGTCCTTCAGGGTGAGCTTCCGTAGGTCGCGCCTGGGCAGCACCTTCATCCACCATTCGAGAATCCTGCGCTGTTTCGAGACCCACTTCAGAGAGTTCTTCTTGACGGTCGCGGACCAGATCAGGAACTCGTCCGATGGCAGCCCGCTCGGTGTGACAGTGGGTGGATCACCCGAACAGACGCCCGTTGATCCGCTTCCGAATGTGGTAGGTCTTGCGTTCGTTGCGGTCAGTGAAGACCCGACCGCCTAGCCAGGTTGCTGTAAAGGGCATGGTTCTACCTCCGCAGGCCCATATCGGCTTGCGTCCCGGCCCCCATCCGGGGGTAGGAACGGGGTGGGAATGGGATAGGGCCGGCAGGCTTCGAACCTGCACGGATCCGGGAGGATCCGGGGGATTTTAAGTCCCCTGCGTCTACCAGTTCCGCCACGGCCCCGCGGCGCGAATCTACTACGGGAGCGGCGGCGGCAGCGAGAAGGGCGCGCGCGCCGCGGCCGGCGGGCGGAAC
This sequence comes from uncultured Pseudomonadota bacterium, assembly GCA_963736345.1. Taxonomy (GTDB): domain Bacteria; phylum Myxococcota; class Myxococcia; order Myxococcales; family Anaeromyxobacteraceae; genus Anaeromyxobacter. The sequence continues at coordinate 283,977 of CAVTOU010000028.1, read as the reverse complement.
GGCGCCGGGCGAGGGCCCGTGCTATCAGGGGTCGATGCGCCTCGTCCACCGCGCCATCCCTCCGCGATCGCCGTCCGCGAGCCCGCCGCTCCTCGTGCTCCTGCACGGGATCGGCGCCGACGAGGAAGACCTGCTGCCTCTCGCGCCGCTCCTCGATGCGCGCTTCCTCGTGATCTCGGCCCGCGCCCCGCACCCCGAGCCGCCCGGGCACCGCTGGTACGCGATCGACTGGGGGGCGTCGCCGCCGCGCGCCGACCCGGCCGAGATCGTCGCCAGCCGGGAGATCCTGGCCGGCTTCGTCGAGGAGGCGGTCTCGGCCCACGGCGCGGATCCGTCGCGGGTCCTCCTGCTCGGGTTCAGCCAGGGGGCGATCATGGCGCTGGCGCTGCTGCTGGCGCGCCCCGACCTGGTGCGCGGCGTGGTCGCTCACTCGGGGCGGCTGGCGCGGCTGGCCGGCAGCGACGCCACGCAGGCGGCCCTGTCGCGGGCAGAGGTGCTGCTCTTGCACGGCGAGGAGGACCAGGTGGTCCCGGCGGCCGAGGGCCGGAAGGCGTACCAGGTGCTCGCCTCCTTGCTCGGGGCGCGGGCCAGCTGGGTCGCGTTTCCCGGGCTCGGGCACGCCATCTCGGAGCAGAGCCTGGGCGAGGCAGCGCGCTGGCTCACTGCGCGGCTCGACGGGGCGCGGCAGCCGACCCCGGCCTGACGCCGCCGGTCCGGGGCCGCCTACGACCCTGGGGCTTCCCCCGGTTGCTTCGCCGGCGGCGCCGGCCGGTCGAGAACGTCCCGCACCTGGCGCGCCAGTGACTCGAGCGAGTACGGCTTGGGGAGGAACTCGATGCCGCGCTCCAGGATGGCGTGGTGGGCGATGACGTTGTGTGTGTAGCCTGACGTGAACAGCACCCGCATCCCGGGCCGCACAGCGCTCAGCCGCTCGGCCAGCTCGCGCCCGTTCATGTGCGGCATCACCACGTCGGTCACGAGGAGATTGACCTTGCCGGGAAGAGCCGCCGCCGAGGCCAGCGCCTCCTGGCCAGAGCCGCAGGCGTGGACCGTGTATCCCAGGTGCTGCAGCATGCGCTGGGCCGGCGCGCGGACCGCGGCGTCGTCCTCCACCAGCAGGACCGTCTCCGTGCCGCCGCGCACCTCCCCCTGCGCCGGCGAGCTCCAGGCCTCCGCCGGCGCGTCCACCCGCGCCAGGTAGATCCTGAACGTGGTCCCCTGGCCCGGCTCCGAGTCCACGTCGATGTAGCCGCCGTTCTGCTTGACGGCGCCGTAGACCATGGCAAGCCCCAGCCCGGTCCCCTTCCCCAGCTCCTTGGTGGTGAAAAACGGCTCGAACAGGCGCGCCCGCGTCTCCTCGCTCATGCCGCAGCCGTCGTCCGAGACGGCCAGCAGCACGTAGTCGCCGGCCGTGACCCCGGGATGCCCGCTTGCGAACGCCTCGTCCAGGCGGACGTTGCTGGTCTCGACGGTGAGAACGCCCCCGTGGCTCATGGCGTCGCGGGCGTTGACGCACAGGTTGACCAGGACCTGCTCCACCTGGCCGGGATCGATGCGCACCTGGCCCAGCTCCGGGGACAGCAGTGTCTTCACGTCGAGGTCCTCGCCCAGGAGCCGCTGCAGCAGCCGCTGCAGGTGCAGCACCACCACGTTCAGGTTCAGCACCCGGGGCGCGATGACCTCCTGGCGGGAGAAGGCCAGGAGCTGCCGGATCAGGTTGGAGGCGGAGGTGACCGCCTGGGAGATCTCGGCCAGCATGGTCCGGACCGCGGGGGAGATCCCGGCATCAGCCAGAGCCACCGAGGCGTTCCCGCCGATGGCGGTGAGCAGGTTGTTGAAGTCGTGGGCGATGCCGCCGGCCAGGTGGCCGATGGCCTCCATCTTCTGCGCGCGGTGGAGCTGGGTCTGCAGCCAGGTGCGCTCCTCCTCGGCCCGCTTGCGCTCGGTGATGTCCTGCACGTGCACCACCGAGAAGCGCGGCGTCCCATCCGCCTCGCGCAGCCAGCGCGCCCGCACCACTCCCCAGACCACGTGCCCGTCGCTGTGGATGAACCGCTTCTCGCACTCGGGCTGGCTCATGTCGCCAGCGATCATCTTCCGGATCCAGCGATTGGTCTTCTCGATGTCGTCGGGGTGGGTGATGCGATGGAGCGTGCCGCTGAGCAGCTCCTCGCGCGTGTAGCCGAACATGTGGCACAGCGCCTCGTTCACCGAGAGGTACTGACCATTGGCACGCACGATGCTCATGCCGGTGGGGGCGTTCTCGAAGGCGATCCGGAACTTCTCCTCGTTCTCGTGGAGCAGATCCTGGTCGTGGCGCCGCTCGGTGACATCCTGGACGTGCATCACCAGCGAGAGCGGCGCGCCGGTGGCGCTGCGCACCAGGTGCACGCGCGCGGCGCCCCACACCACGTCGCCGCCCTGGTGCATCAAACGTAGCTCGAACCGATCGCCCTCGGTCGGGCCCTCGGCCGAGGTGCGGAGCCGCGCTTCGAGCAGCGCGGCGTCGTCCAGGTGGGCCAGCCCGACCAGGGATTGGCCCTGGAGCGACGTCACCGACCGGCCCAGCATGAGGCAAAACGCGGGGTTGGCGGTCTCGATGCGACCGTCCAGCTCGACCAGACAGATGCCCCCGGGCGCGTGCGCGAACACCGCCCACAGCCGCTCGCAAGCCTCGTCCCGGCGTGCGGCCGCGGCCGCCTGCGCCGACTGATCGAGCTCGATCCCATCGGAATCCAAGGCAACCTCCGACCGATGGCAGCATATCGGACACCCGGCGCGGCTGTCGCCGGTGCGGCCCGGACCTGCCCCGCGAGCCGGGGCCACCTCCTCGCCGGCCATCCGCCCGGCGGCGCCCGGGGCGGTGGGTCGTTCCGGTCCCGGGTCCGGGCCGGGCTCAGCCTGCGGCTCCGGCGCCGGGCTCCGTCCCCGGGACCAGCTGGCGGAACAGGCTCGACTCGCGCCGGAAGAAGCCCTCGGTGTGGAACGACTCCCCCAGCTCCAGCACCTCGTAGTCGAGGTGGTGCAGGAGCTCGTGCAGCAGGGTGCGGAGGAAGGTCCGGAAGGCGACCACCCTCCCCTTCCGAGCGGTGCGCATCCAGACCCGGATGGCGGGCGGCTCCCCCTCGCCCGGCTCTGGGACGTACAGTCCGTGAAGCTCATGGGTCTGGCCGCGCGGCCGGAGGGCGTGGATCTCCAGCCGCGGCGTGCGCGCCCCCAGCGCACGACAGATCCCCTGCGCCACCCCGAAGGCGGCGCGGGCCACCGCCTCGCCGTCGTCGGCGGCCAGCGCCTGGCGCAGCGCTTCGACGGCCGGCCACAGGATCTCGACCCCGGGGATCGGCAGGGCGGAGATGGCGTCGCTCTTCCGGTAGGTGGCCTGAGCGCGGCGGGAGAGGCGACTGTAGTAGGCGAACGGCACTCAGTTCATGAAGGCCGGGGGACGGGACTCGACCCCCTCGATCGGCTTCCGGCCGGCGATCCCCTCGTCGAGGGCGTGCCAGTGGGACACGGAGGGCTCGCCGAACTGCCAGCACAGGAACACGGGCTCGTCGTCCTGGACGGCGTAGAAATCGACCAGGCCAGCCTCGAGGTCCTTCACCAGGCAGCCCATGCCGTTCATCCGCTCGACGGCGGCGGTGATCTCCCCGGCCAGGAAGACGAGCCGGCGGGCGTCCTCCTGCCGGCCGGGAGGCGGAGCGACCTTCTCCTGCAGGAGCCCCGTGGCCAGCTCGGCCCCGAACGACTCGATGAGCGGGGCCAGCTCCGAGCGGATGCGGGCTACCCGCCCGAACTCGATCTCCAGGGCCCCCACCAGCCCGTTGGCCTCTTCCACGGTGAAGAAACGAGGCCCCTCTTCCATGGGCGGAAACCTTAGCATGGGCGTGTTATAAGCGCGGACCCAGCTCCCGGCGGGCCGCCGGCCCCCCGGGCAAGAGGATCGGACAACGTGCTCGAGACGGTTAGCAAGGGGTTCAAGGCGGCCCGGAACAAGCTCCAGGGCCGCGCCGAGATCACCCCCGAGGTGGTCGACGAGGCGCTGCGCGACATCCGCGTGTCGCTCCTCGAGGCGGACGTCTCCTTCGAGGTCGTGAAGCGCTTCGTGGCCCGCGTGCGCGAGAAGGCCATCGGCGAGGTGGTGGAGACCAAGGTCAAGACCTCCAAGGGCCTGATGCGGACCACGCCGCAGGACCACTTCGTCAAGATCTGCCACGACGAGCTGGAGGCCCTCATGGGCCCGGTCGACACCTCGCTCAAGAGCGGGGAGAAAGGCCGGCCGACCGGGGTGATGATGGTGGGCCTGCAGGGGTCGGGCAAGACCACCACCGCCGGGAAGCTCGCCAACCGCTATCTCAAGGAGGGCAAGAGGCCGCTGCTGGTGGCGGCGGACGTGTACCGCCCCGCCGCGGTCGATCAGCTGCAGATCCTGGGGCAGAAGCTGGGGGTGCCGGTCTTCCACCAGGCGGGGCTCACGCCCCCGGAGCTGTGCCGCCGGGCCCTGGAAGCGGCCCAGCGCGACAAGCAGCAGGTGATCATCTACGACACGGCCGGCCGGCTGGCCATCGACGAGGAGCTGATGCTCGAGCTGGAGAACATCCAGCGCGAGGTGGCCCCGGAGAACGTGCTGCTGGTGGCCGACGCCATGATCGGCCAGGACGCGGTCAGGACCGCGGCCGAGTTCGACCGGCGGCTCTCCATCGACGGCTTCATCCTCACCAAGCTCGACGGCGACGCCCGCGGCGGCGCGGCGCTCTCCATCAAGGAGGTCACCGGCAAGCCCATCAAGTTGCTGGGGATGGGCGAGTCGCTGGACCGCCTGGAGGAGTTCCGCCCCGACGGGCTGGCCTCGCGCATCCTGGGCTTCGGCGACATCGTCGGGCTGGTCAAGGACTTCGAGCAGCACGTCGACGAGGAGACCGCCGAGGCCGAGGCGCAGAAGATCCTCTCCGGAGACTTCACCCTCCAGGACTTCGTCAACCAGATCCGGCTGGTCCGGAAGATGGGACCGCTGGGCGAGCTGATGGAGAAGTTCCCGCTCTTCGGCGAGCTTCCCGACAACTTCCAGTTCGACGACGCGGCCCTGACCCGCATCGTGGCCATGGTCGACTCGATGACCGCGTCCGAGCGGCAGCGCCCCGACTCCATCACCGAGGGTCGCGTCCGGCGCATCGCCAAGGGGTCGGGGCGCACCGAGAAGGACGTGCGCGACCTGCTCAAGCAGTACTCCGCCATGCGCGGGGTGATGCGCCAGATCGGCGACGCCCCGGGGCTCCTGGCCCGGCTGCCGGGCGTGAAGCAGCTCATGCAGCTCCGCAAGCTCCAGGGCAAGGGCATGGACGACGTGCTCGGCCCCGATGCCGAGATGGTCGAGCGGGCGATGCAGGGTGGGCTGGTGGACCCCCGCGCGGCGGCGCAGGCGGCCGGACTCCCCAAGGGGTACACGCCCCCCGTCTCGACCGGCGCCATGGCCCGCGCCCGCATGATGGGTTACGCGCCCGAGCCGATCGGGATCGAGAGCAAGAAGGACCGAGAGGTCCGCAACAAGAAGCGCAAGGCGGAGCGGCAGGCCCGCAAGAAGGCCCGGCGCCGCAACAAGCGGTAGCCCCCGCTGCCGGAAATCCTCGTGAATCCACGGGTTCTCCGACGTCGCGAAACGCCCGCCGCCCGGCGTTAAGCTATCCGTGTGAACGGCGGCGATCGCCCACGCCTGGTTCCCGTCGAGTCGCACGTCGTGACCTGCGACGACGGCGAGCGCCTGATGGTGCTTCGCGACCCGGCGGGCATCGCGGGAGAGGGGCTGGGGCTCTCGCCGGCGGCGTACTGGGTGGCGGCGCAGCTCGACGGGAGCCGCACGCCGGCCGAGGTGCTGGCCCACGCCCGCTCCTCGGGCGCCCAGCTGGGCGCCGCCGAGCTCGCGGCGCTCATCGATGCCCTCGCCGAGGCGGGATTCCTGGAGGGCCCGTCCCGCGAGGCCCAGCGCCGGCGGGCGCTGCGAGAGTTCCGGGCCCAGCCCGCCCGGCCGCCCTCCTGCGCCGGCGCCGTCTACCCCACCGATCCCGCGGCGCTGCGATCGGCGCTGGATGCCTGGCTGGCGCACCCCGGTGGCCCGGCGCGGCCAACCGCCCCGAGTGGCCCGGTCCGGCTGCTCATCGCGCCGCACATCGACTACGCGCGCGGCGCCACCGGGTACGCCCACGCCTACCGCGCGCTGGAGGCCACCGACGCCGACCTGTTCGTCGTGTTCGGGACCGCCCACTCGACGCCGCCGCACCTGTTCACCTTGACCCGCCTCGACCAGGACACGCCGCTCGGCCCGGTGCGCACCGACCGGGCGGTGGTCGACGCGCTGGCCGCCGAGCTGGGCGATGACGAGGTGTTCGACGACGAGCTGGCCCATCGCGACGAGCACTCCATCGAGCTGCAGCTGGTGATGCTGGCCCACGTGGTGCGCCGGCCGTTCACGGTGGTGCCGGTGCTCTGCTCGAGCATCTCCCACCTCCCCGATCCCGCCCCGGCCACGGCGCGTTTCCTGTCGGCCCTGGTCCGGGCGGCGCGCAGCCGCCGCGTCTGCTGGGTGGCCGGCGCGGATCTGGCCCATGTCGGCCCGCTATACGGCGATCCGCGCCCGCCCTCCGCGCGCGAGCTGGCCAGCCTGGCGGAGGAGGACCGGCGCACCCTGCGGCGGATGGTGGCCGGCGACGCGGCCGGGTTCCACCGGGAGGCGGTCCACGACGACGGGCGGCGCCGGCTCTGCGGGATCGCTCCCATCTACGCGGCGCTCCGGGCCAGCGGCCTACCGGCACGCCTCCTCCATTACCAGCAGTGGACCGACGGAACCGACTCGGTCTCGTTCGTGGCGGCGGCGGGGTGAGGAGACTCCAGGCTACAAGGCCTTCCTTCTCCCCTTCCACACCTTCCACTTGAACACCCAGAACGGCTCGTCGCCCTGGATCTCGGTGCGGCGGATCTCGAGGGGCGCGGGCAGCGGCAGCGGGTTGACGCGGTTGCCGATCCGGAACGCGACCTGCATCCCGGCGCGGCGCACCGCTTCCAGGAAGGCGGCGCGCCGGGCGGGATCCTTGCGCGGGTAGCCGCCGTACGGATAGGCGAGCGCGGGCACGAAGGGGACACCCTGGCCGGCCAGCCATTCGGTACAGCGCCGGGCCTCGGCCTCGACCTCGACCGCCGGCAGCGGGGTGAGATCGCGGTGGTCGTGGCCGTGGAGACCGATGTCGAGGGTGGCCGCGACCGCCTTCAGGCCGGCGGCGTCGAGGAAGCGCTGCGCCGGTCCCTCCCGGCGGCCGGCCGCGGCCGCCCACCCGGGCACGACGAAGAGCGCCCCGCGCACGCCCAGCTCGAGGAAGAGCGGGTGCACGAGCTGGAGCGCGTCGACCGTGCCGTCGTCGAAGGTGAGAAGCACGCCGCGGTCGGGAAGCGGCGCCCCGCCCGCCACGGCCTCCAGCACCTGGCCCAGCGAGACGAGCTGGTATCCGCGCGCCCGCAGCCACTCGATCTGCCGCCGCAGCACCTCCAGCGGCAGGGCGTAGCGCTCCGCCGGGCCTGCCGTGATCCGGTGGTACATCAGGACCCGGAGGGCCCGGCGCGGCGGGCGCGTGAACAGCGCCAGCTGCAGGTGGAGCGCGGCCGCCAGCGCCAGCGCGGCGGCGACGACGGCCAGGCCCATCATGCCGAGCGCTCGCCCACCCCGGGGGCCGGCGCCGAGGGCGCAGCGGCCGGGAACGCGGGCCGGCCCGCAGCCTCCAGCTCGCGCGCCTTGAGATGCTTGAGCACGGAGCCCATGGCGTTCATGAAGGACCAGGCCAGGCCCGGGATCCCGTTCCGGAAGTTCTGCAGCAGGAGGTAGTGGCGCAGGAACTGGAGCAGCGGGGTGAAGACCAGCGCCGGCGCGCTGCGCCGTCGGCCGCGGCGGACCAGCTCGGCCGCCCCCAGGGTCGAGTAGGCGTCCATCTTGCCGATGCTCTCCGAGAGATCGCGCACCGTGTAGTGCAGCACGTCCCCGGCCAGCTCGCCCACCGGACCGTCGGTCGCGACCTCCTCGTGCACCGGCGCGTCGGTCCAGCCGGCCCGGCGCCGGTCGAAGAGCCGGACGTGGCGCCGGCGCGAGATGGGGCCGTGCGACAGCGGTCGGCCCATGAAGACGGTCAGGAAGCGGAAGCCGTAAGCCGCGCAGGGCGGCTCGCCCGCGGCCAGCAGCGCGCGGATGGAGGTGGCCAGCTCCGGCGTCACCACCTCGTCGGCGTCGATGCACAGCACCCAGTCGTGCGCCGCCTGGGCCACGGCCCAGCGCTTCTGCGGCCCGAAGCCCTGGAAGGCGTGCTCCAGCACCCGGCCCCCCAGCGACCGGCACAGCGCGACGGTGCCGTCGGTGCTGCCCGAGTCGACCACCAGCACCTCGTCGGCGAAGGTCAGCGCACCGATGGTGCGGGCCAGGTCCCGCTCCTCGTCGCGGGTGATGAGCACTGCCGACAGACCGGGCATCGCGGAAGACACTACCACGGCTCGGCGCCGCGGCCCCTCACGGCTCGCCCAGGCCGTCCTCGCCCAGGCCCTCGACGCCCAGGCTGTCCTCGTCGGCGAGCCCCTGCCCGTACTCGATGGCGCAGCGCGGGCAGAAGGTGCTGGGCGGCGGCGCCCCCGGCACCACGATCACCCGTCCCTGCGCGCCGCATACCTGGCACGTCCCCCGCGACTCGATCTGCCCGAGATCCTGTGGGGTCGGCTTGCTGGGCTCCTTCATGGCTCACCTCGCTTCCCTCGGCGCGGCACCACCAGCCCGCGCGAGAGCCGCCGCAGGACCTCCTGGTGCTGCCGCCGCTTGTAGCGATCGTGCGAGGAGTCGCCCTGCTCGTTGCGGCGGGCGGTCTCCCGATCGAAGACCTGGAACTCGACCAGGGTGAAGACGATCCGGCCCAGCTCGTCGCCCATGGGGTCGAGCGGGGAGATGAGATCGTCGATGCGGACCGGGATGTCGACCACGAAGTTGAGGGCCCGGTAGTCCTTGCCGCTGAAGGCGTTGCGGCTCGCCGTCGGGTCGCGCCGCTCCAGGTCGGGCGGAAGTTGCATCCCCGCCGCCACCTCCGGGCCGTGCGGGTGCTCGGCCAGGAGGTCCTGGAACTGGATCAGGTTGTTCTGGGTCTGCCCCGGGACCGCGTAGTTGAAGGGGAAGAGGTGGCGGGTCAGGTAGTGGACCACCGGCGCGATCTGCTCGCGCGTCTCGGTGATGATCCGGTAGCGCACCCGGTCGAACACCTGGGCGGCCACCGTCTCCTTCTTGGCCAGCAGCTTGGTGATGAGCGATCCGCGGCCCTTGGTCGACCCGGCGAACTCGATCACCGGCAGGCCCAGGGCCTTCATCCGCTCCCCCTCGCCCAGCACGCGCCGGTGGATCCGCTCGGCCAGGTCGGCCTCGCGGATGGCGGTGCGGAAGAGCAGCTCGCGCGCCTCCAGGTGGTGGATGACGTGCATGACCTTCAGCACCACGCAGGCGATGCGGCGGTACTTGCGGGGCTCGGCCACACCCGAGGCGAGCAGGAACAGGGTCCGGAGATCCTCCGGCTCGGCCACCGGGGTCGCCACCCGGTACCCGAATGCGTGGCGGAGGTACTCGACCGCCTGGGCCAGGATGGCGCGCAACCGCCGCTCGTCGCGCGGGTCCTCCAGGTCGAACAGGTTGAGGCGGAGGAAGTCCTCCACCTCCTCGGCGGTGCGGAAGTCGAGCCGCATCCAGTCGATCACCGACCCGCCCCGGAGCAGGAGCCGCAGTTGCTCCAGCTCCGCCACCCCCATCCGCTCGAGCGGGCGGTAGACGTCCTGCAGGCCGGCGGTGCGGATCTCGAGGGTCACGTCGCCTCGTGGGGCCCGGCCGATACGGCCGACGGCAGGAACATGTTAGCGCGGTCGGAGACGGTCAAGGCGGGGGGTGCGTGTCAGTTGCGCAACGTGGACGTAGGCATGGACGTGAGCGTGGGCGTCGTCGTGGACGAAATCAACGGCCGATCGTCTACGCCCACGTCCACGCCCATGTCCACGACCACGTTCGTGGCGACCTGCTCCCCGTTCAGAACTTGAACGGGAACGTCACCTCGGGCCGACCCTGGGCCGTCTTGGGGAAGCGCAAGCCCTTCAGCACACCCGTCACGCACTGCGCGAAGGGCGTGTTGGCGCTCTCCGGCGAGATGCACTTCAGGTTCTGCACGGACCCGTCGGGGGCGATGGCCCAGCGCATCTTGAGCACGCCCGACTGCTCGGACTTGTTGTCGGTCAGGCAGCCCTGCAGCGCCGAGACGCGAGTCATGATGGTCTCGTTCACCTGCGAGTCGGTGACGCGCTGCGGGAGCGCATCCGCTCCGCCCGGAGCAGGCGGCACGTAGACGGAGCGACCGCTGCTCCCTCCCGGGTTCAGCGCGTCGTTGAGCGCCGCGTCGTTCGAGTCGAAGTCGAGCAGGTCGCTGCCCTTCTTCTTGGCGGGCTGGGGCGCCGGCTTGGGCGGCGGCTCGGCCTTGGCGACGCGCTCCGGCCTGGGCGGCGGCTCCCTGACCTTCTTCTCGGCGCGGGCGGTGCGCACCGGGCGCGCCGGCTCGGGCCTGGGCTTGTCGGGCTCCTTCACCACGGGCGGCGGCGGGGGCGTGGCCGCCGCCTCGGTGGCGGCGGGCGCAGGTGACGGCGCGGCGGCAGCCGGCTCGGGCGGCGCGGACGCGGACGCGGTCCCTGCGGCGGCCGGCTCGGCCGGCTTGGGCGCCGGCGCCGGCTGTGCGACCTCGGCGGGCGGGGCGGCGGGCTTCTCGGCGGCCGCAACGGGCGCGGCCGGCGCGGGCACCGCCGCCAGCCTGGGCTTCAGGTAGAGGTCGTAGCCGACGTAGCCCCCTCCCCCGACCAGCGCCAGCAGCAGGAGCACGACCACCATGGTGAGGGCGCGCGTGGAGCTCCGCCGCTTGCGGATCTTCTCGGCGCCCCGCGCCACCGTCGACCTCGCCACCGGCGCCTCGCCCGTCGATTCCAGCGCCTTGATCTGCAGGGGGATGGCCCCGGTGGGATCGACCCCGCCGCCGTCCGGGAGCCCATCGACGAGCGACTTGGCGCTCACCACCGGCTTGGACTCGGGCCTTGCCTCGGGAGGCTGCCCGGCGATCTCCTCGCTGGCCAGCGCCGCCAGCGCGCTGGCACCCACCGGCTTCCAGGAGACGTCGGCGATCCGCCTGGCCTCGGCCGGCGCGGCCGCGCTCCGGGTCGCCGCCGGCGCGGGCTGCGGCTGCGGGCGGACCGCGCCCCGGGCCACCGGGGCGAGGTACGCGGCCAGGTCCGAGACGCCGGTCAGCGCCGCCCAGTCGCCCATCCCCGGCCGCCACACCAGCGAGTCGGGGCCGATGTCGCCGGCCTCCCACTTGCGCCGCACCTCGACGAGCGGCAGCGGCCCGACCTGGGCCTGGCCGATGGCCACGTACCACTCGGTGGCCGCCGGCTCGGGCGCCGCGGAGCGGGCCAGCACGTGGGCGGCCTCCTCCGGTGAGACCGCCTGGGTGGCATCGGGATCCGGACCCGGCGCAGGCGCCTTGGCGGGGCCGTCGCCGAAGGCGTTGTCGAACGCCTGGCCCAGTTCCGCGTCCAGCCCCTCACCGGATCCACCCGGCGCGGGCGCCGGTGCGGGGACCGGTACCTCCGCGCCCGCGGCCCCGTTCTCGGCGGGCCGCCGGACCAGGATGATGTGGCTGCACTTCTTGCAGCGGACCTTGACGCCGTTCGGACCGACCTTCTCGTCCGAGATCATGTACTGGGCGTCGCAGCGGTCGCAGGTGAATTTCATGAGCGGGAAACCTGCTAGGATCCTAGTTTTCCAACGTTCTCAGCGTCAAGGCACCGCTTCCTGGTGATCCTGCGCATCGCCTCCACGGGCGCGCCGCGGAGCCGCAGGGTTCACCCGGGTACAACGCACGAGAGCCCCAACCGCTCTCTCAGCGTCGCGTACTCCTCGGAGACGCAGAACACACACAGATCCCGCATCCGCGTCTCCTCACGCAGCTTGGACACCTGGGCCTTCTCCGTCACGACGGCCTTGCGCACCACCTCGAGATCGCCCGCCAGGAGCGTCCCGACCCGGTTCGAGGTGAGTTCCGCGCCGTCGAGGTAGGAGCGGATGTCACCCGGATGCTGGACGTCGCAGTAGGCGCGGGCCAGCAGCTTGAGGGTGTTCCTCCGCACCGCGTCGGGGAGCGTCCGCTCCAGCTCGCGCTTCAGCTTCTCGACCATGTGCGGATCGGCCGTCACCACGAACTTCGAGGTCCCGACCGAGCAGGCCGCCTGGAACACCATGTCCAGCTGATCGTGCGGCATGAGCCTCGCCAAGGTCAGCTCCGGGCGGGCGAACGACACCGCCTTCCCGATCGCGAACCAGATCTCCTTCTTGGGACGCGCCTCGAACATCTCGTCGGCGGCCAGGAAGCCGGGAGGAGAGGTCGGGACGAACTGCAGCCCCGCCGGGACCTCCGCCTTCTTGAACAGGCGCAGCCCCTTGAGGCCCAGGGTGCGCGCGACGTACTTGAGCATGTTGGCGAGGAAGAGCGTGGACTGCTCCACGTCCAGCTCGTCCTTCTTCGGGTTCACCCCGAGGTCCTTCTCCTTCTGGACGAACATGGGGCGGGCGTGGAGCGCCAGCAGGGTCATGATGTCGGCCAGCGGCCCGTTCACGCTCTCGTGTCGGAGGAGGGCCCACATCTCGTCGTCGAGCGGGCGGCCGGCCTGGTCCCGCGCGAACTTGCGCAGCCGGCCCACCACCTTGACCTCCTCGCCGGTCTGCACGCCCAGGAGGCTGACCAGCACCTGGGCGGCCGAGTAGGCCTTGTCGTACTCGCGCCGGGTGGCGTGCAGCTTGACCAGCGCCTGGGCCGCCTTGGCCGACTTGGCGCCGAGCTTGAGGAGCTGCCGGTAGGAGTCGATGGCCTCCTTCTCCTCGCCCGGCTTCTTGGCCGCGAGGTCGGCGTAGGTCTCCACCGCCACCGCGTCCTCGGGATCCGACCGCGCCACCACCTGGTAGGCCGTGCGGGCGCCGTCGTCGTTGCGGAGCACGTTCTTGTGCAGGTCGCCCAGCGTCTTCCACAGCGCCAGGCGGGCCTGGGCCGCGTCGGGCGTCTTGGGGAGGCGCTGGATCATCCGCACGTAGGCCTGCTCCAGCTCGGGCCAGCGCTGCTGCTTGGTGAGCGCCTCCTCGATCTGGGTGAAGGCCTGCACCAGCCGCGGGTTCTTGTCGAGGGCGCGCTCCAGCTCGGCCAGCGCCGCGTTCTCGTCCTTGACCTCGTCGCGCAGGATCTGGGCCAGCGAGAGGTGGAGCTTGGCGGCCCGCTGCGGATCGGCCTGCACCTCGGGGCGGGTCACGATCTGGCCCAGCACGTCGGCGGCCTTCTGGCCCTGGCGCGTCTCGCGGTACAGGCCCAGCAGGGCCTCGGTCACGGTGAGTGACGTGGGATCGATGCGCGAGGCGCCCAGGAAGGCGTCGATGGCCTGGTAGGGATCCTTGAGCTTGTCGCGGCAGGCCTCGCCGATGGCCACGAAGTTCTCGAACTTGGCCTGGCCGTCGATGAGCGGCAGCAGGCGCTGCCGGTTCTCCACCGCCCCCTCCCAGTCGCCGGCCGCCTCCAGGATGCGGACCAGGCTGCGCCGCGAGGGCTCGTGGTTGGCGTCGATCTCCAGCGCCTTCTTGAAGCCGTTCTGGGCCCGGTCCGCCTGGCCCAGCTTGTCGGCGATCTCGCCGATCTGCCAGTGCGTCTCCACCACCTCCATGTCGGTCAGGCCGTCGCGGTGGTGGATGAGGATGGTGGTGAAGATGCGGAGGGCCTCCTCCCACTGCTGCTCGCGCACCAGGAGGTTGCCCAGCCCCTCCAGCGCCGGGAGGTAGGTGGCGTCGAGCTCGTAGGCGCGCCGGTAGGCGGGCAGCGCCTTGAACTTGTCGCCCAGCTTCTCGGCCACGTAGCCCTGCCGGTAGGACTGCCGGCACAGCTCCTTGGGATCGCCGCCGGCGGAGAGCACGTCTACGACCGCGTCCAGGATGCGCTCGGCATCCTCCCAGCGCTGCTGGGCCACGTAGATGTCGGAGAGCGGGCGGGCGGCGGGGAGGTGCCCGGAGGTGTGCTTGAGGGCCTCCTCGTAGAGGCGGGCGGCCTGGTCGCGGTCGTCCTTCTCCTCCTGGTAGATGCGGCCCGCCTCGGTGTAGCGCTCGGTCTTCTCGGCCGCATCGGTGGAGTAGCGCGCCTCGTCGACCAGCAACTCCAGATACCGGCCGCGGTCGTGCTCGCGCTCGGCGATGGCCTTCAGGGCGCGGATGGCGCCCAGGTGCCCGGGATCGGCCTGCAGGGCCCGGCCGTAGGCCTCCTTGGCGCTGGCGGTGTCGAGGAGCATGTCCTCGAAGATCCCGCCCATGCGTACCTGGATGTCGACCGCATCCTGGGCGCCGCCGGCGATGCGCGCCTCGCGGCGCAGCATGTCCAGGGCCAGGTTCCAGTTGCCGCTCCGCTCGTACAGCCGGCCCAGGGCCGAGACCGCCTGCCGGGAGTCGGGATCGAGCTGCAGGGCGTGGTTGAAGATGGCCTCGGCCCGGTCGACCCGGGACATCTCCTTCCAGAACACCTCGCCGATGGCCACCTCCAGGGCCACCTGCTCGCGGCGGTCCTGGACCAGGGAGACGTGGTGCTGCATGAGCGGGATGAGCTTCTCCCACAGCGACTCGGCGCGGTAGAGCCGCTCCAGGTTCTTGATGGCCGAGACGTTGCCGCCGTCCAGGGAGAGGATGGCCTCGTTCTTCTCGACGGCCGAGGCCGGGTCGTGCAGCTTCTCCTCGTGGATGGCGGCGCTGCGTCCGAGCACCCGGACCTTCTCGCGGGCGTCCTGGGCCAGCGCGATCTGCCGCTCGTAGACGCGGTTCAGCTCGGCGAAGCGATCGAGCTTGGTGTAGAGCCGCTCCAGCCCGGCCAGCGCCTCGGCCTTCTGGTCGTCGAGGCCCAGCACGGTGCGGTAGGCCTCCACCGCGGCCTCGTCGTCCCCCATCTCGTTCTCGAGGACCGAGGCGATCTGGAGCTGCCAGCCGATGCGGGCCTCCTCGGTGGGGGCCAGGTCGCGGGCCCGGGCCAGCACGCCGGCCAGGTCCGACCAGCGCTGCTCGCGCCGGTACAGGTTGGAGAGCCCATCCAGCGCGTCGGCGTCGGCGCCGTCCAGCTCCAGCAGGCGCCGCAGGGCGCCGATGGACTCGTCGACGTCCTCCAGATCCTCGTCGTAGCGGCGCGCCAGCTCGAGCAGGGTGGCCTTCTTCTCGTCCAGGGTGGCCGCCGCCTCGAGCTTCTGCTCCAGGGTGATGACCAGGTCGCGGACCTTGTTGCGCCGCTGGAAGAGCTTGCCCAGAGCCTCGATGGCGTCGGCGCTGCCCGGTTCCGCCTCCAGGGCGCGCCGGAAGGCGGCCTCGGCCTCGTCGGGCTGGTCGAGCCGCTCGTCCTTGACCTTGCCCAGGTGGACCAGCACCCGCGCCTTGACCGAGCCGTGGGTCTCCTCGGACACCTGCTCGAGCACCGCGGTCAGCTCGTCGAAGGCCTGGGTCTCGTCCGCCAGCCGCTCGCAGGCGGCCAGCACCTCGGCATCGCCCGGCGCGACCGAGAGGGCACGGCACCAGGCCAGAAAGCTCATCTCCTTCTGCCCCAGCCTCTTCTCGTGGACGCTGGCCACCTCCTTGAGCAGGGCCAGCTTCTCGGCCGGATCGCCCAGCTGCGCCGAGAACTGCTCGCAGGCGGCGCACCAGGCGCGCCAGTTGCCGGAGTCGGCGTGGACGGCGCGGAGCTGGTCGAAGGCGGCGCGGTTGCCCGGCTCGAGCTCCAGCACCTTGGCCAGGGCGGCCCCGGCCGCGTCGGGCCGCCGCTGGGCGCGCCACAGCTCGGCCACCGCCAGCCAGGCGGGGACGGCCTCGCCGGGCCCGCCCTGGGCGGCCAGCAGCACCGCCCGCGCCTCGGCGGCGCGCACGCCCTCCGAGGCGGCGCCGCCCTGGCGGAAGACCTCCTCGATGCGGACCAGCTCCTCGGTCTGGTGCGGCTCGATGTCGAAGGCCAGCTTGGCCTGCTCCACCGCCTCGCGCTTCTGGTTGCCGCGCAGCAGCGCCTCGGCCAGCTCCAGCCGGACTCGCTTCACGCCGGCGGCGTCCTCCTGCAACGGCACCAGCCGCCGGTAGGCGGCGGTGAGGCCGTCCTGGTCGCCCTGCATGGCGTAGATGTCGCGCAGGGCCTCCAGCGCCCGCTTGTTGCGCGGGTCGGAGTCGAGCACCGCCTTGTAGGAGTGGATGGCCTGGGAGGCATCGCCCAGCCGCGAGCCGAGCACCTGCCCCAGCTTGTCGTTGAGCCGGGCGATCTCGCGCCGGTCCACGGTGGCCGAGACGCGCACCCGCAGGTGCTGGGCCAGGTCCTGCCAGCGCTCCAGCTTCTCGTACAGCTCCTCCAGCGCGGCCAGGGCGCCGTCGTGGCGCGGGCGCAGCGTGAGGAGCTCCTTCCACAGCACCACCGACTCGTCGAGCCGGCCCAGATCCGCGGCCAGCGCGCCCAGCTTGGCCAGCACCCGCTCGCGGGCGCCGGGATCGACGGAGGCGGCGCGCTGCGCGGAGAGGTTGCGGAACAGGTCGTCCTTTCGGCCGGCGTTCTCGTAGAGCGTCTCCAGGGCGCGCAGCGAGGGCACGTGGCGGAGATCGGCCGCCACCGCCGCCTCGTAGGCCTCGGCGGCGCGGTCGGGCGACTCCAGCCGGTCCTCGCAGAGCTGGCCCAGGCGGTGGAGGATCTGGACCCGCTCGGGCGGCGGCGCGGCCGCGGCCCTCGAGGACAGCACGTCGGCCAGCTCCGGCCAGGCCTCCAGCTTCTGGTAGAGCCGCTCCAGCGCCGGCAGCACCTGCGGCGCCAGCTCGCTGTCCAGGGCCATGGCGCGCCGCAGGAAGGCGGCGGCGCGCGCCGGCTCGCCCAGCTTCTCCTCGTAGAGCTGCCCGAGGCGGAACGCGACCTGGGCCGTTTCCATGGGCGGCAGCCGCTCGATCTCGTCCTCCAGGATGGCCGCCAGCTCCTCCTCGTGGCCGCTGGAGACGGCCAGGGCGTCGAGCCGGGCGCGCAGCTCCGGGTCGGCCGGGTCCTCGCGGAAGGCCTTGCACAGCGCCAGGAACGCCATCTCCGGGTTCTCGAGCTTCTTCTCGCGCAGGTCGGCCAGCTCCAGATAGAGCGCCTTGCGCTCGGCCGGGTCGGGGCGCTCCCCGGCGCGCATCTCCAGCACCGCCGCCTGCCGGACCGGGTCGCCGCCCGAGGCGTAGGCCTTCTCCAGCGCCCGCGCGGCGCGGGCGTTCCCGGGGTCCTTCTGCAGGATGCCCTCCAGCCGGGCGATGGCCTCGGGGGCGTCGGGCCGCGCCTCCAGCACCTGCTCGTAGAGCGCCAGCGCGCCCTCGCGGTCCAGCAGCCGGGTCTCCTTGAGCTCCGCCAGCCGCTGCCGCAGCGCGGCCAGCAGGACCGGATCGCCGCCGCCCTCCTCGGCGGCGCGGATCTCCCGGGCCAGCACGTCGGCCAGGTCCACCCAGCGCTCGGTCTTGAGCGAGAGCCGGTCCAGGCGGGACAGCGCGTCGCGGTCGGTGGGGACGATCTCGAGCAGGCTGCGGGCCGCCTCGATGGCGCCGGCCGGATCGGAGAGCCGCTCGTCGAGCACCGCCGACAGCTCGCGCAGGAGGTAGGCGCGCGCGCCCGGCTCCTCCTCCAGGGCCAGGGCCCGCCGCAACGCCTGGGCGTGGGCGTCGGGATCGGGTCCGCCCTTCAGGGCGTCGATGAGCCCCACCAGCGCCTCGCGGTCCTCGGGGAGGACGTCGAGCAGCCGCTGCCAGGACAGCGCCGCGGCGGCGGGATCGCGCCTGGTGAGCCGGGCGATGCGCCGCTGGTACTCGGCGCGGGACCCGGAGTCGCGAGCGCGGTCGGCGTTCTCCGTGAGCAGGGCCGAGAGCTCCTCGGGCAACGCCGCGATCTCGCCCAGCTTGACGGCCAGGTCCACCGACTCGGTGGCGTCGGGATCGGCGGCCAGCGCCCGGCCCGCGGCCAGGAAGGCCAGCTCGGGGTTGCGCAGCGGGCCGGCGTAGGCCTCGGCCACCCGGCGCAGCAGGGCGGCGCGGCGGGACGGGTCGGTCTCGTTGGCGGCCCGGGACTCGAGCGTCTCGACCAGCTTCTGGTGCTCCCCGTGGCCAGCGTAGAGCGGCTCCAGGATCAGGGCCGCCTCGACGGCGGCCGGCCCGGTGCCGCGGGCCAGATCCTCCAGCGCCGCCAGCGCGGCCGGGTGCTTGGGAACCTTCTCCAGCACCTCGCGGTACAGCACCAGCGCGCCGTCGGCGTCGGCCAGGCGCTGGTGGCGGATCCGGCCCAGCCGGTAGCGGAGCTCGGCGGCCTCGGCCACCAGGTTGGGCTGCCGGTCGGCCACCGCCACCTCGCGGCCCAGCACCTCGGCCAGCTCGTCCCAGCGCTCGGCCGCGCCGAGCAGCTTGCCCAGGAGCCGCAGCGCCTGCGGGTCCTCGGGATCGACGGCCAGGATCTTGCGGTACGACGCGACGGCGCCGTCGCGGTCGGCGAGCTGTTCGGCCATGATCTTCGCCACCTCGAGCAGGAGTTCCTTGCGCGCCGCCACCGCGGGCGCGACGTCCGCCAGCCGGGAGAGCGTCGCCGCCAGCTCCCGGTGTGCACCCAGCCGGCGGTAGACGCGGGCCAGCGCCCCGAGCGCCTCGGGGGAAGGGCTGACCGCGACCACTTCCTCGTACCACCGCGCCGCCTCGTCGAGCCGGCCCAGCCGCTCGGCGTGGATCACCGCCAGCCGGCGGCGCAGCTCCAGCGCCACCGCCCCGGGCAGCGGCGAGGCCAGCACCGCCTGGAAGGCGCGGGCCAGCTCCTCCCAGGCGCCGGTGGCGGCCGCCAGCCGCTCCAGGTCGGCCCGGGCGCCGGGCGCGTCGGCGCCGCGCCGGAGTGCGTCCTCCAGCTCGCGGAGCTTGGCACGGAAGGCGGCCGGCCGATCGCCGAGCCGCTCCTGGAGGGCGGCGATCTCGGCCAGCAGCGGCGGCCGCTCGGCGCCGTCCGCCGTGGCCAGCCGCACCTCGAGCAGGGACGCCAGCCCGCGGGCCTCACCGGTGGCCCGCAGCACGTCCTCGAGCAGGCGCAAGGCGTCCTCGCGCGCGTCGGGCCGGTCCAGCAACCGCTTCAGCCCGGCCACCGCCCCGGCCTCGCGCGGGCTCTCGGCCAGGACCTCGGCGTAGGCCTCCACCGGCCGGCGCGGCTGCGGGTCGGCCTCGAGCAGCGAGGCGCGGCGCAGGAGCAGCGCGGTGCGCTCTGCGGGATCGACCGCCTGCGCGGCCTGGGCGCCCAGCACCTCCACGAGCTCCTCGCCGGGCTCGCTCTGC
This sequence comes from uncultured Pseudomonadota bacterium, assembly GCA_963736345.1. Lineage (GTDB taxonomy): Bacteria > Myxococcota > Myxococcia > Myxococcales > Anaeromyxobacteraceae > Anaeromyxobacter. The sequence continues at coordinate 264,539 of CAVTOU010000028.1, read as the reverse complement.
GAGAGGAGCCGCTCCAGCCCGGCCAGCGCCTCCGGGCGCGCCGGATCCTCGGCTCGCACCTCGCGGTAGGCGTCGGCGGCTGCGGCCGGATCCCCCAGCGCCTCGGCCTGGGCGGCCGCCTCGAGCAGATGAAGGACCCGCTCCTCGCCGCCGGCCAGCGCCGCCCGGCGCCGGGCCACGTCCAGCAGGTCGCGGGCGGAGCGGCTCTGGGCGTAGAGCTCCTCCAGCTTCTCGAGCGCCTCCGCGTCGGCCGGCGAGGACTCCAGCACCTGCTTCCAGGCCTCGATGGCGGCCGGGCCTGCGCTGAGCCGCGCCGCGGTCCGGCGGAGCTCCAGCGCCTCGACCGGCCCGGCGGTCGACGCGGCCTGCGCGTAGAGCTCGGGGAGGTCGGCCTCCGAGCCAGTGGCGTGCGCGAGGCGGGCCAGGTCGTCGGCCGCGCCGGTCCGGGCTGGACCGCCCTCGGCGAAGGCGCGGCAGGTGGCGACGAAGGCCAGGGTGACCTCGTGCAGGTCGACCTCCAGCACGGCCCGGATCTCGGCGTGGAGCCGGGCCCGCTCGCCGGGGTCCTGCACGCTCTCCAGCCGGGCCTCGCGCACCGAGACGCGGCGGGCGTGGTCGCCGGTGGTGCGCAGCGCGGCGTCGAGGACCTCGAGCGCCTCGCGGCCGGTGGCGCCGGGCTGGGCCGCCATCTCGGCCAGGGCGTCGCGGGAGGGGCCGCGCGAGGGATCGCGCCGCAGGAGCTGGGCGTGCAGCGCCAGCGCCCCGGCGGCGTCGTCCAGGCGGCGCCGGCGCAGCTCGGCCAGGCGCGAGGCGGCGGAAGCGTCGAAGCCGCGCGCCAGCCGCTTCTCCAGCACCCCGCCCAGCGCTTCGGGGCGATCCAGCTGCTCGTAGAGCCGCTCCAGGGCCGCGGCGGCCTCGGCGTCGTGGGGCGCGATCTCCAGCACCCCCGACCAGGCCAGCGCGGCGCGGGCCGGGTCGCCCAGCCGGGCCTCGGCCACCGCCGCCTCCTCGCGGAGCGCGTCCTCGCGGGCGGTCGGCTCCGGGGCGCGGCGGGCGATCTCGGCGCAGATGTCGCAGAGATCGCCCCAGCGCTCGCGGGCCCGCTGGATGCGGCGCAGGGCCAGGAGCGCCTCGCGATCGCCGGGGACCGCCGCGATGACGCGGGCCCAGGCCTCGGCGGCGCGGTCGCGGTCGAGCCGCTTCTCGCACAGCTCGGCGCGCTCGCGCGCGATGGCCAGCCGCTGCTCGGGCAGGGCCCGCTCCCACAGCTCGTCGTGGACGCGGGCGCAGGCGTCCCACTCCTGGGCCTCGCCCGCCAGCCGCCGCAGCTCGGCCCGCAGGCCGGCGTCGCCGGGGAGCTCGCGGGCGGCGGCGGCCAGGTGCGAGAAGGCCAGCGAGGCCTGCTGCAGCTCCACCTCGGCGATGCGGGCCGCCGACCGCGAGGCGGCGGCGCGGGCGGCCGGATCGGCGACCAGGCGGGCCTCCACCTCCAGCGCGCGCAGCCGCCGGCGCGGATCGGGGTGCTGCCCCAGCGCGGCGGCCGCGGCCAGGGCGGCGTCGGGATCTGAGCCGTCGAGATGTCCGTCCAGCGCGGCCAGCGTACCGGGGTCGTCGGGCGAGTTGCGGAGCGCATGGCCCAGCTCCTCGGCGGCCTGGCGGGCCTGGCCCATGCCGGCGTGGAGCTTGGCGCTCTCCACCGCCGCCCGGACCGCCTCGGCGGGATTGCCCACCTCGGCGGCGATGCGGGCCAGCGCCTCGGCGCGGCCGGCGGTGTCGCCCGCGTCGCCCAGCGCCGCCGCCAGCAGCGAGAGCAGGCGGGCGCGCTGCTGGGCGTGCGGTCCGGAGGTCTCGCCGGACACCGGGGAGCGGAAGCAGCTCCAGCGCCTCGCGGCAGGCGGCGGCCGCCGCCACCGCATCCCCGAGCCGCTCGTGAAGCACCTCGGCGCGCTGGCCGAGCAGCGCGGCCCGCTCCGCGCCCTCGGCCTGGCGGGCCCGCTCCGCCAGGAGCCGATCCGCCTCTTCCCAGCGCTCCGCGGCCAGCGCCACGCGGGTCTGGGCGGCGAGCAGCGCGGGATCGCCCGGAACCAGCGTCACGGCCCGGGCCAGCTGCGCGGCCGCGTCGTCGAAGGCGCCCAGGTCCTCCTCGGCCACCGCCGCGGCCCGCGCCCGGAGCGCGGCCTCCTCCTCGGGCCTCGCGCCCAGCAGCCCCGCCGCCTCGGTGAGCAGCGCGAACAGCTCCCGGAAGGCGCCCACCGAGCGGGCCAGCTCCTCGCAGCGCCGCCGGGCCTCGGCGTGATCCGGGCAGGCCTTGAGCGCGGCGGCGGCGTCGGAGAGCGCGCCGCGCGGGTCGGCCAGCCGGCCGGCGCGCAGCGACGAGGCATCCAGCAGGTAGCGCGCCCGCTCGCTCGGATCGGCATCGGGCGGAAGGCGCCGCGCCACCAGCTCCAGCATGGCCACCTGCTTGCCGGTCTCGCCGGCGGCGGCGTAGGCCGGGGCCAGCACCTGGGCGATGCGGAGCGGATCGACGCCCCGGCCCAGCAGCCGCTCCAGGAGCGCCACCGCCTCGGCCTGCTGCGAGGCCACCAGGCCGCCGGTGGTGAGGAGCGAGACGGCCACGCCGGCCGCCTCCCCCAGCCGGCCCAGCGGCTCGGCCAGCACCTCGGCCCGGGCCAGCTCCAGCGCGGCCCGTTCCGGGTGGACCTTGCGCTGCAGCGCCAGCCGCGCCAGCACCCACACTCGATCCTCGGCGGCGCGCGATCCGGGCCGGGCCTCGAGCGCGGCGTGGAGGCCCCACAGCGCCTCCTCGTCGTCGGGGCGCTGCGCCAGGATCTCGCGCCAGAGCGGGGTGGCGCGATCCACCTCCCCGGCGTCGGCGAAGACCCGCGCCAGCTTGGCGGAGAGCCCCAGCCGTTCCTCGCCGGCGGCCCGGGCGCGCTTCTCCTCCAGGGTGCGCGCCAGCTCCTCCTGCTGGCCGGCGCGGGCCATGGCGGCCTCCAGCGCGGCCGCCGCGCCCTTGTCCTCGGGATCGAGCTCGGTGAGCGCGCGCCAGGCCCGGACCGCCTCCTCCGGCTGCGCCAGGTCGTGGTCCAGGATCTCGGCCAGCCGGCGCAGCAGGTTCTTGCGGGCCTTGAGGTCGGCGTCGCCGGAGCGGGCCGCGGCCCGGTAGGCGCGCGTCAATTCCAGGTACGCGTCGGCGCGCGCCGCCGCGCCCTCCATGGCCTTGCGGGTGGCGGCGCGGCCGGGATCGATGGCCAGCGCGCGGGCCAGCGTCCGGAGCGCCTCGCGAGCCCGGCCCAGCTTGTCCTGCTGCACCTCGGCCATGCGCTCCAGCAGCCGCACCCGCTCGGCCGGGTCGCGCTCCCAGCGCGCCGAGACGTCCAGCACCTCGCTCAGCCGCTGCCACTCGCCGGCCTCGGCCAGGAGCGGCGCCAGGGCCTGGCCGGCCGGGCCGAAGCCGGGATCGGCCCGCAGCGCCGCCTCCAGGTGCCGGCGGGCCCGCACCGGATCGCCCAGGCGGTCGCGGGCCAGCACGGCGGCGTGGGTGCGCAGGGCGGCGTGGGCCGCCTTCTCCGGGGTGGCCGCCAGGTGGCGCTCCAGCGTCTCCAGCGCCTCGGCGAAGCGCCCGGCGTCCACCTCCAGCTCGAAGGCCTGCAGGGCCGCGACCTCGCTGGCCGGATCGAGCGCCAGGGCCCGGTGCAGCGTCGCCAGCGCGGCCTCGGCGTCGCCGAAGCGGACCAGGTCCACCCGCGCCAGCTCCAGCAGGAGCAGCACCTGGGCGGCGCGATCGCGCGTCAGGCTGGAGAGCCGGGCCAGCGCGTCGGCGTGGCCGCGGTGGTCGCCGCGCTCGAAGAAGACCCGCTCCAGGATCTCCAGCGCGGCCTCGGTCCCGGGCGCCAGCGTCCAGGCCCTCTCCACCCGCTCCACCATCCGCGGCAGCCCCTCGGGATCGTAAGCGGCGTGGAGCTGCGCCAGGCGCAGGTGGACCGCCGCGGCGCTCTTCCGGTCCTGCGCGCTTGCGGCGGCGGACTCCAGGCGCGCCGCCTCCTCGCGCCAGGCGCGGGGCATGTTCTTGAGCCGCTCGCGCGCGGCCGCGGCGCCGGGAGCGTTCCGGTCGAGGGTCAGCGCCTCGATGAGCGCATCCATGGCCAGCCCATGCTCGAGCGGCTCCTCGACCAGGGCTGCCCCCAGCTTGGCGTACTCGGCCGCCAGCGTGCGCGGCTCGGCGCCGTGCTCGCGCGCCGAGTCGAGCAGCTTCTTGGCCTGGCCGAAGCGGCGCATGGCCGAGAAGCAGGCGAGCGCCCGGACCCGCGCCTCGGCCTGCTCCGGGTCGAGGCGGTGCGCGCGGGCGTACAGGAGCGCGGCGCGGTCGCGGCGCCCGAGCCGCTGCTCGTGCACCTTGGCGAGCCGCAGCGTCAGGGCGGCAGCCTCGCGCGGGTCGACGGCGTGGGCCGCGGCCTGCTCCAGCACCGCGGCCAGGGCGGGCCAGCTCTGCTCCTCCTCGAGGAGCTCGCACAGGGATCGCAGCGCGTCCGAATTGGTGGGATCGAGGCGCAGGAGCTGCCGGTAGAGCGCCTCGGCGCGGGCGACGTTCCGCAGCTTGGTGTGCGCCAGGCTGGCGGCGCGCGCCAGCAGCGGGGCCCCCGGGACCAGCCGGGCCCGCCCCTCGTACAGCGCGACCAGGTCCTCCCAGCGTGACGCGGACTCGTACAGCCCCACCAGGGCATCGAACGCCTGCACGTCTCCGGGAGCCGCCTCGAGCGTCTCCAGGTGCATTCGGATTCTGGTCGTCCAGGGTAGGTGCGCTCAAGGTGGCTTCACTGGGGGTCTTGGACGGGGGAAACCGGAGAGACTCCGGGAGTATAGGTCCCGGCCCGCCGGAGGGTCAATCTTGCGGCCGACAAAATCGCGAGCCCTTACGGGCGGTTGCCTACATTGGACGCCGGGCATGGGAACGCAGCAGGGTGCGGGCAGACGCATCCCTTGGCGGTGATACCGACGGGTATCTGGAGGTCAGAACGTGTACCGCACGGTCGGGTACGCGGCGACGCCGGAGGCCTTCGCCTTGGTCGCGTACACGTAGTCGAGCGCGAACCCGATCGAGAAGTGCCGCAGGCGGGTGAAGTACTCCACGCCGGGCCCCGCCTGGACCAGGACGTCCTTCGTCCCGAAGAGCCCCTTCGGATAGGTCATCGCGTACTCGCCGCGCGCGTGCACGTACAGGAAGAGCCGCTCCCAGTCGTTCCGGTCCTTGGAGCCGTAGTAGGCGTAGCGAACATCCAGGCCGGCGCCGTAGAGGCTGAACGCGCCGTAGCTGACGCGGGCGCGCACGTTGCCGCCCTGGGCGATGAGCGAGAGCGCGAGCCGCGAGGTGAAGTCGCGGCCGATCTCGGCCGCCACCAGCATGCCGCCGGCGCGGCCGCCCGAGGGGCCGGCGAAGGGATACTTGGTCTGGTCCTGGGTGGGCGTCTTGAAGAGGCCCAGGTAGCCGGTCTGGAACCCGACGAAGAAGCCGCGCTCCACGTCCTTGAAGCGGGCGGTCTTGGGGTTCTCCTCCAGCGGCGGCGCGGCGTCCTGGGCCGCGGCCAGGCGCGGCGCGGCCAGCCCCAGTGCTGCGATCAGCACGATCCGCTTCACGACGGACTCCCTCATTCCGTGTTCCCCGAGGCGCGGAGGATCCATGGGTAGGTGATGACCGCGATGCCGCCGCCCTTGGGCTTGGGGAACTGCCAGCTCGTGATGCGCGACATCATGCACTCGTGGATCTGCGCGTTCTCGAGGGTGGTGGCGCTCCCCTCCACCTGCGGGTTGGTGGCGGTCCCGTCCGCCTGGATGATCCACTTGATGGAGACCTTCCCCTGCAGGCGCGGGTTGAGCGCCAGCTGCTGCTCGTAGCAGTACCGGATCTGCGAGGCGTGCTCCTGGATCACCTTGCGGATGAGCTCCTTGTCGATGGAGCCCATCACCACCGCGTCGCCGGTCACGACCTTGATGTCGCGCTCGCTCTTCTTGCCCAGGTTGCCCACGCCCGGCCCGGTGCCGTAGCTCCCCAGCCCGCCCCCGCGTCCCTTGGTGCCGACCGCGCCGATGCCGATGGTCTCGCCCGATCCGCCGCCGCCCGAGCCGGAGCCGCGGATGCCCAGGCCGCCCAGGCCGTAGCTGTCGCCCACCACCGGCCCGAACATGTTACCCACCGCGCCCTTGAGATTGCCGCCCAGGCCGCCCGAGCCGAAGACGGTGGAGAGGCCGCCCCCACCGCGCCCCAGGGCGCCCAGCAGGCCGGACCGCTTCACCACGTCCTTGGCGTTGGGGTCGATGGCGCGCGGCGCGGAGCGGGCGTTGGTCTTGGGCGCGTCCTTCTTGCCCATCTGCCCTTCCTCGCCCTTGTGCTTCTCTCCCATCTCGCCCGAGTCGCCCAGCTTCTCCAGGTCGTTCTTGGTCCCCTTCTCCGCCACCTTGGGCGCCTGCACCTCCGGCGGCTTGATGATGAACTTCGCCATCCGGGAGGGGTTCTTGAAGAGGTCGTCGGCGCTGACGTCGGTGTCGTAGGGAAAGTTGTTGGCGGTGATGATGAAGACGCACCCCAGGAAGAAGATGAGCAGGAACAGGTTCAGGAACTGGTAGTTGATCCGCTCCCAGACGGGCGGATCCTTGACCCGCTGCGGCTTGCGCGGGCGGGCCTCGATGGCGAGCTGGGCACCCAGGTCGGCCCGGACCGCGCCGGCCCGCGGCACCGGGATCCAGTAGGCTCCCTTGGCCTTCTCGTCGGTGGCGGCCTTGCGGGAGCGGACCAGCTCGCCGAAGCCGGTCCGGGTGCCCTTGTCCTCCAGGACACCGGTCATGCCCTGGCCGAAGGCGAACTCGTAGTCGCCGCCGTGCCAGCGGAGCATGGGGAAGTCGCCCTGGGGCAGCCCCTCGACCTGGATGGCGCAGCGCGAGCTGCCGCCGACCAGGACCGGCGCGGAGGGCCGGACGAAGGTGGCGGCATCGAGGAGCGTCCCGCCCCACAGCAGGCGCAGCTCCACCCCCAGGTCCTCGGCGTGCGAGAGATCCTCGACCGTGCGATCGGCCGGGCGGAGCGCCGCGCGGCGCGGCCGGGCCGGGCGGCGGGCGGCGGCGGCCGCAGGCGATGGGCCGGTGCGGCCGGCGCCGGCTGGGTCACGGGCGCAGCGGCCGGGGCCGCGGCGGGCCTCGTCACGGTGGGTGCGCCCCGGTCCACGGCCGGAGCCTGCGCCGGGGCCCGGGCATGGCCGTTCCGGCCGGGCGCGGGCCTGGCCGCCGAGGCCGGCGCCGCCACGGCCCGGTTCACGGCCGGCGCCGGCGCGGCGGCGGGCGCGGGCGCGGGCGCGGCCTCACCGGCCTCGGCCGCCTCCATCACGATCCGCAGCCCGCCCATGGTGATCTGGTCGCCGGTGTGGAGCACCCCGCGGGTCACCTTCTGCCCGTTCACGAACGTGCCGCCGGCGCTCCCCATGTCGATGATGGAGATGGCCCCGTCCGGCGCCACCTCGATGACCGAGTGGATGCGCGAGACGCGCTCGTCGTCGAGCACCAGGTGGGCAGAGGAGAGCCGCCCGATCTTGATGATCTTGCGGTCGAACTGCTCGGTCCGGACCAGCTCGTTCCCGCGGAAGACCTTGAGCGTGATGGGCGTGGTCATGGAGTGGTCGAGCGCGGGGCGCGGCTCCTATTGCAGATCCCCCGAGGACTGCATGACCTTGTCGTGCCAGTTCTCGCGGATCTTGATGAGGTTGGAGTGGTCGACCCGCTTGCGGGCCTCGACGTACTCACCGTCTGGGCGCTTCAGGTCGCCCTCGATGGTGTCGTCCTCGAAGTTGATGACGGTCTTCTTCTCGTACTCGACCCTCGGCTGGTTGGCTCCTTGCGCCGGGGCGGGGTCCGCCGCCCGCGTCGCCAGGGGAGCCAAGAGGACCATCATCAGAAGGTACCCGCGCATGTTCAAACCCTCGGTCATCCAAGCTTATCACCCGCCCACCGGGCCCGCGTAGCCGCCGCACCCCTCGGACCGTCCGCCGCCGCCTCGCCGGGCGTCACGGTCAGGGCACGTCGATGGGCGCCGGTGTAGGCGCCGGTGTGGACGTTGCGCCCTCCGCCCCCTCGCCCGGGACCGCCGCTGCCTCCTTCGGCTTGGCCCCGGCCTGCTTCTTCTCCTCCGCCGCCTTCTGCATCTCCTTGGCCGCCTCGAGCGCCTTGCGGTTCTCGTCGAGGATCGCCTCGCACTCGCGCTGCAGCTTGAGCACCGGTGACTCGGTGGCCGCCACCGGCCCGGCCACCTGCGTGTACTTGCGGAACTCGTCCAGGGCCGGCTCGCACTCGTTCTTCACCTGCATGAACAGGACGCCGCGGGCCAGATGGACCTCGGGCAGCTTGTCGCCCGAGAGCTCCTCGGCCTTGGTGTAGGCGGCCAGCGCCTCGTCGGGCTTGTCGGTGTGGCGCAGCGCGATCCCCAGCGCCAGCTGCACGGCCGGATCGTTGGGCTGGTCCTTGAGCAGCGCCTGGGCGTGCTCCGCCGACGCCGCCCAGCGCCCGCGCTTCACCGCCGCGCGGAGCAGCGCCGAGCGGGCGGGGAGAAAGTGCGGATCGAGCGCCAGTGCCTTCCGGTACTGGGCCTCGGCGCCGACCTCGTCGTTCTCGCGCGCCGAGAGCTCGCCGGCCAGGAAGGGCAGCTCGGGATCGGCCGGATCGAGCTTGGCGGTGCGGAGCGCGAGGAGCTTGGCCAGATCGAGCTGGTTCCGCCGTGTGGCCACCTGGATCATCACCTTGTTGGCGCCCACCGAGCGCGGATCGCGGAGCAGCGCCTCGCGCGCCAGCTGCCAGGCCTCGTCGAGCTGCCCGGAGCCGAGGTACAGCGCCGCCAGGCGCTCGCGGGCGCGGGCATCCTCGGGGAAGTCGCGCACCACCGCGGCGTAGACGGCCTGCGCGCCCCGCAGATCGCCGGCCTTCTCGAGCAGCACGCCCAGGTTCACCGAGGCCTGGCGCAGCCCGGGCTTGAGGGCGCGGGCCCGCTCGTACTCGGCCCGGGCCTCGTCGAGGCGGCCCTGGTTCTCGAGCGCGACGCCCAGGTTGTAGTGGGCCTCGGCGACGTCGGCGGCCTCCAGGACGCCGCGCCAGCGTCGCTCCAGCAGCGGCCAGTCGATGGGCAGCTTCTGGCTGCGGAGGTCCCCCTCGGCCTGCACCGCCTCGCTGAAGAGCCGCTGTGCCCGGGGCGGGAGGGACTCCAGCCCCGCCTGCGTGGCAACGGGGGCCGTCGCCGCGCCTGCGGCGGGAGCGGCGGCGCCGTTCTCAGCGCTGGCCGTGCCGGGCCTGGCGGCCGGTTGCTTGCCGCCGACCGGCTGCTTCCCGGCGGGCGCGGCCGGGCCGGGGCCCGTGGCGGGCCGCGCCGGCCCGGTCGAGCCGCCTCCACAGGCCAGCGCCGAGGCGGCCAGGGCGAGCAGGAGCGCACGGAGGATTGCGGTCACGGCAGGAGGTCCTCGTCGTCGCCCGAGCCCTTGCGCCGCGGCGGAACGGGCTTGTCGGCGTCGGGCACACGCTTCTGCGGGTCGTTGGTGGCCGAGGTCTCCTGCTCCTTCCCGGGGGGGCGGTCCCTGAGGGTGGGGAGCGCCGCGGCCGGCCGCGCCGCGGTCGGGCGGGGCGCGGCCTGCGCCTGCACGTCGTGGAGCAGGCCGTACCCCTCCGGCGGATTGGAGGGAGCCACCGCGGCCAGCTGCGGGGGGGCTCGAGCGGCCCCTCGGCCGCCTCGGGCTTGGCCTTCTTGAGCGCCTGCAGGGCTTCGCGCGAGCAGGCGTTCTGGACGCCGTAGTCGCGCGAGGCATTCACCGCCAGCTGGTATCCCTCGACCGCCTTCTTCTCGAGGGGATCGGCCACCTGCGCCAGCTGCGCCTTGTACTCGTCGAGCCCCTCCTTCCCCAGCGCCTTCACCTCGCGCGGGATGGGGTTGTCGTAGAGCGCCTGCGCGAACCGGCTGTAGCCCAGCCCGATCCGCTGCAGGGCGCAGATGGCCGGCTCGGCCTGCTTCATCTTGACGATCTTCCCGTACTCGGCCTCGAGCTGAGCCAGCTTCCTGGCCTTCACCTGGAGCTGCGCCTTGAGGTACTTGGGCGTGACGTTCAAGGTGATCCGCTCGTAGGCCGAGAAATCGGGCTCCAGCGCCAGGTACTCCGCCTGCGCCACCACGGCGAGCCCTCGGTCCTTCACCGCCGGCCGAGTGCTGGCGGTAATAGGCGAGGCCCTGCTCGTAGGCGCGGCGGGCCAGGGCGCCGTTCCCGTTCTTCTCGAAGAGCTTGGCCACGCGGTCCTGGATGGCGAGCCACTCGTCGGGGTCCTTGGCGTACCGCTTCTGGTACTCCTCCAGCTGCGACAGCTCCTTCTGCGTCTGTCCGCGCTTGTGCGTACAGGTCCGCCAGGGAGAGGAAGATGCGCGGCGCATCGGCGCCGCTGGGCCAGGTGTCGAGGTAGGCCTGGCTGTCGGCCTCGGCCCGCGCCCATTCGCGCAGCCCGGCCCGGAACACGGCCGCGTTGATGATGGCGTCGTTGGCCTTCTTCTCCTCGTAGGCGAGCTTGGTACGCCGCATCGGTACCGGCCGCGGGCGGCGGCGGGGCGGCCGCCTTCCTCTTCTTCCCCTGGTGCACCCGGGCGGCCGGCCGCGGGTCGGGCTGGGAAGCGCGGCGCCAGCCCGCGAAGTAGCGCTCGTACCGGTCGGCCGCGTCGCCGAAGTCGCCGATGGCCTCGTAGGCCTCGGCGTTGTCGTACAGGCACTTGGCGGCAAGTGGATCGGACGGATAGCGCTGCAGGAACTGGTCCCGGATCTCCATGGCCCGGTCCAGTCGGCCGGCCCGGACCTGGTCGACGGAGGCGTTGTAGAGGGAGGTGGCGGCCAGCTTGGAGGAGGGCCAGTCGCGCGCGAAGGCCAGGTACTCCTCCGTGGCCGCGTCCCAGTCCTTGGCGCGCTCGCGCTCCTCGATGATCTTGAAGGCGCTCTCCTCGATGACGCGGGCCAGGTCGGTCTTGAGCTCCGGGTGCGCGTCGATCAGGACCTTGTTGGCGTAGAAGCGCTTGGCCCAGCCGTTCAGGTTGCGCCAGTCGCCGCAGCAGGTTGTACGCGTCGAGCACCAGGTTGGCCGAGTACCGGGCCAGCTCGTGCGTCGGGTGGTCGAGCGCGATGCGGGTGAAGAGGTCGCTCGCGTCGCCGAAGTCGTTGTGGGCGTAGTGGAGCTGGCGGCCTTGTAGGCGACCTCCACCCACTTGTCGCCCTTGGGCTGGTACTTGAGGTAGCGCTCGCAGGCCTCCACCAGCTTCTGCCGGGCCGGGGCCATGGGGATCCGCTTCTTGGCATCGCCCGGCTGGCACCTTCGCGCTCCAGCTTGCTCGCCACCACGTCGTAGGCGAAGACCGCGTTCTCGAGCGCGTCCTTGAAGAACTTGCCCGGCTTGCCCTGCTTCTCCAGCGCCTGGATGTCGGCCTGGGCCACCCGCTCGTACTCGGCCGCCGGCCTCCTCGAACTGGGCCCAGCGCGTAGAGCAGCTCGGCGTGGAAGAACCGCATCTCGTAGGCGGGCGGCTCGTTGGGGAAGACGTCGAGGTAGTCCTGTAGACGGCGGCGGCGTATCCGGCCACCGGCTCGTCGCGCGTCTTCTTCCACTCGTTGTGGTACTGGACCGCCAGGATGCGCAGCGTTCGCTCGGCGTCGGCGCGGGCGTCGCGAGGTACTTGGCGTTCTTGGGATCCTTGCCCTCGGGCGAGGCCTCCACGTCGCGCAGCAGCTTGCCGAAGACGTGCGCCTGCTGCACGGCCGCGTCCTTGCGTCCCATGCGCGCCACGCAGGTCACGATGTGCGACTGGAAGAAGGGCGCCTCCACCGAGACCGGCTTCTCCCGGATCAACCGGGCGTAGACCAGCACCGCGTCCCGGTCCTTGCCCCTCGTCGAAGTACAGGCCGGCCAGGCTCTTGAGCATGTCCCACCAGCCGCTCTCGCCGCCGACCCGGCGGAACTCGTCGTAGGCGCGCTCGGCCGAGCCGACGTGGCTGTAGGTGCGGACGTAGTCCTTGCGGGCCTCCTTCACCAGGGCGAGCTTGCGGTCCTGCGCCACCGTCGAGGTAGGCATCTCGCCGAAGAAGATGACGGCGCGGAAGAGCTCCAGCGCCTCGCTCCAGTTGCCGAGGTTGTAGTGGACCCAGCCCTGCTTGTAGAGGGCGTACCCGTAGACCGAGCTCTCCTGGTACTCGGCGGCGTGCTTGTACGACTCGAGGGCGCGCTGCAGGTTCTGGGCGCGGTCGACCTTGTTGGCCTTCTCGAAGTAGTACTCGCCGAACGCCATCCAGCTGTCGGGCACGTAGGGCGACTTGGGGTAGTTCTGGATGAGCGCCCGGTAGGCCTTGAGGGCCTCGGTGTCGTTCCGGTCGCGCTTCTGGAGGTTCTGGGCCAGGAAGTAGAGCACCTCGTCGAGGCGCGGGTACTTCGGGTAGCGCTGGATGATGGCCTTGTAGAGCGCCACCGCCTGCGCCTGCAGCTTCTTCTGCTCGGTCTCCAGCGCCTTCTTCTCGGCGGTGAGGCGGTCGATCTCCTTGGGGTCCCCGCGCGTGCCCAGCTCGATGAGCCGGTCGTCGCGCCGGTTGGCCTCGAAGAAGTAGTACTGCGACTCCTCCCAGAACAGCTCGGCCAGCCGGAAGTACCAGCCCGGCGTCTCCTCGGGGCTGCCGCCGCCCAGCTTGATGAGCTTCTGCAGGCTGGCGATCTCCTCGCGGCGCTTGCCGGAGATGTTGACCTCCACCCCGCGCCGGAAGGACTCGAAGCTGAGCGCCGGGCCGGCCGCGCCGGGCGCCTCCTTCTTCTTGGCCTCCAGCGTGCCGCCCAGCGAGGCGTCGGGCGCCACCGACTTCTTGGCGCCCAGGTCGGCCTCCTTGGGCTTGCGAGGCGTCTGGCCGCGGGCCGCGCCCCCGATCAGCGCCAGCACCAGCGCGGCCGCGATCGTGCGCACCGAGACCCCGCCCAGCCATGGCTGTCGCTTCCGCTCCACGCTTCTCCTCCCCGCTCAGCGCGCCGCCGAAGGCTGCGCGGGCTGCGGCTTCTGCTGCGATCCGCGGCAGACGATCCTTGCAGCCCTTGGTGAGCGTGTACGAGAAGGTGCCCAGCTCGTCGCGCCAGAACTCCCCCTCGTACGGCCAGTACAGGTGCTCGTCCGAGACCGCGTAGGAGTACTTGAGGTCGCGGACCACGTCGACCTGGTACCCCACCGCCAGCGATCCCTCCAGCGCCTCGCGCTCCTTGCGCGACACCTCGATCTGGATCCGGAGCGCCTGCGCCAGCATCGTCCGCAGCTGGTCGCGCTCGTACTCGAGGGTGGCGCGGGAGCGCGCCCCGGCCTCCTCCACCAGCGCCGCCTTCTCGGTCGGTGAGCTGCTGGACCAGGCGCTTCGCCGAGCGGCGCCTCGCGGATGTCGCGGGAGCGCTCGCCGATGCCCACGTCCATCTCCTGCTCGACCTCCTTCACCGACTCGACCAGGCGGCGCACGTTCTGGTCGGTGAAGGCGAGCTTGCGGATCTTGCGCGTCACCGCCGAGCCGCCCTTGTTGTCGAGCCCCACCAGGTCGTAGTAGCGGAGGCGGACTGGGGGGTGCTGGTGATGCGGGTCAGCTCGTCGAAGACCGGCTCGTAGATGCTGGAGAGGGTCTCGAGCACCAGCCGCGCCTCCGGGTAGCGGCAGTTCTCGTAGTAGACGATGGCCTTGAGGACGTAGGACTCCGGGAAGTACTCGTCCTTGAAGTAGGGGGACTGCAGGGTGAGCAGGTTCCCCAGCGTCTTCTCGTAGTCGCCCACGCGGTAGTAGGCGTAGGACTCCTCCCAGAGCCCCTCCAGCCAGCTCTCGCCGCCCCACGGCATCTTGTCGTAGTAGAAGATGGCGTAGCGGTTCTGCCGGTTCTGGTAGTGGATGCGGGCCAGCTGCAGGAAGGCCAGCTCGCGCAGCTTGGGATCGGGGTGGCGGGCGCGCTTGGGGTTGGTGAGGCGCACCACGTCCTTGAACGAATCGGAGGCGCCCTGATCGTCGCCCTGGGCGTACTTGACCAGCCCGTCCACGAACTTGGCCTTGGCGAACAGGTCCCCCTGCTCGGCGGCGGGCGCGTCGGCCGACTTCTTGTCGCATGGCGCCGGCCTGCTCGCGCACCAGCGAGGCCAGCCGCAGCGACTCGGTCCAGGAGGCGCGCGCCTCCTTGAGCCGGCCGGCGTCGGCCAGCGCCCGCCCGCGCTCGAACTCGTACTTGGCGAGCAGGAAGTGGAAGCGATCCTCGTAGCCGGGGGGAAGGTCTCGTGGGCGTGGCGCGCCACGCGCGAGAGCAGCGGCTGCTCGTTCTCGAGCCGGCTCGCCCACCGAGAACAGCCACTCCATGGCCGAGCCGTAGTAGCGCGTGCCCTGCGGCCCGCGGTCCAGGATCTGGTCGAAGGTGGAGAGGGAGGAGTGCAGCAGGTCGAGCTTGAAGAGCGCCTTGCCGAGCTGGTAGCGGGCCTCGTCGTGGGCGGTGGCCAGCCGCGGATCGCGCAGGATGTCGTCCAGCGCCAGCGCCGCCTTCTCGTCCGCGCCGCCCTCCAGCAGCTTCTTGGCCTCGTCCAGCCGCTGCTTGGCCAGCCCGGTGGCGGCCTTGCCCAGCTCCAGGCCGAGCGGCTTGCCGTCGGCCGCGGCCGGCTTCCTGGCGGCGGGCGGGGGCGGCGGGGTCACGTCCAGCGGCGGGAGCTCGTCCCGGGGCGCGGGGGTCGCGGCCGGCGCCGGGGGCGGCGCGGGCGGCTGGGCCGGGGTGCTGCTCCCCGGCGCGCGCGGCAGCTTCTTGCCCGAGGCGGCCGGCTTCTTGGCCGCGGGCGTCGACTTCGTCTTCCCCGGCTTCTTGGCCGACTTCCTTGGGCGCGGAGAGATCGATCCCGAGCTGCGCCCGTGCCGCGGGCGCCAGCGCCAGCGTGAGGAGCGCGACCAGGAGGCGGGTCGTGCGCCGCGGAGCGAATGGCCAGCAGGGGACGGGACGGTTGGCGCGCATGGGGTTCACTGCACCGGACGGTTCTGGGTCGGGAAGAAGAAGGAGACGCCCAGCTCGGTGAAGAACTGGTTCTGTAGATCGCGCTTGGCGCCGCCGCCGACCTGCCAGTTGGGCACCGAGACCCGGTACAGGTAGTCGCGGAACTCGAGCCGGGCGGCGACCCACTCCGAGAAGAAGACGCGCACCCCCAGCCCGACGTGTCCACCGAAGGTGGAGGTGAGCGGGGGATGCCCGCCGCCCAGGCCCTCGGCGA
Organism: uncultured Pseudomonadota bacterium; assembly: GCA_963736345.1. Taxonomy (GTDB): domain Bacteria; phylum Myxococcota; class Myxococcia; order Myxococcales; family Anaeromyxobacteraceae; genus Anaeromyxobacter. Next base: position 249,249 of record CAVTOU010000028.1, on the reverse strand, counting down.
CGCTCTGCGAGACCACCTTCTGGTACTGGATCCAGTCCCCGCCGGCGATGAGCGACAGGTCGAAGTGCGCCACCCGCTCGGAGAAGAGGTTGAGCTTGCCGTAGACGGGCGCCCAGGCGCCCTCCACCCCGGCCATCATCTTGATGTTCCCGGGCACCTGGAACATCTGGGTGCGGTCGGCGGAGTGGCAGCCGCTGTTGGAGGGGCAGACCTGCGCCGAGCCGGCCTTGGTGTTGATGCCGGTGGCGAAGATGCCGGCCGCGGAGAGCGACTCGGTGAAGTGGTAGCCGAGCTTCAGGCCCCCGAAGTACTTCGTGTAGAAGGCGTCGTTGAGCGACAGGTTGCCCGAGAGCGTCGGCCTCGAAGCGGCCCGCCTTGCGGTAGAGCGCCGCCGAGACCGGCGGGATCTTGCCGGCGAAGGCGTCGGACTTGCTCTGGGCCCGCGCGGGCGCCGGAGCCGCCAGGAGCAACGCCACCGCCAGCGCGGCCAGGGCTGCCACCCCCGGCGCGTCGGGAACGGGACCTTCCACCAGGCATGCACCAGGCGCGTCATGGGTAGACGTACTCGAAGCTCGGGGGGAAGAAGAAGGAGAAGCCCGACGTTGGCCACGAAGACCTTCTGGATGGTCCCGGCCACCGCCTTGTTGGGCTGATCGGGGTACAGGGTGGCGTTCAGCCCCAGCTCGAACGCCATCCATTCCTTGGGGTAGAAGCGGACGCCCCCGCCCAGGTCGGTGGCGATGTGCGGCCCCTCGTTGCGCGGGGCGATGCTGGTGGCGCTCCACACCAGCCCGAACCCCGCCGACAGGAACAGGTCGAAGTGGATGATGTTCTTGTTGAGAAAGGACGACTTTCCGTACACCGGCGACCAGATGCCGTTCACCATGGCCAGCCCGTAGAGCTGCGAGCTGAGGAGCTGGCTCTTGAACGCGAGCTTCCCCTCGCGGACCGCGTCCATCCGGTACGGGGTGAAGTAGGTGCCGCGCACGGCCACGGCGAAGCTGTCCTGGATGCTGTACGCAAGCCGGAGGCCCCCTCCGAACTTCTGGTAGTAGGGGTCATTCACCGACAGCGACAGCTGCGGCGCCACCTCGAACCGGTGCGCCTTCATGAAGCCCTTGCGCTGGACCGCCTTGACCTTGTCCCCCAGCGCCACGTCCTTCTCGGAGAAGGGCAGGACGGGCTTGGCCTCCGCCTCCCTGCCCTCTCCGGCGGGTGGGGTCTGCGTCTGGGGCTTGGAGAGATCGATCGGCGGCAGCTCGCCCTCCTGCGGGGGCTTCTCCGCAGGAGCGGGCTCCTTCGCGGGCTGTGACAGATCGATGCCGGGCATCTCCTGCGCGAGCCCGGCCAGGGGCACCGCACAGAACAGCAGCGCTAGAGTGAGCGGAGTTCTCATCCGGTGCGTCCCGCGTCTTTGGGGCATCGTAGCCAAAGCAAGCGAGAGGGGCAATGTATCGCTCCGCGGAGAATCGTGAGAGGGGGAGCGGTTGTACGACATTGTGGCTTCACCCAGGGCGTTCCTTGTCGCGGAGGGGCATGCGTGCTAACGATTCTCGTCGAACATGCGCGCTCACGCCCCGTCGCTGGCCTTCGCGCTCATCACGCTGCTCACCGCGTCCGCGTGTGACAAACCGGACGTGGGGGCACGATGCGTCCTGGCGTGGAACCAGAACTGGGAGCAGGACGGGACGCCCCCGCCGCCCAACCCCGGCACGGCGCAGGGCGACTACTTCGAGACCGGCAACCTCGGGTGCGACGATCTCGTCTGCATCGTCTCGCCGGCCGCCCCCGGCACCAAGTACGGCAGCTGCTCCGGGAGCGCCTGCGGGTATTGCTCGAAGCCGTGCGTCTCCGATCGCGACTGCTACTCGGGCTCGACCGGGCTCAAGTGCCAGCAGCTGATCCTCGACCCGACCTTCCTCTCCACGCTGGACGAGCTCACCAAGCAGCGGTACCTGGGCGAGACCCAGAACATCAACTACTGCGTGGTCCCCCGGCAGTGATGCGCGCGTCGCGGGCCGCCCTCGCGACCGCCCTGCTGGCGGCGGCGCCCGGAGCCGGCTGCCGGGCCGACGCCCCGCACCCCACCCCCCGCGTCCTGGTCCAGACCGCCGGCGGCAGCGCCGCGATCCGGGTCGAGGTGGCGCGGACCGAGGCGCAGCGCGAGCACGGCCTGATGGACCGGGCCAAGCTCGACGCCGACGCCGGCATGATCTTCCTCTTCGAGGGTGCGGCCCGGCACGGCTTCTGGATGAAGAACACCCTCATCCCGCTGGACATGATCTTCATCGGCGACGACGGCCGGGTGGGAGCCATCGTCGAGCGGAAGCCCCTCTCCCTGGACGTGACCGACGGCGGTGTCGACAGTCGGTACGTGCTGGAGGTGAACGGGGGATGGACCGCGTCCCACGGCGTCAAGGTCGGGGACGAGGTACGCTTCGAGAACGTGCTGTACTGATCTCACGGGGCGTGCCGCCCCGCCCCGCCGGCCAAGCCGTCGGGGGCCCCACCCCTGCTGCGCGGGGCCCTGCGCCGTGCTCGCCGCTTCGGCGGCTCCGCGCGGCTGCCCCGCGGCGGAGGGCTACGCCCCTCCCCCCAGCTTCGATGGGGCCCCCTCCCTGCCGTCCGGGGTCGCTCACTGACGGTGCAACAGCTTGTGCGCCACCAGCGGCCCGAGGCTCTCCTGCATGAGACCCTCGACCAGCGACTCGAACTCGGCCCGCCGGACGTCCTCGTCCCAGACGAACCGGATGCCCATCCCCGCATCCTCCCCGGAGGCGGACGCGTGGACGACCTCGCCGCTCAGCTCGAACGGTTCGGGGCGGCCCGGCACCGTCAGCCGGAACAGGAAGCGCGTCCCGATGGGGAGCGTCTTCTTGGTCTTGATGAAGGTGCCGCCCTTGGAGATGTTCTTGGTGTAGTCGGCGAAGAAGCTGTTCAGCTTCTTGTAGTCGACCTTGAGCTCGATGGGCGCCCGCCCGTGCTCCCGGTTTTCCGGCATCGCGCTCCATGTTATCCCGGCATCGGGCGGCCCAGGAAGCACCGCCCCGAACGTGCATCCGGGGGCCCAGGACAGGCCTCCTTCGACAGGCTCAGGACAGGCTTCGACAGGCTCGGGACAAGGATATCCCACAGTGTCCGGCATCCTTCGCGATCTCCCCCCGCTATCGCGCCGCCGCTCGGTCCGGGCGGCCCTGGCGGCGGCCCCCATCCTCGGGGCGGCGGCAGGGATCCTGCCGCTGCTCGAGGTGCCCGGGTATGAGCTCGGCCAGGCGGCCGCGCTCCTCTCGGCGCTGATCCTCGCGCCCTGGCTCGGGATCGCCGCCGCCCGCCTGGAGAGGGCCCGCCCCGACCCCTCGCCCGTCGCCGCCTGGGCTTCGTCCTCGGCGGCCTCGACGATGCTCCTGGCGGGCCTCCTTGCCGGGTCGGCCATCCGCGCCGCCTTCGGCCCCTGCCATCCGTTCGACGCGGCGGGCTTCTTCCCGGTGCTGGCCCTGCCCTCGGCGTGGCTGGGCTGCGCGGTGGCGTCGTCCTTGACCTTCGCGGTCCGGGGCCGCCGGTCCGTCGCGGCCGCCCTCTACGCGGCGGCCGTGCTGCTGGTCCTCGCCTGGCGGCTGGTCGAGGCCTACCGGGGCCCGGCGGCGTTCCTCCTCGATCCGCTGCTCGGGTACCTGCCCGGCCCGCTCTACGACGAGGCCGTGCCGCTGGACGGACGCGTGCTGGCGGCCCGCGCCGAGACGCTGGGCTGGGCGGCGGCCATCGCCGGGGCGGCCGCGCTGGCGCACCTGCTGGCGCGCCGGCGCGCCGGCCGCGACGCCCCGGGGCGCGGACCAGGCGCCCTGGGCGCGGTCGGGTTGGTCCTGATCGCGGCCGGCTGGACGGCGCGGATCGCCTTGCAGGGGGGCGTCGACCTCCGCACCGCCATCGCCGACCGCCTGGGTGCGCGCCGCGACGGGCCGCGCTGCACCGTGTTCCTGCCCGCCGAGAAGCCGGCGCAGGCGGCCGGCGAGCTGCTGGCCGAGTGCGAGTTCCACGTGGCCGACGTGGCCGCCCGGCTGGGCATCGCCGCCCCGCCCCATGTGACCGTGTACGTGTACCGGAGCGCGGAGGAGAAGCGCCGGCTCATCGGCGCCTCGCACACGGACTTCACCCGGCCGTGGCTGGCGGAGATCCACCTCCTCGACCGGCCGCTCCCTCATCCGGTGCTGCGCCACGAGATCGTCCACGCCGTGGCCTCGGTGCTCGCGCCCGGCCCGCTGCACGTCCCCGCCCGCTATCGCGTCATCCCATCGCTGGCGCTGGTGGAGGGGCTGGCGGTGGCGCTCGAGTCGCCCGGCAGCGGTTTCACCGTTCACCAGTGGTCGCGGGCGGCCCGCGACCTGGGATACCTGCCCGATCTGGAGCGGATCCTGGGGCCGGCCGGGTTCTGGTCGCAGGCCCCGGCCCGCGCCTACACGGCCGCGGGGAGCTTCCTCGCCTACCTCCTGCAGCGGTACGGGGCGGCGCCGGTCGACGCCGCCTACAGGACCAGCCACCTGGCCGCCGCGCTGGGGAAGCCGCTCCCCGAGCTGGTGCGCGAGTGGCAGCGGGCGCTCGACGGCGTCGCCCCGCAGGAGGACCTGACGGTGGCGGCCGCGCGCTGGCTCGGTCGCGGCAGCCTGTTCGACCGGCGCTGCGCGCGCGAGGCGGCGGTCCTGCTCCGCGATGCCGGCCGGGCGGCGGCCCTGGGGCGCACCGTCGAGGCCTGCCGCCTCTACGCCCGCGAGGCCGAGGTGGATCAGGCCCCGGACGCGCTGGTGCTGGAGGGAGAGGCGCTGGCGGACGCCGGCGATCTGGAGGGCGCCGCCGCCGCCCTTCGCGCGGCCGCGGCGCGGACACCGCCGGAGGACCGGGCCCGGGTGGCACAGCTGCGCGACGCCGAGGGCGACCTGCGCTGGCGGCGCCAGGACGTGGCCGGGGCCCTGCGCGACTGGGCCGAGGCGAGCCGCTACCCGTTCCAGCGAGCCCAGGCGCGATTGCTCTCGGTGAAGATGCTCGCCGCTCCCGATCCCGCGCTCGGGCCGGCGGTGCGCGCGGCCCTGCTCGATCCGGGCGACCCCACCGGGCTGCTGCAGGTGGCGCGCTCGGACCATCCGCTGGCCGCCTACCTGGTGGGCCGATCGCTCCTGCAGCAGGGCCGGCGCACGCTGGCGGCGCCGGAGCTGGCGCGCGCCGCCGCGGCGGGCTTGCCGCCGCTGGTCGAGCTGGAGGCCAGGCTCTCGCTCGCCGAGGCGAGCTGCGACCCCGCCCACGATGCGCTGCTCGCGCCGCTCGCCTCGGCGGGGGAGGCGGACCGGGAGCGGCTGGCCCTGGCCAGGCGCAGGTGCCGGTTCGAGGCTAGCGCCTCCGGAACCGCTCGAACGCCGCCACCGGATTCTTCACCCCGTTCCGGAGCAGCCACCACGTCACCTTGAGCCCGCCCAGGGCCAGCACCCCCAGGTAGCCGTTGGCGAGCAGGCGCGAGGCCGGCGCGTCGATGTGCAAGCGCACCTTCAGATCCGGGTCTCGCTCCAGCACCAGCTTGAAGAACTCCACCCCGAACTCGCCCACGTCCTGGCTGTCGAGCGAGGTGAGCCGCCGGACCGCGCCGCGGGGAAGCGTGAGGGTGAAGTCCGGGTCCTGGCCCGCGCCGGGCCGGAGCTCCGGCCCCGGCCCCTGCATGTGAAACTGGGCGGGCCCCTCCGGGAGCGCGACGTTCACGCGCGCCTCGCGCGAGAGCGGGCGCGTCGCCTTGCGGGCCACCGGCGTGCCCTCCAGGAAACTCTTCAGGGAGTCGTAGGCGGGGGTCGGCATGCGCGGAGAAACCTAGTCCTGGACCTGGAGTTGGACCTAGACCTGGACCGGGACTCATTCGACGTGGCTCTTCGTCCACCTCTACGTCCAGGTCCAGTCCACGTCCAGATCGCGTGGCCTCCGAAACCCTGCGTTCCTGTTGACCGCCGGGGGCCTCCGGGCCACAGTCCCGGGCATGACGCCTCGACGATTCCTCCCGCTCCTCGCCCTCGCCCTGGGCGTCGCCCTCGGCTGCGCCCCGCGGTTCCTGCCGGGCACCGAGATCCGCGACACCCCGGACACCCACGCCATCGCCAACCTGCTCGAGACCTACCGGCAGGCGCTGGAGAAGCGCGACGTCCCGGCCATCATGGACCTGGCTGCGCCCAACTACTTCGACAACTCGGGCACCCCGGATCCGGCCGACGACGTCGATCGCGCCGGGCTGGAGAAGCGTCTCCAGGATCTGGCGGACGTCACCGCGCTCCGCGTCCAGTTCTCCGTCCGGGACATCCAGGCGAAGGGGGACAAGGGAACGGCGGAGGTCTTCTTCGATCAGTACTACCGCGTGAGCACGCCCAACGGCCCGGTGGCGCGCCACGACGCCGACGTGCACCGCATGACCGTCGAGAAGATCAACGGACAGTGGAAGTTCGCGAGCGGGCTGTGACCGCCGGCGCGGCCTAGAGCCCCAGCAGCGCCGCGAACTCCGGCTCGCCCGTGCTCCGGAGCGCGGCCAGGCGGTCCCGGTACTCGCGCCAGTCCTTCCCGGCGGGCGGGGCCGCCCGGGCGCCGGCCGGGACGTAGCCGGCCAGGCGCCCCACCGCGAAGCGCAGGGCCGCGAACCGCGACCAGGCCAGCAGGGCAGCGGCGGTCTCGGGCTCCATCCTGCGGCGCGCGCGGTAGCCCGCCAGCAGGGCCCGCCCGCGGTCGGCGCGGTAGGCGCCGTCCCAGCACCAGGCGTTGAGAGCCACCCCCAGGTCGTAGGCGAAGGGATCGATGCAGCTCATCTCCCAGTCGAGCAGCGCGCTCACCCGGTCGCCGATCCAGAGGACGTTGTCCACGAAGAGATCGCCGTGGACCAGCCCGCGGGGAGCGCCCGGCAGCGAGCCCGACCGGGCCAGCTCGTCCTGGAACACCGGCAGCGCCGCGGAGGCCTCGGGGTCGGCACCCGCCGCCGGGGTGAGCCCGCGCAGGCGCCCGGTCACCCAGGACGGACCGTACGGGTTGGGCCGGCCGGCGGTCAACCCCGCCGAGAGCTCGTGGAGGCGGCCCATCTGCTCGCCCACCCTGCGGCAGCGCTCGGGCGTGACGTCGCCCTGGGCCAGCTCCTCGCCGGGCGCGTAGGCGAACAGCATGGCCGGCTTGCCCGCCACCTCCACCCAGGCCCGGCCGTCGAGCGTGGTCCGGAGCTCGGGGACGGGGAAGCGCGCCGCGTGCAGGTACTGCTGGGCCTCCGCCTCGAAGCGGGCGTCCGCCTCGGACTTGCCCTCATTCACCCGCAGGAAAAGACGGTGGCCTCCGGACCAGACGTGGTAGCCGGTGTTGACCGCCCCCTTCGGTTCCGGGCGGACCTGCGACGGCGGGGGGAGGCCGAACGCCGCGAGGGCGTCGGCCAGCTGCTGCGGTTCGAGGGCGGTGTAGACGGCCATGGAGGGGGCGGCGAGGGCGCTCCGGCGCGGGCGCGGCGCGGAGAGGATAGCGTGGCCGGGCGCGCTCACCAATGCGGAGCGTCCGGCCCGGACAGGGCCTCCTCGATGCCGACCTGGCGCCACTGGCCCGAGACGACCCACCACTTCCCGCCCTCCTCCTCCAGGTCGAGGCGGAAGCGATGCACCGACGCCTCGCCCGGGAGCAGGGACGCAAGCCCCTTGCTCCGATCGGCGGCCCGGCTCAGGACCGCGTCCACGGTGGCCCTGGCCCGCGGACCGTCCACGATCACCGGGGCCGCGGAGATGGTGACCGAGACCCACTGCCCGCGCAGCAGCTCGGCCACCAGCAGCCGGCGCACGTCGTCGCGCGTGGCGCGCGACCCCTCGCCCCCGCCCTCGAAGCGTTCGGAGAGGATCTCGACCACCTCGCCCACCTTGCGCTGCTCCGCCGCCCGCGCCGCCTCCTGGAACAGCGCCTGGATGCGCTCCTCGGGCGTGCGAGCCGGCGAGGGGTGGAGGAGCCATACCGCCCCGACCAGCACGGCCGCCGCCGCGGCGATCGCCATCGATCTCGGTCGGATGGTCATGTCCTCGGCCTCCTCCCGCCCGCCGCCCCGGCAGGCTGGCCGCGGCGGCTGCGTTCCGGTTACATTCCCGGCGGGTCCGGAGCTCCGGACCCCACCGCGAAGGTAGACTCCAAACCTTGAGCCGGGACAAGAGAGACCACGCCGCCCTCTCCGACGAGCACAACTCGCGCGGCATCGAGCTGGCAGACCGCGGGTGGCTGGAGGAGGCCATCAAGGAGTTCCGCAAGGCCATCGAGCTCGACCCGGGCTCGGCCCACGCCCACGACAACCTGGCCACGGTGCTCTCCGAGAAGAAGCTCTACCGCGAGGCGCTGCAGGAGTACCTGGCGGCCATCCAGCTCGAGCCGGACAGCGCCACCGCCCATTACAACCTGGCCTGCTTCCTGGCCAGCCACGCCCAGGAGATGGGGGCGGCCGAGTACCGCGAGGCCATCCGCCTCGACCCCGAGGTCCCCGACGCGCACCTCAACCTGGGCCTGACGCTGGCCGACCAGGGGAAGGTGGAGGAGGCGCTCCGCGAGATCGAGGCCGCCATCGCGCTCGATCCGAAGGACCCCTTCCCCCGCCACGAGCTGGCGGCGCTGCAGATGGAGGAGGGCGACTTCCGGGCCGCCATCGCCCAGCTCAAGGAGGTGGTGAAGCTCGAGCCCGCCAACGCCGAGGCCCACCTGGACCTGGGCATCTGCTACGCGCAGAAGGGCTTCTTCGCCGAGGCCGAGCGCGCCTACGACCGCAGCGCCGAGCTCTCCGGCGACGACCTCCTGCTCCAGTACAACCGGGCGGCGCTCTACGCGCTCTGGAGCAAGCCGGACCGGGCGCTGGCGGCGCTGCGGCGCGCGGCGTCGCTCGACGCCGCCAAGGTCCGCGAGTGGCTACGCAGCGACCCCATGTTCGACGCGCTCAAGGGGAACGAGGAGTTCGAGGGGATCGCGGGGGGGGGCTAGAAACTCCGAACGTGGACGTAGACCTGGACGTAGACGTAGACGTAGACGGACCTCGATGAGATTCGGTCTTCGTCTACGTCTAGGTCGACGTCTACGCCTACGACCAGGTTGGTGGTGCCCCGCTCAATCCCGTTGCCTGACTCCCGCCTCTTCGTCTAGCCTCCGGCCCCATGCCCGAGCTGGCGTTCTTTCGCCACGGGGAGGAGCTCCTCCGCGTGGCGCTGGGGGAAGCGACGCGGATCGGCCGGTCGCCCGAGTGCGACGTCTCGCTGCCCGATCCGACGCTGTCGCGGGTGCAGGCGGTGGTGGAGCGACGCGGCCAGGCCTACCACCTCCTCGACCGCTCCGGACGCGGCACGCTGGTGAACGGCGCCGAGGTGGCCGAGGCAGCGCTGGAGGACGGGAGCGAGATCGCGCTCGGCACCTGGCGGGCGCTCTTCCGATCCGCGGCCTCCGCCGACGAGGACGCCACGCGCCTGACGGGTGGCACCGAGGTCCGGACCGCGGCCGGCGGTGGGGCCGCGCCCCCGGCCCGGCTGCGGGTGCGGCTGCGCGGCGCCGAGCGGACCCATCCGCTCCCGCCCGCCGGCGCGGTGCTGGGCAGTGACCCGACCTGCGACGTGCCCGTCGACGACCCCTTCGTCTCGGCGCGGCACCTCCGCCTCGAGACGCGGGACGGCCGCTGGCAGGCGGTCGACCTGGGATCCACCAACGGGACCTTCGTGGGCGGCGCGCGGGTGGCGCGCGCCGAGATCGGGCTGGGGGTCTGGCTCCGGCTCGGCGACGCCGAGGTGGTGCTCGAGCCGCGCGACCGACCCGAGCCCGGCCGCGGGCAGCTCTTCGAGGGCATGCTCTCCTCGGATCCCGCCATGCGCCAGGTCTTCGATCTGGTGGAGCGGCTGGGCGCCTCGGACGCGGCCGTCACCATCCTGGGCGAGACCGGCACCGGCAAGGAGCTGGTCGCCCGCGCCCTGCACGCCCGATCCCCACGCGCCGCCGCCCCCTTCATCCCGGTCAACTGCTCGGCCATCGCCGAGACGCTCATCGAGTCGGAGCTGTTCGGGCACGAGAAGGGCTCGTTCTCCGGCGCCGAGCGGCTGCGCAAGGGTGCCTTCGAGGAGGCCGACCAGGGGACCATCTTCCTGGACGAGATCGGCGAGCTGCCCTTCGATCTCCAGCCCAAGTTGCTGCGCGTGCTGGAGCTCGGCGAGGTCAAGCGGGTGGGCGCCTCGCGCCCCATCTCCGTCGACGTCCGCATCGTGGCCGCCACCCACCGCGACCTGCGCGCCCAGGTGCGGGCGGGGAAGTTCCGCGAGGACCTGTTCTATCGCTTGTGCGTGGTGCCGGTGACGGTCCCGCCGCTGCGGCGGCGGCAGGGGGACGTGCGGCTCCTGGCCGATGCCTTCCTGGCCCGCGCCGCGCCGCGCGGGCTCTCGCTGCGGTGGTCCGACGAGGCGCTCCAGAAGCTGGAGCGCTACGACTGGCCGGGCAACGTGCGGCAACTGCGCAACGTGGTGCAGCGGGCGCTGCTCTTCCGCGGCGAGGGGTGCGAGATCCCCGCCTCGGCGGTGACCTTCGAGGACACGCGCGCCGCGCCCGCCCAGGGCGGCGACGAAAGCGTGCTCTACGTCCGCGGGCTCACGCTGGAGGAGATCGAGCGCGAGGCCATCCGGCTCTCGCTCCGGCGCAATGCCGGCCGCCGCTCGGCGGTGGTGAAGGAGCTGCAGATCGCCAAGAGCACCGTCCTGAAGCGCATCGCGCAGTGGGGGCTACAGGACGAGGGGCGGACGGGCGGCGCGGCGGCCGAGGACGAAGCGGACGAGTAGCGCGGCTCAGTGCAGGGTGGGCCGGTTCAGCCAGGAGGGCGACGGCTTCTGGACGGAGCGCAGCGGGCTCGTGTCCTCGGGCAGGTCGATGGCGCGCGGCAGCCCGGCCTCGCGGGTCCCGGGGCCAAGGTGGTTCTCGATGGCGTGATCGAGCTCCTCCTCCGAGGCCAGCACCGGCCGCACCTCCAGGCCGGTGGCGAAGGAGATCTCGTCGAGCACGGTCAGGTCCGACGGATCGGCCAGCGCCACCAGCAGCGGCCCGCGGCGGTGCTCGCGCAGCCGCGCCAGGGGCAGGACCCGCCGCGCGCGCATCAGCTTCTCCGGCAGCAGCGAGACCACGTCGCGCGGGACGACCTTGTCCCAGAGCGTCACGTAGGGAACCCCGAGCTGACCGCCCACGGCGGAGAGGACCTGATCCTCGGGCAGGAACCCGAGGTGAACGATGGCGCGCCCCAGCCGGCCGCCCCAGCGACGCTGGTGCGCGAGCGCGCTCTCGAGCTGGAACGGATCGAGCGCGCCCACCTCGATCAGGAGCTGTCCGATCCTCTTGCGCGTCGTCATCGCCTCACCTCACACCGACGCCCTCCCGAGGTTGCAAGGAGAGTGCCCGAAGGGGCGGAGCGCGCAAGTTTGCGAATCCCCAAAGGGGTTACCTCTCCGTACACCGGAGAGCGTGGCTGAAACGATGAAAAGAGGGCCGCCTCCGCACGCGGAGACGGTCCGGAACGAGGTGCTCCTGGCGCGTCGGCCCGGACCCGGGGTGGCGGGGAAACCCACCTCGACGGGGCAGGGGGGACTACTTCCCACCCGCGCGCCTGGTGGTCCCGGCGGCGGGCTTCCTGGAGGCCTTCTTCAGCTCGAGGAGCTTGGCCTTGGCCTTCCCTGCGGCCGCGCTCTTCGGATACTTGTCGACGATCTCCTTCAGCATGGCGGGTGCGTCCGCCTGGAGCTCGTCGAGCTGCAGCATGGCCGTGGCCATCCCGAGCATGGCGTCCGGGGCGACGTCGGAGCGCGGCGCGTTCTTGTAGACCCAGCCGTACGCGACGAAGGACTCCTTCCAGCGCTGCTGATCCGCCGCCAGATCGCCGGCCCGGATGGCGGCGAGGGGCGCCGAGGAATCGGCGGGGAAGCGGCGCACGTACTCGTCGTAGAGAGCCCGGGCCACGCCCGGGTTGTTCTTCTGCTCCTGCTGCTGCGCCAGGGCCAGGAAGGCAGCCTTGTCGTCCTGCTTCGGGAGCCCCTCGATGAGCTGCTTGGCCTCGGCCTCGTCGAGGGCGCCGCGGCCGCGCAGGGCGGCGAACTTCGAGTCGGTGTTCTGCTGGAGCTCGTTCAGGCGCTGCTCGAGATCGCCGAGCTTGTGCTGCTCGACCTCCAGGTCGCCCTTGGCCTTGGCCAGATCGTCCTGCAGCCGGGTGACCGACACGCCCAGGTCGGCGCCGCTCCGGCGCGCGGCCTGGTTCAGCTCGGCGATCTTCTTGTCGACGGCGGCGACGCGGTCCTTCACCGCCTGCTCCTGCTGCTCGATGCTGCGCTGCAGGTCGTCGATCCGCTTCGACTGCACGTCGGACGCCGCCTCGAGCTTGTCGAGGCGGCTGTCCATGATCTCGCCGCGTTCCAGCGGGACCCAGCAGGCCGACGCCGAGAGCAGCAGCGTCGGCCCGAGGATTCGAAGCAACGCGCGCCGCATCACCGCTCGATCACGAAGTCGTCACGGCGGTTCTTGGCCCAGCAGTCCTCGCTGGACTGCCTGCACACCGGCCGCTCCTTGCCGAAGCTGACCGTGTCGATGGTGCCGGACACGCCCAGATCCGAGAGGTACTTGCGGGCGGCGTCCGCGCGCCGGTTGCCCAGGGCCACGTTGTACTGGGCGGTACCGCGCTCGTCGCAGTTGCCCTGCACCACCACGCGCCTGGCCGGGGCCGCCTTCAGGCAGTCGGCCAGGGTCTGCAGGCTGGACTGGGAGTCCGAGGTGAGCGTCGCCTGGTCGAAGCCGAAGCGGATGGTGAAGCGGGCCGCGTCCCGGCACTCCGCCGAGGGCTCGGCCTCGGTCTGGGCCGCGGCGGCCACGCACCTGCCGTTCTGGCAGGTGCCGCCGTTGGCGCAGTCCCGATCGGAGCCGCAGGTGCCGGCGGCGCGCGCCACGCAGCGCTCTCCCTGGCACTGCTGGCCGGCGGGGCAGTCGTTGTCGGAGCCGCACTGCGGCTTGGGCGTGCACTTGTTGCTGCGGCACACGAACCCGGCCTGGCAGTCCGTGTCCTGACCGCATTCCTGGCAGCGGCCATCGATGCAGATCTTCCCGTACCCCGCCTGGTCGGCGCAGTCCTTGCTCGTCTTGCACTCGCCATTGGAGGGCTTCTTGGGACAGGCAGTGAGAGCCAGTGCGCCGGACACGCACAGTGCAAGCAGAAGAACGCGTCTCATGGAGCCTCCGAGTGGCGAAAGGATTTCGGGTACCTTGAACTGGGTTCTTGACTCCTCTTCTCTCCATTCGAAACCGCTGTCAAAGGATTTCGTCCTCGGGGAACCACTCGGGATTAACATCCAGCGCATGTCGGCTCTTGTCCTCGTCGTCGACGACGAGAAGAACATTCAGGTGACGCTTTCCCGGGCTCTTTCCATGGCCGGGTACGCCGTCGACACGGCCGGCGGCGGCCGCGAGGCGCTCGAGAAGATCGCCGCACTGCCTGTCGACGTCGTGGTGATGGACGTCCGCATGCCCGACCTCGATGGGTTGGCCGTGCTGGAGAAGGCGCGCGAGACGCGGCCCGAGCTGCCGGTGGTGATCATGTCCGGCCACGGTTCGATCGAGACCGTGCGCAGCGCGTTCAAGCTCGGCGCCTTCGACTATCTCGAGAAGCCCATCACCGAGAAGGACAAGCTGCTGGTGGCGGTGAAGAACGCGCTGGCCATGCAGAGCCTCAGGGCCGAGAACGCGGCCCTGCGGCGCGAGGCCGGCCGCCTGGAGATGGTGGGGAGCGGCCCCGCCATGCAGCGCCTCTTCGAGATCATCGCGCGCGCCGGGCCATCCGAGGGGCGCGTGCTCATCACCGGCGAGAACGGCTCGGGCAAGGAGCTGGTGGCGCGCGCCCTGCACGACCACTCGCGCCGGCGCGACGCCCCGTTCGTGAAGCTGAACTGCGCCGCCGTGCCCGCCGAGCTCATCGAGAGCGAGCTTTTCGGCCACGAGCGGGGAGCCTTCACCGGCGCCGTGGCGGCGCGCCGCGGGAAGTTCGAGCTGGCCGACGGCGGGACGCTGTTCCTGGACGAGGTGGGCGACATGCCCGCCGCCATGCAGGCCAAGGTGCTGCGCGTGCTGCAGGAGGGCGAGTTCGAGCGGGTGGGGGGTCAACAGACGCTTCGCTGCGACGTCCGGGTCATCGCCGCCACCAACAAGGACATCGCCGCCGAGGTCGAGGCGGGCCGCTTCCGCGAGGACCTCTACTATCGCCTCAACGTGGTGCCGGTGCACACCCCGGCCCTGCGCGAGCACAAGGAGGACCTGCCCGAGCTGTGCGCCCGCTTCCTGGCCGAGGCCTGCGAGCGCAACGGGCGGCGGCCCATGCAGCTCTCGCGCGAGGCGCTCCTCACGCTCCAGGCCCACGACTGGCCGGGCAACGTGCGCGAGCTGCGCAACCAGCTCGAGCGCCTGGTCATCCTGTGCGACGGGCCGGAGATCTCGGGGGCCGACGTGGCCCGGGTCCTGCCGGGCGCGCGCAAGCCGCGCACCGACCGCTTCCGCGCCGGGGCCAGCTTCCACGAGCTGGTGGAGGACGCTGAGCGCGAGATCATCCTCTCCGCCCTCGACCAGAACCAGGGGAACGTCTCGGACACGGCGCGGGCGCTCGGGCTCGAGCGCAGCCACCTCTACAAGAAGATGCGGGCCCTGGGGGTCAAGCGGGGGACCGAGTAGGCGAAGGGGCGCGTGTCCCGGGGGGCACGGGGGGTGGCGCGGGGGACACACAGCGCCTCCGCGAGCCGGCCGCGCTTGGACTTGGAGCTGGACTTGGAGTTGGACCTGGTCTTGGACTGTTATGGTCCCAGGCCGTGCCCCACTTGGATTTCAGCAGTCCAGGTCCGGGTCCTGGGGCCAAGTCCAGGTCCAGGACCAAGTTCGCGGGAATTCCTGGCATACCGCCTGCTTCTCGAACTGGAAGCCATGGATTCTCGCACTTTGCCCAAGTCCGCCGCCGGAGCTATCGTTCGGCCCCCCGCCGTGCAGACACCCGACGACCAGAGCGCCTCCCCTGCAGGCCCGGACGCCGGGCGGGCAGGCGGGCAGGAGCAGAGCGTGCGCCGCAAATCCCGCCGGGCCTGGCGGATCGTCCGCCTCGTCCTCCTCGCCATCCTGGTCCCCCCCCTGCTCGGGGCGGGCGTGGTCTTCGCCTGGACGCGAGAGCTGCCCGCCTTCGACACGCTCAAGGACTACGAGCCTCTGGTCTCGACCCGGGTCTACGCGATGGACGGGAGCGAGGTGTTCCAGTTCGCCCGCGAGCGCCGCACGGTGGTGCCGATCCAGCACATCCCCGACGTGCTCAAGAAGGCGGTGATGGCGGCCGAGGATGCGCGCTTCTACCAGCACGAGGGGGTCAACTACCTGGCCATCGCCCGCTGCCTGGGCCGGGGCGTGCTGCGCGGCGGGGTCGCCTGCGGCGGGTCCACCATCACCCAGCAGGTGGTGAAGACCTTCCTGCTCACCACCGACTCGCGCGTGAAGCGCAAGGTGAAGGAGCTGGTCCTGGCGCCGCGCCTCGAGCAGAACCTCTCCAAGGACGAGATCCTCTACCTTTACCTGAACCAGATCTACCTTGGGCACCTGCGTTACGGCGTCGAGGAGGCCAGCCGCTTCTACTTCGCCAAGGGCGTGAAGGACCTCTCCCTGGCCGAGGCGGCGATGCTGGCCGGCGTGATCCAGTCGCCCATGCGCTGGTCGCCGGTGAACCACCCCGTCGCCGCCAAGAAGCGCCAGCAGTACGTGCTCCGCCGCATGCGCGAGGAGGGCTGGATCACCCAGGCCCAGTTCCAGGCCGAGCTGGATCGGCCCATCGTCACCCACCCGCCCGCGCCCGATCCGACCGGCCCCTGGTATGCCGACGCGGTCCGCAAGCAGCTCGACGAGAAGTACGGGGCCGAGCGGGTCGAGACCGACGGGCTGGTGGTGCAGGTGGCCATGGATCCCCGGCTGCAGCGCTACGCCGAGCTGGCCCTGGAGGGCGGGCTGCGGGCGGTGGACCGGCGCCAGGGCTGGCGCGGGCCGCTCTTCCACCTCGAGCCGGCGCGGCGCCAGTCGGCGCTGCTGCTCTGGCGCAGGCAGCTGGAGAGCGTCGATCCCGGGCCGGGCGAGGTCATGGTGTGGGACCTGGGCCGGGTCGACCCGGAGAGCATCGAGCCCGGCGAGCACCAGGAAAGGGACATCGCCAGGATGGCCCGGGCCCGGCCGCTGGCGGTGGGCGACACCTATGCCGGGCTGGTGGTGAAGGTCGAGGACAAGGTGGCCACCGTCGACCTGGGCAACGCCCAGGGCGAGATCGCCCTCTCCAACGTGGCCTGGGCGCGGAAGTGGAACCCGAGCGAGGCCACCGCCGCCCCGCGCAAGATGTCGTCGGTGTTGACCGAGGGCGACGTGGTGCGGGTGCGGGTGATGCCGACCAGGATCTCTCCCGAGCGCGCCGTCCGCGAGAAGAAGGCGCTGCCGCTCTCGCTGGAGCAGACGCCCCAGGTCCAGGGAGCGCTGGTGGCCATCGATCCCGAGACCCGCGGCGTGCGCGCGCTGGTGGGCGGGCTCGACTACGGGTCCCAGAACCTCTTCAACCGCGCCCTGCAGGCGCACCGCCAGCCGGGAAGCGCCATGAAGCCGTTCGTGTGGGGCGCCGCGGTCGAATCGCGCCGCTTCACCCCCGGCACCATCGTGTACGACACGCCCGATCTCTACCGGGACCCCTGGACCGGCAAGGAGTGGAAGCCCCGCAACTACGAGAAGGACCAGTTCGACGGCCCCATGCTCCTCGGGGCGGCGCTGGCCGAATCCAAGAACACCGTCTCGGTGAAGCTGGTCAACTCGCTGGGCGTGGATGCGGTCATCGACTTCGCCAAGCGCATGGGCGTCGCCGACGAGCTCCCCCGGAACCTGACCCTGGCGCTGGGCACGGGCGAGGTCACGCCCCTCGAGCTCACCAACGCCTACGCCAGCATCGCCGCGCACGGCTTCGAGGCCGAGCCCCTCCTGATCCTGTCGGTGAAGGACCGGCACGGGAAGGTGCTGGAGGAGCACGTGCCGGTGGTCCCGCCGCGCGTCATGCCCGACGGCGCGCCCGCGCCCGACGCCACCGCCCCCGGCACGGAGCCGGTGTCCACCGCCCTGGCCGGCGACGCCCAGGCCCAGCCCGCCGCGACCGGCGGGCTGCCCCCCTTCCCGCTCCCGGCCACCGGCACGCGCCCGGACGTGGCCTACGTGCTCACCTCGATGATGCGCCAGGTGATCGAGTCGGGGACCGCCGCCGCCGCCAAGGCGCTGAGCCGGCCGGCGGCGGGCAAGACCGGCACCACCCAGGATCACCGCGACGCCTGGTTCGTCGGCTTCACGCCCGACCTGGTGGCCGGGGTCTGGGTCGGGTTCGACGATCACGCGGTGCTCGGGCCGCGCGAGACCGGGGCCATGGCGGCGCTCCCCGCCTGGATCTCCTTCATGCAGGCGGCGGTGGGGAACCGCCCGCCGCTGACCTTCGACCTGGTCCCCGGGGTGGAGCAGGTCCGGATCGACGCCGCCTCCGGCAAGCTGGCGGGGCCGCAGTCGCCGGACGCGCCCTTCGTGCCCTTCCTGGCGGGCACCGCGCCCAGCGAGGCGAGCGCGCAGGACGGGACCACGCCCCCGCCGCAGAACTTCTTCATGGAGCCCTGACGCGTGTCCGCGCTCCCGCTCCTCGCGCTGCTCCTCACCACCGCGCCCGCGGCGGGAGGTCCTCCCCCGCCCGCGCTGGCCGCGGTGGCGGGCGAGCTGGGCCAGGCGGTGGGGGCGCCGCCCGACGGCCGCCGCGGGGTCTCGCTGCTGGTCCAGACCAGGGCCCGGGCGCTGGCGGCGCCGGTCGAGACCGCGCTGGCCGACGCCCTGGGGCGGCTCGGCTACACCGTCACGCCGTCGCAG
The DNA here is from genome assembly GCA_963736345.1 of uncultured Pseudomonadota bacterium. Classification (GTDB taxonomy): domain Bacteria; phylum Myxococcota; class Myxococcia; order Myxococcales; family Anaeromyxobacteraceae; genus Anaeromyxobacter. The sequence goes on along the minus strand of CAVTOU010000028.1, from coordinate 231,291 downwards.
GGCGGAGGTGACGCCGAGGCCGCCGCTCGCGCCCAGGGCCAGGACTGGCTGCTGCGCGTGCAGGCCGGCCTGGTGCCCGGCCGCCGCGAGGTGGCGCTGGTGGGCGAGGTGATCCCGACCTGGGACTCCTTCTTCCTCCAGCGCCGGCCCGGGGCCCGCGCCCAGCCTCCGCGGCTGGTGCAGGCGCGCCGACCCGCCGACCCGGAAACGCTCCTGCTCGGCCGCGAGGACCGGCCCCCCGGCTCGCCCTTCGCCCGCATCCGCCCGCTGGCGCACATCGCCGGCCGGGTGCTGGCCCTGGCGGTCGGCGACGCGGGCGACGGGCCGGCCATCGCGGCGGTGACGCCGGAGGCGGTGCTGCTCCTCTCCGGCGCCGGCGCCGAGCTGGCCCGCCGCGAGCCGGATCGATCCGGCTGGCGTCCGGTCCGCGATCCGGCCGCGGTGGTGGCGCTGGGCGATTTCGGCGGCGGCCGGCTGGCGGTCCAGCAGGCCGGGGCGCCGCGCGCCGAGGTGCTGGCGCGCCACGGCGACCAGCTGGACGTGGTCGCAACCCTGGCCGCGGCACCGCTGTGCGCCAGCGAGGGCTCGCGGCTCTTCGGCGCCTTCGCGCCGGGCGAGGGGCTCCTGCTCGACCAGCTCACGCCGTCGGTCGATCCGGACGCGCGCCCGCGCTCCGACCGCCGGCTGTACGGGATCTCGGCCGCGCCCCGGCCCGGCTCCGTCGCCTACGCGACCCTGGACGCGGACCTGCGGCTCGACCTGCTCGGCCCGGACCTGCAGCCCGCCGGCCCCGGCCTCCCGGGCATCGGGGTGGGCTTCGCCCTGGCCGACCTGGACGGGGACGGGACCGCGGAGGTGGTGGCCTCGTCGGCCGCGCCCTCGGCCGGCGACCGTGTCCGGGTGATTGCCCCCCGCGCCGAGCGGCCGCTGCTGCTCGAGTCCGATCCCATGCCCGGCGCCATCCTGGCCGGCGCGGGCGGGGATCTCACCGGCGACGGCGTCGACGACGCCGTGCTGGCGCTGGTGAGCCGGGGGACGGACGGAGCGTGGACGACGGAGCTGCTGCTGGTGACGTCGGACGCGAGGGAGATGCAGCAGTGAGCGCCCGAGTCACATCCCCGAACCCGAACCCGCACCCGAGCCTCAACCCGGGCCTCTCCGCGCCCCCTGACCCCAGTCCCGAGTCCCCTGGCCCGAGTCCCCTGGCCCGACGTCGCCCAGCCGGACCACGGGCCAGGGGCCTGGGGACTGGGGATGCGGGACACGGTTCACGGGCTCCGGGTTCAGGTTCGGGTTCGGGTTCGGGGCGGCGCGCGCTTTCGCTCCTGGCGCTTCTCACCCTCGCCTCCCTGCCGCGCGCCGCGGCCGCCGGCGTCCGCCCAGCCTACGGCGGCGAGATCCGCATCCTGCTCTCCACCGCGCCGCGCGTGAGCGACCCCGCCCTGGCGGTGGACCCCTCCGACCTGGCGCTGGTGCGAGCCCTCCACGCCGCCCCCCTCGAGATCGACGCCGAGGGCCGGCTCTCGCCCGGCCTGCTCGAGGAGGTCCCGGCCCCCGAGGCCGGCGGCCGCGCCTTCCGCCTGCGGCTCCGGGCCGGGCTGCAGTTCTCCGACGGGACGCCGCTGGGCGCCGCCGACCTCGCCGCCAGCCTCACCCGCCTCCTGTCCCGCGACGGCCCGCACGCCTGGCTGGCGCTCCCCATCCTCGGGGCCGACGCGTTCCAGGCCGGGCGCGCCGCCACGCTGGCCGGCGTGCAGGTCCTCTCCGATCGCGAGCTCCTGGTGACGCTGGCCTTCCCCATGCCCGAGTGGCCCTGGGCGCTGGCGGCGCCGGCCGCGGCGGTGGTCTCGCCCAGGGGAGCCGGGGCCGGTCCCTTCGTGCTGCAGTCGCTCGACGCCGCCGGCGCGCGCCTGTCCATGAACCCGTCGCACTGGCGCGGGCGGCCCTTCGCCGATCGGCTGCTGCTCCTGGCCGGGGATGCCCGGACCGCCGCCCGCGCGCTGCCGCGGGGCGAGGCCGACCTGGTGCTGCGGCCCGAGGCGGTCGCCGGGGCCGCCGGCTGCACGCCCACGCCCGCGCTGCTCGTGACCGTGGCGGTGGTGAATGCCCGCCGCCTGGGCCCGGGCGCGGAGCGCGTCCGCAGGGTGCTGGGCTCGCTGGACCGGACCGAGCTGGCGCGGCTCTACGCGCGCGGCCCTTCCACCCCGCTCGCCACCTTGGTCCCCTCGGCGCTCCTCCCCGCGCCCGCGCCCCCGGCGGCGCCCGCGCCCGTCACCGGATCGGCGGTCCGGCTTGTGCTCCTGGCCGCGGCCGACGGCCCCAATCAGCGCGCCGCGGCCCAGCGGCTCCAGGTGAAGCTCTTCGATGGTGGCGTGCGGGCCGCGACCGAGCTGGAGGCCCCGCCCCGCTTCGCCGCGCGGCTCGCCGCCGAGGACTACGACGTGGCCCTGGTGCCGATCCCGGTGCTGGCGCTGGCGCCGTCGCTGGCCGCGGGCCAGGTGGCGCTGGCCACGCGCGGCCCCCTGGCCGCGCGGCGCGCGCTGGCGGAGCTGGCCGGGCTCGCCCCGGACGCGGCGGCGGCGCGCGCCGCGGCCCTGACCCGCTCGCTCGATCTCGTGCCGCTCTTCGCGACCGGGGCCCGCGCCTCGGCCGGTCCGGCGCTGGAAGGCCTCCGCGTCGGCGCCGACGGCGGGGTCGACCCGGGCGACCTGTGGCGACGCCGGGGAGATACCCGATGAGGCTCCGCACCCAGCTGGCGGCCCTGCTGGCCCTCTTCGCGGTGGTGCCGCTGGCGGCCGCGCTCCTCCCCGTCGAGGAGGCGCTCTCGGGCGCGCTCGCCACCGAGCACGCGGCCCGGCTGGACGGCGCCGCCCACGCGCTCACCGGCGAGCTGGCGCGCCTCTCCGAGGAGGCCGCCTCCCGCGTCGGCGATCTGGCCCGCAGCCCGGAAGCGGAGGCCTTCTCGCGCGACCTGGCCTCCGGCACGCTCCCCCCGGCCGAGGCGGCCGCGCGCGGGGCCGAGTGGATGAAGGCGCGCGGCCTGGACGTGCTCACCCTCGCCACCGCCGACGGCCAGGTGGTCACCTCGGGACACCTGCCGGGCCGGGCCGGCGACGTCGACCCGGAGCTGGCGCCGGTGCTGCAGGGCGCCCCCGGCACGGCCGTGCCCCGGGTGGTGACCCGGGCCGGTCCGTCCGGTCCCGAGCCGGTGCTGGCCCTGGTGGCCTGGGCGCCGCTGCCCGGCGACGGGCAGCTCCGGCTGGCGGGGGGGCTGGACCTGGGCCAGGACCGCGCCCTGCGCCTGGCGGCACTGACCAGCGGTGAAGTGACCATCCGCGGCGCGGACGGGATGGTGCTGGCCCAGGCGGCGGCGCCTTCGCAGGCCGGTGCCCCGTGGCTGACGCGGGTGGGGGCGCGGCTCGGGGTGGGCCTCTCCGGGGCGCGGCGGGCGCTGGCGCTGGGGCCGCCGGACGCTCCGGCAGGCCGGGTCGAGATCTCCGTGGCCTCGCAGGGGCTGGCCCGCGCCGCGGGGACGGTGCTGGTCGCCTTCCTGGGCGCGCTGGTGGTGGGCGCCATCGCCGCCGTGGCGGCGGGGCGGCTCATCGCATCACGCATCACCCGGCCGGTCGAGGCGCTGCGCGAGGCCGCGGCGCGGGTGGCGGCGGGCGACCTCTCGGCGCGGGTCGAGGCCCGGGCCAGCGGCGAGGTGGGAGACCTGGTGCGGGCCTTCAACGCCATGACCCAGGACCTGGCCAGCGGCCGCGCCAAGCTGGCCCAGGCCGAGCGCGTCGCGGCCTGGCGCGAGGTGGCCCGCCGGCTGGCGCACGAGATCAAGAACCCGCTCACCCCCATCGCCATGAGCGTCGAGACCCTGCGCGACGCCCAGGCGTCGGGTCGCCCCGACTTCGGCGAGATCTTCGACGAGGGAACGCGCACGATCGGCGAGGAGGTGCGGCGCCTCAAGCGGATCGTGGACGAGTTCAGCCGCTTCGCGCGGCTCCCCGCGCCGGAGCGGACGCCGGTGCCGCCCGAGGATCTGATCTCCTCGGTGCTGGCGCTCTTCCCGCCTCCGCCCAGCCTGCTGGTGGAGCGCGAGCTGGAGGAAGGGCTGCCCTCGGTCTGGGCCGATCGGGATCAGGCCGTCCAGGTGCTGCTCAACCTGGTGCGGAACGCCCTCGAGGCCATGCCGCAGGGCGGGACCCTGCGCGTCTCGGCCCGGGCCAGCGACGCCGGCGTGGCCCTGTCGGTCGCCGACACCGGCCCCGGGATCCCGGCCGAGGACGTGCCGCACCTGTTCGAGCCCTATTTCACGCGCAAGGAGGGCGGCACCGGGCTGGGCCTGGCCATCGCCCAGCGGATCGCGGAGGAGCACGGCGGGCGGCTGGAGGTGGCCTCCACCCCCGGCGCCGGGTCGGTGTTCACGTTCTGGCTGCCGCAGGCGCCCGCGCTGGCGCAGGCCGCGACCTCCTGAGCTCTGCCGGCCCGGCACGGACTCACGGATCAGGTGCTCGGTCTGGTCTGGAAGGCGATGTCGGTCACGTCTCGGATGATCTGCCCGGTGCCGGTGGCGGCATGGCGGATCCGATCCGCTCCGGGCCGGGGTTCGGGGTCGGGGCCGCTGCGACCTACAGGAGACGACGGGGGTCAAGCACCGCCCCGGGTCGGGGACCGGCACCCCACCCTGCTCGACGACGTACTGCGCCAGCAGGGCTCAGCGAACGGGGGTGGCCTTGAGCGCGGCCTTGCCGTCCTTCACGTACACCTGGAAGCGGACGGTCTTGCACCCGTACTTCGCCACCAGCGCGCCCTTGTTCGACTCGAGCTTCTGGCGGAAGCGTTCGTAGGTGAGCCCCTCGGCGGACTCGCCGCATTCACCACGGGTGCGGACGAAATCGCGGAACACCTCGCGCCAGTGCTGCTCCTCGTCGGCGCCCTCGCCGGCCGGGGCCGCGCGGGCGGCGCCCGAGAGCAGCTCGGGGGCGGAAGGAGCGGCCACGGCGGGGGCCGGCGCGACCGGCGCCGGGGCCGGGGCCGGGGCGGGCGGGCGAACCGGGGCCGGTGCCGGCTCCGCGGCAGGACGCGCCGCCGCCAGCGGGGCCGCCTGGAAGGCCGAGCCGGTCAGGTTGGCGCCGTCGAGCCGGGCGGTGTCGCTCACCGCGCGGGTCTCGGGTGGCAAGGGTTCGGGCGCCAAGGGTTCGCCGACCGGTCCGGCGCGCGGACCGCGCACCGGCAGCGAGAAGGGATCGCCCGGCTCGGCCGGGCCCGGCTCGGGAGGCGCCTTGGCGAAGAACTCCGCGGTCAGCGAGCCGGGCGCGGGCACCGACGGCGCGGGCGCTCCCTGCGCCGCCTCGGCGGCCTTGTTGAGCGCCGTCGCCAGCGTTCCCACCTTGCCTGCCATCATGGGCGCGCGGGCCGAGAAGTCGCCCCGCTCGATCTTGCGGGCCGCGTCGAGCAGCGCCGACGGGACCGGCGCCGCCACCTCGGTGGGCTTGATCAGGAATCCGAAGATGACGGCCAGCAGCAGCACCAGCACCAGGATCGCGGCGCCCCACCACTCCAGGAGCACCAGCCTCCCCAGGACCGGCTGGACGGCCAGGGCCACCACCATCTGCCCGCCCTTCACGCCCGTCAGCGGGCGCGCCACCACCCGGTCGGCGGGGACGAGGCCGAGGAACGACGATACCTTGGGCAGCCGCAGCGGCAGCCACGCCGGCGAGACGTCGAGCGGGGCCAGCCGGCTCGCATCCCGGGGCGCGAGGGCGTTGGTGGCGGACCGGGCGAGCGCCTCCGCGTCGGTCTGCCGGCCGCTGGCCACGGGCTTCTGGCCGGGCGCGGCCAGGACCAGGACGGTCCCGGTCCCGGCCACCGCCGCCGTGGCCCAGGCGCCGTCGACGGGCGCGAAGACGGCCAGCGCGCCGCGATCGCCGAGGGGCACCCCCGCCCCGGCGTAGAGCTTGCCGCCCAGGACGGCGTAGCCGCGGCGCACCTTGTGGTCGAGGCCGTCCTGCAGGAAGGCGGCGGCGTCGGCGTCCGCCGGCGGCTTGCGCTGGAAGCCCTCGCGGCTCACCGCCCGCACCTCGCGGCCGGGCTGCGGGGCGCCCAGCAGCGCCTGCGCGGCGCTGACCGCCTCGGCGGCGGCCTGGTCCACGGCCGCGTCGAGCTGCTCCGGGCTGGGCGCAGGCGGCGGGGTCTGCGCTGCCCGGCGGCGGGTGCCGGGGGCCGGCTCCGCAGCCGGCGCGCCCGCCCCCAGCGCGGTCGCCAGGCGATCGTCCTGGGCGGCGAGCGAGGCCATGGCCGCCAGGTCGGCGGTCAGCGACCGCTCGGCGGCCTCGGCGCGCGCCTGCGCAGCGAGGAGCTGCCTGTCGATCCCGTCGATGGCCTGGTTGCGGAGGTCGCGCGCGAGCCAACGGAGCCCGAACACCGCGCCGGCGAGGACCACCAGCGCGAAGAGCCAGAACTTGAGCCGGTTCATCTCGCAGCCCTTATAGAAGGGTACCGAGGGGGTGTCAAACCGCCTGCGCACCCGTCGAGCGCCCGTTCCTGGTTGATGTCACAGGGTTTTTCGGGTTGTCACGGCCAGCGATCACGGAGGCGGCGCGCCAGCCTTTCGAGCCCCTGGGTGAACAGCGCCGGCTCGCACATCAGCGATACCACCAGGTAGCCCGGGCGCTCGAAGTCGAAGAAGAACCCGGGGTGCACCACGACGCCGTCCTCGATGAGGGCCAGGCACAGCGCCTCCTCGTCGATCGCCTCGTCGATGCGCAGCACCGCGGACCAACCGCCCCGCCACGGGAGCGGTGCGAAGGGAGCGTACGCCAGCGACTCGAGCCGGGCGCGATTCCCGTCGAGGCGCGCGCGGAGCGGGCCCAGGAAGGCGTGCCGCTCGGGGAGGAGCGACTCCAGGGCGAGCTGGGAGGGCGCGGAGACGGAGAGGTACGCGTCCGCGATCATCTCCAGGCGTTCCAGCGCCGGCGCGACCCGCGCCTCCGGACCGGCCGCCGCGATCCACCCCACCTTGAGCTGCGGCAGGCCGCACACCTTCGACAGCCCGGAGAGATGGAAGGCCAGCGCTCGGCGCACGCCCAGTGCGCTGGGCGTCCCCTCCGGCGCGGTGTCGGCGAACACCTCGTCGGCGATCAGCGCCAGCCCGCGCTCGGCGCAGATCTCGTCCAGGGCCGCCAGCTCCTCCGCCGAGAGCACCGCGCCCACCGGGTTGGAGGGCGAGACGGCCAGCACGGCGCGCGTCCGGGGGCCGATGGCCGCGCGCAGGGCCGGAAGGTCGAGATGCCAGCCGCCCTCTTCGCGCAGCGGGTAGCGCCGCAACTCGACGGCCTCCAGGCCGGCCAGAAGATCGAGCAGCGGATAGGCCGGCGCCGGCACCAGCACGTCGTCGCCCGGATCGCACAGGAGCTTGAGCAGGTACCCGTAGGCGTCGCTGGTGGACGCGGTGAGCAGGATGCGATCGATCGCCACCGGACCGGCCCGCGCCGCCAGGTAGGCGGCCACCGCCCGGCGCGCGCCGGGATGGCCCCGCGGGTCCGGGCGATAGGCGTCCACGCCCGACCGCGCCAGCGCCGCCTGCAGCCGCTCCGCCGGCCAGCCCAGGCCGGCCTGCGTCGGGTTCGACTCGGTCAGATCGAGGAGCGGCCGCCCCTCGGTCCGCGCCGCCTCCACCCGCGCCGCCAGCGCATTGGCGTTCAGATCCCAGCCGGTGCGGCGCGAGAACGTTGCACGGGGGCTGCGCCCCTGCCCCAGGGGCGAAGCTCCTGTTGCCCCACCCCTGCTTCGCCGGGTCCCGTCCTTCGACTCCGTGCCCTTCGCTGCGCGAAGGGCACTACGCTCAGGGTGACCGGCCCCCGGAGGCCGTTCGCCCTGAGCGTAGGCCGCGCGGAGCGGGGCCGGAGTCGAAGGGCGCCCCTCCCCCGCGCATTCGCGCGGGGCCCCCACCCCGCCATCCAGCTTCTCGTGTTCCCGGGTCATGGACCTCCTGGTCAGGCGTCCCGCGGGACCGCGATCATCCGCTCCAGCGCCCGGCGCGCCCCGGCGGCCACGTCCTCGGGCACGCGGATGACGTGCTTCTCCCGCCGGAGCGCGTCCCGCACCATGAGCAGGTCGACCATCTTCATGTACGGGCAGTGCATGCGGCAGCCGATGCAGCCGTCGGCCACGATGAACTCGCGATCCGGGTAGCGGTTGCGGAGCTGGTGCAGCATCCCGTGCTCGGTGGCCACGATGAAGGTCCGCGCCGAGGGGTGGCGCCCCACCGCCGCCAGCATGGCCGTGGTGGAGCAGATCTCGTCGGCCAGGTCCAGCACGTCGGCCCGGCACTCCGGGTGGGCGATGACCACCGCCTCGGGACGGGTCGCCTTCACCCGCGTCACGCTGGAGGAGCGCAGCACGTCGTGGACCGGGCAGCACCCGTCGTAGACCACGACCTCCTTCTCCGGGACCCGGGCCTTGACCCAGTTGCCCAGGTTCCGGTCCGGGGTGAAGAGGATCTTCTTCTGCGGGAGCGAGCGGACCACCGAGGCGGCGTTGGCGCTGGTGCAGCAGATGTCCGAGAGCGCCTTCACCTCGGCCGTCGAGTTGACGTAGGTCACCACCGCGTGCTCCGGGTAGCGCGCCTTCCAGTCCTCCAGCGACTCGGCGGTGATGGAGTCGGCCAGCGAGCAGCCGGCCGAGAGGTTGGGCAGGAGGACGCGCTTCTCCGGCGCCAGCACGGCGGCCGACTCGGCCATGAAGTGGACGCCGCAGAAGAGGATGGTCGACTGCGGGACCTCCTTCCCGGTGATGGCCAGCTGCAGCGAGTCGCCCACGTGATCCGCCACCCGCTGCACCTCGGGGAGCTGGTAGTTGTGGGCCAGGATGACCGCGTCCCGCTCCCGCGCCAGGGCCCGGATCTCCTGCTCCAGCGCGGCCACCTCGTCGGCCGACAGGTCGCTGCCGGCGGCGGGGTGGGCGACCGGATCGTGGATGTGGGTGATGGGAAGGGTCATGGGATATCGAATATAGCGCTCCCGGGTCGGGCGCCGCAGGTCCGCGCGAGCGCAGGGGCAGGCGGATGAGCCTGCCCCGGAGCGAGCACAGGGGGAGGCGGGCTTTGCCCGCCGACGGGGCGAGGGCGGAGCCCGAGCAATTGACGCGGTGGGGGAGCGCAGGCTCCCGCCGCGAAGCGAGCGGGGGCGAGCACTCCCCCAGGATGGTATTCCGCCGCGCCACCCGGCCGTGCGGTTGCCGCGCGCAGCCCGCCGGGGCATGGCTGCCCCGTGCGGCTCGCGGTCACCACCCCGCTCCACCCGGCCCAGCCCGACATCGAGGCGGCCCTGCGCGCCGCGGAGCGTTACGGCATCCCCTACGTGGCGCGCGGCAACCGGGCGCTGTCGCGGGCCATCGCCGAGGTCGGCGCCGAGGCTGCGCTGGTGCTCTCGAAGGAGCGGTCGGTGCTCTCGGCGGGCGGCGCCGAGCACGCCTGGTCGCCGGGGATGGGCGCGCTGCGCCTCAAGCGCTACCTGGACGCACGCGCCGGGAAGCCCGGCCATCCGACCGCGCGCGATCCCTTCCTCGACGCGGCCGGCATCCGGCCCGGCGACGCCGTGCTGGACTGCACCGCCGGGCTGGGCGCCGATGCGCTGGTGGCGGCGGCCGCGGCCGGCCCCGGCGGGCGGGTGCTGGCGCTGGAGTCCTCGCAGGCGCTGGCCGCCTGGACCGGCGAGGGCCTGCGCCGCTTCGCGGCCGAGGCGGCGCGGCGCGTCGAGGTCCGCCACGCCGATCACGGCGAGTTCCTGGCCCGCACCGGGGCGGGGAGCTTCGACGTGGTGGTCTTCGATCCCATGTTCCGCCACGCGCGGGCCGAGCCCGGCGGGTTCGACGTGGTGCGGCGGCTCTCGGATCCCCGCCCGCTCTCCCCCGAGGCGCTGGCCGCCGCCCGCCGCGTGGCGCGCCGCTGGGTGGTGGTGAAGGACGGCGCGCCGGGATGGGACCTGGCCAGACTCGGGCTCTCGCCCATGGCCAGCGCGCGCGGGGCGCACCGGTATTACGCCAGGGTGGAGGCGGGGGGGTGATCGAGACCGTCCTCCGACCGAACCTGCCCGCCCGCCGCGGCTGCGGCGCTCAGTCGTCGGGGTACTCGTCGATGTAGAAGCTGTCGATCCCGACCGTCCAGGAGTCCACCGGCTCCAGGGCGGCCCCGTTGTGGCGGTAGAGCACGAACCTGCTGTACTTCTGCCAGAGCGCCACCGCCTTGAAGGGAGGGGCGTTCCAGGCGAGGGTGTCGGTCCTGGATCTCAGCTCGGACACCGAGGACTCGGTCTCGTACCCCATCTCGCGGCTGATGGTGGTGGTGACCTTGGCGGAGAAGATGTCCTTGAGCTCGATCCCCACCTCCGCGGAGACCGAGATGTTCGTCTTCTCCGAGATGCGGGTCGTCTCCGCGGTGGTGATCCCGGCGGTGAACTCGGTGGTGTTGGGCTGCAGGACCGAGGTCGCGTTGTAGTAGTGGTCGATCGGCATCCAGACGACCTGCCGCTCCAGCCGGTAGAACGGCGAGTTGGCGACCTGCCAGGCGGCGTCGTGGAAGGGGTCCTTGACCGTGATGCATGGGACCAGGATCGCCCTGGTGAAAAGCGGCGCCGTCTGCTCCTGGGGCTCGTCGTAGCCCGTCAACCTGGGCAGGACCACCTGGGCCGGGGCCTCCCCCAGCAACTGCAGGTCGACCTCGAGAACGTTGTTCACCGGCTCGAACCCCGGGGCGGTCAGCGCCTCCGTGTAGGCGTGGGTCGCGGCCGCCAGGTATGCACCGGACTCGGAATCGGCCACGGGCCGGTCGATCCGCCACACGGAGTACGAGAGCGAACCGCTGCGAGTCACCGTGTTGCGGATGGTCGCCACCTCCATCGACCCCTCCACCCCCAGGTCCTCCCTGACGCAGGCGGTCGGGTAGGCGGGGGGAACCGGCGCCGCCGAGTTGGCCATCTCGGTGGTCATGACCATGCCCAGCGCCTCGTAGCCGGCCGGGCAGACCGGGCGCCAGAAGACGCCATGTTCCGTCCAGTCGATGCCCCGGACGCTGCTCACCAGCTGGTACTGGGTCGTGGCCGCCACCGCCGACTCCGTCTTGCCCCGCACCACCATCGCCGTCCGGACGCCGTTGGGATCGAAGTACGGCTCCGGGAGCACCAGCGAGCCCAGCCCGTAGAAGCCGTCGGGCGGGATCGGTCGCCAGGCGCTCGCCTCGGGGATCTCGCCCCACAGGACCCCGAAGGAGGAGGGCAAGGGGTGGTAGACCTCCTGGAACCGTGTGGTGAAGGAGATGAGCAGCTCGCCGGTGTCCATGGCGCGCGGATCGTAGACCTGGACCGGCAAGGCGCGGGCCAGCCCGTCCGCGCTGGCGATCTCGACCAGGCAGGAGCCCACCCCCACGCCGGTGATCTCGATGCTCGAGCCGGTCACCGTGGCGGTCGCGACCGCCTCGTCGCTGCTTCGCGCCGAGAAGGTTCCGGAGGCCGTGCCGCCCTCCGGCGACATGACCTCCGTCCGGTCCGAGCCCCCGGAAACGACCGAGACCGACAGGCGGCTCAGGAGCAGGAGCCCCCTCTTCTCCCCGGCCCCGCTCGAGCCGCCGCACGCCGATCCGACCAGCACCAGCACCATCGGCAGGAAGAGACCGCGAGCCCCTCCGGATGCGGACATGACGCCGCCTTTCGTTCCCCCGGCTTCTCGAGACCGACCAACCCCAGTCGCATCGCCAGGTTCACCACCAGGCAATTCAACGAACCGTGTTCGTGGCCCAGACTAGCACGCTCGATCCGGCTCGGAGCGCGAACTCGCAGTCCCCGGCGCGATGGACGCCCTGCCGTGTTCCCTGGAAGGGGGCAACGGAAAGCCTGTACCCGCCGCCGGACGGTACCATATGTTCGCTGGATGAGCCCGGCCGGCCAGGAGTGCACTCGCGACGGCGTCCTCACGCTGCGCATGCTCCTGGCCCTGTCCGCGGCCCTGCTCCGTCCCTCGGCGGCGGGCGCGATGAACATCCGCACGCACGCCGAGCTCCTGGCCTGGTCCGGCGATGGCCGCAGCGCGCTCATCGAGGAGCAGCAGCGCGGGCCCGAGGGCGGCGGCTCGCTCGCCTACCTGATCCTGTCGACCTCGCCCCTGGGACACTTCCGGTTCGTGATGTCCTCGGACCTCGGCCCGGGTGACGGCAGCGAGCCGCAGACCGTCTCGCCGGCGGAGTGCCGGCGGCGGGTGGCCCGGCTCGGGGCCATGCTGAGCGAAAGAAGGTTCGCCGGAGTGTCCGCGCGGCCGGAGCGGTGCAGCGCCGACGTTCGCGCTCCGCTGCTCGTGGCGTCCGAGGAGCGCATCCAGGAGGCGGGCGCCTCCGCGCTCGCGCCGGGCGGAAAGGCGCGCGGGTGGCGGCTCTCCGGCTCGGGAGGCCGCGCGACGGTGACCACTCCGGCGGGCGGTCACCTGCGGTTCTCGGAGAAGCTGAACGCCACCACCTTCCTCGTCTCCCCGGGCGGATGGTTGCTGCTCGTGTTCCGCCACACCGAGGACGAGCGGTTCCTGGCGCATGCGCACGCGCTCGCGCCGGATGGCTCCAGGCGAGCCACGTGGCATGGCGAGGAATGGGAGCCACGGAGAGACGAGGCTCCTCGCCGAGGCCGCCGTGATCGGCGCCCGAGCCCACGCGCTACTTGGGGAGGACGGTCGGCGGAACCAGGTACGACGAGGCGAAGACCAGGATCGTGAGCAGGGTCAGGCACAGGCCGATCAGAGCCGGGCTGACGATCCCCTCGCGCCCTTCCCAGCGCATGCGCACCAGCGCCGTCACGGCCGCCGCGAACCCCGCCACCAGCCCGACCCAGACCACCATCATCTGGGCGACGGGGAAAGGGTCCAGCACGCGGAACAGCAGTCCCAGCACGGCCAGGACGAGCCAGCTCGCGTGGGCGAGCTTCTTCCCCCAGCGCGCCGGCTGGGGGACGAGGCTCCTGTCCTCCTGGTAGGGAATCAGCGCTCGGCGCGCGGGCTCCACGTTCCGACCCTCTCTGCCCCGTGAGTGTGGATGGACGGACCGGCCCGCGCCCACATTCACGGGCCAGCGTTCATCTGGCGCGGTCCTCGGGGAGAAGGGATCGGATCCCACGGTGGGTACGGCCCACACGCGCGACCACCTCGCCTCCGCGGCCCGGCACCACCGGGTGGCCGACGCGCCCTCGATCCCTCACGGCTGCCGCGCGCCGTGGGCGAGGAAGTTCGTGATGAAGACGAGGATGAGCCGGGGGCATCTGGGCGTCTTACCAAGACGACGACGCCCCGGGAGCGGATGCTCGCGGGGCGCCGAACGGAGCCTTCGCCGCGCCTCAGGCGTGCGCGGTCGTCTCGGACACGCTCTCGGGCCGGAGCACCGGCTTGCGCAGGAACTCCTGCGGGTTCTCGAGGACCAGCGCCTCGCGCAGCACCTCGTCGGTGTGCTCGACCGGGATGATCGTGAGCGCGTCCCGGACCTTCTTCGGGATCTCGCGGATGTCCTTCTCGTTCTCGCTGCGGGATGAGCACCCGCTTGATGCCGCCGCGGTGCGCGGCCAGCACCTTCTCCTTGAGGCCGCCGATGGGCAGCACCCGGCCGCGCAGCGTGATCTCGCCGGTCATGGCCACGTCCTTGCGCACCGGGAGCCGGCAGCAGGGCCGAGACGAGCGTGGTGGCCATGGTGATGCCGGCCGAGGGGCCGTCCTTGGGGATGGCGCCCTCGGGCACGTGGACGTGGATGTCGACGTTCTCGAAGAAGCGCTTGTCGAGCCCGAGCAGCTCGGCGCGGGAGCGCACGTAGCTCATGGCCGCCTGGGCCGACTCCTGCATCACCTCGCCCAGCTTGCCGGTGATGGTGAGCTTGCCCTTGCCGGGCATGACCGTGGCCTCGACCGTGAGCAGCTCGCCGCCCAGCTCGGTCCAGGCCAGGCCGGTGGTGAGGCCGATCTGGTCCTCCTCCTCGGCGGTGCCGTACCGGAAGCGGGGCGGTCCGAGGTACTTCTGCACCAGCTTGACGTTGACCAGGTAGCTCTTGCCGTCGGCTGGCCGGTCTTGAGGACGTCCTTGGCGATCTTGCGGCAGATGGCGCCGATCTCGCGCTCCAGCGAGCGCACGCCCGACTCCCTGGTGTAGTGGTGGATCAGGGCCTTGAGCGCGCTCCGTTTCCAGGTGACGGGCACGTCCTCGAGCCCGTTCAGCTCCTGCTGCTTGGGGATCAGGTAGCGGGTGGCGATGGAGAGCTTCTCCAGCTCGGTGTAGCCGGCGAGCCGGATGATCTCCATGCGGTCCTGCAGCGGCAGCGGGATCCCGCGCATGGTGTTGGCGGTGCAGATGAACATGACCTTGGAGAGGTCGTAGTCCAGGTCGAGGTAGTGATCGTTGAAGGTGTAGTTCTGCTCCGGGTCGAGCACCTCCAGCAGCGCCGCCGAGGGGTCGCCGCGGAAGTCGGTGGACATCTTGTCCACCTCGTCGAGCAGGAAGACCGGGTTCCTGGAGCCGGCCTTCTTGAGCGACTGGATGATCTTGCCGGGCAGCGCGCCGATGTAGGTGCGCCGGTGGCCGCGGATCTCGGCCTCGTCGCGCACGCCGCCCAGGCTGATGCGCACGAAGCGGCGGTTCATGGCGCGGGCGATGGACTTGCCGAGCGAGGTCTTGCCGACGCCGGGCGGACCGACGAAGCAGAGGATGGGGCCCTTGATCTTGTCGACCAGCTTCTGCACCGCGAGGTACTCGAGGATCCGCTCCTTGGGCTTCTTGAGCCCGTAGTGATCCTCGTCGAGGATCCGCTCGGCCTCGGCGATCTCCAGCTTGTCCTCGGTGTACTCGTACCAGGGGAGCGAGAGGATCCAGTCGATGTAGTTGCGCACCACCGTGGCCTCGGCGCTCATGGGGCTCATCATCTTGAGCTTCTTGAGCTCCTTCTTGACCTTGAGGGTGGCCTCCTTCGACATCTTCTTGGTCTTGATCTTCTCCTCGAGCTCCTGGATCTCGTTCTTGAACTCGTCGCGCTCGCCCAGCTCCTTCTGGATCGCCTGCATCTGCTCGTTGAGGTAGTACTCCTTCTGCGTCTTCTCCATCTGCTTCTTGACGCGCGTCCGGATCTTCTTCTCGACCTGCAGGATCTCGATCTCGCCCTGCATCAGCTCGTAGAGCTTCTCCAGCCGCTTGGCGGGCGACTCGGTCTCGAGGATCGACTGCTTGTCGTTCAGCTTGAGGGAGAGGTGGGCGACGATGGTGTCGGCCAGGCGCGCCGGGTCGTCGATGGAGGCGACGCTGGTCAGCATCTCGGGCGGGATGCGCTTGTTGAGCTTGACGTAGGTCTCGAAGGTGGAGTGGACCGAGCGCATCAGCGCCTCGAGCTCCACCGTGCGGTCGCTCTGCTCCTCGATCTCCTCGACCTCGACCGGGAGGAACTTCTCGTTCTCCAGGAAGCGCTTGGCGCGGGCGCGGTGCTTGCCCTCGACCAGCACCTTGACCGTGCCGTCGGGCAGCCGCAGCAGCTGGATGATGGTGCCGACCGTGCCGACCGCGAAGATGTCGTCGGGGGTGGGCTCGTTGGTCTTGGCCTTCTTCTGGGCGCAGAGCAGGATCGCCTTGTCGCCGCCCATCGCCTCCTCGAGCGCGTTGATCGACTTCTCCCGGCCGACGAAGAGCGGCACGACCATGTGCGGGAAGACGATGATGTCGCGCAAGGGAAGGAGCGGCAGAGCGCGGGTGTGCTTCCCGTCCTTCTTGCCGTCATCGTTGCGGGAGAAGATGGCCACGGTGCGTGTGCTCCTCGATTCGACAGGTCAACCTACCACCTAACACTGGAGCGAACCCGCTTCTTCGGAACGCGCGATCCGTCCACGCGGGATCATCGCGGGCGCGCGAGCAGCCGTCCAGAGCCCTCCCCACTGGCGGGAGGGGCGGCTCACCCACCTCGCCTCCGCGGCGACCCACGGGAGCGGGTGCCCGATCGCCCGCTCCCCTTCCGGGAGCGCAGCGCGCGGCCGAAATCGGTCGACTGCTTGCCTCCTCGCGGGGCGCGAGGTCACACCCGAGCCCGTGAACGAGCCCGCGCCCGGAAGAGGGCGCGCCTGCTGCAGGGGGGCGGGACTGTCGCTGCGGCGCCGGAGGCGCTACGCGCTCTCCGCTTCCTTCTCCATCACGACCAGCGGAGGCTCGTTCTTGTCGACCACGTCCTCGGAGATGACGATCTCGCGCACGTTCCGGCGGCTGGGGACGTCGTACATGATGTCGAGCATGGCCGCTCTCGAGGATGGCGCGCAGGCCGCGGGCGCCGGCCTTGTTCTTCATGGCGGCGCGGGCCACCGCCTCCAGCGCGCCGTCGGTGAACTTGAGCGTGACCCCGTCCATCTCCATCAGCTTCTTGTACTGCTTCACCAGCGCGTTGCGCGGCTTGGTGAGGATGTCGATGAGCGCCTGCTGGTCCAGCTCCTCCAGGCTGGTCACCACCGGCAGCCGGCCGACGAACTCGGGGATCAGCCCGAACTTGAGCAGGTCGTCGGGCTCGACCAGCGCCAGCAGCTCGCCGATGTTCCGCTCGGCGCGGGACTTCACGTCGGCGCCGAAGCCCAGGCTGCGGCCGCCCACCCGCCGCTCCACGATGGCCTCCAGCCCGCAGAAGGCGCCGCCGCAGATGAAGAGGATGTTGGTGGTGTCGACCTGCAGGAACTCCTGCTGGGGGTGCTTGCGGCCGCCCTTGGGCGGCACGTTGGCCACCGTGCCCTCGATGATCTTGAGCAGGGCCTGCTGCACGCCCTCGCCGGAGACGTCGCGGGTGATGGACGGGTTCTCGGACTTGCGCGCGATCTTGTCGATCTCGTCGATGTAGACGATGCCCTTCTGCGCCCGCTCGATGTCGTGGTCGGCGGCCTGCAGCAGGTTGACGATGATGTTCTCGACGTCCTCGCCCACGTACCCGGCCTCGGTCAGGGTGGTGGCGTCGGCGATGGTGAAGGGAACGTTGAGGATCTTGGCCAGCGTCTGGGCCAGCAGGGTCTTGCCCGAGCCGGTCGGACCGAGCAGCAGGATGTTCGACTTCTGCAGCTCGACGTCGTCGATCGAGACGCGGCTCTCGATGCGCTTGTAGTGGTTGTGGACCGCGACGGCCAGGGTCTTCTTGGCCCGCTCCTGCCCGACCACGTACTCGTCCAGGATGGCCTTGATCTCGAAGGGGCGCGGGATGCGCAGCTTCTGCTCCCGCTTCTCGTCGCCGGCGATCTCCTCGGCGATGATGTCGTTGCAGAGCCCGATGCACTCGTCGCAGATGTAGACGGTCGGCCCGGCGATGAGCTTCTTGACCTCCTTCTGCGATTTCCCGCAGAAGCTGCAGCTGAGCGTCTCGCGCTTCTCCAAGCCGTCCTCCAGAGGAACCTCACCGGGGCCCACCCAGGGGCCCTCCTCCCATGAGTCTACTGCTGCTTCCGCTCCTGCGCTTTCTTGTGGGCAAATACCTCATCGATCACGCCGTACTCCTTTGCCTCACCTGGGCCCATGAAGTAGTCGCGGTCGGTGTCCTTCTCGATCCGCTCGATCGGCTGCCTCGTGTGCCGGGCCAGGATCTCGTTGAGCCGGGCCTTGAGCCGGAGCGCCTCCTTGGCCTGGATCTCGATGTCGGATGCTTGCCCCTGATAACCGCCCGAGAGCTGGTGGATCATGATGCGGGCGTTGGGGACGGCGAACCGCTTGGCGGGCGAGCCCGCGGCCAGGAGCACTGCACCCATGCTGGCCGCCTGCCCCAGGCAGATGGTCGAGACGGGGGGCTTCACGTACTGCATCGTGTCGTAGATGGCCAGGCCGGCCGTCACCGATCCGCCCGGGCTGTTGATGTAGAGGTTGATGTCCTTGTCCGGGTCCTCGGACTCCAGGAACAGCATCTGGGCGATGATGACGTTGGCGATGTCGTCGTCGACCGCCGAGCCCAGGAAGATGATCCGATCCTTGAGGAGCCGCGAGTAGATGTCGTAGCTGCGCTCGCCGCGGTGCGTCTGCTCGATGACGTAGGGGATGAGGTAGCTCATGATCGTCCTGGCGCGGGCATCACTGCTGCTCGATGGTCGCAGCCGAAGAGAGCAGCGCCAGCGCCTTGTCCTCCCTGATCCGGTTTCTTAGCGCCTCGCGAGTCTCCTTGCCGCGCGTTTGTTGCTGCACCTTGGCCAGGGGCATGCCCAGCTCGTCGGCGATGCGGGCCACCTCCGCCTGCACGTCCTCGTCCGTGACCTCCATCTTCTCGGCGTCGGCGATGGCCTCGAGCAGGAGCGCGCCGCGCACCTGGAGGAGGGCCTGCTCGCGCAGGTCGGCGCGCAGGCGGGGCATGTCCATCTCCAGCCTGCGCAGGTCGACGCCCTGCCGGGCGAAGCGCTCCGCCGTGCCCTCGATCATCTGGTCGATGGCCCGCTCCACCAGCGACGTGGGGACGTCGAAGTCGTTCCGGGCGAGCGCGGCCTTCACGAGCGCGTCCTTGAGCTGGGACTCGGCGCGCCGTTTCTCGCGACGCTCCAGGTCGCTCTGGATGCGAACCTTGAGCGCGTCCAGCGTCTCGATCTTCTCGATGCCCACCTCCTTGGCGAAGGCGTCGTCCAGGGGCGGGATCTTCTGCGTCTTCAGCGCCTTGAGCTGCGCCCTCATCTTCGCGACCTTGCCGCGCAGGGCCGGATCGCGGTGGTCGGCGGGGAAGACCTGCTCGAACTCGACCTCCTCGCCCACCCTCACGCCGGCCAGCTTCTCGAGGTTTCCCTCCTGGATCGGCCCGGGCGCGACCCGGACCGTCACGCCCTCGGCCTTTCCGCCCGGGAAGGGCATGCCGTCGATGGTCCCCTGGTGGTCGATGACCGCCCAGTCGCCAGGCTGCGTCTCGAACCGCCCCTCCACCGGGACCAGCTCGGCGAACGACTGCTGCAGCCGGGTGAGCTCGTCCGAGACCATCTGATCGGTGACCTCGGGCGGCTTCCGGGTGACGGCGAGCCCGCGGTAGTCCTTGGGCGAGAGCTTCGGCTTCACCTCGACGCGGGCGGTGTAGCGCAGCGGCTTGCCCTCGGCGATCCCCTCGGCGATGGAGACGCTGGGCGCGGCCACCACCAGGAGGTCTTCCGTGCGGACCGCCTCGGCGAAGGTGTCGGCCACGATCTTCTCGGCCACGTCGCTCTCCACCTCGGCCCGGAACTGGCGCTCGAGCACCTTGCGCGGCGCCTTGCCGGGGCGGAAGCCCCGCAGCTTCACGCGCCGCGAGAGGCCGGTGTAGGCGAGCTCCAGCTCCTTGGCGACGCGCTCGGGGTCCACCTCGATGGTGACCTTCCGCTCGACCGGTGAAACGGACTCGACCTGGATCTTCATGGGATTTCGCGACCTTTTCGAGACGCCGGGAAAGGCGGTAGTAGCTACGTGCGCAGGACGCCCCGGTCAAGCGCAGAGTGGGCGGGGAGGGACTCGAACCCTCACGCCTTTCGGCACTGGATCCTAAGTCCAGCGCGTCTGCCAGTTCCGCCACCCGCCCAGATGTCTATACGGGGGGGCGGGGTGAGACTCGGCCCCCCGAACCCCCAGCTCACTCCGGGCCAGGCTCATCCGCCTGGCCCCGCGTTCGCCTGCCCTTCCTCTTCGTCCTGCGACAGGCCGGGTCAACCACCGTTTCTTCTCGACGCCGGGTGAGACGAGGCCGCCGAACACCGCTCACTTACCACGCCGCCGGCCGGGTCGCCCGTTTCGCGGCGCGACAGGCGGCCGCGGGGCAGGGCCCCCGCGCGGCCGACACCCGGAGGTATACGACCCGGGGACGACCGACCCTCGTCTGTAGTAAGACGGGCCCGTGGAGGACCCCCACGACCACCCGCCCGATGCACCCTGCCCGCCCTCCTGTCCGGGCTGGCCGCAGGGCGCGCTCGAGCTGTTCGCGCTCCAACGCCGCTACGGCGAGATGCTGGAGGCTTGCCGCGCCGCCAACGCGATCGAGTGCGTCATCGTGGCGCCCTCCGCCCCGGGGGTGGTCCTCCCCGAGTACCTGCAGGAGGAGGAGCTGGTCCGGGTGAACCTGGTGGCCGGGCGCGACACGTCCGAGGTGCTGCTGGACGAGTGGGGCATCCGCTGCAACCTGACCTTCCGCGGTTACCGCTTCGACTGCGCCTTCCCCTGGCCGTCGGTGCTGGCCGGCATCCTGCGGCCGCCCGAGCGCAAGCGGCCTCGCTTCGGCGTCATCCAGGGCGGCAAGAAGGACGACGCCTAGAAGACGCGGAAGGCCCGCCGTCGCCGGCGGGCCTTCGAGTGAGCGCAGAAGGAATCGAACCTTCAACCTATGGATTAAGAGTCCATTGCTCTGCCAGTTGAGCTATGCGCCCGTGCTTCCCTCGGTTCCCGAGGGTCGCGGGTTGTAGCAGCGGGAGCCTGGTGTGTCAACGAACTCCGTCCCGGACGGAGGGTGGTGCCCGGCCGCGTCGACCGGCGCTGGTTGCACGCCCGGAGGGACTCGAACCCCCGACCCGCGGCCTAGAAGGCCGCCGGGCTTCTTGCTGGGGGGCTACGCGCCACCGGTTCCGTGGATGAGCGGCTCCGTGTCGCTCCGCCCCCCAGTCCCCCTCCGCGCTCCGGCGCGGCCTCAGCCGGCCGCGCCTGCGCGCCAACCGTCTGCAGCACGCCCGGAGGGACTCGAACCCCCGACCCG
This sequence comes from uncultured Pseudomonadota bacterium, assembly GCA_963736345.1. Classification (GTDB taxonomy): domain Bacteria; phylum Myxococcota; class Myxococcia; order Myxococcales; family Anaeromyxobacteraceae; genus Anaeromyxobacter. The sequence goes on along the minus strand of CAVTOU010000028.1, from coordinate 210,604 downwards.
CGGCTTAGAAGGCCGCCGCTCTGTCCAGCTGAGCTACGGGCGCGTTCATCGAAAGGTTCCTTGCCCAGGGCAGGAAGATCGCACGGGGGCCAGTGACGGCCCCCGGACCCCCGGCCAGCTGAGCTACGGGCGCGAATCGCTCGCTCCATGTCCATCGAAGAAGGGTGAGTAAAGGGGCTCGAACCCTTAACCCCCGGATCCACAGTCCAGTGCTCTACCGATTGAGCTATACTCACCGTGAAACACTTCACCGACCTCTCAGCGCGCCCGGAGGGAATCGAACCCCCGACCTGCGGCTTCGAAGGCCGACGCTCTATCCAACTGAGCTACGGGCGCGTAACTCGTCGCATTCCGCTGCTTCCTGCTTGTCAAAGACATCGGGGCGGCGGGATTCGGACCCGCGACCTCCTGCGCCCAAGGCAGGCGCGCTACCAGGCTGCGCTACGCCCCGGAAGCGAGGGACCGAACTGTCCTGGCGTTTCCGAGAACGCCCGTCTGTAGCGGACCGGTGCCCCCGCGTCAAGGGGCCCGCACGAGCCCCGCCAGGACCGGGAGCAGCTTGCGGAAGGCCTCTCCGCGGTGGGAGATGGCGTCCTTCTCCTCCGCGCCGAGCTCGGCCATGGTCCGCTCGCGGCCGTCCCCTTGCACCCCGGTGATGAAGAGCGGGTCGTACCCGAACCCCCCCGTGCCGCGGCGCACGTGGCCGATCCGGCCCCGGCACCGCCCCACCACCGAGCGCCAGCACCGTCCCGTCCGGCCGCGCCAGGCACAGGACGGCCCGGTACTCCGCGCCGCGCAGCGCATCCGGAACCCCCCGCAGCGCCCGCAGCAGCTTGTCGTTGTTCCGCTCGTCGCGCGCCGCGCGGCCTGCCTCGGCCCCGAGCTCGCCGGCCGCACCCTCGGCCAGCTCGCAGACCGGGCTCGACGGGGCCGGGGCCGGCTCGAGCTCCGACCAGCGCGCCGAGTGAACGCCGGGCGCCCCGCCGAGCGCATCCACGCACAGTCCGGAGTCGTCGGCCAGGGTGTGGAGCCCCGACCAGCGGGCCCAGGCGGCCGCCTTCTTCGCGGCGTTCTCCTCGAACGTGGCACCGTCCTCCAGCACCTCCGGCAGCGGGCTGGGCGAGGTCCTCCGGCCCGAGCACCCGCACGCGGAAGCCCGGCCACCATGCGGCGCAGCTCGCGCAGCTTGCCGGGGTTGGTGGTGCCGAAGAGGAGCGGGATCTCGGCTCATCGAAGCGCCGCCGCCTGGAGCTCGGTCAGGGTGGCGATGCCCTCCAGCGCCGCGTCCAGCATCCGGTCGAGCTCGGCGCGCGGGAACGGCTTCCCCTCGGCCGTGCCCTGCACCTCCACCAGCTCGCCCTGCCCGGTGGCCACCACGTTCATGTCCACCTCGGCGGTGGAGTCCTCGGCGTAGTCGAGGTCGAGGCAGACCTCCCCGTCCACGATGCCCACCGACACCGCCGCGACGCTGCGCCGACCGGGGCTCGTGGGCGAGCGCCTTCTTCTTCTGCAGCGTCCGGAGCGCGCGCCACCAGCGCCACGTAGCCGCCGGTCACCGCGGCGGTGCGCGTGCCGCCGTCCGCCTGCAGGACGTCGCAGTCGAGGGTGACGGTCCGCGGGCCCAGCGCCCGCAGGTCCACCGCCGCCCGCAGCGCCCGTCCGACCAGCCGCTGGATCTCCAGCGTGCGCCCGCCCTGCTTCCCCCGCGCCGCCTCGCGCTGCATCCGCTCGTGCGTCGAGCGCGGCAGCATGCCGTACTCGGCGGTGACCCAGCCCGCGCCGGTCCCGTAGACGTGCGGGGGCACCCTGTCCTCCAGCGAGGCGGTGCACAGCACGTGCGTGTCCCCGAACCGGGCCAGGCAGGAGCCCTCGGCGTGCTTGGCCACGCCGGGCTCGAGGAGGATCTTGCGCAGCTCGCGCTGGGCGCGACCGTTCGTTCGCATGGCGGGCGGGATAGCACGAGGTGCCGCCCGATGCCATCGCGTTCCGGGGCTGGGGAGCGGTGCGCAGCCCCCCGCCTTGCCGGCGCCCGAACCGGATGGGCGCCTACCGCCTCGCCCTTCTCGTCTCCTGGCGGTAGCTCTGCACCGCCTCCGCCACCGCCTCGGCCATCCGTTCCTGGTAGCCACGCGTCTCGAGCCTGGCGGCGTCCGCCTCGTGCGAGATGAAGCCCAGCTCGAGAAGCGCCGCCGGCATCCGCGCGCCGGCCAGGACGTAGAAGGGCGCCTGCTTCACCTTGCGATCCTCCGCCCCCAGCGAGGCGACCAGCTTCTCCTGGAGGTCGTAGGCGAGCCTCGAGGAGCCGGCCAGGCTGTCGGCGTCGGCCAGGTCGGAGAGGATTGCCGCCACCGGATCGCCGGGATCGATCTCGTCCTCGCCGGCGATCCGGTCGGCGTTCTCGCGGGCCGCCACGGCGGTGGCATGCTCGTCGGTGGCGTCGGCGGAGAGGAAGTAGGTCTCGATGCCGCTGGTGTGCCTGCGCTGCTCGGCGGTGGGCATCGAGTTGAGGTGGATGGAGAGGAACACGTCGGCCTTGATGCCGTTGGCGATGGCGGCGCGGTTCGCGAGCGGCACGGAGAGATCGCCGGTCCGGGTGAGCACCACCCGGACCCCGCGCTTGCGGAGCGCCGCGCCCACCCGCTGCGCGATCAGCAGCGCCAGGTCCTTCTCCTTGGTCCCGTCGGGCGCCAGGGCTCCGTCCTGATCGCCGCCGTGGCCCGGGTCGAGCACCACCACGAAGGGCGCCTCCCTCGGCGGCGGCGCCTTGCCCGCGAGGGCGGCGGCCAGCACGGCGGCGGCGAGCGACGCGATCATCGAGGCGGGGATTCTACCAGACGTGCGCCCGGGTCCCCGCTCGCCCGCCCTCAGCTCACGTCGATGCCCGGCTCCTCGCCGGCGGAGAGCGGCGCCGCATATCCCACCTGCACCGCCTCGACCGCCGCCGCGTGCAGCGCGGACAGGATCCCGCCCGCCGCCTCGGGCTCGACCGCCGCCAGCAGGCCGCCGTTGGTCTGGGCATCCGCCAGCACCTGGCGCAGCGGCGCCGCCAGGCGCTCGGCGAACCGGACGTGCGGCGCCACCCAGGCGAGGTTGGCCCTGGAGCCGCCCGGCACCACGTCCTGGGCGGCCAGCTCGACCACGCCCTCGAGCAGCGGGATGGCGTCGGCCATGAGCTTGAGCCGCACCCGCGAGCCCTCCGCCATGTTCCAGGCGTGCCCCAGGAGGCCGAACCCGGTGACGTCGGTGAGGGCGTGCACCGCGCCGCTCCCGGCCAGGATCTCGCCGGCCGCGCGGTTCAGCGCCGCCATCACCTCGACGGCGCGCTTCTCGAGCGCTGCGGTGGCCATGCCGCGCTTGAGCGCCGTGCTGGCGATGCCGGTCCCGAGCGGCTTGGTGAGGAGCAGGCGATCCCCGGGGCGCGCGCCCACGTTGCGGAGGATGCGGGCGGGGTGGACCAGGCCGGTCACCGCCAGCCCGTACTTGGGCTCCGGGTCGTCGATGCTGTGCCCGCCCAGGATCGGGATCCCGGCCAGCCTGGCCGCCTCGGCCCCGCCGCGCAGCACCTCGCCCAGCAGCTCCATGGACAGGGTCTTGACCGGCCAGCCCACCAGGTTGAGGGCGAACAGGGGTCGCCCCCCCATGGCCCACACGTCGGACATGGCGTTGGCGGCGGCGATGCGGCCGAACCAGTAGGGGTCGTCCACCACCGGCGTGAAGAAGTCGACCGTCTCGACCAGCGCGCGCTCGGCGTCGAGCGCGTACACGGCACCGTCGTCGCGCGTCTCGGTGCCGACGAGCGCGCTCGGGTCCGTCACGGGGGGAAGGTGGCGCAGGACCTGCGCCAGGTCCGCCGGGCGGATCTTGCAGGCTCAACCGGCGCCGTGCGACAGCGCGGTGAGCCGGACCGTCTTCTCCTGCTCGGACATGGGGCGAGTATACCCGCCGGCCCCCTGCCGGGCTCGGCCCGCCGGGATGCCCTGCCCGGCGCGCACCATCGGTGCCGGCGCATGGACCGGCCCGGGACCGGGCCTGACCTCCGGCCCCGGGCGGCCCGCTCTGGCGCTGGCGGTGCGACGACCAATTCACCGCAGGTCATGAGCACCGACGTGCCGGCGCGCGCCGGTATTCAACGGGGCATCGCACCTGCGACCGAGTTTCCCGTAGCGAAATCGTTTTCAGCGGCGCGCGACGGGCGGGGCAACGCCATCCGGGGGAGAGAGCGGGGGCGGCCGCCGCGCCGGCGGCCGGGGAAAGGTGCATGGCGGGGCGGGGATGCGATACAAGGGTGCAGTACCCGAGGACGCGACGTGAAGACCCGTTCCCGATCATCCGCCGCCCGGGCCAGCAAGCTGGTCGAGGTGGCCCGCGCCGCGGGCGTGTCGCCCAGCACCGTGTCGCGCATCCTGAACGGCACCGCCTTCGTGGCCCAGCCCAAGCGCGCGGCCGTCGAGGCGGCCATCGCCCGGCTGGGGTTCCAGCCCAATCCGATGGCGCGCGGCCTGCGCCAGGGGCGGCGGATGACCATCGGCATCCTGGCGCACGACGTCGACAGCCCGTTCTTCGGGACCACCCTTCGCGGCATCGCCGATGCGCTGGCCGGCTCCGACTACGCGCCCATGATCCTGGGCGGCCCGTCCAGCGCCCGGTCCGAGGGCGAGCGCATCGAGGCGCTCCTGGCGCGGCGCGTGGACGGCATCATCGTCGTGACCTCCCGGCTCGGCGACGGCGCGCTGCTGCGCTACTCCCGCACCGTGCCGATGGTGGTGGCCGGGCGGGACCTGCGCAAGGGCAAGCTGTTCTCGATGAAGGTGGACAACGTGCGCGGGGGCGCGCTGGCCACCGCCCATCTCCTCGGCCTGGGACACCGGCGCATCGCCCACCTGCAGGGCCCGCCCGATCACCCCGACGCCCTGGAGCGGCTGGAGGGCTACCGCCGGGCGTTGCACGCGGCGCGGGTCCGCTTCGATCCCGGGCTGGTGGTGGAGGCCGGCTTCCTGCCCGGCGACGGGCTGGAGGCGGTGGAGCGGCTCCTCGACGGGGGCCGGCCCTTCACCGCCATCTTCGCGGCCAACGACGAGTGCGCCTGCGGCGCGCGCCTGGGGCTGCACCGGCGCGGCGTCCGGGTCCCCGAGGACGTCTCGCTGGTGGGCTTCGACGACCTCCCCGGATCCCGGTATGCCACCCCGCCGCTCACCACCGTGCGCCAGCCTCTGGAGGAGATGGGCCGGCGCGCGGCCCACTCCCTCCTCGACCTCCTCGACGAGCGCAAGCCGCCCACCACCGGCATGCCCGAGGTGGAGCTGGTAATCCGCGAGACCACCGCCCGGCCGCGCTGAGCGGCGGCGGCGCGGTGCGGCCACGGGGACCGCATCCACGATCCTCACCGCGCGGGACGGCGCGGTCATGACGGGAGAAGACCAGCCCGGAGGGAAGCCGGGAGGAAGGGCGGGCGGTGGGGGGTGAGGAGCGTCGCCCCGCGGTGCGGCTGCCCGAAGACAGCCCCTCCGGCTACTGGCCGGCGGCCTGCAGGTACAGATCCGCGCTGCGGTTGCCCGGGGACATCTCCAGCACCTTCTTCCAGTGCTTCACCGCCTCGTCCTTCCGTCCGGCCGCGAGCAGCGACAGGCCCAGGTTGAGCCGGGCCGGGATGTACTGCGGGTTCTGCCGGACGATCTCCTCGTACTCGGAGATGGCCGCCTCGCGCTCGCCGGCGTCCCGCAGCGCTCCCGCCAGCTTGCAGCGGATGTCGGCGAAGGCCGGCCCCAGCCCCAGCGCGCGCCGGTACTCGGCGATGGCCTCCTGGTAGAGGCCGGAGGAGAGGTAGACGTCGCCGATGTCGGCGTACATGTTGGCGAGCTTGCCCTGGACGTAGCGATCGAGCTTGCCCTGCGAGGCCCCGGAGCGCGAGAGCGCGTGCCGGTAGATATCCTGGGCCTCCTTGTACTTGCCGGTGTCGTTGTAGGTGACGGCCAGGTTGAGGGCCGCATCGGTGTACGCCGGGGTTGAGGCGCAGCGCGGCCTCGAAGGCGCGCAGCGCTTTCTGGTACTGGCCCTGGTCGTGGTAGATGACGCCCAGCATGTTGTAGACGTCGGCGAACGACTGGTTCTGCTCGACCACCTCGGTGAGGTACTGCTCGGCCAGGCCGTACTCGCGCTTCAGGTAGTACCCGCGACCCAGCTCGAAGGCCTGCTTGAGGGTGTCGTCCATGTGCGCCTCCCGAGGGTGGCAAGACTAGCACTTCCGGATCGCGACCTGATCCAGGGCCGTCACCGTTCCCGTGACCGTCACCGTCACCGATCCCGTCCGTCCCGGGCCCGGGACGATCCGCTCCGAGAACGGGAACGGAACCGGTGACGCGAACGGTGACGGGGAACGGGAGAACCGTTCACAACCCATCCACGAATCTCCACCGGTCGTCCTCCAGCACCAGGGAGTAGAGGGCCCGCCGCCGCTCCCCGGCGCCGCCCGGCCTCGACCACGTCGTAGTCCTCGCCCACCTGCGGCGCGGTCGCGCTCCACCCGGATCTGCCAGGCGCGCACGTGGACCCGCGGGACGGGCGCCTGGAAATCCCGGCCCAGCCGCGCCAGCAGCGCCGGCTTGCCGCCCGGCCCGGCGTAGCCGTCCGAGACCACCCTCCCGGCCGAGGCGACGTCGCGCGTGGCGGCGGCGTCGGTCCGCCGGAACAGCGCGGTCAGGACGCCGCGCAGGCGCGCGAACTGCTCGCCGTCGGCGCACCAGAGCGCGATCTTGCAGCGGGTCATCCCGAACGACTCCCGCCCGACGTAGGACAGGTCGGCCTTCTCCCCGCGCCAGACCACCCTGCCCCGCGCCTCGACCACGGCCAGCACCCGCGCCTTCCCCTGGTCGACGGAGACCGTCACGTCGCCGAAGCGCACCGGCTGCAGCTGGGCCGTGCCCCCGGCCATGAACCCGTACACGTCGGCCAGGGCGGCCCGGTCCTGGTGGGCCAGCGCCTCCTTGACCTGCGTCTCCGCCCCGGCGGCGGCGATGGGGAGGTCGAACGAGGTCAGCGCTTCCCAGTTGCGCCAGATCAGGAAGGCGACCACCGCCACCAGCGCCAGGGGGAACAGGTACGGGGACCCCAGCCGCCCGGCCCGGGCGCGGCGCCTGGCGCGGGCGCGCCCGGAGAACATGGGCTCGGGCGCTCGTTCACGTTCGGTGGGGGATCGGCCCTGCGGCGCCGGCGACGGAGGTTCACCGGAGCGATTCAAGGAGCTTCTCCGCCTGCCCGCGCTGCCGGCCCTCGGGGTGCTCCACGATCAGGCGCTGCAGCGCCTGCCGGGCCTGGAACTTCTCGTTCATGCGCAGGTAGGCCTCGGCCAGCTTGAGCTGGGCCGGCTGGGCCAGCGCGGAGTCCGGGATAGCTGTCCGCCAGCCCCTTGTAGCGCCCGGCGGCCCCGGCCCAGTTCCCGCGCTTGAAGTAGTAGTCGCCCACGTACAGCTCGCGCTTGGCCAGGACCTCCTCGGCGCCGGAGAGCGTCTTCCGCGCCTCGGCCAGGTAGGTCGAGGACGGGTACTTCTGCACGAACTCGCGGAGCGTGGTCACCGCCTTCTCCGTCTCGCGCTGGTCCTTCTCGTAGACGGGCGGGAAGAACACGAAGTCGGAGGGAGCGGCCTTGAAATGCGAGAGGCCGGCCCGGTACAGCGCGTACTCGACCTGGTCGGAGGAGGGGTGGTCCTTGGCGAACTTCTCGTACGAGTCGGCCGCCTCGGCGTGCCGACCCATGGCGTACTTGATGTCGGAGACGCGCAGGTCGGAGAGCAGGCTCACGTTGCTGAACGGGTACTTGGCCTTGACGTACTCGAAGAAGCGGATCGCCTCCGCGTAGTTCTTGTCCTTCATCTCGGCCATGCCGCGCTCGTAGTTGTCCTCCGGCGTAGAGCCCAGCTTCAGGTTCCCCGAGATGGTGGTGTAGCGCGTGTGGCAGGCGGGGAGCGCGGCGGCGAGGGCGAGGGCGAGGGCGATCCGGCGCATGGGGCGGGGAAGATACCAGAGGGGCAGGAAGCGCGCAGCCGGGGATTCCGGTGCTACGGGTCCCCGTCCGTGTAGATCCCCAGCACCGCGGCGACCACGGCGCCCCCGAAGCCGCGGCCGGCCAGGAAGCGGGCCAGCCGGGCGCGCTCGCGCTCGTCCAGCTCGCCCAGGGGCCGCCGCGCCCGCCGCTCGGCCAGGGTGCGGCACAGCTCCCTCTCGGCGGCGGCAGGCGCGCGCCCCTCCTCGCCCTCCAGCACCTGCCGCACCGCCTTCCGCGCATCGCCGGCGCCGACGCCCGCCTGCACCAGCCGCCGCTCGACCTTGACCGGCCCGAGCTTGCCCGGCGCGAGCAGGGCGCGCGCCTGGGCCAGCGCGTAGGCGACGTCGTCGAGGTATCCCAGGCCGCGCAGCCAGGCCACCACCTCGTCCGCGTGCTGCGACAGCTCCTCGCGGCCCAGGCGAGCGCGGATCTGCGCCTCGGTCCGCGCCCGCGCCGCCAGCAGGCGCAGCGCCATCGATCTCGCCCGGGCCAGCGGCGGCTGCTCCGGTGCGCGCGCCGCCGGAGAATCTCCCGGCGCCACCCGGGGAGGTGCGCTTCCGCTTTCGTTCCACGGCCGTCTAGAACCGCTCGATCTGGAAGTCGTCGTCGCCCCCGGCGCCGCCGCCGGAGGAGGGTTTGGGCGGACTGCCCTTGGGCGGGGTGACCCGCCCCACGGCCGCGGCGGGGGAGCCCGGCCCGGGGGGCGGACGGGGCGGGGTGGGCGCGGCGCCCGCCGCGGGGCGGGCCTGCGAGGCGCCGCCGCCCTCGCCGGGCTTCTCGAACGAATCCCACTTGGAGTCGGAGGTGCCGCTGATGCCGGAGACGCGCAGCGCGAAGTCGTCCGGGTTGGTCGCCTGGCGGAGCGACTCCTCGTAGCTGATGAGGTTGGACTTGAGCAGGCCCATCAGCGACTGGTCGAAGGTCTGCATCCCGTAGGTGGTGTGGCCCTGGGAGATGGCGTCCGGGATCTCCTTGGTCCGGTCCTTGTCCTCGATGAGCTCGCGCACGCGGGCGGTGGCCAGGAGCACCTCGATGGCCGGGACGCGTCCCTTGCCGTCGGCCCTGGGCACCAGCCGCTGGCTGATGACGCCCTTGAGCACCGAGCCGAGCTGGAGCCGCACCTGCTTCTGCTGGTAGGGCGGGAACGCCGAGATGATGCGGTTGATGGTCTCGGTGGCGTCCAGGGTGTGGAGGGTGGACATGACCAGGTGGCCGGTCTCGGCGGCGGTGAGCGCGGTCTCGATGGTCTCGAGGTCCCGCATCTCGCCCACCAGGATCACGTCCGGGTCCTGGCGCAGCGCGCTCTTGAGCGCCTGGCCGAAGCTCATGGTGTCGACGCCCACCTCGCGCTGGTTCACGATCGAGCGCTTGTCGCGGATGAGGAACTCGATGGGATCCTCGATGGTCATGATGTGGCAGGTCTCGGTCGCGTTGATGTGATCGATCATCGCCGCGAGCGTGGTCGACTTGCCGGAGCCGGTGGTCCCGGTGACCAGGATGAGGCCGCGCTGCTCCCCGGCGATCTTCTCCAGGATCTTGGGGAGCATGAGCTGCTCGATCGTCTGGATCTTGAAGGGGATGACGCGCAGGACCACGCCGATGGTCCCGCGCTGCTGGAAGACGTTGACGCGGAACCGGCCCAGGCCCGGCACGCCGTAGGCCAGGTCGACCTCGTTGGTCTGCTTGAACTTCTCCTTCTGGTACTCGTTCATGATCCCGAAGCTCATCCGCGCGATCTCCTCGGGCGGGAGCCGTCGCGCGTCCTTGAGCGGCACCAGCGAGCCGTCCACCCGGAACATGGGGGGGAGCCCGGCCTTCAGATGAATGTCCGAGGCGGCGGCGCGGAGGGCGACCTGCAGGATCTCGTTGAGTTCCATGCCAACGGTCAGGGTAGCACCCCGAATCGGGCCGTCCAATGCCGGGGCCCGGGGACGACGACATGTAGGCCCGCGTGATCCCGCATCGGACTCGCGGTTCTTTCACGCACCGGCAAGGCTCCCCCCGTGAACGAGCCCGAGCCCGCGCCCGAGCAGACCGGGGGGGGGTCGGGGCGCGTTCACGTTCGCGGGGTGCGCCCGGGGACACACTCACATTGGCGCGGCCCCGACAGGGCGCGCCGAGGTATCATTTTCGCCCACGCGCGGCCCGCGGCGGAGGTCGTTCCATGGCTCGTCGAACCCGGTTCCTCGTCGCGATCGCCCTCGGGCTGGCGCTGGCCCACCCCGTCCGCGCCGACGAGGAGCAGGACGACTCGGCCGGCGAGGGCAAGGGCCTCAAGGCCGAGGTGAAGAAGGGCTTCAAGGAAGCGGCCCATGGCGTCGCCCAGGGGGCCAAGAAGGTGGGCCACGCCGTCAAGGAGGGCGCCAAGGAAGGCTGGCAGGCCACCAAGCATGGCGCCAAGAAGGTGGGCCAGGGCACCAGGGAAGGCGCCCACAAGGTCGGCGAGGGCACCAAGGAAGCCGGCCACAAGGCGAAGTCGGCGGTGAAGGGCGACAAGAAGGAAGCGGAGCCGCCGCAGGAGTGAGCGGCTCGCCCTCCCGGAGAAAGGCTCGCCCTCCCGGAGAAACAAAGCGGCCGGCGCCGCGCAGGGGCGGGGCCGGCCGTGTGGTCCCGACGCGGGGCGCGGCCTGGAGGCCGGGCCCGGAATCGAGACTAGCGCTTCGAGAACTGGAACCGCTTGCGGGCGCCGGGGCGGCCGTACTTCTTCCGCTCGACCGCGCGCGCGTCGCGGGTCATGAAGCCCGCCTTCTTGAGGACGGGCCGGAACTCGGGATTGAGCTGGCACAGCGCCCGGCTGATGCCGTGCCGGATGGCGCCGGCCTGGCCGGAGAGGCCGCCGCCGCGGGCGTTCACGAACACGTCGACCTTGCCCATCTGGTCGACCAGCTTGAGCGGCTCGACCAGGATCATCTTCGAGGTCTCGCGCCCGAAGTACTCGTCCATGGTCCGGCCGTTGATGGTGATGTTCCCGGTGCCCGGGGCGAGCCGGACGCGCGCCACCGCTTCCTTGCGGCGGCCGACGTTCTGGTTCAGCTGGGTGGCCATCGTCGATCGTCCTTAGTGCGCGAGGCTCAGCGCGGCCGGCTTCTGCGCGGCGTGCGGGTGCTTGTCCCCGGCGTAGATCTTCAGCTTGGTCATCATCTGCCGCCCCAGCGCGCTCCGGGGAAGCATGCGCCGGACGGCGTTCAGGAGGATGTCCTCGGCGTGGTTCGCGCGGATCCGGTTCATCGGGGTCAGCTTGGCGCCGCCCGGGTGCATGGTGTGCGAGAAGAAGACCTTGTCCGTCTCCTTCTTGCCGGTGAAGCGCACCTTGGCGGCATTCACGACCACCACGAAGTCGCCCACGTCCATCGAGGGCGTGTAGCTGGGCTTGTGCTTGCCCTTCAGGATCGACGCGATGCGGCTGGCGGCGCGGCCGACGGTCAGGTCGGCGGCGTCGACGAGCCACCACTTCCGGTCGGCGAGGGCCTCGCCGCGGGTCGCGCTGTGGGTGGTGCCTTTGGACATGATAAGCCTGCGAAATCCCAGAAAGTGAGAGGCGCCTTTTAGAGGAAGGGGGCGTCCCTGTCAAGGGTGAAGGGCCCTTGGGAAGCCAAACCTCGTCCTAGACCTAGACTTGGACCTAGACCTGGTCCGGAGAGTCCCCTATCAGTAGACCCCGCTCTAGGTCTAGGTCTAGGCCTACGTCCAGGTCCAGGTCGCAGATCACTCAGTCTGCACCCCCAGCCTCGCCCTGAGCCCCGCCATGACGTTCTCGGTGTGCGCGGCCACGTCCTGCGGGGCGGCCCGGGCCGCCGGGTCGATCACCTCGTGCGCATCCGCCGGCAGCTCTCCCAGGAAGCGCGAGGGGGTGCGGGTCTGGACCTTGCCCCGCCTGGTGCGCGCCACCGCGCGGGTCAGGTAGAGCCGCTCCCGCGCCCGCGTGATCCCCACGTAGGCGAGGCGACGCTCCTCGTCGAGGTCGCGCGGCTCGCCCTGGATGCCGGCGCAGGGGAGGTAGTCCTCCTCGGCGCCCACCAGGAACACGACCTGAAACTCCAGGCCCTTGGCGGCGTGCAGGGTCATGAGCGCGATGCCCCCCTCGGCGGCGGGGTCCTCCTCGGCGCGCGAGTCGAGCGCCAGCCGCTGCAGCCAGGCGCCGAGGCCGGGGCGGGCGGAGCGCTGCGTGTATGACTCGAGCGAGCGGAGCAGGCCGTCGATCCCCTCCACCTTGCGCGCGCCGGCCTCCAGCGACTGGACGCTGGCGCGGGCGTGGCTGTAGAGGTCGACCTCGGCCACCAGCCCGCGCGCCACCTCGGCCGCGTTCCCCTCGCGGAAGCGTGCCCGGTACCGGTCGACCAGCTCGACGAAGGCCGCGATGCGCTCGCCCGCGCCGCGCGGCAGGTCCGGGATCCGCTCCGCCTGCCGCAGCGCCTCGAGGAGCGGCTTCTTGTGTTCGATGGCCCAGTCGTGGACCCGCTCCAGGGAGGTGTCCCCGATGCCGCGCGCCGGGACGTTCACGATTCGTGAGAGCGAGACGTCGTCCTCGGGCTGGGTGCAGAGCTTCAGGTAGGCGAGCAGGTCGCGGACCTCCGAGCGATCGAAGAAGGCCGGGCCGCCGTGGACGGTGTGGGGCATGGAGGCCTCGCGGAAGGCCTCCTCGAACGGGCGCGAGAGCGCGTTGAGCCGGTAGAGCACGGCGAAGTGCGACCAGGGGCGCCCCTCCCCGCGCTGCCGCGCGATCTCCTCGGCCACGAAGCGGGCCTCCTCCTCCTCGCCCGGGAGCGCCGCCACCCGGACCTTGTCCCCCTCGCCGGCGGTGGTGAAGAGCTTCTTGGGCTTGCGGGCCGCGTTCCGGGCGATGACCGCGTTGGCGCAGGCCAGGATGCGGCCGGTGGACCGGTAGTTCTGCTCCAGCCGCACCTCGCGGGCGCCGGGGAAGTGCTTCTCGAAGCGCAGGATGTTCTTCACCTCGGCCCCGCGCCAGCCGTAGATGGCCTGGTCGTCGTCGCCCACCGCGCACACGTTCCGCTTCTCGCCCGCCAGCAGCCGCAGGAGCTCGAGCTGGGCCAGGTTCGTGTCCTGGTACTCGTCCACCAGCAGGTGGCGGAACTGCCGCTGCAGGCGGGTGCGGACGGCCTTCTCGCCGGAGAGGAGCTCCACCGGGCGGGCGATGAGATCGTCGAAATCCACCGCCCGCATGGCGCGCAGCGCCCGCTGGTAGCGCGGGTACACCTCGGCGGCCACCAGGTCGTAGTCGTCCCCCTGCCCGGCCTCCTTCACCGCGATGCGCTTCTTCCCCTCGTTCTTGGCGCGGGAGAGGATGGAGAGCACCCGGTGCGCGTCGAAGCGGCGATCGTCGACGCTCACCTCGCGCATGCAGCGCTTCACCAGCGCCAGCTGGTCGCCCGCGTCACAGATGGCGAAACGCCGGGGCAGCCCGGCCGCCTCGTGCTCCTTGCCCAGCAGCCACAGGCCGAAGCTGTGGAAGGTGGAGACGAAGACGTCGGTGCCGGCCGGCCCGGCCAGCGCCACCACGCGCTCGCGCATCTCGCCGGCCGCCTTGTTGGTGAAGGTGACGCACAGGACCGAGGAGGGGTCGATGCCCTGCATCATCAGATACGCCACGCGGTGCGCGATGACGCGCGTCTTGCCCGATCCCGCCCCCGCCAGCACCAGCAGGGGGCCGTCGGTGGCGGTCACGGCCTCGCGCTGGGGCGGGTTGAGCGTGGAGAGATCGAGCATGGGGGGCCGTGTTCTGGCATCCGCGGATGTCGGAAACAAGCTTGATTTTCCCGGCGGCGCGGCCCGCGCCCTTCCTCCCACACTTGCAGAGCACCCCCCGCGACGGCACACTCTCGGACATTGCGATTCCGGTTCGCCGCCGCCGTGCTCGCCGTGGGGATCCTGCTGGGCGCCCCCGGCCCGGCCGCGTTCGCCGCGCGCGCCGAGTCCTCGTCCGCCACCCGTGCCCATCGCACGCGCCGCCCCTCCCCGCCCCCGCCGCTCTCGCAGGTGCTGGCCCGGACCTTCCGCTTCTACGGCGGCGTGGAGGCGCTCCTGGGCGTGGAGGGCCTGCGGCTCGAGGGGAGCATCGCCGACGGCACCACCGCTCCCAGGGAGCGGCCGCGCCTGGAGCGGCTGCTCCGGCCCCCGGACCGCTACCGGTCCGCCGTCTCGCTCGGCGGGATCGAGCGCGAGACGCTGATCCTCGACGGCGGCCGCGCCTTCCGGGACGGCAACGAGGTGACGGGGCTGGTGCGGGCCGATCAGATCCGGCTCGAGGCGGCCCGGTTCTTCCTGCCGGCGGCGCTGGCGAGGGGGCGCGAGGCGCTGGTCGACCGGGGCGAGACGCGCCGCGCCGGCAGGCGGGTGCGCCTGGTGGAGCTGGCACTCCACGATCGCGCGACGCTCACGGCCGAGATCGACTCCTCGAGCGGCCGCATCCTGAGGGCGGTGACCCGCGTGGCGGGCCGGGAGACCGCGGTCTCGTTCCGGCGCTTCCGGCCCGTCGAGGGCATCCTGTTCCCGTTCGCCGAGGACCTCGAGCTGCGCGAGGGCAAGCGCACCATCCTCGTCGAGAAGGTCGATCTGGTCCGCGCGGACGCCATCGCGATCCAGCATCCATGAAACGGGGGCTGCGCCCCCGCCCCAGCGGCGAAGCCGCTGGGGCCCCACCCCTGCTGCGCTGGGTCCCGTCCTTCGCTCCGTGCCCTTCGCGGACGCGAAGGGCGCTGCGCTCAGGATGACCGGCCCCAGAGGCCGTCCGCCCTGAGCGTGGCCCCGCGAAGCGGGGCCGGAGTCGAAGGGTGCCCCTCCCCGCGCTTTCGCGCGGGGCCCCCACCTCACGCCCCAGCCGCTGGGGCCCCACCCCTGCTGCGCTGGGTCCCGCCGCGCTGCGCCCGCCAAGGGGTCACCCCGACAGCGGCGACCCGTTTCCGGGCGCGGCTTCCCCCAAGGGCGGGCTGACCGGACCCCTCGGGATGTCGGATAAGAACATCAATGGCAGCAGTGTCCGTCCAGACCCGACGCGCCCCGCGCGTGGCGGCGAGGTGTCCCGCCGAGGTCGCCTTCGGGGCCGGCCGGTGGGTCGGCCTGACCGAGGATCTGGGCGCGGGTGGCTGCCGGATCGTGGCCCGGCTGGCGCTCCGGCCGGGCGAGCCGGTATCGCTGAAGCTCCGGTACGGGGGGGTGGAGTTCGTGCTCGACGTGGTCGGCACGGTCGCCTGGACCGCGCCCCGGCCGCCCTGGAGGACCGGGGTGGCGTTCGCGCGGGGGCAGGAGGAGAAGGCGCGCCGCTTCGTTCGCGCGGTGCTGACCGCGGCGCCCGAACTCGGCGTCGACAGCCCGACCGGTGGCATCCGCACGCCGCCGCCGCTGGCCCAGGGCGTCCCCCGGCACCTTCGGCAGACGCTGCTCCAGCCGCGCGCCGCCCACCTGCGTGCGCTGCTCCTCTCCGCCCGCTCGCTGGCCACCGCCGGGAATCCCGAGGAAGCGATCCGGAGCCTGCGCGCCGCGCTGGAGCTCGCGCCGGGCGACGAGGACGTGCTGACGGAGATGAAGAAGCTCGGGGTGGCCGAGTAGGCAGCCCCGGCGCAGGGGCGGGCTGGCGCTCTGGTGCGCCGCCGCGCTTGGGATCCCTCCCCTCGCCCGCGCCCCTCGTCACCCTCGACGCCGTCGACGTTGCGCTCGCCGGCGCGCGCATCCTCACCGGGGTGACGCTCGCGCTGCACGCGGGCGAGGGGCTCGCCATCCTCGGCGCCAACGGCTCGGGGAAGTCGACCCTGCTGCGGCTGCTGGCGGGCGGGGAGCAGCCGGCCTGCGGCCGCGCGGAGGCGCTGCTCCTCGACGAGCCGCTGGCCGGCCTCGATCCCGGCGCGCGCGCCTGGGTGCTGCAGGCGCTCGAGGATCCGGGGCCGCGGGGGCCGGTGCTGATCGCGGTCTCCCACCACCCCGACGAGCTGCCGCGCGGCGGGAACCGGCTGCGGCTCGAGGGCGGCCGGCTGGTGCGGGGCGAGTGAGGCGCGCCGCCGGCCGCCTGGCGCGGGGCCGGCGGCGGCCCGACTCCGGCGAGGTGCCCTTCGACGCGCCGTGACGATGGCCGGGCGGGCCGGACCCCAGCAGGGCCGTCTCCCGCGGGGCCTGCCCCGCGCGTCCCGCGCCGGAGCCTGGAGCGCGGGCGCAGACTGGACCGCTCCGGAGACCCCATGCCCGACACCGACGCGTTCCGCCGCGCCCGCGACTTCCTGCTCACGCACCGCGAGGACTACGCCACCGCCCATCGCGAGTTCCGCTGGCCGGTGCTCGATCGCTTCAACTGGGCGCTGGACTGGTTCGACATCCTGGCCGACGGCAACGACCGCACCGCCCTGCAGCTGGTGGAGGAGGACGGGCGGGAGGAGCGGCTCAGCTACGCCCAGCTGGCGGAGCGCAGCAACCGGACGGCCACCTACTTCCGGCGCCGCGGGGTCGAGCGCGGCCACCGCATCCTGATGATGCTGCCCAACTGCGTCCCGATCTGGGAGGTGATGCTGGCCGCCATGAAGCTCGGGGCGGCGGTGATCCCCGCCAGCACCCTGCTCACCCCCGAGGACCTGCGCGACCGGATCGCCCGCGGGCGGGTCACGCACGTCATCACCGATCCCCCCGGCACCGAGAAGCTGCGGGGCATCGCCGGCGAGTTCACCCGCCACGTGGTGGGCGAGCGGGTCCCGGGGTGGCTGCCCTACGCCCACGCGCTGGACGAGCCGGCCTCCTTCATGCCGCACGCCGAGTCGCTGGCGACCGATCCGGTGCTGCTCTACTTCACCAGCGGGACGACCGCCCGGCCCAAGCTGGTGGTCCACACTCACGCCAGCTACCCGGTGGGCCACCTCTCCACCATGTACTGGATCGGCCTGCGCGAGGGCGACGTCCACATGAACGTCTCCTCGCCGGGCTGGGGCAAGCACGCCTGGTCCAGCTTCTTCGCCCCCTTCAATGCCGGGGCCACCGCCTTCGTCTTCAACTACGCGCGCTTCAACGCCCGCGCCCTGCTCGACGCGCTGGTGCGGTACCGGGTCACCACCTTCTGCGCCCCGCCCACCGTCTGGCGCATGCTGGTGCTGGAGGACCTGGCGGCGCGGAAGCCGGCCCTGCGCGAGGCGCTCAGCGCCGGCGAGCCGCTCAACCCGGAGGTGATCGAGAAGGTCCGGAACGCCTGGGGCATCACCATCCGCGACGGCTACGGCCAGACCGAGACCACCGCCCAGATCGGCAACACGCCCGGCCAGCGGGTCAAGCCCGGATCGATGGGCCGCCCGCTGCCGGGGTTCGCCATCGACCTGGTGGACGCGGAGGGGAACCCGACCTCGCCGGGCAGCGAGGGCGAGGTGTGCATCCGGCTCGACCCGCGCCCCACCGGGCTCATGGCCGAGTACGAGGGCGATCCCGGCCTCAACGCCTTCGTCACCCGCGGCGGCCGCTACCACACCGGCGACATGGCCGCGCAGGACGCCGAGGGGTACATCACCTTCGTCGGCCGGACCGACGACGTCTTCAAGAGCTCCGACTACCTGGTGTCGCCCTTCGAGCTGGAGAGCGCGCTCATCGAGCACGAGGCGGTGGCCGAGGCGGCGGTGATCCCGACCCCCGATCCGCTGCGCGGCGTCCGGCCCAAGGCCTACATCATCCTCAAGCCGGGCCAGTCCCCCTCGCGCGAGCTGGCCGCCGAGCTGTTCCGGTTCGTCCGGCGGCGGCTGGCGCCCTACAAGCGCATCCGCCGGCTCGAGTTCTCGGACCTGCCCAAGACGGTCTCGGGCAAGATCCGCCGGGTGGAGCTGCGCCGCCGCGAGCTGGAGCGCGGCGCGGACGCCCCGCTCGGCCCGCTCGAGTTCCGGGAGGAGGACTTCCCCGAGCTGAAGGGCGAGGGCGAGGGTCGCTAGCGAGTCACGTACCGGGGGCCGAGAAGCCGGCCGCCCCGGTCCCTCCGCTCGTTCCGGGGCGGAGCCGGGCAGCCACGCGATTTCCCTTCGACCCGCTTTCACGGCAGGATGTCCGGCGCATGGCCGTGCGCCGTCAGGATCGCGAGCCCACCCCACCCTCCCCCGCCCGGGCACCGGCCCGACCCCCTGCCAGGCAGGCGTCCGAGCCTCCCCGGCGGGTCGTCGCTCCGCCCCGGGCACCGGCAGCGCCGCGCAGCCCGGCGGTGCGCGAGATCCGCGGGCCCATGTTCATCGACACCGCCAGCGGCACCTTCGTCGACCGGCGGGCGCCGCCGCCCACCCTCTCGCGGCGCGACTTCGAGGCCGAGCTGGAGCGGCTCGTCCGGGCGTTCGCGAAGAACGAGGAGAACCCGGGCTCGATCTCGAGCGAGGGCTGCCGCCGCTGCGTCTCCTGCATGTTCTGCCGCGACTGCGAGGAGTGCTACCGCTGCACGCACTGCCAGGGCTGCCGGGGCTGCTCGCACCTCACCCACTGCACCGACTGCACCGGCCTGCACGACTGCGCCTATTGCGTCCGGTCCGAGAACTGCACCCGCTCGAACTACCTGGTGCTGTGCCGGTCGTGCTCGGAGTGCACGTACTGCTTCGGGTGCGTGGGCCTGGCCAAGGCCGACTTCCACATCCTCAACGTGAAGCACACCCGGAGCGAGTACTTCCGCCTGGTGGAGTCCCTGGAGAAGGAGCTGGGGCTCTCCCGGGAATAGGTCGAGCCGCTCGCCCGTCCTCCCGTCCGTCCGCCGCCTTCCGCCCATGCTCGCCCCCCTGCTGGTCGCCCTGCTCGCCGGAGCTCCTTCGCTGGATCTCGTCCCCTCCACCGTCCGCCCCGGCGACGTGGTGCTGCTCCGCGTGACCGGCGCGGCGGCGGTGCCGCGCGGCAGCCTGGCCGGCCGGACGCTCGCGTTCTGGCGCACCGGCGAGGAGGAGTGGCGGGCGCTGGCGCCGCTCCCCATCGAGACCCCGCCCGGCGACATGGCGGTGCGCGTCCAGGCGGCGGGCACGGCGCTGGCCACCGGCCTGGCGGTGGTGGAGCCCGGCTTCACCCACCACGCCATCACCGTCGACCGCAGGTTCGTGGAGCCGCCGCGCTCGGTGAAGCGGCGCATCGCCGCCGACCACAAGGCCTTCGCGCGCGCCTTCGCGCAGCCCTTCGCGCCGCCCCTGTTCCAGGGCGCCTTCGACTGGCCCCGCCGCGCCCCCACCTCGGGAAGGTACGGCGATCAGCGGGTCCTCAACGGCAAGGTGGCCAGCGTGCACTACGGCCTCGACATCACCGGCCCGCGCGGCGCGCCGGTGGCGGCCGCCAACGACGGCCAGGTGGTGATCGCCCGCGACGCGTACTTCTCCGGGAACACCGTCGTCGTCTGGCACGGGGCCGGCCTCTACACCGCCTACTTCCACCTCGATCGCATCGCGGTCCGGGACGGGCAGCGCGTCCGCAAGGGCGAGGTCCTGGGCGAGCTCGGGGCGACCGGCCGGGCCACCGGCCCGCACCTGCACTGGGGCGTGAAGGTGGGCGGGCTCTACGTCGATCCGGAGTCGCTGCTGGGGATCGACTTCGGGGCCGCGAGTGCGCCCCCGCGCCAGGCCGGGCCGCCGGCCGAGACGCCGGAGCCGGCGGCTTCCCCGGCCAGCACCACCGAGTAGGCCGGGGTCCTCACCTCTTCACGACCTCCCGCATCGCCTGGAACAGCGCCGGCGGCGCGGCCAGGATGTCGCCGGTCTCGAACATCCGCTCGCCGCCGTCGAGATCGCTCACCCGGCCCCCCGCCTCGCGGACCATCAGGATCCCGGCGGCGACGTCCCAGGGCTTGAGCCGCTCCTCCCAGAACCCGTCGAAGCGGCCCGCGGCCACGTAGGCCAGGTCGAGCGCGGCGCTGCCCAGGCGGCGGACGCTCTGAGCACGGGTGGTGAAGTCGCCGAACAGGCGCAGGGCGTAGGTCGGGTTCAGGTGGGCGTCGTAGGCGAAGCCGGTGACCAGCAGGGCGTCGCGGAGCCGGCCGCAAGCGGACACGCCCAGCCGGCGCTCGCCCAGGAGCGCTCCACCGCCGCGGGTGGTGGTGAACAGCTCCCCGCGGAGCGGATCGAGGATCGCCCCGGCGGCCAGGCCGGCGCCGTCCGCCACGGCCACCGTGACCGCGAAGTGGGGGACGCCGTGGGCGTAGTTGGTGGTCCCGTCGAGCGGATCGACGTAGAAGCGCAGCTCGCCCCGGGGGCTGCCGGCGTGCTCGCCCGACTCCTCGGCCAGGATCGCCGCAGCCGGGAAGCGCGCGCGCAGGAAGCCGACCACCGCCTCCTCGCTGGCCCGGTCGGCGTCGGTGACGAGGTCGACGCTGCCCTTGCGCTCGATGGTGCGGGGCTGGCTGAAGCGCTCCGCCAGGATGGCCCCCCCGCGGCGGACCGCCTCCACGCATCCCTCGACGAGCTCGCTGCCGCTGGCCATGTGCTCTCCCATCCGTGCCGGCCGACAGGATAGCCGCCCGCGCCCCACCCCGCATCGGGGCAGTCCGGCGCACCCGACGCCGAGCATCAGCGTTCCGGCGATTCGCTTGGTACACTCCGGCCATGCTCAAGACCCTCGCGATCCTTCGCACCGCCTTTCTCGTCTTCATGCTCGGGTACGCCGCCGTGATCTGGTTCCGCTCGTTCGGGATGGTCTCGGCGTGCGACCTCCAGCTACGACGATGCGCGCAGATCAGCTACTCGCTATCGTGGGCGGTTGGCCTCGCCATCGTCTGGATCGGCCTGGAGACGTTGCTCGGGTGGTGGGTGTCACACCGCGCGTCTCGAAAGGCCGGGAAGGTAGCCGCCGCCGCCCCGCCGCTGAGCCCGGGGCGCACCTAGCGCTCCCATGCGCCCCCGCGCGCTCCTCTACCGGGCCCGCAGCTGGCTCCACCGGCGCGACGTCACGGTGTGGTACGACGCGCGCTATCGCCTCCCGCTCTCCGGGCTGGAGTCGGCCGCCGGCATGGAGCCGCGGCGCGCCGACTACGCCATGTGGTGGCTGCGGGAATCGCGCGCCGTGCCGGACTCGAGCGTGCGGACGCCGCGGCGGGTGTCGTACGAGGACCTGGCGCGCGTCCACTCCCCCGAGCTGCTGGAGTCGCTGGGCCGGCCCGAGATGCTGGGACAGGTGTTCGCGGTGGACCCCTCCGACGTTCCGGTCGACGAGGTCATGACCACCGTGCGCCTGGCCTGCGGGGCGACCGTGGCTGCGGCGCGCGAATCGCTCCGCACCCGCGCCCCCGCGCTCAACCTCCTGGGCGGCTTCCACCACGCCGGCCCGTCCTCGGCGGGCGGCTTCTGCCCGGTCAACGACGTGGCCGTGGCCGTGGCCGCGCTCAGGGCGGGGGGCTTCGCCGGCCGGGTGGCGGTGCTCGATCTGGACGCGCATCCACCCGACGGGATCTCCGCCTGCCTGGCTGGCGACGCCCAGGTGTGGATCGGCTCGCTGTCCGGCTCGGACTGGGGGCCGCTTCCCGGGGTGGACGAGACCGTCCTGGCCGAGGGGACCACCGACGGAGGGTACCTGAACGCGCTCGGCGCCCTGCTCTCCCGCATGCCCCGCCCCATGCTGGCCTTCGTGCTGGCCGGCGGCGACGTCCTGGCCGGCGACCGCATGGGACGGCTCGGGCTCACGCTGGCCGGGGCGCGCGAGCGGGACCTGGCGGTGGCCATGGAGCTGGAGGGGATCCCCAGCGTGTGGCTCCCCGGCGGAGGCTACTCGCGCCTCTCCTGGCGAGCGCTGGCCGGCACCGGGATGGCGGTGGCGGCGGGCTCGCAGGAGCCCATCCCCGACCGCTACGATCCGCTCTCGGCCCGGTTCGCGGTGGTCTCGCGCCAGCTCTCGCCCAGCGACCTGTCCGAGTCGGGGGAGCTCACCGCCGAGGACCTGGAGGAGGCGCTGGGGATCCGGCCCCAGCGCCAGCGGCTCCTGCTCGGGTTTTACACCGCGTCCGGGATGGAGCACGCGCTCTTCCGCTACGGCGTCTTCGAGCAGCTGGAGCGGATGGGGTTCCGGCAGTTCCGGGTCGCCTTCGACACCGCCGGGCTGGGCGAGCGGCTGCGGCTCTACGGCGAGGCCGACGCCAGGGAGCACCTGCTGGTCGAGCTCATCCTGGAGAAGCGGCGCATCGCCGGGGCCGACGTGCTCTACGTGCACTGGATGTCGCTGCGCAACCCGCGCGCGCAGTTCAGCCAGCGCCGGCCGCGGCTCCCCGGGCAGGAGGTCCCCGGGCTGGGGATGGCCCGCGAGGCGGGCTACATGGTGGCCCGGATGGCGGTCCGGCTGGGCCTGGCGGGCGTCGTCATCCGGCCGGCCCACTACCACATGGCCTACGCCGCCCGGCACGAGTTCGCCTTCATCGACCCGCGCCGCCAGGGGCGCTTCGAGGCGCTGGTGCGGGACGTCGCCTCGCTGCCGCTGCTCGAGACCACCACCGCCATGGCCGAGGGCCGCGTCCGCATGAACGGGGAGCCCTACACCTGGGAGGCGGACGAGATGGCCTACTGGCTCCGCAACGCGGCCCCCCGGGACGGGCTCGTCGGCGAGGAGCGGGAGCGGGTGCGCTTCAGCGTCGTGCCGGCGGATTGAGGCCGCCAAACCTGGTCCAGGTTCGCTGCGTACGCTACCTGCTCGCCGCGGCCTGCGGGGCGGGCTCCGCCAGCAGCTCGCGAACCTCCGCCTCCAGCCGCTCGCCCTCCCGGCTGTCGTATCCCAGGTGCACCTTCCGGATGGTCCCGGTCCGGTCCACCAGCAGCGTGGTGGGGAGGCGCTGGATGGACAGCGCCGGCGCGAGCTTCTCGCCGCCCCGGTCCCATAGCACCGGGAACCCGACCGCCATCCGGGCGGCGAAGCCGCGGATGGCGTCGAGGTCCTCGTCGAAGGAGACGCCGTAGACCTCCAGCCCCTGCGGCTTGAGCTCGCGCTCGAGCCGGTCGAGGTGCGGGAGCTGGACCTTGCACGGCACGCACCAGCTCGCGAAGAAGTCCACGATCAGCACCCGCCCCTTCCCCCCGTCGATGCGGACCGGGCGGCCGGCCAGGTCCTGGGCCTCGACGTCCAGCGGTTTGCCGGCGAGGGGAGGGAGCTTGACGGTGGGTCGGGGAGCCTGGCCGGCGCAGGCGAGCGCGACGGCTGCGAGCGGCACCAGGAGCGGGAGGTTCCGGATCACCTGGGGATTCTAGCGGGACCCCTCGCCGCCCGCCGCGCGGGGGAGGGGCGCCCGGCCCGCGCGAGCCAGGGGGTTGCATGGGGTCCGGGATCCGTGTTCCCGTGTGCCGGCCTTCACCATGCGTCTGCTCGGGTGGTCTTGACGGCACCTCCCAAAGCGCAAAATTTACGGGGGGCTTCCCGTCGAGTCTTGACCTGAAGCAAGATAGCTCGCGTCCTCCTGTGCAATCGTGTGCGGCGAATTTTACCCGTGCCGTGAAACCAGCCCAGCGCGGCACGACCTCGTTCAAGTTTCCACCCTCTTCGAGGTGATCGCGTGATGCGTCGAACGCCCCTGCTCGCGGCACTCGTGCTGCTCGCGAGCCCCCAGGTGCGGGCCGATACCGTCGAGGCGAGCTCCACCACCTTCCTCACGGTGGGCAAGGACACTCGCTTCAAGGGCGGCACCAAGCCCGATCTGGTCACGGTCGCCCCCGCCTTCGAGATCCTCTCCGTCAGTGCTCGCGACATCCAGACCGGGTTCGGCGAGGTCGAGGCCGTCCTCTCGACCTGGGGCTCCCTCGATCTCGGCGAGCGCCGCTGGGACTCGGGCTCGGACTCGAACTTCGCCGGCGACGTCACCACCGGCTACCTGCAGGCCCGGATGATCGACCGGCACCTGCTCCTCCGGGTGGGCCGGAGCAGCGTCCCGACCGGCATCGCCCGCATGATCCAGATCGACGGGGGCTACGCCCTGATCGACCTGCCAGCCGGGCCCATCGTGCTCAAGCTCTCCGGCTACGGTGGATCGCCGACCTCGCAGCGCTTCCGCGATCGGTCCGGCGAGAAGAGCTGGAACCCGACCGGCGGGACGCTGGCGTACGGCGCGCGCGCCGCGGCGGCCGTGCCGGTGAAGGGGTTCCCGGGGCGCGGCCTGGAGCTGGGCGCCGGCTTCAACGAGGTGCTCGATCACAGCCACACCGCGCGCGAGGAGGTGGGCGGCGACTTCCGCCTCCAGCCCCTCGCCACCAGCGATCTGGCCCTGGCCGGCTTCGGCACCTACAGCCTCCCCGACCGCCGGGTCTCCGAGGCCAGCGCGGCGCTGTCGGTCAGCGCCACCCGCAAGCTCCACCTGACCGCCGACTGGCGCTTCGCCGAGCCCAGCCTGCTGCTCTCGCGCTACTCCATCCTGTCGGTCTTCAGCGCCTCCACCTGGAACGAGTTCGGCGGCGGCGTGCGCTACGCCTTCCTGCGCACGGTCACCGGCGGGTTCGACGCCCACGCCCGCATCGAGCCGGGCCTGACCTCCGGCACCCATACCGGCGTCGATCTGGCGTTCAACCTGGACGGCACCTTCGGGAGGACCACGGCCGGCGCCGAGGTCTCGTACCTGGACTCGGTGGTGAACGGCTACACCGGCCTGCGGGTGTTCGCGCGCCGTGAGCTGGGGCGCGTCTTCGTCTCCGGCGACGTGCTGGGCCAGTTCTTCCGCAAGCAGATCAACGGCCAGGGCGGCGCCGTCACCGGCACCCTCTCCGGCGGCTACACCCTCACCCACGGGTTCTCGGCGGTGATCTCCGGCAGCGCCGGGATGACCCCGTACCTGGAGCAAACGTTCGAGGTCATGGCCAAGCTCGCCTACAACCAGACCTACCGGGTCCAGGAGGTGCGGTGATGAACCGGACGCTCCTGATCGCGGCCGTGCTGGCGGCCGCGGGCTGCTCCGCCAAGATCCAGCGCCCCGAGGAGGCCAGGGCCGAGCCGCCCTACGTGTTCCCTCACCTGCCGCACGTGGAAGGGGACGTGGCCTGCACCAACTGCCACTCCAGCATCTTCGGGGCGACCAGCCTGGAGCGCGACGTCCGGCACGTCGAGCTCATCACCACGCCCTCCAGGGACAAGAACTGCAAGGACTGCCACGACTCGGATCCCGACATCCGCGTCCCGGCCCGGACCTCCGCGTTCCGGCTGCGCTTCGATCACAAGGCGCACCTGGCCCGGGTGAAGGGTGACTGCAAGGTCTGCCACGTGAAGCTGACCGAGGCCGGCGACAAGACGGCCAGCCCGCCGCCCATGTCCGCCTGCACCAGCTGCCACAACCACCAGTCCGACTTCGCCACCGCCCGCTGCACGCCCTGCCACGTGGACCTGAAGGGCTACCTGCCGGTGAACAACGCCTTCTCGCACCAGGGCGACTGGATGCGCGTGCACGGACAGATGGCCAAGCCCTCGGCCCAGAGCTGCGCCGCCTGCCACGACCAGACCTACTGCGCCGAGTGCCACGCGGCCCAGACCACCGCCGCGCTGCCCAAGGTGATCTTCCCCGAGGCCGTGGACAAGAGCTTCATCCACCGCGGCGACTTCATCTCGCGCCACCAGATCGAGGCGTCCGCCAACCCGGCCAGCTGCCGCACCTGCCACGGCTCCGCCTTCTGCAACGCCTGCCACACCGTGCAGGGCGTCACCTCGTCCGCCATCAACGTTCGCGACCCGCACCCCAAGGGCTGGGCCACCGAAAAGGGCACCAACCACTTCCACGGGGACGCCGCGCGCCGCGACATCCTGAGCTGCGCCGGCTGCCACGACAACGGCGCCTCCTCCACCTGCGTCGGCTGCCACCAGATGGGCGGCGTGGGCGGCAACCCGCACCCGCGGGCCTTCCTGCGCCGGCACGACGGCGAGGAGCCGCACAACAAGCCCATGTGCAACATCTGCCACACCCACCCTCTCCCCTGAGCCGGACGTAGGGAGCCGGACGTCATCTGCGGGCCCGGTCGCGCACGGCGGCCGGGCCCGTTTCGTTGGCGCTGGGCGAGGATCGCTGCCGGGAACGGCAGCGTGGTAGCCTCCGCTCGAGCTTCCGGGGCGTGACGGCTCCGGGCGCCGGAGGAGAGCTCGATGGAAGGTGGCGGAGCGGACCGGGGTGCAGGGCGGGTTGGGACGGAGGACGGTACCTCGCCCGAGATCCGCGCCTGGCGCGAGGCCGTCGCGGCCCGGCCAGGGCCGACGCCGCCGCCGCCATCGCCCGCGCCGGTCGTGCTGGCCATGGTGATCCCCTGCTACGACGAGCAGGAGGTGCTGCCCGAGACGGTGGAGCGGCTGGCGGCGCTTCGCGGACGGCTCCTGTCCCAGGGCCTGATCCGCGAGGAGAGCACCGTCCACCTGGTGGATGACGGCTCGCGCGACGCCACCTGGGGGCTCATCGAGGCCGCGGCCCGCGTCTTCCCGTGGGTGCACGGGATCAAGCTCTCCCGCAACCACGGGCACCAGCGGGCGCTCCTGGCCGGGCTCCTCACCGTCGAGGGCGACGTGGTGATCAGCGTGGATGCGGACCTGCAGGACGACCTGGATGCCGTGCCCGAGATGCTCCGGCGCCACGCCCAGGGGGCCGAGATCGTCTACGGGGTCCGCACCTCGCGAAAGGTCGACTCGTTCCTGAAGCGCTGGACGGCCGAATCGTACTACCGGCTGCTGCGCTGGTTCGGGATCGACGTGACCTTCAACCACGCCGACTACCGGCTCCTGGGCCGGCGGGCGCTCCGCGCGCTGGCCGACTTCGGCGAGGTGAACCTGTTTCTGCGTGGGCTGGTGCCGCTCCTGGGGTTCGCCACCGCGGTGGTGCCCTACGAGCGGCGGGAGCGATTCGCGGGCGAGTCCAAGTACCCGCTCCGCAAGATGCTGTCGCTGGCGTGGGACGGGATCACCTCGCTCTCCTCGGTCCCGCTCCGCTGGGTGACCAAGCTGGGCGCGCTCATCTCGATCCTCAGCTTCCTGCTGGCCGGCGCAGCCCTGGTCGTGCGGCTGGTGGCGCCGGGGCACGTGGTGGTGGGCTGGGCGTCGACGGTGGTGCCGCTGGTGTTCCTGGGAGGCGTCCAGCTCCTGGGGATCGGAGTCCTGGGGGAGTACATCGGGAAGGTGTACCTCGAGGTGAAGCGGCGCCCCCGCTTCGTGATCGAGCGGCGCGTCTAAGGGGTTGCCGCCGTCGCCGACAGCGACGTGACCGGCGCCTCCACGCCTCCTTCCGGCCGCCTCCCCAGGAGCCGGATCGAGAGGAAGACCGCCAGCGCCAGGTCGAAGGCCGTGTGGAAGCTCAGCGCGCGCACGGCGTGGTTGACGGTCGGCCCCACGATGTCGCGTCCCAGCAGCAGCAGGATCACCAGCCCGGCCACCAGCAGCCCGACCAGCACCCGCCGCAGCCGCCCGGCGCCGGGATCGCCCTGGCCCGGCTCGCCCGGCCGCCCCGCGCTCCCGGCGGCGAGCCAGGGACCGAGCCGCGGCACGGACTCGAGCAGCCGGACGCGCGCGCTCAGGATGGCCACCACCGCCAGCGGGATGAACAGCTGGACGTGGTGGGCCCAGCGCGAGTCCGAGGAGGCGAGCAGCATGAGCAGCGAGCCCACCGCGAACTCCTCCGGCGGAAGCCGCGGCCGGAAGCGGTCGCGCGCGGCCGCGAGCAGCAGGATCCCGGCCAAGACCAGGCAGGGCACGATCCAGAGCCACTGCTGGACGGGCAGCCCCAGCAGCGGGCGGTGCAGCACCGGGAAGAGCTCCGCCAGCCGCGCCGCCGTCCCCTGCAGCGACTGGTTCTCGAAGTAGGCGACCAGGGGCGCGCTCCCGGTCCGCCGGGCGGCGGTGCTCCGGATCCACTCCAGGAAGAGGCCGGGCACCCTCGAGGGCCCCCACCAGGCGGCCAGGACCACCAGCCAGGCCGCGCCCACCGGAACCAGGGCCGCCAGGAACCTCCACTGGCGCCGGAACAGCAACCAGGGCAGGAGCGCGAGCGCGGTCACCTTCATGGTGGCCAGCGAGAAGAAGAAGGCGGCGCGAACCGGCCGCCCCCTCTCCAGTGCCCGGACCGTCAGGATCGAGAACACGAGCACCCACAGGTTGGCCTGGCCGAGGCGGAAGTCGCTCATGAAGGGGTTGAAGGCCACCAGGAACGGCAGGATCAGGTAGGCGGCGATCCGGCGCGAGGGCGCTGCCGGGATCTCGGCTCGCAGCCCCGCCCGGAGCCAGCGGACCAGGAAGGCCAGGCCCACCCACTTCAGCGCGAACCAGACCAGCGCCGCCCAGCGCAGCGGCAGGAGCGAGAAGGGCGCCATCACCAGGCCGAAGATGGGCGCATACGGAACGTGCATGCGAGCGCGCGGCCCGATGGCGTAGATGTCGCCGTGCAGCCGGGTGGCCTCGCCCACGTCGTAGAACGACTGGAAGTCGTTGGCGCGCGAGACCACGAACCACCCGTAGGCCAGCAGGGCGATGGCCAGCAGCGCGCCGGCCCCGGCACGGACCCACCGCCCGCGTCCGTTCACGCTCGACCTCCGTGGGGCACCCGGCGCTCCGGCGCCCGGCTCGGCTCGATCCGCATGGGCGCCAGGGATACACCATCCCGGCCCCCGCCGCACCCGGGCCCGGGTCCCTGATCCCGAGCTTGGCAGGGAACGCGGCGCGGGGAACACGGTCACAGGGCGCGCGCCACCCGCCGCAGCAGCCGCCGGGTCACGATCCGGTGCCCGCCGCTCCCGATGACCGCGGCGCGGTAGAGCCGCCCGAGCACGCCCGGGAACGCCGCGTGCGTCTGCGCCCGCAGGCAGCCGTCCTCCAGGACGAACGTCAGGGCGTAGCTCGAGAATCGGTGTCGCCCGCGCAGCACGAGTCGCCGGCCGGGCCTGGCCTCGGCCACGCGGAAACCGGGCAGCGCCTCCCCGGGCCGGCCGGCGAACTCGGGCGTGCCCTGCGCCGGGTCGCAGCCCAGGATCCGTGCCATCGGCGCACTGCCGCCCATGGCGTGGCGCAGGACCTTCACCAGCGCGGTCCAGACCACGTCGACCGGGGCGTCGATGCGCAGAACGTGCTCGTCGATGTACGACAGCTCGTCCATGGGACCGACGGTCACATTACCGCACGTGGAAAGGGGCGCATGCATAGCTCACACGCCCGCCCCGCACCCCGCGCCCATCCCGCCCAGGAACCGCACCAGCGCCGCGCTGACCTCCTCGGGCGCCTCGTTCTGCAGGAAGTGCCCGGCGCCCTCGACGATCTGGACGGTGGGCTCGTTCCCGGGCGCGAAGAACGGCGCCAGGCGCGCCGGCGCCAGCGTCTCGAGCCCGAGGAACCGATCGTGCCGGCCCCAGAGGATGAGCGTGGGGGCAGCGATGCGGGTGGGCGCGGTGCCTCGCGATCGACGCGAGAGGAACCCCCGGAACGCGGCACGGTAGTACCCCAGCGCCGCCCGGGCCGCGGCCGGGTCCGAGAACGCCTGCCGGTACGGCCGCGTCGCCTCCCAGCTGAACGCCTGGCGGACATGGCTGCCGCCGCGCAGGGCGCGCCCGACCTGCTCGCCGCCGCGCCGCGACAGCATCCACTCCGGGATCCAGGGGAGCTGGAAGAAGAGCATGTAGAGCGAGCGGCGCAGCTGGCGCAAGTTGTGGCGCAGCTCGTGCGCCAGCGCCGCCGGGTGCGGGCAATCCAGGACGGCCAGCCGCTCCACCACCTCGGGCCGGTGCAGGGCCGTGCCCCACGCCACGGCGCCGCCCCAGTCGTGGCCCACCACCGCCGCGCGCGTCCGGCCCAGCGCCGCCACCAGCCCGGCCACGTCGTCCGCCAGCGTGCGCAGGTCGAACGGCCCCTCGCGCCCGCCGCTCCGGCCGTAACCGCGCAGATCGGGGGCCACCGCCCGCAGGCCGGCGGCGCCCAGCGCCGGCAGCTGATGGCGCCAGGACAGGGACAGCTCGGGAAAGCCGTGAAGGAGCAGCACCAGCGGTCCCGCCGCCGGGCCATCCGCCAGGGCGAAGAAGTCGATCCCGTTCGCCTGCAGTCGCAGCTCGTCCACGCGCGAGATCTAGCGCCGCCGGGGGCGGCGGACCAGCGGGGCGCCGCGGGAGAGCGGGGGCGCAACCTCGCCCGCTCGCGCCCGCAGCCGCCGGTCGGAGCCGGCGGGGGCGGGTCCAGCCGAGCGCGGCCGCCCTCGGGCCGCGCCGCGCGGACCGGCTCGCACCACCCGCCCGCGCCGGAGCTGGAGCGTGTGGGTGATGCACCGGGGCAGCTCGTCGGGGCGGTGGGTCACGAAGAGGATGCTGGCGCGCGAGCCCGCCGCGGCGGCGTCCACCGCCTCGATGACCTTGCCCCGGCCGGCGGCGTCCAGGCCCTGGCACGGTTCGTCCAGGACGAGGAGCTCGGGATCCGAGACCAGGGCCCGCGCCACCAGCGCCAGCCGCTGCTGCCCGAACGAGAGCTCGCCCAGGCTCCGCTCCTCCTCCCCGGCCAGGCCGAAGCGCGCCAGCCAGGATCGGGCGCGGGCCCGGTCCTCCTCCCCGCAATCGCGGTAGAGGCCCATGGTCCCGGAGAGGCCCGAGCAGACCACGTCGAGCACTCGCGTGCTCGCCGGATAGTGCGCGTGCAGCTCCGGCGACATCGCACCGATCCGCGCCTTCAGCTCCCAGATGCTCTCGCCCGAGCCGCGCTGCCGGCCGAAGAGCCGGACGCGATTGGCGTAGGCCTGCGGGTTGTCGGCCAGGACCAGGCTGAGCAGGGTGGACTTCCCGGCGCCGTTGGGGCCGGAGAGGGCCCAGTGCTCGCCCCGGCGCACGCGGAAGGTGACCTGGTCCAGGATGATCGTCCGGCCGTAGCGCACCGAGACGTCGTTCATCTCGATGAGGGGACCGCCCGCGCCCCTCCCCGCCCCCGCGGCGCGGGCCCGGGCCGCGCGCCGGGGACGGGCGCGGCCCGCACCCCGGGCCAGCCGCGCCAGCTCGGCCCGGCGCAGCTCCCCGGCCACGCGATGATCGCGCAACAGCAGCGCCCGGTGGACGCACGAGGGGAGATCCTCGGGCCGGGGCGTGGCCATCACCAGGTGCATGCCGCCGCCGGCCAGGTCGTCGAGCGCATCCCGCAGCGCCGCCCGGGAGCGATCGTCGATCCCCGCCAGCGGATCGTCGAGCACCAGCAGCCGCGGCGCCCGCAGGACGGCGCGGGCCAGCAGCAGCTTCTGGGTCTCGCCGCTGGAGAGCTGGAGCACGCGCCGCTCCAGCAGCGGCCCCAGCCCGAAGAGCTCGACGATCCGGTCCACCCGCGCGCGGTACCCGGCCTCGTCGCGCGCGGGCTCGAGCACCTGGTACGGGTTCAGGGCCTCCACCGAGTGGCGGGTGAGCAGGGCCGCCACCGTGTCGCCGCTGCGGCTCTCGCTCGAGTTCCAGCGCGCCTGGTGATAGGGGCTGTACTGCTCCGCCAGCCGCCGGCGATCGTTCCCGCCCACCCGCACCACGCTCCCCCGCGGGAACCAGCCCCAGCGCGCCTCCCGCGCCTCCTCCGGCGCCAGGAAGTGGTAGCGGATCCTCCCGCGGGCCAGCGGGAGCTGCCCGCACAGCGCCGCCGCCAGCACCGACTTGCCCGAGCCGTTGGGGCCGAGCAGCGCCCAGTGCTCGCCCTGGAGCAGGGTCCAGCTGGTGTCGGGGAAGAGCTCGCGCCCGCCCTCGATGACCGTGATCCCCTCCACCGATACGAGAGGGCTGGATGGAGCGGATTGCGATGCGGACGCCATGCAGGGGAACCGGTGAGAGTGGCCAGCTGGTGTTCTAGCCCTCCTCGAACACCCCGCTGTCGCGGTTCTTGCGCACCCGGTCGCCGGCGAAGCAGCGGCCGTTCATGGCCACGTACACGCCCGCGGGGAGGACCTGCGCGAAGGAGAGCGCGCTCCCCAGGTTGAAGAGGCCGTCGGACGAGCCGAACGCGTACGGGATCATGGCGCCGGTGAGCACGATGGTCTTGCCGATGGCCGCCGCCACCAGCGCTCGGGCCGTGTCCGCCATCGTGTCGGTGCCGTGGGTGATGACGATGCGATCCTCCTCGCACCCGCGGCAGCTCTCGACCACGATGCGGCGGTCGTCGGGGGTCATGTCCAGGCTGTCGATCATCATCAGGGTTCGGACCCGCACCTCGACGCGGCAGCGCGCCAGCCGCAGCATCTCGCCGACGTGGGTGTCCTTGAAGAACAGGCGCCCGTGCAGCTCATCGTACTCCTTGTCGAAGGTGCCGCCGGTCACCAGCAGCCGGATGGGTTCGTCGGTCATCTTCCCGCTCCCGGGGCGGGGCTCGCGCCCCCCAGCGCCTCCAGCAGCTTGCCCCAGATCCCGCCGAAGGCGCCGTTGGACATGGCCACCACCACGTCGCCCGGCCGCGCTGCGGCGGCGAGCGCGGGGACCAGCTCGTCCACCGAGCCGAAGGCCCGGGCCGGCCGGCCCCGCTCGCTGAGCTCGGTCACCACCGCATCCAGGTCGAGCCGCTCCGCCTCCGGAACGCGGTCGGTCGGCGCCGGCCGGAGCAGGAACACCCCGGCGGCCGGGTCCCAGGTCGAGGGCGTGGCGTACTCGCGCTGGTGCAGGTTGCGCCGGCTGGTGTTGGAGCGGGGCTCGAAGGCCGCCAGGATGCGGGCCCCCGGGAAGCTGCCGTGCACGGCCGCCAGGGTCTTCTCCACCGCCCGCGGGTGGTGGGCGAAGTCGTCCACCACCGTGACCCCGCCGGCCGTCCCGCGCACCTCCTGCCGGCGCTTCACGCCGCGGAAGGCGGCCAACCCGGCGGCGATCTCCTCCGCCGAGAGGCCGAGCGCGGCCGCCGCCGCCGCCACGCCCAGCGCGTTCTCGACGTTGTGCGCCCCGCCCACCGGCAGGTGCACCTGGGCCAGCACCTGCCCGGACCGCACCAGCGCGAACCGGGCGCCCTCGCGCGAGAGCCGGAGCTGGCGCGCCTCCCACTCCGCCCCGGCGGCGTCCACCGCGTAGGTCTCGACCCGGCAGCGCGCCCGGGCCGCGAGGCGCCGCACGCTGGAGTAGCTCGCGCAGGCGGCCAGGTACCCGTCCGCCGGCAGGAGGTCCACGAACCGCTCGAAGGCGCTCTCGTAGTGCGCCTCGTCGCGGTAGATGTCGATGTGGTCCAGCTCGCAGCTGGTGAAGATGGCGGTGCGGGGCCGGTAGTGGAGGAACTTGGGGCCCTTGTCGAAGTAGGCGGTGTCGTACTCGTCGCCCTCGACCACGAAGTGGGGCCCCTGGCCGAGCCGGAAGTTGGAGTCGAAGTCGCGGGTCACGCCGCCCACCAGGAACGACGGATCCCGCCCGGCGTGGTGGAGGAGCGCGCCCATCATGGCCGAGGCGGTGGTCTTGCCGTGCGTCCCGACCACCACCACCCCGTGGCGCGAGGCGATGAAGCGCTCGCCCAGGGCGGCGGGGAACGAGACGTGCCGGAGCCCGCGCTCGCGCATGGCGGTGGCCTCGGGGTTCACCGCCCGGACCACGTTCCCGACCACCACCAGATCGGGCCGGGCCCGGTCCAGGTTCTCGGCCCGGTACGGGGTCAGCACCTGGATGCCCCAGCGCTCGAGCTGGGTGGACATGGGCGGGTACACGTTCTCGTCCGACCCGGTGACATCGTGCCCGACCGCCTTGAGCATGCCCGCGAACGAGCCCATGCCCGTCCCGGCCACGCCGATGAGGTGGATCCGCTTCACGCCGCTCCAGTCGATCACGTTCGCCTCGCCGATCGTCTCGGGCCGGGAAAATGCCACGGGTCGGGTCGCCGTGCCAGCCGCGCTAGATGCCCAGCGCCTCGGCCACCGCGTCGTGGAACCTCCTGCGGAGATCCCGGATCAGCTCGCGGCGCGAGACGCCGCTCGGGTGCGTGTGGTTGGTGAGGAGCACGCACACCAGCTCGGCGTCCAGATCGATCCACAGGGAGGTCCCGGTGTAGCCGAGGTGGCCGATGGCGCCGCGCGGCCCGTGCCCGAGCCGGTCGCCCAGCGCCGACAGCTCGCCGGGGGTGTCCCAGCCGAGCGCCCGGTCGCTCCCGGGCGTGCGATCGCGTCGCGCGAAGACCCAGGCGGCGTCGGCGGGGACGACCGAGGGCCGTCCGGCCAGGGCGTCGAGCCAGGACTGACCCACCCCCGCCACCTCCTCCGCGGTCGAGAACAGGCCGGCGTGGCCGGCCACGCCCCCCATGGCCCAGGCGTTGTCGTCGTTGACCGCGCCCCGGTTGACCTCGTGCCGGTGCGGGCAGGCGCCGGTGGGCAGGAAGGTGCGGCCCCGGGCGCGCGACTGCGCCGAGGTGGGATCCGTCCCGTCCATGAAGAACGTCGAGCGCAGCCCCAGCGGCGAGAAGAGCCTCTGCTCGGCCATGGCCGCCAGCGACCCGCCCCCGGCCTGCTCCAGCGCCAGCCCGAGCGCGATGAACCCGACGTCGCTGT
Source organism: uncultured Pseudomonadota bacterium (assembly GCA_963736345.1). Classification (GTDB taxonomy): domain Bacteria; phylum Myxococcota; class Myxococcia; order Myxococcales; family Anaeromyxobacteraceae; genus Anaeromyxobacter. The sequence continues at coordinate 176,225 of CAVTOU010000028.1, read as the reverse complement.
ACAGGGCGCGCGCGCCGGGCGGCGCCTCGAGCGGCTCGGAGCGGACCGCCTCGGCCACCCGCTCCCGCCCCCGCGAGAAGGCTGGGCGTAGCGCGTCCGGCGGCGGGCGCTCGGCCGGGGGCAGGAACGCGGAGCTCGAGGCGGGATCGTGGGCCACCGCCTCGTGGTAGGGACGCCAGGCGGGCAACCCGCTGGAGTGGGCCAGCAGGTGGCGGATGGTCACGCCGGCCTTCCCCTCCTCCTCGAAGCCCGGGAGGTAGCGCGCGGCGGGCGCGTCGAGCAAGAGCCGTCCCTGATCGGCGAGCTGGGCTGCGAGGCCGGTGGTGCAGAGCACCTTGGTGAGCGAGGCCACGTCGAAGACGTCGTCCGGGGCGAGCGGTCGCCCGTCAATCTCGCCATGGAACGACGCGTGGACGGTCGCGCCCCGGGCCCGCACCGAGGCGGCCAGCGCTGGCGCGATCCCCTCGGCGCGACCGGCCTCGAGCAAGGCTGCGACGCCGGGGAGCTCCGCGCTCACGCCCTCGCCTCCCCCGCGCGCTCGGCCCATCCGCCGAAGAGCACGCGCGCCGGCCCGGGCTCGCCGGGGCCGGGCGCCACCAGCGTGGCCCGCGCGCCCAGCGGAAAGGCCAGGTTCCCGTCCTCGTGGCCGAAGGCGAACCCCTCCGCGACCGGCACCGCCAGCTCCGCCGCCCATTCGCGCACCACCTCGAGGCCGCGGACCTCCTGGTCATCACAGTTGGAGAACTGCCCCAGCGCCACCCCCGCCAGCCCCTCCAGCGCGCCCGCCAGGCGGAGCTGGGTCAGGTACCGGTCCAGCCGGTAGGGCCGCTCGTCCACGTCCTCCAGGGCCAGGATGGCGCCCCGCAGGCCGGGCAGGAACGGCGTCCCGCACAGGTGGGCGAGCAGGGTGAGCGAGCCACCCAGCAGAGGACCCTCCGCCCGGCCCGGGCGGACGGTGGCCCGTCCTGTCAGGCCCGCGCCGCGCGCGGGCGAGCCCGAGGGCGCGGGGGCCGGCGCGCGGGTGAGGAGGGCGGACAGGTGCTCCACCGCCTGCGGCGTGGCACGGCCGAGCTGGGTGAGCACCGGGCCGTGCACCGTCGCCAGGCCGGCGCGGTTGAGGACCGCGTGCAGGGCGGTCAGGTCGGAGAAGCCGACCAGGACCTTGGGATGGGCCAGCAGCGGGGCCGGGTCGATGCGCGGGAGGATCCGCATCGTTCCGTACCCGCCCCGCGCGCAGAAGATGGCGCGGGCGTCGGGATCGCTCACGGCCTCTCGCCACTCCTCCAGCCGCCGCGCGTCGTCGCCGGCCAGGTAGCGCCGCCGGGCGAGGAGATCGTCGCGGTAGCGCGGCACGAGCCCCATCCCGTCGCGCAGCACCGCCAACCCCTTGGCGAGCAGGTCGGGGTCGAACGGGCTGGCCGGGGCGACGATGCGGACCACGTCGCCTCGCTTCAGGAGCCCGGGCAGGATCACGGGGGGAGGATATCCGATCGCACGCCGCGCCTCCCGCTCACGACGCCCCCGCCGGGCCGGCTCGGCCCATTCCGAGCGCTTACCGGCCCCACCCGGGCCGAGGCTCCGGGGAACGCCCGCGACAATGTATCGCGCCACCAGAACGGCCTCGAAAACCCGTTCACGGGCGTCGCCTGTGCGACGCCTCGGCACCCTCGAGAGGAGCCCGTGATGAGCCCGAAGGCGCAGGAGATGGAAGGTGAGATCTTCCACCCATCCCCGGAAGTGACCGCGCAGGCGCGGGTCAAGGACTGGGACCAGGTTGCGCGCAGGGCGCTCGAGGATCCGGAGGGATTCTGGGCCGGTGAGGCCGAGGAGCTGGAGTGGTTCCGCAAGTGGGAGAAGGTCTGCGACGCCACCGAGAAGCCCTTCTTCAAGTGGTTCAAGGGTGGCAAGTGCAACATCGTCCACAACTGCCTCGACCGCCACCAGAAGACCTACCGCAAGAACAAGCTGGCCCTGGTCTGGGTGGGCGAGAACAGCGAGGTGCGGACCTACTCCTACTTCGCGCTCAACCGCGAGGTCTGCCGCTTCGGCAACGTGCTCAAGGCCATGGGCGTCAAGAAGGGCGACCGCGTCACCATCTACATGCCGCGCATCCCCGAGATCTGCATCGCCATGCTGGCCTGCGCCAAGGTGGGCGCCATCCACTCGGTGGTGTACGGCGGGTTCTCGGTCGACGCGCTGCAGGGGCGCATCGAGGACTCGGAGTCGAAGGTGGTGATCACCGCCGACGGCGGGTACATGAACGGCAAGATCGTCGAGCTCAAGAAGACCGTCGACGAGGCCGTCCGGCGCTGCCCCACCGTGGAGACGGCGATCGTCGTCCAGCGCACTGGCCACGAGGTCAAGATGGAGCCGGGGCGGGACTACTGGTACCACGAGCTCATGAAGCTCCCCCTCGCCACCAACAAGTGCGAGACGGAGGTGATGGACTCGACCGACCCGCTCTACATCCTCTACACCTCGGGCTCCACCGGAAAGCCGAAGGCGATGGTCCACGGCCACGGCGGCTACATGGTCGGGATCTACTCCACCCTGAAGTACGTCTTCGACGTGCGCGACGAGGACCGCTACTGGTGCGCCGCCGATCCGGGCTGGGTGACCGGCCACTCGTACATCGTGTACGGGCCGCTGCTCATGGGGGCGACCGGGTTCATGTACGAGGGGGCGCCCACCTTCCCGTATCCGAACCGATGGTGGCAGCTGGTCGAGAAGTACGGCGTCACCATCCTCTACACCGCCCCCACCGCCATCCGCGGCCTGATGCGCTTCGGCGAGTCGTGGCCCAACCGCCACGATCTCTCCAGCCTGCGCCTGCTCGGCACGGTCGGCGAACCCATCAACCCCGAGGCGTGGAAGTGGTACCACCGCGTCATCGGCAAGGGCCGCTGTCCCATCATGGACACCTGGTGGCAGACCGAGACCGGGATGTTCCAGATCACGCCGGTGCCGACCCTGCCGCTCAAGCCCGGGTCGGCCACCCGCCCCTTCTTCGGACAGCAGGCCGCCATCCTGGACGAGGCCGGCAAGCCGGTGCCCGACGGCGAGGAGGGCTTCCTGGTGCTGGAGAAGCCCTGGCCGGCCATGGCGATCACCATCTACAAGGACCCGGAACGCTGGGTGAAGCAGTACTGGTCCAAGTACCCGGGCCGCTACATGGCCGGCGACTCCGCCAAGCGCGACAAGGATGGCTACTACTGGGTGATCGGCCGCACCGACGACGTCATCAAGGTGTCCGGCTACCGCCTGGGGACGGCCGAGATCGAGAGCGCGCTGGTGGCGCACCCGGCGGTCGCGGAGGCCGCGGTCATCGGGCTGCCGCACGAGGTCAAGGGGCAGGCCATCCACGGCTACTGCCTGCTGCGCCAGGGGTTCAAGCCGTCCGATGATCTGGCCGAGGAGATCCGCACGCACGTGGCCCAGCACATGGGGCCCATCGTCCGCCCCGAGCGCATCGTCTTCGTGGACTCGCTCCCCAAGACGCGCTCGGGGAAGATCATGCGCCGCCTGCTCAAGGCCCGAGCCCAGGGCCTGCCGGAGGGTGACGTGTCGACCCTCGAGGAGTAGCCGGCGAAAGGGATCCGTTTCCCGTGACCGTGACCGTCACCGGATCCGCGCCCGCTCCCGAGCCGCACCGGCGAGTGCAAGGGCGACGAACCCGGTGACCGGCGACGGCGACGGGTCACGGTCACGGGTGAGCCAGGGGTCCCGGGCCGGCGAGCGAGCCGCTGGGTGCACGCACCACAAAAAAACACTGCGGGCGCCCCCCGGATCGGTAGACTCCCCCGGCCCATGGCCGCCGACCTCCCCGTCTGGAAGCGCCCGCGCGCCCGCCTCCTGGCGCTGGCGGCGCTGGTCTGGGCGCTCGTCGCCGGCCTGCTCCTCCTGGCCGCGCCGGTGATCCTGCCCTTCGTGCTGGCGGCGCTGGCGGCCTACGTCATCGACCCCATCATCGCCCGGCTGGCGATGATCCCGGTGCGCTCCGGGCACGTCCCGCGCTGGGCGGCGGTGCTGGTGGTGTACGTGGTGCTGGGGCTCCTGGTCTGGCTGGGGGCCGTCTCGATCGTGCCCCAGATCTACCGCGAGGCGGTCCGCGGGCTGACCGAGCTGCGCGAGTTCCTGGCCGGGATCACCCCGGAGCGGGTCGAGGAATGGGCCCGCACCATCGACGCCTTCCTGCAGCGCCACGGCATCCCCATCGACGTGGTGCCCAGCGACGGCGGATCGGCCACCCGCTTCTCGGTCGACCTGGCGGCCGGGATCGCGGACGCGCTGCACGACGCCTCGACGGGGCTGCGCGGCCGCGTGGGGGACGTGGTCGATCTCTCGCGGACCCTGATCTCGGGCGCGCTGCGGGCCATCTTCTTCGTGGTCCTGCTCTTCATGCTGACGGCGTTCCTGTCCATGGACGCGCCGCGCATCATCCGCTACGTCGAGTCGCTGATCCCGAGCGGCTACCGCGCCGACTTCCGGCGGCTGCTGCACGGCATCGACGCCGGCCTCTCCGGGGTGGTGCGTGGGCAGCTCGCCATCATGCTCGTGAACGGCGCCCTGACGCTGGTGGGCCTGCTGGTGCTCAAGATCCCGTTCGCGTTCGCGCTCGCCTTCCTGGCGTTCATCCTCTACATCGTGCCGCTCTTCGGCACCTTTCTCTCCTCCGTGCCCATCGTGCTGCTGGCCCTCACCTCGGGCGGCCCGTCGCGCGGGCTGCTGGCGCTGGCCTGGATCGCCGGCATCCACGCCCTGGAGAGCTACCTCCTGAACCCGAAGATCATGGGCGATGCGGCACGCATCCACCCCGTGCTCATCGTGCTCGCCCTGGTGGTGGGCGAGCGCAGCGCCGGCATCGCCGGCGCCCTGCTGGCGGCCCCGGTCATGAGCGTGTTCGTGGCCGTGTTCCGCTTCCTCCACCGCAAGCTCGACGAGCTGGACGCCCGCGCCGCCGCCCAGCCCGATCGTATCCCTGCGACGCCGGTCCCGGTCACGACAGCGCCGGTCGAGAAAGGTCGAGACGTCTCATGAGAACCCTCACCCTGGCCCTGCTCTGCCTCTCGCTGGCGATGCCGGCAGCGGCCGAGGACAAGAAGCCCGCGACGCCGGCGCCGGGCACACCGGTCGCGCCCCCTGGCCCCCCCAAGCTCACCCCCGCCGACGTCGACAAGGCCCTCACGGCCATCGGGCTCTCCATCGCCAAGAGCCTGGAGCCGTTCGCGCTCTCGCCCACCGAGCAGAACAAGGTGATCGCGGCGCTGAAGCAGGGGCTCTCGCCCAAGCCGCCGCAGCTCGACGAGAAGAGCCAGGAGAGCATCCGCGACTTCGTCCAGGCGCGCATGGCGGCCGCGGCCGAGAAGGAGAAGACCCGCGGGAGCACCTACCAGCAGACGGTCGCGAAGGAGAAGGGCGCGGCCAAGACCTCCAACGGCGCCATCGTCGTCCCCATCAAGGAGGGCACCGGCGCCTCGCCCACCGCCACCGACAAGGTGAAGGTGAACTACACGGGCACCCTGGTCGACGGGAAGGTGTTCGACTCGACCAGCAAGCACAACCCGCCCGCGCCGGCCGAGTTCCCCCTCAACGGCGTGATCCCCTGCTGGACGGAGGCGCTCCAGAAGATGAAGGTGGGCGGCCACTCCAAGGTGGTCTGCCCGCCGGAGATCGCCTACGGCGAGCGCGGCTCGCCTCCGGTCATCCCGGGGAACGCCACCCTCACCTTCGACATCGAGCTCCTCGACGTCCAGAAGACGCCGCCCCCGCCGCCGCCGGCCGACACCCCGGCGCCCTCGACGACCCCGAAGATCAAGTAGCGCGCCTCGTCGGCGCGTCGGCGAGGCCGGCCCGACCGGGGCCGGCCTCGCACGCGCCTGGTGCATTGCGCCCCCGGTCGGCCGCTGGTAAGAGCGCAGCATGCCCGACGACATCGTGCTGTACGTGAACGCCGACTGGACCAGCCCGTACGCCTTCTCCGCCTTCGTGGCCCTGAGCGAGAAGCGGATCCCGTTTCGCACCGAGGCCGTGAATCTGGAGAAGGGCGAGCACCAGCGGCAGCCCTACGAGGCCTCGTCCATCACCGGCCGCATCCCCTCCCTGCGCCACGGCGACTTCTGGCTGGCCGAGTCGTCCGCCATCGACGAGTACCTGGAGGAGGCGTTCCCGCCCCCGGGGCATCCCCGCCTCTACCCGGCCGATGTCCGGGCCCGCGCCCGGGTGCACATGATCCAGGCCTTCGTGCGCAGCGACCTCATGCCCGTCCGGGAGGAGCGCCCCACCTCCACCTTCTTCGGCGGCGATCGCCCCCGGCCGTTCACGCCGGCGGGCCGCGCCGCCGCCGAGCGGCTGGTCCGCATCGCCGAACGATTCCTGCCGGCGGGTGCGGAGCACGTGGCGGGCGAGTTCAGCATCGCCGACGCCGACCTGGCCCTCATGCTCCAGCGGCTGGTGGCCAACGGCGACCCATGCCCCGAGCGCCTGGCCACCTATGCGCGGGCGGTGTTCCGCCGGCCCTCGATCCGCGAGTGGCTGAAGCATACGAGGTGGAAGGAGTGATCACCTTCTTGGACCCAGGTTTCTTCCCGAGGTGACCATGCCCACCCCCACCGACCCCGGCGCCATCGCCACCCTGCTGGCACCCTTCCGCACGGCGCTGCTGGCCACGCGGGGTGAGGACGGACAGCTGCGCTGCCGGCCCATGGCCATGCGCCACGCGGTCCGGGGCGAGGAGATCTGGTTCGCCACCGCACCCGACAGCGGGAAGTGCCGCGACCTGGAGCGCGATCCGCGCTGCGCGCTGGTGTTCTTCGATCCTGCCTCGGGGACCACCGTCTCGGTCTCCGGCGACGGCGAGATCATCCGGGACAAGAAGCTCACCGCCTCGCTCTGGGACCGGTCCTGGGACCGGTGGTTCCCGGGCGGCCCCGAGCCGCGCCAGGTGGCGCTGCTGCGGGTCATCCCGGCGGTGGTGGAGCGGCACGACGGGGAGACCGGGCGGATGCAGGTCGTCTTCGAGCGGCCGCGGCGCGGCCGGTAGCGCGCGCCCCGCGTCCGGCACGGGCGTGCCGGCGGCGGCGGAGCTCACGCTCCAGGCGGCGGGCCCTGGGGAATCCCGCCCGCGACCCCGCCCTCGGAGGACGCGACCGGCTCCTCCGACTCGCCCTTCACCTCGTCCCGCAGCGAGGCCGCCAGGTCGTTCAGCGATCGCGCCTCGTTCTCCACGTGCTGGGTCGAGACCACCGTTCCGGCGGTGGCCAGCGCGATCTCGTTCATGGCCTTGAGGACCTGCTCGATGTCGCCCTCCTGCTGCTGGGCCACCCGGGCGATCTCCCGTGCCGCCCGGGCCGAGTCGCGCAGCGAGACCACCAGCTCGCGGATGGTCTCGGTGGTGCGCGTGGCCACCCGGGCGCTGGCGCCGGCCCGCTCGCCGCCCGCCTGGGCGGCGCGCATGGCGGCGCCCTTCACCTCCTCGACGTCGGCCAGCAGCCGCTCCAGGCCCCCGGCGGCGCGCCGCATCTCGGCGGCGTGGGCCTGCAGGGCGCGCTCCAGCTCCTCCCGCGCCGACCCGCCCGCGGCCTCCCGGGCCCGCGCCACCAGCTCGACCAGCGCATCCGCCGCCTGGGAGAGGTTGCCCACCGCGGCGGACTGCTGGTGCAGGGCGGCCAGCGGCCGGGACAGCCCCTCCACCGCCGTGGCGAACTCGCGAACCTCCTCCGCCAGGAGGAGCAGCTCGCCCCCGGCCACCTCGACCTGGTGCAGCCCGTCGGCGCTGGCGCGCTCCGCCTGGACGCCGATGCCGATGACCGTGTCGGCGGTGAGCGCGGCCGCGCTGGCCGCCTGCGAGACGCCGCTCAGCGCCTCGGTCACGCGGCGCACCGACGCGGCCGCCTCCCCGGTGGTGCTGGTGAAGTCCGAGACCGTGCCCAGCAGCCCCTGGGCATGGTGGAAGAGCTTGCGCGCGGCGGCCTCGAATGCCTCGCGGCGCGTCTGCCCGGCGGCCACCAGGGCCTGGGTCTTCTCCAGCAGCTCCTCGCTCTGGCGCAGCACCGTCTCCTGCTGGTTGACGATGATCCGCCCCAGCAGGCCGAGCACGATGGGGGTGGTGTCCATGATCCACAGCAGCGGCTGGCCCAGGTGGGCGTGCAGCAGGGCCGCGGGGGCAAGGATGCCCACCAGGTCCGCGGCGCTCGCGGTCGGGAGCTGGCGGATCGCCTCGATGGCCGTGCCCACCAGCGGGAGCCCCAGGCCGATGAGGGCCCCGTACCAGTCGTAGCGGAGGGTCGTTCGCGTCATCGGTCGCGGCGTCCGGGGGCGCCGGCCGGATTGTGCCCCGGGGGCCTGGTCCACGCCAGGGGGGCTCGTGCGCCTTGGGGTCGCGCGTCACTGGCGTTCGTGCGCGCCACGCGATACGAGAACCCGGATGCGACCCGAATCGGTCCGCGCCGCCGAGGCACCGCTGGCTGCCCTCCTCCCGCCCGCCGGAGCGGTGCTCGCGCCCGACGCGGTCCTGGACCGCTTCGTGTCCTGGGTCGCCTCGACCGGCCTCACGCTCTATCCGCACCAGGAGGAGGGCATCCTGCACCTCCTCGATCAGAAGCACCTGGTGCTGTCGACCCCCACCGGCTCGGGCAAGTCGCTGGTGGCCACCTTCCTCCACTTCCAGGCCATGGCCGCCGGCCAGCGCTCCTTCTACACCTGCCCGATCAAGGCCCTGGTCAACGAGAAGTTCTTCGACCTGTGCCGGCTCTTCGGGCCCGACAGCGTCGGCATGATGACCGGCGACGCGGCCGTGAACCGCGATGCGCCCATCATCTGCTGCACCGCCGAGATCCTCATGAACCTTTCGGTGCGCGAGGCCGATCCGCGCGCCGACGCGGTGGTGATGGACGAGTTCCACTACTACGGCGACCGCGAGCGCGGCGTGGCCTGGCAGGTGCCGCTCCTGACCCTGACCCGGACCCGGTTCCTGCTCATGTCGGCCACCCTGGGCGACACCCGGGACATCGAGGCCTCGCTGGCCCAGATCACCGGGCGGGAGGTGGCGGCGGTGCGCGGCGCGGTCCGGCCGGTGCCGCTCGAGCACGAGTACCGCGAGACGCCGCTGCACGAGACCATCGAGGACCTGGTGACGGCAGCCAAGGCACCCGTCTACCTGGTCAACTTCACCCAGCGTGCGGCGGCGGAGCAGGCTCAGAACCTCATGTCCGCCAACTTCTCCAGCAAGGAGGAGAAGGCCCGCATCGCCGAGGCGCTGGCCGGCACCCGCTTCGACTCCCCCTACGGCAAGGACCTGCAGCGCTACCTGCGCCACGGGGTCGGGCTGCACCACGCCGGCCTCCTGCCCCGCTACCGGTTGCTGGTCGAGAAGCTGGCCCAGGGCGGGCTGCTCAAGGTGGTCTCCGGGACCGACACCCTGGGCATGGGGGTGAACATCCCCCTCCGCACCGTGCTCTTCACGCAGCTGTGCAAGTTCGACGGCCACAAGACCGCCATCCTCTCGGCCCGCGACTTCCACCAGATCGCCGGGCGCGCCGGCCGCAAGGGCTTCGACGAGCGCGGCTACGTGGTGGCCCAGGCGCCCGAGCACGTCATCGAGAACAAGAAGCTCTCGGAGAAGGCCGCGGCCGGGAAGAAGGTGGTGAAGAAGCAGCCGCCCGCCAAGGGATACGTGCACTGGGACCGCAACACCTTCGATCGGCTGCGCGAGAAGGATCCCGAGCCGATGGAGAGCCGGTTCGAGGTCACCTTCGGCCTCCTGGTGAACCTGCTGCAGAGCGAGACCAAGCAGCTGGGCGGCGGCTACGGCCGCCTGGTCGAGATCGTGGGCCGCTCCCACGGGAACGACTACACGCGCTCCCGCCACCGCCGCACCGCCGCACAGCGATTTCGGGCCCTGCGCGCCGCCGGGCTGGTGGAGGTGAAGCGCATCGAGGGCTACCGCGGCGCCTACGTCCGCACCGCGCCGGGCCTGCAGCGCGACTTCTCGCTGTTCCACACCCTGGCGCTCTACCTGCTCGACACGCTCCCCCGCATCCCCCCCGAGCGCGAGACCTACGCCCTCGACGTCCTCACCATGGTCGAGTCCATCCTGGAGGACCCGGACGTCATCCTCTGGAAGCAGCTGGACCGGGCTCGCGGCCAGGCCGTGGCCGAGATGAAGGCCCAGGGGATGGAGTACGAGGAGCGGATGAAGGAGCTGGAGAAGGTGGAGCACCCCAAGCCCAACCGCGACTTCATCTACTCGACCTTCGACGAGTTCGCGGCCAAGCACCCGTGGGTGGGAGCCGAGAACATCCGGCCCAAGTCGGTGGCGCGGGAGATGGTCGAGAAGTTCATGACCTTCGGCGACTACGTGCGCGACTACGAGCTGCAGCGCTCGGAGGGGCTGCTGCTCCGCTACCTGTCCGAGACCTACAAGACGCTGGTCCAGACCGTCCCGGAGAGCTACCGCAACGACGAGCTGCTCGACGTCATCGCCTTCCTGCGGGCCACGGTCCGGGGCGTCGACTCCTCGCTCATCGACGAGTGGGAGCGGATGCGGGATCCGGAGTACCAGGCGCGGCTCCTCGACCCGCGCGCGGCGGTGGCCGAGACGCTGGGGCCGCCGCCCCCCTGGGCCGACGCGCGCGCCTTCGCGGCCCGGCTCCGCAACGAGCTGCACGCGCTGCTGGTGGCCCTGTCCCGCCAGGACGGCCAGGCCGCGGTGGCCGCGCTGGCGCCCGGCTCGGAGTGGACGCCGGCGCAGCTCGAGGAGGCGCTGGCGCCCTTCTGGGCCGAGCACACCCGCATCGACGTCACCCCCGCGGCGCGCCGGCCCCACAACACCTTCCTTCGCGAGACGGCGCCCCGGCGCTGGGAGGCGGCGCAGCGGATCGTGGACGAGGCCGGCGAGGTCGACTGGGCGCTGCAGTGCCAGGTGGATCTGACCGGGGAGTACGACGTGGAGCGGCCGTTCATCCGATTGATGCGGGTGGGGACGTAACGGCGCCTCAACCTGGACCTAGACCTGGACTTGGACCTAGACCTAGACCGAGGGTGAACACCAGTCTACGTCTACGTCTAGGTCTAGGTCTAGGTCCAGGTCGGCAACTGAAGCCGAATCTCTCACGGCTCGAACGCGCTCTCCGGCACGTCCTCGGGGAACTCGACGCCGTTCAGCTCGACCTCGCCGGTGGGCTCGCCGTTCGCCCACCCCTCCTCCTGGAACGCGACCAGCACGCCGTCCACCACGCGGAAGTCGTGGTAGACCGTGAAGAGCTCCAGCTCCCTGGGGCCGGCCCGGGCCAGCCCTCGGACGTAGAGGATCCGACCGCTCCGGGGATCGATCCCCGCCTCGACCCGGGTCCCGGTCCCGATCTCCAGCCCGAGGACGCGCAGCTTCTGCCCCTCGTGCGTCACCTCGCCCTGATCGACCACCCTCGGCTCCCACTCCAGGAGCAGCGCCGGGAGACCGAGCCGCGCCGCCTGGAGCTGCAGCGTCGCGGCCACCGGTGCCGGCGCGGGCTCGCCGTACCGGAAGGCTCGTGCCCCGTCGAGCACCCGCACCTCGGGCGAGCTGCCGGGGAACGCGATCTCCTGGCGCAGCCGGCTGCTCCGGCTGAACACGCGCGTGTAGCGGCCCACCTGGCCGGGGTGCAGCGGGGAGGTGATCTTGCCGGCCGCCTTGACGCAGCCCAGCCGGACCTGGGCCCGCTCGCCGCCGTAGGCGGCCATGGAGCGCCGGATGAGCGCCGCGACGGGCTCCTTGTCGGGCTGGGGGGAGGCGGCCGCGGCCGCCGGCGCGCTCGCTGCGGGCGCCGTGGCCCCGGGCGAGGCCGCAGCCTTGGGCCCGGCCGAGCTCGGCTCCTCCCCGGCGGCGAGGATCGCAACGATCGCGAGCGCGACGGGGAGGGCGTCCATTGCGGGGTCCCTAGTTTCGCGGGTCGGCGCGCCGAACGCAAACGTTCATGGTGTACCACCCCGGTCACCGTGGGCGGACCCGGCCGCCTCGTTGACAGGGACGGCCCATCCGGCGGATACCCTCTCCATGCTGCAAGCCAAGTCGAGCGATGGGCCGCGCTGGCCGCGCGGCCAGAAGTTCACGCTCTCGCTGGCCGGCCGCGAGGCGCACGAGGCGCACCGCACGGCGGTGCTGTCGGTGCGCGGGCTCTCCCGCGCCGGGCTGGACGCCGCGCTGTCCGCGTGGGCCGCGCCCCGGCAGGTGGAGGCGGGCGACGGCGTGCTTTTGGGCGAGATGCTCGACCGGCCCCGCGGCCTGCCGGAGCTGACGCGGGCGCTCGAGGACGCCGGCGCGTCCGCCGCCGAGGTGCGCGCCGCGGTCGGGCGGCTGGTGAACGCCGGCCTGGTCGACCTGGTCCCGGCGGTGCGCCAGGCGGACGAGCCGCGGCTGCCGGTTCGCTGGGTCCGGACGTAGCCGGGGCTCGCGGAGCCCGGCCGGTCACTCGTCCCCTCTCCTCCACGCCTTGCGCTCTCCGCGGCGCCGCTTCTCCGCCAGGCGCCGCTCCTTCGCCGCCCGGCTCGGCCTGGTCGGCCGGCGCACGGCCGGGCGCTTCGAGAGCGGCGCCAGCGCCGCCCGGAGGCGTTGCAGGGCCGCGGCGCGGTTCCGCGCCTGGCTTCGCCGCTCGGTGGCGGTCACGGCGATCCCGGTGGGGAGGTGCACCAGCCTGACCGCGCTCTCGGTCTTGTTTCGGTGCTGGCCGCCAGGACCGCTCCCCACGAAGAAGGTCTCCTGACATTCGGCCAGGAGTGCGGCGTCGGGCAGGGACAGCGCGTGCCGGGCCTGGGCGCGGCGGGCCTGCTCGGGGGTGGGGGGCGGAGGGATCGCCGACGGCATGGGTTCAGGGAACAGCATACGCCGACCGCCCGTCGGTGGGTGGTGCCGGCTCCGACTCCGATGCCGATGCCGACTCCGATGCTGATGCCGGTGCCGATGCCGATCGGTCCCTCCTCACGCTTGCGCGAGTCGCACATGCCATTCGAAGTCTTCGAGGTCGCCGTCGAGCTCGTCGCCGCGCTCCGCGCGCCCGTCGCTGCCATCGCCGCGAGGGATGCGGATCTCGCAAAGCAACTTCGGCGTGCCGCGGCTAGCGTTCCGCTCAACATCGGCGAGGGGAACCAGCGGCGTGGCGGCGATCGCACCCATCACTTCCGCACCGCCGCGGGGAGCGCGGCGGAGACCGTCGCTGCGCTGCGCGTCGCGCACGCCTGGGGCTATGCCGAGGCCGAGTCGCTCGATGCAGCCCTGGTACTCTGCGACCGCGTGCGGGCGATGCTGTGGCGCCTCACGCACTAGGACCGGCCGTCAGCGCGTGAGCGTCCAGGTGATGGCGAGCACGCGATCGCACCGCTCGAGCACGGGCGCGGTCGCGGCGCGGGTCACGAGCTGGAAGCTCTCCGCGACCCGCAGCGCGGTCACGACCTCGTCCGCGCTCCCGGCTGCGACGCGCCAGAGGTGGAGCCGGTCGCGGCCGGCGCGGCGGCGGCCCTCGCTGAGGTTCAGCGCCATGGACGCGGCGGCGCGACGGATCTGCTGCGCCAGATCCGGGTCGCGCCTCGCGATGTCGGCGAGCGGCGCCACGAGGTGGTGAATGGCGTCGAGCGCGAGCTCGAGATGCTTGGAAGGCCACGGGCAACTCCTTTCGGGTGGGGCTACGCCCATCCCGGCGCAGATCCCGTGCCAGCCCCACATGCACCACGAGTGTCACCGTGGGCTGGCAAGGGATGTGCGCCGCAAAGGAGGAGCCCCACCCGAAAGGAGTTGCCAGCCGCGCCGACTCCGATGCCGATGCCGATGCCGACTCCGATGCCGATGCCGATGCCGATGCCGACTCCGATGCCGATGCCGATGCGGATGCGGATGCGGATGCGGAATCCGATGCCGATCGCGATTGCGAGCTCCGCTTTCGAGTGGCACCTTCCTCCCATGTCCCGCCGTGCCGCCATCTCTCCCCGAGGACGACCGCCGCTGGGTGTTCAACCGGCTGGCGGCCGCCTACCCGTCCCGCCCGGGCTACCCGCCCGCGCTGATCGATCGCCTTCGCGACCTGGCCGGCGGCCCGGGCGCCCGCGTGGCCGACCTGGGCGCGGGAACCGGCCACCTGGCGCTGCCGCTCGCCGCCCGAGGACTCGGCGTGGCGGCGGTCGAGCCGGCCCGCGCCATGCTCGCCGAGCTGGCCCGCGCGCGCGTGCCGGGGCTGGAGCCGGTGCACGCGGCGGCGGAGGACACCCGGCTCCCGGCGGCCAGCTTCCAGCTGGTGGTGGTGGCCGACGCGCTCCAGTGGATAAATCCCCAGGGCGGCGCCGCCGAGGTGCGCCGGCTGCTCGCCCCCGGCGGCGCGCTGGCGCTGGTGACGGCGGCGTTCGCCGACACGCCCTTTTCCAGGGCCCTGGCCGAGAAGATCGCCGCCCGGAACCCGAAGGCCCGGCCGCGACCGCCGCCCGTGGCGCTCTTCTTCTCGCTGTGCGGCCTGCCCGCCCCCGCCGAGGAGCCGTTCCGCGATCGCTCCGCGCTCGAGCCGCCCGCGCTGGAGGCCGCGCTGCGCTCGCTCTCCTACGTCGGCCCGGCGCTCGGGCCCGGCGCCCTGGCGCGGCTGCTCGACGAGTCCGACGCGCTGGCCCGAGCCCATGGCGGGGCCGCCTGGGACCGGGAGCTGCGCCTGCACTGGGCCAGGGGCCGATAGCGGCCCTCACCCGCCCAGGCGCGGGTGCTCCCCGCGCCAGCGCGCCACCGCATCCAGGCGCTCGGCGCGCTCCAGGTCGAGGTGGCGCCGGAGCGCCTGGTCGAGCCGGCGCTCCAGGAACAGGTGCGCGCTCCACGTCTCGGCCGGCTGGAAGCCGCGCGCCAGCTTGTGATCGCCGCCGGCCCCGCCCTCGAAGCGCTTCACCCCGCGCCGGATGCACTCGTCGATGCTGTGGTAGAGGGCCACGTTGAAGTGCAGGAACGGATGCGACTCGACGCAGCCCCAGTACCGGCCGTAGAGCACCGCGGGGGAGCAGAGGTTGAAGGCCATCCCCACCAGCTTGCCCTCGCGGCGCGCCTCGACCACCTCGGCCGCCTCCGGCATGGTGCGGAAGACGTGCTCGTAGAAGGCGCGGTTGACGAAGCGCATCCCCCAGGCCATCGAGTCGGTGGTGGCCCGGTGCAGCGAGAAGCAGGCGCGTGCCCATCCGGAAGGGTCGCGCCCGAGCTCGTCGCCGCGCACGGTGCGGATGGCGATCCCCTGCGCGGCAGGGGCGGCCTTCTCCCGCCGGATGCTGTTCCTGCGCTTGGAGGGGAAGCGGGCCAGGAACTCCTCGGGCGTGCGGTAGCCCTCGTTCAGCCAGTGGTACTGGAAGTCGACCCGCAGGGCCAGGCCGAGCGCCTCCAGCTCCTGGGCCTCCTCCGGATCGACGTAGAGCGCCTGGACGGCGTGCATCCCCTCCTCCCGGCAGAGACGCCGGATCCCCTCCACCAGCGCCCGGACCAGCGGCGGGCGATCCTCGCCCGGGGCCACCAGCACCCGGCGGCCCGTGGCGGGCGTGAACGGCACGCCCAGCACCAGCTTCGGGTAGTAGGGGAGGCGCGCCCGGGCGGCGGCCGCGGCCCACTCCCAGTCGCGGCCGAAGTCTCCCTCGGAGCTCATGCGGGCGTAGGCCGGGGCTGCCGCCCGGATGACGCCGTCGCGCCGGAGCACCAGGTGCCTCGGGGTCCAGCCGGTGCGGGGCGTGGCGCTGCCGCTCTCCTCGACCGCGGACAGGAAGGCGTGGCGGACGAATGGGCCGGCCCGATCCGGCTCGTGCGCGAACAGGGCGTCCCACTCCGCGGCCGGGATCTCGGAGGTGGCGGCGTGCACGCTCAGCGTCAACCGGCTCACGCCCGGGTTCATAGCCGTGCCGGCGAGGGTGCCGCAACGGGCCGCCTTCGACGGGCGCCGGGCGAACGGCGTCCGCTCCCCCGGTTGGGCAGATCCGCCACCTGTCTCGCCCATGCCCGCGAGCGGCTGCGGCGTTACGAACCGCCGAGGATGAGGCTCGCCACCTCCAGGGACGGCAGCCGCGACGGCCGGCTGCTGGTGATCCGCCGGGACGGCGAGGCCGCCCTCGACGCCGGCCACGTGGCCCGCTCGCTGCAGGACGCGCTCGACCGGTGGGAGGAGGTGGTCCCCTCGCTGCGGGCGCTCTCGGCCACGCTCGACGCCGGCGACGTGGACTGCGTCCCGCTCGATCCCGCGGCGCTGGCGGCGCCGTTGCCCCGCGCCTACGAATGGGTCGACGGCTCGGCCTTCCTGCACCACGTCCGGCTGGTGCGGCGCGCGCGCGGCGCCGAGCCCCCGGCCGATCTCGGCGACGTCCCGCTCCTGTACCAGGGGGGATCCGGGGTCCTGCTCGGGCCGACCGACGACGTCCCGCTGCCCGATCCGGCCATGGGCCTCGACTTCGAGGGCGAGGTCTGCTGCATCCTGGGCGACGTTCCGGCCGGGGCGCGCGCGGCCGGGTCCGCGCCCCACGTCCGGCTCCTGTGCCTGGCCAACGATCTCACCTTCCGCAACCTGGTCCCGGCGGAGCTGGCCCGGGGCTTCGGCTTCTTCCAGTCCAAGCCCGCCACCTCCTTCTCGCCCTTCGCCCTCACCCCGGACGAGCTGGGACCGGCCTGGCGCGACGGGCGCGTCCACCTCCCGCTCACGGTGCGGTGGAACGGCCGGGTGGTGGGCAGCGCGGACGCCGGCGCCATGCACTTCTCCTTCTTCCAGCTCCTCGAGCACGCCGCCCGGACCCGCGCCCTCACCGCCGGCACCATCCTGGGAAGCGGGACCGTCTCCAGCGAGGATCCCGGCGCCGGCTGGTCCTGCATCGCCGAGGCGCGGGCCCTGGAGATGATCGAGAGCGGACGCGCGCAGACGCGCTTCCTCGCGGCCGGCGACACGGTGGAGATCGAGATGCGCGACGGCCAGGGGCGGGATCTGTTCGGCCGCATCTCGCAACGCGTGGTCGCCGCGGGGGAGGGCTCATGAACCTGCTGCTCCGTTCCTACTGGCGCTCGTCCTGCTCCTGGCGCGTGCGCATCGGCCTCGGGCTCAAGGGGCTCGCCTACGAGTACCGGGCCGTCAACCTCCTGTCCGGGGACCAGGATCGGCCGGACCACCGCGCGCGCAGCCCCTTCGGCCACGTGCCGGTGCTCGAGATCGAGGAGGGCGGGCGGACGCTGGTGCTGATCGAGTCCGTGGCCATCCTCGAGTACCTGGACGAGCGGTTCCGCGATCCGCCGTTCCTCCCCTCCGATCTGGAAGGACGGGCGCGGGTCCGGGCGCTGGCCGAGCACGTCAACTCGGCCATCCAGCCCATGCAGAACACCTCCTGCCGGAAGTTCCTGGAGACCCGACAGCACGGCCTGGGCCTGGACTTCGCCCGCCACTGGAACCAGCTCGGCCTGGCCGCCCTGGAGACGGCGCTGCAGGACGGGAAGGCCGGCCGCTTCTGCCACGGCGACGCCCCCGGGCTGGCCGATCTGTACCTGGTCCCCCAGCTCAACGCGGCGCGGCGCCTGGAGGTGGACCTGACGCCCTACCCCACCCTGCTCCGGATCGAGGAGGCCTGCAGCGCGCTGCCGGCCTTCCAGGCCGCGCACGCGTCCCGGCAGCCGGACGCGCCGCCGGAGGCGAGGGCATCATGAGCGCGGGCCGACTGGAGTCCCTGGGCATCCGCCGCATCGAGGCGTTGCACTGCTACGTCCACGACCTGGCCCGCAGCCGCCGCTTCTACACCGAGAAGCTCGACTTCGCCGAGGTGGCCCGCAGCGGCGAGGCGCTCACCCGGGCCGGCCGGCAGCGCTCGGCGGTGTTCGAGGCGGGCGCGGTCCGGATCATCTGCTCCGAGCCGGCCGGCCAGGACGGGCGGGCCCAGCGCTGGCTCCGCAAGCACCCCGACGGCATCGGCTCGGTGATCTTCGAGGTCGAGGACGCAGGCCGCGCCTTCCAGCTGCTGGAGGAGCGGGGCGCCACGCCCATCACCGACCTGCAGGAGGACCGGGACCGGGGCGGCACCTTCCGCACCTTCCACGTCACCACGCCGCTGGGCGACACCACCTTCCGCTTCGTGGAGCGGCGCGGCTACGCGGGGATCTACCCGGGCATCGAGTCGCTCCCGGTCCCGCAGGGCGGCCGCAACGCCTTCGGGCTCGGCCAGGTCGATCACCTGACCCAGAACTTCCAGACCATGAAGCCGGCGCTGCTCTGGATGGAGCACGTGCTCGGGTTCGAGGAGTTCTGGGAGGTCCAGTTCCATACCAAGGACGCGGCCGGGGACCGGCGCCGGGCCCAGGAGGCGCAGCGCGGCTCGGGTCTGCGCTCGGTGGTGATGCGCGATCCGGCCTCGGGCGTGAAGCTGGCCAACAACGAGCCCTGGCGTCCGGCCTTCAAGTCCTCGCAGATCAACGTGTTCCACGAGGAGCTGCGGGGCGACGGCATCCAGCACGCCGCCCTGACCGTCGACGACATCCTGGCGGCGGTGCGGGGCATGCGCGGGCGCGGGGTCGAGTTCCTGCCCACGCCGGGCAGCTACTACGACGCGCTCCCCGAGCGCATCCGGACCAGCGGCATCGGGCGCATCGACGAGGACCTGGCCGCGCTGCGGCAGGAGCAGATCCTGGTGGACGGGGCCGGGCCCGGCGCCTACCTGCTCCAGATCTTCCTGCGCGACGCGGCCGGCCTGTACGGCGAGCCGGCGGCGGGGCCGTTCTTCTTCGAGATCATCCAGCGCAAGGGCGACAAGGGGTTCGGGGCCGGGAACTTCCGAGCGCTCTTCGAGTCCATCGAGCGCGAGCAGGCCGGCCAGGAGCAGGGCTAGTGCTGGATCGCGTCGTCCAGGGCGCGGTCCCGCGCAAGCACCACATCGCCTTCCGCGAAGTTCCGGATCGGCTCCTCTACGAGGAGGCCTACACCCGGAACGGCTTCGACGGTCCGTACACGCTGGCCTACCACCAGGGCCGGCCGCACGCGCTCCGCGCCGCCCCCGCCCGCCACGGTGCGCCGCTCCCCGCGCCCGCGCCGGCGCGGCCCCTGGCCAAGCGACATTACCGCACCCAGGACCTGCCCGCCGCCGGCGGCCCGCCCATCGACGCGCGGCGCCGGCTGCTGGTCGGACCCGACGTGACCATCGGGATGATCACCCCGGACGCCGAGGACCCGGTCTACTTCGCCGACGGCGACGGGGACGAGCTGCTCTTCGCCTTCCAGGGCGGCGGTCTGCTGCGCTGCCCGCTGGGCGATCTGCGCTTCGGGGCCGGCGACTACGTGTTCGTGCCCAGGGGGCTGCTCCACCGCATCCTCCCGGATCCGGGCCCGCAGCGCTGGCTCTCGCTCGAGCTCCCGGGCGCGCTCCGGCTTCCATCGCAGTGGCGCAACGAGACCGGGCAGCTGCGCATGGACGCGCCATACTCGCACCGCGACTTCCGGCGGGTGGTGTGGGTCGGGCCGCAGGACGAGGGCATCCGCGAGCTGGTGGTGAAGCGCGGCGGCGCGGTTCACGGATTCGTTCACGCCTCCTCCCCGCTGGACGTGGTCGGCTGGGACGGGTCGCTCTACCCGTTCGCCTTCCCCATCCTCGATTTCCAGCCGCGCGCCGGCCTGGTCCACCTCCCGCCCACCTGGCACGGGACCTTCGCCGCGCCCGGCGTGCTGATCTGCTCCTTCGTCCCGCGGATGCTCGACTTCCACCCCGAGGCCATCCCGTGCCCGTACCCGCACGCGTCCGTGGACGTGGACGAGGTGATCTTCTACGTCCGCGGCGAGTTCACCAGCCGCCGGGGCGTGGGCCCGGGATCGATCTCGCACCACCCTGCTGGCATCCCCCACGGCCCGCATCCGGGCGCGTACGAAGCGTCGATCGGCGTGAAGAGCACGAGCGAGCTGGCGGTCATGCTCGATGTCTACAAGCCGCTCGCGGCCACCGAGCAGGCTGTGGGGATCGAGGACCACGGCTACCAGGACTCGTTCCTCGAGAGCTGACAGTCTCCCTGTGCTCGCCCCTACGCGCCTCCGCTCCGAGCCCCCTGTGCCGCTACCGCGGTCGCGCAGCGGATCCGGCGGTCGCGCGCGTTCGTCGAGCGCCGTCGGCCGCGGGCTCGCCGAACTCGGTCGGGCACTACCCGCTTCGCGCCGCGAAGCGGGGTGCCCGACCTCAAACACCGGCTCGCCCGCAGCGGTGGCCCGTGCCGCGCGCGTTCCACGTTCTCCGCCGGCCGCGCGCCCGCGGTGATCGCGGCACAGGGGGCTCGGGCTTCGGCGCTACTGCGCTCGCTTGCGTTGGCGGGGAGCACCAGCGAGACCATGGCGATCGTCCCGCTCGATCCACCCACGTCGCCAAGGTTCCGCTCAAAGGGCGGGGCCGGCCCTGCAGCGACCGACGAGCGCAGCGCGCCTGTTCGGAACGCCTCCAGCACGGAAAGGCACCGAGCAAGGCGAGTGACGGCGACGCGCGGTCGACCCTGCAACAGCACTCGACCGATCCTCGCGCGCTCCGGCACGAGCGGCCTTGCGCCGTTCCACGTGCGCGCGGAACCGTCCTCAGTGCGGCACCGCCACGTGGACGCGCGGAGCGAGGAGGTCGATGCAGGGTCGGATCCGTCCCACGCGGAACCGCCCCATCCACTCCCCGCTCCTCGCCTGGAAGGCAGACGATGGGTCAGGCCGCAGCTGCCGCCCCCAGCACGCCCACCGTGGGCGGGCGCTCGACGAGGCGCGTCGGCGGGGTGACGGGCAGCACCACCCGCGCCTCGGTCCCCTCGCCCTCGCGCGACTCGATCCGGATTCTCGCCGCCCATGCGCTGCACGATGCCGTTGCAGATGTAGAGGCCGAGGCCGGTCCCCTCGCCCTGCGGCTGGGTGGTGAAGAACGGGTCGAAGATGTTGGTGAGCACGGACTCGGGGATTCCCACCCCGTGATCCCTCACCCGCACGCGGACGCAGCCGTCCGGGACCGGCTCGAGGCATACCCGGATCACCCGGCGGGCGCTGGGGACGCCGACCAGGGCGCGGCCGGCGTTGGCCAGCAGGTTCAGGAAGACCTGGGAGAGGAGCCCGGCGTTGGCGCGCAGCGGCGGGGTCGAGTGGAACTCCTGCTGCACCTGCGTGTCGGCGGGGAAGAACGGCTCCGCCATCCGCAGGGAGAACCGGAGCACCTCGTCGAGGCGGACCTCCTCGACGCCATGGTCGCGGCGGCTGAACGAGGTGAGGTCGCGCACGATCTGCTGGATGCGCTTCCCGCCGGCGCTGGCGTCGGCGATGATCTCGCGCAGGTTCCTGGCCGCCTCGCCCCAGCGTCCCTCCAGGACCTGCAGCTCCCGGTCCATCTGGACCAGGTTGGAGAGCACGTAGGAGAGCGGGTTGTTGATCTCGTGCGCCACGCCGGCCACCAGCCGCCCCAGCGCCTCCAGCTTCTGGGCGTGCTGCAGCCGGCGCTCGAGCTCGAGCCGCTCCTCCATCTGCGTCCGCAGGCGGGTGTTCGCCTCCTCCAGGTCGCGGGTCCGCTCCTGCACGAGCGCGTCCAGCTCGGCCCGGGAGCGCTCGGCGATGCGCGCCAGGTTCCACTTCTCGGTGAGCGCCAGCGCCGCCTGGCGCACGCCGGTGGACTCGAACGGCTTGCCCAGCACCAGGAACTGCCCGGGTCGGGTGAGCCGCTCCAGCATCTGCTGCCAGGTGTAGTCGGAGTAGGCGGTGCAGATGGCGATCTCCAGCCGCGGGTCGATCTCCCACAGCCGCACCACCGTCTCGATGCCGTCCAGGCCGGGCGGCATGCGCACGTCCACGAAGGCCATGGCGTAGGGATTCCCCTGGGCCACCGCCTCGCGGACCTGCGCGATGCCCTCCAGGCCCTGCGCCGCGAACCCGAGCTCGAAGCGCGGCAGGGCCCGCTGCGGGGCCGGCCCACCGAACAGGTTCCGCTCCAGCTCGGCCAGCGCGGCGGACTCCGGCGGCGTGTCCAGGATCTTGGCGAAGTCCGCGCGGATCGACGCCATGTCGTCGATGACCAGGATCCTGCGATTGGCCGCGCTCACACCGTCTTCTCCCGGGGGTTCCCGACCCCCAATATCCGTGGGTCGAGGCCGTCCGCGCAAGTCGCCGGGACCCATCATCGATCGGGCCGTGGGTGGGTGCGCACGGAACGCGGGTCGAGTAGAACCCTCGGCGGCGGGAGGCGGCCTCCCGCGCGCGGGCGTGACCCCACGTCGTCGGCCCCGGCCCAGCGGTGGCGCGGCATGTGCAACGGTGACCCAAGGTGTCCGGCAGCCCACAGGCCCGCCCCACCATCGCCTTCCTCGTCGATCACCTGTTCGACGGGTTCCAGGCGACGCTGTGGTCGGCCGTGGTGACGGCCGCCCGCGACGAGGGTGCCAACCTGCTCTGCTTTCTCGGGGGTTCGCTGCTGCCGGCGGGGGGCGGCACCGCCTGGGCACGCGGGCGCAACGCCGTTTACGATCTGGTCGACCCGGCGACCGTCGACGGGATCCTGTCGCTGTCCGGCTCGGTCGGCTGCTTCGTGGGCGCTGCCGAGATGGAGTCGTTCCTCCGCCGCTACGCGCCGCTGCCCATCCTGAACCTGTGCGCGGAGGTGGGTGGTCACCCCAGCGTCCTGGTCGACAACCGCGCCGGCGTCCGTCAGCTCATGGATCACCTGCTCGGACGGCACGGCCGCCGCCGTGTGGCGTTCATCCGCGGGCCCGCCACCAGCGTCGAGGCCGAACTGCGCTTCGAGGCCTACCGCGCCGCGCTCGAGGCCCACGGCCTCCCCTTCGAGCCGGCCCTCGTCTTCGACGGTGGGTTCGACCGCAACTCCGGGTTGCGCGCCGTGCGGGCCTTCCTGGACGAGCGGCGCCTGCCCCTCGACGCGGTGGTGGCCGCCAACGACCTGATGGCGCTCTACGCCATGGCCGAGCTGAGCCGCCGCGGGATCGACGTCCCCGGGCGCGTCGCGGTGGCGGGCTTCGACGACGTCCTGGACGCCTCCATCGCCGTCCCCTCGCTCACCTCGGTGCGGCAGCCGTTCGAGGAGCTGGCGCGCACCTCGGTGAGGCGGCTCCTCGCGATGATCCGCGGCGAGCCCGTCCCTCCCCTGGAGCTGCTCCCGCCGCAACCGGTGGCGCGCCGGTCCTGCGGCTGCACCCCCGCCGAGCGCGACCGGTCCGTCGAGAACGCGCAGATCGTGGTCGGCCTGCGGGCCTTCGAGGAGGAGACGATCCTGCGCCGGATCTTCCAGCCCAACCATCTGTCCGAGGAGGAGTTCCGCCAGACGCTGCTGGACGAGCTGCCCACGCTGGGGATCGGCAGCTTCGCCCTGTGCCGCTACCGGGACCAGGCGGCCCGGAGCGCCGAGCTATGGGCTCTCCTCGACGCCCGCGGCGATGTCCTGCCCCAGGGCGGGCCCGGCCCCTTCCCTTCCCTGCAGCTCCTCCCCGGAGGGCTCCGCCCGCCCCGGCCCCACGCCCACGCCGTGCTGCCGCTCCACTACCAGGAGGAGCGGATCGGGTACGCGCTGTGCGAGGTCGGGTCGATGGCCCCCACGGGCTACGAGACGCTCAGCACCCAGATCAGCACCGTCTTCGAGGTGATGGCGCTGGTGGGCGAGGTGCGCCGCCACGCCAGCGAGCTGGAGGGGAAGGTGGCCGAGCGCACCCGGCAGCTGCGCGAGGCCCAGCGGCAGCTCCTCGAGACCGCCCACCACGCCGGCATGGCCGAGGTGGCCGTCGGCGTCCTTCACAACGTCGGCAACCTCCTCAACTCCGTCAGCGTCTGCGCCGAGCAGATCGCAGACCACGGCGCCGGCCCCCACGCCGCGGGCCTGCGCAAGGCCGCCGCCCTGCTCGCCTCCCACCGCTCCGACCTCCCCGCCTTCTTCTCCCAGGACCCCCGCGCCGCCCTACTCCCCGACTACCTCGCGCGCGTCGCCGAGGGCCTCTCCCGCGACGACGCCCTGGCCCGCGACGAGGCCCGCCAGCTCCTCGAGAAGGTCGACGTCATCCGCGACACCATCGGCGCCCTCCAGGCCCTCGCCCGCGAGGGCCGCACCGCCCTCCTCCGCGACGACGTCGACCTCCGCTCCGTCGTCGACACCGTCCTCGAGATCCAGGCCCCCCTCCTGACCCGCCACTCCGTCGCCCTCCGCAAGGACCTCGGCGACCAGCCCCTCACCCTCGTCACCGACCGCGCCAAGCTGATCCACGTCCTCGTCAACGTCGTCAAGAACGCCGTCGAAGCCATGCGCGCCACCTCCGGCGACCGCACCCTCACCGTCCTCGCCGGCCAGGGCGCCCAGGGCAGGGTCCGCGTCGTCGTCTCCGACACCGGCGAGGGCATCCCTCCCCAGAACCTCGACCGCATCTTCTCCTACGGCTTCACCACCAAGCCCGACGGCCACGGTTTCGGCCTCCACACCTGCGCCCTCTACGCCGCCCAGCTCGGTGGCTCCCTCTCCGCCTCCAGCCCCGGGCCAGATCGCGGCGCTGCCTTCACCCTCGTCCTGCCGCGCGAGCGGGCGACCGCGAGCTGACCCGCCCGGGCCCGCCGCTCCCCCAGGCGGTGCGCCGCGCTGGTGGGATTCCGGCGCGCCGCTATCATGCCGGCATGGGCCTCGCACCGCGCCAGTGGAGCGGCCGTCCGGTCTGGGCGGAGATCGATCTGGATGCGGTCGCGCACAACGTGCGCCTGCTGGCCTCCCGGGCCCGCCCCGGGCGGCTCTACGCCGTGGTGAAGGCCAACGCCTACGGCCACGGGGCGGTGGCGGTGGGGCGGACCGCGCTGCAGGCCGGTGCCGCCGCGCTGGCGGTGGCCTGCGTGGACGAGGCCGAGGAGCTGCGCCGCGCCGGGATCGCGGACCCGATCCTGGTGCTGGGGCACACCCCCGCGTCCGAGGCGGCGCGGGTGGTCGCGCTCGGCTTGCAGGTGGCGGTCGGAGGCATCGAGCTGGTCGAGGCGCTCTCGGCCGCGGCGCGCGCGGGCGGGGGCGAGGTCCCGCTCCACCTGGAGGTGGAGACCGGCTTCCACCGGCACGGCCTGGCGCTGGAAGATCTGGTGCGGGTGGCGGAGCGAGCCCGGGCGCTGCCCGGCGTGCGCGTGCAGGCCCTCTTCACGCACTTCGCCACCGCCGACGAGGAGGACCAGGCGTTCACGCGCACCCAGTTCGAGGCGCTGCGCGAGGCGTCGCGGCGGCTCCCCTGGATCGAGGAGCGCCACGCCTCGGCCTCCGCCGGGATCCTGCTCGCCCCCGAGCTGGCGCTGGAGTCGGTGCGCCCCGGCATCGCACTCTACGGGTACCACCCGGCCTCGGACCGGGCCCCGGCGCTGGACCTGCGGCCGGTGCTCTCGCTCCGCAGCCGCCTGGTCCGGCTCGGCGAGATCGAGGTGGGCGCGACCGTCGGGTACGGCCGGACCTGGACCGCCCGGCGCCGCTCGCGCATCGGCCTGCTCATGTGTGGCTACGCCGACGGCTACCGGCGCGGCTTCGGCAACCGCGCCCACGCGCTGGTGCGCGGCCGCCGGGTTCCGGTGGTGGGCCGCATCTCGATGGACATGTGCACGGTGGACGTGACCGACGTCCCCGAGGTCGCCGTCGGCGACGTGGCCACCCTCCTCGGCCAGGACGGCGCCGCGCGCGTCGACGCGGACGAGCTGGCCCGGCTGGCCGACACCATCTCCTACGAGATCCTGGCCGCCGTGGCGGCCCGCGTGCCGCGGCTCTACCTGCGCGGCGGCGAGGTGGTCGAGGTGAGCACGCTGGTGGAGAGCGAGCCGCGACCGACCTGATGATGAGATGCGGATCGAGATCCTGCGGCGAGATCTGGCGCGCCCCGGAGGAGCGGATCGGCCCAGGAGGGTGCACGCTCCGGGGCCTAAGCGCCCGAGATCCGAGGCGGTAAGCGCATTAATGCATACGCGTGGCGGTCGAGGTTCGCGCCCGGAGGCGGGTGGACTCGAGGGGCACGTGGCGAAGGTGAACGAGGAGCGACAACTCGGTCCTGCCGCGTCGGCACCGCGGCAGGGCACGCTCTCGTCGCTCATCGCCCAGATCCTCCACAAGTCCGGGCGGAACGAGCAGGCGACCTTCCCGCCCCTGCGGCGCGGCACGTTGATCGGGCGCTTCGAGCTGCTGGAGGAGGTCGGACGCGGCGGCTTCGGGGTGGTCTACGAGGCCCTCGACCGCGAGCTCGGGCGCACGGTGGCGTTCAAGCTGGTGAAGGGCGGTGGCCAGCCGGTGTCCGAGGAGCGCCTCGTGCGGGAGGCCGAGGTCGCCGCCCGGCTCTCGCACCCGAACCTGGTGACCCTCTTCGACGCCGGCCGGTCGGAGCACGGTCCCTTCCTGGTCCTGGAGCTCCTCCGGGGGCAGACCCTGGCGCGCCGGCTCGAGCAGGGCCCCATCACCTCGGGTGAGGCCCTCGACATCGCCACCGAGATCGCGCAAGGCCTCGCCTACGCGCACAGGAACGGGGTCGTCCACCGGGACCTCACGCCCGGCAACGTGTTCCTGTGCGACGACGGCCGGGTGAAGGTGCTCGATCTCGGGATGGCGCACGCCTGCGGGCGCCGAAAGGTGGAAGGCGGAACCCCCGCCTACATGGCGCCCGAGCAGTGGCGGGGCGCGCCCGAGGACGAGCGGACCGACGTGTTCGCGCTGGGCGTGATCCTGTACCGCATGCTGGCCGACGAGCTGCCGTTCCCTTCCGACCGGCCCAGGGCGCTGGTCTCCTCCCGGAAGGCCCCGGCCATCGAGGTCCCGGCGGTGCCGGCGCTCGCCGAGCTCATCGCCCGGATGCTGGAGAAGGACCCGGTGCGACGGCCCAGGGACGCCGCCCAGGTCCTGACCGTCCTGGCGGCCCTGCGCGCCGAGCACGGAGCTTCCCCGCAACCGTCCGGCGGACCGCCGGCCAGGAAGAGCCGGCGCCGGACGCCGCTGATCGCCACCATCGCCGCGGCCTCGCTCGCGCTGGGGCTCCTGCTCGGGCTGCTGCTCGCCAGCCGGCCGGGATGGCTGTTCCCGGCGCCTCCTCCGGCCTCCATCGCCGTCCTGCCCTTCCTGGACATGAGCCCACAGCGGGACGAGGAGTACTTCGCCGACGGCCTGGCCGAGGAGATCCTGAGCTCGCTCGCCCAGGTGAAGGGGCTGCGCGTGGCGGGCCGCGCCTCCTCGTTCTCGTTCAAGGGCAAGAACGAGGACCTCCGCTCCATCGGCCACCAGCTGAACGTGGACTCCGTCCTGGAGGGCAGCGTTCGCAAGTCCGGGGAGCGGAATCCGGATCACGGCCGAGGTCGTCTCGGTGCGAGACGGCTTCCGCGTCTGGTCCCAGGAGTTCGACCGCGAGGCCGACGACACGTTCTCGGTGCAGGACGAGATCGCCCGGGCCGTGGTGGGCGCCCTGGAGCCGAAGATCGCCCCCGGCCCGCGGACCGGACCCGCCGGCGGCCGGACCGAGAACGCACGGGCATACGCGCTCTACCTGCTCGGCCGGCAGCACCAGCTGCGAGGGACGGCGGACGACGCGCGCACGGCGGTGCAGGAGCTGGAGGGCGCCGTGGGCCTGGATCCCGCCTACGCGGCCGCGTGGGCCAGGCTGGCGCTGGCGCGGTTCCAGGCGTCGGACTACGCCCCGACGCCGGCCGACGTCGCCGCCGAGCAGCAGCGCGCCCTGCAGGCGGCGGAGAAGGCCGTGGCGCTGGGCCCGGACCGGGCGGACGGGTACGCGGCGCGGAGCTATCTGCGCTCGAACATGCTGCGCGACTGGCCCGGCGCGCGCGACGACCTGCAGCACGCGCTCTCGCTCGCCCCCGGGGATGCCTACAACTACCAGCGGATGGGCTCGCTGGAGCTGAGCGCGGGGAGGCTCCGCCAGAGCGTGGCCGTTCTGCGCACCGCGGCCAAGCTCGACCCGCTCTCCCGGGGCGTGTGGACCCTGCTCGCCTTCGCCTACACGGCCAGCGACGATCTCACGCGCGCCCGCGACGCCGTGGCCCGCTCGCTCGAGATCGCACCCGGTTCGAGCCTGGGCATGAGCACGCTCACGGAGGTCCTCCTGCTGCAGGGCCAGCCCGCCCAGGCGCTGGCGACCGCGCGGCAGATCAAGGACGAGCTCTGGCGGCAGTGGGGGGTGTCGCTCGCCCAGCACACCCTCGGCAACGAGGCGGAGTCGCGGCGGGCCCTGGAGGCGCTCATCGAGCACAGCGGGGCGACCGCCGGATACCAGATCGCCGGCGCCTACGCCTGGCGCGGTGAGCGCGATCAGGCCTTCGCGTGGCTGGAGCGCGCCTATGCGCAGCACGACGGCGGCCTCTCCATCCTCAAGGTCGACCCGGTGTTCGGCGCCCTGCGCCGGGATCCCCGGTACGCCGCCCTGCTGGAGAAGATGAACCTGCCGCGGGACTGATCTGCTGGCCCGGTTCGGGGCGCGGGTGGGCCGAGGCGCTCCCCGAGGAGGGCGCTGCTGTTCCGGGGCCCGGACGCCGGTGCATACTCGCGGCCTTCCGTGGCGCGGAGGAAGCGGTGCGGGCTGCGTCCGCCACCATCATGCTCCTCGGGGTCTCGGCGCTCGCGTCGTGCCGCACGGCAGCGACCGGGCCCGGCGCCGCGAGCGCGTCCGCACTCCTCGTGCGGGGCACCGTCGTCGAGCCCGACGGCACCACCATCCCCGACGCCGCCGTGCTGGTGGAGGGAAACCGGATCGCGCGGGTCGGACGGGCGTCCGAGGTGACCGCCCCGCCGGGCGCCCGGGTGGTGGGTGGAGCCGGCGCCTGGATCGTCCCCGGCCTGTTCGACGCGCATGTCCACTTCTTCCAGTCGGGCGGGATCACCACCCGGCCCGACATCGTGGACCTCACCTCGCGCCTCCCGTACGCGCAGGAGCGAGCCCGGATCGCGGCCGGCCTGGACCGCACGCTGGCGCGCTACCTGCGCAGCGGGGTGACATCGGTCGTGGACATGGGGGGGCCGCTCTGGAACTTCGAGGTGCGCGAGCACGCAAACCGGACCGCGATCGCCCCCCGGGTCGCGGTGGCGGGGCCCCTGCTCTCGTCGGTCGCCCGGCCGCAGCTGGTGGTCGACGGCGACGCCCCCATCGTCCAGGTCGAGACGCCGGAGCGCGCCCGCGCCATGGTCCGCGAGCAGGCGGGGCGGCGGCCGGACCTGGTCAAGCTCTGGTGGGTGGTGCCGCCGGGCGGGACCGCCGCGAGCTGGCTGCCCGTCGGCAAGGCGGCCATCGACGAGGCCCACGCGCTCGGATTCCGCGTGGCGGTGCACGCGACCGAGCTCGAGACGGCGCGCACGGCCGTGCAGGCGGGCGCCGACGTGCTGGTGCACAGCGTGGATGACGCGCCGCTCGACGATGGGCTGCTGGCGCTGCTGCGCGAGCGGGGCATCCCGTACATCACGACGCTGGTCGTGCTGGAGGGGTACGCCGAGGCGCTCGGGCGCCACGTGAGCCTCGAGCCGGCCGAGCGCGAGATCGCCGATCCCGTCGCGGTCGCGTCCGTGCTCGATCCGCCGCCCCTGCCGGAGAGGGCCGCGGCCGCCGCCCGGCGCATGCAGGACCGGCTCCCGATGGCCCTGGCCAACGCCAGGCGCGCCGAGGAGGCGGGGGTCCTGGTCGTGGCCGGCACCGACGCCGGCAACATCGGCACCTTCCACGGTCCGGCCCTGCTGCGGGAGATCGAGCTCCTGGTGCAGGCCGGCCTCACGCCGGCGCAGGCGCTCCGCGCGGCGACGCTCGACGCCGCCCGCGCGTTCGGGAAGGAGCGGGAGCTGGGGAGCGTGGAGGCCGGCAAGCTCGCCGATCTGGTCGTGCTCGACGCCAGCCCGCTCGCGGACGTCCGGAACCTGGCGCGCATCCGCGCCGTCGTGAAGGACGGGGTGGCGCGCTCGCCCGAGGAGATCCTGCCGCCGGTGGCGGCCGAGGAAGCGCTCCGGCGGGCCAACGCGGCCAGGCTGGGGGAGTGATGACCGCCGTCAGCCGCGCACCGCTGGCAGCACGAACCCGGTGACGAGCGCGTCGAGCGCGAGGTCGGCATCCTTCCCGGGCAGCGCGGCGTTGAACACCACCAGCAGGTCGTGCTCGGGGAGGACGTACACCTCCTGCCCCTGGTAGCCGCGCAGCGCGAACCCGCCGAAGCGCGGCACCCCGCACTGGTACCCGTAGTGCCCCATGGGAATGGGGGTCTTGGCGCTGGGGCGCGCCGCGGCGGCGATCCAGTCGGCCGGCACGACCTGGGCACCCTTCCAGCGCCCACCGGAGAGGAGCATCCAGCCGAAGCGCGCCAGGTCGCGCGGGCGGAGCGCCAGGCCCCGGCCTCCGAGGTGCGTTCCGCTCCGGTCCGCCTCCCAGCTCACGGCGCCGATGCCGAGCGGCCCGAAGATCCGCGCCTGCGCGTACTCGAGCGGCGTCCTGCCGGTGGCCCTGCGCAGGACCTCGGCCAGGAGCTGCGAGTCGCCGCTGCTGTAGTTGAACCGCACCCCAGCCTCCCAGACCATGGGGCGGGTCCAGTAGGCCGCCGCGACGCTGGGCGCCTGGAACAGCGCCTCGTCGTGCCCCTCCGCGTAGGCGAACCCGCTGCCGCGCGGCCAGCGCGAGACCGAGCAGGACGAGGAGGGCGCGGGCGGTGGGGATCATGGTCGTCCTGGGTCGGCGGCCGGTGGCGGGCCGAGGGTCGCCGCGCAACTTGGCGGGATGGCGGAATCCGGGTCAATATGCTTGCTTTGAACTCACTGTCCCAGTGGAGGGACGATGGCCGACACCAATCTGAACGCCGTGGCCGCCTTCGCGGGGGTGCTCGAGGCGGGCACGTTCCGCGGCGCCGCGCAGGCGCTGCGGGTGCCGCGCTCCACCGTCAGCCGGAAGATCGCCGAGCTGGAGGATCGGCTGGGCGTGCGGCTGCTGGAGCGCACCACCCGCTCCGTCCGGCTCACCGAGGCCGGGGCCGCCTACCACCGGCAGGTGACGCCGGCGCTGGAGGCGCTGCGGGATGCGGAGCGCGCCCTCTCCACGCGCCAGGTCGAGCCGTCGGGACGGCTGCGCATGATCGCCCCCGACGACTTCGGCGAGAGCGTCTTCGCGAAGGTGATCTCGGAGTACATGGCCCGGTTCCCGGGCGTCGAGGTCGAGGTGGAGCTGACCAACCGCCGCGCCGACCTCCTCCAGGAGGGCTTCGACCTGGCCATCTGGGCCGGGCCGCTGGCCGACTCGTCCCTCATGGCCCGGCGGCTGGGAAGGGCGCAGGCGGCGCTGCTGCACGCCAGCCCCGCGTACCTCCGCAAGCACGGGACCCCGCGCCGGGTGGAGGACCTGGCCGACCACGACTGCCTGGTCCTGACCGGGGCCTCGCACCGCTGGATGCTGCGCCGCAAGGGGCGCCTGTCCGTGGCGCCGGTGCGGGTGCGGGCCGCGGCCAGCAGCTTCGTGCTGCTGCGCGCCCTGGCGCTGGCCGGCCACGGCATCGCCCAGCTCCCGGAGCACATGGGCGCGGCGGCGGTGCAAAGCGGCGCCCTCCGCACCGTGCTCGATGGCGCGGCCCCGCCGGCCATCCCGCTCCACGTGGTCTACCCCAGCGCGCGGCACCTGTCGGTCAAGGTCCGCGCCCTCCTCGAGCTGCTCGAGGCGCGCTTCCGGGGGTTGCCGGAGGTCCGATGAATCCGGTGCGCCTCGAGCCCGTGGCGGGCGGCTCGGGGGCGATGCCGTGTCCATGGCCCGCGACCCACGCGACCTGCCTCCCCAGGCCGCGCCGCCGCCGCCACCACCCTGACCCGACCGGCTGGCGGTCACACCACCTCGATCCACCCGTGCCAATCCGCCCTCTCCCCGCGCTGGATGGCGGTGAGCTCGTCCCGCAGCTCCGCCCGATCCCGCCGGTCTGCGGGAGCAGCAGGTGGTCCTCCTCCCAGGCCAGCTCCCCGATGGGCGAGACCACGGCGGCCGTCCCGGTGCCGAACACCTCGGTCAGCCTTCCCGCCCGGTGCGCGGCCACCACCTCCTCCAGCGCCACGGGCCGCTCCTCGACGGCCACCCCGCGCTCGCGGGCCAGGGTGATGATCGAGTCGCGGGTCACGCCGGCCAGGATGGTCCCCGAGAGCGGCGGGGTCATCAGCACGTCCCCGACCCGCACGAAGACGTTCATGGTGCCGATCTCCTCCAGCCAGCGCCGCTCGGCCGCATCCAGCCACAGCACCTGATCGAAGCCGCGCGCCTTGGCCTCCTCCGCCGGGAGCAGGCTGGCCACGTAGTTGGCCGACGCCTTGGCCGCGCCGATGCCGCCGCGCGCCGCCCGGGCCCGGGCCCGCTCCACCCATAGCCGCAGCGGCCGGTCCTCGGCGAAGTAGCCGCCCACCGGGGTCAGGAACACCAGCAGCGTGTAGGAATGGGCCGCCCGCACGCCCAGGAACGGCTCGGAGGCGAACATCACCGGGCGCACGTACAGCGCCGTGCCGGGCGCCGAGGGCATCCAGCCCGCGTCCTCGCGGAGCAGCGCCCGGGTGCCCTCCAGCAGCAGCTCGGGGTCGATCGGCGGCATGGCCAGCCGCCGCGCGCTGTGCACGAACCGCTCGGCGTGGGCGCGCGGCCGGAACAGGGCCAGGCCGCCGCCCGGCCGGGGAAACGCCTTCAGCCCCTCGAAGATGGACTGGCCGTAGTGGAGCGCCGACACGGCCGGATCCATTTCCAGGGCACCGTAGGGGACCACCCGGGCGCCGCCCCAGCCCGCCGCCGGGGTCCAGTCGGCGCGGAACAGGTGATCGGTGAAGTACCGGCCGAAGCCCAGCTCGGCGTCGGCGGGGTGGGGCCTGGGGGCCCCGGTGCGCTGCACGGTGACGGTGGTGGCCATGCGGTCCTCGGCTCCTCCCGGCCGCCGGTGCTACAGTGCGCCGGCGGGCCGCGGACAGGTCAACTACATTGACCCATGAAAACTGACCCCGCGGGAAACGTCAACATGATTGACCCAAATGCCCGGGAGCTGGACCAGTCGCAGGAGCTCCTCTTCTTCGCCTTCCGCAACCTGACCGCCGAGCCCGACCGGGTGCTGGCGGAGCGGGGCCTTTCCCGCGTCCACCACCGCATCCTCTACTTCGTGCGCCGCAACCCGGGCCTGGGTCCCGGGGACCTGCTGCGCATCCTGCGCGTCTCGAAGCAGGCGCTGGCGCGTCCGCTCCGGGAGTTGACGGCGCAGGGCCTCCTGCTGGGCGAGGTGGTCCCCGAGAACCGGCGCCGGAAGCGGCTGGCGCTGACCCCGGCCGGCCTTCGCTTCGAGCGGCGCATCTCCGAGCTGCAGCGGCGGCGCTTCGCCGAGGCGTTCGCCGAGGCCGGACCCACCGCCGCCGCCAGCTGGCGCCATGTCATGAGCCTCCTGGGCACACCGGAGGGGCGCCACGCGGGGGTGCGGCGCGGCGTCCCGAGCCGGGCGTGACCTGCGCCAGCGTGCGGTAACCGGGCACTTCGCCGGCTCCGGTGTATATTTCCCCCCTCCATGGCCGTCACCGTCGAGACCGGCTCCACCCTCACCTTCGATCGCTTCTGGCGCTGGCTGAAGCGCCATCCCAACTGCATCCTGCGGGCCGGCACCCCGGACACGACGCTGTTCGACCAGGAGGATCTCCACTGGCACCTCGAGGAGGACGAGGAGCGGGTGCCGCTCATCCAGCTCCTGCGCGGCAAGCAGCTGCTGGGCGAGATCGCCATCGAGGTTCGCGAGGTGCTCTTCGTGCAGGCCGCGCCGGACCCGGACGGCGAGACGGGCCACTTCCTCTTCGAGCTGTGGGGCGGCGGCGGCGACGAGCCCTTCGCGGTCTATCACTTCGCCATGGCCCACTCGTTCGACGAGGACGGCGGGCACCGGCCCCAGCTCAAGCAGTGAGAGCGTGCGGCGCCCTGCCCAGGTTGAACGCTCGGTCCGTCTCGCCTATCCTTCTTCCGTGGTCCTCGCGCCTGGCAGCGTCGCCGCGGCTCGATTTCGCGGCCCCCCGTCCCGGTCCGGGCGCCGGGCGGGCCTCTGCGCGGGTCGCGCGTAGCCGGACCGCCCGCACCTCCCCCAGAATTGGCAGCGAGCGCAGGCGCAGCCGGATGAGGCTGCGCCGGAGCGAGGCGGGGGACTGGGGGGCCGAGCTTCATCCGGCCCCCCGGCAGATCGTTCGGACCCGGCGGGGGGAACTCGTTCCCCAGCGTGAAACTCCCGTCACCGCCCGGGCCGGCGGCGGAGCCGTCCGCCCGGACCCTTCCGCACCGGAGGTCCGAACATGTCCCACAACGTCCTCACCCCCGAAGCCCTCGCGCGCGCGCTGGCGCTGCGCGATCTCACCGATCCCGCCCAGGGCCGCCACGCCATGCAGGACCTGCTCCGCGCGCCTGACCGCCGCGCTGGCCGGACAGTGGCGCTGCCCGGTCCTGGTCGAGCGCCGCAGCCCGGTGGTCTCCGATCGCCGACAACTACGACCGGCTCCACTACCCGCCCGGACGGCGCGGCGCGCGACGCCCGCTACACCCGCTACGTCGATCGCCGACTCGGTGCTCCGCACCCAGACGTCGGCGCTCGTCCCGCCGCTGCTGCGGCGGCTCGCGGCCGCGCCGCCGCCCGACGTGCTGCTGGTCTGCCCGGGCCTGGTCTACCGGCGCGACGTCATCGATCGCCTCCACACCGGCGAGCCGCACCAGGTCGACCTGTGGCGGATCCGGCTCGGCCCGCCGCTCGGGGCGGCCGACCTGGTGGAGATGATCGCGACCGTGGCGGCGGCCGCCGCGCCGGGCCGGACGGTGCGGGTCACGCCCGCCGCGCACCCGTACACGCTCGACGGCCGCCAGATCGACGTCGCCGAGGAACCGGCGAGCGCAGGCCCAGCCGGAGGAGGCTGGGCCGGAGCGAGCGGGGGGACCGGGGGGGCGCGAGACGGCGGAAGCGAGGCGAGCGTCCCCCGGCAAGAAGCTGGATGGGTCGAGATCGGCGAGTGCGGGCTGGCGCTTCCGGCGCTGCTCCGCGAGTGCGGGCCTGCCGCGCGGCGCCAGCGGGCTGGCCATGGGCCTGGGGCTGGACCGGCTGGTGATGCTCCGCAAGGGCCTGGACGACATCCGCCTGCTCCGCGCCACCGATCCGCGCATCGCCGGCCAGATGCTGGACCTCGGCGCCGTACCGGCCGGTCTCGCACCAGCCGCCCATCCGCCGCGACCTCTCCGTCGCCGTGGCCGGGACGGCCACGCCCGAGGAGCTGGGCGACCGGGTCCGCGAGGCCCTCGGCCGAGCGTGCCGGGGACGTGGAGGCGGTGGAGGTCCTCGGCGAGACGCCCGCCGACGCCCTGCCCGGCCCGGCCGCGGCGCGGCTCGGGATCCGCGGCGGACAGAAGAACGTCCTCCTCCGGGTCGTGCTCCGCTCGCCCGAGCGGACCCTGACCGACGACGAGGCGAACCAGCTCCGCGACGCGGTGTACGCAGCGCTGCACGAGGGCAGCGTCCACCAGTGGGCGACGGGCGCGCCGCCGGCGGGGTGGAGCGCCTGATCACGGGGCGGGCTCGCCTGAGGCGGCGCGCCGGGGCGGGCTGACGAGGGACCGGCCTGGCGCCGGGAACCCTGGTACATTGCCTGCGAGGAACACCGCCCGTGCGTTTCCCCGAGTACGACCAGCTGGACGCCATCGGCCTCGCCCACCTCGTCGCCCGCCGGGAGGTGAGCGCCCTGGAGGTGCTGGAGGCCGCGCTGGAGCGGGCCGACGCCCGCAACCCGTCCCTCAACGCCCTGGTGGCGCGCTACGACGACGAGGCCCGGGCCCGCGCGCGCGGGCCGCTGCCCGGGGGCCGCTCTCGGGCGTCCCCTTCCTGCTCAAGGACCTGGTCACCGCCTGGGCCGGGCATCCCGTCACCGGCGGCTCCCGGTTCCTGGCGGGCGTGGTGCCGACCGACGACAGCGGGGTGGTCCAGCGGCTCAAGGCCGCCGGCCTGGTGCTCTTCGGCCAGACCAACGCGCCCGAGTTCGGGATCAAGGCGGTGACCGAGCCGGAGGCGCGCGGCCCCTGCCGCAACCCCTGGAACCTCGAGCACACCCCGGGCGGCTCCTCGGGCGGCTCGGCCGCCGCGGTGGCGGCCCGCATCGTCCCGGCGGCGCACGGCAACGACGGCGGCGGCTCGCTCCGCATCCCCGCCTCCTGCTGCGGCGACTTCGCGCTCAAGGCCAGCCGCGGGCGCGTCAGCTTCGGGCCGGAGCACGGGGCGCTGCTGTCGGGGCTGGCCATCGAGGGGGTGATCACCCGCTCGGTGCGGGACTCGGCCGCCCTGCTGGACGTGCTGGCCGGGCCCTGCCTGGGCGATCCCTGCGCCACCCCGGCGCCGCGCGCCCGTTCCTCGCCGAGGTCGGGACCCCGCCCGGCCGGCTGCGGGTGGCGGTCACGCGCCGCTCGCTCTTCGCCCGCACCACGCACCCGGAGTGCGCCGAGGCGGTGGAGCGCGCCGCCCGCCTCCTCACCGACCTGGGCCACGACGTCGAGGAGGCCCACCCCGACATCGCCCGCGAGCCGCTCATCCACGCCCACCTGGTGGTGCTGGCGGCGCAGGTGGCGGCCGACGTCTCGCGCGCGGTGGCCGCGCTGGGCCGCCGGCCGCGGTCGGGCGAGCTCGAGCCGGAGACGAAGGTGCTGGCGGCCGCCGGGCGCCGGCTCTCGGCCTGCGATCTGGTGCGGGCCGAGGCCGAGATGCACCGGGCCGTCCCGCGCGCTGGCCGCCTTCCACGCCACCCACGACGTCCTGGTCACGCCCACCCTGGCCCAGCCGCCGCGCCGCATCGGTGCCCTGGCGCTCAGGCCGGTGGAGCGCCTCGCGCTCCGGGCGGTCGGCGGTGTTGCCGGCGCGGAGGCTCATCGAGGCGCTCTTCGACAGCATCGCCGCTCCGGTCCTTCGACGCGACCGGGAACACCATGCTCTTCAACCAGACCGGCCAGCCGCGCCATGAGCGTACCGCTCCACGCCTCGGCCGAGGGGCTTCCCATCGGCGTGCAGATGGCCGGCGCGCTTCGGCGAGGAGGCGCGCTGTTCCGGCTGGCGGCGCAGCTCGAGGCGGCGCAGCCGTGGGCGACCAGGCTGCCGCCGCTCCTCGGCGTCGCGCCCTGAGTCACCACCGGGCGCACCTCGAAAGGGCGCTTCACTGACGGGCCGGGTAGCGGTAGGGGTTCGGGTGGGGAACGGGAGCACAACCGCGGCTCCAGGGAGAAACCATGATCGACCACCTCACGCTCAAGGTCCGCGATCTCACCAGGGCCAGGGCCTTCTACGCCGCCGCGCTGAAGCCGCTCGGATACGAGATCCTGATGGAGTTCCCGGGCACGGTGGGAATGGGCGCCGACCGGAAGCCCGACCTGTGGCTGGCGCAGGACGCGGAGAACACGCGGCCGATGCACCTCGCCTTCTCGGCCCCCAGCCGGAAGGCGGTGGACGCCTTCCACGCCGCCGCCCTGGCGGCCGGGGCGAAGGACAACGGCAAGCCCGGCATCCGCCAGGACTACCACCGACCTACTACGCCGCCTTCGTGCTCGACGAGAACGGGCACAACCTGGAGGCGGTAATCCACCGGCCGGAGTGATCCTCCGCCGGGTCGGCCCCCGCCGGTCCGTTGACGGCGACGTTGGTTAGCCATACCTTACCGTTAGCCGACACGAACCGACTGCGGCGCCCTTGCCCGGGCGCTCGAGGAGGAACCCATGGCGACGTCCCAGGACTCCGTGCGCGTCCAGATCCGCGTGGCGGCACCTCGCGAGACCGCCTTTCGCGTCTTCACGGAGGGGCTCGCCACCTGGTGGCCGATGGCCACGCACCACATCGCCAAGGTGCCCGCCGCCACCTCGGTGATCGAGCCGCGGGTGGGAGGGCGCATCTTCGAGCGCGGCCAGGACGGGAGCGAGTGCGACTGGGGCGTGGTCCGGGCCTGGGAGCCGCCCGAGCGCCTGGTGCTGGGCTGGCAGATCGATGCCGACTGGAAGTACGACCCCGGCTGCGAGACCACGGTGGAGATCCGCTTCCTGGCCGAGGGACCGGACCGGACGCGCGTCGAGCTCGAGCACCGGGACCTGGATCGCTTCGGCGCCCGGCGCGACGAGCTGCGCGACCAGCTCGGCGGCGAGGGCGGGTGGCCGGCCCTGGTCGAGCTGTACCGGGTGCGAGCGGAGAGGCCGTAGGCTGGCCGCCATGGCGCTCGCCGCCGGAAGGATGCTGGACGCGCTGGGCGACCCGACCCGCCGCCGCATCCTCGAGCGGCTGGACCGGGGTCCCCTCCCCGTCAACGAGATCGCGGCCGGGCTGCCCATCACCCGGCCGGCGGTCTCGCAGCACCTCAAGGTGCTGAAGGAGGCCGGCCTGGTACGGACCGGACCGAGGGGACCCGGCGCTATTACCAGGCCAACCCGGCCGCCATGGAGACCCTGCGCGCTTACCTGGACCGCTTCTGGGGGCGGGCCCTGGCGGCCTTCCAGGAGGCGGCCGAGCGGGAGGCGCGGCGCGGGAGGGGCGGCGACCGCTGACCGGTCGCGCCGCGCGGCGCCTCCTCCCCGCGCCCGAGGTCAGGGCGAAGGCGCCGGATCCTCGAGCGGCGGTCCAGCACCACGGCACAGCCGCCCGGACCGCAGGCCGTGCTCGCCGGGACGACCAGCAGCGCCGGCGCGTCGGCGGGGAGCGCGATGCCGTGAACCGTTCCGCGCAGCGCGGCCACGCCGTCGGGGAGCGGCTCGCCGTCGCGCGGACGATCCGGGCGATGGTGCCGTCCGCCGCCAGGGCCACCAGCAGGTCGCGGCCACCCGGAACGGAGCTGCCCGCAGGGAGCGGCAGGGACCGGGTGCGCGCCAGATCGGATCGCCCCGCGCTCACGCGCGCCCCGGCGTCCCCGAGCGCCGCCAGGCGTCGCTGGGCATCGCGCAGCTCGGGCGCGAGCGCCACCGCGCGGGCGCGCGCCCGTGCGGCCTCCTCCGCCCTTCCCCGCCCGATCGAGCACCTGAGCCAGCCAGGCCGATGCCTCCGCACGGGCCCCGAGCCGCTCGGCCGCGGAGAGGAGGCGCTCGGCCTCCTCGATCGCATCGCCGCGGAGGGCGATCAGGCCGGCCGTGATCCACGACTCCACCAGGTCGCCGGTAGCGAACGCCTGGTCGAGACCGAAGGCGTCGGGCAGTACGCTGGCCGCGGCCCGCGTCCGCGCCAGCCCGGATTGCCGCGCCCACGCCGCCGCCCGCTCCCTGTCCAGGTCGGACTCCGCCAGCGCCCGCGCCGCCAGGTCCAGGAGCTCGGGATCGCCGGGGAGCAGCTTCACGCTTCGTTCCAGCTCGGCCATTCCCTTGGAGGGCTGGTGCAGCAGCAGATGGGCGCGCCCGCGGATGAACCAGGCCCATGCATCGTCCGGGGTGGGCCGGCCGCGGTCGAGCTCCGCGAGCGCCTCGGCGGGGCGGTCGCGATCGAGCAGCAGGTAGATCAGCCGCGTCCGGGCCCACCCGGGAGGCGGCGAGCCGGCCAGGATCTTCCGGAGCGTGGCCTCGGCGTCATCGAGGCGGTGTACCTCCCGGTCCGCGCGCGCCAGCTCCCGGAGCGCACTGCGGTGCTCCGGCACGAGCTGCAGCTGGCGCTGGAGCGCTCGCCGGGCGGCGGCGACGTGACCGAGCTGGAGCTCGGCGACTCCCAGCATCCCCCACGCATCCCTGTGCTCGGGATCCCGGGCGACCGCCTCGCCAAGGAGCCGGGCTGCAAGCCCCTCCTCCCCCTGGTCGAGGAGCATGCTGGCGCGGATGGCCAGCACGTCGGCCGCGTGCAGCTCCGGCTTGGCGCAGCGCTCCGCCAGCCAATCGTGCACGGCTGCGTTCCTGGCGACCTCCTCGGCAGTCAAATTGGTGGCCATGACGTCGATGGCACGGCGCAGCACCGGGATGCCTTCGGCACACCGGCCCATCGAGAGCAGGGCCGCCGCGTCGAGGTAGAGCGCCATCCCGCTCCAGGGAGCGACCCGCACCGCGCGGGAGGCTTCGCGTTCGGCATCTGCAGGATGCCCGGCGGCGAGCAGCTCGTGGGCCAGCCTCACCCTCCAATCCGCGTGCTCGGGATCGTGCTCGGCGGCCCGTCGGCGCGCCTCCAGCCGGCAATCGGCCGCACCGGGGACCCGCATCGCGTCCGCCAGGAAGCTCCACGCCCGCGGATCGTCGCCGTGCGACGCCACCGCGCGCCGTGCCAGCTCAGGGCCGAGCGCCGGGTCGCGCTCGGCGAGCACCTGCAGCGCGGCCACCTGGCCGGGGTCCTCCGCCAGCGCCTCCCTCGCCTCGGCCAGGCGTTCTCCCCGGGGCCGCCGCACACCGACGTCGAGCGTGATGGAGTGCACCTCGGGTGCGGACAGGATGCGCTCGGACGCGTGCGTCTCGACTCGCGGGGCGTCGACCTCGATGAACCCCCAGGTCGTGCTCTTCATGTGTGCGCGCAGAAGCGCGTCCAGCTCCTCGGCAGTCCCCGTCCCCTCTAGGCTCCACTCCGGGAAGGTGGCGTTCCAGACCAGCTGCGGCTCCTCCGCGCGCGCCAGCCGCCGCTGGAACGCGGCGAAGTGGTCGAGGCGGGCGTTCATCAGGTAGTGAACCAGGAGCCAGCTGGTGGCGTAGTACCGGTCCTCCTCGCCTTCCTCCTTCCGCCAGGTGAGCACCTTGCGGACCGGGAGCGGCCCCTCCCGCAGGGGTGCGAGCCAGCGGCCCGGCAATGTCCCCAGGCGGCGTCGTGCGCCGAGCGTCTCCGCCGCGGTCTGGAAGTAGAGCGCGATGCCCTCGCTGAACCAGCGCGGTTGCCGCGGCAGGAACTGGTAGGCCAGGCGGTGGGTGAGCTCGTGGGCGACGACCGGGGCCTGGCTGGGCCCGAGGCCGCCGAGCAGGACGATGCGCTCCCGGCCGAGCGCATCGTGAGAGAAGAACCCGCCGGTCGTCGGACGGCGGGTGATCTGGTCGTATTCGCCGGAGGAGGCGAGCACGATCACCTCGAGCCGGTCGGCCAGCGAGACCGGGCGATCGAACATGCTCGTCAGGAACACGGTCCGGAGCGTCTCCAGCTCGTCGAGCACGGCCGTGGCCGCCTTGTGGTCCAGATCGGTCCGGACCACGAAGTGCTCCCCCTGGAGCTCTCGCCACTCGGGACCGCCGCGGGCCGGACAGATGAAGTGGTTCGGGGCCACGCACGCGCAGGTGGCGAGCGCGGCGGCGAGATGCGCGACGAGGCGGATGCGCATGGGTCCCCCCTGTCGCGATGCTACGAACCCGGGCCGGGGGCCGGCAAGCGCGGTCCGCCCGTCGCCGCCGGGATCGCCGGAAAGGGGCCGGGCAACGCGGCCTTCCACCCCTGGCGACCGTCAGAGCCGCCTGCTAAGAACCCTGCTCCGATGGCCGACTTCGTCCACCTGCACCTCCACACGCTCTACTCCCTCCTCGACGGCGCCATCC
Organism: uncultured Pseudomonadota bacterium; assembly: GCA_963736345.1. Lineage (GTDB taxonomy): Bacteria > Myxococcota > Myxococcia > Myxococcales > Anaeromyxobacteraceae > Anaeromyxobacter. The sequence goes on along the minus strand of CAVTOU010000028.1, from coordinate 134,815 downwards.
GCATCAAGGATCTGGTCAAGACCGTCCAGGCCAAGGGCATGAACACGGTGGCCGTGACCGATCACGGCAACCTCTTCGGCGCGGTGGACTTCTACAAGAAGGCCCGCGAGGCGGGGGTGAAGCCCATCCTGGGCATGGAGGCGTACGTGGCCGGCGAGAAGGGCCGGCTCGACCGCACCGAGCGGGTGGGCCGCCACCTCATCCTGCTCGCGAAGAACGCCGAGGGCTGGGCCAACCTCCGTTACCTGTCCTCCAAGGCGTTCACGGAGGGTTTCTACTACGACCCGCGCATCGACAAGCCGCTCCTCAAGGAGCACGCGCGAGGGCTCATCGGCCTGACCGCCTGCCTGGGGGGCGAGGTGCCGCGGCTGGTGCGCCAGGGCGACATGGACGGCGCTCGCAAGGTCGCCCGCGACTACCGCGACATCTTCGAGCCGGGGGCGTTCTACCTGGAGGTGCAGTCCAACGGGATGCCCGAGCAGATCGACGTCAACGCCAAGCTGGCCCAGCTGGCGCGCGACGAGGGCATCCCGCTGGTCGCCACCGCCGACGCCCACTACGTGCGCCGCGAGGACGCCAAGGCGCACGAGGTGCTGATGTGCATCGCGTCCAACAAGACCTTCCAGGATCCCAAGCGCCTCCGCCACGACACCGACGGCCTCTTCATCACCTCCGGCGACGACATGGTGGCGATGCTGCCCCAGTACCGCGAGGCCATCGCCAACACCCTGCGCATCGCCGAGGAGTGCAACGTCGAGCTCAGCCTGGGCAAGTCGTTCCTGCCCCGCTTCGCGTTACCGGAGGGCACGAGCGAGGACGAGTACATCGAGAAGCTGGCCCGCGAGGGGCTCGACGCCCGCTTCCGGGAGATCGCCGGCCGGTACCCGCACGACCGCGACGCCTACCGGCAGCGGCTGGAGATGGAGCTCTCCGTCATCGAGAAGATGGGGTTCAGCGGCTACTTCCTCATCGTCCAGGACTTCATCAACTGGGCCAAGCGCCACCAGGTGCCGGTGGGGCCGGGCCGCGGCTCGGGCGCGGGATCGATCGTGAGCTGGTCGCTGCGCATCACCGACCTCGACCCCATCCGCTGGAACCTGCTCTTCGAGCGGTTCCTCAACCCGGATCGCGTCTCCATGCCGGACTTCGACGTCGACTTCTGCCAGAACCGGCGAGACGAGGTGATCGGCTACGTCCGCGAGAAGTACGGGCGCGACAACGTCGGGCAGATCATCACCTTCGGCTCGCTCAAGGCGCGCTCGGTGATCCGCGACGTGGTGCGGGTGATGGGGCTCCCCTTCGCCGAGGGCGACCGGATCGCCAAGCTGGTCCCGGACCCGGTGCAGGGCAAGACCCCGCCGCTCAAGGAGCTGGTCTTCGGCAGCGAGAAGGCCTCCCCCGAGCCGCGGCTGGAGGAGCTCTACGAGAAGCCCTCGGTCATCTCGCAGTGGGTGGACGACAAGGGGGTGCAGCAGACGGTCACCACCAAGGACCTGCTCGACATCGGCATGGCGCTGGAGGGGCTGAACCGCCAGGCCGGGCTGCACGCCGCCGGGGTGGTGATCGCCGACAAGCCGCTGTGGGAGTACGTGCCGGCCTACCAGGACGACAAGTCCGACATGCTGGTCTCGCAGTTCGCCAAGGACGAGGTCGAGGCGGCGGGGCTGGTCAAGTTCGACTTCCTGGGCCTCAAGACCCTCACCGTCGTCGACGACGCCCTCCGGCTGGTGAAGCAGAACCACCCCGACCGGAAGGACTTCCAGGCCTCGGACATCCCGCTCGACGATCCCGCCGTCTACGAGCTCATCGGGCGCGGCGACACGGCCGGCGTGTTCCAGATGGAGTCCTCGGGCTTCACCGAGATGGTCGTCAAGATGAAGCCCTCGCGCTTCGAGGACGTCATCGCGGCCGGCGCCCTGTACCGGCCCGGCCCGCTCGATCAGCGGCTCGAGGACGGCCGGACCATGGTGGACGTCTACATCGACCGCAAGCACGGCCGGGAGGCGGTGCAGTACCCGCACCCGCTGCTCGAGCCGGTGCTCGAGCCGACCTACGGCGTGATCGTCTACCAGGAGCAGGTGATGCAGATCGCCCAGGTGCTGGGCGGCTACTCGCTGGGCGGCGCCGACCTGCTCCGGCGCGCCATGGGCAAGAAGAAGGCCGAGGAGATGGCCAAGCAGCGGGTCATCTTCATGAAGGGCGCCCTGGCCAAGGGGGTGGACGAGAAGATCGCCACCTACGTCTTCGACGTGATGGAGAAGTTCGCGGCCTACGGCTTCAACAAGTCGCACTCCGCCGCCTACGGCATGCTCACCGTGCAGACCGCCTGGCTCAAGGCGCACTACCCCGTCGAGTTCACGGCCGCGCTCATCTCCAGCGAGGCGTCCAACACCGACAAGGTCGTGCTCCACATCTCCGAGGCCCGCGCCAGCGGCATCGAGGTGCTGCCGCCCGACGTGAACGAGTCGGGGAAGGACTTCGGCGCGTTTCCGGGGTCACAACCCACCTCCAAGGGCCGTATCCGGTTCGGGCTGGGCGCCGTGCGTGGCGTGGGCGAGGCCACGGTCGAGGCCATCCTGCAGGCGCGCCAGGAAGGGGGCCCGTTCAAGAACCTGTACGACTTCGCCGGCCGCGTGGACGCGCGCCGCATCAACAAGAAGGTGGTGGAGGCGCTGGTGAAGAGCGGCGCCTTCGACTTCGAGGGGGTGCCGCGCTGGCAGCTCTTCTTCGGCATCGACGCCGCCTTCGCCGCGGGCGCGGCGGCGCAGGCCGACCGCGCCAGCGGCCAGGCCAGCCTCTTCGGTGGCCCGGCCGCCGCCGCGGTCGAGGCCAGGCCCCGCCATCCCAGGCCGGGCGAGCAGGTCGGCGAGCTGACGGTGGAGGAGTGGCCGGAGCGGGTGCGGCTGGCGCTGGAGAAGGAGGCGCTCGGGTTCTACCTGACCGGCCACCCGCTCCAGGGCCACGAGCGCGAGGTGAAGCGCTACGGCTCCACCACCTGCGCCGGGGTGGCACACAAGCGGCCGGGCGACAAGGTGACGGTGGTCGGCATCGTGGCCAGCCTGCGCGAGCGCATGAACAAGGAGAAGGGGACGCGCTTCGGCTTCGTCACGCTGGAGGACCTGACCGGCACGGTCGAGGTCATCTGCTGGGCCTCGCGCGCCTCCCAGAATGGCCGCCCCGCGCAGAAGGGCTGGGCGGACTGGGAGCACCTGCTCAAGGGCGACGAGCCGGTGGTCATCCAGGGCGAGGTCAAGATCAACAGCCGCGAGGAGGAGAACCCGCGGGCCGAGCTCACCGCCATGGAGGTGCTGCCCCTGGCCGCGGTGCGCAACCAGAAGACCTCGGAGGTGGCCATGCGCATCGACGCCGACCGCCTCACCCGCGACCGCGCCGGCGACCTCCGCGCCCTGCTCGGCAAGCACCCCGGCGGCTGCGCCGTCACGGTGCGAGCCGTCATCCCCGCCCAGTCCGAGACCACGCTTTCGGTGCCGCTCAAGATCCAGCCCAGCGACGATCTGATCGAGTCGGCGCGCCGGCTGGGGTTCGAGGTGGAGCTGAAGTAGCTGCGGCCCACGCCGGCGCGGCGGGGCGGCAGCACGGGGTGGCGGCGGCGCGCCTGTCCGCCCACGGCGCGGGACCGCTGGCCCCGGTGGCCACCAACGAAGGGCGCGCCAGGAACCGGCGCGTCGAGCTCGTGCCCTGGTGATCAGGAGGCCAGGTCCGCCAGCTCGGCGTCGAGCGCCAGCGCGCGGAACTCGAGCTCGGCGGCGATGGCGCGGAAGGCCTCCGCCCGCGGCGTGTTCGCGGCCGACTCGGCCTGCTGCATCAGCTCCAGCGCCCTGGCCTGGTAGGTGCGCACCAGGAGCGCGTCGCTGGCGAGGCGGGAACGGTCGCGGGCCATGGCGGTAGCATGCATGGCGCCGGCGTGCGTGTATGCCCCACATCCTCGCGTCGGCGGCGCGCGGGGCACTGGAAGGGGGTCAGGCCACTCCTGACCCCTTCAGCCTTGGCAGCGACTCACCGTACGGCGCACGCGCGATCCCCTTCTCCGTCACGATGGCCGTGACCAGCTCCGACCCGGTCACGTCGAAGGCGGGGTTCAGCACCTTCACGCCCTGCGGCGCCATCCGCCGCGCGTACCATTTCTCGGTGACCTCCTCGGGCGGCCGCTCCTCGATGTGGATGTCGGCCCCCCGCGGACAGGAGAGGTCCACCGTCGAGAGCGGCGCGAACACGTACAGCGGGATCCCGTAGTGCCGCGCCAGGATGGCCACGCCCGAGGTCCCGATCTTGTTGGCCACGTCGCCGTTGGCGGCGACCCGGTCGCATCCCACCAGCGCCGCCTGCACCCGCCCCTGCTTCATCACGAACGAGGCCATGCTGTCGCAGATGACGGTCACGTCCACGCCCGCGGCCTGCAGCTCCCAGGCGGTGAGGCGCGCGCCCTGGAGGAGCGGCCGCGTCTCGTCGGCGAAGACGTGGAACCCGTACCCCCGCTCCGTGCCCAGGTAGATGGGCGCCAGCGCGGTCCCGTAGCGCACGGTGGCCAGCGTCCCGGCGTTGCAGTGGGTGAGCAGGCCCCAGCCCTTCTGCAGCAGCCCGAGCCCGTGCTCGCCCAGGCTCCGGCACACCGCCTCGTCCTCGGCGCGGATGGCCTCGGCCTCGGCGCGGAGCGCGGCCTTCACCTCCTCCGGGCTGCGCCCTGCCTCGGCGGCGAGGCGCGACTCCATGCGGTCGAGCGCCTAGAACAGGTTGACGGCGGTGGGGCGCGAGGTGGCCAGGTGCCGCTTCCCCTCGTGGAACTCGGCCGCCAGCTCCTGGTACGTGCGAGCGCGCGAGCCGCGCACCGCCAGGTACACCCCGAACGCCGCCGCCACCCCGATGGCCGGCGCGCCCCGGACGCGCAGCTCCCGGATCGCCTCCCAGACCTCTTCCCGCGTCCGGAGCTCCAGGTACCGGGTGGTGCCCGGCAGGAGCGTCTGGTCGAGGATCACCAGCGCGCCGCGATCGTCGTCGAGGCGCAAGGTCTCGATCGCCTTCCAGTCCATCGCTCCGTTCTACCGTGCGCCCTCCGCGCCGGCCAGGCCGGCGAGATGCGCTCGGATGACGTCCGCCACCTCGTCCGGCCGCTCCTGCGCGAACGCGTGCGTCCCGCCCTCGATCAGGGTGGCGCGGGCGTTCGGAATCCGCTGCCGCAGCAGCTCGGGGATGGCGGGCGGACAGATCGGGTCGGCGTCGGAGTAGAGGATCAGCGTGGGGGCGCGGAGCCGGCCCAGCCGATCGGTGAGATCGGTACGATCCTGCTCGAACCAGTCGGGGACGCCCGGGAGCTCCGCCCGGAACCCCGGCCGCCAGTCCGCCCCGCCCAGGGATGCCGCGTCCACGCCCCCCGAGGTGGCGGTCAGGACCAGGCTGACCACCCGCTGCGGCTCCTCGATGGCGAGCCGGGCGCCGAGGACGCCTCCCATCGATTGCGCCAGCACGTGCAGCGGGCCGGCGGGGAGCCGCGCCAGGAGCCACCGGTACAGATCGTCGAGCGAGCGGATGCCGGGCTCCGCCGGCTCGTCCCCGAACCCCGGCCAGGCGACCAGGAGCTGCGGGCCGAGCGCGCGCAGCCGCGCCGCCACCGGCGCCCAGAACGAGGCGCGCCCTCCGGCGCCGGGCAGGAAGACCAGCGTGGACATGCGCGGAGTCTACACGGCACCCACGCCGCTCGCGCGTGCCGCTCCCGGCTCCCGGACCAGCACGGCCTTCGGGTACGCGCAGCGGAACCCGGCCTTCTCGAGCGTGCGCTGCGAAGGGGTCCCGGCGGCGGTCGTGGCGGAAGCCAGGTCGGCCCCGTGCGATGCCGCCCAGCCGAGCCGCGCCCGCACCAGCGCCAGCTGCAGGCCGCGGCCGCGGTGCTCCGGCAGCACGCCCGCGCCGGAGAGCGTGGCCATGCCGCGGTGCACCGAGGCCACCCCCACCCCCAGGATCCGCCCGCCCGCCAGGGCGGCGAAGCAGGTGCCTCCCGGCGAGCTCGTCACGGAGAGGAGAGAGGCCTCCTCGGCCGCCGCCCCCGGTGGCCGACCGAGAAACGCCCGGGCGAAGACCTCCACCCACGCTTGCTCCTCGCCGTCTCGAATGGGCCGCACCGCGACACCATCCGTGAATGAGCCTGCCCCCGAGCCCGACCAGGCCTCCGGGTGCGCGGCCGCGCCCCGATCCGCGGCAATGCACCAGACCAGGAGCTGCCGCTCCAGCCGGTACCCGCGGCGCGCCAGCTCCGCCAGGAGCGACGGATGGGCCGGCGCCGCGACCTCGATCCGGACCGGTCCGGCGGACAGGTGCGCCTCCACCGCGTCCAGCTCGGCCGCGCTCACCGGGCCTGCCAGCCCCAGCCCGAAGGCCGAGTTGTAGGGCGAGCCGGGCCCCTTCCACACGACCAGCCCCCCGCCGATCTCGCGGGCCGCTCCCCGGCCGGGCGAGCCGGTCCTCGCGAGCTGCTCCGCCTCCGCCAGCTCGGCGCGCCGCGCCAGGTCCATCAGCTCGTCGCCCATCATCGGTCGGGATCCTCTCCGGATGGCTCGCCGGCGGCCAAGCCGAGTGGGGGTGCCCCGCCCCCGGACCCGCGGCCGCCCGTCGAGCGAAGGGAATCGCTCTCTCGACCGCGCCGTCATGGGCGAAGGCACGGGTCAGCACCCTCGAAAGTTCCTAGCTTGTCGGTGAATGACCTGTCCGCTGCTGCGCCGCGTCCACGGAGCTCGCTGCCGCGGCGTGACCGGCCCAGCCGCGCCGGTCGGCCCGGAGGTGCAGCGCTCGCTCTGCCACGCGGACTTCTCCCTGTGCCCCGCCTACAGGTTCCTGCGCGCGACCGGCCGTTCGGCCCACCCCGCGGACTTCGAGGCCTGGGTCGTCCGGGGGATCTCTCCGGGGAGACTCGAGCCGGATCCCGAAGGCCTGGAACCAGCTGGTTAGCGGGTACATGGAAGCACCAAGACCCCAAAAGAGTTACCCTGTTGTGCGGCGTCGGGTGACCACTCGCCCGCTGCCCTGTAGTATGTGGGACTTGTCTCCACACGTGGGACGGATGGGGGTGTGTACATGATGCGCGCGAACGTGCGGGTCCCGGCACCCCGGGGGGCTGCTGCGCATTGCGAGGGTGGGGGAGTTCTTCGTTGTGACCGGCAGGCAGAGGAGATGCTGCGCGTCTTCTTCTCGGATGCGGCAGACGGGCAGGCGCTTCCTGGCGAGCTGCGCGGGCTTTCGGACGCGGCGCAGAACGGATCGCCGGGGATCCGGCGGACGCTGGTGCTCGAGGGCCAGGGCGAGCGGCTGCGGATCGAGGTGACCGCCGTCGGCAAGGGGCGGACCCAGCTTCATCTCTGGAGGGAGCCGCTGCCGGAGCCGGTCCAGGTCGGGACCGAGACGCAGGCGGCGCCCGCCGATGGTCTCACCCAGCGCGAGCGGGAGGTGGCCCTGCTCGTGGCCGACGGGCTCCGATCGCGAGAGGTGGCCGAGCGGCTCGGCATCGCCTCGCAGACCGTGAAGAGCCACCTCAAGACGATCTTCGACAAGCTGGGCGTGCGCAACCGCGTGGAGCTGGCGCGCCGGCTGGTCCAGCACTGAGGCGCTCGCCGGGCCCGGGGTCGGGCTTCATCGGCCCCCGGCATGATGCTAGGCTCGGTCCTCCCACATGATCGAGCTCTCCGACGTCGAGGCCGCCCAGGCTCGCATCCGCGATCGCGTTTACCTGTCCCCCTGCGCGCGAAGCGAGACCCTCTCGCGGCTGACCGGCACCGAGGCGTTCCTCAAGCTCGAGAATCTACAGATGACCGGCTCCTTCAAGGAGCGCGGCGCGCTCAACCGGCTGCTGACGCTCTCGCCGGCGGAGCGTGAGCGCGGGCTCATCGCGGCCAGCGCCGGCAACCACGCCCAGGGCGTCGCCTACCACGCCGGCCGGCTGGGGGTGGCCGCCACCATCGTGATGCCGGAGACCACCCCCATCATCAAGGTGGCCAGCACCCGCGCCCACGGCGCGCGCGTGGTCCTCCACGGCGGAGGCTACGACGAGGCGTACTCGGAGGCCCGCCGGCTGGAGCAGGCCGAGGGCCTGACCTTCGTGCACCCTTTCGACGATCCGGGCGTCATCGCCGGGCAGGGCACCATCGGGCTGGAGCTGCTCGAGCAGGTTCCGGACCTCGAGGCGGTGGTGGTGCCGGTGGGCGGGGGCGGGCTCATCTGCGGGATGGGGGTGGCGCTCAAGGCGCGGCGGACGGCCATCCGGGTCATCGGGGTGCAGACCGAGCTGCTGGCCAGCATGGCGGCGGCGCTCGAGGCCGGCAAGCCCGTCACCCTGGACCCGGCGCAGAGCCTGGCCGACGGCATCGCGGTGAAGCGCACCGGCGACCTCACCCTCGAGCACGCCCGGCGGGTGGTGGACGAGGTGGTCACGGTCTCGGAGGAGGAGATCGCCAGCGCCATCCTGTACCTGCTGGAGAAGGAGAAGACGGTGGCGGAGGGGGCCGGGGCGGTGGGCGTGGCCGCCCTCATGCACCACCGCCTGCGCGACCTGGGCGGGAAGCGGGTGGTGGCGGTGGTGTCGGGCGGCAACATCGACGTGAACCTGGTGGCGCGGGTGATCGAGCGCGGCCTGGTCAAGGACGGGCGCCTGGTCCGCATCAGCGTGGCCCTGCTCGACAAGCCCGGCCAGCTGGCCCGCGTCTCCTCCATCATCGCCAACCACCGCGCCAACGTCATCGAGGTGCACCACACCCGCGCCTTCGCCTCCCGCTTCGGCGACACCACCCTGCAGCTCACGCTCGAGACGCGCGGACCGGAGCACGTGCAGGAGATCCTCCAGGCCCTGCGCGAGCGCGGCTACTCGGTCCAGCAACTGGGGATCTGACCATGAAGCGCGACCGCCTGGTGTTCCTCGTCTCGCTGATCATCGCGGCGCTCCTCGGCTTCGGCATCGGCTGGTTGGTCCGGGACTACTCCGAGGACTCGGTGGAGCGCCGCGCCCACGAGGCCGCCCGCCACGTGCGGGAGGCCTTTCGCTCGCTGACCCGTTGAGGCGCGCATGGACGAGCAGGATCGCGCCCTCCCCCTCCTCCAGGCCGGGAATCACCGCGCCGCCGCCGAGGCCATCCTGCGCGGCCACGGGCCCGGGGTGATGGGCTACCTGCTCTCGGTGCTCCGCAACGAGGCCGATGCCAGCGAGGTGTTCTCGCAGTTCAGCCTGGACCTGTGGCGCGGCCTGCCCGGCTTCCGAGGCGACTGCCCGGTGCGGGTCTGGGCCTACCGGCTGGCCTGGCACGCCGCCGCCCGCCACCTGCGGGATCCCTTCCGGCAGCGCGGGCGCCGCCTGGAGACCAACGAGATCTCCCGCATCGCCGACGAGGTCCGGTCCTCGGTGCTCCTGGGACGGCGCGAGGCGCAGCAGCGCAGCATCGAGCGGCTGCGGGATCGGCTTTCCCCGGAGGAGCGGGCCCTGCTGGTCCTCCGGCTCGATCGCGATCTGTCCTGGCGGGAGGTCGCCACCGTGCTCGCCGCCGACGCCGAGCCGGTGGACGAGCCCGCCCTGCGCAAGCGGTTCGAGCGGCTCAAGGGCAAGCTGGCCCAGCTGGCGCGGGAGGAGGGGCTGCTGGAGTAAGATCCTCCCGTGCCCGCCCCCGACAGCGCGCCCGGGGCCGAACGCGCCGAGGACTCCCCCGAGCTCGACGAGGTGCTCCGCGCCGTGGCCCACGCCCCTCCGCGCGACCCGGGTGCCGCCTTCGCGCCGCTCGTGCCCGGCGCGGTGGTGGGCCGCTTCGAGCTGTTGCGCGAGCTGGGGCGGGGCGGCTTCGGCGTGGTCTTCGAGGCGCGCGACCGCGAGCTGGGGCGGCTGGTGGCCTTCAAGGCCATGCGCCCCTCGCGGGCCGAGCCGGACGCGCTGGTGGCGCCGCTCCACGAGGAGGCGGAGGCGGCGGCCCGGCTGAACCACCCCAACGTCGTCACCCTGCACGACTTCGGCATCCACCAGGGGACGCCCTACCTGATCCTGGAGCTGCTGCGCGGCGAGACGCTCCAGGACCGGCTCCGGCGCGGCCCGCTCCCGGCCGGCGAGGCCATCCGCATCGCCCTGGACATGGCACGCGGGCTGGTGCACGCCCACGCGCAGGGCGTCCTGCACCGCGACCTCAAGCCCGGCAACGTGTTCCTGACCGAGGGCGGCGGGGTCAAGATCCTCGACTTCGGGCTGGCCCGGCTGCTGGATCACGCCGCCCTCCCCGGCGGCACGCCGGCCTACATGGCCCCGGAACAGCTGCGGGGCGAGCCCGGCGACGCCCGCACGGACGTGTTCGCGCTGGCCGTGGTCCTGTACCAGGCGCTCTCGGGCGCCCTGCCCTATCCGACCCCCGGCGGCAAGAGCACGGTGCTCGATCCCGGCCCACCCCCGCCCTTGCCGATCGAGGATGCGCCCCCGGAGCTGGCCGCATTCCTGGCCGGCGCGCTCTCCAAGGATCCCGCCGGGCGGCCGCAGAGCGCGCAGGCGGTGCTGGATGCGCTGGGCGAGGTGGAGGGGGCCCTGGCCGGGCGGGCCGCGCAGGCGGCCCGGGCGCTGCGGCGCCGCCGTATCCGCCGGATCGCGGCGGCCGCGGGCGTGGTCCTGCTGGCCGCCGCCTACGGCGCGGTGGTCACCGCCGCCAAGGCGCGGGTGCGCGCCGAGCGCGCCCTGCTGGCCAGCCGGGTGGCCAGCGCCGCCGAGGGCGCCTTCGACCCGCTGCTGGGCGCACTGCTCATGTCCGAGCTGCCCGACGATCCACCGCCGCGCGCGGTGGATATCGCCCAGCTCATCCTGGCGGAGCCCATCCCGGTGGCGGAGCTGGAGCTCGCGCCCGGCGGGACGGGCCTGACGGTCAGCCCCGACGGCCTGTGGCTGGCGGCCGGTTCGGCCGACGGCGGCGCGACGCTGTGGCGAACCGACGGATCGGCCGGCCCGCTGGCGATGCCCGGAGGCGGCCGGGAGGCCACGGCCGTGCGCTTCACCCCGGACGCGAAGCGGGTGGTGACCGCCGGTCATGACGGGGTGGTCCACGTCTACCGCATCGACGGGAGCGAGCCTCCCCGGTCCTTCGCCGGCAGCGGCGCACCGCTGCTCTCACTGGCCGTCGACCGCTCCGGAAGGTTCGTGGCCGCCGGGGGCGTGGATGGCCGCCTGTGGCTCTTCGACGTCACCGGACGGCGGCTGCCCCGCGTCCTCCTCCACGACGGAGCGATCTTCGCGGTGGCCTGGTCGCCGGACGGGTCGCGCATCGCCACCGGCTCGGCCGACGGCCTGGTGCGGACCTTCGACGCCGCCGGTGCGCCCATCGAGCGGATCGACCTCGGCGCCGGGGCCGTGTTCGCGCTGGCCTGGTCGCCGGACGGCCGCCTGGCGGCGGCCGCCGAGGACGGGGCGGCCCGCATCCTCTCGCCGCAGGGGCAGGTGAAGGCGATCCTGCGCGGCGGCGGCCCGGCGGCCGCGGTCGAGTTCGACACGACGGGTGCCCGCGTCGTCACCGCCTCCGCCGACGGGACCGCCCGCGTGGTCGGGCTGAGCGCGCCCGGGCAGCAGGTGGTGCTGCGGGGCCACCAGGGCCCGCTCCTCTCGGCCGCGTTCCTGAGCGGAGGCGGGCGCGTCCTCACCGTCGGCACGGACGGGACGGCGCGCATCTGGCGCGCCGACGGCACCGGGACCCCCATCGTGCTGCGCGGGCACGCGGTCCAGGAGGCGGTCCTGGCCGTCGACGGTTCCCGCGTCTTCACCCGCGGTCCGGACGCGGTGCGGGTCTGGGACAGCGACGATCCGCGCGAGCGCGACGTGCTGCGCGGCCACGAGCTGGCGGTGGCCTCGGTCCGCTGGACCCGCGACGGGCGGCGCGTGCTCACCGCCGGCCACGACGGCACGGCCCGGTTCTGGGCGGTACACGGCGGCGAGCCGCTGGTCATGCACGACCCGGGCAACACCCTGCACTCCGCCGACGTCGACCCCGGGGAGACCATGCTGCTCACCGCCTCCGAGGACGGGGTGGTGCGGGTCTGGGACGCGGCCAGCGGGGCGCTCTTGCGCGAGCTGCGCGGGCACGAGGGGCCGGTGCTGTCGGCGGTCTTCTCGCCGGACGGGAGGTTCATCGCCTCGGGATCGATGGATCGAACCGTCCGCGTCTGGCGCACCGACGGGAGCGGCGAGCCGCTGATCCTGCGGGGTCACGCCGGCGGGGTGACCGGGGTGGCGTGGCGGCCGGACGGATCCGCCATCGTCTCCGCCTCCGCCTACGACGCCAGCGTGCGCGTCTGGTCCTGGTCCGGCGCCGTCGAGCAGACGATCCACGCCGACCACCCCGTCCGGCGGCCGGCGCTGGCGCCCGACGGGACCCTGCTGGTGGCCGAGGAGGACGGAACGCTGCGCCGCTTCCAGCCCGACGGCCGGGAGCTGCCCCGCATGCCCTCGGTGCCGGAGGGCCTCGTGGCCGCGGTGGCCAGCGCCGACGGGGCCCGCCTGGCCCTCACCTTCAGCGACGGGACGGTGCGCGTGTACCCGGCCGGCGGGAGCGCCGAGTCGCTGCTCCTCCGTGCGCACGACGGGCCGGTCGATGCGGCCGCCTTCAGCCCGGACGGGACCGAGCTGGCGACCGCCTCGCGAGACGGCACCGCCCGCGTCTTCACGGTCGACTGGTTGCGCCTGCGGGCGCGGCTTCGCGGCAGCACGGCCATCTGCCTGCGGCCCGAGACCCGGGTCCAGGTACTGGCCGAGCCGCCGCCGCAGGCGGCGGCGCGCGCCGAGGCCTGCCGCCGCGCCCATGCGGCGCCGTCCGCCGACCTGCACGCCGGGGGGCGCGAGCCATGATCCTCGCCCTCGCCCTCGCCCTGGCGCTCGCGGCCGAGCCCGCCAACCATCTTGCTGGGGGGGGCTGGAGAGGCTCGGCCCCCCCGGTCCCCCCGCTCGCTCCAGGGCAGGCTCATCCGCCTGCCCCTCCGCTCACCCCCGCCGCGCCGAGCGGTGCGCCAGCCCGCCCCCTCCGGCGGGATCGGGTCGAGGTCCGCGTCACCTTCCGTTCGTGGGAGGCGGGCGGGACGTTCCGGATGGAGAGCGCCAGCGGCAGGACGGACCAGGGCGCGGTGCGCGATCAGGGCGGGTTCTCGGCCGCCGGCGGGTCGGTCCGGCGCGTGCTGGAGGGCGAGAAGGGCACGCTGGTGCTCCGGCTGCAGGGGCAGACCCGCTCCGGGACCCCGCCCATCTTCGGGCGCTGGACGGTGGCCAGCGGCACCGGCATCTACGCCGGCGTGACCGGGGGTGGGACATTCACCGCCATGAGCAGCGGCGGCCGCCGCGGTGGCAGCCCGTACGAGCTGCAGTTCCTGATCGGCCACGTGGTGCATGGGTGGTGACGGCGCGACCACCTCCCGGCCCCCTCGTGAACGCCGTCCCACAGCGCCACGCGGGTGCGGGGCGGTCGGGGCGCCGCGCACCCCGCGCTCGCGACTGGCGGTCGGCGCGGGCGCGTGACACGATCGGTCCTGGATGGCCGTCGCGCTGCGTCTCCACAGCTTTCCCGGGAGGCGAACATGTTGCAGAGAAGCTCGCGGTTCACCGTCCACCTGCACCCGCTCGCCGGCGCCCTCACGCTCGTCACCTGGATCTCGGTCTGCGGCAGCTTCACGCTGGAGATGATCGCCCCGCACGATCCGGTCGAGCGGCTGTACCAGATGGACGCCGAGCGCGATCAGCTGGCCCGGCGCGTGAGCGCGATTCCGGGCCGGTGAGCGCGGGGGGCGCGTCGCCTCCCCTCAGCGCCGGTGGAGGAGCCAGAGCACCAGCGAGAGCACGATCGAGATCAGGATCGACGTGCCCAGCGGGAAGTAGAACCGGAACCGGTCGCGCTCCACCGCGATGTCGCCGGGGAGCCGGCCCAGCCGCAGCCCGGGAAACCGGTCCGCGGCGATCAGCAGCACGCCCACCGCGGCGATGCAGAGGCCGATCGCCACGAGACCCTTGCCCAGCGCGCCCAGCCCTCCGGTCATGTCGGTGATGATAGCGCTGCGCCCCGCGGCCGCGCCTTCGGGCGGCGCCGCCTGGGCCCGGGGTCGCCCGGGCGCAATCCCCCGCCGGGGGCCGGGCGGGCACCCTGCTCGGGGAGACGTCACAGTCGGTTCGAGGGATGGCTACCTTGGTTCGAGGGGGGGAACGAATGCTCTGGACGATCACGGTCATCCTGTTGGTGCTGTGGGCGCTCGGCCTCGCATCCGGCTCGACGCTGGGCGCCTGGGTTCACATCCTGCTGGTCCTCGCCGTCATCTCGCTCATCCTGGCGGTGATCCGGCGCGGCTCGGCCGCAGTCTGACCCGAGCCCGGGCTCGCCTCAGGCCGCTTCGACCCGACGGCGGGCCCGGGCTTCGGTCGCAACAGGACGCCTCGGCGCAGGCCGGTTTCGACCGCGCGCCGGCGCCGCCGTGGCGTCAGGGGGGGGTGGTACGCATTCCGCTCGATGCCCCGCCCCGCCACCAAGGCTCGGACCGTGTTCGCCTGCTCGGAGTGCGGCCACCAGAGCCCGAAGTGGTTGGGCCAGTGCCCCGCCTGCCGGCATTGGAACACGCTGCAGGAGGAGGTGGTTGCCCCCGCGCCGCGCGACGGGGCGGTGGCGCGTGGGTGGGGCGGGGACGTGGCCCGCCCGCTTCCGCTCCACGAGGTCGAGGCCCGGGAGGAGGAGCGGCAGCGCACCGGCATCGGCGAGCTGGACCGGGTGCTGGGCGGGGGCGTGGTGCCGGGCTCGCTGGTGCTGCTGGGCGGCGACCCGGGCATCGGCAAGTCCACGCTGCTCCTGGCCGCGCTCGATCGGCTGGCCCTGGGCCGTCCCGATCGACCGTTTCTCTACGTCTCCGGCGAGGAGTCGGCGCGCCAGGTCAAGCTTCGCGCCGATCGGCTGCGCGTCTCGGCGGCGAACCTCCGGGTGCTGGCCGAGACCGACGCCCAGAAGGTGCTCCGGGTGGCGGAGGGCCTGGCGCCGGCGGCGGTGGCGATCGACTCGATCCAGACGCAGTACCTGCCCGAGCTCCCCAGCGCCCCCGGGACCGTGACCCAGATCCGCGAGACGGCGGGGCGGTTCATGGCCTTCGCCAAGACCACCGAGACGCCGGTCTTCCTGGTCGGCCACGTCACCAAGGACGGCGCCATCGCCGGCCCTCGCGTGCTCGAGCACATGGTCGACACGGTGCTGTACTTCGAGGGCGGCGGCGCACACCCGTACCGCGTGCTGCGAGCCCACAAGAACCGGTTCGGCTCGGCCAGCGAGATCGGCGTCTTCGAGATGAAGACGGGCGGGCTGGCGGAGGTTCCCAACCCGTCGGCGCTGTTCCTGTCCGAGCGGCCCGAGAACGAGCCGGGCAGCGCAGTGGCGGCGGTGCTGTCGGGGACGCGGACGGTGCTGGTGGAGGTGCAGGCGCTGGTGGCGCAGAACGAGAGCCACGGCACGCCGCGCCGGACCGCGCTCGGCATCGACACCAACCGCGTCGCGCTGCTGGCCGCGGTGCTGGAGAAGAAGGTCGGGCTCGCGGTCCTCGGCTGCGACGTCTTCGTCAACGTGGCCGGCGGGCTCTCGGTCGACGACCCCGGCGCCGACCTGGCCACGGTCATGGCGCTGGCCTCGAGCTTCCGCAACCGGACCCTCCCGCCCCGCACCCTCTTCCTCGGCGAGGTGGGGCTGGCCGGGGAGGTGCGGGCGGTGTCGCAGCCCGAGTCGCGCCTGGCCGAGGCCGCCCGGCTGGGCTTCACGCGCGCCGTCCTCCCGGCCGCCAGCGCGCGCCAGTGCCCGGCCCCCGCCGGCCTCGCGCTCCAGGGCGTGGGCAGCGTGGCCGAGGCGCTGGACGTGATCGGGTGATCGGGCCTGCTTGCCCCACCCCGCCATCGCCGCCTCGTCACGGCGCCCAGCAGACGTCGCGAAGGCCGATCTCCGCCCCGATCACCTCGATGGAGGCGATCTTGCCCCCTCCGAGCGTCAGCGTCTGCAGCCGTCCCTGACCTGCGGCGTGCGTCGCGGTCGCCAGGACGGCGCCGTTCCGGTCGTAGGCCTCGAGCGTCAGGGCGTTGTAGTGGCATCCGGTGACCTGCACCGCCGCCGCGCCCTCGCCGAAGGTCGCCGCCGGGAAGAGGATGCGCGCGTGGGCCGCCCCACCCCCGGAGGCCTGCGACCATGGCACCTTCACCTCCGGGACGGCGTCGTGCGGGCAGTAGTCCGTCACCGAGACCTTCGACCGCGAGCCGCTGGCGAGCGTGGCCGCCTCGAGCACCACCCCGCCGGCGGTGATCGAGTCGGCCGGCTGCCCCTCCGGGAGCGCCGGGATCCCGGCACAGGCGCGACAGGACGCGATGGCGCTGCGGGGAATCCCGTCCGCCTGGGAGTCGAAGGCCTGGTTGGAGGTGAGGCGGACGAGACCGCTCCCGCCGAGCCGGACGGAGAGGACCTCGGACATGGCCTGGTTCTGCGAGTACGGCTACGTCGACGAGGACGGGGACGGCGTCGGAGCCGGCGCCAGCATCCGCACCTGCACCGACGGCGCGCTCCCCGCCGGGCAGGTGGCGAGCGGCAGCGACTGCGCGCCGGCCGACCCCTCCGCCTGGAAGACGGTTTCCTACGCGGGGCTGGACGAGGACGGCGACGGGTACACCACCCCGGTGGCCGGCTCGCTCTGCACCGGCGGGACGCTCCCTCCACCCTACCTGGCCACCGTTCACGGCAACGACTGCGACGACGCCGACGCCTCGCTCTACCGCTGGGTGGTGCTGTATCCGGACCAGGACGGCGACGGCGTGGGGGCCCCGCCGCGCATCATCCCGTGCCTGGGCGATGCGCTGCCGCCCGGCTACTCGATCTCCGGATGGGACCCCGACGACGGCGATCCGGGCGTGACCGCCGAGGAGGGGGATCTCGAGCTTCTGTAGCTCAGGGCGCCGCGCCCTGCTGGTCGACCGCGCCGCTGGCCGGCCGCGGCGCCTGGGAGCGCAGCAGCTCGCGCAGCGCCGACTTCTGGAACTTTCCGGTGGCCGTGCGCGGGATCTGCGGGACGAACAGGAACGCGTCGGGCAGCCAGAAGCTGGCGAAGCGGGGCGCCAGGTAGGCGCGCAGCTCCTCCGGCGTCGCCTCGGCGCCCTCGCGGAGCACGACCGCCGCCACCGGCCGCTCACCCCAGCGCGGATGCTCGATCGCGACCACCGCCGCCTCGCGCACCGCCGGGTGGCCCATGAGCGCGTTCTCCAGGTCGACGCTGCTGATCCACTCGCCGCCGGACTTGATCAGGTCCTTCACCCGATCGGTGATGCGCACGTAGCCGTCCGGATCGATGGTCACCACGTCGCCGGTCCGGAACCAGCCGTCCATGGTGAACTTGTCGGCCTCCTGCGGGTTCTCGAAGTAGCTCCTCGCCACCCACGGGCCGCGCACGTGCAGTTCGCCCATGGAGCGCCCGTCCCATGGCACGGGGCCGTCCTCGCCCATGGCGCGCACCTCCACCAGCGGCACGGGAAGGCCCTGGGTGGCGCGGCGCGCCAGCCGCTCCTGCGGGGGGCGCGCCTGGAGCGGCGGCTTCTCCTGGCAAACCGTGCCCAAGGGCGTGGTCTCGGTCATGCCCCAGGCATGCAGCACGTGGATGCCGTGCCGCTGCTGGAATCCGTCGATCATGGCGGGAGGGGCGGCCGAGCCGCCCACCACCAGAGCCTTGAGCGCCGACAGATCGTGAGCCCCGGGCGCCGCGTCGAGCGCCTCGAGGATGGCCAGCCACACGGTGGGGACACCCGCCGACATGGTGACGCGCTCGCTGGCCATGAGCTCGAGCAGGTGCTTGGCGTCGAGGTACGGCCCCGGGAACACCAGCTTCAACCCGACCATGGCCGCCGTGTACGGGATCCCCCAGGCATTGACGTGGAACATGGGCACCACCGGCAGCACGCAGTCGCCCATCGAGGCGCCGATCGAGTCCGGCATGGCGGAGACGAGCGAGTGCAGCACCAGGGCGCGGTGCGAGTAGAGGACGCCCTTGGGCCGGCCGGTGGTGCCGGAGGTGTAGCAGAGCCCGGCGGCCTGCTCCTCGCGGATCGCCGGATAGGCGAAGGAAGGCACCTCCGGCTCGATCAGCGCCTCGTAGTCGAGCGTGCCCGGCGCCGGCGGCTGGCCATGGCTCCAGACGATGATGTGGCGCGGCCGGATCTCGGCGCGGAAGCGCTCCAGGACGGGAAGCAGCACGTCATCGACCAGCAGCACCTGGTCCTGCGCGTGGTTCACGATGTAGGCCAGGTCGCCGGGGTGCAGCCGCGGGTTGATGGTGTGCAGCACCGCCCCCATGATCGGGACGGCGAAGTACGCCTCCAGGTGGCGGGCGTGGTTCCAGCCCAGCGTGGCCACCCGGTCCCCGGGCTCGACCCCCAGCCGCCGGAGCGCGTTGGCGAACTTGTGCACGCGGCGCAGGATCGCCGCCCAGTTCGTGCGCGTGATGCCCTCGTCCGGCTCGACCGACACAACCTCCTGCCAGCCATGAAGCCGGCCGGCGCGCTCCAGCAAGGGGATGAGGGTGAGCGGGTAGTCCATCATCAGACCGTCCATGGCGTTCTCCGGGCGCGATGGGAGCGCGGTCCGAGCCGCGCGGGCGCGCGTGCGGCACGATGTAGCGACCCCCTGCACGCACCGCGCGGCGCGGCGGGGTGCCGCGGCCGCCACCGCTGGTCACGGAACGCTTACGGCCCGGGCAGGTCCTCCGCGCCGCCGTCCCGGCTGGCCAGGGTCCCTCACGGACCGTCACGGTCACGGCGGAGGTACGCCCAGGGGCGCGCGGGCGGCGGATCCGTTCACCCCCAGAGCACGTCCCAGGTAGGTCGCTCGGGGAACCGCCTTCAGGCAGCCGCCGTTTCCAAGGACGACCTCGGCGCCAGCGCCGCCGATGAGGCCTTCGCGGGGGCGGGCGGGTGCCGCGGGCACCGGCATCGGCCGGTGCCCGCGGGCGCCCTTCGTTCCCCGCCGGCCCGGGATCCCACTCTGGACCGGCCGCCGTCTTCCGGTGTAGGCAGCGCTCATGAGACTCCTCTTCCTGGGTGGCACCGGCATCATCTCCACCGCCTGCGTCGAGCTGGCCATCTCCCGCGGCCACGAGGTCCACCTGCTGAACCGGGGAACCCGACCCGCGCCGGCCGGGGCCCGCTCGCATGGCGCCGACCTGGCCGACGAGGCGGCGGTCCGGCGGACCCTGGGCGAGGTCGCCTGGGACGCGGTGGTGGACTTCGTGGCCTTCACCCCCGTCGACGTCGAGCGGGACCTGCGGCTCTTCCGCGGCCGCACCGGCCAGCTGGTGTTCATCAGCTCGGCCAGCGCCTACCAGCGGCCGGTCACGCACTACCTGGTGACCGAGTCCACGCCCCTCGTCAACCCGTACTGGGATTACTCGCGCAACAAGATCGCCTGCGAGGAGCGGCTCATGGCAGCGGTCCGCGACGAGGGCTTCCCGGCGGTGATCGTGCGCCCGTCCCTGACCTACGGCGAGACCCAGATCCCGCTGGCCTTCAACAGCTGGGCACGGAGCTACACGGTGGTGGATCGCATGCGCCGCGGGCTGCCGGTGATCGTCCCCGGCGACGGCACGTCGCTCTGGACGCTGACCCACAACACCGACTTCGCCAGGGGGCTCCTGGGCCTGGTCGGGAACGCCCAGGCCCTCGGCCACGCCTTCCACATCACCTCGGACGAGGTCCTCTCCTGGAACCAGGCGTACCAGGCGGTGGCCGCCGCGGCCGCCGTGCCACGCCCGGAGCTGGTGCACATCTCCTCGGACTTCATCGTGGCCTGCCTGCCCGGGGCAGCCGGCGGACTCCTGGGCGACAAGGCCACCTCGGTCGTGCTGGACAACACCAAGATCAAGCGCTTCGTGCCCGGGTTCGCCGCCACCACACGTTTCGAGGAGGGCATCCGGCGCACCCTGGCCTGGTTCGACGCCGATCCGGCCCGCCGGCTGGTCGATGAGGAGACCAGCCGCACCCACGACCGGATCGTGGCGGCTTACCGGGTCGGGCTCGATGCCGCGCGGCGCGAGTTTGAACGCCCCTGAAGGCCCCCTGCTCCTCGGCTCGGCGCGTACTCAGGGTTGGTGTCCGCCCCCCGCCGCGCGGCGGGGACCGCCCACTGCGTTCGTCGCATGAACCCGGCACACGCTCCGGGCGCTTGACCGCGAGTGTTGGGTGTTGTCGCATGTCGGCGTCGCTCTCGAACCACGAAGGGGGGAAACATGTCATCGACGCCGTCCCGGCAAGCCTGGGCGCTCGCCGTCGCGCTGTGTGCTGCAACGCTCCTGTCGTGCTCGTCATCCGGCGGCGGAAGCGAGCCGTGCCAGGGGGAAGGCTGCGCGCAATCCCTGATGGACCGCACCCCGCCCACGGTCCTGTCCCTCACCCCGCCCGACCGGAGCACCGGCGTCTGGGCCAGGGATCCCATCGTCGTGACCTTCTCCGAGCCGCTCGATCCCGCCTCGGTGACCGTCGACACGTTCGTGCTGGCGGACCAGTTCGGCTCTCCGGTGGAGCACGTGGCGGCGCTGTCGCTGGACGGAAAGACGCTCACCGTCAGGACGGTCGGGCTTCCGGCGGTTCCCAACGTGCTCCATGCCGCCGTCGGGCGCGTCCGTGACCGCGCCGGCAACACCCTGGCGAATTGGCCGGTGCAGTGGTCCTGGGAGCTGCCCGACTGGCAGGGCCTCGGCAATCCCGTCTACCAATTCTACAAGTACCAGGGCACCGCGCGCATCTCGGTGGACGGCTGGGGGAATCCGACCGTGGTGGGGTCGTCCATCAGCGGCCCGAGCATGGGCGCGCTGCGCTGGTCCGGGTCGGCCTGGGGCGCCATGGCGCTCCCCTCCGCCTGGCTGGCCGTCTACGAGTTCGGCGTCGACGGCGACGCGGACGGCCGGCTGGCGCTGGCGTTCACCCGCCGTGACGCGCCGCCCATCGTCTACGCCTCGGTGTGGAACGGGAGCGCCTGGTCCGACTCCACCGTGCTCAGCGTCGACACGACCGTCTGGGCGCGCACACCCGGCGTACATCTGGGCCCGAACGGCACGGCGGTGGCGGCTTGGACCGAGGGAAGCGTCGTCCAGGCGAAGCGCTGGGACGGGAGCGCATGGACCAAGCTCGGGGATCTGCCGGCCGACCTGAGCGGCATCCCGGACGTCTCGTTCGACGCCGACGGAAGCCCTCGGGTGACCTGCTCGTCCACCCAGGCCGCGAGCACCGCCACCTGGTCGGACGCGACCGGCGCCTGGCAGGCAACGTCGACCTACCCGGTCCCCGGCTCGGGCCCGATCCTAGCCCGCGCGAACCCCGCCGGTGAGCTCTATGCCGTCGAGGTCGACCAGACCCTCTCGCCGCCTCAGCTGGTGGTGTATCGCCACCTGCCGCTGGCGCACGCCTGGGTGCCGGTGGGTGGTGGCCTCAACGCTACCGCCGATCGCGTTCCGGCGGAGCCGGACCTCGCCTTCGATGGCGCCGGGCTGCCGGTGGTCGCGTGGGCGGAGGGCGACGGCGTGTTCGTGGCCCGCTGGGACGCGGACCTGGAACGCTGGGAGGCGCTGGGAAGCCAGCTGGACGATCGGCTCGATCTGGCGAACCAGCACCGGCCCGACCTGGCCATCGGCCCGGGCGGGCACGTCGAGGTCGTCTGGGAGGCCAGCCCGCGCACCACCTCGGGTGAGCAGCACCTGTTCCAGGTGAAGCGCTACAATCGGTGAAGGGGGAGGCGGGGCCCGCGTCAGGGCTTGCCGCGGAACGCCGAGGCGTGCGCGTGCCACCGTTCCGCGGCGGCCTCGTCGCCGCGCGCGGCCTCGATCTCGGCGCGCTCGTCGCACAGCGAGGCGAGCGCGTCGAGGCGGAACCGGTCATCGAGGTGCGTGGCGATGGCGGCCGGGCCGAGGACGTCGACCAGCGACATGTCGACCCCGGCGATGCGGGAGGCTGCCTCGGCGATCTCGCCCTGCGCCTCGTCGAGGCGTCCGGCCTTGCGGGCCATGGCGGCGCGGGCCAGCACCCGGGCGAGCCCCTCGACCATGCGCTGCACGTAGTCGGCCACGGCCGCATTGTGCTCGCCGGCCAGGCCGCGTCAAAAGAACGATGGGCGGCGCCGCCGTCCGGCCGGAGGGCCGGCTACTTGCCGAAACCGGCGGCAGGACGGGCTGGTGGCTGGTCTGGACGAGGATCGGGGGGAAGAGGAACGCGTGGCGTCGAGAGCGCATCGTGGTCGGCCACGGTGAGCACCGCCGGCCGCGCCAGCGGCAGCACCAGGCCGCACCGGCAGCATCCCGTCGATGGGCACGCCGTGGATCTTCCCGCCGAACGTGACGGGTCGACCAGGGTCGGGATGAATCGATTTTTCCAGACAGAATCGTTCTCGACCTCGGGGGTGAGATCCATCACCTTCCCGGCCTTGATGTAGGCGCTTATGGGGGAGCACCGGCGCCCACACCTCGAACCGCGGGGCCGCACCGGGAGGAAGCGCTGATGTATCATCGGCCCCCGTTCCCGTTCCCGTCCGCTCCCATCCGGAGGCTTCTCCGATGCTCGTGCACCGCGCTGCCCCCCTCGTCCTCGCGCTCGGCCTGGCCGCCTGTGGAGGCGGCGGGGATGCACCCCAGCCCCCGCCGCCGCCCGCCGGGACGGCGCTCCGCGACTTCGCCCAGGGGCGGATCCTGGTCGGCACGGCCGTGGCGGTCGATCCGCTGGGCAGCGACGCCGCCTACCGCGCGCTCCTGGCCCAGCAGTACGACCTGGTGGTCGCCGAGAACGCGATGAAGTTCGGCCTCATCGAGCCGAGCCGCGGCAGCTTCTTCTGGACCGACGCGGACGCGATTGTGAGCTTCGCCCAGCAGCACGGCATGGCCGTCCGCGGCCACACCCTGGTCTGGCACTCGCAGGCGGGCTGGCTCTCGCCGAACGGGACCAGCCTGGGCGCCGGCGTCAAGGGCTCGGACCTGCCCACCATCCTCCAGAACCACATCCAGCTGGTGGTCGGCCGGTACGCCGGGAAGGTCGCCGCCTGGGACGTGGTGAACGAGGCCGTCGCGGACGGGCTCGGGCGGGGGCTGACGGTGGAGCAGTCGCTCCGGACGAGCTTCTGGACCACCTACTACCCGGGGACGTCCAGGCTCCAGTTCATCGAGGACGCCTTCCGGTGGGCCCACACCGCCGACCCCGCCGCCAAGCTCTTCTACAACGACTACGGGGCCGAGGGTCTCAGCGCCACCAAGTCGGACTACGTGTACGCGCTGGTGCAGCGCCTGCAGCGGGACGGGGTCCCGATCGACGGCGTCGGCTTGCAGATGCACATCGGCGCCTCGGGTTACCCGCTCGACGACGGCTTCGCCGACCAGGTGAAGCGGTTCACCGATTCTCGGCCTCGAGGTCCACATCACCGAGGCCGACGTCCGGCTGCCGGTGAGCGGCAGCGGCACGGCCTCGGCGGCGGACCTCGAGAGCCAGGCCGCCGTCTACCAGGGCCTCCTCGCCGCCTGCCTGGAGAACCCGAAGGTCACCGCCTTCCTGACCTGGGGCCTCGATGACGGGCACTCGTGGATCCCCGGCGTGTTCGGAGGATACGGGGCGGCGCTTCCGTTCGACGCCTCCTACGCCGCCAAGCCGGCGTTCTACGCGCTGCGCCACGCGCTGGGCGGTCCGTAGCTCGCGATCCGGTCGCAACGACGACCCGTGAAGGCCGTTACAGATCCAGCGCGGCTCGCCGTCGACCCGCGCGGGATGGGCGCGGGCCTGGATTGCTCGCACCAATCGTGAACGGTCCGCGAGTGCCCGTCGGCGCTCGGCCCAAGAGGGCTCGGATCTCGATGACCCCGCCTGCTAGCGAAGCTGGGTCTCGCGCTCGCCTCTCGTGCCCGGAGGACTCGCATGAAGGTCTCTCGCCGCGGGTTCCTGAAGCTGTCCGCGTCCGGCGTCGGCGCCACCAGCCTGGTGGCCCTGGGGTTCTCCCCAGCCAAGGTGCTGGCCGAGGTCCGCACCTTCAAGCTGTCCCGCACCAGCGAGACGCGGAACACCTGCCCGTACTGCTCGGTCGGATGCGGGATCATCATCCACGGGCTGGGCGATCGGGCCGAAGAACGCCCGCACCGAGATCGTCCACATCGAGGGCGACCCCGACCACCCGGTGAACCGCGGCACGCTCTGTCCCAAGGGCGCCAGCCTGCTCGACTTCGTCCACAGCCCGAACCGGCTCCGCTTCCCCGAGTACCGCGGCCCGGGCCAGACCGGGTGGAAGCGCGTCGACTGGAACTGGGCGCTCGATCGCATCGCCCGGCTCATGAAGGACGATCGGGACAAGAACTTCCTGGCCAGGAGCGGCGGCGTCACCGTCAACCGCTGGACCACGCGTGGCCTACCTGGCCGCCTCCGCCTCCTCCAACGAAACCGGCTACATCACCACCAAGATCATCCGCGCCCTGGGCGATGACGGCCCTGGACAACCAGGCCCGGGTTTGACACGGCCCCACGGTGGCCGGTCTGGCCCCCACATTCGGTCGTGGCGCGATGACCAACCACTGGGTCGACATCAAGAATGCCGACGTGGTCCTGGTGATGGGCGGCAACCCCGCCGAGGCGCACCCCTGCGGCTTCAAGTGGGTGGTTGAGGCCAAGGTCAAGAACAAGGCGCGCCTGATCGTGGTGGATCCGCGCTTCACCCGCACCGCCGCGGTGGCGGACGTGTTCGTGCAGCTCCGCCCCGGCACCGACATCGCCTTCCTGGGCGGCGTCATCAACCACCTGCTGGAGAAGGACCGGATCCAGCACGACTACGTGAAGGCCTACACCAACGCCTCGTTCCTGGTGCGGCGACGACTTCGCCTTCGAGGGCGGCCTCTTCAGCGGCTACGACGCCGAAAAGCGGAGCTACGACCGGACCACCTGGGCCTACCAGCTCGACAAGGACGGGTACGCCAAGGTCGACCCCACGCTCCAGGACCCGAGCTGCGTCTATCAGCTGCTCAAGCGCCACTACGCGCGCTACACGCCCGAGATGGTCGCCCGCATCACCGGCGTGCCGCAGGAGCGCTTCCTCGAGATCTGCGAGCTCATCGCCTCCACCTCCTCGCCCGACCGGGCCATGACCAGCCTGTACGCGCTCGGCTGGACGCAGCACACGGTCGGCTCGCAGAACATCCGCGCCATCGCCATGCCTGCAGACTGCTGCTCGGCAACATCGGCATGCCCGGCGGCGGGGTGAACGCACTGCGCGGCCACTCCAACATCCAGGGGCTCACCGATCTCGGGGTCATGACCCACCTGCTGCCCGGGTACCTGACCCTGCCCACCGAGAAGGATCCGGACCTGGCCAGCTACCTGGCCGCGCGCACGCCCAAGCCGCTGCGCCCCGGGCAGATGAACTACTGGCAGAACACGCCCAAGTTCTTCGTCTCGCTCATGAAGTCCTGGTACGGGCGCGGCGGCGACGAAGGAGAACGACTTCGCCTACGACTACCTGCCCAAGAACGACAAGCCCTACGACATCCTGGCGGTCTTCGAGCTCATGCCCCAGGGGAAGGTGAACGGTTACTTCTGCCAGGGCTTCAACCCGCTGGCCTCCATCCCCGACAAGGGGAAGCTCACCGAGGCGCTCTCGCGGCTCAAGTACCTGGTGGTGATCGACCCCCTCGCCACCGACACCTCCACCTTCTGGAAGAACCGCGGCGAGCTCCACGACGTCGATCCCTCCAAGATCGAAACCGAGGTGTTCCGGCTCCCCTCCACCTGCTTCGCCGAGGAGGACGGCTCGCTCGTCAACAGCGGCCGGTGGCTGCAGTGGCACTACAAGGGCGCGGATCCGCCCGGCGAGGCCCAGGGCGACCCGGAGATCATGGCGAGATCTTCCTGCGGGTGCGGGAGCTCTACCAGAAGGAGGGCGGCGCCTTCCCCGATCCGATCCTCAAGCTGCACTGGCCCTACAAAATCCAGGCCTCACCCTCGCCCGAGGAGCTGGCCCGCGAGTTCAACGGCACGCGCCCTGGCCGACATGCCCGATCCCAAGGACCCGACCAAGTTCCTGGCCCGCGAGGGCGAGCAGCTGCCCGGATTCGCCGTGCTGCAGGCCGACGGCACCACCGCCTGCGGCTGCTGGATCTTCTCCGGCTGCTGGACCCAGGCCGGCAACCAGATGGCGCGCCGCGACGCCGCCGATCCCACCGGGCTGGGCAACACGCCGGGATGGGCCTGGTCGTGGCCTGCCAACCGCCGCATCCTCTACAACCGCGCCTCGGCGGACCCCGCGGGCGCGCCCTGGAATCCGCGGCGACACTTCGTCTACTGGACCGGCAAGAAGTGGGACGGCGCCGACGTGCCCGACATGCGACCGGACGCGGCGCCCGGCGAGGGGGTCTCCCCCTTCATCATGAACGCGGACGGCGTGGGGCACCTCTTCGCCCTGGGCGGCATGGCCGAGGGGCCGTTCCCGGAGCACTACGAGCCGTTCGAGACCCCGCTGGCGCAGAACCCGCTCTCCCCCAAGGCGCTCTCCAACCCGGCGGCGCGCGTCTTCCCGGGCGACCGCGAGCGGTTCGGCACCGCCAAGGACTTCCCTTTCGTGGCCACCACCTACCGGCTCACCGAGCACTTCCACTTCTGGACCAAGCACGCCCGCATCCCGGCCGTGCTCCAGCCGGAGGCGTTCGTCGAGATCGGCGAGGGCCTGGCCAAGCTCCGGGAGATCCGCAACGGCGATCTGGTCGTGGTGAGCTCGCGCCGCGGGAAGATCAAGGTGAAGGCGCTGGTCACCAAGCGCATCCGGCCGCTCAAGATCGACGGCCAGGAGGTCCACACCGTCGGGCTTCCCTTCCACTGGGGGTTCGAGGGGCTGACCAAGCAGGGCTACCTCACCAACACGCTCACGCCCTTCGTCGGCGACGCCAACATCCAGACGCCCGAGTTCAAGGCGTTCCTGGTGGACGTGAGGAGGGCATAGCCCATGCCGCTCCAGTCGCTCGACGTGAAGAACCAGTCGGCCGCCACCTCCCGGCCGCCCTCGGCGCGCCACACCACCGAGATCGCCAAGCTCATCGACATCTCGCGCTGCATCGGCTGCAAGGCCTGCCAGGCGGCCTGCATGGAGTGGAACGACCTGCGCGACGAGGTGGGGGCGTTCGACGGCGCCTACACCAACCCGCGCGACCTGTCGGACCAGACCTGGACGCTGATGCGGTTCAACGAGGCCGACATCGACGGCAGCCTGCGCTGGCTCATCTTCAAGGACGGCTGCCTGCACTGCGCCGATCCGGGGTGCCTGCGCGCCTGCCCCTCGCCCGGCGCCATCGTCCAGTACTCCAACGGCATCGTCGACTTCCAGCAGGAGAACTGCATCGGCTGCGGATACTGCATCGCCGGCTGCCCCTTCAACATCCCGCGGCTCCGCAAGGAGGACTCCAAGGTCTACAAGTGCACCCTCTGCTCCGATCGCGTCTCGGTGGGGCTCGAGCCGGCCTGCATCAAGAGCTGCCCGACCCAGGCGCTCTCCTTCGGCTCCAAGGAGGACATGCTGGACCTGGCCCACCACCGGCTGGTGGACCTCGCCGATCGCGGCTTCGCCCAGGCAGCCGTCTACGATCCCCCGGGCGTGGGCGGCACCCACGTGTTCTTCGTGCTCCCCCACGGCGATCACCCCAACCTCTACGGGCTGCCCCGGGAGCCGAAGGTGGGGCCGTCGCTGCGCCTGTGGCGCAGCGGCGTGGCCAGGGGGCTGGGGGTCTTCACCATGTTCGCGGTGCTGGTGGCGGGCGTCCTCCACTACATGCGCCACGGTCCGCTCGAGGTGCCCGAGGAGAAGGACGACAAGGGCGGAGGAGATCCGAGCTAGCCATGGCCGATCCACGCCGCGGGAGCGATCTCATCCTCCGCCACACCAACACCGAGCGCATCGTCCACTGGGCGGTGGCGGTGGCCTTCGTGTTCCTGTTCCTCTCCGGGCTGGCGCTCTTCCACCCCTTCTTCTTCTGGCTCTCGTTCCTGTTCGGGGGTGGGCCGCTGATGCGGTTCATCCACCCGCTTGCCGGCGTGGCGCTGGTGCTCCTCTTCTATCCGTACGCCGCCCAGGTGTGGAAGGACAACCGCTGGCTCCCGGCCGATCGCGCCTGGGTGTCGAACATGTTCCGCTTCATGCGCAAGGAGTACCACCCGGTCGACACCGGCAAGTACAACGCCGGCCAGAAGCTCATGTTCTGGTCGATGGTGCCCATCATCGCCCTCCTCATCCTCACCGGGGTGGTGCTCTGGCAGCCGTGGTTCGCCCCGTCCTTCCCGGCGGGCCTGCGCCGCTTCGCCGGCCTGATCCACGCCGTCTTCGCCTTCATCATGTTCGTCGGGGTCGGCGTGCACATATACGCGGCCTACTGGACCCGCGGCTCGATCCGCTCGATGGTCCGCGGGACCGTCACCCGCACCTGGGCCCGCTTTCACCATCCCGCCTGGGTCCGCGAGCTCGACGAGAAGCGCGCCGTGGAGCCTCCTCCGAGCGGAAGCCCGGCCGCGCCCGGCATCGCCGGAAGGCCGGTGGCGTGACCGTCTCGTTCGCCAGCGCGGACCAGGGGGACACCCCCGCCCTGCGCCTGCCCGCCGGGCCCGAGCACTTCCGCCGGCGCGCGGCACGCCTCGGCTCGCTCGCGCCCGGACACGCCGCGGGCGACTTCCTCGCCTTCCTGGCCCGGCTGGTCGCGGCCCAATCGCTGGCCTGGGATCGGGTCATCCTCCCGGCCGGCGCCGCGGTGCCCCGGGACCAGCCCATCCCTTCCGCCTGGCGTGAGGCGCTGCGCGCCGTGCTGGACGGGATGGAGGGCGCGCCGGGGCCGGCCGCCGCCCGCGCCGCCATGGCGCGGCTGCGGGATTCGGCCACCCCGGAGCTCGACCAGCTCGCCGCCCGGGTGCGAGCCGGCGACGTCGAGGAGGAGGAGGCCGCGCTGGCGCCCTTCGTCGGGGCGGCGCTGCAGGTCGTCTACACCGCCATGGCCGCCCGGCTGCCATCCGGATTGGTGGCCCGCGCCCAGGACGGCGCGTGCCCGGTGTGTGGCGCGCCCCCGGTGGCGGGCCTGGTCCTGGCCGACGCCGGCGCGCGCTACCTGGCCTGCTCGCTGTGCGGGTCGGAGTGGCACCGGACCCGGGTGCAGTGCGCCACCTGCGGCGAGGGCGGCGGCCTGACCTACTTCACCGTCGACCCAGAGCACGGCGCGGTCAAGGCGGAGGCGTGCAGCCGCTGCCGCAGCTACCTCAAGCTCTTCTACCTCGAGCGAGATCCGGCGGCGGATCCCTTCGCCGACGACATCGCCACGCTGACCCTCGACCTGCGCGTGGTGGCCGAGGGCTATGCGCGCGCGGGCGTGAGCTGCTTCTGGACCTGATTGGGGCCGCCGGCCGCGTTCGGGGCCTTTCGCGCCGCCCGGGAATGTCGTCACGCTCCCTCCCGAGCTCCCCGGAGGTCACATGCGCGCAACCCGGCTCTGGTTCCTCGCGGCGCTCGGCCTCTGCTGTGCACCCGCGCGGCTCGACGGCGGCCCGGGGTCCCCGGTGCGGCTCGACGTGCCCGAGGCCGTCGGCTGGGAGCCGGAGGGCCCCTTCCTGCTCCGGCTGACGGTGTACAACGCCAGCGGCCACCGGCTGGTGCTGGCCCAGCCCCGCCCGGAAGCGGTCCAGGTGAAGGTGTTCCGGCTCTCCGACGGCACGCCGGCCTGCCGCACCCCGGGGGCCTCGCGGACCACGGCCGAGGGCTGGGACGCGAGGTACGTGCTCGCCTCCCAGGGCCTCCACCTGAGCGTCGATCTCCGGCCCTACTGCCGCCACCTGGGCGAGGGCCTCTACCGCTACGAGCTCGTCTACGTGGCCAACCCGGCGGCGTCGAGCGAGGCCGTCTTCACCGGCACGCTGGGCCCGCGCAGCGGAAGGATCGCCATCGGGGCCGGACTCTCCAGCGACGACGCGGCGCTGGCGGCCGCGCTGGCGGAGCCCGCCTCCGGGCAGCCGCCGGCCCCGTCCCCGCAGCCCGCCCCGGGCGCCGGCACCGCCTCCGCCAGCCCGCCGGCCCAGAGCGCCGAGAGCGTCAAGGCCTGCATGGATCGCGAGCTGGCCGCGCGCGGCCTGAACGCCTACGGCGATCCACAGGGGACCACCTATCCGGACGGCCCGCCCGCCGACGAGGGCGGGCGGGTCCTCTACGTGGCGGGTCGGAACCCCGAGATCCGCGCCGCCTGCCACATCCAGGGGTTCTAGCCGCTGGATTGCAGGCCACCGCTCTCGGCAGCCCTCCTGCGCGGGAGCCATCCCACCTTCCACAGGAAGAGATGCCACCGGAGCCTGCGCCGGATCCTGGGAAGCCCAGGGTGATCGTCCATGGCGGCCGTGTACGTCTCGAAGTCGTCGCGCCCGTACTTCCTGGCGAGCTGCTCGTCGCCGGCCTTCACCAGGGCCGTCTGCGTCCGAGCGTGCCAGCGTCGCGTGATTCGGGTATCTTCGCCGGCGACGACAGGCACATCGACTGCTCACGATGAGTCCGAGATGATTCGACGGTGGTTCCGGAATCGGCGGCACGCGCAGGTGCTCCGCGCCGATGCGCACGCGACACGCCTGCTCATCGGACCGCTCACGGGGAAGCTCAAGGGATACGTGCCCTGGACCGGTCATGCGCTCCGTCCGTTCGCGCTTGCAACCGTGCTCAACGATCTGGTGGTGAACCGGCGGGCGGCGTATCTCGAGTTCGGCGCCGGGGTATCCACCCTGTTCGTGGCCAAGGTGGCGGAGCTGAACGGGCTCGACCTGGAGCTGATCAGTGTGGAGCACGACCGGGCCTGGATCGAGGTGATCGAGGGGCTGCTGGTTCGTGAGGGGCTGGGGAGTCGGGTGAGGTTCATCCATTGCCCGCTGGTGGATCGAACGGAGCCGGCGCCCATCGGCCGGCTCCGCTGGTACGACGCGCAGCCGTTGCTCGAAGGCCTTCGGGGGAGGCGCCACGACCTGGTGCTGGTGGATGGCCCGCCCGCCGGCAACGGCGACATGAATCGCTACCCGGCGCTCCCCTTCCTGCGCGAGCATGGCGCCCTGGCCGAGGACGCCTCGGTCTTCCTCGACGACGTCCACCGCCCCGCCGAGCGCGCCATCATGCGGCGCTGGTCGGAGCGCTGCGGGCTCTCCTTCGAGGTCCTGCACGGGCGCGTGGCGTACGCCGTCGCCCCGGGGCGTTTCGCGGCCCTGGTGGACTGATCCGGGGCTCCTTGGTCAGCCTTTCCCCGGATTCTTTCACCGCCGGAAACTTCTCGAACTCCACGTTGAAGAGCCGCCCGTCCTTCTTCTCCACCCGCCGGACGTAGACGTCCTGCACCACGTCGCGCGTCTCGGGGTCGATGCGGATGCGGCCGCGCGGGCTGTCGATCTCCAGTCCCTTGAGCGCGGCCATGAACCGGTCCGGGTCCATGTCGCCGCCCAGGCGCCTGGCGACCTCGTAGATGGCGGCCATGGCGTCGTAGGCGCCCACGTTCACGAAGTCGGGGCGCGCGTTCGCGCCGTGAACGGCGGTGTAGGCCTTCACGAAGGCCCGGTTCTCCGGCGAATCGTGCGCCATCGAGTAGTGATGGGTGGTGACCACCCCCAGCGCCGGATCGCCGATCGCCTCCAGCACCGCGTCCTCGGTCACGTCGCCGGTCGAGACGAGGCGGATGCCGGCCTGGGCCAGGCCGCGCTCCGCGAACCCCTTCATGAAGGCCACGCCCTGATCGCCGGATGGCACGAAGGCGAAGACCGCATCCGGGCTGGCGTCGCGGGCCCGCTGCAGGAAGGGGGCGAAGTCGGGGTTGGCCAGCGGGGCGCGCACGCCCCCCACGATGGTCCCGCCGTGCTGGGTGAAGGTCCTGGTGAAGGCGGCCTCGGCGTCGAGCCCCGGGCCGTAGTCGGTCACGATGGTGAAGACCTTGTGGATGCCGTTGCGCGCCGCCCACTCGCCCAGCGGCGCCGCCACCTGCGCCAGCGTGAAGGAGAAGCGAGCCACGTAGGGCGACTTGGCGGTGATGATGGAGGTGGCCGCGTTCATCACCAGCATGGGCCGGTGCGCGGCGGTGGCCACCTCGGTGGCGGCCAGCGCGTTGGGGGTGAGCCCGAAGCCGGTCAGGATGTCGACCCGGTCGCGCGTGACCAGCTCCTGCGCCAGGCGGCGGGCCACCTCGGGCGCGGCCCCGTTCACGCCCTTCACCACGATCTCGACCTTCTTGCCGGCCACCGTGTCGCCGTGCTCCTTCAGGTACAGCTGGATGCCGTCCTCGATCTTCTTGCCCATGTCGGCGAAGGGGCCGGAGAGCTCGGCGATGACGCCGACCTTGATCACGCCGGCGCCGCGCGCCGGGCCTGCCGCCGCGACCAGCCACGCCAGCGACGCCGCCGCCGCGATCCTGCCCAACCGAGACGCCATGCCGTCCTCCCGAGCGCTCGCCCCGGCCTGCGGCGCGAGCTCGATCTGCATGCCAGATGCGACGCCCGCGATCTGCGCTGCATGCAAGACGGGCACAAGCTCCCGATCG
Source organism: uncultured Pseudomonadota bacterium (assembly GCA_963736345.1). Classification (GTDB taxonomy): domain Bacteria; phylum Myxococcota; class Myxococcia; order Myxococcales; family Anaeromyxobacteraceae; genus Anaeromyxobacter. The sequence goes on along the minus strand of CAVTOU010000028.1, from coordinate 102,253 downwards.
GTCGACCGGCCAACCGCCCCAGAATTCGCGAGGCGTGTGGTCAGGATGGCCCGCGCGGAGCATCCCCGGGCGTGGCGTTGCATGCAATCGCCCCCGCGATCATCGTCGCTGCATTCAGGAGCGTCTCCCATGGAGATCCCGCCGCTCGCGGCCGCGAGCTTCCTCTCGCCCGACTTTCCGCGATCCGCCTGGTACTGCGCCGCCTGGGATACCGAGCTGCGTCACGAGCTCCTGCCCCGGACCGTATGCAACCGCCACCTGGTGCTCTATCGACGTCTGGATGGTCGCCCGGCGGCGCTCGAGGACGCCTGCTGGCACCGCCTGCTGCCGCTCTCCAGGGGGCGCCTGGACGGCGATCGGGTGGTGTGCGGATACCACGGCCTGGTCTACGAGCCAGGCGGCCGCTGCGTGGGCATGCCCTCGCAGCAGACCATCAACCCGGCCGCGTGCGTGCGCAGCTACCCGGTGGTCGAGCGCCACCGCTTCGTCTGGGTCTGGACGGGCGACCCCGCCCTGGCCGATCCCGCGCTGGTCCCTGACCTCCACTGGAACGACGACCCGGCCTGGGCCGGGGACGGCGAGCTCATCCACGCGCTGTGCAACTACAAGCTGGTGATCGACAACCTGATGGACCTCACCCACGAGACCTTCGTGCACGAGGCCTCCATCGGAGGCCGGGCCGTGGCCGAGGCGCCGTTCCAGGTGACGCACGGGCCCGGCTCGGCGACCGTGACCCGCTGGATGCTCGACGTCGAGCCGCCGCCGTTCTGGGCCCGGCAGCTCGAGCGGCCCGGGCGGGTGGACCGCTGGCAGATCATCCGCTTCCAGGCGCCCGCCACCATCGCCATCGACGTGGGGGTGGCGCCGACCGGCAGCGGCGCGCCCCAGGGAAACCGGTCGAAGGGCGTCAACGGCTGCGTCCTCAACACCGTCACGCCCGAGACCGACCGGACCTGCCACTACTTCTGGGCCTTCGCGCGCAACTACCGGCTGGGCGAGCAGCGCGTCACCACCGAGCTGCGCGACGGGGTGCACCGCATCTTCCACGAGGACGAGCTCATCTTCGCCGCGCAGCAGCGCGCCATGGAGGAGAACCCAGGCCGGACCTTCTACAACCTGAACATCGACGCCGGCGCGCTGTGGGCGCGCCGCCTCATCGACGCCATGATCGCGCGCGAGCGGGCCCCCGCCCCCGAGGCGAACCGGGTGAGCGCATGAACCCGCCCCATCCCGCCGCCCGGCGCGACCTGGGGCAGAACGCACGCGCCCTGATCGAGCTCCGGGAGATGCTGCTGCGCGGCGAGTTCCAGCCCGGTCAGCGCATCTCGGAGCTCCCGCTGGCGGCCCGGCTGGGCCTGTCCCGGACGCCGCTGCGGCTGGCCCTGGACCGGCTCGAGCACGAGGGGCTCCTGGAGGTCGCACCCGGCGGCGGCTTCCAGGTCCGGCGCTTCGCGCTGGCCGACATCCACGACGCCATCGAGCTGCGCGGGGTGCTGGAGGGGACCGCCGCCCGCCTGGCGGCCGAGCGGTTCGGGGATGCCAGCGAGCTCGACGACATCAAGGACTGCGTCCGGCGCCTGGACGTGCAGATGCGCGAGCTGGGGCGCTCGCCCGAGGCGCTCGACGGCTACGTCGAGCTCAACCAGGAGTTCCACGACCTGCTCCTGGATCTGTCGCGGAGCCCCATGCTCCGGGAGACGCTGGAGCGCGTCACCGCCCTGCCCTTCGCTTCCGCCAGCGCCATCGTGCTGCAGAAGGAGCACCAGGAGATGCGGCTGCGCATCGCGCAGGAGCAGCACCGCACCATGGTGGAGGCCATCGAGGCGCGCGAGGGCACTCGCGCCGAGGCCATCGCCCGCGAGCACGCGCGCCTGGCCCGGCGCAACCTCGACCAGTCTCTCCGTGCGGAGGCCCTGGCGCGCATCCCCGGCGCGGCGCTGATCGGGCTCGGCCCGCCGGACGACGATCTCCAGGGGGAGCGAGGCTAGCATGCGCTACCAGATCCGCTGGTCCCTGGCGCGAGTGCGTTCGGCGCGCCAGGTCGCGGAGGCGATCCGGCTTCTCGAGCTCGAGCCCGAGAACGGGCCCGTCGGCTACGCGCCGGGGAGCCACCTCGATCTGGCCATGACCGTGGCCGACCGCCCCGAGGTGAGGAGCTACTCGCTGGTGGGCGAGCGGCCTGCCGCCGGAGCCTACCGGATCGCCGTCCAGCGGCACGCGCCGGGACGCGGCGGCTCGCGCTGGATGTGGAGCCTGGAGCCGGGGGCGCGCCTGACCATCTCCCAGCCCCAGAACCGGTTCGAGCTGCGGCCCGATGCCCCCGAGCACCTGCTGGTGGCGGGCGGCATCGGCATCACCCCGCTGGTGAGCATGGCCGAGATGCTGGCGCGCACCGGGGCCGCCTTCCGGCTCCTCTACTGCGGCCGCTCCCGGGAGAGCATGGCGTTCGTGGACGGCCTGTCGCAGCTCCTGGGCGAGCGGCTCGAGCTGTTCGTGGCCGGCGAGGGCCGGCGGCTCAATCTCGCCGCCGCGATCGGCCGGCTCCACCCCGGGGGCCAGCTGGCGGTGTGCGGGCCGCTGCGGATGCTGGACGAGGCGCGCCGCGTCTGGGCGGCCTCGGGCCGGCCGGCCGAGGCGCTGCGCTTCGAGACCTTCGGCCTGACCGGTCGCCTGCCGCCCCGCGCGTTCGAGGTGCAGGTGCGCGATCAGGGCGTGGCCGTCACCGTTCCGGAAGACCGGACCATGCTGGAGGCCCTGGAGGCGGCCGGCATCGAGGTGGTGTCCGACTGCCTGCGCGGCGAGTGCGGGGTGTGTGCGGTGGACGTGGTCGAGGTGGAGGGGGAGCTGGACCACCGTGACGTGTTCCTCTCGGACGCGGAGAAGGCCTCCCCGGGCCGTATCTGCCCGTGCGTGTCGCGGGCGGTGGGACGCGTCACGGTCGACGCCGGCTTCCGCGCCGGGCCCTGCGCCGGGCCCCCTGCCGGTGGGCGATTCCCGCAGGCCCGGGTGCGGGCTCGGGCCCGCCCCCGGGACGAGGTACACTCGTCCGCCGAGGAGGTCGCGGATGAGCGAGGAGCTTTTCATGCGGCGGGCCATCGCGCTCGCACGGGAGGGGATGGAGAAGGGCCGCGGCGGCCCCTTCGGTGCGGTGGTGGTGCACACCGGCCGCATCGTGGGTGAGGGCTGCAACTGCGTGCCCTCCACCTGCGATCCCACCGCCCACGCCGAGGTGGTGGCCATCCGCGCCGCCTGCGCCGCGCTGGGCCGATTCGACCTCCGCGGCTGCGACGTCTACACCAGCTGCGAGCCCTGCCCCATGTGCCTGTCGGCGCTGTACTGGGCGCGGGTGGACCGGGTCTTCTTCGCCAACGACCGCGCCGACGCCGCCCGCATCGGCTTCGACGACGCCCTCATCTACGACGAGCTGTCCTTGCCGCGCGAGCGGCGGACCCTGCCGCTCATCCGCATGCTGGACGCCGAGGCGCGCCACGCCTTCGACGCCTGGTTGAAGAAGCCGGACCGGATCGCCTACTGACCCGTCACGGCCGGAGCGTCCCCACGCCGCGCTGCCCACCGCGGTCCGCTATCTGGGCGCGGAACTGCCTGCGCCGTGCAAAAAAACGCGGGCCGGGACAGGCCCGGCCCGCGCGCCGCGGTGTCCGCGGCCCCCTCTCCCTAAGGATTCAGCGTGATCGAGCCCACCGACACGCTCGTCGGCGCCTTTCGCATCTGGATGTCCGCCACCTCGAAGCCGACCAGCTCGGGCAGGACCTTCTGCACGGCCCGGGAGTTGCCGCCGCACCAGCCCTCGGAGGCGAACTGCGAGAGCGGTATGGTGTACTCCTTCACGTCCTTCTTCACCGCCTGCGTGACGATGGGGTAGCAGCCCGCGTTCTTGATCTTCTCCTCGGGCCCGATCACCCGCAGCCGCAGGTTTCCCTCGGGCGACGCCGCCAGCCGGAACGTGACCGTCTTGTACTTGCTGGCATCCATCGGCTTGGCCTGCGGCTGGATGTTGACGTTGAGCCCGATCCCGGCCCAGGCCGAGCCCTTTCCCATCCCCACCTGGCCGGTGTAGGTGACGACGCCGTCGGCGAACTCCCTGCCGTTGATGACGGCGTCGTCCGCCTTCTCCGAGTACCTGGTGTCGGCCACCTCGCCTCCCGACCTGGTGGCGGTGGCGCCGGTGAACTCCACCACGGCGACGGGATCGTCGGCCACGGCGGGCGCGCCCAGCGACGTGGCCAGCACTGCGGCGATCAAGGTGGTGCGCATCGTTCTCTCCGGCGTTCCTGGCTGGCGGTGCGGCTCCGCTGCGGCTGCGGCTCTCGAGGCGGGCGCCCGACGCTCGCGCGATCGTCGCGAGGCCCGCGACTGTGGCACTTCGACCCCGGAGGGGCAATCCCCGGAGCGCGAGACACGCTCCGGAATCGGCCAAGTGCCCGAGCCAAACGTTTGCGTCCGCCCTCCCTGGCGCTGCGGCCGCCGCACCGGTCGTGAAATCCCGGCTTCCCGTCCCGCCCCCGTTCCGCTCAGGTCTCGTCGGCCCGCGTGAACACGCCCGTCCGCGTCACCACGTAGCTGGCCGCTCGCGGGTCCTCCCCGAACCAGAAGGTCACGTCCATCCCGGTGGCGAGCACCGCGAAGTAGTCCTGCGCCACCTGCATCATCTCCCTCTTCACGCCCGGGGCCTGATCCACCATCTCCACGAAGAGCTTGTCCTCCTCGAGCGTCACGACCGCGCGCCCGTAGGTGTACGGCTCGTCGTACGTCCCGGTGTACTTGACCCAGGTCGAGGGATCGGTGAGCCACTTGCCGGGGTTCTCGATCAGGGTCGGGACCGGGATGGCCTCGCGGATGCCGAGGAAGAGCTCGAGCGCCTTCTGCGACACGACGTCGGGAGTGCTGACGGTGCCGTTGAAGAGGACCACCACGGCGAAGCTCCGCTCCGGGACCAGGGCCACGCTGGCCGCGAACCGGCCGTCGTTGCCGCCGTGGTAGTAGACCCGCGGCCCGGACGCGTCGGGCACGTCGCGCATGTTGAGCCCCAGCCCGTAGGCCTCGCCGGGGATCTGGTGCGTTCCCATCTCGCTCGCCTCGAGCGCCGCGACCGAGGCGGGCTCGAGCATGGCTCCGCCCCCGGAGAGCAGCGCCTGCGCGAAGCGGGCCATCTCGGGGGCCGAGAGGAAGAGCGCGGCCCCGGCGGGCTCGGTGGCGCGGCAGGTGTAGCTGTCGAGCTCGACCTCCCTGGCCTGCGGGGCGAGGTGACCGAGGGAGTGATCGCGCTGCCTGGCGACCTGCGGATCGAAGGTGGCGTGCTCCATGCCGGTGGGATCGAAGACGCGGTGGCGCATCGCGTCCTCGAAGCTCTCGCCCGAGAGCTCCTCCAGCACCAGCCCCGCGAGCATGTAGCCGCGACCACTGTAGTTCCAGAGCGTGCCGGGCGTGCTCATGATGGGTGCCCGGTGGGACTCGTCGTCGAACCACTGGGCGAGGTCCTGGCTGCAGGAGCCCAGGCGCGCCTCGATGTCGGGCAGGCCGGAGGTGTGGCTGAGCAGGTGGCGAACGTGGATGCTGGAGGCGTCGCCGCTCGCCACCTGGAAGCCCGGGACGGAATCGGTGACCGGGGCGTCCAGGTCCAGCTTGCCCTCGTCCACCAGCGACAGTACCGCGCTCGCCACCAGCATCTTGGTGGTCGATCCGGCGCCGAAGAGCGTGTCCGGTCCGACCGGCGCGGTGCGGGCGAGGTCCTTGAACCCGAACCCCTGCTGGTAAACGAGCTCGCCGTTCTCCACCACCGCGACGGCCGCGCCGGGGACGCCCTGGCGCTCGATCTCCTGGCGGGTGAACTGCGTCAGCCGATCGGAGGTCGACGCGCTGCTCCCTCCACCGCAGGCCGTGGCGGCAAGAAGAACCAGCGCAAGGGCAAGTCGCTGGCCGGGAGCGGCATTCGTGTTCGTGGGGGTCATTGGGTCTCGGGTGCGTCCGGACGCGCGCAACATCCTGAACACCAGGGGACGGCGGGAGCGGCCCACATGTTCATCGAACCGTGCGACGAATGCGACCACGAAGGCATGCGCCTCCGCCGCCGGCGTGCTCACCTCAGGCAAGCATGACCGCCACGACACCCTTGCCGCAGGCGAACGGGGTCCGCAGCGGACTGCCGCACTCCTGGGGGGCACTGGCGCGGCTCGGGGGAGGAGAGTCGGTTGGCTGTGGCCCGAGCCTCGAACCGCGCCGCCGAGCAGGCGCTCTACGCCGCCTGCACCGCCCGCCGCCACTTGGCCAGGAACGCCTCCCGCTCGGTGGGCTTCATCTTGGGCTCGAAGCGCTTCCCCACCTTCCAGGTGCGCCGGATCTCGTCCCGGCCCTTCCAGAAGCCGACCGCCAGGCCGGCCAGGAAGGCGGCCCCGAGCGCGGTCGTCTCGGTCATGCGCGGGCGCACCACCGGCACGTCCAGGAGGTCGGCCTGGAACTGCATGAGCAGAATCGTTCTGCGAGGCGCCGCCGTCCACCTTGAAGCTCGGGAAGGGCTTGCCCGCCTCGGCGCGCATGGCCTCGGCCAGGTCGAAGATGAGGAAGGCGATCCCCTCCAGCGTGGCCCGGGCCAGGTGCGCGGCGGTGGTGCCGCGGTCGATCCCGCGCACGATGCCGCGGGCCTCCGGACGCCAGTGCGGCGCGCCCAGGCCGACCAGCGCCGGCACGAACACCAACTCCTCGGAGGACTTCACCTGCCGCGCCAGCTCCTCCACGTCGGCGGCCTTCTTGATGAGCTTGAGCCCGTCCCGCAGCCACTGCACCGCCGCGCCGGCGATGAACGACGACCCCTCGAGCGCGTAGCTGGTCTCGCCGCCCACCGTCCAGGCCACGGTCGAGAGGAGGCCGCGCGACGAGGCGGTCGGCTCGGGCCCCACGTTCTGCAGCAGGAAGGCCCCGGTCCCGTAGGTGCACTTGGCCTCGCCGGGCTGGAAGCAGGCCTGGCCGAAGAGCGCCGCCTGCTGATCGCCGGCCATCCCGGCCACCGGGATCCCGTCGGGGAGCACCCGCAGGCCGCGGGTCTCGCCGTACGCCTCCGAGGAGGCCCGGATCTCCGGGAGCACGCTGGCCGGCACGTCGAAGAGCTGCAGGAGCTCCGGATCCCAGGCGCGGGCGCGAAGATCCATGAGCAGCGTGCGGCTGGCGTTGCTGACGTCGGTGACGTGGACCGCTCCCCCGGTGAGCTTCCACAGCAGCCAGGTGTCGACGGTGCCGAACGCAGCCGCGCCCGACTCGGCCTTCTCGCGCGCGCCGCGCACGTTCCGGAGCAGCCAGGCCAGCTTGGTGGCCGAGAAGTACGGGTCCAGCACCAGCCCGGTCTTCTCGCGCACCCGCGCCTCGTGTCCGGCGGCCTTGAGCCGGGCGCAGTCCTCGGTGGTGCGCCGGTCCTGCCAGACGATGGCGTGGTGCAGCGGCCGCGAGGACTTCCAATCCCACAGCCCGGTGGTCTCGCGCTGGTTGGTGATCCCCACCGCGGCGATGTCCTTGCCCCTCAGACCGGCCTCGCGCAGCGCCCGCTGCACCGTGGCGAGGGTGGTATCCCAGAATCTCCTCGAGGTCGTGCTCCACCCATCCCGGCTTGGGGAACACCTGCCGGAACTCCTGGTTCACCTTGGCCCGCAGCGCCAGCTGCCGGTCGAGGATCAGCGCCCTGGTGCTGGTGGTGCCCTGGTCGATGGCGAGCACGTACGAGGTCATGTCACTCCCTCCCGGACCGTGCGTTGGGGTGCTGCGAGACGGCGTCCGGCAGATGCTCGATGAACCGGAGCACCTCGTCCGCGCAGCGGTCGCGCTCGACGTCGATGCCGAGGAGGTGTGCGCTGGCGGGGAGGACGTGGACCGGCGCCGGACCGCTGCCCAGAGCCGTCGCCAGCCGCCGCGCGCCGCGGAGCGTGACGGTGCGGTCGTGCGCTCCCATGAGCACCAGCGTCGGCACGGAGATGGCGGGCAGGGCCCGCTGCACGTGGCGCGAGAGCCGGGCCAGCTGCGCCACCGCCTCGACCGGCACGGCGGTGAGCCCTCGATTGCGGCTGCGCATGTCCGCGTCGTCCACGTCGAAGCCGCCCTTGGGAAGGATCCAGCGGCGCAGCGGGCCCGCCCGTCCGAGCAGCGCGGCCAGCCGGCCCGGGAACGTCAGCTCCACGGCGGGCGCGAGCAGGACCAGGCCGCTCACCTGGTCGGGACGATCGTGGGCCAGCGCGCAGGCCACCAGCCCGCCCATGGAGGCGCCGATCACGAACGTCCTCCGCGCGCCGCGCAGGCGATCCAGGTCGCGCGCCGCCTTCGCCACCCACTCGGTCCAGGGCAGGCCCCGGAGCGCCTCCGGCGCGCCGCCGTGCCCGGCCATCACCGGCGCCAGCACCCGGAGCCCGGCGGCGTGCAGCCGCGCGGCCAGCGGGTGGACCTCGAACGTGGAACCCGTCAGCCCATGGAGCAGCAGCGCGGCGTCGGGACCGCCCGGCAGGTCGAGCTCGCCGCCGTGGCCGAGGGAATTCCGCGCAGGGTCCGCGATCGATGCGGGGGCTTGGCGGTCGTCCGGGCACACGGACGAACGGTTACCCCTCCCCGGCGCGGCTTTCAACACTCGCCGCGGGGCTGGGCGAACGGGTACCCGCCGCGGCCGGATCCTGCTATGGCAACGACCATGTCCGACCAGCCCCAGCCCCCTCAGACCGTCCACCTCCAGATCGAGCTCGACCCCCAGACCGCCCAGGGCGTGTTCGTGAACATGGCCATGGTGAACCACACCGAGACCGAGTTCACGCTGGACCTGATCTACGTGCAGCCGCAGGCCCCCAAGGCCACGGTGCGGGCGCGGGTCATCACCACGCCGAAGCACCTCAAGCGCCTGCTCTTTGCGATCGAGGAGAACCTGGAGAAGTACGAGGCTCGGTTCGGCCAAGTCGACGTCGGCAACGTGAAGGGGTTCCCGCCCGCAGGGAGCGTGAACTAGCTCTCTCCCCCCGCCCGCACCCCACGGTCCGCGGCGCGGCCGCGGGGTCCGCGCCCTGAACGCCCGTTCCGACTCGCATCGCGTGATCTCGCGCGCTTGAGGACGGCACGCTCCATGCTCTCCGCCGTTCCCGGAAGGCCAGCCAGGCCTCCGACAGAGAGCGGACCGCAACGCGGTCCACGAGGGAGAGACACACATGAACGAGACGAACGGGACGGGCCGGCGCCTGGTGGTCTACGCCGTGCCGGAGAGCAAGGACGGCGAGAAGGCATTCTGGCCGAAGATCGGGATCGCATTCACGAACCGCGATGGAAGCATCAACCTGCTCCTCGATGCGCTGCCGCTCGGGACCAACAAGCTGCAGGTCCGCGAGCCCCGCCCCCCGGCCGAGCCCCGGGGGGCGAACGGGACGCGCCGCGACTTCGAGACGGTGGAGGTCCGACCATGAGCGCCGCGCTCCGCGCCGTGATCGCCGCCGCGTTGCTGCTGGCCGGGACACCGGCCCTGGCCGCGAAGAAGCCGCTCGGCCCCGGCGACCGCATCGATCTGAACCGGGCCGGCGTGGCCGAGCTGATGCGCCTGCCCGGGATCGGAGAGAAGCGCGCCCAGGCCATCGTGGCGGCCCGGACCCGGCAACCGTTCCGGAAGCCGGAGGACGTCCTGGCGGTGAAGGGCATCGGCCCGGCCTGGCTCGCCCGGGTGCGAGCCAACGTCCAGGTCGGCCCGGGCGCGGCCGCCGCGACCGGCCCGGCCCTGAGCGCGCCGGCAGCGGCTGCCTCGGCCCGGCGCTGATCACCGCAGACCAGCGCAGACCAGGAACACGGTCTCGGCGACCTCGACCGCGGCACCGTAGACGTCGCCGGTGAGGCCGCCGAGCTTGCGGCGGATGGCGAGCCCCATCGCCACCGCCGCGGCCAGGGCGGCGGCGGCCGGCGCCGCCGAGCGCAGGCCCGCCGCGGCCAGCACCGCGGTGGCGATCGCCCCGGCGATGGCCAGCTCCCGCGGGCCACCCCCCTCGTGAAAGGGCCGTCCCAGCCCCTCGGGGCGGGCATACGGGAACAGCACCACCAGCGGGACGGCGGCGAACCGGGCCACCGCGGGGGCGCACAGCAGCGCCCATCCGCCTCGCTGCGTGATCAGCTCGGCCACCGCGGTCACCTTCACCGCGAGAAGAAGGGCCACGGCGACCGCGCCGAAGGCGCCGATGCGGCTGTCCCGCATGATGGCCAGCGTGCGCCCGGCATCCCCGTGTCCGCCGCCCAGGCCGTCGGCGACGTCCGCCAGGCCGTCGAGGTGCAGGGCGCCGGTGAGCCAGGCCAGGCCTGCGACGATGAGCGCTGCCGCCACCGGCGGCGCCAGCCGACCCGCCAGCACCTGCGCAAAGCCCGCGGCCAGGGCTCCCAGCACCAGCCCCGGCACCGGAAACCACGCCAGGACGCGGCCGAGCTCCGGGGCCGGAAGCGCCGGGCCCGGGACCGGAAGCCGGGTCAGGAACCGGAACGCCGCCGCCAGGTGCCGCAGGGGTGCGGGCGCGGCCATCACCGCCCTCCGGCGCTCACGCCGGCGGACTCGAAGGTGGCCATCTCGCGCAGCACCCGGGCGGCGCCGTCGACCAGGCCCATGGCCAGCGCCGCGCCGGTCCCCTCGCCGAGCCGCAGTCCGAGATCGAGGAGCGGCTCGAGGCCCGAGCGCCTCGAGCACGCAGCCGGTGGCCGGGCTCGGCCGAGCGGTGCGCGGCGAGGAGGTACCCGGCCACGGCCGGGGCCGATCCGGACGGCGGCGAGAGCCGCGGCGCTGGCGATGAACCCGTCGACCAGCACCGGCACCCGGCGCGAGGCGGCCGCGCCCAGCGCCACGCCCGCGAGCCCGGCGATCTCGAAGCCGCCCGAGCCGTGGCCAGCGTGTCGAGGGCGTCGCCGCGGGTCGCGCGTGGTCAGCGCGCAGGGCGCGCCGGATGACCTCGACCTTGCGTCGCCGGGCCGGCCGCGTCGATCCCCGTGCCGCGGCCGGTGACGCTCTCGCGGAGCGGCCGCCGGTGCAGGCGCGGCCGAGAGCGCGCTGGCCGAGGTGGTGTTGCCGATCCCCATCTCCCCGATGCCGATGAGGTCACGCCGCGCGGCGCGCCAGCTCGTGCGCGAGGGCGATCCCGGCTTCGAGCGCCCGCACCGCCTGCTCGACGTCATCGCGGGCCCGCGGGCATGTCCGCGGTGCCGGGCGCCATCCGGCAGTCCAGCGATCCGGATGGCCGCGGCAAGCCCCCTTCACGCCCATGTCGACCACCACCACCCGCGCGCCCGCGCGCGCGCGCCAGCACGTTGATCGCGGCGCCGCCGCGGGCGAAGTTGGCCACCATCTGCGCGGTGACCTCCTGCGGATACGCGCTCACCCCCTGCGCGGCGACGCCGTGGTCGCGCGGCCATCACCACCACCGCCTTCGCGGGCGGCTCCGGCACCTCCATCCCGCGCGCGGCGGCGACGCGGCACCGCCAGCTCCTCGAGCCGCCCCAGGCTCCCCACCGGCTTCGTCTTCCCGTCCAGCAGCGCCTGGGCGCGCCGGCCCATCTCCGCGTCGACCGACCGGACGGCCGCGAGCGTCTCGCTCAGGATCGTCACGAGATCTCCCCGGCGAAATGGGCCTCCACCGGGCCCGGCTTGAGGCGCAGCAGCGTGCCCATCACCGCCAGGTGGACCTCGTCCGCGGCGCGGGCCAGCGCCTGGTGGGCGCGGCCCGCCAGATCGCGGAAGGTTCGGCCCAGCGCGGTCTCGGGGTGAACGCCCATCCCGACCTCGTTGGTGACGACCACCACGTGGCAGGGGGCACGGCGGAGCGCGGCCGCCAGCGCCTCCGATCGGCGCTCGATCTCGTCGGGGGAGGCGCCGTCGACGAGCTGGTTGGAGAGCCAGAGCGTGATGCAGTCGATCACCGCGACGTCGAACCCGTCCAGCCGCCCCAGGGTCTCGGCCAGGGCGATGGGCTCCTCGAACAGGGCGAAGTCCCGGGCGCGCTCCGCCTGGTGGCGCCGGATGCGCTCGGCCATCTCCGCGTCGTACGGCCGCGCGGTGGCCAGGAAGGCCCGGCGCGCGCCCAGCGCCCTCGCCCGCGCCACCGCATACGCGCTCTTGCCCGAGCGCACGCCCCCGCCCACCAGCACCAGCCGCCGATCCGTCATGCGTCCTCCCCCACCGCCTCGCGCCACCAATCGGCCAGCACCTGGAGCGAATCCTCCAGGTCGTCCTGGCGGAACACCTCCAGCGTCAGCACCCCGGCCCAGCCGGCGCCCGCCAGGGCCCGGAGCAGGCGCAGCGCCTCGGCGCGCGGGTAGTGCCGGAGCGACCGGTGGTCGCGTCCGCCCGGCTCGGTCCCGTGGAGGTGGAGGAGGCGCGCGCGCGACAGGTGCCGCGCCAGCATCGCGTCGAAGGGGACGCCGTCCCGGGCCAGGTGCCCGAGGTCGAGCGCCGCCGACAGGCCGAGCTCGTCCAGCAGCGGCTCGGCCGCGCCGAAGCCGCCGTCGGGGTTCTCGAGGCAGATCGCGCCGGGCGAGAGCCCGCCCGCGAGCAGCGCCTCGAGCGACGAGGCGGCCCGACGCCGCCAGTCATCATGCTGGGGGGGCCGGGAGAGCCTCGGCCGCCCCAGGCCCCCCGCGGCCGGCTCGAGGTGCACGACCAGTGCATGCGGCGAGAGCGGCGCGGTCAGGCGGGCCGTCCGGAGCACCGCCTCGATGCTGTCCGCGCGCTGGGCCGGGTCCGGGCTCGCCAGCGCCAGATCGAGCGGCGCGTGCACCGAGAAGGTGAGCCCATGCGCCCGCCCCAGCGCGGCGATCTCCTCGATCTCGGCGGGTGAGGGCCCGGCCCGCTCGGGGCGCTCGAACACCAGGATCTCGATGTCCTCGACCCGCCGGGCCAGGCGCCGGACGTTCTCGATCCAGCTGGCGGGGAACACGAAGGAGGTCGTCCCGATGCGGGGGCGGACGCGCGGCACGGCGGCCATCCCAACCACAGCGCTGCGCTGCGCGCAAGCAACCCTCTTGACACCACCGACCGGAACGCGTACCTCGCAACCTGCAGCATCCGCTCGGAGGATCAGGGAAGCCGGTCGAAGTCCGGCGCGGTCCCGCCACTGTAGCCGGGTGAAGCCGTGCAGCGGTCGCCACTCTCGCCACGCGAGGGGAAGGCCGCACGGCGCGGAAGGCCGAGAGCCCCACCACGGGGCTCGGGACAGGCCTTCCACCCGGGAGCCAGGAGACCTCCCCCCGAGCGAAGGGATCGCGAATGGCTCGCGATCCCCGTTCGCGCGTCCGAAGGAGACGCGACGAAACATGGCGTCCGCCCGCCTCCTCCCGATCCTGCTCGCGCATCCTGGCCCCGGCGTCCGCCGCCCGCGCCCAGGAGCCGACCCCGCCCGAGGGCGAGCCGGTGCAGCTCGATCCGGTGCTGGTTCGCCTGCCGCCACCCTCCCTGCGCTCCGCCGCCGCCAAGGCGCCCGGCGCGGCGGTCACGGTCGTGCCGGCGGAGCAGTTCGCGGGCGAGGCCAAGACCACCGCCAGCCTTCTCGCCACCTCGCCCGGCGTCGAGATCTCGGAGCACGGCGGGCCGGGCCAGCTCGCGCAGGTGTCGATCCGCGGCTCCAGCGCCGAGCAGGTGAAGATCCTGCTCGACGGGCTGCCGCTCAACAGCGCCGCCGGCGGGGGCGTCGACCTGTCGACCATCCCGCACCAGTGGATCTCCAGGCTGGAGGTGGTGCGCGGGACCGAGGGCGTTCACCACGGGTCGGGAGCGCTGGGCGGCGTGGTCAACGTGATCACGGCGCCGGCCGCGGCCGGGACCTGGGGTGCGAGCGCGACCGCCGGATCGTTCGGGACGTTCCAGGGCGACGCGCACCTCGGCGCGGGCGGCGATCGCTGGGGGCTCCTCGGCGCCGTCTCCGGATCGACCACCCGGGGCGACTTTTCCTACCGGAACCCGTTCCTGGAGCGGGACGAGACGCGCCAGCACGCCTCGGCAGCGCAGGGTGGAACGCTGTGGAAGGGATTCTGGCTGGGCGGCGGCGGCAGGCTCGACGCGGCCGCGCAGGCGTCCGCGGGCCGCCGCCAGCTCCCCGGACCCATCGGAACGCCCACCCCGCACGACTGGCAGGACGAGGCCCGCGGGATCATGAGCGCCGCCTTCCGCCGCCAGCTGGCCGGCGGACCCATCGGGTCCGCCGGCGCGTGGCTCCGGCTCGACCGGCTGACGGTGAGCCTGGAGCAGCGCGACGGCGGCGCCCCGACGCACCAGCGTGGCCTCGCCGGGATGGGATCGCTCGGCCTGAGCTGGCCGGGCGAGCGGGGCGCGATCTCGGCTTCGTTCGAGGCGGGCGGCGAACGGCTCGAGGCCGACGGGATCGGGCAACGCTCCCGGCCCATGTCCGCGGCGGTGCTGGCGGGCGAGCTGGTGGGCTGGGGCGGACGCGCGCGGATCGGGCCAGGCGTCCGGCTGGAGCGCGCCGGCCGGTTCGGCGGGGTCTCGGCCAAGCTGGGCGGAACGGTCGAGCTGGCGGGGCCGGTCTCCGCTCGCGCCAGCATCGGACGCAGCTACCGCGTACCGAGCTTCGCCGAGCTGTACCTTCTCCAGGGAGTGGTGGCGCCGAACCCGGGACTACGGCCGGAGGTGGGGCTGGGCGGCGACGCGGCGCTGGTGGCTGCGGGCCGGTTCGGCTCGGCCTCGGTCGGCGGCTTCGCCGTGCGGTACGACGGCCTGGTCGTGTACCAGGCACAGCACTTCAACCTCTTCGTTCCGGCCAACCTGGACCGGTCCTCCGCGCGCGGCCTCGAGCTCGAGGCGGCCCTGGCGCCCATCCGGCACGCCGCCGATCTGTCCGGGGGCGTCGCGTACACGTACATGGACGCCGAGACCTTGCGCGGCACTGAGGAGGTCGTGGGAAAGGACCTCCCCCAGAAGCCCCGCCACCGCCTGTACGCGCGCGTGGGTGCGGCACCTGGTCCGGTCGAGCTCCACGCCGAGTGCCAGTGGATCTCGCGCCGCTGGCTCGACCTCGCCAACCAGCAATCGATCCCCGCCAGTTTCACGGTGAACGCCGGCGCCTCGGTGCGCCTCATGGGCGCCCCCCAGGTCCACCTCCACCTCGCGATCCAGAACCTGCTCGACGACCGGACCCTCGAGGACGGCTTCATGAACCCTCTCCCCGGCCGCGCCATCTTCGTGACCCTGCGCGCCGGCAACTCCGAAAGGCAGCCATGAACCGCCTCGCCCTGCCCATCCTGGCCCTGCTGCTCGCCCCCCTGTGGCCGACCGCCTGCAGCCACGAGACGGTCTGCCCGTCCGACGAGAGGCAGTGCGACGGCGCGTGCAGGGCGCTGGCGATGGACCCGCAGAACTGCGGCGCCTGCGGCCACACGTGCAGCGCCGGCGAGACCTGCTCCGCCGGCCAGTGCCTGTGCGCCAACGGCCGCGCTGACTGCGACGGGGCCTGCGTCGATCTGGAGAGCGATCCCGTGCACTGCGGCTCCTGCACGACGGCCTGCGACGCGACCCAGGTGTGCACCACGGCCGCCGGGGGCGCCACGGCCTGCGCGGACTCGTGCGCCGAGGGAAGCCAGACCTCCTGCGATCGCGCCTGCGTGGACCTGACCTCGGACGCCTGGAACTGCGGCGCCTGCGGGCGCGCCTGCGGCACCGGCGAGCGGTGCCAGGCCGGGAGCTGCGCCGCCGATCTGTACCTGGCCTGCTACGACACCGGTGACGTCCGCCAGGCCACCCGCGACCTCGCTCCGGCGGGCACCCCGCTGACGGTCGCCCCGGGGCCGATCGCCTTCGCCTGGTCGGGCGGGGAGCTGTTCGTGGCCAGCGCCCAGCCGGGCGGCGCCGAGACGGTGGCGCGCATCGCGCGCGACCCGCCCGCCGTCCGCGCCTCCAAGGTGTGGAGCGACGCGGCCGTTCCCGACGTCGAGTACCTGGCCGCGCACGGCGGCCTCCTGTACCTGGCCCACAACTCGCTGGGAACCCTCCTCGTCCTCTCGCCCTCCGGGGCCGTCGTCGAGGAGCACGCCTTCGTGGGCGCGAGCGATCCCAACCCGAACCCGCTGGGCATCGCCTTCGCCGGCGATCGGGCCTACGTCGCGCTCCAGGCAAGCAACGAGCTCTCGGTGCTGGACGTCTCCGGGGTGGGCATCTGCGCCGCGCCGGGTTCCTGCATCCACGAGGTCGCCCGCGTCGACCTCCAGCCGCTGGCCAGCCCGGGGGCGCAGGCGAAGCCGGCGCGGGTCGCCGTGGTGGGCGGCCGCGCCTACGTGACGCTCTGGAACCTGGACGCGAGCTTCAATCCTCCGGCCGGGAGCAGCGGCCGGCTGGCCGTCGTCGACCTGGCGTCGAACGCGCTGGACGCGTCGGCGAACCCGGGCGGCCCGGCCGGGCTGTTGGACCTCGGCCCCTCCTGCCTCGACCCGGCCGACGCCGCGCTGCAGGGGTCGACGCTGTACGTGACCTGCGGCGCCTTCGACTACTCGCAGTACCCGACGGTGAAGATCCTCGGACAGGGCATCGTCCCGGTCGACGTCTCCGGCCCGCTGCCCTCGGTGGGCTCCCTGCTGCCCGCACCGGCGGACGCGGCCCCCGGCGAGCTCGCCTTCTGCTCCGGGTCCGGCTACGTTGGCGATCGCAACTCCGGGCGGGTGTTCCGGCTCGATCCGGCGGCGGGCGCCATCGACGGCGTCCTGCTGTGCCCCCCGTCCCCGAGCGGCTTCGCCTACGTCGCCGACATCGCATGCGGGTTCTGATCGCCTCGGCCGTCTCGCTCCTCCTCGCGTCCAGCGGCGCGGTGCCGGGCGCGCCCTGGCCCGATGGAGGGCCGAGCGCCTCGTCGGACGGCATCCGCCTCCTCGGCCCCCCCCCGCCGGCCCTCCCCCGGCGCGTGGTCTCGCTCGCCCCCAGCATGACCGACATCGTGGTCGCCCTGGGCAGGGCCGACCGGCTGGTGGGGGTGAGCAAGTACGACGACGCCCCGGAGGTGAAGCAGGTGCCGCGGGTCGGCGGGTTCCTCGATCCCAGCGTCGAGGCGGTGGTGGCGCTCCGGCCCGACCTGGTGCTGTGGCTCACCGACGGGAGCGCCATGCCGGCGGTGTCGAAGATCGCCGAGCTGGGCATCCCGGTGCTGGCCCTCCCGATCATCGGCATCGACGACGTGCTCCACTCCTGCCGCGCCGTGGGGCGGGCGCTGGGCGATGGGCCCGCCGGCGAGCGGCTGGCCTCGAGCCTGGAGACGTCGATCGCGCGGGCCCGCGCCCGCGCCGCCTCGCTGCCCACCCGGCGCGTCCTCTTCATCGTGGGGCGCGAGCCGCTGGTGGTGGCCGGGCCGGGCAGCTATCCCGACCAGCTCCTGCGGATCGTCGGGGCGCGGAACGTGATCGGCGGGGCGGTGGCCTGGCCGGTGTTCCCGGTCGAGAAGGCCGCCGCGCTCGACCCGGACGTGGTCATCGACGCGGCCGTCAACGAGCACGGGGGCGGCGGCGATCGGGCGCTCTCCGCCATCCCGGCGGTCCGGCGCGGCGCCCTGCGGCGCCTGGCCAGCGACGACGCGCTCCGCCCCGGCCCCCGCCTGGAGCGGGCGCTGGACACGCTCCTGGCGGCCATCCACCCGGAGGCCACCCGCCCATGACCTCGCTTCGCGACCGGCTGGTCTGGTTGTCGCTGGCCGGGGCGGTCGCGGTCCTGCTGGCGCTGGCCCTCTCCTGCGCGGTCGGAGCCCAGCCCATCTCGTTCCGGGCCGCGTTCGGCGGCCTGGAGCCCGACCGCGCCATCCTCTTCCAGCTGCGGCTGCCCCGGGCGCTGCTGGCTGCCATCGTCGGCGCCGCGCTGGCCGGCGCCGGGGTGGCGCTCCAGGCGCTCCTCCGCAACTCGCTGGCCGATCCGTTCGTGCTCGGCGTCTCGGGCGGCGCCGCGCTGGGCGGGACGCTCGTCATCCTGGCGGCGACCACCGCGGTACGCGCCTTCGGCCCGGGGCTGGCGCTCCTGGCCGGCGGGACGCCGGTGGCGCTGGGCGCGATCGCCGGCGGGGCCGGGTCCGCCCTCCTGGTCTTCGGGCTGGGCCGGGTGCAGGGACGCCCGGTGCCGGAAACTTCGCTCCTGGTGGGCGTGGTCTTCAACGCCTTCGCCCTGGGGGTGATCACGGTCCTGCGGCTCCTGGTCCCGCCCGAGCAGGCGGCCCGCCTGCTCTACTGGCTGCTCGGCACCATCACCTACCAGGGCGGCGGGACCATCGTGGCGGGCGCCGTCGGGGTGGGGGCCACGCTGGCGCTGCTGGTGGCCTTCTCGGGCCGCCTCAACTTCCTGACGCTGGCGGACGAGGAGGCGGCCTCGCTCGGCGTGGACGTGCGGCGGACCCGCGCCTGGGTCTTCTTCGCAGCCAGCGCCGCCACCGGGGCGGCGGTGGCGCTGGCGGGGATGATCGGCTTCGTGGGCCTCATCGTCCCGCACCTGGTGCGCCGGGTGGTGGGGCCGGATCACCGGCTCCTGATCCCGGCCTCGGCGCTGTTCGGGGCCGCCTTCCTGGTGGTGGCCGACGCGCTGGCGCGCCTGCTGTTCCTGCCGCTCGGCACCGAACCGCCGGTGGGGGCGGTGACGGCCTTCCTGGGCGGCCCGTTCTTCCTGTGGCTCTTGCGGCGATCGGCGCGGCCGCAGGCCGAGGTGAGCGCGTGAGCCCCGCCCCGGCCGCCGGCGCGCCCCGGCCCATCGTGGAGGTCCGCGGCGCCTCCTTCCACTACGGCGCCACCCCCGCGCTCGAGGACGTCTCGCTCTCGGCGCGGCCGGGCGAGTTCGTCGCGCTGCTCGGGCCCAACGGCGCCGGCAAGTCCACCCTGGTGCGGCTGGTGGCGGGCCTGCTCTCGCCGGCGCGGGGGACCGTCCGCCTGGCCGGGATCGATCCGGCGCGAACCGCCCGCCGCCAGGTTGCCCGCCTCTGCGCCCTGGTACCGCAGGAGCCGCGGCTCACCTGGCCATTCACCGTGCGTGAGGTGGTGATGATGGGGCGCGCGCCGCGCCAGGGGCTGCTGGCCCTCCCCGGCCCGCTCGACCACGGCGCCGTCGAGGGGGCGCTCCGCGCCTGCGACCTGACCGAGCTGGCCGATCGCCGCATCGATGCGCTCTCGGGCGGCGAGCGGCGGCGCGTCTTCTTCGCCCGGGCGCTGGCCCAGGAGCCCCGGGTGCTGCTCTTCGACGAGCCCACCGCCTTCCTGGACCTGGGCCACCAGGTGGCCGCCATGCGCATGGCCCAGGCGGCTTCCCGCGGCGGGCTGTGCGTCGTGGCGGTGCTCCACGATCTCAACCTGGCCGCGGCGGCCTGTGATCGCCTGGTGGTCATGTCCCGGGGGCGCGTCGTGGCGGAGGGCGCGCCGGCGGAGGTGCTCACCGCGGAGCGGGTGCGCGAGGTGTGGAGCGTGCACGTCTGGCGCGGGGAGAACGCCAGCACCGGCGCGCCGGTGGTGCTGCCGGAGCTCTGAGCGGGTCGATGCTGCAGGGGGCGGTGCGCCCCCGCCACTACTCGGTCGGCACGAAGAGGCGCACCGCGATCTCGAACGTCCGCGCCTGGGGATCGGTGGTGCTCTGGCGGAACCCCAGGTCGATGGCGGCGCGGGTCGAGATCCAGCCCGCCCCGAGCGACCACCACTTCGTCTTGGAGACGTCGTCCACCTGGAACCCGGCGCGGATGGGGACGGCGTTGTCGAACAGGTACTCGGCCCCCACGCCGTACCGGTTCGTCTTCTTGGCTCGGCCGTCCGCGGTGCGCACGCGACCGAGGTCCATCCGCCAGTCCCCGATCACCTGCAGCGACGTGTCCGACCCCAGCGCGAACCCCGCCCCGAAGCCCTGGGGCTCCACCTGGTGGTGCTTGGTGTGGACGAGGTTGTAACCGGCCGCGCCGATCGAGACCTTGCTGGTGACCTGGTACATCAGACCGGCGTCCACGTTGAGGGTGGAGCCGACGTGCTCGGCGCCGTTCAGGTCGAAGTAGTTGCCCTGCAGGCCGAGGAAGAGCCCGTTGGCGAGCGGAGCCGCCACGCCCAGGCGGAGCAGCGTCCCGGTCTCCATGCCCTTGAGCGCGCGGACGTAGGCAAACCCCGCAGCCAGGGCGGTGGTGCTCGAGTCCATCACCGACCCACCGAAGAAGTCCTGTCGGCTCGCCCGGCCGTCGAGGCCGGGACGCCGATCGGTCAGGTACAGGGCATCCACCGTGTACCGTTTCCGGGCCGCCAGGGCGGCCGGGTTCAGGAAGAGCGCCTCGGTACCGGTCGCCGCCCCCACGCCTCCCTGCAGGGCGAGCGTCCGGGGGCCGGTCAGGTCGGGGACCGCCAGCGGCGGGGGCGGATCGGCAGCGACGGCGGTGCCGGCCACCAGCAGCGCGGGGAGCAGCCAAAGTGGGCGCGTACGCACCCGTCGAGGATACGAGCCCCGCGCGACCCCGGCAAGGTTGCTTGTGGCGGCGGGGGCGAACGCGCTAGCGTCGGAGGAGGAGGCAGCAAGCTGCCCCCGCCGCCAAAGGAGGCGGGCCATGCGCAAACGCGAGGTCGACCGGTACCGCGACGTCCTCCAGGGACAGCTCCAGGCGCTCATCGGGCAGGGCAGCCAGGCGGTCCACGAGATGTCCGAGGAGGAGGGCGAGGAGCTTCCGGACCCCAGCGACCGCGCCACCGTCGAGGAGGAACGGAACTGGTCCCTCCGCCTGCGCGACCGCGACCGCAAGCTCATCTCCAAGCTCCAGGACGCGCTGGCGCGACTGGATGCCGGGACCTTCGGCCTGTGCACCCGTTGCGGTCGTCCCATCGGCGCCGCCCGCCTGCGGGCGCGCCCCATGACCGACCTCTGCATCGACTGCAAGACCGAGGCGGAGCAGCTCGAGCGGTAGCCCGGACGGGCCGGCGGTCCGGCCCCGCCCATCCCGATTCCCCACAAGCCCCCGCCGACCTGGGCTACATTCCCTTGCGAATGACGACCAAGGTTCGCAAGGCGGTGATCCCGGCTGCAGGGCTGGGGACGCGCTTCCTGCCCGCCACCAAGGCGGTCCCCAAGGAGCTGCTCCCCATCGTCGACATCCCGACCATCCAGTACATCGTGGCCGAGGCGGTCGCGGCCGGCGTCCGCGACATCGTGCTCATCTGCGCTCGGGGCAAGGAATCGATCGTCGATCACTTCGACATCGCCGGCGAACTGGACGCGCACCTGGAGCGCACCGGCAAGACCGAGCTGCGCCAGCAGATGCGCGACATCGCCCAGATGGCGAGCTTCATCATCGTTCGCCAGCAGGAGCCGCTCGGGCTCGGCCACGCCGTGCTCTGCGCCAAGGACGTGGTGGGCGACGAGCCGTTCGTGGTCATGCTGGGGGACGACGTCATCGACGCCGCGGTTCCGGGTGCCAAGCAGCTGACCGACTGCTACGAGCGGCACGGGCTCGGGACCATCGCGCTCATGGAGGTGCCGCCGGAGGAGACCAGCCTGTACGGGATCGCCGCCGGCCGGCCGGTGGATGCGCGGACCATGCGCATCGAGCGGGTGGTGGAGAAGCCGAAGAGGGACCCGCCCTCCAACCTGGCGGTCATCGGCCGGTACGTGCTTCCCCCGCGCATCTTCCAGATCCTCGAGGAGATCCCCACCGGCGTGGGCGGTGAGATCCAGCTCACCGACGCGCTGGCCGTGCTGGCGCGCCAGGAGGGGCTGCTCGGGTACCAGTTCGAGGGCCAGCGCTACGACGCCGGCGACCGCTTCGGATACCTCAAGGCCAACATCATGTACGCGCTGAAGCGGCCGGAGCTGGCCCGGCCTCTGCGCGAGCTCCTGCGCCAGCTCGACCTCGGATGATTGCCCTGCGCCCCAGCCCGCGGCTCCGCCTGCTGGCGGCCGGGGCCTTCGCCGCCGCCGCCCTTCCGGCCCTGGCCTACCTGCTCCCCACCAGCGCGGTCCTCCGCCACATGGGCCAGAAGCGCGAGTCGCTGGGGCTGGCCACGCTGGAGGTCACGGGGACGCTGCAGGCCGATGGGCCCACCGCCGACCGGATCCACGCCGCCAGCGGACAGCCGGCCGGCGGCGGCGTGAACGTGCCCGCCCGCGTCCTGCTCCGCATCCCGGGCCGGTGCCGGCTCGAGATCACCGGCGCCACCCCGGCCGAGAGCCCGTCGCTGGTGCTGCGCGACGGAAAGCTGGTCGGCGACCGCGGGCTGGACGCGGATCCCGCGGCGGCGGCGCTGGTGCACGCCGTGTGCACGCTGCTCGCCACCTCCACCGCCGGGGACGCCTCGGGCGCGTACGCGGCCGCGCTCAGCCGGCGCGGCATCGCGCTCTCGGAGGAGACGCTGGGCCGGTTCGATGGACGGCTGGCCTACGTGATTGGCGGGCGGCCCCGCGACGCGCGGCCCCTGTTCTACGTGGACAAGGGCGTGTTCCAGCCGCTGCGGCTCATCGCCGCCGAGGGCGGCGCGCTGCAGGACGTGCGCTTCCTGGGGTGGGGCTCGCCCACCGGCGGAGACTGGTTCCCGCGGGCCATCGAGGTGGTGGAGGGCGATGCGGTTCGCCTTCGCTTCACCACCGAGAAGACGTCGGCCAACTCCAAGATCCCCGAGGGGCTGCTGTAGCCCTGCACGCCGTCGCGCCGCAGGCGATCAGGCCGCCTCCATCGGCAGGCGGAGCGGCGCCGTCCGGCGCCGGCCGGCCAGCCGCCGGAGCTCCACCAGCACGAAGCCGCCGGTGATGAGCGCGGCGGCCGCATCGGAGATGGGGTTCGCCAGCCACACCCCCGCCAGCCCCAGGGCGCGCGGCAGGACGAGGAGCAGCGGCACCAGGATGATCACCTGGCGCAGCAGGTTGTTGAGCAGCGAGACGCCCGCCTTCCCCACCGCCTGGAAATAGCTGGCCCCCACCACCTGCACCCCCACCAGCGGCAGCAGGGCGAAGAAGGTGCGCAGGGCGGGCGCGCCCAGGGCATTCACCCCCGGGTCCTGGCCCACGAAGAGCCGCACCAGCGGCCCCGCGAAGAGGAGGATGGGGATCCACGCCGCGATGCAGAAGGCCGTGCCCGCCAGCACCGCCACCCCCAGGGCCCGGCGTACCCGCTCCATGCAGCCGGCGCCGTAGTTGTAGCCCAGCACCGGCTGGACGCCGCAGGTGAGTCCGGCCAGCGGCAGCAGGATGAGCGGGTAGACCACGTAGAGGATCCCCATCACGGCCACGCCGTTCCGGCCGCCGTGCGCCGCCACGGCGTTGTTGGAGATGGCGATCATCCACGTCAGCGCCAGCTGCATGCAGAAGGGAGCCGCCCCCAGCGCCAGGAGCTCGCGCAGGACCGGCAGGTCCGCAGGCCCGGGGCGGCGGAGCGCCAGCACCCGGCGGCGGCCGCGGAAGTGCGCCACTGCCAGCAGGCAGCTCAGCAGCTCGGCCAGGCAGGTGGCCAGGGCCGAGCCCGTCACCCCGAGCCGCAATCCGAAGATGAAGAGCGGGTTCAGGGCCAGGTTCACGACCGTGCCGGCCAGGGCGATCCCCATGGTCACTCCCGGCGCGCCGGCGCTGCGGATGATCATCCCCAGCGGGATGGCCACCACCTGGAACATCGCCCCCACCAGCGCCACCGCCGTGAACCGCTCCGCCTGCGCCAGCACCTCGCCGCTCCCCCCGAGGAGGACCAGCACGGGGCGCAGGAACAGCCACCCCGCTCCCGCCATCAGGAGCGCGACCGCGATGCTCCCGGCCAGCGCCATCGAGGCGCAGGCCTGGGCCCCGGCCCGGTCCTTGCGCCCCAGGCGCAGCGAGATGGCGCTGGCCGCTCCGTGGCCCAGGAGCGTGCCGACGGCGGAGACCAGGATGAAGAGCGGGAACGAGATGGTGATGCCGGCCAGGGCGGCCGGCCCCACCCCCCGTCCCACGAACACCCGATCGACCAGGTTGTAGAGCGCGTTCACCAGCAGCTGGGCGATGACCGGCAGCGAGAACCGGACGATGAGGCGGCCCAGCGGCTCGGTGCCGAGCCGGTCGGCGCGGGGTCCCTGCTCCATGCCCGATGCCTAGCATACTGACTGACAGTCAGTCAACGAGGAACGAGCCGGGGCGCCCCGCCCGCCCCGCGGCGGGGCTCAGCGGGCGCGGGGCGGGCGGGAGGCTTCCCCGAAGTCGAGCGCGCCACCGGCCACGCCCAGCACCATGCCGATCAGCGGCGCCAGGGCGCGGCGGCGGCGGGCGTACTCCTGGCCGGTCCACCCCAGCAGATCGCGATCGAAGAGCGAGTGCGTGGTGAGGACCACGATCTCCGCCAGCAGGTCGGGGTCGCCGGCGTGAAAGACCCTGGCCCGCTGGCCGCGCGCCACCACGCCGGCGTAGATCGGTGCCAGCCTGCGAAACATGGCGGAGAAGAGCTTGCCATGCGCGTCGGCGCCGCGGATGCCGCCCAGCTCCCGGGCCCGGGGCTCGTCGGAGTCGAGCTCCACCCGCACCATCCGCTCCAGCGCCCGGAGCGGGTCGAGGGCCGGGTCGCGGGCCACCTCCGCCAGGCGCGCCTCCACCTCGCGGACGTACTCGCCGATGAGCGCGTCGAGCGCCGCCTCCTTCGAGTCGAAGTAGTAGTAGAAGGTGCCCTGCGCCACGCCGACATCGCGCACGATCCGGCTCACCGAGACCTCGGCGAAGCCGTCGCGGACGAAGCGCTTCCGCGCCGCCTGCAGCAGCTCGGCCCTTCGCTCCTCGGTTCCCCTCGTCCGGCGAGCCACGCGCCCTCTCGCGCGCCGATCCGACCCCGTGCGCGCGCGGACTGTACCCCACCAGGGACTGCAAGTCTCCACCGGCTGGCCCACAATGAGCCGAACCCTCCCAGCGAGTTCGCCATGAAGATCCTCGTCGCCGATACCTTCCCCCGCGAGCGGCTGGCCGAGCTGGAGTCCCTGGGGCTGCCCGTCGACCATCGCCCCGATCTCCCGGCCAAGGATCTCGCCGCCGCTGCCGCGGACGCCGCGGTGCTGATCGTGCGCTCGAAGCAGGTCGGCGCGGAGGTGTTCGAGGCGGCGCAGGCGCTCTCGCTGGTGGTCCGGGCCGGCGCGGGGGTGAACACCATCGACGTCGCCGCCGCGTCGCGCCGGGGCGTGTACGTGGCCAACTGCCCCGGGCAGAACTCGATCGCGGTGGCCGAGCTGGCCATCGGGCTGCTCCTCGCCCTCGACCGGCGCATCCCCGACAACGTCGCCCGGCTCCGCGAGGGCAAGTGGGACAAGAAGGAGTTCTCCGAGGCGGGCGGCCTCTTCGGGAGGACGCTGGGCGTCGTCGGCCTGGGCTCGATCGGCTGCGAGGTGGTGCGGCGCGCCCAGGCGCTGGGAATGCGGATCGTGGCCTGGTCCCGCTCCCTCCAGGATGAGGGCGCCCGGGCGCTGGGCGTCGACCGCGCGCCCGACGTCCTGGCGGCGGCGCGGGCCGCGGACTACCTCACCCTGCACCTGGCGCTGCACCCGGAGACGCGCGGCATCGTCTCGCGCCAGGTGCTGGCGGCCATGAAGCCCGGGGCCGGGCTGGTGAACACCGCCAGGGCCGAGCTGGTGGACCAGGCAGCGCTGCTGGAGGCGGTCCGCGCCGGCCGCGTCCGCGTCGCCACCGACGTGTTCGCGGGCGAGCCGGAGAAGGGCAAGGCCGACTTCCAGAGCGAGCTGGCGCAGCTGCCCGGCGCCTACGGCACCCACCACATCGGCGCCTCCACCGCCCAGGCCCAGGACGCGATCGCGCGCGAGACCATCCGCATCGTCAGCTCGTTCCTGCGCTCGGGAGAGGCCCCGAACTGCGTCAACGTGGCCCGCAAGACCCCGGCCCGCGCCCGCCTGGTGGTGCGCCACCTCGACAAGGTCGGGGTGCTGGCCAGCGTGCTGTCCCTGGTTCGCGAGGCGGGCATCAACGTCGAGTCGATGCGCAACACCGTCTTCGAGAGCGCCGAGGCCGCCTCCGCCGCCATCGACCTGGACTCTTCCCCCGGCGAGGCGCTCCTGGCGCGGATCCGGACGGCCGAGTCGGTGCTGTTCGTGGACAGCTTCGGGCTGTAGGCGCTTCGCCCCTACGCGCCTCCCTCCGAGCCCCCCGCGCCGCTACCGGGGTCGCGCCCCGTGCGGATCGAGCCGCGCGCGAGACGCCAAACTGGGCAAGGGGCGGGCTCCGCCCAACTCGCGCGCGTCCGGCAAGTGGTATCAGGGGGCGCGCCCCCGGTGTTCGCGGACGCGGGGAGCTCGGGCTCCGGCGCTGCTGCGCTCGCTCGCAGACAGATCACCGCTAGAGCCACGCAAGCGATCGTGGAGCAAGATCCACCAGCCGTTCTCAAGGTTCCGATCGAGGGGCGGACCCGTCCCACGAGGAACCGCCCCATCCACTCCCCTCGCCACCAGGACTCGTTGGAAATGCAGCGGCCGCCCATCGCAGGGCGGCCGCGGCCCAAACCAGGTTCGGAACGGTTCCCGGAAGCTCTACGCCGTCGCCACCTCCCCGTTCGACCCGTTCTCGTCGGCCGAGTCGGGCTCCACGTCGGTGCGGTACTTCCGGAGCACGCGCTTGAAGTTGGAGCGGTCCATGCCCGCCTTGCGGGCGGCGGCGGAGATGTTGTTGTCGCAGGCCCGCATGAGCGCCTCGACGTAGCTCTTCTCGAACCGCCGCAGCGCCTGCTCCTTGGCGGCGGCGTACGAGAGCGTCAGCCAGGCCGATTCGTCGCCGTTGACGGGCGCCTCGCGCACCAGCGGGGCGGTCCGGCCCGTGACCGCCGGGGGCAGGTCGGCCGGGGTGATGATCTCGCTGCGGCACAGCACCACCGCCCGCTCGATGGCGTTCTCCAGCTCGCGCACGTTGCCCGGAAAGCGGTAGCCGCACAGCAGCTCGATGGCCTCGGGCGAGAGCGCCCGGACCTTCTTGGCCAGCCGCTCGGCATAGCGGCGCAGGAAGTGGTGCCCGAGCAGCGGGATGTCCTCCACCCGCTCGCGCAGCGAGGGCAGCGGGATGTTGATGACGTTGAGCCGGTAGAACAGGTCCTCGCGGAACTTGCCCGCCTTCACCAGCTTGGGCAGGTCGCGGTGGGTGGCGGCGATGACGCGCACGTCCACCTTGACGGAGTCGGCCGAGCCCACCCGCTTGATCTCGCCCTCCTGCAGCACGCGCAGCAGACGCACCTGGGTGGCCAGCGGGATGTCGCCGATCTCGTCGAGGAAGATGGTCCCGCCGTCGGCCGCGTCGAAGAGGCCCTTCTGGTCGCGCTGGGCCCCGGTGAAGGCGCCCTTGACGTGGCCGAAGAGCTCCGACTCGAGCAGCGTCTCGGTGAGCGCGCCGCAGTTCAGGGCCACGAAGGGATGGCCCTTGCGCGGGCTGCGGGCGTGGAGGGCCCGCGCCACCAGCTCCTTGCCGGTGCCGCTCTCGCCCGTCACCAGGACGGTGGCGGCGCTGTAGGCCACCGCATCGATCATCCGCGTCACCTCGCGCATGGGGGCGGAGTTACCCACCAGCCCCTCGCCCGGCACGCCCTCGCGCTCGCGCAGGGCGCTCTCCAGCTGCCGGTTGCGATCGAAGAGCATCTTGCGCTCGGCCGCCTTGGCCACCGCGCGCGCCACCAGCTCCACGTCGTCGAAGGGCTTGGTGAGGTAGTCGTAGGCGCCGGCCCGCACCGCCGCGAGCGCCGTCTCGACGGTGGCGTGGCCGGTCATCATGATCACCTCGACCTCCGGCCGGCGGTGCTTGACCGCGCTGAGCAGCTCCAGACCGGAGAGCTGCGGCATCTTGATGTCCAGGAGGGCCACGTCGTAGTCCTCCTGCGCCAGCTTCTGGGTCGCCACGATGGGCGAGTCGAGTCCGGTGACGTCGTATCCCTTCTTGCGCAGCAGGGATTCGAGCGCACGGAGCAGAGTGGGTTCGTCGTCCACCACCAGCACGCGGATGGGCTTGGCCTCGGTCGCGTCAGCCATGTTGCATCTCCTTCCTCATGCTTCGGTCCTCATGCTTCGGTCTCAATTCCGTGCGCCGCCGCGGGAAGCTCGAGCACGAAGCAGGCGCCGCGTTCACCCGTGGTGTCGACGCGGATCGTCCCGCCGTGCTCCTCGGCGATCTGGTAGCAGATGGACAGCCCCAGCCCGGTGCCCTGCCCCTCGGGCTTGGTGGTGAAGAACGGCTCGAAGATGCGCTTGGCGATCTCGGGCCGGACGCCCGGGCCGGTGTCGGTGACCGAGAGCTGCACCCGGCCCGATCCCGTCTCGCCGGTGGTGATGGTGACCGTGCCCTCGCCGTTCATGGCCTGCAGCGCGTTCACCAGCAGGTTGACCACGATCTGCTGCAGCTGGTTGGCGTTCCCCATGGCCAGGGCCGGCTCGCAGCGCCGGATCACCTCGGTGCGGCCGTCCTTGAGCTGGGAGGAGAGGAGGAAGAGCGCGTCCTCCACCACCTGCGGCAGCGGCACCGGCCCCTTCTCCTCGGAGCGCGGCCGGCGCGAGAAGCGCAGCAGCGACTCCACGATGCGCTTGGCGCGGTTGGCCGCGTCCTGGATGAGCCGCAGGTTCTCCATGTCCTCGGGGGAGCGCTCCTCGCGGCTCATGAGCTGCGCGAAGGCCAGGATCCCCCCCAGCGGATTGTTGATCTCGTGCGCCACGCCGCCGGCCAGCTGCCCGACCGCGGACATCTTCTCGGCGTGGAAGAGGCGGCGGGTGACCTCGCGCTCGTCGGTCACGTCCTTGAACACCACCACCTGGCCACCGCCCGGCTCGAAGGGGAACGAGCGGAGCAGCCAGATGCGGTCGCCGAAGGAGACCTCGCGCTCGGCGGCGGATCTCGAGGGCAGGGCGCAGCGCGCCGGGCAGGGCAGGGATCCGTAGGCGTGATCGTTGCAGGCCAGGCCGGCCAGGAGATTGGGGACCACGCCGGCGGAGCGCGCGAAGGAGGTGTTGGCGCGGACCACCTCGCAGCCGCCCTCCCTGACGATGGCGAGCGGATCGCCCAGCGCATCGAAGCAGGCGCGCCACTCCTGGGCGGCTCGCACCAGCGCGGCGGATTGGGCCGAGAGCTGGCCGTCCAGGTCCTTGTTGAGGTGCTCGAGCTCGAAGTTGCGCTGCTCGAGCAGCCGCTGCAGGCGGATGTTGTCCTCGACGATCCAGAACTGGTCGACCGCGCTCTGGATGGTGATGAGCAGGTGGCCGTCGTCCCACGGCTTCCAGATGAAGCGGAAGATCTCGGACTGGTTGACCGCCTCCTCGATGGCGGTCGAGTCCGCCTGGCCGGTGAGGAGCACGCGCTGGATGCGCGGCCAGCGGTCCTTCACCGCCCGCAGGAACTCCACCCCCGACATGCCCGGCATGCGGTAGTCGGAGACGACCACCTGGACGGGCTCGCGGGCCAGGACCTCCAGCGCGGTCTGCGCCTCGGGGGCGTCCAGGACGCGGCACCGCGCCCGCCGCAGCACGCGCCGCAGCGCGCGGCGCACGTGCTCGTCGTCGTCCACGATGAGGAGCGTGGACTCGACCGCCGCATCCGCGTGGGCCTCTCCTCCGAGCTGGGCGACCTCGAGATCCATGTTTGGCGGCCCTTCCTGGTGCATCCATCGGTCCAGTCCGGCCGGACCCGGGTGCTCGTATTTCCGGGGGGTTGGCATCACCGCGGACCGGGTCCTCGAACTCTCCGGGTCATGGTACACCCACGGCACGCGCCGGCGGAGTACGCCAGCGATTTCAACGCGTCCGGAGCGGGTGGCCGCCCGTCTGCCCCGCGATCGAGCGACCGGCCGAACGGAGCGGGAGGTCAGCGCCGGCTCATCCAGGCGGGTGATGGGAAGCGGAAAGCGTGGCGGACATCAGCGCCGGGCGTCGTACCGGTACGCCTGCGCCTGATAGAGGCAGATGGTGTTCCGGCCGGCGCGCTTGGCCTGGTAGAGCGCCTCGTCGGCGAAGCGGAGCAGGAGCTCCGGCGTGGAGATGTCCTTCGACGGATAGAACGCCAGGCCGAGGGAGGCCGTCACGCGGATGGGAGCCGCCGGGGCGCCCGCCGCCGTCGGCGCGTACTCCCGCTCGCCCAGCTGCTTCCAGATCCGCTCCGCCACCGAGAGCGCGCCCGAGAGGTGCGTCTTGGGAAGGATGACCGCGAACTCCTCGCCCCCGTAGCGCGCGCAGATGTCGGGGTCGCGCGTCGAGGTGCGGATCTGCTCGGCCGCGCCGCGCAGCACCACGTCGCCGAAGGGGTGCCCGAAGCGATCGTTCACGTTCTTGAAGTGATCCAGGTCGAGCATGATGAGCGACACCGGATCGGCGTAGCGCTGGGCGCGGCGGAACTCCTCCTGCAGGCGCTCGTCGAAGGCGCGGCGGTTCTTGAGGCCGGTCAGCTCGTCGGTGATGGCCTGCTCGGCCAGCTTCTGCTGCGTGCTGCGGAGCTGGTCCTGGAGGGTCTTGATGCGCAGCATGGCCGCACAGCGCGCCAGGATCTCGGCCTCGGCGAAGGGCTTGGCCAGGAAGTCGTCGGCGCCGATGCGCAGGCCCGCCACCTTGGAGTCGAGATCCGACTTCACCGAGAGGATGATGACCGGGATGAACTGATCGTCGGGGCGCGCCTTGACGATGCGCAGCACCTCCAGGCCGTCCATGTCCGGCAGGATCATGTCGAGCAGCACCAGATCGGGAGGCTCGGAGCGGACCTTGCGGATCGCCTCCCTGCCCTCCAGGGCGGTCTGGACGGCGTACCCCTCGCGCTGCAGCACCTGGACCAGCCAGTCCAGCTGCGTCCGCGAGTCGTCGACCACCAGGATCTTGCCGCGCTCGGCCATCCCTTCGGAACATAGCCGAGATCGCGAGAGGGCCAAAGGCAGGGCGGCGACCCGGGTCGCCCCCGGGGCCACCTGACCGTGGCGCGCGAGCGCGTCCCCGGGCGCAGGAGGCAGCGGCGCCGGCTCGCGCACGGAAAGGCTCCCACATCCGGAGCCTATCGGCGACCGTCCGTCGCGCCTACAACACGGGGTGTGAGCGGCCGAGCGCGTCCCGACCAGCAGGAGGCCATCCTGTCCGCTGCGCTGCAGCGCGTCCGCCGGGCCGCGCCGAGCGGGGTGGTGGTCTGCGACCTGGATTCGACCCTGCTCGACAACCGCCCCCGGCTGGCGCGGATCCTCCAGGACTACGGGCGCACCGCCGGGCTCCCCGAGCTCACCGGCGCCCGGCCGGAGCACTGGCAGGGCTGGTCGCTCGAGCGCGCGTTGCGGAACGCCGGGCTCACGCCGGAGCTGGTCGAGGCGCACGCCGCGCCGGCGCGCCGTTATCTCGCCGAGTGGTTCTTCACCAGCGCCTACTGCCGCCTGGACGTCCCCGTGCCCGGTGGCCCGGCCTTCGCCCGCGCGCTGGTGGCGGCGGGCGCGCGCCTCGCCTACGTCAGCGGGCGGCCCCGCACCATGGAAGCGGGCACGCGCGAGGTGTTCCGGGCGCACGCGTTCCCGCTCCCCGACGCGCGGACCGTCCACCTCTTCCTGAAGCCGCACCGGGAGCTCCTGGACGACGACTGGAAGCTGGAGGCGGCGCGGCTGGTGGACCGGCTCGGACCGGTGGTGGCGATCTTCGACAACGAGCCGCTGCACGTCAACGCCTACGCCGAGCGCTGGCCGGAGGCCATGGCGGTCCACCTGGACACCGACGATTCAGGCAGGCCGGTCGAGGTGCTGGAGAGAATTCCGTCGATCGGGGACTTCAGGACGGGGTGACCGCCCCGCTGCAGGCAGCCCACTCAGCCCAGGGCGCCGTACACATCCTCCGGCACCACCGGCGCCAGCCCGCCGCCGCCGAGGATGTTGACGATGGGCGAGGCGGCCGCCCGCACCACCGAACCGCTGGGGCGCGACTGCCCCAGCCCACAGTAGGTGGACAGGTCGCGGTAGAGCTCCCCGCGCATCGCACCCTCCGGCGTGATGCGGGTGGCCGGACGCCGGGCAGCGAAGATCCGCTCCTGCACCACGAAGCCGCCGCCCCGCTCGTCCCGCGCGGCGGCCTCGACGGTGCCGGCCCAGTCCTGGGCCGTCAGCTCCGCGCCCAGGTGGACGCTCTTCCCTCCGTAGTCCCAGCTCCGCTTCACCACCCAGCGGGCGCGGTCGCGGATCACGTCCTGCACCAGCTCGGGGGTGAGGCGCCGCGTCCAGGGCAGCCGCCCGGCCGCCGCCCGCTCCTCCTGGTCGAGGCCGGCGCGCGCGGCCAGGCCCGCGTCCTCCGCGCACTCCGAGAGCCGCGCGAACAGGGCCTTGGCCTCCAGCAGCCCGTTGACCGGGTTGGCCAGCGCGTAGCGCGCCGGGTCGCGAAGGGCGCGCGCGAACGGAGCGTCCGGGTCGACCCGGTGCGCCCAGACGTGCCGGTACAGGATCTCCCACCGATCCGGGTCGCACTCCGCCGGGGTGAGCACCTCGGCCCGGTGCCCCATCTGCCGGAAGTGCTCGGCCAGCCGGCGCAGCTCGCCGATCTGGGCGTCGCCCGGCCGCGCCACCAGCGCGATGGACGGCCGGGCGGCGGTCCCGCCGCGCTGCCGGTGGAAGGCGACGAGCGCGTCGCGGAGCCGCTCCATGTGGCTGCCGCAGGCTGCCACCAGCTCGTTCTCCTGACGCGGGGTCCTGCCCCGTGCCCTGGCCGCGGCGCGGATCCACGAGAACGCAGCCAGATCGGCGTAGGCCGGCATGGCCGGGATGGTCGCGTTCAGCTCGAGCGCGCGGGGGGTGGGCTGGCCCTCCGGGATCAGGAAGTCCACCCGCCCCACCATCACCGGCAGCGGCGCCTGGAACAGCCGCGTCATGGCCTCGGCCTCCAGGCCCGAGAAAGGATCGGCGAGCGCGGCGTGATCGCGCGCGTCGCCGCCGGCGAGGAGCGCGCGGGCGAGCTTCACCGATGCCGTCAGGATGCGCTCCGCCTCGCGGGCGGCGCCGGCGAGCGCCTCCCGGGAGAGCACCTCGGGCTCCGCCAGGAGCGGGATGGGCACCACGCTCCCGTCGGGGCGCAGCACCGTCATGCCCTCCCCCCAGGCGCGCTCGGCCGCCGCCCGGCCCACGGCGAGGAACCCGTCTGCATCGAAGAGCGGCTTCATTCGGCGCCTCGCGCGTGATAGGCACGGCGTCGTGAAGATCTACACGAAGACGGGCGATGGCGGGGAAACGGGCCTCTTCGGGGGGCCGCGGGTGCGCAAGAGCGATCCGCGCGTGTCGGCCTACGGCGAGGTCGACGAGCTCAACGCCGCCCTGGGCCTGGTCCGCACCGGCGTCGAGGATCCGGAGATCGAGGGCCACCTGGCGCACCTCCAGGAGGAGCTGTTCTGCGTCGGCGCGGAGCTGGCCACGCCCCAGGGCGCCAAGGCGCGGCCGGCCATCCCGCAGGTCGACGCCCGCTGGATCTCGCGACTCGAGGGGGCCATCGACGCCTGGGAGGCGGAGCTGCCGGCGCTGACCCACTTCGTGCTCCCCGGGGGCACGCGCACGGCCGCCGCCCTCCACCTGGCGCGGTGCGCCTGCCGTCGCGCCGAGCGCCACGTGGTGGCCCTGGCGGCGGAGGCGGAGGTGACGCCCATCGTGCTGGCCTACCTGAACCGCCTCTCGGACTTCCTCTTCGTCGCCGCGCGCATCGCCAACCACCGCGCCGGCCGGCCCGAGGTGCTGTGGGATCCCAAGAAGCAGCGCTGACGCCGGAGGGTGAATGCCGCGAACGCGCAAGATCGCTCTCG
Organism: uncultured Pseudomonadota bacterium; assembly: GCA_963736345.1. GTDB lineage: Bacteria > Myxococcota > Myxococcia > Myxococcales > Anaeromyxobacteraceae > Anaeromyxobacter. The sequence goes on along the minus strand of CAVTOU010000028.1, from coordinate 68,580 downwards.
TCACCGGCGCCGGCGTGCGGGTCGGCGAGGCCATCGCCCGCGCCCTGTCGCACCATGGCTGGACCGTGGCCGCCCACTACCGATCGCATCGCCCCCGCGGGTTCGCGGCGGCGCTCCCCGCCGACCTGGCCGCGCCGGACGGCCCGGCCCGGCTGGCGGCCGCCTTCCGCGCGTCGTTCCAGCGCCTCGATCTGCTGGTGAACAGCGCCGCCGGGTTCGAGGCGCTGCCGCTGGCCCAGATCGATGCGGCGAGCTGGGACGCCCTCCTCGCCCTGAACGCCCGCGGCCCGGTCCTGCTGGTGCGGGCGCTGGTGCCGCTGCTCACCCGCTGCCGCGGCTCGGTCGTGAACATCGCCGACATCGGCGGCGGGATGGTGGCCTGGAAGGGGTACGCCGCCTACTGCGCGTCCAAGGCCGCGCTGGTGCGCGCCACGGAGTGCCTCGCGCTCGAGCTGGCTCCGCACGTGCGGGTGAACGCCGTGGCGCCTGGCGCGGCGCTCTGGCCCGAGGGATACCCGCCCGCGCGCCGCCGAGTGCTCGCCTCGCGGATCCCGCTGGGCCGCGCCGGGACCCCCGAGGACGTGGCGGGCGCGGTGCTCTACCTGGCCCAGGCGCCGTTCGTCACCGGGGCGGTCCTGCCGGTCGACGGGGGCCGTCACCTTTCCGGGCGGCACTAGGCCGCAGGCGACCAGGCGAGCTGGCAGCCCGCGTTGAAGGGGGCGGGGGCCGCTGTTAGACTTTTCCCCGAACGAGAGAGGGTCTCGAGAGACCTGTCCTGAGCCTGTCGAAGGACCCTCGAACGGAGATCTCCGCACATGGACGCCACGACGCTCGCCCCCGCCGCCCGCACCGCAGCCCCGGAGACCGCCCCCGAGAACCCGGTCGTCCTCACCGCCAAGGCGATCGAGATGGTGAAGGACGCCATCGCCCGCGAGGGGCTGGCCGGGCACGGGATCCGCGTCGGCGTGATGGGCGGCGGCTGCGCCGGGTTCCAGTACTCGATGGACTTCGAGAAGGAGCCGCGCCCGGACGACCTGACGCTCGAGCAGGACGGCGTGAAGCTCTACGTCGACCCGATGAGCTGCATGTACCTGCAGGGGGTCACCATCGACTACGTGGTCGGCCTGCAGGGCGCGGGCTTCAAGTTCAACAACCCCAACGCCAAGAGCACCTGCGGGTGTGGGAGCTCGTTCACCTACTAGGCGGGCCTCGGGCCTCAGGCTACAGGCTTCGGGTGCTGCGCCGCGCCCAGCCGATTCTGCGGGGGCCCATGCCGGTGCGGTTTCCCTGAGGCCTAGGGCCCGAGGCCCGAAGCCTGCAGCCGCTCCTTGACGATGCTCGTCGTCCGCTCGGTCACCGTCGGCCCCTTCGCCATGAACGCCTGGCTGGCCGGCTGCGATCGCACCGGCGAGGCGGTCCTGATCGATCCGGGCGACGAGATCTCCCGCGTGGTGGCGCTGACCGAGCCCGGCGGCTTCCGGGTGACGCGCATCGTCCTGACGCACGGACACATCGACCACGCGGCGCGTTCGTCCGACGCGGCCGCCCGGACCGGCGCGCCGGTGCAGATCCACGCCGGCGACGTGCCCTTGCTCGAGCACCTGCGAGAGCAGGCGCTGATGATCGCCTATCCGGACCCGCTCCCTCCGCCGGCCATCGCCCACCGCCACGTCCACGGCGAGCGCTTCCGGGTGGGCGAGCACGAGGCCACCATCCTGCACGTGCCCGGGCACACGCCCGGCTCGTGCGCCATCCACTTCGAGGCCGACCGCGAGCTGTTCGCGGGCGACACGCTCTTCGCCCGGTCGGTCGGCCGGACCGATCTGCCCGGGGGCGACCCGGCGGCCCTGGTGCGCTCCATCCGCGAGGTGCTGTACCCGCTGGGCGACTGCGTCCGCGTGCGCTGCGGGCACGGCCCGTCGACCGTCCTGGGCGACGAGCGGCGCCTGAACCCGTTCGTGGGGGAGCGGGCGCGGCGAAGCGAGCCGTGATCTCCGGGCGGGGGCTCGATCAGCCCATGTCCAGCACGCCGAGGATGTTCTGCCCCGCGTCGACGTGCAGCACCTCGCCGGTGACGTTGCGCGCCAGGTCCGAGCACAGGTAGAGCGCGCCGCGAGCCACGTCGAGCTGGTCGATGTTGCGCCGCAGCGGGGTGCGCTCCGCGTTCTCGGCCAGCATGGTGCGCATGCCCTTGATGCCGGCGGCCGCCAGCGTCTTGATGGGCCCGGCGCTGATGCTGTTCACGCGGATCCCGTCCCGCCCCAGATCGTCGGCCAGGTAGCGGGTGGCGCACTCCAGCGCCGCCTTGGCCACGCCCATGACGTTGTAGTTCCGGATCACCTTCTCGGAGCCGTAGTAGGTGAGCGAGAGGACGCTCGAGCCGGGGCGCATCATGGGCCAGAAGGCGCGCGTCAGCCCGACCAGCGAGTAGGCCGAGACCTCCAGGGCCACGTTCCACGCCTCGCGGGTGGTGACCTCGGTGAAGCGGCCCTCCAGCGCGCCCCGCGGGGCGAAGCCGATGGAGTGAATCAGGATGTCGAGCCGATCCCACACCCGGCGCACCTCGTCCACCGTGCGCTCGATGTCCTGATCGCGACCCACGTCGCACTCCAGCACCGCCCGCGGCGAGAGCGTCTGGACCAGCGGGCGCATGCGGCGCTCGATGACCTCGCCGGGATAGGTGAAGACGAGCTCCGCCCCCTCGGCGTGGAAGGCCCGGGCGATGGCCCAGGCGATGGACATGTCGTTGGCGACGCCGGTCACCAGCGCGCGCTTGCCCTCGAGCAGCCCGCCCAGCGGCAGGTGCCCGGCCTGGGCTGGTTGCGGCGCCCCTGGCCCCGTCTCGCTCATGGTGTGTTCCCTCCTGCGATGTGCCGAGCGCAGGGGCAGGCGGATGAGCCTGTCCCGGAGCGAGCCCGGGGGACTGGGGGGCCGAGCTTCACCGGCCCCCCAGCGAGACGACGGCCTCGGCCGCCCCGGTCAGCTCTCGCTCCGCATGCCCGTCCCCCTTGCGCCGCGCCGCCGCCACGCCGTCCTGGAACGCGCGCAGGGCATCCTCCGCCCGGCCGTCCTCCCCCAGCGCCTGCCCCAGCATGAGGTAGGTCGGGACGTAGTCCGGGAACCGCTGCGCCAGCTCCCGGAACTCGGCGATGGCCCCGGTGCGATCGCCGGCCGAGCGGAGCGCCATGGCCAGCGAGTACCGCGCGAAGGGATCGTCCGGCCGCTGCGCGACGTGGCTGCGGAAGGCGGCGAGCCGCTGCTCCGGGGTCATGGGGCGGAGCTTTAACCCGAAAGCCCGCCACCCTCCACATCGACGCTGGCGCACCCGACGTTACAATCGGGTCGTGCCAAGCGACCGCATTGACGGCTGCACGGGCGTGCTCGTCGCCGGAGGCCGCGCGGCGCGGCTGGGCGGGATCCCCAAGGGGCTGCTCCGCCTCGAGGGCGAGACCATCGCCGCCCGCGCGCTGCGGCTGTTCGGGAGCCTGTTCCCGGCGGCGCTGGTCGTGGCCAACGAGCCGGCGCCGTACCGGCAGCTGGGCGTGGCGGTGGTGGCGGATCGCATCGCCGGCAAGGGGGCGCCGGGCGGCGTCCACGCCGCGCTGCACGCCGCCGCCACGGAGTGGATCTTCGCCGCCGCCTGCGACATGCCCTTCCTCGAGGCCGGGCCCATCCGCCTGCTGGCGGCGCACCGCCGTCCGGGCGTGGCGGCCGTGCTGGTGCGGTTCGGCGGGGTGCTCCAGCCCCTGCACGCCCTCTGGTCGAGGGAGTGCCTGCCGGTGCTGGAGCGGATGCTGGCCGCGGGCGATCCCTCGCTGATGGAGCTGGCCCGCGCGGTGTCCGCCCACGTGGTCGAGGAGCGGGAGTGGCGCACCGTCGACCCGGCCGGGCGCGCCCTCGAGAACGCCAACACGCCCGAGGACGCGGCCCGGCTCGGGCTCACCTCCTACCAGCTGTAGCCGATGCCGATCTTGGCGTAGGGGCCGAACTCGCCGCCGGTGAAGCTGGCGAAGTCCTCGCGCTTGTGGCCGGCGATCCGCCCGCCCACCCCGGCCGCCACCGCTCCGGTGATCCCGTTGCTGGCTACGAAGTTGTAGCCCACCTCGCCCGAGAGCCCGAGCCAGCCGAAGTCGGTGGCGCTCTGGAACGACTCGCGCCCGAAGGCCACCTCCAGCCGCGGCCCCAAGCGCAGCCCCTCGTTGTTCCGCCCGATGAGGAAGTAGTCGGCGCCGCCCTCGATCCCGAAGGTGTCGACCGAGCCGTTGGTCGCGTCGGTGCGCGAGTAGCGGGCGCCGCCGACCCAGGACACCTTGGGCAGCAGCGAGCCGAACAGCTCGGCGTTGATCCCCAGCCCGTTGAACCAGCCGATGGGATTGGTGATGAGGCTGTAGCCGACCGGCCCACCCCGCTTCATCCCCATGGCCGCGCCGCGCCTCGGGCCGACGAGCTCGCGCCCGGCCTCCTCGAACGCGGAGCCTACGCCGGTCCCCTGCGCGGCGGCGCTTCCCTGCTCCTCGGCCGCCTGCGGGCCTGCGCCCGTCCCCCCGGCGGCCTGCCGGCGCGATGGCTCGGCGACGAACGCCTGCCGCGCCTGGGCCCGCTCCTCCGCGTCGCGCTGCGCCTGCGTCCGCTCCTTCATGAGCCGGCCGCACGCATCGCGCAGCGCGTCGGCCGCCGCGGCGCCGCCGGGCGGCAACCGGCCGTTGAGCAGGTCGACGCACGCTTGCTGGAACGCCGTGCTCGTTCCCGCGGTCTCGGCGCCGAGCGCGGTCTGCGCGAACGCCGCCGGCGCCGCGGCCAGCATCACTCTCACCCCCATCCACCTCGGTGACATCTCTCCCCCTCCTCCTGCGGCACACACGCAGAGCCACCTGCTCGCGGGTGCCTGCTCGGGCTCGAGGGAAGCCTGCGCATCCGCATGGCGCTCCGCATGCAGGATCGCTGCGCGTGAACACCCGCCCGCTCGGTCGTGTGCGGCTCACCCGACGGACAGCCCGGTACGAAGCGCGCGACCGGTTCGCGCCGGGCCCGTTCACCCGGTGAAGCGCCTAGGTCCAGCGGAACCAGCGCAGCGCCAGGGCGAAGCTCCCGGCGGCCACCACCGCCAGGATGGCGAGCTGCGATCCGAGGGCCGTCAGGCTCGTGCCGTCGTTCATGATGGCCCGGAGCCCGTCGTTGAGCGCCGTCAGCGGGAGGATGCGGATGGCCGGCTGCATGGCCTCGGGGAAGTGGCCGGAGGAGAAGAAGACGCCGGAGAGCACGAACATCGGCATCATCACCAGGTTGATGAGGCCGCTCACCGTCTGGGTGTTCCGCGCGCGCGAGCCGACCAGGAGCCCCAGGCCCGCGAACGCCATCGCCCCCACCGCCATGATGACGCCCAGGTCCAGCACCCGCCCGCGCAGCGGCGTCCCGAAGGCCAGCATGGCGAACCCCACCAGGATCGGGACCTCCACCAGCAGGAAGAGCATGCGCATGATCACGAAGGCCAGGAGGTACTCGCTCCGGCGCATGGGCGTGGCCACCATGCGCTTGAGCAGCTTCTTCTGCCGGTCCTCGACGATCACCCAGCCGATGCCCCACATCCCGGAGGACATGACGTTCATGCCGAGGAGCCCGGGAACCAGGAAGTCGACGTAGCGCGACCCCGGCTCGGTGAAGCGCTCGGTCGCGCGCCGCGAACACGTCGCGCCGCCCGGCCGCGCGCTGCAGCAGGTCGTCGACCACCGCCCGCGCCAGGCGGCTCTCCGGGCTGGTCGGGTCGAACCGGTAGACCGGCGGGTCGCCGGGCTCCACCACGATGGCCACCTGCCCGCCGCGGAGCGCCCGGTGCGCCTCCTCGTCGCCCAGCACCCGCACGTCGACGGCCGGGCCGGCCGCCAGCGCCGCCCGCACCGCCTCGGCCCGCGGCCCGGCCACCACCGCGGCGCGCACCGGATCGGGAGGCTTGGCGCGGAAGGCGATGCCCAGCGCGATGGTGAGGAGGATCGGGAAGCCGAAGGTCCAGAAGACCGCCTCCGGCTCGCGATAGAAGCTGCGCAGCCGCGCCAGGGTCAGCTGCACCAGCGGCGAACGCTCCGCGAAGCCACCGGATGGGCGGGGGGGCGGCGGCTCCCGCCGCGGCTCGAGCTCAGTCACGCAGCCTCCGGCCGGTGAGGGTCACGAACACGTCCTCGAGCGAGGCGCGGTGGGTGGAGAGGGCCGTCAGCGGCACGCCGCGCGCGTCCAGGTGATCGAGCAGCGCCGGGATGGCCACGTGCAGCCCGGAGACGGTCAGGCTCCAGCTGCGGCCCTCGCGGCGCGCCGCCTCCACCGCCGGGCAGCGCGCGCAGCGACGCCTCCTCCACCCCGTCGTGCGGCGCCTCGAACTCGACCACCTCCTGCCCGACCACCCGCGCGATCAGCTCGCGCGGCGTGCCGAGGGCGATGACCTTGCCGTGGTCCACGATGGCCACCCGGTCGCAGAGCCGCTCCGCCTCGTCCATGTAGTGGGTGGTGAGCAGCACGGTGTGCCCGCTGCTCCGGGCCTCGCGTCCACCACGTCCCAGAGCTGCCGGCGCGACTGCGGGTCGAGGCCGGTGGTGGGCTCGTCCAGGAAGAGCAGCTCGGGCTCGCCGACGAGCGCGCAGGCCACCGCCAGCCGCTGCTTCTGGCCGCCGGAGAGCCGCTCGTAGCGGGCCTTGCGCTTCTCCTCCAGCGCCACCAGCCCGAGCACCGCCTCGACCGTCCGGCCCGCGCGGATAGAAGGACCGGAAGAGCCGCAGGATCTCCTCCACCGTGAGCCGGTCCGGCAGCCGGGTCTCCTGCAGCGTGATGCCGAGCCGCGCCCGCAGCTCCTGCGGGTGATCGCTCCAGCGCTTGCCCAGCACCTCGATCTCGCCGGCGGTGGGATCGAGCAGCCCCTCCAGGATCTCGATGGTGGTGGTCTTGCCCGCGCCGTTGGGGCCGAGCAGGCCGAAGCACTCGCCGCGCCGGACCTCGAGGTCCAGCCCGTCCACCGCCAGCACGTCGGGCGGGTATCGCTTCACCAGCCCACGGCAACGAATCGCCAGGTCGCCCATGGAACGCACAGGATAGCGCAGGCGGCCGGCCGGCGCGGCAGCGGTCCGGGCGCCCGCCACCCCGAACGGGCGACGCCGTAACCGGGGGTGAGAGGGGGCATCTCCTCTCGAGAGGGTTCCTCTCGGCGTGGGGCTCGCGCGGACCTGCGCCGCCGGCAATGATCCACAACTCGCGAGGAGGTCGTGATGGCGAACGGTGATCGAAGGACTGCGGCGGCACGGCGCAGTGCCAAGCTCTGGAAGGTGCTGGTGGCGGGCGGCATGGCGCTGGCCGCGGCCTGCGCCGGCATGCAGAAGGGCGGCTCGTCCGGCTCCGGCTCCGACACCGGCAGCTCGAGCGGGTCCAGCTCCTCCAACAACAACGGCGGCGGGGCGCCCGGCTGGTGACGGCGGAGGGCGATCCGCTGCGGGCGCAGGCCGCCCGGGCCTGGCGCTTCCGCTGCGGCGTGGAGCGCGAGGCGAACCTGCGCTTCGCGCGTCTGGCCGGCTGGCTGGATGAAGCGGGGTTCGCCGGTCCACTGGTCGACATGGCCGTGCGCGCCTCGTCGGACGAGCAGCGGCATGCGCTGCGCTGCGCCGACCTGGCCGGGGAGTACGGGGCCAGCGTGGCGGATCTTCCCGACGCCGCGCCGGCCGTGCTGGCGCCGGCCGGCCTGGCGCCGCGCGCCACGGTCCTCTACGAGGCCGTGGCCACCTGCTGCGTCACCGAGACCGGGAGCATGGGCGTGCTGACGGCGCTGCTCGGCTCGGTGCGGGGCGGCCGGCTGCGCCGGACCCTGCGCGAGCTGGCCGCCGACGAGGTCCTGCACAGCCGGCTGGGCTGGGCGGTGCTGGCCGCCGAGCGCGACCGCGGGACCGGCTCCCTGCTCGCGCCTTACGTCCCCGCCATGCTGGCCGGGAGCATCGACGCGGATTCGTTCCGCCCCGGCGCCGCCCAGCAGGAGGACCCGGCCCTCCTCGATCACGGCGTACTCCCCCGGGCGCTCCAGCGCGAGGTGTTCACGCGCACCGCCCTGGAGGTGGTGTTCCCGGGGCTGGAAGCAAACGGGATCGACGCCGGGCCGGCGCGCCGGTGGCTCGAGGAGCAGCTGCGGTCGATGGACGAGGGCAGCCCGGCGGGAGTCGAGCCCCTCACGAGGTGACGGTCTGCTTCGCCGTCCGCTCCTGGGCGGCGTCGAGCAGGCTCCGGATCAGCGCCGTGACCGACTCGAGCCCGTGCGGCTTCTCGATGATCAGGGCGCCGTCCACCGGCGCTCCCTGCTGGGCCACCGCCTCCTCCGCGTACCCGCTCATGAACAGCACGATGGCCTCCGGGAAGCGCTCGCGGAACCTCCGCGCCAGCTCGGGACCGGAGAGGTTGGGCATCACCACGTCGGTGAGGAGGACGTCGATGCGCCCCGGGTGGCGCGAGGCGATTCTCCAGTGCCTCCCTGCCGTCGGTCGCGGCCAGCGTGACGTAGCCCTGGGAGGTGAGGCGCGTCCGGAGCAGCTCGCGCAGCTGGCCCTCGTCCTCGACGACCAGCACCGTCTCGCCGGGCCGCGCCGGACCGGCCCGGAACGGCGCCGGCTCGGCGTGCTCGGTGAAGGTGCTCTGGTCCGTGCCGGGGAAGTAGAGCTCGAAGGTGGCGCCCTCGTTCGGCCGGCTCTCGACCCTGACGAACCCGCGGCTCTGGCGCACGATGCCGTAGACGGTGGAGAGTCCCAGGCCGGTCCCCTGGCCCGGCGGCTTGGTGGTGAAGAAGGGCTCGAAGCACCGCGCCCGGGTGGCCTCGTCCATCCCCACGCCGTCGTCGCTCACCGAGAGGCACACGTACCAGCCGGGGGCGGCCTCGTGGTCGAGGCGCAGGTCGCCGTCGCGCAGGACCACGTCCGAGGTGGCCACGCAGATGCGGCCGCCGGCCGGGGTGGCGTCGCGCGCGTTGACCACCAGGTTGACCAGCACCTGCTCGAGCTGGCCCGGATCGACGCGGACCCGGTGCAGCGTCGGCGCGGGGCGCGTCACCAGCCGGATGTCCTCCGGGATGAGGCGCCGCAGCATCTTCTCGATGCCGCTCACCACCTCGTTCAGGTCCAGCACCTCCGGCTTCAGCACCTGCCGGCGGCCGAAGGCCAGCAGCTGGCGGGTGAGCTTGGCGGCCCGTCCGCCGGCTGCCAGGATCTCGCGCAGGTCCTCGCGCACGGCGTGATCCTCGGCCACGCCGGCCAGTGCCATGGCCGCGTAGCCGTTGATCACCGAGAGCAGGTTGTTGAAGTCGTGCGCCACCCCGCCGGCCAGGGTCCCCACGGCCTCGAGCTTCTGCGCGTGCCGGAGCCGTTCCCGCAGCCGGCGCTCCTCGGTGATGTCGCGGGCCACCAGCACGCGGCTGACGGTGTCGCCGGCCGGTTCGCGAGCCGGCGAGAGCATCACCTCGGCCAGGAGCACGCCCTCGTCGCGCCGCTTCAGGCGGACCTCGCCCACCCATTCCGACGGGGAGGAGAAGGCGGCGCCCAGCGTCGGCCCATCCTCAGGCTCGTCGTGGTCGAGCTCCGACGCGGCCCGGATCTCCCCCAGCCCGTAGCCGGTCATGCGCTCGAAGGCGGGGTTGACGTACTCGAACACCCCCTGCGGATTGGTGAGCGCGATGGCCTCGGCCGCCTGCCCCACCGCCTGGGCCAGCTTGGCGTGGGCGGCCTCGAGCCGGCGCCGGGCCTCGACCTCCTGCTGCAGCGCCTGGTGCTGCCGCTCCAGCTCGCGCTTGCCCCGCACCGACTCCTCCAGCCGCGCGCTCAGCACCAGCGAGCGCCCGCTGAAGAGGAAGGCCAGCGCCGCGCCCAGCAGCACGGCCAGGGCCGCCGCCGAGAGGCTGACCACGCTGGCAAAGGGGGAGAGGCTGCCCAGCAGGGCCGCCTCCCGATCGACCACCAGCAGCGAGAAGGGCTGGCCCTCCACCGGCACGCGCATCGCCAGCAGCCTGCCGCTCCGGTCGGCGATCTCGACCGCGCTCCCGTCCACCGGGACGCCGCCCAGCCCCGCCACCCGGTCCAGCGCCGAGGCCGCTAGCCCATCCGGGCGGTAGCGGATGCCGGCCTCGTCCAGCATCCACATCCACCCGGTGCCCGCCTGCTGCAGGGTGAAGGACAGGCTCTCCGGCGAGACCCACCCCACCAGCTGCCCCGTCATGCGCCCCTTGAAGCGGTGGGGCCGGGTCACCAGCAGGTCCTTTCCCCCGCGGCCGAGCCGGATCCCGCTTCGCATCTCGGCGGCGCTGGGGAGCGCCCCGCCCGCCGCATCCGGGGAGCCGGAGTCGGCCAGCACCGCGCCGGCCTCGTCGAGCAGCACCAGCCGGGCCAGCACCGGCAGGCCGTTGGGACCCCGGATCTCCACCGTGGCCCGGAAGCGCTGGGCGATGGGCACCAGGCTGAGCCGGAGCCCGTACTCCATGCTCATGCCCAGGTCGCGGTTGGCGTAGAACGCGTCCACCTCGCTGGACTCGGAGGCGTTCCGGACCGCGTCGGCCGCGAAGGAGAGCAGCGTCCCCAGGTTGGCGGCATGCAGCCGGGCCTCCTGCCGCCGCTGGGCGATGACGTTGGCCCGCAGCGTGTGGGCCGACCGGTAGTGCCCGACCAGGAAGTACGCCAGCAACCCGACCACCGCCGCCGCGCCGGCGGCCGCCAGCCCGAGCCGGCGCAGCAGCCGGGCGCCCAGGGCCGATCGCCCGGCTGTCTCTGGTTCGCCCATCGCAGTCCGGTCGCTCACTTTTGGGCGAAGAAGTCCCGGAAGTAGACCGGTGCCTCCGGGAAGTAGGTCGCGATCAGCGCGTCGTAGGTCCCGTCGCGCCGGATCTCAGCCAGGAAGGACTCGAACTCCTCCCGGAGCCGCGGTGCGTCGCGGCGGAAGGCCACCGCCATGGACTGCGGCACGCTCACCGGGCCGATGACCTTCATCTTGCCGGGGTAGCGCTGCAGGGCCACCATCGCGTCGGCCACGTCGAGGAGCGCCAGATCGCCCTCCCCCTGGATCAGGGCGGGCGCGACCTCGTCGAGCCGCAGGCGCCGCAGCAGCGCGCGCGCCCCGGTGCCCTCGAGCTTGTAGAGGGATGGGTCGAGGCAGGTATCGGGAACGCCCAGCAGCGTGCGCCCGGAGAGCAGCGCCTTCACCGCCGCGATGTCGTCCAGCAGGCGGCCGCTGGGCTGGATGGGCGAGAGCCGCGAGTCCGCGCGCGCCACCACCCACACCTGGGTGGGGAACACCGCCGAGGAGAAGGCGGCGGAGCGGGCCCGCCACGGCAGCACCGTCATCCCGGTGGCCACCACGTCGCCGCGGATCGGGACGGCGCGCGCCGATTCCGGATCCGGGCGCTGGGGCGAGACGCGACGTCCGGTCAGATCACCCAGCACCTCGGGCCAGTCGGTCTCGACGAACTCGTACGAGACCCCGAGCCGCTGCGCGAAGCGCCGGACCAGCTCCACGTCGAACCCGTCGCCGCTGCCGGTGACGAAGTGCGCGTAGGGGATGCCGAGGTGGCGCAGCACTCCGCGCTGCCGGATCGCGTCGAGATCACCGCCGCCGTGGTCGCCGCCCCTGGCCACGCCGGCAGCCAGGATGGCGGCCGCCACCACGCACACCGTTCGATCCCGCCCCATCGTCCCCCTCGCGCGAATCGCAGGCACCCTTCCCCGCCGGCCAGGCCTGCCCGATCCCGGCGGGGGCGCACTCGCACCCCCGACGATACCACGGGACCTCGCAAGCCTGTCCGTGGCTCACCCTGGCGAGGGAGCGCAGGCATCCCACACGCATGGTGCGCCGCGTGACGCCGTGGCGCTCCTGGCTAGGGCCGGAGCTGAGGCAGCCCGCTCGCGTCGACCTGCTCGGCCAGCCGCCCCATCAACCAGTCGATCTGGGCGAGGTCGTTGTAGACGCCGTGGGTGGCCACGCGGAACCCGACCCGGTTGTCGCCGGGGTCGGCGGCCCGGTCGCGCCAGGTGGTGCTTCGCACGTACAGCTTGGGCGTCTGGGCAGCCAGCGCCGCCAGGATGGTGTTGATGGCCGAGTTGAGCGTCGCGAACTGGGCGGGGTCGTCCTTGTCCCGGAACGGGTTGAAGGAGGTGATGGCGGTCCGGAAGCGCGCGTCGGGATGGTCCTCGACCCAGAGCGCCCCCGCCCCCCACCGCTCCACGATCCGGGACCGCAGGGCCGACGCCAGCGCCATGCCGCGCTCGTAGATGTCGCGCAGGCCGACCGCGGTGAAGAACGACAGCGAGTCGGTCATGGCGTACAGGGCCGGGGTGTTGGCCTCGCCCCGGAACTGCATGAACACGCTCGGTGCCCAGGCGCGGCTCCCGAAGAAGCTGCTGGGGGCCTGGAAGGGGGTGCCGTACAGGAAGAAGTTGCCCATGGCGAACGGGGGCAGGTTCGTGCCCGAGGTCCGCACGTAGCAGATGCCGGTTCCGGGTCCGCCGCACAGCCACTTGTGCCCGGCGCCGGCGATGAAATCGGCCCCGTAGCCGTGGCAGTCGATGGGCAGGTGCCCCCAGCCGTGCGCGGTGTCCACCACCGAGTAGGCCCCGCGGACGCGGGCCGCCGCGCAGATCTCGGGCACCGGCATCCGCAGGCCGTTCTTGTAGAACACCTCCGAGAAGGCGACGTACTGCTTGGCGTCGTCCCGGAGCGGGCGCGCCAGCTCGTCGTCGAACCAGGAGACGACCTCGGCCACGCTCCTGTTCGCGCCGAAGCGCGACGGGATGTCGATCACCACCACCTCGACCCCGCGATGATCGCGGGCCCAGGCGATGGGCCCCTCCAGCGCCGGGTGCTCCATGGAGGTGGTGACGATGCGGTCGCCCGCGTTCCAGGGCGTGCCGGCGAAGATGAGGTTGCAGGCGTCGGTGGTGTCGTAGCTGAGGACGATCTCCTCGGCATTGGCGCCGTAAGCCGCGGCCACCTGCGCCTGGCGCGCTGCCATCGCCGAGGGACCGAGGATCGAGCTGCCCAGCGGGACGAGCTCCGGGAAGTCCGCGTTGAGATTCTTCTCCCAGTCGCGCGGGTCGAGCGCCTTGTACGCGTTGTAGACGGCCAGGTTGCGAAGCACGAACGCCGGCGGCGTGCCGGTCGTGCCGGTATTCATGTGGATGTAGTCCTCGGGCAGGGCGAAGGCGCGGCGGACCTGGCGCCAGAAGCGCTCCGTGCCGCGCGGCGCGGTCAGTCGGGGGGGCGCCTCCAGGTCCCCGATCGCGTTCCGCACCTGCGCGACGGGAGCGGCGTCCGCCAGCGCGGACCGCGGAACCACTGCCACCGCCGCCGTCGCGATCGCGGCCTTCTTGAAGAGCTCACGCCTTCCGACTCCATTCGGGTTTGCCATGGTGGTCTCCCCCTTCGGACACCAGCCCCCGGCCGGTATCGCTGAGGGTAAAAACAGCACACGCCGAGGGGCCTGTCAGGCGGTGAACCCGTCGGCTGACCCTGTCCCCCCGGCCGGGACACGGCCACATGCCCAGCAGGTGGTCGGATTTGGGGCTCCCCTCCCCCGATGGGTTCGTAGCCTCGAGCGGGCGGTCCGCGCCGCGTTTCGGGGGGGAGAGGGAAAGCGGAGCTATCCGCGACTGCGCGAGGGCGCCGGGCTAGAGATCGGGGGGTGCAACCCGCATGAAGCCCCCCGACCCGATACCCGGACCCGCCGCCGATCGCGATCCCGTCCAGGCTCCCCCGGCGAGAGAACGCAGCTCGCTCTCGCTGGAGGGGCTCCACGGCTCGGTCGCCGTCCCGCCTGCCGCCGCCGGGTTCTGGCCCCAGTGGAAGGTGTTCGTCGGCCCGGCCCTGCTGGTGAGCGTCGGCTACATGGACCCCGGCAACTGGGGGACGGATCTCGCCGCAGGAGCGCGGTTCCGTTACGAGCTGCTGTGGGTGATCGCGGTCGCCAGCCTGATGGCGATCTTCATGCAGATCATCGCCGCCAGGCTGGGCGTGGTCACCGGCAAGGACCTGGCCCAGGCCTGCCGCGACTGGTACCCGGGGTGGACGCGCTGGCCGAGCTGGATCCTGTGCGAGGTGGCCATCGGCGCCTGCGACCTGGCCGAGGTGCTGGGCAGCGCGGTGGCGCTCAACCTGCTCTTCCACATCCCGCTGCTCTGGGCGGTGATGATCACCGCCGTCGACGTGCTCCTGCTGCTGGCCCTGCAGCGGCTGGGGATGCGGACCATCGAGGCCATCGTGCTGCTCCTGGTGGGCACCATCGCCACCTGCTACTTCATCGAGATCTTCGTGCTGCCGCCCACCGCCCCGCACTTCGGCGAGATGGGCGCGCGCGCTGGTCTCGCCCGGGTTCCGGCACCCGGGCATGCGTCTACCTGGCCATCGGCATCATGGGCGCCACCGTCATGCCGCACAATCTCTACCTGCACTCGGCGCTGGTGCAGAGCCGCCGCTACCAGCGCGACGATGCCTCCATCCGGACCGCCATCCGGCTCAACACCATCGACTCCAGCCTGGCGCTGACGGTCGCCTTCTTCGTCAACGCCGCCATCCTGGTGCTGGCGGCGATGGTGTTCCACGGGCGCGAGAGCGTGCAGGTGGGGGGCGAGATCGTCCACTTCGGCGCCGATGCGGACTGGATCCGGGTCGCGTACCTGACGCTGGCCCCGCTGCTCGGCACCGGCGCCGCCAGCGTGCTCTTCGCGGTCGCGCTGCTGGCCAGCCGGCCAGAGCAGCACCATCACCGGCACCCTGGCCGGCCAGGTGGTGATGGAGGGGTTCATGCACTGGCGGCTGCAGCCCTGGGTCCGGCGCATCATCACCCGGCGCTGGCGGTCCTGCCCGCCGTCGTGATCATCGGGATCCGCGGCGACAGCAGCGTGACCGATCTCCTCACCCTGAGCCAGGTGGTGCTGGCGCTGCAGCTCCCCTTCGCCATGTTCCCGCTGCTCCACTTCACCAGCTCGCGGACCCGGATGGGCAAGTGGAGGAACGGGTGGCTGCTGCTCGCGTTCGGCTGGGGAAGCGCGCTGGTCATCACCGCCCTGGACCTGTACGGGCTCCCCGATTCCGTCTCCACCGCGTGGCGTATCATCACCGGCCCATGAGCGCCCCTCAGCCCAGCACCAGGCCGTTGTACGGCACCATCCTGGTGACGCTCGACACGCGGCCGACCGACCGCGCCATCATCGATCACGTGAAGCAGCTCGCCCGCACCGTGCAAACCCGGCGGGTGGTGCTGCTTGCACGTCGCCGACGGCTGGGCGGCGCGCACGTACGGCTCCGAGGCGGTCAGCCCGGAGATCTCCGAGGACACCGCCTACCTGCGCCAGGTGCGGGACGAGTTCGCAGCCGAGGGGATCGCGGCCGAGGTGGTCCTGGCCTTCGGCGATCCCGCGACGGAGATCGTGAGCTGGGTGGGGCGCGAAGGACTGCGATCTGGTGGCCATGAGCACCCATGGCCACCGCTTCCTGGGCGACCTGTTCCTCGGGACCACCGCCTCGAAGGTGCAGCACCGGATCTCGGTGCCGGTGCTCCTGCTGCGCGCGACGTGAGGAGTCCCGGAGCGAGCTGCCGCTCCCTCGCTCACGGGCTCGCCCCGGGCGAGAGGCGGAGGATCTGCCCGGACAGGATCGCCACCAGGATGTCTCCGTCGGGCCCGGTCCGGAAGGAGACGGGGGGTCCGCTGGCCCGGGCGAGGGCCCTGCGAGATCCTGCCACGACGCCACGGCGGTCCGGCGTGAGCTGGACCGACCAGACGTCCTGGGTCACGTTGTCCCCGAACACGTACCGGTCGCGGAGCGCCTCCGGCCAGCGCGGACCGGTCAGGAACGCGCCGCCGGTGATCGACTCGCAGCCGCCGTCGATCCCTTCGCTGGCAGGACCGTGCCGGCACTCGTACGCCGGATCGACGCAGTCGCCGGTGTCCGGGACCACGGTACGGCACTGGCCGGGGGGCCAGCCGTGGCGTCCCTCGCGCCAGGGCCAGCCATGATGCCTCCCCGCCTGCGCGACGGTCAGCTCCTCGTAGGTCACCTCACCCACGTCGGCGACCCAGAGGAGCCCGGTCCCGGGATCGAACGCGAACCGCCACGGGTTCCGGAACCCCCACGCCCAGATTTCGGCCCGGGGCGGAGCAAGGGCCACCGGGGCCTCGCCGCAGGTGGCGCCGCAGGCCGTCGCCTCCGGCACCGCCGCCAGCGGGTTGTCGGCCGGGATGGAGCCGTCCAGCTCGATCCGCAGGATCTTGCCGTTCCCGCTGGTGAGGCAGGTGGCGAAGTAGTTGGTGGGCGTCGAGGGCGGCTCGGGAGGTCGGCCGCTGTTGCAGCCGCTGTCCCCCACCCCGACGTAGAGCTTGCCGTCGGGCCCGAAGGTCATGCCTCCGCCGTCGTGGTTGGCGGGTCCGCGCAGCCCGGACACGAGCGTCTGCTCGCTGGCGAGATCGAGCAGGCCATCCTCCCCCAGCCGGAACGAGGCGACCCGGTTCCGGTCGAGATCCGTGCCCCCGCCGGCCGAGGCGACCGACCGATAGAGCACGATCCTCCCGTCCGAGGCGAACCCGGGCGACACCACCACGCCCAGCAGCCCCTTCTCGCTCGCGCTATCGACCGCCAGCCGACCGGCCACGGTCACCGTGTGGCCCGCCGACGCATCGCGCAACCGGAGCGTTCCGTCCTTCTCGGTGATGACCATGCGCCCGTCCGGAAGGAACGCCAGGTCCGTGACCGGGCCGAGCCCGGACACCTCGACGGTGAGCTGGAACGCCGGGTCGCTGACCGCGATCGAGCCGCCGCCGCCCGCGCCTCGATCCACGCACGCTGCGAGATGGAGCGCGACGACGAGCGCCATCAGCGGTGCCCAAGCACGCATCCCGGAGCGTTAGCCGCCGTGTGCCTCCGGCGCCGCGCTTCCGGACCCCGAGGTCGGGGTTGTCCCTAGGCCCCGAGGCGCCCGTCAGCGCCCCGACGGGTCGCCATCCTCGACGGGGCCGGTAAACGGATCTTCCCGAAATTCACCTAGGGTGACTAGTGGGAGGTCGCGCCTCAGGCCGATCGAGGCAACCCGCAGGCGCCGCCGGGGCTCCCGTGCGGCGAGAGCAGACTTCGGTCCAGCAGCACGAGGGGCAGAGGCTGGCAGCTGCGTTGAGGTTCCACGCTCCGCCGGCCGGAGTTTGCCTGACGGTGAAACCGAGACCGCGGATTCCTCGCGAGCGGATGAGCTCCCCGCTCGCCGAGCGAACCCTGCCGGCGGGCGAGGGGGCGGAAGGGGGCCGGAGGCGGTTCCCCACGTCTCCGACGAGCAGTCGAGAGAAGGGATTCTGTGCGTTGCCGACGGAGCTCCAAGCCTCACGATACGGGAGGTGGATGCCATGTCCAAGAGCGTGATCGCGTGGTTCGGGATCCTTGTTGGAGCCTTGCTGGGCCTCGGGTGCGGCGGCGGGGGCGGCGGCGGAAGTCCGCCGACCACCACCCATGACCTGAACGGCTCGTACTCCTACAGCCTGACGCCCGGAGCCCTCACCGGCAACGGCGCCGAGGATTGCTATCCATCGGAGGCCGCCACGGGCACCGTCGATGTCACATGGACCAAGGGGAGCAACCAGTGCCAGCTCGTCGTCGACGGCTCGGATACGTACACCGCGACCGTGAGCGGAGACACGATGTCCTACGCGCGGAGCGAGACGAACTACCTGGACTGCGAAACGTATCAGGAGACCTTCTCGATCCGGATGACGTCTGCGGACGCCGGCTCCGGCTCCATCACCTGGCGCTGCTCCTGGGTGTACAACGGCGGCAACTACTCGTGCTCGGCGAAGGACACGCTCGCCATCACGCGCAAGTGAGGATCGCAGTCGAAGGTCCGACGGCAGGCCGTCCTCCGCGGAAACGCTCAAGCGTCCGCGGAGGGCGACGGTGAACGCGCACGGCCGGGCGGCGGCTCGGGCTTTTCCTGCCGATCCGTCGCCACCAGCCTCTCCACCTCCGCCGCCGTCTCGAGCTCCAGCGCCCTCCGCGCCAGGTCGGCGGCGTCGCCGAGGTGCATCTGGCGGATGGTGCTCTTCAGGCCCGGCAGCGCGCCGGGGGCGACGCTGAACTCGCGGAGGCCGAGGCCCACCAGCAGCTCGGTGTAGACCGGGTTCCCGCCCATGTCCCCGCACAGCGTCAGCGGCCGGCCGGCTTCGCGGGCCGCGTCGGCCATGAAGCGGATGAGGCGCAGCACCGCCGGGTGCAGCGGCTGGTACCACGCGTCCGAGGCCTCGTCCTCGCGGTCGGCGGCCAGCAGGTACTGCACCAGGTCGTTGGTCCCCAGGCTGAAGAAGTCGACCTCGCGGGCCAGGGAGGCGGCCAGCAGCGCCGCCGAGGGGACCTCGATCATCGCGCCCACCGGGACCTGCGGGTTGCAGCGCTTGCCCTCGGCGGCGAGCTCGGCCTGGACCTGCCGGATGGCGGTGCGGGCCTCGCGGATCTCGTCCACGCCGGCCACCACCGGCAGGAGGATGCTCGCCGGGTGCTCGGCGCTGACGCGCAGGAAGGCGCGGAGCTGCGGCTTCATCACCTCCGGGTGGCGGAGCAGGAGCCGGATGCCGCGCGGCGCCAGCGACGGGTTGCGCGAGGCCGGCATGGGAAAGTAGGGGACGTCCTTGTCGCCGCCCAGGTCCAGCATGCGGAAGACCACCTTGCGCGGGTGGAACCGCTCGGCGGCGCGGTTCAGGGCCTGGAACTGCTCCTCCTCGGTCGGGAAGGTATTGCGGATCGTGAACCCGAACTCGGTGCGGAACAGGCCGATCCCCTCGGCGCGGTAGAGGAGCGCCGCCTCGGTGTCGGAGAACTTGTTGACGTTGGCCAGGAGCGGGATGGCGGTGCCGTCCAGCGTCACCGAGGGCGCGTCCACCTCGTGGGCCAGCTCGGCGCGATAGGCCCGGATCTCGGACTCCAGGCGATCGTACTCCTCGCGCACGGCGGGGTCGGGGTTCACGAACACCACGCCCGCGACCGCATCGACGATGAGGTGATCGCCGGTCCGGATCTGCTGCGCGGCCTGGGCCACCCCGGTCACGGCCGGCGTCCCGGTGGAGCGCGCCAGGATGGCGGCGTGCGAGAACCGGCCTCCACGCTCGGTCACGAAGGCGCGCACCCGGGCCAGCTCCAGCCGCGCGGTGGCCGAGGGCAGCAGCTCCTCGGAGACCACGATGGCGCCCTCGCCGCCCTCCGGCACCGCCGTTCCGTCCACCCCCTCCTCGATGAGGGCCGATAGGACCCGGCGGCCCACGTCGCGGATGTCGGCGGCGCGCTCGCGCAGGTAGGTGTCCGGGATGGCGTCGAAGCTGCGGGTGAACTCGTCGATGACCTCCGCCACCGCCGCCTCGACGTTGACGCGCCGCTCGCGGATGATCCGGGTGACGCGCTCCTTGAGGCCCGGATCCCGGACCACCAGCCGCTGCGCCTCCAGCACGGCCGCCTGGCTGGCGCCGATCCGCTCGCCCACCGCGCGGCGCAGCTCGATCAGCTCCGCCTCGGCCCGCCCCAGCGCCGCCTGGAAGCGCTGTAGCTCCGCGTCCACCTCGCCCGGGCCCACCTCGCGCCGCGGAGCCACCCCCTGGGCGCAGGCGATCACGACGGCGCGGCCCTGTGCGATCCCCGACGAGACGCTCGTGCCCCTGATCATCCGCCGGGTTCATAACGCCGGCCTCCCGGCCACGCTCCCGAACGGGCTGCCTGGGCCCCGCCGGAGCCGTGGTAGCGTTCCGGCGCCATGCACTGCTCCGAACGCCTGGACCGGCTCCTCGAGCGCCGCCCCGCGGTCTGCGACGGCGCCATGGGCACGCAGCTCCAGTCGCTCGGGCTCCCGGTGCGGCGGAGCGGGGAGCCCTGGAACGTGGACGAGCCCGGCCTCGTTCGGCGAGTTCACCGGGCCTACCTGGATGCGGGGGCCGACCTGCTCGTCACCAACACCTTCGGCGCCAGCTCGCCGGCGCTCGAGCTGCACGGCATCGACGCCGGGCGCGCCGCCGAGCTGAACCGGGCGGGCGCGGGGCTGGCCCGGGAGGTGGCCGGGGACCGCGCGCTGGTGCTGGGCGACATGGGACCCTTCGGCGGCGTGCTTCCGCCGCGGGGCCACGCCAAGGCGGCGGAGGTGTCGGCGGCGTTCCTCGCGCAGGCCCGCGCGCTCCTCGACGGCGGCGCCGACGCCATCCTGGTGGAGTCGATGTCCGATCCCGCCGAGCTCGCGCTCGCCATCCAGGCCGCGCGCGCGGCCGGCGCCCCCCGCGTGCTCGCCACCGCCGTGTTCGGGCTCGGCCTGCAGGGCTTCCGGACGCTCAGCGGGATCGACGCGGCCGGCATGATGGCGGCCGCGCTCGACGCCGGCGCCGATGCCGTGGGCGCCAACTGCGGGATCCGGCTCTCGCTCGACGATCAGGTGCGCCTGGCCGGCGAGGTCCACGCCGCCGCGCGCGGCAAGCCGGTCATGATGAAGCCCAACGCCGGCTCGCCCCAGGTCGGCCCCGACGGCGCCATCACCTACCTCATC
Source organism: uncultured Pseudomonadota bacterium (assembly GCA_963736345.1). Classification (GTDB taxonomy): domain Bacteria; phylum Myxococcota; class Myxococcia; order Myxococcales; family Anaeromyxobacteraceae; genus Anaeromyxobacter. Next base: position 48,041 of record CAVTOU010000028.1, on the reverse strand, counting down.
GGCCACGAGGCCTTCGCCGCGACCGTGCCCGCGTTCCTCGCCGCTGGGGTGCGCATCCTGGGGGGCTGCTGCGGCACCGGGCCGGAGCACGTCGCGGCCATCGCGGCGGCGGTCGGGGTGATGGCGGAGGGGTGAGGTCCGGGGCGCGGTGCGGACCCCGCAACTCCGAAGCCCCGGTCGCCGGTGAATCGACCGGGGCTTCGTCTCTCGACATAGCCGCCGCGTCCCCTGCAATCGCAGGGGATGGTCCTCACGCCTACGGAAGAATGATGACCCGGTTGTTCGTTCCTCGGTCCAGGACCGCGCCGTCCGTCACGACGAACCACCCGCTCGACTTGCGGGCGAGCCACACCGCCACGCCGCCGTTCTCCGCGTCGTAGTCGATGTCGTTCCCCACGACCGTGCCCTTCGTGTCCGGGCTGGACGAATTGAAGAGCTCGAGGCCGTCTAAGGAGCGAATGGCGTTGCCGGCGATCGTGACGTTCGATGCATGAAAGCCGCACACCGAGCTCCCCCCGAGGCAGTTGTCGTAGGTCGTCACGCCCACGACGGTGGAGTCGACCCGGTTACCCGCGAACACGTAGCGCACGTTCTCGACGTCGACGATCTCTGCTCCGTACTGGATCTCCAGGAACCGATTACCCATGATCGTGACGTCCGCACCCCGCACGTTCTCCACTGGCACCGGCGAGGCAACCTGGCGCATGACGCACCCGTGGACGTCGAACCGGCCCGCGATCGGCGCGAGATCGTTCGTGCCGAGGCCCCCGGAGGCCGCGAGCTGCCCGGCCGCTCCCGCGATTCCGCCGTGGGGGCGCCGCTCGTTGGCGGCAGCGGCGGCGCCCCTGGCGCCGTGCGCCGCCCTGGCCCGAGCCTGAGCTCGGTCGTCAGCGGCAGCGCTTGAAGAGATCCGCGTCCAAGGACATGCGAGCGCTCGTTCCGCGACGGCGCGCAACCAAATTCGATCGTCGCTTGACCCGGCGCTCATGCTCGCTATGTCACAGCGCCAATGCCCTGCGGGGCCGTTCGGGAGCGAGACACATGGCCACACCGCTGGCGGGCAAGGTCGCACTCGTGGCCGGGGCGACCCGCGGCGCGGGCCGGGGGATCGCGGTCCAGCTCGGCGCCGCCGGCGCCACCGTCTACGTCACCGGGCGCACCACCCGGGCCGGCGCGCTCGGAGATGAACCGACCCGAGACCATCGAGGAGACGGCCGCGCTGGTCGACGCGGCCGGCGGCCGCGGGATCGCCGTGCCGGTCGACCACCTCGTGCCCGACGAGGTCCGCAGCCTGGTGGAGCGGATCGACACCGAGCAGGGCCGCCTGCACGTGCTCGTCAACGACATCTGGGGCGCCACCACCATGGAATGGGACAAGACGGTCTGGGAGTCGCTCGCTCGAGAACGGCCTGCGCACCCTGCGCCTGGCCGTCGACACCCACGCCATCACCAGCCACTTCGCCTTGCCGCTGCTCCTCGAGACCCCGGGCGGCCTGGTGGTCGAGATGACCGACGGCACCGACGCGTACAACGCCACCCACTACCGGGTCTCGTTCTTCTACGACCTGGCCAAGGCGTCGGTGAACCGGATGGCGTTCGCGCTGGCCCACGAGCTCCGGCCGCACGGCGCCACCGCCGTGTCGCTCACCCCCGGCTGGCTGCGCTCCGAGGCGATGCTCGAGCACTCTACGGGGTCACCGAGGCGAACTGGCGCGACGCCACGGCGCGCACGCCGCACTTCGCCATCTCGGAGACGCCCGGCCTTCGTCGGCCGCGCCGTGGCCGCGCTGGCCGCCGACGCCGACCGGGCCCGCTGGAACGGCAGCTCGCTGTCCAGCGGCGAGCTGGCCAAGGTCTACGGCTTCACCGACCTGGACGGCAGCCGGCCGGACTGCCTGGCGGTATCTCGCCGAGGTGGTCGAGGCCGGCAAGCCGGCCGACGTGACCGGGTACCGCTGACGTCCTTCACCTCCAGGACCGTGACCCCGCCGCAGGACGGCGAGGAAGACAATCCACGGCGCCGGCGTTCGGTCCAGGCCCCGAATCCAGAGCAGGCCACCAGCTCGCGCGCCTTCAGGTACTTCATCGACGACTCCACCGCTCTCACGAAGGACCAGGCCAGGCCGGGGAAGCCGTCGCGGAAGCTCTGCTTCAGGACGTAGTGGCGCAAGAACTGGAATGCTGCCGTCAGCACGATCGCCAGCCCGCCAGGGCAGCGGCCGCTCATCGCGACCTCGAGCGCGGCCAGCGACGATTCGGTGTCCATCTTGGCGATGCTGTCGGAGAGATCGCGCAGGGCGTGGTGGAAGACCGTGCCCGGCAGGTGGCCTTCGGTCCCGGAGAGCCCGAGCTCCGCGGCCACCGGCGCGGAGCTCCACTCCGCACGCCGGCGGTCGAACAGCCGGACCGGATAGCGGTTCGAAGCGGCCCCGTGTGTCAGAGGTCGCCCCATGAACGCGGTCACGAATCGGAATCGGTACGCCGCGCACGTCGGTTGGCCGCCGGCGAGCAGCTCCCGGATCGCGGCCGCCAGCTTTGGAGTCACTTCCTCGTCCGCGTCCAGGCAGAGCACCCAGTCGTGCGCCGCCTCGGCCACGGCCCGCCGCTTGGTCGGGCCGTCCCCCTCGAACGCGTGCTTCACCACGCGGGCGTGCAGCGGACGAGGTACCTCCAGGATCCGTTCGGTCGGGCCCGCATCCATCAGCAGCACCTCGTCGGCGAAGGACACGGCGCGGATTGCGCGTGCCACGTCCTGCTTCTCGTCGTGCGCGATGATCACGGCCGACAGCCCGGGCATGGGGCGCTCCTAGCCCTCTGCCTTCGCGCCCGCCACGCTTGCTGGGGCTACCGACGTGCGTCGTCCGTGGACACGTCTCGCGCCGTACCACTCCGTGCAGCCCGTGTCCCTGCGCGTACACGTCGGTCTCGAGGCCGCTCGTCACCGCCCGGCCGCATGCGGGCGGGTGTGAACATTCAGCTGGCCGACCGGGCGTGAGAGGCGATCCCGGGCTTCGACTGCTACCTCGGCATCTGCCCCAGCCCGCCCCCGTTCACCACGTCCGTGAACCCACGGGCGCGCAGCAGCCGCTCCGCGGACGCGCTGCGCATTCCCGAGGCGCAGTAGACCACGATGGGTCGGTCCCTGGTCAGCTCGCCCACCCGGCGATCCAGCTCCTGGACGGGGATGTTGACCGCCCCCGGGTACGCGCCGGTCTGGTACTCCCCGGGCGTCCGCACGTCCACCACGGTCGCACCGTTCTTGATCTTCTGCAGGACCACGTCCGGGCTCACGCGCTTTCCTCCCGCCAGCCGCCGGAATACCACCAGGGCCAGCACCGCGAGCAGCACCCATAACCAGAGGCTCGCCGTCACGCCGCCTCCCAGTCGAAGCCGCCCTCGGGCCGCAGGCTGAGCTCGCCCCCGGTCACGTTCACCACGTCGTCGAAGCCGTGCTCCTTCAGAATCCGGACGGCCAGGTGCGCCCGGAAGCCCGACCGGCAGTACGCGGCGATGCGCCGCCCGCGCGGCAGGGTCTCCCAGCGCTGGCGCAGGTCGTCCACCGGCACGTGGACCGAGCCGCGGAGATGGCCGGCGCGGTGCTCGCGCGCGCTGCGCACGTCGAGCAGGAGCGGCGGGCTGGCCGAGGCCAGCTCGAGCTTCAGCTGCGACGCGGTGACGAGCGGGCTGAAGCCGGAGACGTCGTTCATCGCCACGAAGGCGGCCAGGTTGACCGGGTCGTTGGCCGACGAGTACGGCGGGGCATAGGCCAGGTCCAGCTCGGCCACGTCCTCGAGCGTCATGCGGCCGGAGAGGGCCGTGGCCAGCACGTCGATGCGCTTGTCGACGCCGGCCTTGCCGAAGGCCTGGGCGCCCAGCAGCCGGGAGGTCTTCCGGTCGTAGACGAGCTCGAGCGACAGCTCCTCCGCCCCGGGGTAATAGCCGGCGTGGTGGTCCTTGTGGATCACGGCCACCCCGGCGTCGAAGCCCGCCTCGCGGGCGGCGCGCTCGGAGAGCCCGGTCATCCCGGCGGTGGCCTCGAAGACCTTCACCACGCTCGTACCCAGCGCACCGCGGTAGCGCATGGGGAGGCCCAGCGCGTTCGAGGCGGCCACCCGGCCCTGCCGGTTGGCGGGCCCGGCCAGCGGGATCCGCACCCGCCGGCCCGAGACCTTCTGCGTGAGCTCGACCATGTCGCCGGCCGCGAACACGTCGGGATCCGAGGTGCGGAGGTGCTCGTCCACCAGCAGGCCGCCCGAGGGGCCGATCTCGAGGCCCGCCGCCTTCGCCAGCGAGAGCTCCGGGCGGACACCCACCGAGAGCAGGACCAGCTCGGCCGGGAGCTTCCGTCCATCGGCCAGCTCGACCGCCTTCCCGGCCGCGTCGACCGCCTTCACACCCGCGCCGGTGATCACCCGGACGCCGTTCTCCTCCAGCTCGGCCGCCACCCGCGCCCCGAAGGCGCGGTCCATGAGCGGCATGACGCTGGGCAGGAGCTCGACCACGGTGGTGTCGAGCCCGCGCTTGCGGAACGCCTCCGCCATCTCCAGGCCGATGAAGCCGCCGCCCACCACCACCGCCGTGCGCGGCCGCTCGCGCTCGAGGTAGGCATCGATGCGGTCCATGTCCGGCACGGTCCAGAGCCGGAAGACGTGTGGCGCGTCGGCCCCCGGGACGGCCGGCATGATGGGGTTGCCGCCCTGGGCCAGGATGAGCCTGTCATATGCGAGCCAGGTCTCGCCCTCGGGCCCGCGGGCCCGCACCCGCTTCCCGGCGCGGTCGATCTCGAGGGCCTCCGTGTCGACGCGGGCCGTGACCCGGTAGCGTGTGGCGAACCCCTGCGGCGTCTGCAGCAGGAGCTTCGAGCGCTTCTGGATGTCGCGGCCGACGAAGTATGGCAGGCCGCAGTTGGCGTAGGAGACGTAGGGGCCGCGCTCCAGCAGCGTGATCTCGGCCTCCTCGCTGATGCGCCGGGCGCGCGCCGCGGCGGTCGCGCCCGCGGCCACGCCGCCGATGATGAGCAACCTGGTCTTCATGTCGACTCCGGTCCCGTCCGGGGGAGAGGCTACCCCCGCTCGGTTGGAGCCTGAAGCGCGACCGTGGATTCACCCGGACGGGTTGCTCAGGCCGCCTGCCCGGCCGAGACCAGGATCCAGCGCAGCGCCAGCCCGCCGCACAGCACCAGGGCCGGTGCGGCCAGGGTGGCCCGCAGGCCCAGCCTCGCCTCCAGCGTCCCGAGAAGCAACGGGACGAGCAAGCCCCCGGCGACCACCAGCGCGAAGAACGGCGCGGTGTAGGCGCCGCCCAGGAGCTCGGCGGCTGCGGCGCTTCCGCGCGCCCCGCTGGTCGCGAGGCCGATCAGGTACAGGGCCAGCACGGCCAGCTCCAGGGCGATGGCCAGCCGGTCCCAGCGCCCCACCGCGTGCCGCTCCTCAGCGGAGACCGGCACGAGCAGCAGCAGCGCCGCCCCGGTCGACACGCCCGAGACCAGGAACAGCGGCCCGAGCAGTGCCGAGCTCCACAGCGCGCGCGCCCCGAGGGTGGAGAGCAGGATCCCGGTGTAGACGCCCAGCGCCACCCCGGTCCCGATGGCGGCGCGCTGCAGGCCGCCAGCGTGTGCGGCCCCGAAGGCCCGCGCGGCGCGCACCAGCCCGCCCAGCCTCACCCGGTCGGCCCAGCCGGCCAGCCGCTCGGCCTGGGCCGCGTCCAGCCCGGCCGCGGCCGCCACCAGCGACACCGGGTAGACGAGGATCAGGATCCAGGCGCCCCAGCTCATGGGCGAGGTCCAGCGGAAGGCCAGGTAGAAGCGCCAGACGTGGAGCTTGCCGGCCAGATCCAGGAAGAGCGCACCCATGCCCAGGGTGACCAGCGCCGGCGCCGCGAAGGCCATCCAGCGCAGCGGCGCCGAGCGATCCTGCCGCCGCATCCACAGCGCCGTGGTGAGGATCAAGAGGCCCGCGGCCATGCCGCCCAGGAAGAGATAGACCGGGATCTCCCAGCCCCAGACGGCGAGGTGCGGATCGACGAGGCGGCTGTGGCGTGCCACTTCGAGCTCGGTCATGAGATCACCATTCGTCCACATCCCCTACCCGCTGCACCCGCCGCCGCCCTTGCGCGCTCCGCCGGCGGGCGCGGCCGACGGCGGGGGTGGCGGGGGAGCGGCCTTCATGCCGGTGAGGGCCGACTGGATGCCGGCCCGGATCCGGTACGCCTCCACCTCGGCGGCCGGGGCGCCGGACGCGGGCGGCCGGGGCGGCGCGAGCGCGTACTCCTCCCAGGCGCTCCAGCCTCCGCGGAGCACGGCCAGCTTGCCGCGATAGGCCTCGACCGCCGGTGGCGCCTCCTGGCGCTCGCCCACCACCACCAGCAGGCGCGAGGGGTCCGCCTCGGCCAGCCGGAGCTTGGCCAGCTCGGCCTGCGGAACGCACTCGGCGCCGGGGACGCGCCTGGCCGTGCACGCCTCCCGCGGCCGCACGTCGACGACGCGGATCCTCCAGGGCGCATCGAAGGCGCGCTGGGCCAGCTCCGCGGCCGACACGCTCGCCACCTGGCGCACCCCCGCCTGCGTCCCGGTGGGCAGGAGCAGGCCGGCCAGGCCGGCCGCGCCGATTGCCGCCAGGCCCGTCAGGACCCAGCGCCGCGGGCGGCCGCCGGGGATCCCGCGGGCGAAGGGATCGGCGTTCGCGCCCAGCGCCTTCTCGACCCGATCGGCGATCAGGAAGCAGGCGGCGGCCATGGCCACCACCGCGGCCACCAGGATGGGCGGGCCGGCGCGGGCGGGCAGGTGCAGCAGCTCCCACAGGTAGAAGTTGCCGACGTTGGTGGCGTCGTGGAAGGTCGAGAAGCCGGGCCGCCACTCCAGCTCCGACCAGATCACCTGGCCGACCATCGTCCCCAGCACCGTGACCAGCCCGTCGAGCTTCCCGGACGCCATGGCCACGTAGGACGTGCCCGGGCAGTAGCCGGAGATGACGAACCCGGCACCGACCCCGATGCCGCCGACGACGAACGGCACCAGCAGCGTCTGGCTGGTGGCGTAGTCGGCCACCAGCTTGAAGTCGGTGAGCCCGGCCACGGAGGCCACCGCCACGATCAGCATGGCCGTCACCACCGCCGTGAACATGACCTTGAACACGCTCATGTCGTAGCCGTAGAACTGCCCCACCAGCTTCTGCGCGCGCCCGAAGCCGGAGCGCTCCAGCACGAACCCGAAGCCGAACCCCGAGAGCACGGCGAAGGCCAGCCCCAGCTCGTGCGAGGGAGAGAGCGGGAAGGTCATCGCCACTGCCTCCTCACGAACCAGGCCGCTCCGTACCCGCCCGCGAAGAACGAGAGGAAGAAGACCCACGATCCGACCGACAGCAGCGCACCGCCGGTGAGCGCCTGCCCCGAGGCGCAGCCGCGCGAGATCTTGGCGGCGACCCCCATGAGCACGCCGCCCAGGAGCGCCAGGGCGAGGCGGCTCCCCGTCGAGATGCGCGGCCCCTTCAGCACCTCCCGCTTCAGGCGGCCGGCGGTGTAGGCGGCCACCAGCCCGCCCAGGATGACGCCGAAGAGCTCGTAGACCAGCCACTGCGGGTGCTCGGCCGCCGCCGAGCGGGCCAGCGGCGGGGTGGCGGCGACGTGCTCCGGGGCCATTGCCGACAGCACCGCCACGCCCATGCGCAGCGAGCCGCCCGACGCGCCCAGGCCGCCCCCCATCACCAGGAAGGTCACGCCCAGCACCGTGCCCAGCGCGACCCCGGCCAGGTGCGGGTTCCAGAACCGGTTGGGATCTCGTCGCATGCCGTCCCTCGAGGTCAGGTGAGGAAGTGGACGTTGGGTTCGGTCCCCTGCTCCGGCTGCAGCACCGCGCCGCGGCGGCTGGCCAGCAGGCGCGACACCGGGCTATCGGGATCGGCCGCGTCGCCGAAGGTGAGCGCGCGGGTGGGGCAGTTGTCGACGCAGGCGGGCTCATCGCCCTTGCGGACCCGGTGCAGGCAGAAGGTGCACTTGTCCACGAAGCCGCCCGGGTGGACGTAGCGCGCGCCGTACGGGCAGGCGGCGATGCAGGCCTTGCAGCCGGTGCACTTGCGCCGGTCGACCGCCACGATCCCGCCCTCGGCCAGGTGCGAGGCACCGGTCGGGCAGGCGTCGACGCAGGAGGGCGCGCCGCAGTGGTTGCAGCGCTCCGAGCGGATCTGCATGGAGAGGTCGGGGAACCTGCCCTCCACCTCCTGGACCACCCAGTCGCGAAACCCTCCCTCGGGGAGCGCGTTCTCGGTCTTGCAGGCGATGACGCAGGCGCTGCAGCCCACGCAGCGCCGGGTGTCGACCGCCATGGCGTAGCGCTTCTTCATGCGCCTCTCCCGACCGGCTCGAGCCGCACGAAGTTCACGTTCATCCCGGTGCCGCCCATGATGGGGTCGACCTTGTAGCGGGTGGTGAGCTCGGCATCGGAGGCGCCGCGCCGGTAGGCGGTGTGGAGCTTCCGCGCCGTCTGGCCCCAGCCGTGCACCAGGAAGACGCAGTCGCCGCGGATGCGCTCGGTGACCTTCACCTTGACCGGGCCGCTCCGCGCGCCGTCCTGGTTCACCAGCATGACCCGGTCGCCGGAGGCGAGCGGCGCGTCGAACCCGGGGAGGCCGCGGGCGGCGTCGGCGTTCACCCACACCTCGTTCTCGGGGTACGGCTCGCACAGGAGCCGGTTGTTGACGGTGCGGCCGAAGGTGTGGGTCGGGGCGCGGCCGCTGAGCAGGCGGAAGTGGCCGGGGGGCCCCTCCTCGGGCGGGTAGTACTGCGGGATGGGATCGAACCCCATCCTGGCCAGCTGCTCGCTGCGCAGCTCGATCTTCTTCGAGTCGGTGGCGATCTCGATCGCCAGCCCTTCCTCCTCGCAAGAGGGCGTCGCCTTCCCCAGCACCACGCCGGTGGCGCGGGCGCGGGCCACGTCGTGACCGCCCGCCCGCAGCCGCGCGTCCACGTACTCGCGCGCGTCCTTCCATGGGAAGTATTCGGCCAGCCCCACCTTGGCGGCCAGCGCCTTGGCGATCCACCAGCCCGGCCGCGACTCGCCCAGCGGCGGCACCACCTCCTGGCGAAGCGCCAGGAACGGCTGCTTGTGGGCCGGGGCCGCCACGTCGTCGTCCCTTTCCAGATAGGTCGCCTCGGGCAGGACCACGTCGGCCCAGCCGCAGACCTCGGCCGGGAGGACGTCGATGGCCACCAGCAGGTCCAGGTTCTGGATGGCGGCGATGGTCTGCTTGCGGCTGGGCAGGGCCTGCATCAGGTTGCAGCCGTAGACGATCCAGGCCTTGAGATCGTAGAGCGCGCTCCCCGGGACGCTGGCGTCGCAGAGCCCGGAGGCCAGGACCTCCGAGGCCACCGGGAACCCGCCCGCCCTGGGGCGATCGGCCTCCTTCTTGGCCGGGTGGGGGAACTCCTTCGCCATCGGGTAGGCCGGCAGGCTCATCTTGCCGGTCGAGAGGTACCCGCCGCGCCGCCCCCAGCTTCCGAGCAGCGCGGCCAGGATGGCCATGGCCCGCTCACGCTGGGTGTCGTCGCCGGTCCAGGTGGTGTGGCGGCCGGGGTGGATGAGCGAGGCCGGGCGGGCGGAGGCGATGAGCCGGGCCGTCTCGCGGATCTGCTCCGGGCGGATGCCGGTGTGCGGCCAGGCCCACTCCGGCGTCTTGTCGGCCACGTGGGCCTTGAGCTCCTCGAGCCCGGTGGCGTGCCTGGCCAGGTACTCGGCGTCGTAGCGCCCCTCGGTCAGGATCACGTTCATCCAGGCGAGCAGCAGCGCGATGTCGGTGCCGGGCCGGATGGGCAACCAGTGGCGCGCCTTGCTGGCGGCCACCGAGAAGCGCGGATCCACAACCACCAGCTCGGCCCCCTTGCCGATGGCCTCGGCCAGCTCCTGCACCTGGGTGTTGTGCATGTTCTCGCCCAGGTGGCTGCCGATGAGCGTGATGACCCGGGCGCTGGCGATGTCGATGGGCTCGGGCGAGCCGAGCGGCGTGCCGTAGGTGAGGAGGAACCCGGCCTCGCGCGGGCCCCGGCACTGGGCGTAGGAGGGCGCCCCCACGTTGGGCGAGCCCCAGGCCTTCATGAGCTGCTTGAACCAGGCGCCGCCGGAGCCGTGGGTGAAGAGCGCCAGCGACTCGGGACCGTGGCGAGCCTTGACGGCGAGCAGCTTCTCGCCCACCTCGTTCAGGGCCGCGTCCCAGGACACGGCCTCGAAGACGTCGTCGCCCCGCTTCTGCCGGCGCACCAGCGGTCGCGTGAGCCGGTCCGGATCGTAGAGCAGCCCGGTCCCGCCCGCGCCGCGCGGGCAGAGCATGCCGCGCGAGAGCGGGTGGTCCGGGTTGCCGACGATCTTGGTGACCCGCCCGTCGCGCACGTGCGCCTCGACCCCGCAGCCCCAGAAGCAGAGCTCGCAGTAGGTCGGCACCACCCGCTCGCCTTCGGTGCCGGGATCGTCGACGCGGTCGCGGTCCAGCCCCCACCAGCGCGTGGTCAGGCCCGAGGCGGCGGCGGCGCCCCCGGCCGCGCCGCCGATCTGGATGAACTGCCTGCGGGTGAGCGACATGCGGCCGTCCTCCGTGCCAGACCCGCGACGCCCGCCCTGGGCGGGCGGGCGCGCGGCGACCCCACCCCTAGAATCGGTAGGTGGCGCCCAGGTCGAGCTGGAACTGCGACATCTCGGTGGAGTACGAGGCGATCATCTGACCGGCGGGCGGCGGCCCGGCGTTGGCACCCGAGATCTTCGCGCCGGGCGAGTACATGCCGGTGAGCTGCACGCCGATCCTGTCGTTCACCGCGTAGCCCGCGCCGGCGGTGAAGTGGTGCTCGGCGACGGCCGGGAAGACCAGGTTCTCGAAGGCGCGCGAGCTGGCGAGCGGCATCTTCCCGTAGTTGTAGCCGGCGCGGAGGTCCAGCCCCTTGGCCGCGCGCAGCTGCACGCCGAGCTTCACCACCCACTGGTCCTTCCAGCCCATGTCGAAGGGCTGGGCGCCGGACTGGTTTTGCGAGTACCGGGGCAGGTTCTTCCCCATGGTGGAGGACCAGTCTATCCACTCCAGGTCGGCGGCCAGCAGCAGGGCCTCGACCGGCCGGACCGCGGCGCCGAGGGTGGCGACCTGCGGCTGGTCGAAGCGGAGCTTGTCCTTGCCGCCGGGAACGTCGAAGGAGAAGTCCTGGAAGTGGCTCCGGGTCTCGTAGGCGGCGCCCAGCGAGAGGTTCTCGATGGGCGTGACCTTCACGCCCAGGGTGGCGCCGTAGCCCCAGGACGTCGCGGTGCTGTGCTTCACCTGGCCGACGTTCCCGGCCACGTCGTACTGCATCTGCGCCATCATCACGTTCAGAGCCAGCCCGATGCTGAATGAGCCATTGAACCGGTAGGCGACCCCCGGGCTGAGCCGGGCGTTGAGGTACGAGGTGAGCGCCTTGCTCAGGTAGATGTTGGTTGGATAGTCGACGCCCATGCCGGAGACGGCGAACAGGCCCAGCCCCGCGGAGAGGCGGTCGGTCACCGGCTGGATGTACGCGACCGCCGGGATGGGCGAGCCCGCGCGCCTCGAGTCGACGATCCGGCCGTCGCCGCCGATCATCGAGGGCGGATTGGGCGGCGGCGCGCCGGTCGGCGTGCCGGTGGCCTGATGGCTCACCGACGGCTTGAAGTAGCCGACGGCGACGTCGAGCCGGTTCCCGAGCCCGGCGATGCCGGCCGGGTTCGAGACCAGCGCATTGCCGTCGAGCGTCGCCCCCACCCCCACCCCGCCCATCGACCCCTGCACCGGGCCGAAGCCGATCATGCGCATGCCGTTGGTAGCCAGGGCCGGCGCGGCTGTCAGCAGGCCCATCACCGCCAGTGCTGCTCCGATGATCCGTCTCATGGCGCCCCTCACCTCTCGAGATGTCGTCTCCGGCGAGCGCCGGTCCAGGCCTGCGGTCGCCGGTTCACCGAGGCCACCCTTTGCGTGCGTCGTGCCTTTCATCAGTCCCAGTGATTTCAGGCACTTGATGGGAGGCGCTTGCTTCGTGGCGTCTCACATCCACGGGACGCTTTGTTTCAAGCTGATGCGAATTGTGTCAGGCTATGCGGCATGGAGCTCGCGCTCGACACCGCCACCACCCGCGAGGCCGCCTTCGCGGCCGTGAACGCCGCCTTCGGCTCGCTCGGCCGCATCTGCATGGCGCTCGACGTCGGCTTTCGCCTCCGCCACGTGTCCGATCGGCTCGATGCGCTGCTCGGGCCCGGCGCCTCCCAGCGCCTGCGGGGCGAGCCGGTCGAGTCCATCCTCGGCGCCGAGCTGTTCGGGCCGGCGGGGCCGCTGCGGCAGGCGTTGCTCGCCGGCGAGAAGCGCGAGGGCTGGCGCGCCCTGCTGCGGACGCACCACGGCGAGACCCGGCTTCTCTCCGTCACCGCGGCGCCGCTGCAGCACGATCCCTACGGCGTGTGCGATCCCGAGGCCTCGTACCTGCTCGTCATCCGTCCGGCCGACGAGGAGTCGACCGCGGTCACCGGCCCCGTGGCCGGGTTCGGGCTCATCGGCCGCTCGCTGGCCATGGCGCGCGTCTTCCGGCTCCTCGAGGTGCTGCAGCACAGCGAGGCCACCGTCCTCATCGCCGGCGAGAGCGGCACCGGCAAGGAGGTGACGGCCCGGGTGATCCACGCGCAGTCGCCCCGGCGCAACGGCCCCTTCGTGGCGGTCAATGCCGCCGCCCTGCCCGGCGAGCTGCTGGAGAGCGAGCTGTTCGGGCACGTGCGCGGCGCCTTCACCGGCGCCACCCGCGATCGCGCCGGTCGGTTCGAGGCCGCCTCGGGCGGGACGCTGTTCCTCGACGAGGTGGGCGATCTGCCCCTGCACCTTCAGGTCAAGCTCCTGCGCGTGCTCCAGGAGCACACCTACGAGCGCGTCGGCGACGACCAGCCGCGCAAGGCCAGCGCCCGGATCATCGCCGCCACCAACCGGGACCTGCGCCGGGCGGTGGCCCAGGGCTCCTTCCGCGAGGACCTCTACTACCGGCTGCGGGTCTTCCCCATCGAGCTTCCGCCGCTGCGGGAGCGGCGCGAGGACGTCGAGCCCATCGCGCGGCTCCTCCTCTCGAACGTGTGCAGCCGGACCGGGCGCGCCCTCCAGTTCTCGCCCGACGCCATGCGCGCCCTCCTCTCCTACGAGTGGCCCGGCAACGTCCGCGAGCTGGAGAACGCGCTCGAGTTCGCGGTCACCGTGGCCCGCGGCCAGACGCTCCAGCCCGAGGACCTGCCGCCGGAGATCCTGCCCGGCGGCGCCGCCCACGCGGCCGGCGCCCCCGCCCAGCGCCCTCCCGGTCGCCGCGCGCAGGCGGGCGCTCCCGAGGAGCGGACCGAGCTCCGGCGCGCCCTCGACGAGCACCGCTGGAACCGGGCCGAGACGGCCTCAGCGCTGGGATGGAGTCGAAGCACCCTCTGGCGGCGGATGCGGGCGCTGGGGCTGTCGGGCTGACCCGTCGCGATCCCGGCGGCGCCCCGGCCAGCCGATGACGAGGCCCACCAACCCGCCGTAGAGCGAGGCGTTCCGGACGCTGGAGGTGATGGGGCAGGTGCCGGTCCGGCACCCGATGAAGTGCGCGTACAGGCCGCCCAGCATCGCCCCCAGCACGACCGCGGCGGCGGTGAAGAGCAGCGGCTTGCGGGAGCTGGGGGTGGATGCGTCGCTCATCCGGCGGTCTGTCCCCCGGCCCCGTGCATCCGGCAGGTGCTGATCCCGAGCAGCCGGTAGAGCGGGCAGAAGCCGAAGATGCCGGTGAGGAGCGGGACGGCGCCGACCAGGCCCCAGAGCGTGTGCGGGCCGACCACCGTCAGCGAGAGGATCGCCAGCCCGGCGATGACGCGGATGGTGCGGTCCACGGTGCCTACGTTGATCATGAATTGCCTCCTTCACCACGTTGGAGCCGCCCGGGCTCGAGGGGGTTCGGCCCGCAAGGGCCCGGATCCTCAGAACATGGGCGTGGGGACGTTGCCCCAGCCGGTGCCCGGCCCCAGGTCCTGCACCCGCTCGCAGCGCAGCGCGTGCAGGTCGACGTCCGCGAAGAACAGCGGCCGGCGCGGCGCGCCCGTCGCCAGGAGGGCCGCCGGCGTGACCTCGCCGCCCGGCGCATCGACCCGCACGAAGATGATGCGGCGGACCATCCCGGAGGCCGTCGCGCCCATCTCCGGGTGGTGCATCATCATTCCGGCGTGGCCGGCGTGCCCGCCCTCCAGGTGGCGGAACGGGTGGAAGACCCAGTCGGCGATCATGGGCAGGGTCTGGTGGTGCTGGTACAGCCGCCAGGCCGGGTCGGTGTCGGCGATCATCCCCTGCATGACGTAGTCGACGGGGAGGACGTAGGCGAGCACCGGCGCGTCCGCGGGGAGGCGGGCCTGGATCTCCGGCAGCTTCAGGGCGTCCGCCATGCGGTGCTCCACCATCGGCTCGTCGGAGGGGAGGAGCGGCAGCGCCCACACCGACCCTCCCGACCAGAATGGCAGCTCGTGGATCGTGTAGTCGCGCAGGGCGAACGCGCCACCCACCGCCAAGGCGAACAGGAACGCGATGCCGGCGGCGGCGCGGAGGCCGGGCCGGCGCAGGCCGGGAACCCGCGCCAGCGCTCCCTCGACGGCCCGGGGCAGGAACATGCCCGTCCGGTCCACGTAGGCGCCGTACTGCTCGCCGAAGCGGGCCGTCATGCGCCGCTCCTCGTCGCGCGCCAGCGCGTAGTAGAGCGCGGCCATCACCGCCCAGAGCACGGCGGTGAGGAAGCGCGGCCAGAGGATGGCCAGCCCCAGGCCGGTCGCGCCCAGCGCCAGGTACTGCGGGTGGCGGATCCACCGGTACAGGCCGCCCACCACCGGGCCGCGCCGCGCCAGCTTGCTCCAGTAGACCTGCCCGGCGCAGATCAGGAAGACGGCCGCCCCGCCCACGAACAGGACCGAGCCGGCCACCCGGACCGTGCGCAGGAAGGTCCCGGGCGGCGTGATCATGTGGGGCAGGAAGAAGTCCGCCAGCCAGTGGGTGGCCGGCCAGCGGGCCAGGAAGAGGAGGACCGGGTTGAAGGCCGCGTAGAAGAACGCCGCGAAGGGGCTGATCATCACCAGCACCTCGAGGCCGATGACGAAGTACAGGACGATGAGGCCGCCGAGGATGGGGCGAGATCGGGTCACGGGGATCCTCCTCCTGCCTTGCGCACCGGGGACGGCGGGCGGCCGCGGCGGGCCTCCGGCATCGCCGGCCGCGCGGTGCCGATGGCCTGGTTGAGCACGGCCAGCGCCGAGAGGACCGCCGGGCGCCGCGCCGCGGGCAGCGCCGCGGCCAGCTCCTCGAACCGGGCTCGGCTCGAGCGCTCCACCGCCTCGGCCACCCTCCGGCCCTGCGGGGTGAGGAGCAGCAGCCGGGCGCGACCGTCGTCGCGGCTGCGGGCCTGCCGCAGGTGACCGGCCTTCTCCATCCTGTGGCAGAGCCGGGCCACGTTGCTCTTGTCGATGCCCAGCGCCGCGCCCAGCTCGCGCTGGCCCGGCGTGGCCCCGAGCCGGTCGCGCTCCAGGAGCACCATCAGGGCATGCGCGTGCGAGACCGCCAGCGGCTTGCCGCAGGGGGTGTGATCGCCGGAGAGGAGCCCGATGGTGCGGATGAAGGTCTGGACCAGGACCCGCAGCGCCGGTCCGTCGCCGTCGGGGAGCGCGGCGGGGGGATGGGAGACGAGTCGGGGCGAGGCGTGCCGGGGCACGCCCCGATTCCTGGGCGAGAAGTGGTTGCGATCGCAACCACATTTCGGGGCGCCCGACGGCACCCCCTCAAGGCCGCCGGGCGACGACCAGGAACGCCGGGAACCTGCGCAGCTGGCCCCCATGCACGGGCTTCTCGATCTCGAAGGCGGTCTCGAAGCGAGCGTCGACGAAGCCGGTGCGCTGCAGGGCCTCCGCCATGCGGGCGCGATCGAACCCTTCGTGAGGGACCTTGCCGTGGCCGTGGAAGGACCCGTCCTCTGCGTCCAGGTCGGAGAGGCACAGGTAGCCGCCCGGCTCGAGCGCCTGGAAGAGCCGGCGCAGCAGGGCCTCGGTGTCCGGCACGTGGTGCAGCACCAGCAGCGCGCAGACCACCTCGAAGCGCGCCGCCGGGAGCGGTCCTTCGACCAGGTCGAGCGAGATCACGTCCACGTTGCACGGACCCTGGGCGCGGAGCTTGTCCCGGGCCACGGCCAGCATCTCGGCCGAGCTGTCCGCCAGGGTGACGTGCCCGGCGCGGTCGCGCAGCGCGAACCCGAGCAGCCCGGTGCCGGCGCCGACCTCCAGCACCCGCGCGCCGGCCAGGATGGGGACGCGCGCCGCCACCAGCTCGGCCACCTTCCTGGCCCGCTCCACCTTGGCGGGATCCGCATCCCAACCCCTGGCCTTGGCGTCGAACTCGTTCATCTCCGGCTCCCTCAGGCGGCGTTCTCGGCGGGCCCGTTGGCGGACGGTCGCTCCGCTGCGGTCGGCTCGCCCTTCCCGCGGCGGTGCAGCTCGGCGGCGCGGCCGCGGCGGGCGAGCATGAAGTAGAGCACGGGCACCGCATAGCGGGAGAGCAGCGTCGCCGCCACCGCGCCCGCCATGAGGCCACCGCCAGCCCCTGGAAGATGGGGTCGGCCAGCATCACCGCGCTCCCACGATCACGGCGGCGGCGGTGAGCAGCATGGGCCGGAACCGGACCACGCCCGCCTCCTCCACCGCGGCCGCCAGCGGCATCCCCTCGCGTGAGCTTCAGCTCGATGAAGTCCACCAGGATGATGCTGTTGCGGACGATGATGCCCGCGCCGGCGATGAAGCCGATCATGCTGGTGGCGGTGAAGAAGGCGCCGAGCAGGCGCGTGGGCCGGGAGGATGCCGATGAGGCGAAGCGGGATGGGCACCAGGATCACCAGCGGCATGCTGAAGCTCTGGAACCAGCCCACCACCAGCACGTAGATGAGCACCAGCACCGCCGCGAAGGCCAGGCCGAGGTCGCGGAAGACCTCCAGCGTGATGTGCCACTCGCCGTCCCACTTGATGGAGGCGTGCTCGGTGTCCGGCGGCTGGGAGAGGCCGAAGCGCGGCACCGCCTCGCCGTCCTGGTCCGCAGCCCGTCGAGCTTCGCGGTTCAGCGCCGCGAGCGCGTAGACCGGGCTCTCGATCTGCGCCGGCCAGGTCGCCGAAGACGTAGGTGACCGGCATCAGGTTCTTGTGCTGGATCTCGGGCGGCTCGGCGCCGGCTCCGCACGGACCAGCTCCGAGAGCGGCACCAGCCCGCGCGCGCCCGGCACGGTGAGCTGGAGCAGCGTGTCGAGGCGGCTCCGGCGCTCCGGGCGCGAGCTGGAGCACCACCGGCACCTGGGCGGCGCCGCGCTGGACGTGGAAGGTGCCGAGCGGCGCGCCCTGCCCGGCCGCCGCAGAGCGTCTGGATGACGCTGGCCGGCGCACGCCGTGCAGCGCGGCCTTCTCGCGGTCGACGGTGAGCGGCAGCTTGGGGCGCGGTCGGGTTGAGCGTCGAGTCGACGTCCACCATGCCCGGCCGGTCCGGAAGGCCTCGCGGACCTCGCCGCGCGACCCGGTCGCGCTCGCGCCGCGGTGGGGCCGTAGACCTCGGCCACCATCGTGTCCAGCACCGGCGGGCCGGGCGGGATCTCCACCAGCTTGACGCGGGCGCCCTCCGCCGGCCGCCAGCTGCTCCAGCGCCGGCCGGACGCGCATCGCGATGGCGTGGCTCTGCGCCTTGCGGCTCGCCCTTGGGCAGCAGGTTGACCTGGAGGTCGACCTGCTCCGCGGCCTCGCGCAGGAAGCTGTGGCGCACCATGCCCACGAAGGTGAACGGCGCGGCCACGCCCGGAGTGGACCTGGACGTTCTCGACCTCGGGCTCCTGCAGCAGGCGGCGCGCCACCTGCTGGCCGACCGCCAGCGACGTCCTCGCGGGCGGTGCCGGCCGGGCAGGTCGAGCTGCACCTGGAACTCGCGCTTGTTGTCGAAGGGCAGCATCTTCACCTTCACCGCGCCCGACGCCGAGCAGCGACACCGCGCCCAGCGAGCAGCAGCGGCCACCCCGCCCAGGAAGGCCCAGCGCACCCTGCGCTGAACCGAGCAGCCGCGGATGACCCGGCGGTAGAGCCGGGCGAGGCGCGTCCTCCGGCGCGGCTCCGGATGCGTCCGGAGCGCTCCTGGCGCTCCGGCTCGGGCGGCGTCCCGCTCCGGGTCGGCCGGGTGCAGGCCGGTCGCGTCCAGCTCCGGGAGGTGGGCCTCCTTGCGGAAGACCTTGAGCGCCGCCCAGGGGCTGACGACGAAGGCGATGACCAGCGAGAAGACCATGGCCACGCTGGCGCCCACCGGGATGGGGCGCATGTACGGGCCCATCAGCCCGCGCACGAAGGCCATGGGCAGGATGGCGGCGATGACCGCGAAGGTGGCCAGGATGGTGGGGTTGCCGACCTCGTCCACCGCGTCCACGACGATGCGCGCGAAGCTGCGGCGCGGGCCGGGCAGGTGGAGGTGGCGGTGGATGTTCTCCACCACCACGATGGCGTCGTCGACCAGGATGCCGATGGAGAAGATGAGCGCGAAGAGCGTGACGCGGTTGAGCGTGTAGCCGATCAGGTAGGTGAGCACCAGCGTCAGGGCCAGCGTGACCGGCACCGCCACCGCCACCACCAGCGCCGAGCGCCAGCCCATGGCGAGCAGGATGAGCGCGATGACCGAGAGCGTGGCGATGAGCAGGTGCTCGATGAGCTCGTTCGACTTCTCGCCGGCGGTCTCGCCGTAGTTGCGGGTGACGGTGGCCTCGACGACGGCGGGGATGAGGCCGCCCGCGCAGCGCCTCGACCTTGGCCAGCACCGCCTCGGCCAGCGCGGTGGCGTTGGTGCCGGCGCGCTTGGCCACCGCGATGGTGACGGCCTGCTCGAACCCGGGGTGCTCGCGGGAAGCGGTCAGGACGATGGGCGGCTCCGGCTCGGGGCCGTCCACCACCCGGGCCACGTCCTCGACGTAGATGGGCCGCCCGTCGCGGATGGCGACCACCACCCGGCGCAGCTCGGCCGCGCGAGCGCGAAGCCGCGCGCCTCCAGCTGCGACGCGCTTGCCGTCCTCCACCAGCGCGCCGGCCGGGCAGCTGGGCCTGCGCGCCCGCCAGCGCCTGCTGCAGCTCGGCCACCGAGACGTCGAGCGTCCGCAGCCGGTCCGGGTCGGGCTCGACGCGCACCACGCGCCGCGCCGCCGCCCACCACCGCGACCTGGGCGGTGCTGGGCACGGCGGCCAGCTCCCGCGCCACCTCGTCGGCCAGGGCGCGCAGCGCGCCCGGCGGCCATGGGCTCGGCCGTGCAGCGTCAGCGTCAGGAAGGGAACGTCGTCGATGGTGAGGGCCCGCACCATCGGGTGCATCGCGCCGCGGGGCAGGAGCTCGGGGTGCGCGTCGATCTCCTGGTGCACCTTGACCAGGCTCGGCTCGAGCGGCTCGTTCACCTTGAAGCGCACGGTGATGAAGCCCACGCCGGTGCGGCTGGTGCTGTAGAGGTACTCGACGCCGGGGATGCCCCACAGCCGCCGCTCCAGCGGCGTGATCACCTGGCTCTCCACCTCGGCGGGCGAGGCCCCCGGGACCGGGACCATCACGTCGATCATGGGGACGACGATCTGCGGCTCCTCCTCGCGCGGCGTGAGCGAGACCGCCAGCACGCCCAGCAGGATCGAGGCGAAGACGACGACCGGCGTCAGCTTCGACCGCAGGAAGGGGCGCGCGATGCGCCCGGCCAGCCCGTACTCCTCCGGCCCGCCCTTCATCGGACCACCTCGACCGGCTGCCCGTCGCGGAGCGCGCCGGGGGCGTCCACCACCGCCTCGCCGGGCCGAAGTCCGGCCCGCACCAGGATCCCGTCGCCGGCCGGCTCGCCGAGCGCGATCCAGCGCAGCTCGGCCTTCCCCTGCGCGGCGACGAACACGCCGGTCAGGTCGCCGCGCTCCACCAGCGCCGAGCGCGGCACCCAGGCATGCGGCGCGGAGGCCGCGCCGGCCGGGATCTCGATGCGGGCGAAGGCGCCGGAGCGGAGCCCGGGGGCGGCCTGCGCGATCCGGGCCCGCAGGCCGCGGCGGTGCGAGAGCGGGTCGCCGCCGGGGGTCAGCGCCGTGATGGTGGCGATCCCGGCGGCGCCGTCGGCCCGGAACCGGACGGTGGCGCCCAGCGCCAGGCCCGCGCCCTCGACCTCCGAGGCGCTCGCCTGCAACTCCAGCGCGTCCCCTTCCAGCACCAGCAGCGGCTGGCCCGGCCCGACCAGGTCCCCGGGCTCGACCCGGCGCGCCTGGATCGTGCCCGCGAAGGGAGCGCGGATCTGCGCGTAGTCGAGGTTGGCGCGCGCCGCCGCCACGGCCGCCTGGGCCTGGGCCCGGTGGGCCGTGGCCATGTCGAGGTCCGCCTGTGCCGCGGCGCCCTCGGCCAGGAGGCTCCGCACCCGCTTCTCCTGGGCGGCAGCGGCGGCCAGCCCCGTGTCGGCGGCGGCGGCGGCGCCGCGCAGGTCCGCGTCGGCCAGCGAGACCACCACCTGGCCGCGGGCGACGCGCTCGCCCTCGCGGACCGCGACGGCCTTGACGGACGCGGCCACGCGGGTCGAGAGGGTGGCGCGCTCGACGGCGACGACGCTGGCCGGGATCCAGGCCGCGTCGGAGGAGGATGCGGCGCGGACGGTCCTGACCTGGACGGCGGCGGACTCCGCCGGGGCGCTCGACGCTGCGGCCAGGAGGGGAAAGCTCGCCAGCAGCGCGAGCAGGGTCGACGAGGAGAGCCGGGTGGTCTTCTTCGGGGGATGGTCGAGGGTCACGCAAGCTCAGAGCCAGCCTCGCGCCGAACGTTCCACACCCTCCCCGGAGCGGGCGGGCGCGAACCCTTCCCGCGCGCCCCGGCTCAGAACCTCCTCGGGCCGGGTGCGGCCATCCCGCGCGGGCCCAGGTCGCGTTGTTGCGCGCACGCCCCTCGTGTAAGAAAGGGGCATGGACTCCGATCAGGAGCTGATCTGGCCGCGCAGCGCGGCGACCGCGGCGCGCTGGAGCGCCTGCTGGAGCGGCACCAGGCCAAGGTCTACCGCTTCGGGATGCGCATGTGCCGGGCCGAGGAGGACGCCAAGGACGTCCTCCAGGAGACGCTCATGGCCGCCGCGCGCACCTTGCCCGAGTTCCGGGGCGCCTCCTCGCTCTCGACCTGGCTCTACACCATCGCGCGCAGCTTCTGCATCAAGCACCGGCGCCGCTCCAAGTTCGCGCCCGAGAGCATCGAGTCGCTCGACGCCGGGGAGCCGGCCAGGCTGGCGGTGCAGCTCCCCGACCCCGGCCGCGGACCCGACGAGGCGCTCCACGGGCGCCGCATCGAGAGCGCCCTGGAGGAGGCCATCGGCGAGCTCGAGCCCATGTACCGCGAGGTGCTGGTGCTGCGCGACGTGGAGGGCCTGAGCGCGGCCGAGGTGGCGGAGATCCTCGGCCTCACCGTCGAGGCGGTGAAGAGCCGGCTCCACCGCGCCCGGGTGGCGGTTCGCGAGCGCGTCGCCCCCGCCCTGCTGGCCGAGCCGGCCGCCCCCGAGCCCTCCTCCTCGTGCAAGGACGTGGTGCTGGCCTTCTCGCGCCATCTGGAGGGCGAGATCGACTCCGACCTGTGCGCGGAGCTGGAGAAGCACCTGGAGGGCTGCGCCGCCTGCCGGAGCCGGTGCGACAGCCTCCGCTCCACCCTGACGCTGTGCCGCAAGGCGGGCGCAGCGCCCGTGCCCGCCGAGATCGAGACCTCGGTGCGCCAGGCGCTGCGCCGGTTCCTGGAGAAGGCCTGACGGCCGATGAATGCCAGCGCGCGAATCAGAAACACCGCAGGCTTCAGGCCTCAGGCATCAGGCCTCGGGAAGGACTTTGCCGCCAGGCTTCTCCTGAGGCCCGAAGCCTGAGGCCCGAGGCCTAGTTCTGCGCCCGCATCGGCGACCAGCGGGGAATGCCGTCGGCGTCGCGGAGCGTCAGGACGTCGTTCCCCCTCTTGATCTCCTGCGCCACCAGCACGGCCTGCTCGCCCCAGGTGATCCGCGACCCCTTCACCTCGATGCGGTCGCCCGGCGCCAGCTTCACGGACTGCTGATCCAGGTAGAAGCTCGGCCCGACCACCACCCGCAGCTTCTCGGAGCCAACAGCCAGCGTGAGGTGGACGCCCTGGTGCCGGCGGCCCTGGATGGCGTCGACGGACTCGACGTCGCCCTGGACCGTGGTCACCGACTTCGAATCCCACATGCGCGCCCCGTGGCGCCCTCCCGGCCCCCGGCCCGCGCCCTGGGCGCAGCCTCCGGGGCACGCGCCCGGGCCGGCGTCCTGCGCCAGGACCGCGAACGGAATGGTCAGGGCGGCGGCAGCGCCGAGCGATGCGATGATGCTTGCCAGCGATTTCATGTCTCGTCTCCTGGAGAGGGATCGACCGCGCGGAAACGCGGCGATGGGAGGTGGTGTCCCGCCCCGCACAGGAACGGACCCGCGAGCCACCCCAGCGTTACTCCGCGCGCGGGCGAGATCCGGTGCAGCGCCGCCACGGTGAGCGCGAGCTCCAGGGCCATGCGGGCGCAGGCCGGGCAGCGCGAAAGGTGGACCGCGGTGGTCCGGGCAACCGAAGCATCGAGCTCGCCGTCGACGTAGTCCGACAGCCGGTCCGCGACCTGGTCGCAGGCGGTCGAGTCATCGGGGCCCCGGCTCGCTGGAGGCGTATGGGACCTCATGTCGCGTGGGAGCCGGGCGGCCGGAGAAGGATGCGGGCGGCACAGGGCCTGTGAGGGAATCCCCGGACCGAGCCAGGCGAACGAAACGCGACACCCACGCCGCACCGGATCGATGTGCGGCGTGGGTACCCGGCGAGGCGCGACGACCGAGCATAGTGCGGGCTATGTGAGGGAGGAGCAACGAAGCGATGCGAAGCGGATCGTTCGCCGCGGCGACGGGAGGGGATTCCTTCACAGGCCCTTAGATCCCGACCACGTGCAGCCCCAGCCTGGCCAGGCCACCCAGCAGCATGATCCAGACCGGGTTCACCTTGAACCGCACCAGCGTGAGCAGGGCCGCGGCCGCGATGGCGAGCTCGGGGGGGCCCTCCAGCGACTGCCCCAGCGTCAGCGCGGCCGCACACATGAGCCCGACCACCGCCGGCGTCAGCCCCCGCAGCGCCGCCCGGATCGGCCGCCGCGAGCGCACGCGGGCCAGCCAGCCGCCCACCGCCACGATCAGCACCAGCGGCCCGGAGAAGATGGCCAGGGTAGCCACCAGGGCGCCCACCGGACCGTGGACCAGGTAGCCGATGAACGTCGCCATGAGCAGCACCGGTCCCGGCGTCAGCTTGCCGATGGCCACGGCATCCGAGAACTGACGGGCGGTGAGCCAGCCGTGCTCGAGCACGCTGGCCTGGAGCGAGGGGATGATGGCGAACCCGCCGCCGTAGGCTCCCAGCCCGACGCGGACGAAGGCCAGCCCCATGGCCGCGAGGGCGCCGACGGAGCCCACCCCCGCCAGCCAGGCGAAGGCCGCCGCGCCGGGGCCGGGCGGCGGATCCTGCTCCGGCGCCTTGCGCAGCGGCAGCTGCTGCTCCGAGGTCCGGCGCAGGGGGGTGCCTTCGTCCGGCAGGGCCACCGGCGGAGGCGGTGGGTGCGCATGGCGCCGGAAGCGCGCCAGGCGGAACCGCTTCATGCCCAGGTCGACGACCAGCCCGGCCCCGATGCCCAGGGCTGCCACCTCGCCGGCGCCGGCTCCGCCGCCCACCGCCAGGAGGAGCGCCACCGCCGCGACGCCCATCTGCCAGACGCGGCCGATGCCGGTGCGGACCATCTGCAACGTGATGGCCGCGACCAGCCCGACCACGGCCGCGTTCAGCCCCGCGAAGACCAGCTGGAATCGCGGTGTCACCCCCAGGTGGACGTAGAGCGCGGCCAGCGCGCCCACGACCAGCGCGCCCGGGGCGATGAACCCCATGTAGGCGAGCACGGCTCCCGCCGGGCCCGAAGAACCGGAGCCCGGTGTAGGCCAGCGCGTTGGCGGCCGCGCCTCCGGGCAGCATCTGGGACACTGTGGCGGTGATCACGAACTCCCGCTCGGTGAGCCAGCGCCGGCGGAAGACCAGCAGGTCGTGCATGGTGCCGAGCACGGAGAGCCCGCCCCCGAACCCGACCAGCCCCATCCAGAGCGAGACGCGGGCCAGCTCGGCCAGCGAGGGCCGCGGCCGCCTCGGCGCCGTCGCGGCCCTCCCGGCCGGGGCGGCGCCGTCCCGCGCCGGGATGGGCGGCGTGTCGCTCACCCCGCAACACCTATCACCCGCAGCCGCCCTTCACCACGGCCTTGACCTGTGGCTTCACGCGTCGTGTCGTACTGCATGGTCGGGCCACAGGTACTCGCCTGCCTCCTCCCCGCCCGAGACCGCCGCGGTTGCGCAGGGAAGGCGGAACGCACGGGATCGCGGCAGCTCCGGCCAGGCAGGCAGGGAGGCTGTCTCCCGTCGCGTACAGGAAACGGTACTCGGGCGCGCCGCCGAGGGGACCCGGGCCGCGGGTCGCGACGCAATCGGGCACCGGGTACAGCTCGAGCCAGCGGTTCATCCCCCCTTCCAGGACGTAGACGTTGGCGACGCCGCGGGAGCGAAGGTCCTTCCAGACCTCGAGCGCGGGCGCCTTCGCCGTTGTCGGCCAGGAAGGTGATGGTGCTGGGTGGCGCCTCCAGGAGGCGGCGGAGCTCGGGCGGGCGTGGTCAGGTCCGCCCTCGTCACCCGCTCTGCCCCGCCCACGTGGAACAGGTTGAAGTCGTGCTCGCTGCGCAGATCGAGCATCTCGACCCGGAGGGCGGTGTCCTTGCGCAGGGCCACCACCTCGGCCGGCGAGGCAAGGACGGCCCGCTCCGCCACCTGCTGGCGGACCTGGCGGCCGGGAGCCAGCGCCAGCGCTGCTCGGGGCCGGGATCGCCGCGAGCCGCCAGCACCAGCCCCGCCGCGAGCAGCACGCCCGCCCCTGCCCAGGCCAGCCTCGGCCGCCGCCTGACGGCCGCGCGGGCCGGCCCGAAGCGCCGCTCGATGGCCTCCGCGGCCAGGAAGGCCGTGAGCGCCAGGAGCACGACCAGCAGGACGGTCAGCCCGGTGGACAGGCCCAGCCACTCGGGGAGCGTGAAGCGGCCCAGGTTGCCCGACAGCCAGAAGGGCTCGTACGACCCGACGCTCTCGCCGAAGAGGAACACCCCCACCAGGCCACCGAGCACGAACAGAATGCCATCGATCTTGAGCGTCGAGGCGGCCACCAGGGAGGTCCCCGGGCAGAACCCGCCCAGCACGAACCCCACCCCCATGATCAGCCCGCCCAGGATCTCGGACGGGCAGGAAGGTCGGGTTCACGAACACCCGGCTCATGTCGAGCAGGCCGAACCCGGAGGCCAGGGCCAGCAGCACGGCGGCCACGGCGATGGCGGTGAACATCACCTTCAGCACCGTCATCTCGGTCAGGTAGAACTGCGCCGCCAGCTTGCGGGTGTCGCCGAAGCCGGCCATCTCCAGCACGGCGCCGAAGCCGAAGCCGATCGCTCCGAAGGCGAGCGCGTAGCCGACCGTTCCCGCCAGCCCGTTCACGTCGAAGGGTGCCATGTCGAGCGCCTTTCCGCGTCAGGTCCAGAGTCGCCGCAGGAACCAGGCCACGGCGTAGCCGCCGCCGAACACGGCGAACATGAAGGCCCAGCTCCCGACCGCCAGCACCGCGCCCCCGGAGAGCGCCTGCCCGGAGGTGCAGCCGCGGGCCATGCGCGCGCCGTAGGCCATGACCACGCCGCCGGCGAAGGCCAGCGCCAGCCGCGCGCCGTTCGAGACGCGCGGGCCCTTGCGGATCTCGAGCCGCGCACGGCGGTGCAGGAGGCCAGAGGCGAGCCCGCCCAGGAGCGTGCCCACCAGCATGTAGACGCCGGAGTTGTCCCAGGAGTTGCGGCGGCCGCCGGCCATGTCGGCCAGGTACGCCACCCGATCGACGTGGCCCGGCGCGAACCACTTCTCGACGCCGGCCTGGACGTGCGAGAGCGCGCCCGAGGCGCCCAGGCCTCCCCCGGTGAAGAAGAAGGCCAGGAAGAGCACCAGGCCCAGGAGCGCTCCGGCCAGGTAGGGGTTCAGGTAGGGGCGTGGTTCACTTCGCGTGGTCATGCTCAGGCTCCCTGCGGCTCGTCGGGGCCCGGCTCGACGAGCTGGTACCCGGTGGCCATGGACCGCAGGTGCTCGCCGAGCGTCCTGCCGGTCGTGACCAGGTAGGCGTGGAGGGTGAAGAAGGAGAGGAACAGCCAGGCCCCCAGGTTGTGGAGCGGCGCGATCACCGAGAGCCCGCCCAGCGCGGCGGCCAGGGACGGCCAGTGGCCGACCGCCCAGATGAGGACCCCGGTGGCGATCTGCAGCGGGAAGAGCAGGTTGAGCAGCGCCAGGTAGGTGAGCTGCTGCAGCGGGTTCAGCTTCTGGCCCGCCGGCTGTCCGGGGTGCGGCCCGCCGCGGAAGATCCCGCGCGTCTGGTACTCCAGGTGCTCGAGGATGCGCGCCAGCAGGCCCTGGGGCGCGGGGATGAAGCTGCGGATGGCGGCGGTGGTCACGTGGTAGAAGAGCGAGAGCATCGCGTTCACCATCAGCACCACCGCCAGCGCATTGTGCACGGTCACGGCGGCGGGCAGGCCCAGCGGCCACCGCCAGCCGCCCTGGTGGATCTCGAGCCCGGTGAGGATCAGGCCGATCCCCGAGGCCGCCATGGTCCAGTGCCAGAGCCGCTCGTAGCGGCCGAAGGCGTACACGGGGCGCAGCCGGTGCTCCGCCGGCCGGCGGGGCGCGCGCAGCTGGAGCGCCAGCCGGGTTCCACCGTGGAGCGTGACGCCGGCAAGGACCAGGGCGAAGAGGAGCAGGCCGAGATTGTTGCTGGTGGCCTGGCGCGACCGGCCCAGCACGTGGAGCCGGCCGGGCAGCGCGCTCGCCTCCCGCAGCGCCAGCCCGCCGTTGCCGGTGGGGGCCATGGTGCCGGAGAGCTCCACCCGGCCTCCGCCCTCGGGCGGCCGCGGCGGCACGCCGCCCGGGAGGTAGGCGGCGATGGCGTAGTCGCCCGAGAGCCGCGACTGCTCGCCGTGGCACGCGCCGCAGTCGCGCAGGGCGCGCTCCCGGCCGGCCACGCCGTGCGCGAGCGGGTGCGGCTCCATCACCCCGTCGATGGCCGGGTCCGGCACCCCCAGCGCCCGCAGGCGAGCCGCGACGGCCGCCACCTTGGCGGGCGTGTCGAGCCGGAGCTCCGCCTCCGAGAGCCGGCCGTCCCCGTCCGCGTCGAGCGCCTGGAGCACCTCGGGGGCGTAGCCCTCCCCCTCCCGGAACGCACGCACCACCGTGTCGAAGGGCACCTCGGCCCGGTCCGGACCGGAGACCCACCACCAGCGGCTCACCACGTTCACCGGGGCGAGCCGCCTGGCGCCGTCGGCCTCGGTGCGGAGGACCAGCAGCGGCCGGAGCGGATGGACCATGGCGGCATTGAGCGCCTCGCCCGTCCGCCGGTCCACGTTGCGGTAGGTGAAGGCGGGCGTCCCGGCGGACGTGACCACCGTGGCATCGATCATCTCGGCCGCCGGCGCCATGGGGCCGGGCGCGTGGCAGGCCTGGCAGGCCAGAACCTGCATGTGCCGCTCGCGATAGGGCAGGAAGTCGTGCACGGCCAGGGGCGCGTGGCACGTCCGGCAGTCCGGCCGGGCCAGCTCGTGCTCGGGGCGGACCAGGAACTGGGCGGTGCTGGGGCGGCGCGGGTCGCTGGTCAGGTAGCGGAGCGAGGTCTGCTTGAGGTCGCCGTGGCGCGGGTCGTTCCGGGCGTAGTGGCAGGCCACGCAGTCGACCAGCTTGGCGGCGTGCGCGTCCCAGGGCGCGTGCAGGTCGGACTTGCCCTCGAGGTCGAGGAAGGACTCGCTCATCGGCTGCGGGGCGAAGACTGCCCCCTCACCCTGGGTGAGCGACCAGGTCCTTCCGCCGGACGCGGGCGCGGCCTCGAAGCCCTCGGGGAGGAGGACGGGGCTCGTGCCGTCGGAGACCAGCCCGTGGCAGGAGGCGCAGTTGCCGGTCCGCGGCTTCCCGATGCGGACGTCCTCGCGGCGGAGCTTCCCGCCCTCCAGATTCGCCACCGCCAGGCGGCCGCCGTCCACGTGGCACTGGATGCAGGTGGCCCGCGCGCCCGCCTTGCCGTGCTCGCTGTGCGCGGCGATGTAGCGGGCGTCGTGGCAGGCGCCGCAGGTCACGTCGGCGGAGACGTCCTCGGCGCGGGTGGCGGGGCGGCCGGCCGGGTCCAGCGGCGCGAACAGCGGGTGGATGGGGTTGGGCGGCTGCTGCGCCGGCGCCAGCGCCGGGCCGGCCGTCAGCATCGCGATCAGCGCCAGCCGGGATGCGGTGCTCACTTGCGTCCTCCGGTCTGGATGGGATCGCCGGCGTAGCCCAGCGCCTTCCAGTCGAGCCGCCCGGTGCTCCCGTGACACTCGGTGCACCCCAGGGCCTTCTCCTTGGGCGCGACCATGTGCGAGAGGGGCCAGTACATCTCGGTCCTGGCGAACCCGTACTTGCCGCTGTACGGAAGTCCCGACGCCTTCTCGCCCAGGCGGAAGGAGGTGTCCCAGTCGAACGTGGTCCAGTAGCCGCCGGTGCCGCCGGTGACCGGCGGGAACAGGTAGCGGTTCACGGCGTCGTACGGCTGGACGGCCCGGTGGATCTTGAACGGCCAGATGCGCGCGGCCGGCTCGGTGATGTCGCCGCGGGGAGGGTTGAGGGCGGTGACCTGGGCCGGGTCGATGCGATCGCCCATCAGGTACCGGTTCACCGTCAGGTCGAACCAGCGGTACTCGGGGACGGCGTCCTGCTCGTAGACGAACTCGCCCTTGATCTTGAGGTAGTGGTGCTGGTCCTCCTTGCGCGAGGCGTCCCCCGCCTTGCTCCAGTCCCAGGAGGCCTTGGTGGGGATCGACGGGGCGAAGGTCGGGATGTGGCAGGTCTGGCAGGCGACCAATCGGAGGTGCCCCTCGATTCGCGCATCCCGGTGCTGCGGCCCCTGGTGGCATTCGGTGCAGGAGAGCCCGTTGCCGTCCTCGACGCTGACCGAGAAGGCTCGGCCGCGGAGCTGGTGGTCCTTGCTGGCGTGGCAGTCCACGCACAGGAACCCATGCTTGCCCATGTGGACGTCCTGGTACGAGGGCGGGTGCTCCAGGGAGGAGTCGAGATCGCCGTGCTTCACCGCCTCCCCGCCGCCACCGTAGGCGTGGCAGGTCAGGCAGTTCTCGCGTCCCGGGGTCCCGACCGACCGCGCCGCGGCCACGAGGTCCACGCCCTTCTCCGGCATCCCCGCCACGCCCTTCACGTACCCGCTGCCGTGCTCGTGGCAGACCAGGCAGTCGACGTTCTCCGCGCGCGTGAAGTCGTACCTCGCGTCCGCCCAGCCGTAGCCGGCGTGGCACTTGGTACAGGCCTTCTCGTTCCCGATGGTGGAGATGCAGAAGTTGTTGATGAGGTTCTTCTTGCCGATGCGGACCTTGCCCGGATGGCCGGGGACCTGGACCTCCTCGCCGAGCCAGGTGAAGTGCGCGGTCTTCATCACCGCCGACGCGCCCGGGTGACACCCCAGGCAGGCGCGGGTGACGTCCTGGGGCGTTGCGTACGGGCCGCCCATGACGGACGCATGGTCGAAGTGCGCCCGCACCCGCGGCCGGAAGCTCGACACGCTCCAATCGGACGCCCGGCCCGCGAGCGCGACGGCGGCGAGCAGGGCGGCGGCCGCCACCCCCGCGCCGATGAGCGCGACCCGGGTCCAGCGCCTCTTGATCCACGTCAACATGCGGACCTCACACGGGAAACGAAGCCACCGGTGTGAGCCGGCCATGATCGGGAGGGTTCCGGCGCCTGCGCTGCACCGCGGAGCCTGCGCGTGCTGCGCGCCGGCGCTCAGGCGCCGGGCGAACCGGCGCGCGGCGCTGCGCGCACGCGCCGCAGCACGGTCTCGAGCGGGCAGAAGCGCGTGAATCCGCTCTGCAGCAGGTTCGCGCCCACGAAGGCGGTGAACCAGAGGAAGCGCGCGCTCAGGAACAGCGGGCTCCCCTCCACGCCCAGTGCCAGCGAGAGAAGGACGAAGGACCCCGCGAAGATCCGGATGAGGCGCTCGATTCCCATGCCCACCTCCCTGTGGTCCGGGTGAGAGCGCATCGGGCGCCCGGAGGTTCGCGACCAGCGGCGCGGGTCGCAGCCGTGCGAGCGTGCGAACGCCCCGCCGGAGCCGGGATGGTCCCGCCCCGGGTGCGGCATGGCGGCGCCCCCCTGGCGTGGCATTCCCGCCACCTTCCCGCCGAGGCAGGCTCGCACCTGCATGGCGACCATCGGCATTCGCAAGAGCGTGAAGGGCAGCTACGACGAGGTGCTGGCCAGGATCCCCGAGGCCCTCAAGGCGCAGGGGTTCGGGGTGCTCACCCGCATCGACGTGAAGCAGACGCTGAAGGAGAAGATCGGCGCGGACTTCCGCCGCTACCAGATCCTGGGCGCCTGCAATCCGCGCTACGCCCACCGCGCGCTCACGGCCGAGCTGGGCATCGGCGCGCTCCTCCCCTGCAGCGTGGCGGTCTGGGAGGAGGACGACGGGAGCGTCACCGTGAACGCCGTCGACCCCATGCAGACGGTGGCCGCAGCCGATCCGCGGTTCCAGCCCATCGCCGCGGAGGTCCGCGAGGCGCTGGCGAAGGCGCTGGCCGCGCTCTAAGAAGCGTTCGATGGAACTGGGGCTGCCCGAGATCCTGATCATCCTGATGGTGGTGCTGTTGCTCTTCGGCCCGAGCAAGCTGCCGCAGCTCGGCGAGTCGCTGGGGCGCGCCATCCGCAACTTCCGCGACGCGTCCAGCGGCCGGGGTGAGCGGCCCGCCGAGTCGCCCCCCCAGCAGGCCTCCTCCCGGCCGGCGCTGCCGCCGGGGCAGGCTCGATCCGCGCCCGGGGCGGAGCAGGACAGGCTGCCCCGGCCGAGCCCGCCCCCCGAGCCGCTCGCGTCAGCTGACCTCGGCGCCGGCGACCTCGGCCCGTTCCGCCGTGGTACAGGTGGGACGTGACCGTCCCGATCCCGTCGGGTCCATTCCAGCTCCCCATCCACCTGGACCTGGCGGCTTCCTTCTTCTGCGCCGCCTCGGGCGCGCTGGCGGCGCTGCGCAAGCGCTACGACCTGGTCGGGATCCTGGTGCTGTCGTACGTGACCGGGCTGGGCGGGGCGCTCCTGCGCGACGGGCTCTTCCTGCAGGCGTTTCCCTCGCCCGTGCTGCAGGACTGGCGCTACCTCGCCACGGTGCTGGCCGGGGCAGCCGCGGCAGCCTTCTTCGCCCGGTAGCTCCACCGGCTGCGGGTCCCGTTCCTGGTCGCGGACGCCCTGGCGCTGGGCCTCTACGCCGTGGTGGGGGCGCAGAAGACGCTGGCCCTCGGGTTGCCC
Organism: uncultured Pseudomonadota bacterium; assembly: GCA_963736345.1. Taxonomy (GTDB): domain Bacteria; phylum Myxococcota; class Myxococcia; order Myxococcales; family Anaeromyxobacteraceae; genus Anaeromyxobacter. Next base: position 16,586 of record CAVTOU010000028.1, on the reverse strand, counting down.
GCGCTCACCGCCGCGCTGGTCGGGGTCGTCAACGCGGTGGGCGGCGGGATCCTGCGCGACGTGCTGGTGCGCGAGGAGCCGCTCGTGTTCCGGCCCGGCGAGTTCTACGCCCTGGCGGCGATGGCCGGGTGCGCCGCCTTCCTCCTGCTCTCCGCGCCGCTGCACGTGCCGCCCATCGCGGCGGCCATCGTGGGCGTGACAGTGGCCTGCGCGGCCCGGCTGCTGTCGGTGACGCTGGGCTGGCGCACCGGCGCGCTCCGGGAGGACGAGAGGGAGGAGCCGCGGCGATAGCTCGACCGCACCGCGGCCTGCCCGTCGAGTTGCGCGGCGGCGCCGGGATGGCGAACATGCCCGGGGAGCGACCGCATGCCCCGTTCGAGCGTCCGTACCATCCCCCTTCCGTCCGGTGAACGCATCCCCGCGCTGGGGCTCGGCACCTGGCACATGGGCGAGGACCCCTCGCGCCGGAAGGCGGAGGTGGTCGCGCTCCAGCTCGGCCTCGATCTGGGTCTCTCGCTCGTCGACACGGCCGAGATGTACGGCGACGGCGGCGCCGAGGAGGTGGTCGGCGAGGCGGTGGCCGGGCGGCGCGATCAGGTCTTCCTGGTGAGCAAGGTGCTCCCCTCCAACGCCTCGCGGGCGGGCACCGTCGCGGCCTGCGAGCGCAGCCTGAAGCGGCTCGAAACCGATCGGATCGACCTCTATCTCCTGCACTGGCGGAGCCGCGCGCGGCTCGCCGAGGTGGTGGACGCGTTCGAGGCCCTGTCCCGCGCCGGCAAGATCCGCCACTGGGGCGTCTCCAATCTCGACCGCTCCGACATGGAGGAGCTCACCGGGCTCCCGCACGGCGACCGCGTCCAGGTCGATCAGGTCCTGTACAACCCCTCGCGCCGCGGCATCGAGGCGGACCTCTTGCCCTGGTGCCGCGAGCGCGGAATCGTCGTCATGGCCTACTCGCCCATCGAGGAGGGACGCCTGGTCCACCACCGCGCCCTGCGGGACATCGCCGCCCGGCACGGCGCCACCCCGGCGCAGGTGGCGCTGGCCTGGGTGCTGCGGCAGGACGGCGTGTGCGCCATCCCCAAGGCCGTCAGCCGGCAGCACCTCGAGGAGAACCGCGCCGCGCTGGACCTGCTGCTCGACCCCGAGGACCTGGCCCAGCTGGATCGAGCCTTCCCGCCGGCACAGGAGGCCGGGGAGCTGGAGATGATCTGATGATGAGTCGAGTCCGGCGGCCGGGTCCGGCGGGTCCGATCAGGCCCTGACCTCGCGGACGAGCGCCTCGACCTCACCCCGAATGACCGGTGTGAAGTCGATCACGATGACGCCGGAGTCCGACTTGAAGACGCCCGGCGAGATGCAGGCATACAGCGTATCCCGCCCGTCGCGCCCCACGAAGATGGCGCCTCCGCCCTCTGGCTTGCGCGCACGGATGGCGTGACCGCCGTACTCGAACGTGCTGCCGTGGTCGTCCCACGTCACCTGTCCCAGTCCGAGCTGGGCGCTCATCCTGGTGAAGGCAGTTCGAGCCTGCTGGAGCACTCTACGCATCGAGTCCTCCGGTGCGAGTTCCTCTCGCGGCCGCGCTTGCGACATGGCGCCTCCGGTTCGAGCTGCCGGGAGAGCGAACTGTAGCGCAGCCCGGCCATTCCGGTTCACTCTTCAGATCATGTCCGGCGAACTCCCACCTGGAGCGGCCGACGCCTACCCACCCCTGGGCGTCCGGGGCCGTACGGGCCTCCGGGTGGTCCACTTCTCGTGGTAGCGGTCCGCGATGGCGGGCCGCGGCGGTTCAGCGATCCCCGTTCCTCCGCGCGACCTTCGATGGCTGGCGGGACCCGCCGGCGGGGCGGCCAGCGCTTCGTGCCCGGATCACCGCGCGCGTTCGTAGTGGAGGCCGACGACACCGCTCGGGAAGGGCCTCGCGGCCTTCAGCTTGAACGTCCTGTGAATGCCTTCCGGAAGCAGTCTCTTCCCGCCGCCCAGGGTGAGCGGATAGACGAGAAGATGAAGCTCATCGACGAGGTCGTGCTCGAGCAGCGTGTGCACGAGCTGCGCGCTGCCGTCGGTGACGATGCCCTTGCCCGGCGCCGCCTTGAGCTTCCGGACCGCCTCGACGACGTCGCCGCGGATGATGGTCGTATTTCGCCAGATGGGCTTCTCGAGGGTCTTCGAGACGACGTACTTCGCGGGAGCATTCATCATGTCGCCGAACGAGTCACCGGGCTTCATCGGCTCGAACGCGTTGGCGTGGGTGACGTACGTCTTCCGTCCCAGGAGGAACGCGTCGACCTCCTGCATGAGCGCACCGAATGCGGCCCCGATGTCGTCGTGCCAGTACGGCCAGGTCCAGCCGCCGTGCTGGAACCCACCGTCGGTGTCCTCGTCGGCGCCGCCGGGCGCCTGGATCACACCATCCAGCGAAACGAACTCCGAAACGATCAGCTTTCTCATCGGCGCTCTCTCCTGTCCGCGTGAGCGGGTGGGTTCGAGCGATCGACTCTCCGGGAAGGCGCGACTGAGCGATGCCCTGATGGGTGGGAGCCCGCGGCGGGCAGGCGCTCCGATCCCTCCGGACCCGAGCTTCGAGGCCCGCGTCCGCGCCAGCCTCGACCGCCAGCGAATGAGTTGCCCGGCGACCGCTTCCCCTAGAGCGCCCTACTGACCACCCTTCAGCGCCCGCAGGATCTCGTCCGTCACCTGCTGCACCAGCGCCTCGGCCTCGTCGTCGGGCGGGGCGCCGCCGGCGGGGCGGGTGGCGACGCAGGTGACGCCCGGGCGCCACTCGGAGTTGTCGCGCAGCTCGCACTCCTTGAGGTCGTAGCGCGGATCGGGGATGCCCAGGGTCTTCTTGATCTTGAGGAGCTCCTTCACCTGCCGGGGCGGGATCAGGTTGGGGTCCTTGCCGAGCTGTGCCGTGACCAGCACCGTCCGGCAGTAGGCCTCCAGGATCTCCATCTTGAAGTAGGCGTCCTCGACGTTGAAGCCCCAGGCCACCACCCCGTGGTTGGCCATGAGGATGGTGTTGTGCTGGTCGGCCAGCGCCGCCACCGCCTCGCCCATCTCCTTGGTACCGGGGGTGAGATACGGCGCGACCGGGACCACCCCGCACATGATCTCCATCTCCGGGATCATGGAGTTGGGAGGCTGCACCCCCGAGACCGCGAACCCGGTGGCGTGGGGCGGGTGGGCGTGCACGCAGGCCCGGGCCCGCGGCTGGACCTTGAAGATGGCGAGGTGCATGAGCAGCTCGCTGGTGCGCCGCTTGGTGCCGGCCTTCTGGTTCCCCTCCATGTCCACCAGGCACAGGTCCTCGGGCTTCATGAAGCCCTTGGAGACCAGCGTCGGGCTGCACAGCACCAGGTCCTCGGCCACGCGGATGGAGATGTTGCCGCCGTTGCCGTCCACGTAGGCGCGCTGCCAGAGCCGCCGGCCGATGTCGCAGATGTCCTTCTTCAGCTTCTCGTTCTCGGGGGAGCGGAAGAAACGCTCCACCTCCTGGGCGGCGACCCTGGGGAAGCCTTCCGGCGTCACCGCGGCCGGCCCGGCGGCGGGCGCCGGCCGCTGGACGGCGGTGTGCCGGGGCGCGGAGGCGGGCCGCAGCGACGCGGCGCCGGCCGGGGCCGAGAGCGCGCGCTCGCGGAGCAGATCCCGGGCCGACGGCGTGAGCAGCGCGTCGGCCGGGATGGCGGAGGCCGGATCGGCGCCGCGGCGGATGAGCTCCTCGACTTCACGAACCGAGATGACTTTTTTCATGGGAGGTTGCCGTGCCCGACGGAATCGACGATGGCCACGTCGATGGCATCGATGGGGGTGCGCTGGGAAAAGGGCATCGCCGCCTCGCGGCCCTCGACGAAACCGATGGTGTCACCCACCCCGGCGCCCAGGTCGTCATGGACCACCAGGGTGGGCTCGCGGGAGAGGCCGGCGGGCGGGACCGCGCCCTCTTGCATGTGGTCGCGGGTGAAGGGGGTCACCACCAGCCAGCGCGCCCCGGTCAGCGCCGGCACGGCCGTGTGGAGCGTCACGCGCCCGACCACCCGGCCCAGCCTCATGGCGCGGCCTCCGGCTCGTCCTCGACCGCGATGACCATGATGCGCACCGGGCTCCTGGGATCGCCCACCACCTCGCGGGCGCAGGTGCCGTCGGTGGAGAGGATCACCTTCGAGCCCAGCCCGGCGCCGTGGCGATCGATGGCCACCTGCGGCAGGCCCTCGGGCCGCCCCTGCGCGTCGATGGGCTGGCACAGGAGCAGCCTCCAGCCGGTCAGGCTGGGGTGCTTCCGGGTGGCCACCACGTGCCCTTCGACCCGCGCGCGCATCATGGGTGCAGGATCCTCGCCTCAGTAGATCTTCAGGTTGTCGACCATGGTGCAGCGCCGGAAGCGCGTGAACGTCTTGGGCGTGGTGATGCCCTCGCCGGTGGGGGTGGCGATGGTGTAGCTGGCGTACCCCTGCCCCCCGTTGCCCAGCCCGGCCACGCTGGCCCCGTTCTTGACGAAGAGGGTGGTGTCGAGGGCGCGGGCCATGGCCGTCATCCGGGTCACGTCGTGCGAGTGGATGACGGCCGTGTGCCGGTAGCCGTGCTCCGACTCCTTGGCGGCCTGGATGCCCTCCTCCACCGTCCGCACCCGGACCACCGGGAGCATGGGCATCATCTGCTCCTCCTCCACGAACAGGTGGTCGGCCGACGTCTCGGCGAAGAGCAGCTGGGTTCCGGACGGCACGTCGGCGCCGGCGTGCCGCGCCAGCACCGCCGGATCGCGACCGACCAGCTCGCGGTTCACGGCCGCGTGCGAGCAGCCGCCGCCCTGGCCCGGCGGGAAGGTGAAGGCGACCTTGGTGAGCCGCTCCAGCTGCGACGCGTTCAGCTTGTGGGCGCCGGCCCGGGCCATGGCCTGGAGGAACCGGTCCGCCACCGAGGCCAGGACGAAGACCTGCTTCTCGCCGATGCAGAGCAGGTTGTTGTCGTAGGACGAGCCGTAGATGATCTTGCGGGCGGCGGCCTCGAGGTCGACGGTGTCGTCCACCAGCACCGGCGGGTTCCCCGGGCCGCCGCACACCGCGCGCTTGCTCGAGTTCATGGCCGCCTGGACCACGCCCGGACCACCGGTGATGCAGAGCAGGCGGACCAGCTCGTTCTTCGACATCGCCTGGAAGCCCTCGATGGTCGGGTTCTCCAGGATGCAGACGGCGTTCTCGATGCCCAGCTCGCGGTGGATGGCCTGGTTGTAGGCGCGCACCGCCATCACCGCGCAGCGCGCCGCCGCCGGGTGTGGGTTGAAGACCACCGTGTTCCCGGCCGCCGCCATGCTGACCACGTTGCCGGAGAGGGTGGGGATGGAGTGGGTCGAGGGCGTCACCGCCCCGATGACGCCGAAGGGCGCGCACTCGTCGAGGGTGATGCCGTGATCGCCGGAGAGCGCATCCGGGTGCAGGAACTCCACCCCGGGCATCTTCCCCACCAGGTGCAGCTTCTCGATCTTGTGATCGAGCCGGCCGATCTTGGTCTCCTCGAGCTCGATCTTCCCCCACTCGCGCGCGTTCTCGCCCGCCATGGTCTTGACGATGTCGACGATGCGCTGCCGGGCCGCCACGCCCTGTTCGGTGAGCTGCTCGAATGCGTCGGCGGCCGCCTGGCAGGCCTGGTCGGCATCCTGGAACACGCCGAAGCGCCGGCCCGCGCCGGATCGGGGGGCGGCACGGGGGGCCGCGGCAGGGCCGCCGGCCGGGGCAGCTCCGCCGGCGATGCGCCCCAGGACCTCCTGGACGATCTCGCGGACCAAGTTCTCGTTCAATGCAGTTGCCATGGCGTACCCAACCTGGACGTAGACGTAGACCTAGACGTAGACGTGGACCGCTCGCGCCCCTGGGTCTAGGCCTAGGTCTACGTCTAGGACCAGGTCCAGGATCTGCGACTCGGTGTCGGTCACGATGTCACCGGGATCTCCTTCCCCAGCACGTCGACCGCGTCGACGATCCCGACGATCACCGCGTCCACCGGCGCGCGCTCCATCCCGGGCGCCAGCCGGGCCGAGCTCCCCTGGCAGAACAGCACCAGCTCGCCCAGCCCCGCGCCCACGCTGTCCACCGCCACCACCGTGTTGGTCCCGGGGCGGAATCGCGTGGGATCCTTCTCGTCCACCAGCTGCGGGCGGAGGAGGAGGAGCTTCCGGCCGGCCAAGGCCTCGTCCTTCTTGGTCGCCACCACCGAACCTTCCACGCGCGCGAGGAACATGGCGTCACTTCCCGGCCGCGGGCTTCCCGGCCTTCCTGGGCAGCACCGAGTCGACGTCCTCGTGCGGCCGGGCGATGACCTGCACCGAGACCACCTCGCCGCCGATGGCCCGGGCCGCCGCCACCCCGGCCTCGGTGGCCGCCTTGACCGCGGCCACGTCGCCCACCACCACCGCCGTGACCAGGCCGCTCCCCACCTGCTTCATGGGGCCGGCCAGCTGCACGTTGGCAGCCTTGAGCATGGCGTCCGTGCCCTCCACCAGCGCCACGAGGCCCTTCGTCTCCAGCAGTCCGATCGCCTGGTTGGCCATCCCGTTCCCGCCTTCCTTTCCGTTCACTTCCCGAGCTTCACGTGCCGACCGTCCTGAGCGTGGGGGCTGCGGAGCCGCCCCGGAGTCGAAGGAGCAACCGCTTCGCCTCCCGCGCCACCACCAGCTCCTCGTTGGTCGGGATGACGAGGACCTTCACCTGCGAGTCGGGCGCGCTGATCACCGCCTCGGCTGCGCGGGCCCGCGCATTGACGTCCGGATCCAGCCGGAGGCCCATGCGCGGAAGCCCGGCGCAGATCCCCGCCCGCACCCCGGCCGAGTTCTCGCCGATGCCGGCGGTGAAGACCAGCGCGTCCAGCCCGTCCAGCTCCAGCAGGAACGACCCCACCCAGCGGCGCGCCTCGTGGACCAGCACGTCCAGCGCCAGCCGCGCCCGCGGGTCGCCCTGGGCCGCGGCGGCCTCGATGTCGCGAATGTCGTTCTTGCCGCCGGAGAGCGCCTTGAGCCCGCCCTCCCTGGAGAGCGCCCGCTCCGCCTCGTCCAGCGTGAGCCCCAGCGCCTTCACCACGTAGGGCACCGCCATGGAGTCGAGGTCACCCACCCGATCGTTCTGGGGGAGGCCCGACTGCGGGCTCATCCCCATGCTGGTCCCCACCGCCACGCCGCTGCGGATGCCGGTGACCGAGGAGCTGCCGCCCAAGTGGCAGGAGACGACCCGCAGGTCCGGCCCGGAGATGGCGGTCCGCCCGCCGTCCAGGTACAGGTTGCGCGTCCGGGCGGCCACGTCGGGCCGGCCCAGCAGCTCGGCGGAGCGCTCGGCGATGTACTTGTGGCTGGCGCCGTGAAAGCCGAAGCGACGGACCCCGGCCTCGGCCCAGCGCTCCGGGACGGCGTAGCGGGCGCCGGCATCGGGCACCCACTGGTAGAAGGCGGTCTCGAAGAGCGCCACCAGCGGCGTCCCTGGCAGGCGCCTGGCGAAGGCCCGCATCCCATTCACGTACGGTGGATTGTGGGCCGGGGCCAGCGCGCGGTAGGCCTCCATGGCTTCCAGCACCGCCCCGTCCACCTGCACGCACCCGGTCACGCCGCGGGCCAGGACCGCCTTGAACCCCACCGCCGCCAGGTCCTCCTGGCCGCGCACCCACCCGCCCCGGCGCAGCTCGTCCAGGCAGGTCTCGATGGCCGCGTCGTGGTCGCTGACCCGCTCCAGCCCGCCCTTGGCGAGCAGGACCTCGCCCTCGCCCAGCTCGAAGAGCCGGTACTTGAGCGAGGTGGAGCCCAGGTTGACGACGAGGATCTTCATGTACGGGTCCGGCTCGGGTCGTTCACCTCACGCCAGCCACGGCCCCAGCACCGCCAGATCGTCGTGCGGGCGCGGGATGACGTGCACGCTCACCACCTCGCCCACCGCCGCTGCCGCTGCCGCTCCCGCGTCGGTGGCCGCCTTGACCGCAGCCACGTCGCCGCGCAGGAACACCGTCACCAGGCCGCCGCCCACCTTCTCCCAGCCGACCATCACCACGCTGGCCGCCTTGAGGGCGGCGTCGCTCGCCTCGAGCAGCGCGGAGAAGCCCCTGGTCTCGATCATGCCGATCGCCTGCTGTGCCATGTCGGTCCTCGCGTCCCTACTTGAGATAGGCCTGGAGCAGATCCGTGTGCGGCCGGGCGATGACGTGGGACGTGACGAGCTCCCCCACCCGCTTGGCCGCGGCCGCGCCGGCGTCCACCGACGCCTTGACGCTTCCCACGTCCCCCTTGACCAGCACGGTGACGTAGCCGCCGCCGATCTGGATGGTCCTCACCCAGGCGACGTTGGCGGCCTTGAGCATGGCATCCGTGGCCTCGACGCTGCCGACGTAGCCCCTGGTCTCCACCATTCCGAGCGCTTCGCTCACTGGTCTCTCCTCGATGTTGGACGCCCGTGCGGCGGGCGTCGTCAGCGGTACAGCTCGACCGGCGTGTCCGGCCGGAGGTTGCAGGCGTTTCCCTCGTCGGTGTCGATGTGGACCTCGAGCTTGGAGTCCTGGCCCACCCTCACCGCCAGCTTCTCCAGCACCGTGGGGCAGTCGCCGCCGATGCGCAGCTTCATCTCGCTCAGGTGCTTGACGCCGTAGAAGGCGGCGCCCTCCTCGCTCATGTGGACGTGGCGCAGCGCGCGGATCACGCCCCGATCCATCTCGAAGAAGCCCTTCGGGCCCATGAGCATGCAGCCCGGGGTGCCGTCGATGTCGCCCGAGATCCGGCCCGGCACCTCGAAGCCCAGCGAGACGGCGTCGGTGAAGGCCAGCTCCACCTGGCAGTGCGTCCGGCACGGGCCCAGGATGCGCAGGCTGGAGATGACCCGGCTGCGCGGCCCGATGAGCGTCACGGCCTCCTGGGACGCGAACTGGCCCGCCTGGTAGAGCGCGCGCATGGGGGTGAGGGCGTGGCCCGGGCCGAAGAGCGCCTCCACCGCCTGCTGCGTCAGGTGGCAATGGCGGGCGCTCACGTTCACCACCAGTGGATCGGGCGCGGCCGCCGAGCGGGGCACTGGCTTGCCCATCCGCTCGTAGACCAGGCGGCGGACCAGGCGCTCGACCAGGGCGCGGTTCGGTTCCATGGCTAGACCAGCTCCCGGTAGACGTCGCGGTGGGGCCGCGGGATGACCACCGCGCTGACCAGCACCCCCGCCTCCGACACCACCTGCCGGCCCGCCGCCACCGCCGCCTGCACCGAGGCCACGTCGCCCACCATGGTGACGAAGGCCTTGCCTCCCATGGCCATGGCCACCCTCAGCTCCACCAGCGTCACCTCGGCGGCCTTGGCCGCGGCGTCGGCGCCCTCGATCAGTGCTGCAACGTTGAAGGACTCGAGGATGCCCAGGGCGCCCTTCGTCTCCGGCGGCGGCGCCGTCCGGCCCAGCGCCTGGAAGACGTCGGGGTGCAGGTTGGGGATGACGAATCGATCGATGAGCGTGCCCTGCGCGGCCTCCGACCCGGCCTCGACCGCGGCCTGCACCGCGGCGGTCTGGCCACCGAACAGGACCAGGTACTTGCCCGAGCAGATGCTCCGGGAAAGGAGCAGCTCCACGTCGGCGGCCTTGAGCAGCGCATCGGCCACGGCGTAGCCGGTGGCGATGCTGGTCAGCTCCAGGAGGCCGATCGATCGGTGATTCATTCCGCCCTCTCGAGCGCCACGGCGCCGTCGCCGACGGCCGCCACGATGGCGTCGAACGGCGCGTGGATGATAGCGCCTAGCGCCCCGTCTGGGATCCCCCCCAGCGCCTGGCCGGCCCGGACGCGTTCGCCGGCGCGCACGGTGGGCTGGTTGGCGACCCCGGCCCCCTGCCGCAGAGGCAGGAGCACCCGCCGCGGCGCGGCCCCGGCCTCCAGCAGCGGCGCCGGGTGCGCGTACTCGGTCACCGCCAGCCGCCGCATCAGCGAGCGGATGGGGACCCGCCGCCCCGAGCGCATGGGATGCACCCGCACCTCCCGCGCCGTGTCGGGCTTCATCCCCAGCCTGCGCAGCTCGACCTTGGCGTCGTCGCAGGCCTCCTTGGGGAAAAGCGCCTCGGGGCAGGCGTAGAGCGTGCACAGCCCGCAGGCACAGCAGAGCTGGGCCAGCGTGCTCCAGTGCGCCGTTCCCGTGGCGGTGAAGCCCAGGCCGCGCATCACCTGGTGCGGCTCCACCGCGTAGCCCAGCAGGTAGCGCGGGCAGAGCTCGGTGCAGTAGCGGCACTGGTCGCAGGCGGCCTTTCCGATCTTCCGCATCCCGTCGTCGCCGGTGAGCTTGCGGCGGATGACCGGGTGGCTGCGGGGGAGCACGATCACGCCGCCGGTGGTCTTGGTGACCGGAGCGTCCAGGTCGAAGATGGTCGTCCCCATCATCAGCCCGCCCACGGCCAGGGCCGGGTCCTCCACCGTCGCCCCGCCCGCCAGGGCGATGGCCTCGCGGAGCGAGGTCCCGACCGGCACGCGCACGGTGGCGGGGGTCCGCACCGCCCCGGCCACGGTCAGCAACTTTTGCGTCACCGGGCGGCCCTCGACGGCGGCGGCCACGTTGGCCAGCGTCTCCACGTTGGCCACCACCACCCCGACGTCGAGCGGGATGCCGGCGGGTGGGATGAGCCGGCCGGTCACCTCGTGGACCAGGTCGTACTCGTCGCCGGCCGGGTAGTAGTCGCCCAGCAGCGCCAGCTGGACCGGCGTGCCGGCGATGGCGGCCCGGACCGCCTCGACCGCGCCGGCGTTCTTGGCCTTGACGGCCACCACGCCCGCGGCCGCGCCCACGGCCTCCATGGCGTGGCGCACGCCGGCCACCACCGCCGGCGCCTCGTGCTCCATGCAGGCCGCGTCCTTGTGCAGGAGCGGCTCGCACTCGGCCCCGTTGGCGATGACCGTGTCGGCCTTGCCCGAGAGCTTGACGTGAGTCGGGAAGCCGCCGCCGCCAGCCCCCACCACCCCCGCCTGCCTGACCCGCTCGACCAGATCCATCATCCCAGGCCGCTCAGTCTACGCTTGGCTGGGAAGAATCAGAACCGGTCCGGGTCGATTCACGGGTGATCGCTGCCCCAGTGGCTCTCGGCGCTCTCGGCCTCCAGGTGGAACACCTCGGCCAGCGGCTCCGAGACCGGGCTGGCGTCTGGGTTGGTGTCCATGATGTCCTTCATGTAGGCCCACCAGCGGCGGCAGACCGGGGTGGCGGGGATCGCATCCCAGCGCTCCCTCGACTCCGCCTCCACCTGCGCGAAGAGCAGGTTCCGCGCTGCGTCGAGCCAGATGGTGTACGAGCGAACGCCATGCTCCTTCAGCATCGCGTCCATCTCCGGCCACAGCTCGTCGTGGCGGCGCCTGTACTCGGCATGCTTTCCCGCGTGAACCCTCATCACGAATCCCATGCGGATCATGGCGTCCCTCGCTGGCTCAGGATCTTCCGCTCGTGAGCGCGCACCGGCTCCAGCCACTCCGAGCCCACCGGCACGCCCTTGCGCTGGCAGTACTCGTCCCACACCGCCCCCCAGGGCAACGCCTTGTGCTCCTCCAGCCAGGCCAGCCGCGCCGTCCCATCGCGGCGGCCCTCGGCCTCGGCCAGCCGCGCTCCGGGCTCGAGCAGCGCGCGCAGGAGCGCGCGGCGCACGTTGCGCGTGCCGATCACCCAGGCCGCCACCCGGTTGATGCTGGCGTCGAAGTAATCCAGGGCGATCGAGACCCGGTCCAGCACGCCGCCGCGCACCAGCTCGAAGGCCAGCGCCTGGGTCTCGTCGTCGAGCAGGACCACGTGATCGCTGTCCCAGCGCACCGGACGGCTCACGTGGAGCAGCACGCCGTCGGTGAAGTCGATCACCGACGAGATCTTGTCCGAGACCAGCTCGGTGGGGTGGTAGTGGCCGGTGTCGAGGCAGATCATCACCTTCCGCGTCGCGGCATAGGCCAGGTACAGCTCGTGCGAGCCCACCGTGTAGGCCTCGACGCCCAGCCCGAAGAGCTTCCCCTCCACCGCGTCGCGGTGCTGCTCCCGCGGGAGCTTCGCCGCCAGGATCTCGTCCAGCGCCTCCACCAGCCGCCGCCGCGGGCCGAAGCGGTCGTAGGGGAGGTCCTTGCTGCCGTCGGGGATCCAGATGTCCATCACCGACGGCGTCCCCAGCGACGCGCCGAAGTGGGCGCTCACCGCGCGGCAGGCCTTGCAGTGGTCGATCCAGAAGCGGCGGATGGCCGGGTCGGGATGGGAGAGCGTGCCCTCCTCGCTCCTGGGGTGCGAGAACAGGGTCGGGTTGAAGTCCAGCCCGATGCCGCGGGCCCGGGCCCAGTCCACCCAGCGCTGGAAGTGCTCGGGCCGGAGATCGGTGCGCTCCACCGGACGGTCCCATTCCAGGTAGATGGCGTGCAGGTTGAACCGCTTGGGCCCGGGGATCTGGGCCATGGCCACCTCGGCGTCGGCGCGCAGCTCGTCGGCGTTGCGGGCCCGCCCGGGTAGTTGCCGGTGGTGGAGATGCCGCCGGTGAGCGCGCCCTGCGGGTTCTCGAACCCGCGCACGTCGTCCCCTTGCCAGCAGTGCATGGAGATGGGGATCCGGTCCACCTGCTCCAGCGCCCGCTCGGTGTCGACCTTCACCGCCGCGAACCGCTCGCGCGCCAGCGCGTAGGAAGCCTCGATCGACGAAGTGCCCTTGATCATGACGTGCTACCCCCGGCCGGCCGCCGTGCCCCGAAGCCCTCGAACCGCCGCAGCACGTCCCCGGGGACCGGGTCGCGCGGCGTGAACTCCTCCATCTCGAACGACCTCCGGATGAGCGCCCGCGCGGCGTCCAGCGAGGGGAGCACGCCCAGCGCGATGAGCTGGACGCAGGCGTTCCCCAGCGCCGCGGTCTCCACCGGCCCGGCCCGGACCGGCAGGGCGCAGGCATCGGCGCACAGCTGGTTGAGGAGCCGGTTCCGGGATCCGCCTCCCACCACGTGGATGCGCGCCAGCGGCCGCCCGCGCAGCGCGGCCAGGTCGCCGGCCGCGCGCCGGTAGCAGAGCGCCAGGCTCTCGAAGGCGCAGCGGGCCAGCCGGCCCGGGTCGTCCGGCTCCGGCTGGCCGGTCTCGGCGCAGAAGCCGCGGATGGCCCCGATCATCGAGGAGGGGTTGTAGAAGCGCGGGTCCTCGGGATCGACCAGCGACCGCCAGGGTGCGGCCGCCGCCGCTGCCTCGACCAGGGCGGCGTGGTCCTCGCCGCCCAGCTCCTGCCGGATGCGCTGGACCAGCCAGAGCCCGATGATGTTCTTGAGCACCCGGTAGCGCCGCTCGGCGCCGCCCTCGTTGGTGATGTTGAGCCGGAGCGCGTCCGGCCCGGCCAGCGGGACGCGGCTCTCGATGCCCATGAGCGACCAGGTCCCGGAGCTGATGTAGGCCGTGTCCGGCCCCTCCAGCGGGACGGCCGCCACCGAGGAGGCGGTGTCGTGGGTGGGCGGGGCGATCACCTGGGCGCCGCCCGCCAGGGCGGGATCGAGCGTCCCCAGCACCGCGCCAGGATCCACAGTGGGTGAAAGCAGCGCCCGGGAGATCCCGGCCAGTACCAGCAGCTCGTCGTCCCAGTCATGGGCGTGGATCCCGAAGAGCTGGGTGGTGGTGGCGTTGGTGTACTCGTTGCAGACCGCGCCGCAGAGGCGGAAGTGGAGATAGTCGGGCAGGAGCAGCAGTCGGTGCGCGCGCGCCAGCCAGGCGGGCTCGCGCGCGGCGGTGGCCGCCAGCTGGAAGAGGGTGTTGAAGGGCTGGAACTGGATGCCGGTGCGCCGGTAGATCTCGCCGGCCGGCATGCGGGCCATGACCTGGGACATGACGGCCTGGGTGCGGTTGTCGCGGTAGGACACGACCGGCGCGGTCCGGACCGAGGACTCGTCCAGCAGCACGAAGTCGACGCCCCAGGTGTCGACGCCCACGCTGGCCAGCGGCGCCAGGGTCCGCGCGGCCCGCAGCCCCTCCCGCACGCGCCCCTCGATGGCGTCGATGTCCCAGCACTGATACCCGCCCTCGCCCTGGAGGAGCGGGGTCTCGAAGCGGGCCGCCTCGCGCAGGGTGAGGGAGCGGCCGTCGCTCTCGGCCACCACCACCCGGCCGCTGCTCGCACCCAGATCGACCGCCGCGCAGGTTGCCCCGTCCATGCACCCGCTCCCAGGACGTAACGTCCTGCTAGAGTGAGCCCGAGGATGCCGGGCGTCAGGGCATCCCGCCTTCGACTTCGCGCCGCGCCTCCGACGCGGGCTGTCGCGAAATCGAAGGCGCCGGGGCTTGCGGTGGGGCAACCTGTAGAGCGAGGCCGACACGTGCGTGCTGGATCGCTCGCCCCGAGGTGTGCGCCTTCCCCCCAACCGGGGAACGCCTCCGGCGACGACCACCCGCCCCGCCTGGAGGTCGCGTGAAGGTTGCGCTCTTCATTCCCTGCTACGTCGACCAGTTCTATCCGCGGTCGGCCTGGCCACGGTCGGGGTGCTCGAGCGATTCGGCTGCCAGGTCGTCTTTCCCGAGGAGCAGACCTGCTGCGGGCAGCCGATGGCCAACACCGGCTGCGCGGGCGAGGCAGAGCCGCTGGCCGACGCTTCCTGGAAGTGTTCCGCCGGTACGAGTACATCGTCTGCCCCTCCGGCAGTTGCATCGCGATGGTGCGCAACCACTACCACGAACTGGTGGGCGGCGACCCGGCTTCCCCGAGGTGCGCGCGGCACGTACGAGCTGTGCGAGTTCCTGGTCGACGTGCTGAAGGTCGGGCGCGTGCAGGGGCGGTTCCCGAATCGCGTCGGCCTGCACCAGAGCTGCCACGGTCTGCGCGAGCTGCGGCTGGGGAGCGGCAGCGAGCGGAACGTGGCCGCCTTCAACAAGGTGGGCCTGCTACTCCAGTCGCTGGAAGGACTTCGAGCTCGTTTCCCTGACGCGGCCCGACGAATGCTGCGGCTTCGGCGGCACGTTCGCCGTGAACGAAGAGGCCGTCTCGTGCATGATGGGGCTGGACCGCATCGCACGATCACGAGCGGCCGGCGCCGAAGTGATCACCGCCAACGACATGTCGTGCCTGATGCACCTGGACGGCCTGATTCGCCGCAGCAAGACGCCGCTCGCGTTCCGGCACGTCGCCGAGATCCTCGCGGGGCCATGCGGCGAGCGCAGCGCGGGAGGAGCGCCCATGACTCGCCGGACATGCCGTCCCGGCGACGCGCTTCGCCGCCAACGAGGAGCGCGCCCACTGGCACGACGGCGCGCTCTGGTTCGTCCGGCAAAAGCGCGACCGGATGGCGGGCGAGCTCCCGGAGTGGGAGCAGCTGCGCGAGCGCGCCGCCGCGCATCAAGGCCCACACCATGCTCCGGCTGGCCGATTACCTGGAGCAGTTCGAGCGCGAGGCGACCGCGCCGCGGCGCCAGAGTGCACTGGGCCCGCGACGCCGCCGAGCACAACCACATCGTGCTCGGGATCCTGGCAGAGCCGCGGCGTCCGCCGGCTGGTCAAGAGCAAGTCGATGCTCACCGAGGAGTGCCACCTCAATCCGTACCTGGAGCGGCACGGCATCGAGGTGGTCGACACCGACCTGGGCGAGCGGATCGTGCAGCTGGCCGGGCGAGCCGCCCAGCCACATCGTGCTGCCGGCCATCCACATGAAGAAGGAAGAGGTCGGCGAGCTCTTTCACGAGCACCTGGGCACCGAGGCCGGCGCCACCGACCCGAACTACCTCGCCGAAGCCGCCCGCGGCCACCTGCGCGAGAAATTCATGGCAGGCCGACGCCGGCCTGACCGGCGTCAACTTCGCCATCGCCGAGACCGGCGGCATCGTCGTCTGCACCAACGAGGGCAACGCCGACCTGGGCGCGTCGCTGCCGCCAGCTGCACATCGCCTGCATGGGCATCGAGAAGCTGATTCCGCGGCTGCGAGGACCTGGGCGTGTTCCTGCGGCTGCTGGCGCGCTCAGCGCCACCGGCCAGCCGATCACGACCTACACCTCGCACTTTCACGGACCCGTGGCCCGGCGGCGAGCTGCACGTCGTGCTGGTCGACAACGGTCGCAGCGCGACCTGGCTCGCCGAGGAGTTCCGCCGCTCGCTGCACTGCATTCGCTGCGGCGCCTGCATGAACACCTGCCCGGTGTATCGCCGCAGCGGCGGCCACAGCTACGGCAGGACCATCCCCGGTCCGATCGGCTCGATGCTGGCTCCGGCGCGCGATCCGGCCGCGCACTACACGCTGCCCTTCGCGTGCAGCCTGTGCGGCTCGTGCAACGACGTCTGCCCGGTGAAGATCCCGCTGCACGACCACCTGCTGGAGCGCAGGCGCCAGCTGGTGGCCGCCCCGGCGCGCGGGTTACTCGGCAAGCGGTTCACGATGCGTGTGGCCCGGATGGTGCTCGGCTCCCGCGCCCTGTACGAGCTGGGGGGGCGGGTGGGCCGCTTCTTCCTGCGCCACGGCCCGCGCTGGCTCCTGTACGGACCGTGGAACGTGTGGGGCCGCCAGCGCGAGCTGCCGCCCGCGCCCGTCCGGACCTTCCGCGACGCCTGGCGAACCCGGGGGACCGGCCATGGCTAGCCGCGAGGAGATCCTGGCCGCTCTGCGGGGCGCGGCGGTGCCGGCCCAGCCGCTCC
>CAVTOU010000027.1:0-265462 GCA_963736345.1 uncultured Pseudomonadota bacterium | reverse complement strand
CGCTCGTAGCCGCTGATGTTCCGCTTCTTGCGAAACGCATCGAAGGTCGCGACGACTCCCCCAGCCGCGCCGATGGTCTCGCGGAGCGACTGAATGACCCTGTAGTGATGCCCGTCGCGGGTCGGCCGGTAGCCAGCCGCTGCCATCGCCGCCGTGGCGGCCTGCAGCGCGGCGTTGTAGGCGATGTTCATACGCCAGTCCGCACTCAGGCCTTCAGTGCCGCTGTCGGCGAGATCGCGCTCGACGACCTGCAGCAGGTCGCGAATCTCGTGACGGCTCGTCCGGTGCTTCACCGCCCAGCCGTTTCGCTCCCAGTCCGACAAGCTCATCGTCGCCTCCGAAGATGAACAGCCGCGGCTCGAGCAGCACCGAGGTCAGGAAGTGCTGCCTCCGCGCGAGCTTGTCTCGAAACTCCGCCGGAGGATAGACCGACGGGTTCACGTCTCTCCCCAGCCGTTCTTGTGCCTGCGCCAGCGCGCCGACGATGGTGGCGAAGTCGACCTCGCCGACGATGAGCAGGTCGATGTCGCTTCCCGCGCGCAACTCGCCCCGCGCGGCCGAGCCAAAGACGAAGGCGACCAGCCCCCGGTCGACGAGGGGCGCAAGCGCCTCGCGGAGGATGTCGGCCAGCCCCGCCGTCTTGGCGAAGATGCTCAGAAGCTCAGGGAAGACCGGAGCGGTGCGATTCGCCTGGAAATACACCTGTCGGCGTCGCACCGTCCGCTGCAGGAGTCCCGCGGCAGTCAGTTGATGGAGTTCCCGCTGCACCGCGCCAAGTCCCGCGCCGGTCAGTCGTGCGATCTGGCGAAGGTAGTACGCCTCGTCGGCGTGCCCCAGCAGCAAGGCAAGCACCCGGCGGCGCGTGCCTCCGAACAACACCGTGGCCGCATCAGACCCACCGTCCAAGCCGGGGCGTCCCGTCCCCATGTCGTACAAGCGTACTCGAATTGGGGAACAACCGTCAACTGCCGGCGGTCAACGTCGAGAAGCCCACGATTCATCTGACAGGGGGGCGGAGATTCGGCGGCAGGTTTGCCTGAAACCGCGGATCACCCCGAGCCGTCCTCCGCCTGCCGGCGCGGCCGGATGCCCAGCTTCTTCATCCGGCTATAGAGCGTCGCGGGGTTCAGCCCGAGTACGGCCGCCGCGCCCTTCGGCCCCTTGATGCGCCAGCCCGTCGTCTCGAGCACCCGGAGGATGTGCTCGCGCTCCGCCTCGGCCATCGTCTGCGGCAGCGCCGCGCCCGGGGCGGCATCGTCCCGCATCGCCACCTTCAGCGTGTCGCCGGCGGTGATGATGGCGCCGTGTTCGATCACGTTCCGCAGCTCGCGGACGTTGCCCGGCCATGGATGGCGCTGCAACGCCTCCATCGTCGCGCGCGGCACCTGGGTGATCTTCTTGCCCATGCGGGAGCAGAAGTCCTCGAGGAACGTCCAGACCAGCAGCGGGATGTCCTCTGCCCGCTCGCGCAGCGGTGGCACGCGGATGGGAAAGACGTTCAGGCGGTAGTAAAGGTCTTCCCGGAAACGTCCCTTTCGCACGTCCTCGGCCAGGTCGCGATTCGTGGCGGCGATCACGCGCACGCTGATCTTGATGGTCCTGGGGCTCCCCAGCCGCTCGAACTCGCCCTCCTGCAGCACGCGCAGCAGCTTCACCTGCACGTCGAGCGGCAGCTCGCCGACCTCGTCGAGGAAGATGGTCGAGCCGTCCGCAAGCTCGAAACGTCCGACCTGGCGCGTCAGGGCCCCGGTGAAGGCGCCTTTCTCCCGGCCGAACAGTTCGCTTTCCACGAGCCCCGACGGCAGTGCGGCGCAGTTGACCTTCACCATCACGTGACGCCGTCGGGGGCTGAGCCGGTGGATGGCCTGGGCGATGAGTTCCTTGCCCGTGCCCGTTTCGCCGAGAATGAGCACCGAGGAATCCGTGGGCGCGACCTGCTCGACCAGGCGCAGCACCTTCGAGATGGCGGCGCTCTGGCCGGTGACGTCGCCGCGGGCGAGCGCAACCCCGATTTCGGCTTTGAGGTAATCGCTTTCCGCCTGCAGCCGGTCCTTCAATCGCTCGATTTCCGCGTGCGACTGCCGCAGGGCCTCCTCGCCCTGCTTGCGCGCGGTGATGTCGCGGAGGATCCCGTATGTCTTGACGGGGCGTCCGGCCGCGTCGCGCGCGGCGACGCCGGCCAGGTGCTGGATCCACTTCTGCCCATGGGCCGGATGGAGAAAGCGATACTCGAGAGAGAACCGCTCCATCGTCCCGTCGTGCATCTGCTGGCGTTCATCCAGTACACGCTGGCGGTCGTCGGGATGAAGGTGCTCCATCCAGAACGCCAGCGGCTCAAGGCCCTCTTCCCGGTCGGCGGGAATACCGCAAAGATTGCGAAACCGGTCGTCGAAGTAAGTCGTGCCCTGGCCGAAATCCATCTCATAGAACCCGAGGCCGGCGAGGTCGGCGCCCGCCGCAAGGCGAGCCTCGCTCTCCTGCAGTCTCAATTCCTGGCGCTTTCGCGCGAGCGCGTTGGTGAAGACTTGCGCGACCAGTTGCAGCGGTTTCACTATCGCGTCGGGCCAGTCGCGCTCCGCCAGGACGGTATTGAACGACAACATGCCAACGATCGGTCCGCCCCCTACCGAGAGAGGAGAGGTTAAAGACGCCTTGATGCCGAAATCGCGCCACGTGCTCCGGTCGCGGGCGGCCTCCTCCGGCAGACCTTCCAGGGAAGAAACGGTGACGATGCGGCCGGCCAGCCCTTCCTGCAGGCACCAGGGAGACCACTGGGAAGCCTGCATCCGCTCGGCCGGTGGCGGACCTTCCTGAGCGCGGTAGAGGTGGGTGAGCGTAAAGGAACCCGACCTCTCGTTCGACTCCTGCCAGAGTGCCGATAGATCGAGGCCGAGTAACTCGCAGATGCGGTGCTGCGCGTCGGTGATCTCTCTATCCACCTCGCCGGGAGACAGGTTGATGAACCTGGAGGAGATCTCCGCGAGCAGCATCACGAACCGCAGGCGCGTGTCCGGGTCCAGATGGAGGTCAGCGCCTTCGGGATTCATCCGGCCATTATCCCCGCCGGAGCACCACCCGTCCACCACGCGAGACCAGGTCGAAGGGCCAGGGGCCTCATCGGATGGACCCTGGCTGACGCCGTCAGCGGAGACGCGGTCAGGGCCGGCATCGTCCAAGCTGTACCGCGCAGCCGCCGGGCGCAGGGCCCGGCGGCTGCGGCTTCAGGGGAGACGGGTGCGCTAAAAGTAGAGCCCGATGCCGACCATGGGCCCGTGCAACGTCTGCTTGAAGGTGAACGTCCTGCCGGCCACCGTGTCGGAGGCCTTCAAGTAGAGCACCTGGTAGCCGCCTGTCAGCCCGAAATGCCGAATCGGCTTCCAGTCCACGCGGAAATCGGCCGCGATGTCGACGTCGGCGCCCACGCCAAAGCCGCCGCCATCGAACGTGGTGTGAACTTCGAGTTTCTCCCCGGCATAATGGTAGCCAAGGCCAATCAGGGAATCCCACACACCCGGCTTTCGCTGGAAGTCCGGGTAGCCGGCCAGCACGACGTCGTACTCTCAACGCGTAACCGCGCACGCCGCCCGTGACATAGAGGTCCTTGTAGACCTTCACGCCGCCTGTGACATGCCCATAGATGACATCCACATCGACCTTCAAGTACGGATTCTGCGCGCGGTCGCCGCCGACGGCGGCCCACAATCCGCCGGCGTCGATCCTCCAAAAGCGGTGCGACACGGAGAATCCTCCGAAGAAGGCGCATTCAAACCGCCCGTCGATGATTCTGCCGCCCCGCCCCCGCCCCCGCCTTCGACGCAGGTGGATGAGGGTCAGCGCCAGGCCGATGGCCAGGGGCGCCAGGGCCGCGTGGGCCCGCTTGTCGGTGGCGCCCAGGATCACGACCAGGAACCCGCAGGTCATGACCACCTCGCACACCAGCCCGGCCGCGAGGGAGTAGCCGCCCGGCGAGTGGTCGCCGTAACCGTTGGAGGCGAAGCCGGCCGAGACGTCGAACGTCGGCACGCCCGAGGCGATCACGTACAACACGGCGGCGGCGAGGATCCCGCCGATGAGCTGGGCGATGATGTAGGTCGGCAGCTCGCGGGCCGGGAAGCGCCTCGCCACCGCCAGGCCCACCGAGACCGCCGGGTTGAAGTGGCCGCCCGAGATGTGGCCGACGGCGTAGGCCATGGTCACGACCGTCAGCCCGAACGCGAGCGCGACGCCGAGCAGCCCGATCCCCAGGCCGGGGAAGGCCGCCGCGAGCACCGCGCTCCCGCAACCACCGAGCACCAGCCAGAACGTCCCCACCAGCTCCGCTGCGGCCCGCTTCATGAGTGGCATGGTTCCTCCGGATCCTTCGCCAGCGTTCCCCGGAGGGTACCGCTCGGCGCCGACCTCGAAGGTGCATCGAATGGGGTCCCGCGAACGGTCCTGGGCCGACCTCGCCGGACCCCTGCGACGCGCCGCGTCCACGGAACGGTGAGCCGGCGGGTGCGATCAGGGGCGAGGGAGGGCCAGGATGGTGCGGACGCTCTCCGCGATCGCGGTCCCGAGCGCGTGGTGAGCCTTCTCGTCCAGGTGCACGCCGTCGGCCGGGCTCACCGCCGCCACCGCGCCGCCATCGAGGAACGCGCAGCCCTGGTTGCCGGCCGCCGCCCGGTAGAACCGGGCCAGCTCCCCGGCTCGCTCCACCGAGCCGGCCGAGAAGCCCCAGACCCGCTGCACCGGTCCGGGGTCGGTCACCGGCGGCGGCGCCACCAGCAGCACCTCCGGCGCGCGCTGGTCGGGCCCGCTCCGGCTCCGGCGCACGGCCGTGACCAGCCGGTCGGCCCCGGCCGCGATCCCGGCCGCGTCGAGCGGGAAGATGGTCTTCACGTCGTTGGTGCCGAGCATGAGCACCACCAGGTCGACGGGGGCGTGGCTGGCCAGGCAGGGGCCCAGGTAGGTGAGCCCGTTGCGGCCGTCCTCGAAGGGATCGTCGAGGATGGTGGTCCGCCCCGGCAGGCCCTCCTCGACGATCTCGCACGCCGGGAGGAGCGCCCGCAGCACGCCGGGCCAGCGCTTCTCCGGCGCCAGGCGCTGCCCGCTGGCCGGGTCGAATCCCCAGGTGTTCGAGTCGCCGTAGCAGAGGATGGTGGTCATGGCGAACGATCAGTACGACGAAAAGGAGTGCGCTGGCGACCCCACCCGCCCTCGAGGGGCCGGGCGGAGTGCGCGTGGGCCAGGATCGGCTCCAGCGCCTCGGCAGGCCGCAGGAGCGCGTGGCCGACGCGCGGGAGCTGACGACGCATTGCCATGGACGCGGTCGATCAGCGTGGTTCCGCGTCCGCGAACCGCTTGACGAGGTAGCAGTTCTGATGGCCGGGCGGGAAGTCGTTCAGCCGCCAGGCGAGCTCATAGCCGCACCGCTGGTAGAACGCGGGGGCCTGGAAGCTGTAGCTCACGATCAGGATGACCTTGCAGCCGCGCGCCCGGGCTTCCTCCTCCGCGGACGCCAGCAGGGCCCGCCCGTGCCCGCGCCCGCGCAACGACGGATGCACCCACAGGGTCCGGATCTCGCACGCGTGGGCCCAGGTCCAGCCGGACAGTCCCGCCACGATCTCCCGGCGGTCGTCGCGGAGAAGGAAGGCGAACAGCTGACCATCGTCCTGCCCGGTCTGGTCGCGGTTGAACTCGTAGAGCCGGTCCTCCAGGAACTGCTGCTCCTCCAGCGATGGGACGCTCTTCGTGATTGCGGGATGAAGGTGCATCGTTCGACTCCCTGGGATCGGGTCAGCGGATCCGTCCGAAGCTCATGGAGCATGCTGCATACGGACCATCGCAGGGCTGGTTTCCCACGATGCCGCGAGCATGGCCCAGGTGACGTCCAGGTGGGCGCGATCCTGAAGCCCGCGCCCGTCGCCGTCCGGGCGCGGCACCGGCTCACCTCGGCTTCGCCGCCGCGCTTGCCTCCTTGGCGTTCGGTGATCCGCAGTCGGGTCGGTTCTCCTCCCGCCGATCGTCCCTCGCGGGGCTGCTCCGTAACGGCACCGGGGCCACCGCGTATTCATCCTCGAGGATCCGGCCAATTGAGCGCGCGAACCACTACGACGTCGGCAACCCCCCTCTGCATCCCGCGCCTCGTCGCCCTCTGCTCGCTCCTCGCCGCGGGGTGTGGATCGTCGTCGCCGGCCGGCGATTCCGGCTCCCCGTCCGCACCCCCGCCGATCGAAAGCTTCACCTCGGCAGCCAGCGCCGTCCACGTCGGCGAGAGCACCCAGCTCACGGCGGTGTTCAGCGGCGACACCGCCAGCATCGACGGCATCGGTCCGGTGGTGAGCGGGGTGCCCGTCGCCACCCCGGCGCTGGCGCGCTCGACCACCTTCACCCTCACCGTGCGCCGCGCGTCGCAGCAGGTCGAGGCGCGCCTCTCCATCGCCGCGACCTACCGCGATCGCTTCCGTCAGCTCGCGCCCTCGCCGGTCGCGTACACGCAGCACGTGGCCATGGCGCTCGCCGATGGCGGCGCCCTGGTCATGGGCGGGAACACGTCCCAGAGCCCGAACACCCCCGACGCCGACAGCAGCCACCGCTTCGATCCCGTCACCGAGACCGTGTCGCCAGGCCCGCGGCTCGCGTTCTCGGCGGAAGCGGACCTGACCACGCCGGTCGCGCTCGACGGCGGCGGGTTCCTCCTCGTCGGCCCCGGGATCAACAGCGCACTCCATCTCGACGGCGGCCTGCGCGCCACCCAGGCCTTCGACGCGACCACCGGGACCTTCCACCGGGTCGGCGACCTCGGCTTCCGGCACGACGCGGGAGGCACGGCGACCGCCCTGGGCGACGGCAGCGTGCTCGTCGCAGGCGGACAGGTCCCGGCCATCTCCACGGCCGAGCGTTACGACCCGGCCTCGGAGCGGTGGACCGTGGCCGGGGACATGGCCACCGCCCGCCGCGGCCACACCGCCACACGGCTCGCCGACGGTCGTGTGCTGATCGCCGGCGGTGTCACCTGCTGCGACCCGGCGGGCGAGGTCCTCACCGGCACGGCCGAGGTCTACGACCCTGGGACCGGCGTGTTCCAGCCGACCGGCTCCCTGGTGACGGCGCGCGCGCTCCACACCGCCACGCTTCTCGCCGACGGGCGCGTCCTCGTCACCGGAGGCTTCGTCGCGGTCGACGGGACCACGACGGCGTCCGCCGAGGTCTACGATCCTTCGGCGGGCAGCTTCAGCCCGGCCGGCGCCATGCAGGTGGACAGGGTAGTGCACTCCGCCATTCTCCTGACCGACGGGCGCGTGCTGGTGCTGGGCGGCCTGCAGGCCTCCGCCGCGACCGACATCTTCGATCCGACGGCCGAGCTGTGGCAGCCGGGGCCGATCCTGGAGCCCGCGTGGGGTGCGTCGACCGTGACGCTTCTCCGGAGCGGAAGGGTCCTGGTCTTCGGAGGCGAGGCTGCGTCGGGCTTCCCGGTCCCGACGGTCATTCTCTACGAGTGACGACGGCTGGACGAGCGCCCGGTCCATTCCGGCGCCGGCGCGCTGAAGCTGCCAGGTGGGTGAGCGCGACCGACGCCGCGCCTGGGGGGATGAACCAGGCCTCGACGCGACGCCCGCTCCGGGTTACCCCTCAGCCCCATGCCCTTCGACTTCGACCACCCGCCCGACCGCCGCGGCACCGACTCGGTGAAGTGGGCCCGCTACGCCGGCCGGGACGTGCTGCCGCTCTGGGTCGCGGACATGGACTTCGCCTCGCCGCCGGAGGTCATCGAGGCCCTGCGCCGCCGCGTCGAGCACGGCATCTTCGGCTATGGGGCGCCCTGGCCCTCGCTCACCGAGGCGGTGATCGAGCACCTCGCCCGCGAGCACGGGTGGAGCGTCGACCCGGGCTGGCTGGTCTGGCTCCCCGGCCTGGTCTCGGGCTTGAACGTCGCCTGCCGCGCGGTGGAGGGTGCCGCCTTCACGGCGGTCCCGGTGTACCCGCCCTTCCTCACCGCCCCGGCCCGGCTCGTCACCGCACCGCTGCGGCGCGGCCCGCTCCGCTGGGAGTGGGACCTGGCCGCGGCGGAGGCGGCCCTGGGGGCCGAGGCGCGGCTCTTCCTGCTCTGCCATCCGCACAATCCGGTGGGCCGTTGCTGGGATGAGGCGGAGCTGCGCGCCATCGCCGAGCTGGCCGAGCGCCGCGACCTGGTGGTCTGCTCCGACGAGATCCACGCCGGCCTGGTGCTCGAGCCCGGGCGCAGGCATCGCCCGTTCGCGACCGTCGCCCCGGAGGCGGCCCGTCGCAGCATCACGCTCCTCGCGCCCTCCAAGACCTACAACCTGCCCGGCCTGGGCTGCGCCTTCGCGGTCATCCCCGATCCGCCGCTGCGCGGCCGCTTCCGCCGGGCCATGCAGGGCATCGTCCCGCACGTGAACGTGCTGGGCCTGGTGGCCTGCGAGGCGGCGCTGCGCGGCGGTGAAGCCTGGCACCGCGGGTTGCTCGAGTACCTGCGCGGCAACCGCGAGCGCGTCCTGCAGGCCGTGAACGAGATCCCGGGGCTCGTGACCACGCCGGTCGAGGCCACCTATCTCGCCTGGATCGACGCCGCCGGCACCGGGCTGGAGGCGCCGCAGCGGACGCTGGAGGCGGCCGGCGTCGGGCTCTCCGACGGGGCGGAGTTCGGCCCCGGCGACGCCTACCACGGCTTCCTGCGCCTGAACTTCG
Organism: uncultured Pseudomonadota bacterium; assembly: GCA_963736345.1. GTDB lineage: Bacteria > Myxococcota > Myxococcia > Myxococcales > Anaeromyxobacteraceae > Anaeromyxobacter. The sequence goes on along the minus strand of CAVTOU010000027.1, from coordinate 256,774 downwards.
GCTGCCCGCGGTCCATGCTCGACGAGGCCCTGGCGCGGATGCGGAGGGCGCTGGCGCGGTGAGCGCCCCTCACCCGGGCGCGACGGTGGCGCGCACGGCGGCGCCCCGGCGCCGGCCCCAGGGCAGGAACCCGGCGGAGGCGCAGCACCCGAGCGCCAGGGAGGCCAGCCACAGCGCTCGCGGGCCGAGCCCCTCCAGCACCGCCGGGCCGATGGCGGGCGCGGCGATGGCGCCGAGCGACAGGCACAGCCCGTAGGCTGCCATGTAGCGCCCGCGGGCGTGGGGCGGGGCCAGCCCCGAGACGACCGTGGCGGAGATGGCGAAGAAGACGATCTCGCCCAGCGTCCAGAGCGCGGTGGCCGCCCCGAGCTGCCAGGCCGTCTGGCACAGCGCGTACGCCCCCACCCCCAGCGCGATGAGCAGCCCTCCCCAGAAGAGCGCCCGCGCCGGTGCCAGCGGCTCGAGCGCCCGCGCCGAGAAGGGCTGCAGCACCACCACCAGCAGCGCGCTCACCGAGCCGATGGCGCCGTAGGTGGCGGGCGAGTACCCCTGCCGCGCCATCTGCACCGGCAGCGCCACCATCGATTGCGTGTAGACCAGGTCCACGAGGAGGACCAGCCCGAGCAGCGCCAGCAGCGTCCGGTCGCGGAGCACGATCCGGTACCCGCCGGCCTCGCCGGCCGATGCGGCGGCGGCCGGGCGGGTCTCCGGGATGCGCAGCAGTACCACCGCTGCGAACGCCAGCGTCGTGGCGGCGTCGACGAGGAACGGGAGGGCCCAGCCGTGCGCGGCCAGGAGCCCACCGACCGCGAAGGAGAAGCTCGCGCCCAGGTTCTCGGCCCAGTAGATCCAGCCGAAGGCGCGCGACACCGATCCCGGCGGGACCACGTCCCCCACGATGGCGCGCATGGGCGCCCGGCCGGCCGACATGGCGCCGCCGAAGGCCAGCACCGTCCCGGCGATGGCCAGCGGGTGCCGGACGAAGGCGAGCACGGCCGCGCTGCCGGCCGCCGCGGTCAGCGCCACGAGCAGCGTGCGCCTGCGCCCGAGCGCATCCGCCAGCGCGCCGGCCGCGGGCCCGGCCAGGAGCGCGCCCAGCCCGTAGCAGGAGGCCACCAGGCCCACGTGGCTCGGCCGGAGGCCGCGCCAGGTGAGATACATGGCCAGGAACGGGGCCACGAACATGGCCAGCGCCGAGAGGAGGCTGCCCGCCCACAGCCACCAGAACACCCCGCCCAGCCGCGGCCTCATGCCGCCTGGCCCGCCTCGAGGCAGTGCTCGATCGACGCCGAGATCTCGGCCAGGTAGGCGTCGAGCGCGGGCGCCGGGATCCGCCCGGTGCGAGCGGTGGCGGCGCGGAGCCGCGCGAACCAGCGCTCGGCGTCGCGGGCGATGGCCGGGCCGCGGGCCGTGAAGTAGGGGTGCGAGCCGAAGGGCCAGTAGTTGCACGGGCTCACCGCCATGTGGACGCGCAGCTCGTCCTGCGACGGGACGATGCCGGCCCAGGCCAGCGCGTCCAGGCGGATGCGGGCGCTGTCCGAGCCCACATCGTCGATCATGCCGGCGGTCATCTGCTCGCCGTGCAGCCGGTACCGCAGCACCACCTCCGGGAGATTGGCAGCCAGGCCCAGCCGCAGGGCGCGGCTGGACAGGTCCCAGTCGTTCCCGAGCCGGATGCCGCGGTCGAAGTGGAGCCGGTGAGCGGTGAGCGCCTCGCGATCGAAGGTCATGGCGCCGGAGATGAACTCCGACTTGAACAGGTTGCGGACCCGGATCTCCGCGTCGCCGGGCGCGTAGTGCCAGACCGGACCCGGCTCCGGACGGCCGTGGTGGAAGGTCTGCACCGCCCCGCCCACCAGGATGAGGCCGCGGTCGCGCTCCAGGGTCGCGACCTGGCGGGCCAGGCGGTCCGGCGCCGCCTGGTCGTCGGCGTCGAGCACGGCCAGGTAGCGTCCCCGCGCCGCGTCGATGGCGGCGTCGAGCGCCTCCGCCTGGCCGCGGTTCCTCCGCAGGCGCAGGAGGCGGATGCGCCCGTCCCGGCGCGCGGCGCGCTCCACCCGGGCCGCGGTCTGGTCGGTCGAGCCGTCGTCGGCGACCAGCACCTCCAGGTCGGACAGCGTCTGCGCGCAGATCGAGGCCAGCGCCTCCTCGATGAAGCGCTCGGCGTTGAAGGCGGCCATGGCGACCGACACGAGCGGGCGGCTGGGGGGACTCACGCTTCCTCGAGCGTACTCCGGCTGTTGCTGGTGGGAACGCATTCCGGACGGTGAGGTGACCGCCCTGCCCCGTCCGGGCCGGGAGCGCGGCTGCCGCGCGCACGCTCACCCGTTCGCGAGTCGCGAACGGCCGTTTCGCCCGCCCGGCCTTGTGGCTGCGGTCGCGGCGCGGGTATGGTCCGGTCCGGAGCCGGCGCGCGCCGGACGTCGATCGTGAGCTCCTGGAGCTGCCCTTTCGAGGTGAACGGCCTGTGCAACAAGGTGGCGGGCGCGTACTGCCGCCCGGGCATGAAGGGCTGCATCCTGGTCGGGAAGGTTCGTTTCGCGGACGGCGTGGTGCCGGAGCCGCGCTGGCCGCCGGGGAAGGGGCCGTCGCGCCGTCCGCCGCGCGAGGACGGGGAGCCGCGCTGACCGCGCTTCGCGCCGGCCGCCGGGGGCGAGGTCGCGGGCGGCACGATCTCCAGGGCCGGCGATCACCGTCGCCGCCCGGCCGTCTCCATGCGCTCTCGCGATCGCTTGCCCCGGGCCGGGAACAGGAATAGGACTCCGCCCCCATGGACGCCCGATCGCTCGCGCGAGGCACCTTCGACCGCCAGCTCGCCGCCAACCCGTATCCCGGCCGCGGGCTGGTGATCGGCCGCTCCGTCGAGAACGAGTGGTTGATCCTGTACTGGATCATGGGCCGCAGCGCCCAGAGCCGGAACCGCCGCTTGGTGGCGGATGGGAGCGTGCTGCGCACGGTGCCGGTGGACGCGAGCCTGGTGAAGGACCCGAGCCTGATCATCTACGAGGCCATGCTGGAGCTGCCGGGGATCCACCTGGTCAGCAACGGCGACCAGACGCGCACCGCCCACGAAGCCCTGAAGGCGGGCGGCACCTTCGAGGCGGCGCTCGCCACCCGCGAGCGCGAGCCGGACGCGCCCAACTTCACGCCCCGCATCAGCGGCCTGCTGGATCTCACCCGGGAGCCGGCCGTGCTGCTGAGCATCCTCAAGGCCAGCCGCATCGATCCGCAGCAGACCGATCGCTACACCTACCGCCCGTCGCCCCCGGCGCCCGGCTTCGGCCACGGCCTGACCACCTACTCCGGGGACGGGAACCCGCTCCCCAGCTTCAGCGGCGATCCCATGCTCCTGCCGCTGACCGGCAGCGCCGAGGCGGTGCTCGAGACCTACTGGGGCGCGCTCGACGTCCAGAACCGGATCTCGCTGGCGGTGAAGGTGATCGCGTCCGGCGGCGGGTCGCGCCTGCTGGTTCGCAACCGGTTCTGAGCGATTCGCCCGACCCGGCCGGCCCGGCTGCTCCCCGCGCTCACCGCCGAGTACCGGCGCGGGGATGCGGTGAGATGGCGGGCCCCGGCCGGTCGCTGCCGCACCCGGGTCGCCCCCGGGGGCGCATCCCCGCGCGAGGTCGGCCGCCGCCCGGGGTGGGCCCTGGCCTGCGGCCGCCCGAGGGAGGAACGTTCGCCGGTGCGACACGTGCTCGCCGGCTCCAGCTCTGTGCTTCTTCTCGCCCTCCTCTCGGGCTGCCAGGACTACAACTTCGACCCGGTCCAGAGCTGTCTGCTCCAGCCGGGCGCGACCCAGATCAAGCTGGCCGGGGAGACCACCGCCGACATCCTCTTCGTGGTCGACGACTCGCCCTCGATGGATCCCAAGCAGGCGGGCCTGGCCGCCAGCTTCGGCGATTTCATCACGCGGATGGTCCAGACCAACACCGACCGTGTCACGCACGGGCTCGAGCCCGTCGACTTCCACATCGCCATCACCAGCTCGTCGGTGTTCCTGGCCAACCCGAGCGGCACGTACTGCCAGGGCGGAAGCGGCGGGAACGCATGCTGCAGCGTCGCCCAGTGCACCGACGTGGCCTCCTGCACGCCCGGGACCTCCGACGGGTGCGGCTCGGGGCAGCTGTGCATCACCGCCGAGGTGCAGGGCGCCAACTCGACGGCGGTGGGCGAGAAGCAGCAGTGCTGCAGCGCCTCGGCCTGCGCGCCCTCGACCGCCGGCTGCCGGGCGGGGGACCAGTGCGCCGACATGGTGACGAGCTTCCCGTCGCCGTTTCCCGGGAACTGTACGCCGGGCCTGGCCGCCGCCGGTGCTCCCTACGGCAAGGGGGCGTTCGTGGCCGCGCCGGGGAACCCGACGGTGCTCGACTTCGACAAGACGCTGGCCTGGGGGACCTGGGGGACCGCCAACCCGGATCCGCGGTTGACCCAGCTGGTCCAGCAGTTCCAGCAGAACATCCGGGTGGGCAGCTGCGGCTCGGGCCAGGAGCAGCACCTGGAGGCGGGGAAGCTGGCGATGCAGCTGGCGGTGGCGGGCAAGCAGCCGGGCGTCGCCTCCGGGACCTGGCCGCACCCGGGCTCGAAGCTGGTGATCGTGTGGGTGGGCGACGAGGACGACTGCTCCAGCCCGTCGCAGTCACCGGTGGTGCTGGCCAGCAGCCTGCCCGGCGCGGACAGCTGCGTGTGGGACAAGCACCGACCGACGGGCAGCCAGCGCGAGGTTCCCGTCGGCGACTATGCGTCCTACTTCGCCAGCCTGGTGCACTCCGGGGGCGCCGCCGATCTCGGGGCCGCCTTCATCATCTCGGGCGTGGGCTGCCAGGGCGGCGGCTTTGCTCCCGCCGATTCGTGCAGCGGCACGGCCACCTGCCCGGTGAGCCCGCCCGCCACCTGCACCCCCACCGAGCCGGTCTGCTCCGGCGCCTTCGCGGCGGGGGAACGCTTCCAGGCCCTGGCGGACTCGTTCCTGGGCCGGCACTACCAGGTGGTCGAGGGCAGCGTGTGCGACGCCTTCCCGCCGCGCACCTTCGGGCCGACGCTGGTGGCCATCGCCGACCTGGCCACGCCGCCGTCCTCGCTCGAGCTGGACACGCAGCCGGCGGCCAGCGACGTGACCGTGCTCCGCATCATCGGGACGGACGGCTCGACCCGGCGCGTGTGCACCCCCGGCACCGACTGGTGCTTCGTGAGCTGCTCCGACAAGTCGGTGGCGCCCGCCTGCCTGTCCGCCGGCGCGACCTCGCAGTGCATCGCCATCGATCACACGACGGGCGGATGCGAGGCCAATCCCGGGGAGACCTACTCGGCGGAGTACCTGGGGATGGTCCCGGCGGGCGGCTGCGCCAGCAGCGCCGAGTGCAAGGCCACGCTCGGCGACGGCGCCTCCTGGGTGTGCTACACGGCGCCCGGCCAGAGCCGCGGCACCTGCGTCTGTGGCTAGCGTCCCCAGCCCGGGTGACGCGCCCGGCCCGAGCCGCGGTTGCCGCGATCGACTTCGGCCGGCCGTGCTAGTAGGAAGCGTAAGCTGCACGCCCGGAATCGGCCCGCTCGGGAGCGCCGTCTCGCCTGCCCACGGCCGGCGCGGAGCCGCCGGAGAAGCGTCCAATGAAGGTGCTCGTCGCAGACGACAGCGCGACCATCCGGGCCGTCCTGCGCTCCTCGCTCAAGCGCTGGGGGTTCGACGCCATCGTCGAGGCGAGCAACGGCGAGGAGGCCTGGGCGCAGCTCCAGGAGCAGGACGCGCCCAGCCTGGCGCTCATCGACTGGGAGATGCCGGGCCTCGACGGCGTCGAGCTGTGCCGGCGGGTGCGGTCGCGGGAGGAGCAGGGGAGCACCTACACCTACGTGCTCCTCCTCACCGCCCGCGGTGGACGCCACGACGTGGTGGCGGGCATGGAGGCCGGGGCGGACGACTACGTGGTGAAGCCCTTCGACGAGCACGAGCTGCGCGTCCGGGTCCGCGCCGGGCGGCGCATCGTCGATCTGCAGGCCGAGCTGTACCGGGTGCAGGAGCAGTTCAAGGCGCAGTCCCGCACCGATCCCCTGACCGGCTGCCTGAACCGGCGCGGCATCATCGAGCGGCTGGTGGCCGAGCTCTCCTTCGCGGGCCGTGACCGGCGGCCGCTCGGGGTGGGGGTGCTCGACCTCGACCACTTCAAGAGCGTGAACGACACCTACGGTCACGGGGCCGGGGACGCGGTCCTGCAGGAGCTGGTGCGCCGGGTCACCTCGGCCACGCGCGCCTCGGACTCGATCGGGAGGATCGGCGGCGAGGAGTTCCTGATCCTCTGGGCCGGGCTCTCGGCCGAGGTCTCGCGCATCGCCGCCGAGCGGGTGCGGGCGGTGGTCGAGGAGACGCCGTTCGTGGTCGGCAACTCGAAGATCCACATGACCACCTCCCTGGGCCTCACCACCACCTGGGGATCCGAGGCCCAGGAGGCCGTGATCGCGCGCGCCGACCAGGCGCTCTACGCGGCCAAGCAGGCGGGGCGGAACCGGGTGACGGTCGCCTGACGCGGGCGGGCCGCTCGGGGCCGCGCCGGGAAGGTGGTGGACCGGGCGGGTCAGGCCGGGACCGCGCCGCCCAGCGCCGCCAGCCGCCGCTTCAGAGCGTCGCCGGGCGGCACCAGCGGCAGGCGCAGCTCGCCGCTGGCGATCCGGCCCGTCGCCTCCAGCAGGTGCTTGATGGGCGCCGGGCTCGGCTCCTCGAAGAGGAGGCGCGTGCCGGGGAGGAGCCGGGCCCAGATCGCCCGCGCCCGCCGGTGGTCGTTTTGCTCCACGGCGCGCCACACCTCCACGAACGACCCGGTGGCCCAGTGCGCCGCGGCCAGGATCCCGCCCGCTGCACCCAGGGTGAGCATGGGGTAGAAGAGCGCGTCCTCGCCGGTCAGGATCGCGAAGCGCGGCGGCGGATCCAGCAGGAGCTCCATCGACTGGGTGACGTCGCCGGCGCAATCCTTGAGCCCGACCACGTTGTCGATCTCGGCCAGGCGGCGGATGGTGTCGTTGTGCATCCGGACGGCCGCCCTCACCGGGTTGTTGTAGAGGACGACGGGGAGCGGCGTCGACGCGGCCACGGCCTGGAAATGGGCCAGGATGCCGCGCTGGTCCGGGCGCGTGTAGTACGGGCAGATCGAGAGCACGCCGTCCGCCCCCGCCTGCGCGGCCCGCGCGACCGAGGCGATGACCCTGCGGGTGTCCGGACCGCCGGCGCCGGCCAGCACCGGCACGCGCCCGCCGGCGGCATCCTTGACGGCGCGGACGAGCGTCGAGAGCTCGTCCCGGGAGAGGACCAGGGACTCGCCGGTGGTGGCGCCGGCCACGAGGCCCGCGATGCCCCTCGGGACCAGGTCCTCGACCAGCCGCTGCAGCGACGGGAGGTCGAGGCGCGACTCGCGGAACGGGGTGACGAGCGGGATCCAGACGCCGCCGAGCTGCATGTGGCCTCCTGCCGGGCGAAGCGCCGGCCGAGCACCAGGGTGCGCGAGGCCGCCCGGCGCGTCCAATGGTAGAAATGGATGGCCGCCATCCGCACCGCCGATGGACCGGGCGGGGAGCACGCGCCATGGAGCTGTACCAGCTCAGGATCTTCCTCGCCATCGCCCGGACCGGAAACCTCACCCGGGCAGCCTCCATCCTGGCCGCGAGCCAGCCGGCGCTGAGCGCACAGCTCCGGGCTCTCGAGCAGGAGCTGGGGGTGGAGCTCTTCTCCCGCACCTCCCGGGGAATGGAGCTGACCGAGGCCGGGAAGGTCCTGCGGGCCAAGGCCGAGGAGGTGGACGCGCACGCCTCCCAGCTCCTGGCCCTGGCCCGCGGCATGGCGGGCAAGGTGATCGGCACCTGCCGCATCGGACTCAACACCGAGGCCGGGCTGCTGCGCGTCCCCGCGCTGGTGGAGCAGCTGGCCCGTTCGGCTCCGCAGCTCGCGGTCGAGCTGGTGCAGGGCGTCACCCGCAGCATCCTGGAGGACGTGTCGGCCGGCAGGCTGGCCGCGGGGTTCGCCTTCGGGCCAGGCGGGCGCGCCGACCTCGAGGGGATGATCCTGGCCCCCATGGAGCTGGTGATCGCCGCGCCGCCGCCGTGGAGGCAGCGGCTGGAGGGCCTCCCGCTGGCGCAGGTGCTGGCGGGGCCGTGGGTCTGGCCGCCCGCGGATTGCCCCTTCCACGAGAAGGCGCTGGCCCTGGCCCGCAGCGCGGGCGGCGGCGCCGCGCCCGGGGGCGTCACCGCCGACGACGAGTCCACCATCCTGCGGCTGGTGGCGGCAGGGATCGGCCTCTCGCTCCTGCCCTCGTTCATGGTGGAGGAGGCGGAGGCGAAGGGGCAGGTGATGGCGGTGCGCGGCTCGGGGGCCGAGATCGAGCTCTGGTTCGTCTGGCGCGCCCGGGACCAGAGCTCGCCGACGCTGCGGCCCGTCGTCGAGGCGCTGCGGACGATCTGGGCGTGAGGCCGACGGAACGGGTTATGATCCACCCTTCTCCCATCTGCGAGGGCACATGAAGCGCAGGGTGAAATCGCATTCCTCGCTCGCCTACCTGAACGAGGACTTCCTGCAGAGCGACGCGGCGCGACCGGTGCGGATCCTGGCGGAGTACCTGGCGCCGCTGGAGACCTTCCGCCGGGAGCAGATCCAGGACACCATCGTCTTCTTCGGCTCGGCGCGGGTCTCTCCCGACGGCCCCCTCGGCCGCTACTACGAGGAGGCGCGGACGCTGGCTCGCCTCGTCACCACCTGGTCCAAGGGGCTGCCGTCCGGCTCCCACCGCTACGTGGTCTGCTCCGGGGGCGGCCCCGGGATCATGGAGGCCGCCAACCGGGGCGCCTCCGAGGCGGCCGGGCGGACCATCGGCCTCAACATCGGGCTCCCCCATGAGCAGCGCCCGAATCCCTGGATCACGCGCGAGCTCAACTTCGAGTTCCGCTACTTCTTCATGCGCAAGCTCTGGTTCGCGTACCTGGCCCGGGCGCTGGTGGCCTTCCCGGGCGGGTTCGGCACGCTGGACGAGCTCATGGAGGTGCTGACGCTGCAGCAGACCGGGAAGCTCGACCGGCGCACGCGGATCCTCCTCTACGGCTCGGCCTACTGGAAGGAGATCGTCAACTTCGACGCGCTGGTCCGCCACGGGATGATCAGCCCGGACGATCTCGGGCTCTTCACCTTCGCCGACGACCCGCCGACCGCGCTGGGGCTGCTGCAGGGCTGGCTCGAGCCCGAGAAGGAGGCGGCCGAGCCCGAGTTTCCCCGGTCCCGCGCGCCGGACACGGCCGAGGGCGAGGGCCAGGGCTGACCCCCCGCCGCCCGGGCCCGGGCCCGGCGACCCTCCCGCCCGCGTAACGGCACGGGGTGTGGTGCATCGACTGGGACGACATTCGCGCGGAGCGAACGATGACCTTCCGTACGAATCCCCGGCGGCTGCGCCGCCCACACACCCGCCCGCCGGCGCCCCCGGCGGTCGTCAACGGGGTCCCCGCCGCGGTGGACCTGCTCCGGGTCGACCTCTACCGGATGATCGACGAGATCGCCCACGCCCGGCCCGGCGGCCACCACGCCCTGATGCTGCAGTTCGAGCGGACCTGGGAGCAGTTCAAGGACGCGATCCGACGGCGGGGGTGAGGAGCGAGAGATGAGCCACCCCCCGCAACCCCGCCGGCAGCGGCGTCCAGTTCCCGGGGGGCCCTCCGCGGTGCCGCCGGCAACCGACGGCGACGTGGCCCTGGACCTCCTCCGGGCCGACCTCTACCGGATGCTGGACGAGCTGGCGCGCGCCCGCGGCGAGACCCACCACGCCCTGGTGCTGCAGTTCGAGAGGGCCTGGCAGCGCTTCAAGGAGGCGACCGCGGTAAACCCCTGATGATGAGGGCCGGGGCGGGGGGATTCCGCTCAGGCCACGTCGTCGCCGGTGCGTACCGGCACCGGGGCGGCGCGCGGCCAGGCCGGACCCGGCGGATCGATGGCGGCGTCCCCGAAGCTCCTCAGCTTGCGCCAGAGCGTGTTGCGGCCGATGCCGAGGATCTTGGCGGCATCCGCCTGGACGCCATTGCAGGCGCGCAGCACGCCCAGGATGTGCTCCTGCTCGACGTCCGCCAGCCGCCGGAGCGGGACGCGGGCGGCAGCGGACCGGCATGTGATCTCGTCGGGGAGATGGTGCGGACCGATGAGAGATCCGTCGGACAGGGTCGAGGCGCACCGCATGGCGTTCGACAGCTCGCGGATGTTGCCGGGCCAGGAGTAGCCGAGGAGGAGCTCCTCGGCCGCCCGGTCGAGCTGGCGGGGCGGATCGCTCTCCAGCGCCAGGAACTGCCGCGCCAGGGGAAGGATGTCCTCGGGCCGGTCCCGGAGCGCCGGGAGGCGGAGCGAGAGCACCTTGATCCGGTAGTACAGGTCGGCCCGGAAGAGGCCCATGTCGACCAGCGCGGCCAGGTCCTTGTGCGTGGCGGCGAACACCCGCACGTCGACCGACAAGGAGCGGTTCGAGCCCACCCGGCGGACCTCCCCGTCCTGCAGCACCCGGAGCAGCTTCACCTGCAGTGCATGCGGGAGATTGGCCACCTCGTCGAGCAGCAGGGTCCCTCCCGATGCCGCCTCGAACAGCCCCGGCTTGTCCGCGACGGCGCCGCTGAAGGCGCCGCGCACGTGCCCGAACAGCTCGCTCTCCAGCAGCTCGCCGGGGATGGCGCCGCAGTTCAGGGGCACGAAGGGCCTGGCGGAACGCGGGCTGCCGAGGTGGAGGGCGCGGGCCAGCACCTCCTTCCCGGTCCCGGTCTCGCCCAGCAGCACCACCGGCGCGCTGGTCTGAGCGATGGCCTGCGCTCGGCGGAGCACCGACTGCATGGCCGGGCTGCGGGCAGCGTAGCGCGAGCACGAGTGGAGCCCGATGCTGTCGACCCCGCAGGCGTGGCACTGCTCCACGCTCCCGCCGAAGGGCGCTTCGCAGCGGTCGGGAAGGCGCATGGCCGTTGGGTTGTCGTCCTATTCCCGGTTTCGCTCGGCTCAGAAGGGCGCTGGGCTGTCGCCAGTTCACGGTACGGCAAACCTCGCGCCCCCGGTCTGAACACTGTCAGTGAATAGGGTTTGGTCATCGAACGAGCGTGCGCTTGCTCGGTCGCCTGCCCATCCGGGGCGCTCCGGTCGTTCCTGGAGCTCGCCCGCCGACCCGCGCACGCGCTACCTCGTCCCCGCCCCCTTGAAGAACGTGTAGCAGAACACGCCGTCGGCCTCCGCCGCGCGGCGGAGCTCCGCGATCCCCCGGTCGAAGTCGCCGGCCTCCATCAGGCCCGCGGCCAGGGCGCGCTCGCGGACGCCCTCGACCATGGCCGTGAAGGTGTTCCTGGTGAACCCCTCCACCCACTCCGGACGGCTGGCGTCGACGTAGACCATCCGCGGCGAGACCGCGACCGAGCGGAGGCCCGCCGCGATCAGGAGCGGATACACCCTCCGCCCGATGAGCGCGTCCCCGCCGGCCCGCGCCTGCAGCTCGACCAGGCACCGGATGGCCCGGTGCGCGCTGGGCCCGTCGGGGTGGAAGAACGTCGACCCGTGATCGCCCTCGATGACGGTCATGGTGCCGCCGGGCTTGAGCTGCGACGTCAGGCTGGCCAGGGCGCGGCCGGGGTCGACCACGTGCTCGAGCAGGAAGCAGACGAAGACGTGGTCGAAGCCGCCGGGCGGGAAGGGGAGATCGAAGACGTCGGCCTGGCGGAAGGTGACGTTCCGGATGCCCGCGGCGGCGGTGCGGGCCCCGGCCTGCTCCAGCGACTCGGCCGAGAGGTCGACGCTGGTGAACCGGGCCCCCGGGCTGTTCCGTGCCAGGATCACCGTCTGTGCGCCGACGCCGCAGCCGGCCTCCAGCACCGAGCTGCCCGGCGGGTAGCGCGTGTCGCCGTGAAGCAGCTCGCCGAGCGTGCTGGCCTGGTCGAAGAGGCGGACCCCTTCGCGATCGGAGTAGCCGTGAACGTAATCGTCGTGGGTCATCTTCAGGCGCCGGCGGTCGTTGGCACCGCCGAGTGTTGCATATCGGCGGCGGGGATCTGGATGGTGAACGACGTCCCCAGCCCCACCTCGCTGTCCACCGTGATCGTACCCAGATGATCGTTCACGATGGCCTGCACGATGGCCAGGCCCAGGCCGGACCCGCTGCGCGGGCCACCTGCCTTGGTGGTGAAGAACGGCTGGAAGATGCGATGCAGGTTGTCGGGTGCGATCCCGCAGCCCGTGTCCGCCACCTCGAGGCGGGCAAAGCGGCCACCCGATCGTCCGTCGATGGGCGGCAGCTCGACGGCCCTGGTCCGGACGGTGAGGACCCCCCGGTCGTTCATCGCCTCTCGCGCGTTGGTGAGGAGATTGGCCAGCGCCCGGCAGAGCTGTCCCGGCGCGCCGGTGACGTGGGGGAGATCGGGCGACAGGTCGAGCTGGACGCGCAGCGCCGCCGGCGGATCGGTCAAGCCGTCGACGGCGTCCATCAGGATCACGTTGAGGTCGGTCGGCTCCAGCCGCACCTGGGCGCGCCGTCCCATGGTCAGCGAGTCCTCGACCATGTTGGCCAGCCGATGCAGCCCGCCGACGAGGCGGTCGCAGGCATCGCGGGCCGGGTGGCCGGGCTCGAGTCGCCGCTGGACCAGCTCGGCGTTGAGCATGACCGGCTGGAGCAGGTTGCGCAGGTCGTGCGTGACCTGGCTCGCCACCATTCCGGCCTCCTCCAGCCGGCGCGAGCGCGCCAGCTCCACCCGCAGTGCCTCGACCTCGCGCTCCGCCCGGCGCTGCTCCTTTCGCATCTCCGACTCGCGGAGCTCGCGCTCGATGGCGGGACCGAGCCGTGCCAGGTTGCCCTTGGTGACGAAGTCCTTGGCGCCGGCCCGGAGGGCCGCCACGGCCATCTCCTCGTCGATCTTGCCGGAGCAGATCACGACCGGGACGTCGGCCGCCAGGGCCTGCACCACGCCCAGGGCCCCCATGGCCGAGAAGCGCGGCAGGACCCAGTCCGAGATGACGATGTCGAAGCTGCTCGCCGCCAGGGCCGCCCGGAGCCCATCGTCGGTGTCGACGCGCTTGCACTCCGGCAGCCACCCCGAGCGCGTCAGCGCACGCAGGAGCAGGAGCGCGTCATCCTCGCTGTCCTCCACCAGGAGGACTCGAAGCGAACGTTTCACGGGTGCTCTCGAGAGGGGGGCGCCTCGTTCACCACCAGCCAGTACAGCCCCAGGGTCTTCACCGCCTCCGCGAACTGCACGAAGTCGACGGGCTTGCGAACGTAGCTGTTCGCCCCCAGGCGATAGCTCTCCACCAGATCCTGCTCCTCCTTCGAGGAGGTCAGGATAACGACCGGGAGCGTCCGCGTCCGCTCCTCGGCGCGCACCCTCCGCAGCACCTCCAGCCCGTCGACCTTGGGGAGCTTGAGATCCAGGACGACCAGGGTGGGAAACGGGCGCTGGTCCGGTCCGAGGAGGTACGCCAGCGCCTCGGCGCCGTCGTGAGCCACCTCGATGCGGTTGGCGAGCTTGCTCTTCTTGAACCCCCGCAGCGTCAGGACCTCGTCGTCCGGATTGTCCTCGACCAGAAGGATGACCTTCTCGCTCATGCCGCCTCCGTCGACTCCCCTCCCGAGGGGAGCGTGAATACGAACCTGGCGCCGCGTTCCACCGCGCCCTCGGCCCAGATCTCGCCCCCGTGGCGACGGATGATGCGCTGCACGGTCGCGAGCCCGATGCCGGTGCCCGGAAACTCCTTCGCACCGTGGAGCCGCTGGAACGCGCCGAAGAGCTTCTTGGCGTAGGCCATGTCGAACCCGGCGCCGTCGTCCTCCATGAAGAAGGCGGGCTGCCCGTCGTGCCGGCACCTCCCGAACACGACCCGGGCGCTGGGGTGCTTGGAGGTGAACTTCCACGCGTTCCGGAGCAGGTTCTCCACCACCACCCGCAGCAGGCGCGAATCGCCCACCGCTTCCATGCCGGGCTCGATCTCGATCCCCACCCGGCGATCGGGCGCGGTGCGTTCGATCTCCGTGGCCAGCTCCCTCGCCATCCCGGTGAGGTCGACGCGCTCGCGGCGCAGCTCGCTGCGCGTGACGCGCGAGAGCTGGAGGAGGTCGTCGATGAGCTGGCCCATTCGCTGCGTGGCCGCGCGGATATGGTGCACGTGCTCGTGCCCCTCGGGCGGAAGCGCGTCGGCGCAGTCCTCGACCAGGGCCTGTCCGAAGCCGTCGATGCTCCGCAGCGGTGAGCGCAGGTCGTGCGAGACCGAGTAGCTGAACGCCTCCAGCTCGCGGTTGGCGGCCAGGAGCTCCCAGGCGCGGCGCTGCAGCTCCCCGTTCAGGCGCTGGTTCTCGAGGTCGCGCTCCCGCCGAGCGAGGTCCTTGGCATCGACGGTCCGTGCCGTGGCGAGCACGACCCAGGCCAGGACGCCGGTGAGCCCCACCGTGACCAGCGCCGAGGCGTACGCCTGATCGAGCAGGCCGGACTGGACGCCGACCTGGGCAGGAACGGCGAGCACGACGGGAACCACCGCGGCGCCGGGCAGGAGCCAGCGGGCGATCGTCCCGCCGGGCCCCGGGCTGACGAGCAGGGCCGACGGGCCCTCCTCCGGGCGGGCGACCAGCACTCCGATCCCGAGCGCCACCAGCCCGACCGCCGCAGGGAAGGCCATCCCCGTCTTCTTCGCCAGCGCGTACAGGCGCGAGACGTCGTACAGGTATCCGGCCACCCCGACGGCGCCGATGGCGAGCCCGCCGATGGCCAGCGCGCCCCTCAGCCGCTGAACCCAGGCGCTCCCGCGAGGGAGCATCAGCGCCGCCCCCAGCAGCACGAACGCGAGGGCGGTGTTGGGCGCGATCCGGCCGGCGACCGCCGTGTACGCTCGCGTGTCGTCCCGGAAGAGAAGCTGGTCGATCCCGAGATCGAAGCCGAAGGTCCACTCGGCGATCGTCGCCGCCGCCAGCGCCGCGCCCGCGAGCGCCAGCAGCAGGGAAGCCATCCCGGTCGTCCGCCCGTCGCGGGCCAGCAGGAGTGCCAGGCCGACGAGGACGAAGCAGGCGGCCGCGTTGGCCTTCATCACCGCGCCCGTGGCCAGGAACGAATGCTCCAGCCCGCCGGCCCAGCCGGCCAGCGCGGCGACACCCAGCAACGCGGCGGCGCCGCCGATGCCCCTGGCCGCGAGCCGGTACCGCGCAGCGAGGGCGGGAGAAGCGTTCCCTGGCAGGCGCGGGGTGGCGGTGGGCTTCCTCATCGAGGCGAGACTGAATCTGGCACGACAGAGGGAGCCTGATCGAGGGACATCGTAGCCACCGGCCGTCCCCCATTCCGATGACGGATGACGCGTGGCGGCACGCGCCGAGAACACGACCACGGCGCCGGATGCAAGGGCCGCACCCAGGCGGCCCGACCACGTCGCCGCGCCGCATCGCTCGCGACAACTGCCGTCGTCGCGGGGTCATGAAAGGACTTCACGTGCAGCGGGGAATCGCCGCTCGCAGCGCCTCCCGCGCAACGCTTTTCCTTCATGGCGGGTTGCATGCAGGGATTGCACGCAACCGCCAGCCTGCGGGCAAGCGAGGCCACCCCTCGTCGACGATCTCGGGCCGCGACCGGGGCAGCCTCCAGCCCGCCTCCTAGCCCCGGGGAAGCTCGCGCCGCCCTCCCCTGGACCTCGGCCACCGGCTCGACGGCTCCATCACCGGCCGCACCTCGATCGAATCCCAGGCGCGCCAGCGGGCTCCGCGCCGCCACCTGGATGGCCTCGTGCAGATCGCGAGCCTCCACCAGCACCAGCCCGCCGATCTGCTCCTTCGTCTCGGCGAATGGCCCGTCGGTGGTCGAGATCTTGCCGTTGCGGACGCGGACGGTGACGCCCTGGTCCGGCGCCTGGAGCGCCTGCGCCAGGACCAATTGCTCGGTCCGCTCGAGATCCTCGTCGTAGGCGAGGCACTCGCGGTCGAGCGCCTCCCCATCCGCCCTCGGCAGGGCTGCGAGCTCCTTCCCGTCGAGCCAGATCAGGCATGCGAACCTCATCGTCGTACCTCCTCGCGGCAACGGGCCGCCGTGATCCGGTCGCCAGCCAGGACCGAGGATCGACACCCGCGGCGACATTCCCGGGCTCACGGCCCATGGAGGAGCCGTCGCGGCGCTCGAAAGCCCAGGAAGGGTGCCGCGAGCAGGGGTTCAGCCGGGGTGATCGAGCTTTGCCGCGAGCCACCCCTCGACGCCCGGCGGGCGAGGCAGGTACATCCCCTCGCCGCCGGACTCGAAGTGCCGGACGAAGATCCAGAACTGGACGCCGATGGCGACGTTCAGCGCCAGGAACGAGAGCTGGCAGGAGAGGCGCCAGCGCTGCGTCCGGTCGGGGGCGCCCGCACCATCAGGTTCCCGCCCCGGCCACCCCGCGCATGGCCCCCGGCTCCTCGCCTTCGGCCGCGGCGGCCTCGGGGTGCAGCCGCAACAGGTGCACCACCGTGACCACCACGCCTGCCAGGACCAGCAGCCCGTGCAGGACCACCAGCAGCATCCAGAAGCGCATGGGCTGCTGCGCGACCATGTACGGCTCGCCCCGGATGCGCTCCAGGTACGTCTGCAGGACGCCCGCCACCGCGAAGGAGAGGCTCATCCCCAGCACGCCCAGGGTCATGAGCCAGAACCCCCAGCGGCCGGCGCGCTCGTCGTAGCGCCCCTCGGGCAGCCCCTTGAGACGCGGGATGGCGAAGTAGAAGAAGCTCAGGTTGAGGAGCGCGTAGGCCCCGAAGAAGGCCAGGTGGCCGTGCGAGACGGTCACCTGGCTGCCGTGCGTGTAGTAGTTGACCTGGGGCAGGGTGTGGGCGAACCCGAACAGGCCCGCGCCCACGAAGTGCAGGATCGCCATCGCGCCCAGGTAGAGCCAGGTGAGGCGCGGCTCGAGCGCTCCCTTCCGCTCCTTGACCGACCGCCAGGTGTCCCAGAGCATGAGCAGGATGGGGAAGGGCTCGAGCGCCGAGAAGGCGCCGCCGATCCAGAGCCACGGCCTGGGGGTTCCCAGCCAGTAGTAGTGGTGGCCGGTGCCGGCGATGCCGGTGAAGAGGAACAGCCCCAGCTCGACGTAGAGCCACTTCTCCACCACCTTGCGCTCGACCCCGGTCAGCTGGATCAGCATGAACGCGGCCATGGCGGCGGTGATGAGCTCCCACGCGCCCTCGACCCACAGGTGGATCACCCACCACCAGTAGTACCAGTCCATCGCCTCGTTCCGGTAGAAGGGCATGCCGAACAGGTACATGAGCGCCAGGAACACCAGGCCGCCCAGCAGCGCGCCCTGGACCGCGTTCCAGCGGCGCGCGCGGAAGAGCGTCACGCCGACGTTGGCGAGGAAGAGCAGCGCCCCCGCCACCACCACGAAGTCGAGGGCGGTCGGGATCTCCAGCAGCGGGCGCCCCTGGGTCCACCCGAACAGGAACCCGACCAGCGCGGCCACGCCGGTCACCACCAGCAGCCCGAGCTGGAACAGCGCCAGCCTGGGCCAGGCCAGCTCGGACTTGGCCTCCTCCGGGACGAGGTAGAAGGTCGCTCCCATGAACCCGAGCAGCATCCACAGCACCAGCAGGTTGGTGTGCATGGCGCGGCTGGTGGCGAAGGGGAAGACGTCCACCACCGACTGCGGGACGGTGATGACGTACTGCAGCCCGACCCACAGGCCCATGGCGACCTGCAGCGCGAAGAGGAGCAAGGCGACGACGAAGTAGGGGTAGGCGACCCGCTGGCTCTGGTAGGTCATGGCGTGCTCCGGTCATCGGTGAGGCTGACCACGAACTCCCCGATCATGCGGCGCTGTCCCTCGGACAGGTTCGCGAACGGCGGCATGCGAGATCCGTGCGACGTGCCCTCGGGGTCGGCGATGTAGCGTGCGATCCAGGCGACGTCGCGGCGCCCGCCGATCCACTCGAAGCGAGGAGCGCTCTCCCCGCCCTGGCCGCCGATGGAGTGGCAGGCCAGGCAGTTCTCCTGCTGGACCAGCGCCGCCGCGGGCGAGAGCGAGGCGCCCGCCAGCAGCCGGTCCGTGGACTGCGCCCAGCGGTGGGGCGAGTCCTGCGGTGGCCAGTCGTGGTTGTCGATCCGCGAAACCCAGCGGAGGAAGGCGACCAGGTCGTCGACCTCGCCGGGGGTCAGGTGCTGCTGCGGCATCTTCCGGTAGGATTGCGCGAAGACCACCTCCGGCGCCTCGAGCCTCCTGCGGATCGCGTCCTCGCCCAGGCGGGAGTAGGCGCGCGTCAGGTCCGGCGCGTAGTAGGCGCCGAAGCCCAGGATGGTGTGGCAGTCGTTGCAGTTGCGGCGTTCGAACGCGTGCTTGCCCGCGACCACGTGCTGGTCGAGCGCGTCGGCGTGGGTGAGCGCGTCGAAGCTGCGGTGGGTGTGGACCGTCATCGCCAGGAACACGACCAGCGACGACAGCGTGCCGAACCAGAAGATGAGCTTGGCCGTCCGCGGTGACATGCGATCCTCGTGGGCTGGTGTCGACCTTCTCCCGGGGTGCCGCGCCGGCCGTGAAGCGCGCGTCCGTACGGGATCCTCCCCGCATCCAGGACGTCCGGTCGGCCTTGACAGCCAGCACCGCCGGGGCGCAATGTGCCACAGGATAACGGATATGTCTATCCACTATCACCAGAGCGCCCCACCCGGTGCCGCGCGATGATCTTCGGCGCGTCGGCGACGCACGCGTTGCGCGCACTCGCCTGGCTGGCGGCGAACGAGCACCGGGAGGTGACCCTGGGCCGCGACCTGGCGCAGGAGATCGCGGTCCCGGCGCACTACCTCGCCAAGGTGCTCGCCACGCTGGCGCGCCGCGGCCTCCTGACCGCCAGCCGCGGCGCCCGCGGCGGGTACCGCCTGGCGCGCCACCCGCGGGAGATCGCGCTCATCGAGATCGTGGAGCCCTTCGAGGGGAAGCGCGTCCGGCCCGGCTGCCTGCTGCAGCCCGACCAGCCCTGCCGCGAGGACGGTCCCTGCTCGGCCCACGCGGCGTGGTGCGACGCGAAGGAGACTTACCTCCGCTTCCTCGAGACGACCACGCTGGCCGACATCCAGGGCGCTTCCGCGGCGGCCGCCGCGCGCCCGGACCCGGCCGGACGCGGCCCGCCGGCGCGGCGCGCCGCCGGCATGCCCGGCCGGCGGTAGCGGGCGTGGCCGCCGGTCCGCGGGCCATTCGCGGCCTGGGCGCCCCGGCGTACACTGCTGCGCGATGCTCTCCCGGATGCTCCGCTCGGCGGTGGTCGGGCTGGCCTCGACCCGGCTCCCGCCGCTGCCGGGCGCCGAGCGCGCCCGCGCCGCGGGGCTGGAGGCGCTCCTGGCGATCCTCCTGGCGCGCCACACGCTGACCGAGACCCTGGCCGTGCTGGACGGCCGGGGCCAGCACGCCGCGGGGGCGCGCCTGCCGGGCGCGCTGCGCCGCTGCCCGACCTCCTGCCTGGTGCGTTCGCTGGCCGGCTATGCGATGCTCGGCTCCGCGCCGGGAGACGTCCGGTTCGTGATGGGCGTGCGCCTGCGGGACCGGAAGCTCGTCGCCCATGCCTGGCTCGAGCGGGGCGGGGTGCCCATGGGCGAGCCGCAGGACCCGCGCACGGCCTACGCCGTGGTGTTCACCCACCCGCCGCTGGCGCGAGCGGATGCGGACATGGAGCCAGGAACCGTGATCCCTCCCACCCAGCCCAGGCCCAGCCCCGACGTCCTCCTCACCGAGCTGCCCGACGGGACGGGCGTGCTCCTCCACCTCGGGACCAAGTTCTACTACGCGCTCAACCGGACCGGGCTGGTGGTGTGGAAGCGGCTCGCGGCCGGGCAGCCTGCCGCGCCCGACGCGCTGGCGCAGGCGCTGGCCACCGAGTTCGCCGACGTCACCCCGGAGCAGGCGCGCGCAGACGTCGACGCGCTCCTGCGCGAGCTCGCCGACGAGGGCCTCCTGCTCGAGCCGCGCGCCGAGGCGGAGAAGAGATGACGGATGCCGCCTCGAGCCCGCCGGGCCCGCGCGAGCGCCGGCTGGTGTTCGCCTGCCTGGTGGGGCGCGGGCGCGAGGTCCTGGCGCCGCTCCTCCAGGGCGTCGACTGGGATCGGGTGCTCGCGCTGGCCGGGGCCGTTCGCGTCGTCGAGGCGGTCGCGCACGCGCTCCTGGCGGCGGTCGCGCTGGAGCTGCCCGGCGCGGTGCGGGCGCGCCTGGCGGAGCTGTCCGCGGCCGCCGCCGCGCGCAATGCGCTGGCCCTGCACGAGCTGGCCCGGGCGCAGGAGGTGCTGTCGGCGGCGGGCGTGCCCTCCGCCGCGCTGAAGGGCGCGGCCCTGCTCGCCGCGCACCACCCGTCGATCGCGGCGCGTCAGCTCGGAGACGTGGACCTGCTGGTCCGGCCGCGCGACCTGGCCCGCGCCGCCGCCGCGCTGGCCGCGGCCGGGGTTCGCGCCCCCGGGGGCGCGCTTCCCTCGCTGGACGGCTCGACCGGTCCGCTCTCCCGCAACCCCGGCTCGGACCACCTGCGCGCGCTCGAGACCTGGGGAGGCTTTTGCCTCGAGCTGCACGATCGGCTCCCCGGCGGCGGGCCGGGCGCGGACGAGGTGGTGGCCGGGACGCGCCTGGTCGAGTGGCAGGGGCGGCCGCTCGTCGTCCCGTCGGTGGAGGATCTCGCCGGCATGCTGTGCTGCCACGTGCTCGTCAAGCACGGCGGGGACGAGCAGCTCCGCGCGCGCCACGTGGCCGACCTGGCGGCCATGGAGTCCTCCGGCCCGCTGGACTGGGATGCGGTGGCTGCGCGCTGGCGCCGGCGCGGCGAGCGGCGCGCCGTCCAGCTCTCGCGGGCGCTGCTCGAGGCCGCGCGGAGCGCAGCCGACGGCAGGGCGGACCCGGCCGGCTGGTTCGACGTCCTCGAGGGCGGGCCCACCGCGCTCGAGCGGCTGGGCGCGGAAGCGCGCGAGCTCGCCGGCACCCTGCGCGGGCCGGGCTGGTTCCGGTCGGCCTTCCCGTCCCGCCGGTATCTGGAGGAGCGCTTCGGGCTGCGGCGCGGCTCGCCCTGGACGCCGCTCCTCTATCCGTGGCGGCTCGCGGCCGGCCTGGCCCACCGCCTGGTGCGGCGGTAATCCGTTCCATCCACGGCGTGCAGGTGGCCGTGACCGGGTCGCTGCCGGCGAGCCTCCTCGCGGACCTGCTGGGCGGGTTCCCGGAGGGCAATCCCGCGCGCGAGCCCGACCTCGTCATCTCGCTCGAACCCGCCGGCGACGCGCCCGCCGTCGGCGGCCGGCCGCTCTTCTTCCACGGCTGCGTGCAGGCGGCGGAGCTGGACGGGGGGCTGGTGCTGACCGACGGGCACTCCACCGCGCGGGTGGCGCCCGGCGGCCGCCGGATCGACGTCTCGGTCGCGCCCGCCTCGCTCCGCGATCGGCACGGGTTCGAGCACGTCTTCGTCCTCATCGGGCTCGTCCTGGCGCTCCGCCACCGGGGGCTCTTCCACATGCACGCGGCCGCGCTGGTGCGAGCGGACGGCCGGGCGCTGCTGGTGGTCGGTCCGGCGGGGAGCGGGAAGAGCACGCTGGCGCTGGCGCTGCTCGAGCACGGGGGCCTCGACTACCTCGGGGACGACACGGTGCTCCTGGCCGCGCGCCCGGAGGGGATCGCGGTCCTCGCCTGGCCGCGGGACTTCCACGTCGCCGACCGGACGGCCGCGGCGTTCCCGCGGCTGGCCGCGCTGCTCGGCGAGGCCGACGCGCCGCCCGGCAAGCGGAGGCTGGACCCGCGGCGCGCCTTCGCCGGCCGCGGCCGGCAGGTCGCCGCCGCGCCCGCCCTGCTGCTCATCCCGGAGCTCACGGGCGGCGCGGTCACGACCGTCGAGAACGTCCCCGTCGCGGACGCGATGGGAGCGCTCATCGAGTCGAGCGCGCTGGTCGTGGTCGACGGGCTCCCCGGCGCCGCCGAACAGCTCGCCATCCTGGCGCGCAGCCTGGATGGTGCGAGGTGCGTGCGTGTGCGACTGGGCGCGGATCTGCTCGAGGATCCCGCGCGCGTCGTCGCGGGGCTCTCGCCAGGGTGAGTCGATCGAGCACACGATGTCCTCGCCCGAAAGCGGGGGCAGTGCTTCACGGGCTTGACCGGGTCACCCGTGTGTGGTGCGGTGTCCGATGTCGCATTCCACTTCGCCTCGAAAGCGCCGCATCACGGGCGCTTGCCTGGGAAGGGGGGACATTCATGCCTCGCGTTTCGTCTCGGGTGTGCGCCGTCGCATCCGCGCTGCTGGCCGCGCTCGGCTCGCTCTCCGGCTGCCGCCAGTCGTCGCCGGCGCCGCGGGAAATCGCCACGTTCGAGGGGTTCGCGGACGTCGAGACGGGGACGCTCACGATCCGGATGCTGTCGGGAAACCCGCGGATCGCCGCGGTCCAGAACATCCCCGTGGATACGGATGGCACGCGCGGCTCCGGTCCGCCCGGCACGGTCGAGCTCGTCACCAACTGGGCGGCCTACACGGACGCCGGCGGCAACAGCGTCAGCACGCCAGCCGGTGAGGGCTGCGCCAGGCCGAGCTCGTTCTGCGGGAACGTGACCATCCGGTCGTTCCATCAGACCCAGGAGCTCCACAACATCTTCGTCGAGATCACGGAGATGCGCCCCGCGCTGAGCAACCTGGGGTACGCCAAGACCGCAGAGCCCACCGGAAGTCAGCCAGGCGCCGGAGAGGTGAGCGCCACCAACGGGCTCTGGGCGTACCCCGCGCTGCTCGACTCGACGCGTGGCGCCATCGGGGGTGGGGCGCCGGGCTCAAACGCCGCCTCGCGCACCTGGTACTTCGACAACTTCAACCAGTCCTCGTTCTCGTTCCGCGGCCGGATCATGGCCGACCCCGTGGCCATCGGCGGCGGCGTGACTGGATACCAGGCCACGTGTGGAGGCTTCGCGACGGTGCTCGGCTCGGTCTTCGACTGCGGCGAGTGCAACCGGACGGCGCCGTCGTACGCGAGCTGCACCTGGGAGAGCAACGGCGGCGGGACGGCGGCGACCGCGGCGATGAACTTCGGCGTGAACTGCGATCCCGGTGCGACCCCCTGCGACAGCGCCGACTCCATGGCCTGGGATTGCGTGGACTTGAATGCGGACGAGAACAACTGCGGCGTCTGCGGCCAGGTATGCCCCGCGGGGAAAGTGTGCCAGGCAAAGCAGTGCGTGACGGCCACCGTCACCTGCACCGTCGGGTCGCCGTGCGGCACCGCGTGCTGTCCCACGGGCTCCATCTGCGTGGCCGACGCATGCATCCTGGACGAGGCGACCGAGGTCTCGGTGGGTCGCGCTCACGTCTGCGCGGCCACGGGCCACTTCCAGCGGCCGGCCAGCTCGGGCGGCACCCCCAGGACCCTGAACAACATCGTGTGCTGGGGGACGGGCTTCCACTCGACGGACAGCTCCAGCATCGGGATCGCGCTGCCCGAGGGCACGACCGTCCAGGTCGGCAACGCCTTCAACCTGAGCAGCAGCCGGCAGGGGACCGTCGGACGGACCGATCCGTCTGCGGGGTTGTACACCATGTACCTATGGGGATCGGGCAGCGCAGACATCGCCACCTGGTTCTGGTTCAGCGATCTCGTCACCCTGGGTAACAGCCACGGCTGTGGAGCGAGGTCTGGCATCCCCGTCGGTGCGTACTGCTGGGGCGACAACACGCATGGGCAGCTCGGGATCAACAGCATGGGCGGCAGTTGCCCAAGCTTCACCGGCTGCACGGTCCGGAACCTCGCCAACACGGACGTGGGCCTCTACGCCTCTCGCATCGCCGCCGGCGGCGACACCACCTGTGCAGTCCTCCAAGACGGCACCGGCGTCGCCTGCTGGGGTGACAATACCAGTGGACAGGCAGGGACCGCCGACACCAACACCTCGTATCCGCACCTCGTCCCCGATACGTCCACCGCTTCGGCCGTGTCCGTGGGCGCGCACCACGCGGTCGCGCTGGTGGGCACCACGACGCTGGTGTTCTGGGGAAGCAACGCGAGCGGTGCCTTCGGCGACGGGACGAACACGACCCCGAGCGCCGGAACGACGGTCCAGGTCACGGCGGTCGGTCCGGTGGACAGCGTCTCCGCCGGCCAGGACTTCACGTGCTACACGAGCGGAGGCACCGTCTACTGCGCGGGCCAGAACGGCCGTGGGCAGCTGGGCGATGGCACCGTCATCGGCCGGAATACCTTCGCTGCCGTCCAGGGCGTCCCGTTCGCCTGGAAGGTGAGCGCTGGCGGCGTCAGCGACACGAGCCCGCTCGCGAGCGCCTGCGCGCTCACCTTCGACGGCACGGTCCATTGCTGGGGCGACGGCTCGGCCGGGCAGCTGGGCGACGGGGTCGCCCGCGTCGCTCCCAACGATTACTCCGCCTTCGCGGTGCCCGTCCGCCTGGCCAAGATCCCCGTGAACTGACCATGGAACGCAAGACCAAGACCGGCGTCGACGCACCCACCGAGCGCCCCACAGATCCGCGTCCGCGCTACGAACCACCCCGGATCACCAAGCGCCGCTCCGTGCAGCGCGCCACGCTCTTCAGCGGCGCCAACAGCCAGGGCCCCAGCGTCCAGGGCATCGCCACCCTCCCGCCCTGACCCGCCATGCCCCGGTTCCTGCCCGCGATGGCCGTCGCGCTGGCCGCGTGCACCGGCGGCGGCAGCAATCCACCGACGCCCTGCGGTGCCGAGGGGATGGCCTGCTGCGCGGCGGACGCCTGCGACGGAGGCCTCGTCTGCCAGGACCACACCTGCGCCCAGGACCCATGCACGATCGACGCCCCGGGCGCGGCCTGGCTCGCCTTCGCCTCCAACCGGACCGGCAACTACGACCTGTTCCTCGTTCGCGCCGACGGCAGCTGCCTCGGGCCCGTGACCGACGATCCGGCCGCGGACCTCGCGCCGGTCTGGACGCCGGGTGGCACGATCGGGTTCGCGAGCACGCGCTCCAGCGGGATCGGCGTCTACCAGCATGTCCTCGCCACCGGCGCGGACGAGGGCGTGCCGATCCTCGGCTCGGCCATGCCCACCTCCCCGTCCTGGTCACCGGACGGCGACTGGCTCGCGTTCGAGGGCAAGATCCCGGGCGCGAACCGGAGCGACGTGTATCTCGTCCTCGCCAACGGCGGCTCCCCCGTCCCGCTCACGTCGGCGCCGGGGAGCAGCGCGGGCCCGGTCTACTCGCCCGACGGCGCGACCATCTACTTCGTCTCCAACCGGACGGGCTCGTTCCTCATCCACCGCATGGTTGCCGCATCGGGGGAGGGCGAGGCCGAGATCCCCGGCACGACCGGCGTCCTCGGCCGCCCCGCCGTCTCCCCCGACGGCAGCGCGCTCGCCTACGCGCGGGCCGGCACCGGCGGCAAGGGTGAGGTGATCGTCCACCGCCTCTCCGACGATCAGGAGACGATCGTCACCTCGCTGGGCGACGCCGACCCTGCCTTCGACGCGACCGGCGCGCGCCTCGCCGTGAGCAGCACGCGCGGCGGTGACACCGCCATCTGGATCGTCGATGCCGCCGACGGCGGCAACGCGGTCCGCGTCACCACCCCCGGCGGCACTGCCGTCGACGGCCAACCCGCACTCAGGCGGTGATCCCATGCCGCTTCGCCAGATCGCATTCCACGTCACCGACCGTTGCCAGCTCGACTGCATGCACTGCCTGCGCGACCCCGCCAAGCGCCCGCTGGACGTCGACCCGGAGCTGGTGGACCGGGTGCTGGAGGCCGCCACACGCCTCTACGGCTGCAAGCACGTGGCGCTGACCGGCGGTGAGCCGATCCTCCACCCGCGCCTGGCCGAGGTGGTCGACGCCGTGGTCCGGCACGGCGCCACCTGGCACGTGGTGACCAGCGGCAACCGCTTCGAGGCGCTGCTGGCCCTGGTCGACGAGGATCCCCGGCGCCGCGAGGCGCTCACCATGGTGGACCTCAGCCTGGACGGGCCGCGGGCCGATGTGCACGATGCCATCCGCGGCCCGGGCAGCTTCCGCGAGGTGATGGCCGCCGCGGCGCGCTGCCAGGCCATCCATCTCCCCTTCTCCTTCCAGACCACGCTCAACGCCGTGAACGTCGAGACCATCGAGGAGGTGGGGCTCTGCGCCTCGCAGCTGGGCGCCAAGCAGCTCATGTTCTCGCTCACCCAGGCCACCGGGACCCCGCGCGACCGCGAGCTGTTCCTGCCGCCCGCCGCCCTGCGCGCGGCTCGCGATCGCATCGAGCGGCTGGCGGAGACGCTCAAGCTGCCGGTGGGCATGGCGGAGGGCTTCCCCGAGAAGGAGCGCTTCCACGCCTGCCACGCCCAGCGCACCGAGACGCTCCACGTGGATCCGCGCGGGCGGCTCACGCTCTGCTGCCAGCTCTCCGGAACCCCGGGCGGAGATTTCGACGCGGTGGCGGACCTGGCGGAGGTGGACCTGGTCGAGGCCCACCGCTCGGTGCTCGACCTCGTCCACTTCTCGCAGCTGCGGCGGCTGGCCGAGATCGCGGCCGGGCCGGGCGACGCCTGGGACTGCTTCCCGTGCAACGTGTGCCTGCGGTCGTTCGGGAAGCCGTACTGGACGGAGCAGGGCGCGGCCGGGCCCGAGGCGCGGCGCGAGCGGACAAGGGCGACGCTGCGCCGGAAGGCCGCCGGCGGACGTTCCTAGGGCGGCGGGTCGAGTCCCGGATCGGCTGGACGTGGCCGGTGGCGGCGACGGGGAACGCGCTTCCTTCCGGCGCCCGGCTGTCGTGGACGTGAGGGACGCCTGGCCCCCGGCGCGATTCGGATCACGGCGAGCATCGAGTGGATTCGTAACGCTCTCGCCCCATCATGGGCGAGCGAAGGCATCGGGCAGTGATGAGGTTGGCCGGGTGGCGGCCAAGGATGCTCGCAAGGAACCTCTCGGCGAAACGGCCGGAGGCCCGCCGGAGCAGATCGAGCCGCCGCCGATCATGGACGGTTCCCCGCTGGTGGAGGCGCATAGCCCGGGGATGCAGGCGATCCTGCGCCGGGCCGAGGCGGTCGCCGGCACCAGCGCCCCGGTGATCCTGCTGGGCGAGACGGGCACCGGAAAGGAGGTCCTGGCCCGGGCCATCCATCTCCTGAGCTCGCGGGCCGCCCGGCCGTTCGTGCCCGTGAACTGCGGGGCCATCCCCGGCGAGCTGCTGGAGAGCGAGCTCTTCGGGCACGTCCGCGGCTCGTTCAGCGGGGCGGTCGCCGACAGGGCGGGGCTGTTCCAGACGGCCGCGGGCGGCACCTTGCTGCTCGACGAGGTCGCGGATCTCCCCCTTCCACTGCAGGTGAAACTCCTCCGGGTCCTGCAGGGGGGCGAGGTGCGCCGGCTGGGATCGAACCACTCGCAGGTCGTGGACGTGCGGGTCATCGCCGCGACGCACAAGGATCTCGACGCCCTCGTCCGGGACGGTTCCTTCCGCGCGGACCTCTACTTTCGCCTCAAGGTGTTCTCGCTCAAGCTGCCGCCTCTTCGCGAGCGGACCGAGGACATCCTCCCGCTGGCGCGGCGGTTTCTGCGGATGGAGCGCATCCCCCCGCCGAGGCTCTCCCCGGCGGTGGCAAGGACGCTCGAGGGCTACGGCTGGCCCGGAAACGTCCGGGAGGTGTCGAACGCGATGCGCTACGCGGCCGCCGTCGCCGACGGCGACGTGGTGGAGCTGGAGCACCTCCCCGAGGAGATCCAGCGCGCGACCATGTCGGCCAGCCTCCCCCCCGCGCTCAGCACGCTCGCCGAGCGCGAGCGCGAGCACATCCTCGCCGTCCTCGAGGCCTGCCAGGGCGTGCAATCGGCCGCGGCCCGCATCCTGGGCATCGCCCGGAACACGCTGGGGCGGAAGCTCGAGGCCTACGCCCGGACATCCCACGCCGACCCGATGAGCGACCAGGGCGCGTGCTCCGCCTTCGCGCGTGACGGCGCCGCCCTGGTCGGGGATGGTTCACCGGCAGACCCGGCCGAGCCCGCGCCGGGGCTGTAGCAAGCGCGAGTCCGGGCACGTCCGAAGCAAGCGCGCGTCGGGGCGACGGAAGAGCAAGCGCCGGTCCGGGCGGGGCCCCGGCGCGCCACGGTGGCGCCGCGGCATGACGCGCCCTTCACGGCGGCGCGCTTTGCTCCTTGAACCTCTCCCACTTCTGCTCGAACTCGAGGAGCAGGTCCCGGCGCTCCTCGGAGCTGGCGCGCACCAGCTCGTCCAGCAGACGGTAGAGGTCGGCGCGGAGCAGATCGAGGCGGAAGAGGTCGTCGGCACCCGGCCCGTCGGGGCGGCCCTCCAGAGGATCGTCGTCGAGGCCAAGGGGACCGGGCATCACTCCTCCGGCAGGGCGCACTAGCAACCGGCGCGCCAGCGCCCGACCGGCGGTCCGGGCGCATCGCAGCCGGGCGAAGCGGCAGCAACCAGTAGTCGTCGCCCGCTTCCGTTGCCTCGAGCCACGGGGCGGCGGTGTCACATGCGTTCCAGGACGTACCAACCTCGGCCGCGACGCGGGCTTTCGCACATCTCGCGCTGTCCTCGCGGTGATTGGCGCGGCCGCGGCGCCCGGCCCTGCGGCCTCGGCGCCGCGCGAGGCGTTACATCCTGGAACAGCCGACCCGGGCGGGAGACCCATCGCCGAGGCGGCCGACGCGCGATGCGCCAATCCAATGCGCAGACCGCGTCCCCGCTGCCCAGCCACATCGGCGCGCGTCGACGCGAGCGTCCCATCACGTCGGTACCTCGGCGTTCATACGCACCGTGAATCGGCACGACCCATGCACAAGGGGGCCGCCATTCGCCAGGAGGCTCCGCGGCCGGGGCTCGACGTCGGGTCGAGCCGGCGCGCCGCGCGGGAGGATCGACCATGGTGATTTACCGAGGCTTGCCAGCGGCCCTGTTGGTCCTGCTCGCGCTGCCCGCCAGCGCGCAATCGTTCCGCGTCCAGTGCCCGACCAGCACCGTCACCCACCCCAACGCGGCCAACAACAACGCAGAGCCGGCCTACCTCGGTCCGACGACCTTCGCCACCGGCCCGGACGGCTACCTGACGCCGACGGGCAGGGTGAACGGGGCGATCAAGTGCCAGCAGCTCTCCGGCGGCGATGGCTTCGCCACCATGGGCGACGGCACGCAGACCTACCTCTTCTCGTTCGGGCCGCTCTCCGGGCTCACCGACATCGCTCGCGGCCAGCCGGGAACGGAGTTCCCGAGCGTGTTCAACACGCCCTACTCGGGCGCGACGCCGCTCCAGCCCGGCGACCCGGCGACGGACAACCTGACCAACTACAACGGCGCCGTCGGCCTGTCGCCGGATCAGGCGGTGGTCCTCGACCCGGCGACCGACCAGCACTGCGCGGGCAACAGCACCGATCCCGCCTGCATCACCGGCCACGTCGATCCGCGGCAGATCATGGACGTGGGCGTGATGAACGGGAACATCCCGGCGCCGCTCATGGCGCTCGACGAGGACGACGAGTTCTTCCTCACGCTCACCAACGTGGGCATGGTCATGCGGCCCGACCTCTTCGAGCAGCACACCGTCCACTTCCACGGCTACCCGAACGCCTCCGCGTTCTACGACGGCGTGCCCGACGCCTCGGTCGCGATCAACATCGGCGCCAGCTTCACCTACTACTACCTCGCGCCCGAGGCCGGGACGTACTTCTGGCACTGCCACATCACGCCTCCCGAGCACCTCCAGATGGGCATGGTCGGACAGGTCTACGTGCGCCCCCGGCAGAACCGGGTTCCCGCCGGGACCAGCCTCTACACCTCGCTGCAGCAGCAGCAGGCCGACCTGCGCACCGCGTGCAACTCGGCCTCCGACATCCTCTGCAGCAATCCGCTGCCGGCCGTGAACACCGGCGTCGCCCAGGTCGCCGGCGCCAAGTACGCCTACAACGACGGCGACGGCAGCACGCGCTACGACGTCGAGTACCCGCTCCAGATGCACGGGTTCGATCCGAACTTCCACTTCGTCGGCATGACCTTCAACCCGGAAGGCTTCGCCGACATGAAGGACAAGCACTTCCTCCTGAACGGCCGCAGCTACCCGGACACGATCACGCCCGGCCCGCTCAAGACGCAGTCGACCGACGGCGTCGAGCACCTCTCGCAGCCCATGGACTCGATCGTCAACATCCCCGCCGGCGGCAGGGCGCTCCTGCGCATCTCCAGCCTCGACGTCTCCGAGTACCAGACGCTCGCCTCGCTGGGCATCCCGATGACGGTCATCGCGCTCAACGCGAAGCTCCTCCGGGATCAGGCCGGCAACAACATGTACTACAAGACCAACTCCATCACCCTCGGTGGCGGCGAGTCGCTCGACGTGATCCTGGATGCGAGCGACACGGCCAAGTACCCCTCGGGCAGCGTGTTCTACCTCTACACGCCAAACCTCGATCACCTTTCCAACGACGCCGAGAACTTCGGCGGCCTGATGACCGAAGTGCGGGTCAACTAGGGAGCGGGCGATGACCACCTCGAAGATGTGCACGGCAATTTCGACGGGCCGCCTGCTCTCCCTGCTGGCGACGGCGGCGACGGTCCTGGCGGCGTCGCCGGCGAGCGCCGCAGCCCCGGGGATCACCGGCCCCACGTTCAACCTGACCGCACGGCCCGCGTACATCACCCAGCCCGACGGGAGGATGATCTACTCGTGGGGCTACGGATGCGACGGCGCTCCCAGCGGCTATGCGCCCTCGGCGATCTCCGGCGCGTTCTGCAACTCGATGCAGGTCCCCGGGCCGACGCTGATCGTCCACGAGGGAGAGACGGTCACAATCAATTTGAGGAACGGCCTTCCGCTCCCGGCGGGCAGTACCTCGATCCTGTTTCCGGGCTTCACCTTGACCAGCACCTGCCCGGCCGGGCAGAGGGGCCTGCTCACCTGCGAGGCTCTGCCGGGCGGAACGGTGACCTACACGTTCGTCGCCTCCTCGCCGGGGACCCGCGCCTACTACAGCGGCACGCAGGGCGACCTTCAGATCGAGATGGGCCTCTACGGGGCGATCGTCGTGTTGCCCGCCACCATTCCGACGGAGTGCTCCAGCGGATTGCACGCCGCCAACCTGGCCGCGGAGGCCCACTGGGGTGAGAGCGACTTCCGACTGGCGGCGGCCGCCTACGACCACGCCAAGACCTGCTACGACCGGGAGTACCTGTTCCAGTTCTCCGAGCTCGACCCGAACATCCACCTGCAGGCCGACGCGCAGGTCGCCGCCTGCGGGACCACCCCGGGCTGCACGCTCAGCGTCGCGACCGAGCCGTATCACCCCGCGTACTTCATGGTCAATGGCCGGTCGATGCCGGACAACATGGATCCGAACTACGCGCCGCAGTACCCGCACCAGCCCTACAACGGCAACCCGCACATGCACCCGGGCGAGCTGACGCTGCTGCGGGTCCTGGGCACGGGTCGCTGGCAGCACCCGTTCCACGAGCACGGCAACCACGTCCGTGTCCTGGCGCGCGACGGCAACCTGATCCTGAGCCAGACCGATCCCAGCATGCTCGGCGGGCCGCTCCTCTTCACCACCACCACCACGCCGGGCCTGGCGATGGACGGCGTCTTCTACTGGACCGGCAAGGGGCTCAACTGGGATCCGTACGGCCACAACCCCGCCTCGTCCGACCCGCTCGCGAAGCTGCCCTGCACGCCCGACGCGAACGGCTACAACACCACGGACCCCACGGCGGTCAACTACTTCGAGTGGTGCCAGGACCACGACAAGCCGCTCGAGGCGAAGCCGTTCGGCGACGTCGCGGGGAACGGGCCGGCCACCCTCCCCGATCCGAACCTCTTCGCCAACGGCCCCTGGTACGGAGGCAGCCCCTACCTCGGTCCCGACGCGACCACGCGCGCGGTCGGAAGCACGCCCATCCCGCCCTTCGGCACGGTGGCGAACAGCCCGACGGGCGAGGCGGGCTTCGCCTTCATGTGGCACTCGCACAACGAGCGCGAGATCACGACCAACAACATCTTCCCGGGCGGCATGCTGATGATGATGCTCGTCGATTCGCGTGAATTCGTGATCGACGAGTCGCTGTAGGAACCCAGGGGACCGCAATGCGATCCAATACCTTCCAGACCTCGATCCGTTCCGCGCTCGCGGCGTCCATGCTCCTCGCGGGCAGCGCGGCCTTCGCGCAGCAGCAGATCAACCTGACCGCGGGGCCGACCACGGCCACCATGCCCGACGGCTCCTCGGTCCCGATGTGGGGCTACAGCTGCGGTACCGCCGTCGCCAACTCGACTGCGACCTGCGCGGCGCTCCACCCGGCGGCGGTGACCGGGGGCTGGTCGCCCGTCGTGATCACGGTTCCGGCGGGAGAGGGCCTCCAGATCAACCTCACCAACAACCTCACGTTCACGCCGACCGGGAGCACCATCCCCAACAACATCCCCACCTCGCTGCTGATCGACGGCCAGCTCGGCGGTGGCCTGGGCTCCGACAGGACCACGGCGCCGAGCCCGACGCACGCCCCGCAGGGCACGACCTGGCCGGGCACGCTGGGGACGACCAATCCGGGCGACCCGGTGTTCACGCCTCCGGCGCAGGTCGACCGCGTGCGCTCGCTCGCCACCGAGGTCCCGGTGTCGGCCCCCGACCCGGTGACGGGGATCGCCACCAGCACCCCGCTCGCCTGGAACAACCTCCGGCCCGGCACCTACCTCATCCACTCCGGGACCGAGCCCTCGATCCAGCATCCGATGGGCCTCTACGGCGTGCTCGTGGTCCAGGAGGTCGCCGGCAACGGTCAGGCGTACGGCGCCCCATTCGACCTGGACGTTCCGCTGCTGCTGAGCGAGATCGACCCGGTGCAGAACCTGGCCGTGGACACGGCCGTGAGGACCGCCGGCTTCAGCGACACCAGGGTGTGGAGCGGCCAGCCCGGGATGTGCGGCGACCCCGCCGCCCCGGTCGGCGTGGTCAACACCTGCTACCCGCCGGCGGTCAACTACACGCCGATGTACTACCTGGTCAACGGCAGCCCGTTCGACCGCACCGCCGATCCCGTCGCCTCCGGGTTGGCCGTGCCGGCCACCCCGGGCGCCCAGGGGAAGGTGCTCCTGCGCCTGGTCAACGCCGGTCTGCGCATGCACGTGCCCTCGGTCGTCGGCTCGAGCATGACGCTGCTCGCCGAGGACGGCAACAAGCTGCCCGGCGTCCCGCGCGTGCAGAGCGAGGTGTTCCTCGCCGCGGGCAAGACCTACGACGTGACCATCCAGCCGAAGCAGACCACGGCCGGCACCTACGATCCGGCCACCTACCCGGTGTTCGACCGCGCGCTCGCCCTCTCGACGAACAACCAGCGCGACGGCGGCATGCAGATCGACGTCAACGTCGCCGGCGGCGCTCCCGCCCCCGCCACGAGCTTGAGCGCGAGCGACAAGACGTACTCGTGCTACCAGGGGATGACCCTGTCCATCACCGATCCCGCCCAGGGCGTGCTGGCCGGCGCCGTCGGCGCGAACGGCGCCATCCTGGGCACGGCGACGGCCGTGGGGACGCTGGACTTCCATTCCGACGGCACGTTCACCTACGTGCCGCCCGCCGCCCCGGCCTCCTGCGGCGCAACCTTCACCTACCTCGTCAACGGCACGCAGCTTCACACGGCCACCATCACCGCATGCAGCACCGCCAGCTGCGCGGGCCAGGCGCCGGTCGCCGGCAGCGGTGGCTTCACCAGCCCCATCGCGACCCGGATCCAGGTCCCGCCGCCCGGCGTGCTGCAGTTCGCGACCAACGCGAGCGGCTATGCGCTGACGGCCGTCCTCGGCGCCGGCGCGAACACCTGCGCCAGCGTGACGCTGAACCCGGACGGCTCCTTCATCGCCACGCCGACGACGACGACGGGCACCACCTGCGCCTTCACCTACAACGCCAAGACGAGCACCAACCAGACCAGCGCGAGCGACGGCACCATCACGGTGACGTTCCAGGCTCCATCGAACCTGGCGGTGAACGTGAAGGACGCCGTCACGGGCGTGGCCGTCAACGATTACCGGTGGATCATCGAGGAGGACAGGACCTTCTTCATCGATCCCAGGTGCCAGGTGAACTCCACCGATCCGGCCTTGCGGCCCAGCACCTGCCCGCCACTTCCGGTCGAGAGCTCGGGCTACAGCTTCCACACCTCGAGCATGCCGGTGGTCGCGCAGGGCTGCGTGGGCGCCATCTCGTGCGAGGCCGGCCAGACCGTCCAGGGCTCACCGGCCACGTGCGACATCGGCAACGGCGCGTGCCGCGCCCAGGCCGACGCCTCGAACCTCGGCGTGGCCGTCGACCCGAGCGCGGGCCAGATGGCCGAGGTGAGGCCCGGCTCCGTCCACCTCGATCCCAACAAGCACTACTTCATCTCCATCCTGCCCGGCGACGGCGTGAACCCGACCATCGGCGGCGCAGGTGGCCCGATGCAGGTCGATCCCAGCTGCGACCCGACGCAGGCAAATTGCGCCATGCGGCAGTTCGACATCGGCAAGGACTGCGGGAGCTACACCGCGCCCACCGGCCCCTGGGAGCCCGGCGGCACGGGCGCCATGTGCGGCCACGCGATGGGCGGCGCGCAGATCCCGCCGGGCCAGACCTCGGTCAGCGTCATCCTCGAGGAGACCCCGCTGCCCACGGCCCGGATCGCTGTCTTCGTCTTTCAGGACGACAACCCGCTGAACGGCGAGAACGACGCCGGCGGCGGCGTGGACGTCCTCGCGCCCAACGAGGCCGGCCTGGGCGGCTTCGAGATCAAGCTGTTCGACCAGGCGGGCGCGCTCGGCGACGCCACCGGTCAGATCACCTACGACATGTTCAACCAGCCGGTGTCGAACGCCCTGGCCGGCCACATCGACCCCATCAGCGGCCTCGACGCCTGCCCGATCACGCCGCGCACCGACGGGATCGTCGGCAACATCCCGACCTGTCCGAGCTACGAGTCCGACGGCAAGACGCTCTCGCCGCTGGCGGGCCAGGCGATCATCGCCAACCTGTACCCGGGCCTGTACGAGATCCAGGCCTATCCCGCGGCGGACCGGATCGGGCGCGGCGAGGAGTGGCTGCAGACCAACACGCTCGACGGAACCAAGCCGCACGAGGCGTTCATCCGACCCAACGAGCCCGGCTACTTCCAGGAGTTCGGCCCCGGCAACTTCCACGTCTCCATCGGCTTCGCCAACGCCGCCATCATCAACGCGCGCAAGGCTGACTTCTGCTCCTCGGCCCTGAACAACCTCGGGCCCTGCAACAACAACCTCACCGTGCACGTGACCAACACGCACATGAGCCGGACGCCCGACCAGCGCACCTTCAGCAGCGAGACCTACGACCACTACTCGTTCACGCAGTGCTACGTCTCCGTCGGGCCGGCGGACGCCGCGGACTTCGCGCTCCAGAAGTGCGACGAGCAGGGCAATGCCGTCTTCACGAACATGCCGGCCGGCACGTTCAAGATCTCGGTGTTCGACCAGTACAACGACATCATGCTCGACGGCCTGGTGGGCACGGTGCAGATCGGCGCCGGCCACCCCCAGGTCCAGGAGTTCCCCGTCTTCCAGTGGCGCGCCGACCTGTACACGCGCACCTTCATCGACCAGAACGGCGACGGCGTCTCGCAGGAGTCCGAGCCGGGGCTCGCGCTGGTCAGCACCAACATCCGGTACCGCGACGGCAGCATCGGGTTCTTCAACAACACCGACCTCAACGGCTTCGCGGGGTGGAACGAGGTCTTCCCGTTCATGGACTGGCTGGTGGTGGAGACCACCTCCACCCGCTTCAAGCCGACGGCCGTGCACACGGTCTATGACGCCGGTGGCCCGGTGGACTGCTCGTCGCAGGCACCCGGCGGGCGGTGCTCCAACATCGCCGCGAACCTGGCCAGCACCTCCGTCGGCGTGCCGCTGCCGGCCGACCTGCGCGTCCCGGGCGCGAAGTACTGCGACAACGCCGACTGCCCGGCAGGCGATGCCGGCGGTGGCGCCTCCACCGGCACCGTCTTCCCGCCGCAGGCCTTCGGCAACACCATCGGCTGGCAGGGCCTCCTCGGCCAGAACAGCTTCATCGAGTTCGGCGTGCGGCCCTACAACGCCGGCGAGAACGGCGGCATCAGCGGCCACGTGATCTACGCCTCGACGCGGCCCTTCGACGACCCGTCGCTGCTGCTCCAGCTGAGCTGGGAGCCGGGCGTCCCGAACGTGAAGGTCAACCTCTACCAGAAGACGGTGGACGCCAACGGCAACGAGCAGCTGAAGCTCGTCGACACGACCGCGACCAGCAGCTGGGACGACTGGGCGCAGGGCTTCCGCAGGGACGCGAACGGCGTCCTGCTGACCGCCGGCACCGGCGCCAACGCGGGCAACGTCCCGAACATGAACTGCCCGGGCCAGGACGGCACGAGCCCGTTCTTCGCGACCCTTCGGGACAGCAAGGAGTGGCTCGACCCGAGCACTCCCAAGCTGCCCCTCGCCTACCGCTCGCAGTTCAAGTGCTACGACGGCTGGTCGCAGCTGAACCAGCTCCAGCCCGCCCCGTACGACGGCATGTACAAGTTCCCGAGTGTCACGGCGGTCAATCCGACGACCGGCAAGCCCGCCGCCACGAACTGCACCAGCTGCACGCTGCGGGACGCCGACGGGAGCCCGATGCTCCCGCCGGGCAAGTACGTGGTCGAGGTCCTCGTCCCGCCGGGCTACGAGCTGGTGAAGGAGGAGGACAAGAACATCCTCCTCGGCGACGTCTACATCGCGCCGGTGACGCAGCAGTTCGCGGGCTTCGGCAACATCTTCATCATGCCCGACCAGGCCGCGGTGAACGCGTACTACAACAAGAACAACCCCGGCGGCCTGGACAAGACCACCAACCAGGGCGTCTCGCCGCGCGGCGAGGGCGACACCGGCAGCGTCGAGGCCTTCTGGCCCTGCGTCGGCGTCCGAGCGCATCGTGCCCGACCTGAACAGCCTCTTCCCGGGCGCCGGGCAGGCCGCGCCGTTCGCCGGGGCGAAGCGCAGGCTCTGCGACCGCAAGGAGGTGGTGCTGACCGACCAGGCCTCGGTGCTGGCCAAGTTCTACATCTTCAGCTCCACGCACGTGGCCGCCCACTTCACCGGCACCATCACCAACGACTTCGCCTCCGAGTTCGACCCGTTCTCGCCGCAGTTCGGCGAGAAGTTCGGGCCGCCCAACCTGCCGGTGGCGTTCCGCGACTACAACGGCAACGAGGTGGCGCGCGTCTACGGCGACCAGTGGGGCATCTACAACGGCCTCTACTACTCGACCTACGGCGTCAACCCGCCCAACCCGACCGGCTACGTCCCGCAGATGCCGATCGCCTGCATGAACGACCCGGGCCCGATCCCCGACCCGACCGGCGCGATCGACCCGGCCACCGGCCAGGTGCGGCTCATCACCGACCCCCAGTACAACCCGGCCTACAGCAACTTCTGCTACGAGTGGTCGATGATGCCGGGCACCACCGCGTACATGGACACGCCGGTGATCCCGACGCAGGCCTTCGCCGACAACTACAACCTGCCCGACGCCGAGTACCCGGACCAGACCCCGGCCATCAAGACGGTCACCAGCTCGGTGGCGCCTGGTCCGTGGGTCCGTGCTGCAGTGCCCGCCACCGCGACGATCACCTTCGCCAACGTGACCTCCGGCGACTCGGTGACGTCGGTCGTCGCAGGCTCGACCACGCTGACCGGCGGGACGATCACCTGCAACACGGCGAATTCTTGTCTCCCGCAGCAGAGTCAGACCGCGCGCAACAACCGGATGGCCGTGCTCGTGACCAGCAGCATCAATGCCCGCACCGGCATCACCGGGGTCTCGGCCACCCAGACCGCCGCCACCGTGACGCTCTCGTCCCCCGGCGCCGCGCTGAACGGAACGGCGGTCACGGTGAACCAGACCGGGATCACGGTCACCGGCACGCTGGTGTTCGCCGGCGGCATCAACGGGGCGCTGGACCTCACCATCACCGCCCTCGGCGACAAGG
This sequence comes from uncultured Pseudomonadota bacterium, assembly GCA_963736345.1. GTDB lineage: Bacteria > Myxococcota > Myxococcia > Myxococcales > Anaeromyxobacteraceae > Anaeromyxobacter. The sequence goes on along the minus strand of CAVTOU010000027.1, from coordinate 218,861 downwards.
TGGTCCAGAACCCGAACTTCTCCGGGCCGAGCTCGACGACGGCTCCGTACAACCAGAAGACCATCACGCGCCACTACGGCTTCGGTAACCGTCCGAGCACCTGCCCGGCCTCCGGCAGCTGCCCGGCCGTGACGGTCGGCGGCGTGGCGCTGACGAACGTCACGACCTGGACGCGATCCCAGATCGTCGGCACGGTGAACCCGACGGGCGTGCCGAGCTGCGCGGTCCAGCAGCGCAACCAGCCGGCAGCGCAGTGCGGCGAGCTGGTCATCACGGCGGCCAACGGCAAGCAGTCGATCGACGCGATCACCGTGACCATCGGTGGCTCCGCGCCGTGGGTGGTGACGGCGAACGACTTCTCCTCGAACACCGGCGGCACGGTCACGCCTCCGGCGGGGAAGAGCGTGAAGAACTACACCGCCAACTTCGGCCGCATGTGGTTCAGCCCGCTGCAGACGGCGATCGACAGCGCGGATCCGGGCGACCTGATCCTGGTCCAGCCGGGCATCTACCGCGAGAACCTGCTCATGTGGAAGCCGGTGCGCCTGCAGGGCGTGGGCGCGGCCTCGGTGATGATCAACGCCGACGCGCACCCCGCCGGCAAGCTGGACGCATGGCGCCGGCAGGTCAACTGCGCGTTCGGCCTGGACCTCGACGGCGTCCCCAACCTGGGCAACACGCACTTCGTGGGAATGGACACGAGCAACGGCCTGTACTCCTGCCCGAACGAGATGCACCAGCGCGTCGACCGCATCCCGTTCGAGGCCATCGTCGGCTGGGACGCCTCGGGCAACGGCAACCTGGCGCAGCTGCTGCAGGAGCCGACGCTGATGGGCTCGTACGAAGGCGCGGGCATCACCGTGCTCGGCCGCGGCATCCGGATCCCGGCCAACAGCACGGACTTCTGGGGGCAGGGCGCCCCGAGGGCGACTTCCCCGACGGCAGCGTCTGGCTGTCGAACAGCGCCACCGACTGCACCCGGAGCCCGACCGCGACCAACGGCCGCGACTACGGCACCAGCAACTTCAAGTGCAACCCGTCGCGCATCGACGGCGTGTCCGTCGTCAACAGCTCGCAGGGCGGCGGCGGCATCTTCATCCACGGCTGGGCGCACAACCTCGAGGTCTCGAACACGCGCATCACGGCCAACGCCGGCACGCTGGCGGGCGCCATCAACGTGGGCAACGGCGAGACGCCGGACGTCTACATCAACGACGGCGTCATCTGCGGCGTCGGCCTGACCGTGTCGGCCTGCCCGCCCATCCCGCCGCTCACCGCGATCAACGCGGCGATCCCGTTCCAGTTCAACACCGACGTCCGCATCCACCACAACATGCTCTACGACAACGCCTCGGTCGGCGACGCGCTCTTCTCCGGCACGCCGGCGGGTGCGGGCGGGATCACGGTCAGCGCGGGCGCGGACCGGTACCGGATCGACCACAACTGGATCGCGGGCAACCTGTCCACCGGTGACGGCGGCGGCCTGCAGCACCTGGGCCTCAGCTTCAACGGCAACATGAGCCACAACTACGTCCTGTTCAACCAGAGCACCAACCCGACCCTGCCCACCAACGGCGGCGGCATCGTCATCGAGGGCGCCAACCTCGACCGCCAGCTCAACGGCACGGAGTGCGGCAGCACCAGCGACCAGGACTGCCCGCCGGGCCTGGGCGAGGGCACGGGGCCGGGCCTGGTGATCGACGCCAACCTCGATCCTGGGCAACAGCGCCGAGAGCGGCTCCGGCGGCGGCCTGCGCATCCAGCAGGTGAACGGCAGCGAGCTGATCGCGTTCCCGGTGAGCATCGGGACGACGCCCATCCTCAGGCTCCTGCCCGGCTGGGCGCAGTGGTACGACGTGACCGTCACCAACAACATCATCGCCAACAACGTGGCCGGCTACGACGGCGGCGGCGTGTCGATCGAGGACTCGCTCAAGGTGACCTTCGTCAACAACACCGTCTCGTCGAACGACACCACCGCCTCGGCCGGCGTGCTGTTCAAGACGCTGGGCGCGATCATGGCGGCGTCGCCGCCCCCGGGCTGCACGCCGACGACGGATCCCACGCTGCCGCAGAACCCGAACTGCACCATCGACAACGCGCAGCACGGACCGCAGCCGGCGGGCCTGGTGACGATGACGCACACGCCGAACCTGCTCGACGCGCTGCCTGCCAGCGTCCTCTGCCCGCCCGGCTACAACTACAGCGGGGGCTCCGCGCAGCTCCTCCGCCCGGGATCATGAACGGCGACTGCCGCACGGTCTCCAAGCCGGCGATGGCCAACGACATGTTCTGGCAGAACCGCTCCTTCCACGTCGACATCGTCAGCGCGGGCACCGGGAACCAGTCCCAGCAGAACCTGATCACGCTCACGCCGGCGCTGGACCAGGCCGCCACGGGCCAGTGCGTCTCTCCCCCCGCGGGCACCACCGGCTTCTACTGGGATCTGGGCTACCGGACCGACGACGTGCTGTCGGGGCGGGTGCCTGCGGGCTCGACGCTGACGCTGAGCAACTCGATCCTGACCACCCTGGCCAGCCCGAACCTCGTGAGCGGCAACGGCAACCAGGCTCCGAGCAGCTCGCCGGTGGTCGCCCAGTTCTGCAACGGCGCGCGGGTGCCGCCCGAGAACTGCGCCTCGCAGACGGGCCAGGTGAACCAGGCCAGCTGCCACGGCTACAACACGCCGGTGGGCGCGTCGGAGACGACGGGGCTGAACCAGGTGTTCACGTTCGACAACATCAAGCCGACCGCCACGGTGGACGAGGGCCACAACTGGCTCAACCTCATCTACGGTCCCCTCACCCTGAACCGCCCGACGACCGTGCCGAATCCACAGGCCCCCGAGCTGATGATCGCCTCGGCGAGCCAGGGGTCCCCGAACGGCGCGTACTCCATTCCGTCCGGGTCGCCCGCGGTCAACAACGGCGCGAACGCCTGCACCGACGGCGGTGCGGGGCCGGCGCTCCTGTGCCTGGCGAGGAATGCGCTCCCGCTGCCCGCGACGGTTGGCAACGACTTCTTCGGAAACCCGCGGGCCCAGACCACGGCCAACCGGGTGGACATCGGCGCGGTGGAGTACCAGGGAGTGGCCGCTCCGAACGTCGCGGCGGTCCCATGACGATCGGCGCCGTGCACCCCAGGGGCCTGAACCTGGACGACGTGCCGAAGGCGGCGAGGCGCGGCCGCCGGAGGGCCGGGTCCCTCGGGCTGCTGGTCCTGGTGCTGGCAGTGAATGCTGCACTGCCAGCGCTGGCCAGGGCCACGTCGGCCACTGCTGGGGTCGGGCGCGGCCCGGCGGGATCGACGGGGCCGCGGCTACCCCGCGGCAGGCGCTCCGGTCTCGAGGCCCGGGTCGCGACGCTCACGAGGGCGCTCGGCCTGGACACCGAGCAACAGGCCGCGGTGCGCAAGGTGCTGCAGGATCAACGGCAGCAGGTGCAGTGGATCTGGGACGGCGAGGCGCCGTCCGCTGCCGATCGGATCGCGGCGACCCGGAAGGTGAGCAGGAGCACGGCCGACCGCATCCGGGCCATCCTGAACGAGGAGCAGCGGAAGAAGTACGACCCGCCGCAGCAGGGCGACCCGGGCAAGACCATCGGCGGCTTGCACGTGGAAGATTGGATGAAGGGCGAGACGAAGCACTGAGGGGCGCCTGGCGGCGAGCAAACCCCGCCGCGACGCCACCGGAAAGGTTCGGGAGCATGAAGAGGTCGGGCCGGAATGGAGCGGTGGCTGCCGCGGCTCGCGCAGCGCGGGCGGGGGGCCGGATCGCCGCGCTCGTGGGTCTGCTCGGTGCCGGCCTGCTGCTGGGCCAGGCGCGGGCCGGCGCGGCGGAGCGGGGCGCTCAGCAGGGTTCCGGCCCGGCGAAGGAGTCCCCGTACGCCAGGTACGCCCGGGAGCACGCGAGGACGGCGGAGAAGAAGCCGGTCCGGGTCAGGCCCTCCTCGTCAACGGTACACGGGGCGCGCGGTGGGGCCCGGGTGGCCCGCCACTGACCACACGGGCGCCAAGCCACAGCGTTTGCGCGGGAGGAAAGGGTGATGAGACGGTCCTCGAGCATGGAGCGGAGAAGCCTCGCGGGATTGCTGGCCGGCGCCGCCCTGGTGCTGGCGACCCCGGCGAGCGCCGGCGAGAGCGCGGCTCCGCCGGCCCCTCCGCGGGCGGCGCCAGCTCCGCACAAGCCCGCGACGCACCGGTCGTTCAAGCTGTCCACGAACGCCAGGGAGCACTACCGGGCGGCGTGGGGGGTGGACGCGTTGAGGGTGAGCCGCGTCGCCTCCGGAAGCCTGATCCGCTTCAACTACCGCGTGACCGACCCGGCGCAGGCGGCGCCGCTCGGGGACAAGAGGGCGACCCCGGTCCTCTACGCGCTGCGAGCCCGCGCCGCGCTGTCGGTGCCTGTCATGGACAAGGTCGGCCCGCTGCGCCAGACGGGAGCGCTCGAGGCCGGCCATGAGTACTGGGTGACGTTCTCCAACAAGGGCAATCTGGTCAAGGCCGGCGATCGCGTCAACGTGGTCATCGGCGCTTTTCACGCGGACGGGTTGACGGTCGAGTGAGCGGTCCGGGAGCAGATCGACGCGAAAGGCAACCGAGGTACACGACATGAGACGACTACTCCTTGCATGCGGCTTCCTGGCGGCGTTCACGGCCCCGGTGGCGCGCGCGGCCGAGACGAAGCGGCCCGCCGGCCTCAGCGCGGCGCAGATCGCCGAGAGGAACGTGGCTGCCCGCGGCGGCCTCAAGGCCTGGCAGGCGGTCCGCGCGCTGAAGATGTCCGGCGAGATGGACGCAGGCGGCAAGTCCGACGCGAAGCTGCCGTTCGCGCTCTTCCTGAAGCGCCCGCACAAGACCCGCCTGGAGCTCACCTTCGCGGGCAAGAACGCGGTGCAGGTCTACGACGGGGCCCAGGGGTGGAAGCTGAGGCCGTTCCTCAACCGCGAGGACGTGGAGCCCTTCAAGCCGAACGAGCTCGAGTCGGCCGCGTCCGCGGCGGAGCTGGACGGCCCTCTGGTGGACTATGCGGCCAAGGGCACCCGCATCGAACTGGCGGGCACCGAGAAGGTCGAGGGCAAGAAGACGTACAAGCTCAAGCTGACGCTGAGAGGCGGCAAGGAGCAGTTCCTGTGGGTGGACGCGGCCACCTTCCTCGAGGCGAAGATCAGCGGGGACCCGCGCAAGCTGGATGGCCGGCCGCACCAGGTGGCGATCTACAGCCGCGAGTACCGGACCGTGGACGGCCTCAAGATCCCCTTCGTCCAGGAGACGGTGGTCGAGGGCGTGAAGCAGAGCCACAAGATCGTCCTCAAGGCCGTGACGGTGAACCCGCCGCTTCAGGACGCGCTGTTCGCGAAGCCCACGGTGGCGATGGCCGGGGCCCCGGGCGCCGCGCGCACGCCATGAAGGTCCGCATCGCCGCCTGGGCGCTGGCGAGCTCGCTCGGGGCGGCCGCAGTCTGGGCCGTGCTGGCGGCCAGGGCCCACGCCCAGCCGAAGCTCGACGTGGCGCAGATCCTGGAGAGGAGCGCGGCCGCGCGCGGGGGGCTGGACGCCTGGGGGAAGGTGCAGACCATGGCGTGGAGCGGCCAGGTGGATCGCGCCGGGGGATCCGGGCCCAAGCCGCAGTTCGTGCTCGAGCAGAAGCGCCCCAACCTGACGCGCTTCGAGTTGGTCGCCGAAGGGCAGAGGTCGGTGCGCGTCTTCGACGGCCAGGAGGGCTGGAAGCTGCGATCGGACGCGAGCGGGCGTCCGGATCTGCAGCCCTTCGGCGAGGAGGAGCGGCGCGCGGCGCGCGACGCGCTGGTGATCGACGGGCCAGTGCTGGGTGCCAGGGCCAGGGGGGTGGAGCTGAAGCTGCAGGGCGTCGACGAGGTCGAGGGCCACCCCGCCTACCGCCTGAGCGCGAGGCTCCCCTCGGGGACGGAGCAGCACGTCTGGATAGACGCGAAGAGCTTCCTGGAGGTGAAGTACGACCGCCCGGGGCGCGACACCGCCGGCCGTCCCACCACGGTGGCGGTGTACCTCCGCAACTACCATACGTTCGAGGGGTTGCAGATCCCGCTCACAATCGAGACCGAGATGCCAGGAGGGAGCCCGGGTGGCGACCGGCTCGTGATCGAGCAGATCGCCATCAACCCGAACCTGCCCGACGGGGTGTTCGCACGCCCCGGCGCCCGCACCTCGCGGCGCGGCATCACCGTGGATACCCGCGCCGCCGCAAGGGGGCCGAACGCGCCGCCGGCCGGATGGCCTCCGCTGCGCGCGCCGTCGACCTCGGCCACGGGGGCGATCGAGAGGACGGGGCCCACCCCATGATCGCGTCGCGGCTGGCCGTGGCCGGGTCGTGCCTGCTGCTCGCCGGCGTGCCGGCGGCGAGGCCGCCGACGCGGCCGGCAGGGACCGTGTCGCCCAACGGCGTCGGCCAGTCGATCTACCTGCATGGCGTCCTCGGATCCGGGGCGCCGCTCGAAGGAACCCGCGACGGCGGCGTCGTCACCCGCGGCGCGGACGCCTCGTGCGTGAGCTGCCACCAGCGCAGCGGGCTCGGTTCGGCGGAGGGGCGCCTCTCCATCCCGCCCATCACCGGCGAGTACCTGTTCCACCCGCGGGTGGCCGACCCGAGCCGGCCGGCGCTGCCGTACGTCGAGAGCGTGCGCGGCAACCGCGAGCCGTACACCGAGGAGACGCTGGCGCGTGCCATCCGCGAGGGGGTCGACCCGGACGGCCGGCCGCTCAACTGGCTCATGCCACGCTTCGCGCTGGGCGACGAGGACCTGGCGGCGCTGGTCGGGTACCTGAAGGCGCTCGACGCCCGCAAGGTTCCCGGCGTCACCGACGCGGTGCTGCACTTCGCCACCATCATCACCCCGGATGCCGACCCGGTGAAGCGCGTCGGCATGCTGGACGTGCTGGATCATTTCTTCGCGGAGAAGAACAACTTCCCGCTCAAGCCGTCGCCCGCCATGTGGACCTCGGGGCGGACCCAGTACAGCAAGAGCATGTACATGGCCAACCGGCACTGGCAGCTGCACGTCTGGGAGCTGACCGGCCCGGCCAAGACCTGGCGGGCGCAGCTGGACCGCCGCCTCGCATCGGAACCGGTGTTCGCGGTGGTCTCCGGGCTGGCCGGCACCGACTGGTCGCCGGTGCACGAGTTCTGCGAGGAGAACGCCATCCCTTGCCTGTTGCCCAACGTCGAGGTGCCGGTGATCGCCGAGGGCGACTTCTACCCGGTGTACTTCTCCAAGGGCGTGCTGCTGGAGGCGCAGCTGATCGCGCGGACCATCCTGGGATCGGACGATCGGGCGGGCGAGGCGAGCGCGGTCGAGCAGGTCTATCGCGCCGGCGACAGCGGCGAGGCCGCGGCCCGGGCGCTGGCCGAGCAGCTCGAGGCGCACGGGATCAGGGCGCACAGCACGGTCCTGGGCGCGGGCGCCCGGGGGAGCGTGGCGGCCGCGCTGCGAAGGGCACTGCGCGAGAGTGGGCGCGGCCGGGCCTTGGTCCTGTGGCTGCGCCCCGGCGACGTGGCCGCGCTCGGCGACGTCCCACCGGGCGCAGCCACGGTGTACCTATCGGGATTGATGGGCGGGCTGGAGAGGGCCCCCCTGCCCGCGAGCTGGCGCGCGCACACCCTCATGACGTACCCGTTCGACCTGCCCGAGCGAAGGGGCGTCCGCCTCGACTACCCGCTCGGTTGGTTCGCCTTCCGCCACATCCCGGTGGTGGCGGAGCAGGTCCAGACGGATACCTACCTGGCCTGCAACATCCTGGCGGACGTCCTGCACCACATGGCGGACAACTTCGCCCGGCCCTACCTCGTCGAGCAACTGCAGGCCTTGCTCGAGCACCGGCTCATCACCGGCTACTACCCGCGTCTGACGCTCGCCACCAATCAGCGATTCGCCTCCAAGGGAGGGTACGTCGTGCACTTCCGCGGTCCCGGCGGCCCGGCGCTGGTCGCCGAGGGCGACTGGATGGTGCCCTGACCGTCACCGCACGAGGAGAACGAGCTAGACGTCGATTGCATCCGAGCGCCATCGCCGCCAATCCAGGGCGGCTGCGCACGAAAGCGCCGAGCCGGCCCAGGCGGCCGGGCTCTGCGGCTGCGCCATGTCGATGCGAGATGTTTGCTCGGGTCGTGCAAATGGTGGACAGAGCCGTTGCGGGTTCCCCCCAACATCCAATTGCGAGCGGCAGGCACCCAAACTATCGGTTGCCACATGCACGCGTGCAATAGGGCACCCCGATCCCCGATCTCGCAGCTCCTCGTCCGACTGGCCTGGTCGACCGGCATCGCGCTGCTCGCGCTGGCTGCATCGCACGCGTCGGCGCACGAGATGACTGGCATGTCCTCCGAGGGGGCGGCGAGCGCTCCGACCACGTCGATGCGTGAGTACGCGATCCCGCCCGTGCGGCTGGTGCGCGACGACGGCAAGACGGTCTCGCTGCCCGACGAGATGGACGACGGCCGGCCGGTCCTCCTCAACTTCATCTTCACGACCTGCACCGACATCTGCCCGATGATGAGCTCGGTGTTCGCGCAGCTCGAGCGGCGGCTCGGAGCCGACGCCGGCAAGTTGCACCTGATGTCGATCTCGATCGACCCCGAGCAGGACACGCCGGCACGCCTGGTCGAGTACGCCCGGAAGTTCCACGCCGGTCCCGAGTGGCAGCACTACACCGGGACGCTGGCCGCGAGCATCACCGCCCAGCGGGCGTTCGACGTGTACCGCGGCGGCAAGATGAGCCACACGGTGGTGACCCTGATGCGCGCGGCGCCCGGCAAGCCCTGGCTGCGGATCGAGGGGTTCGCCACGCCCGATGACCTGCTGCGCGACTACCGCGAACTGGTTGCCTCGCGCTGACCGCCATGGCGACGGCCCGCAGGCCCAAGGAGGCATGAACATGCAACGGCGGAACCTCCCGGCGAAGGCAAGCGGCTTCACGCTGCTGGAGCTGCTCGTGGTCATGGTCATCATCGGCTTGCTGGCCGGCTTCGTCGCGCCGCGGTACTTCGCGCAGGTCGGCAAGTCGCAGATCAAGGTGGCGCGCGCGCAGCTCGACGCGCTCGACAAGGCCCTGGATCAGTTCCGGCTCGACGTCGGGCGTTACCCGAGCACCGAGGAGGGGCTGCAGGTGCTGGTGGCGCGGCCGAACGGAGAGTCGAGCTGGTCGGGCCCCTACCTCAAGAAGGGCGTGCCCGCCGATCCCTGGGGCCACCCCTACGTCTACGAGCAACCCGGCACGCACGGCGGCAACGACTTCGACCTGCTGTCCTACGGCAAGGACGGGCGGCCAGGCGGAGCCGGCGAGGACACCGACCTCACGAACTGGTGACGCATGCGCTATCGCATCACCACGCTCGCCGCCGGGCACGGGATCGCGATCCAGGAGATGGACGCGCTCGACGAGGCCGATGCGCACCGCCAGGCGATGGCGCGCGGCCTGAGAGTGGTCGCGGTCGAGGCGGCGCGCTGGAGGCGCTCGCGGCGCGCACGCCTCTCCCTGGTCGCGTTCAGCAGCGAGCTGGTCGCGCTGCTGGAGGCCGGCCTGTCGCTGGTCGAGGCCATCGAGGCGTTGACCGAGAAGGAGCGCGACGAGTCGGTCCGCCACCTGCTCGAGGGCCTGCGCCGCCGCCTGTACGAGGGGCAGAACCTGTCGGTCGCGCTGGGCGAGTTTCCGAGCTGCTTCCCCACGCTGTACGTCGCGACCGTGCGCGCCAGCGAGCGCAGCGGCGCCATCCCCGAGGCGCTCCGGCGCTTCGTCGCCTACCAGCAGCAGATCGATCTCCTGAAGAAGCGGCTCATCAACGCCTCCATCTACCCCGCCGTGCTGCTCGCGGCCGGCTCGCTGGTGCTGCTGTTCCTGGTCGGCTACGTGGTGCCGCGGTTCTCGGGCATCTACGAGGAGGTCGGCGGCGAGCTGCCTTTCGCCTCCAGGATGCTGATGCAGTGGGGCCGGCTGCTGCAGGCCCACGGCCTGGCCGTGCTGGGAGGCTTCCTGGCCTTCGGCGCGCTCGCCGGCTGGGGCGTGCTGCGGCCGGCCGTTCGCGCCGCGCTGGGCCGCCTCCTGGCGCGCATCCCCATGGTCGGCCGCCGGATCGAGCTCTACCAGCTGGCGCGGCTGTACCGCACGGTGGGCATGCTGCTGCGCGGCGGCCTGCCGGTGGTGACCGCGTTCGAGATGACGCGCGGCCTGCTGGCCGCGGCGGCGCGGCCGCGGCTCGCGGCCGCCACGCGGGCGGTACGCGAGGGGCGCTCGCTGACCGAGGCGCTCGCGGCCCAGGGCCTGACCACGCCGGTGGCCGAGCGCATGCTGCGGGTGGGCGAGCGCAGCGGCAACATGGGCGAGATGATGGAGCGGATCGCGGCGTTCTACGACGAGGAGCTGTCGCGCTTCGTCGACCTCGCCACGCGCCTGATCGAGCCGACCATGATGACGGTCATCGGCCTGGTGATCGGCGTCATCGTGGTGCTCATGTACGTCCCCATCTTCGAGCTGGCCGGGAGCATCCGATGAGCGCGGCCCTGGGCGCCCGGAACGCCGTGCCCGCGGTGGCGCTCGCTCCGCCGCAAGCGCCGTCGCTGGCGGAGGATGTGCTGCGCGCGGCGGTCGCCAGCGCCGCCGCCACCGGCCGCTCGCCGGTGGCGGTGCTGGCCGAGACCAGCGGCCTGGAGGGCCAGGCGCTGGTACGGGCCCTCGGCGCTGCGCTGCGCTACCCGGTGCTGGAGAGCGCCGCGCTGATGGCACTCGCGCCCGCCTTCGACCTGCTCGGGCCCGCCGAGGCTGCGCAGCGCGGTTGCGTGATCGTCGAGCGGGGCGGGGAGTACCTGGCGGTCATCGGCGACCCGTTCGACCTGGCGCTGCGCGACTGGCTCGAGCTCCGGACGCACGAGCCCCTGGCCTGGCACCTGGCAGCGCCGGACGAGATCACGGCCTACGTCGCCAAGCTCGAGCAGGATCTGCGCGCCATGGACGTGGCGGCGGTGGCCAGCGACGGCGAGGAACTGGTCGATGCCGACGTCGAGAACCTGTCGCTCGCCTCGATCAGCGCGGACTCGAGCCCGGTCGTGAAGCTGGTGCACTCGACCGTCTACGACGCGCTCAAGGCCGGGCGCCAGCGACATCCACCTCGAGACGCGCCCGGGCGGCCTGGCGGTGCGCTACCGCGTCGACGGCGTGCTGGTGCACGTGGTCACGCTCGGCACGCACGGACCTATGCGAGCAGGTGATCTCGCGCGTCAAGGTGATGAGCGAGCTCGACATCGCCGAGCGGCGCGTGCCGCAGGACGGCCGCTTCCGGGTCGCCCTCAAGGGCCGGCCCATCGACTTCCGCGTCTCGGTCATGCCCAGCGTGCTACGGCGAGGACGCGGTGCTGCGCATCCTCGACAAGCAGGCGCTGACCGACGAGCTGCAGGGCCTGCGGCTCGACGCGCTCGGCTTCGAGCCCGAGGTGGTCGGGCGCCTGCGGCGGCTGTCGGAGCTGCCCTACGGCATGCTGCTCGTGACCGGCCCGACCGGCAGCGGCAAGACGACCACGCTCTACGCCGCGATCTCCGAGACCAACACCGGGCAGCGACAAGATCGTCACCATCGAGGATCCGGTCGAGTACCAGCTGCCCGGCGTGCTGCAGATCCCGGTCAACGAGAAGAAGGGCCTGACCTTCGCGCGCGGCCTGCGGTCGATCCTGCGCCACGACCCGGACAAGATCATGGTCGGCGAGATCCGCGATCCGGAGACCGCGCAGATCGCCATCCAGTCGGCGCTGACCGGCCACCTGGTGTTCACCACCGTGCACGCCAACAACGTCTTCGACGTGCTGGGGCGGTTCGCGCACATGCAGGTCGACGCCTACGCCTTCGTCTCGGCCCTGAACGGCATCCTGGCGCAGCGGCTGGTGCGCATCGTCTGCGAGCAATGCGCCGAGCAGGCACAGCCATCGCCCGAGTTCCTGGTCCAGTCCGGCCTGCGGCCGGTGGAGGTCTCGGACTGGCGGTTCCGGTCCGGGCGCGGCTGCGCCCACTGCCGCGGCACCGGCTACAAGGGCCGCCGCGCCATCGGCGAGCTGCTGGTCCTCAACGACGAGCTGCGCGAGGCCATCGTGGCGCGCGCCCCGGCGCGCCGCCTCAAGGAGCTGGCGCTGGCGGGCGGCTCGAAGCTCATGCGCACCGCCGCGCTCGAGCTGGTGCGGTACGGCGTCACCACCCTGCTGGAGGCCAACCGTGTCACCGCCCTGGCGTGACGAGATCGCGATCTACCTCGCGCCGCGGAAGCTGGCGCTGGTGCGCCGCGCCCGCCGGCTCAGGTCGCGCATCGTCGCAGCGACCGAGGTCGCCGTCCCGGCCGGCCCGCTCGCCGACACCGGCCCCGTGCTGGCGCGGCTTGCCGACCTGTTGACCGAGCCAACCTGGCAGGGCGCCGCGGCCCGGGTGGTGGTGGCCGACCACCCCTGGGCGCGCTACGCCGTGGTTCCGTGGCCGTCCGGCCGGCTCGACGCCGCGGGGCGCCTCACGCACGCCCGCTACGTGCTGGGAGATGCCCACGGCGAGGCCGTGGCGGACTGGGCGGTGACGCTGGCGGATACGCCACCCGGCCGTCCCTACGTCGCCTGCGCCATCCCCGCGGCGCTCAGGAGCGCGCTCGAGGACACGCTCGCGCCGGCGCGGCTCTCCCTGGTCTCGCTGCAGCCGCAGCTGATCGTCGCCTTCCAGGCCTGGCGCCGCCGGCTGCCGGAGGACGACGCCTGGTTCGTCCGGGTCGACGACGGATCGCTCTCCGCCCTGCACCTGAGCCACGGGGCGTGGGACCGGGTCCACCTGGCGCGCCTGCCCGCAGACTGGAGCGTCGAGCTCGAGCGGCTGCATGCGTTGGGCAGGCTGACGGCGGCCGCCGGCGCGCCGGGCCGCATCCTCGTGGACGCGCCGGCCGGGATGCGCCGTGGCGCGGGATCGATCGCCGGCATCGAGTGGCTGGAGGAGGGCGCCGGTGATGGCGCCCAGGCGCACGAGCTCACGCTCCTGCAGAGGATGACCGCATGAGGAAGTCGCCGCGTCCGGTCCGGCTCGATTTCGTCGCCCCGGTGCACCGGGCGCCGGTGGCGGGTGCGATGCTCTTCCTCCTCGGCCTGGCGGCCGCGCTCGCGCTCGGGGTGGCCTTCGAGCGCGCGCTCTCCGAGCGCAACCGGCTCGACGCCACGCTCGCCGCCACGCCGCAGCCGCTCCGCCGCGCGCCGACCCCCGAGTCGCTCCGGACCGCCGCGGAGGCCGCCGCCATCGAGCGCGAGCTGGGCGTTCCCTGGACCCGGCTGCTCGCGGAGCTCGAGGCCGCCAGCCACGACAGCGCGGCCACCGTCGCGCTGCTGCTCGTCGAGCCCGACCCCGGCAAGCAGCTGGTGCGGATCACTGCCGAGGTGCGCACGCTTTCCGACGCGCTCGCCTACCTCGAGCGCCTGCAGAGGAGCGCGGTGCTGCGCCACCCGATGCTCGAGAGCCACGAGCGGCGCAAGGACGATCCGGACCACCCGCTGCGGATCAAGCTCTCGGCGGAGTGGCGCACGTGAGCGCCGCGCGCCAGGTCGCCAGGGTCGCGCCTGCGCCGGGCGCCGCCGTGCGGCCGGCCCCGACGCCGGCGCGCGGCCACGTCCCTGCGCTGCCGCGCCGGTGGGCGGGACGGCTCGGCAGGGAATGGCTGCCGCGCGTCGCCTGGACCATCGACCGCACCGGCCGGCCGGGGCTAATCGGTATCGCGCTGCTGCTCGGGGCGGCGCTGTTCCTGCTCTCGACCATCTCGAGGTCGCAGGCGAGGTCGAGAGGCTGCGCGCCGAGGTCGCGGCCGCGCAGCCGCGGGCGTCCGCGGCGGCCGCGGACCCGGCCGCCGGTCCGGTCGTGTCCGGTCCGGCGCTCCCGGCGCGCGCCGACATGCCCGCCATCCTGCGCCAGCTGTTCCGCCAGGCCACGCGGGCGGGGCTGGCCGTCGACACCGGCAGGTACGAGATCAAGGAGACCCGGAGCGGCAGCGTGGTCCGCCACCAGGTCGCCTTCCCGGTCATCGGACCCTACCCGCACATCCGCGAGTTCCTCGACGCGACGCTGGCGACCATGCCGGCGGTCGCCCTCAGCGACCTCGTGCTCGAGCGGAAGTCGATCGCCGACGGCGACGTCGAGGCGCAGATCCGGATGACCGTCTACACGGCCGTGCGCGGGACCACCCGCGGGCCGGGAGCCGGGCCCGCCACGCCCGTGGCGGGGCGCCAGCCGCCGGCGAGCGCTGCGGAATCGGACCCGTCGTCGGACCGAGTCGTCGCGCCGACGCATGCGGCGGCGCTCTTCGCGCAGCACTCCTGGACCGTGCTGCCGCCGCTGGCGAAGCTGCCGCCGCCGCCGCCGGCTCCCCCGCCGCCTGAGCCCACGGCGCCGCCGCTTCCCTACACCCTGGTCGGCAGCGTCGTCCAGGCGGGCGGCACACCGGTGTACTTCCTGGCACACGGCGATCGCGTCATCGACGTCCGCGTCGGCGACCGGCTCGACGGCGTTTACCAGCTCGAGAGCGCCGCCGGCGGCCAGCTCGTCTTCGTCTACCTTCCGCTCAACATTCGCCAGAACATCTCAGCCGGAGCGTCCAAGTGAGGCCGTCCGTCCGACGACTAAGTGCCCTCCTCCTCGTCGGCCTGATGGCGAGCTGCGCCACCGAGCGCCTGCACCGCGAGGGCCTCAAGGCGTACCAGCAGGGCGCCTACGAGGAGGCCATCGCCGCCCTGGAGGAGGCCGTCAAGAAGGACCCCTCGGACCTGGGGCTGCGCCTCGAGCTGCGCGTCCGCCGGGAGGCGGCCGTTCAGCAGCTCGTCGCCGGCGGCGATCGGGCCCGCGCCGGCGGGGACGGCGACGGCGCGACGGCGAGCTACCGGCGCGTGCTCAAGATCGACCCGGGCAACGACCGGGCGCTGCGCGGGCTGGAGGGCGTCGAGGCCGACCGGCGGCACGCGGAGCGGACCAACAAGGCGGCACAGCTGCTGGCGGCGAAGAAGCTGGACGCCGCCGAGCTCGAGGTGCGCGCCGTGTTGGCCGAGGACCCGGGCTTTGCCCCGGCCAATGCGCTGCTGTCGAAGATCGACCTGGTCCGCGCCCCGTCGGCGGCCGCGCGCCTCAGGGCCCGGGACGACCGGCCGGTGTCGCTCCAGTTCCGGGACGCGCCGACCAAGATGGTGTTCGAGGCCCTGGCGCGCCAGACCGGCCTCAACTTCGTCTTCGACAGGGACGTCAAGAGCGATGCCAAGACGACCATCTTCGTCAACCAGGTGCCGGCCGAGGAGGCCATCGAGCTGATCCTGGCGCAGAACCAGCTCGGCCGGCAGGTGCTGTCGGAGAACACGGTCCTCGTCTACCCGGATACGCCCGCCAAGCAGAAGGACTACCGGGAAGAGGTGGTCCACACCTTCTACCTGACCAACGCGGCACCCAAGGACGCCGAGTCGCTGCTCAAGACCGTGCTCGGCGCGAAGACCATCTTCATCGACGAGCGCTCGAGCACGGTGGTGATGCGCGACACCCCCGAGCACGTGCGCATGGCCGAGAAGCTGGTGGCCTCGCTGGACCTCCCCGACCCGGAGGTGATCCTGGAGGTCGAGGTCCTGGAGGTCTCGCACAGCCTCATCCAGCAGCTCGGCATCAACTACCCGAGCAGCGTCAGCTTCTCGGCCACCAAGCCGCCCAACAGCACCGGCTCGGTCAGCGGGGCGGCGGGGAACACGGGCCTGGCGCTCTCGGACCTCGCCAAGCAGAACCCCAACACCATCGCGCTCTCGGCGCTGGGGGTCAGCCTGGACCTTCTCAAGACGGTCGGCGACACCAACGTGCTGTCGAGCCCGCGGATCCGGGCGCGCAACAAGGAGAAGGCCAAGATCCTGGTCGGCAACCGCCTGCCGGTGGTGACCTCCGGCACCAGCGCCACCGTCGGCGGGGCGTTCTCGACGAGCAACGTGCAGTACATCGACGTGGGCCTGACGCTGGAGGTCCAGCCGACCATCCACAACGACGGCAACGTCGCCATCAAGGTCGCGCTCGAGGTCAGCTCGATCGTCAAGCAGATCCAGGTGCCCATCGGCAACGGCGGCAACACGCTGGCCTACGAGATCGGCACCCGCAACGCGTCGACGCTGCTCGAGCTCAAGGACGGCGAGACGCAGGTGCTGGCGGGGCTGATCCAGGACAGCGACCAGAACAACTCGAGCCACATCCCGGGGCTGGGCGACCTACCGCTGCTGGGCAGGCTGTTCGGGTCGAACGGCAAGAACCACGACAAGAGCGAGATCGTGCTGTCGATCACCCCCCGGATCATCCGCACGCAGCCGCGTCCCTCGAGCGAGACCACCGAGTTCTGGTTCGGCACCGAGTCGCAGTCGCGCTCGGCGCCCCTCTCCGGCGGCACCGGCGAGGGGGCCGCCCCGCCCGCGCCCGGCGCGGCGCCGGTGGTGCCGGGCGGCGTGTCGTTCCAGTCGGGCGGCACCGCGGGGGGCCCCGCGGGCGCATCGGCGTCGAGCGTGCCGCGCTCCGTGCCGACTCGCATCGACTCGGCGGCGCGCCCACCCCCGCCGCCGTCAGGCGCAGCCGCCGCGGCGCCGCAGGACGCCAAGGCCCCCGGCGCGAAGGGGGCGGCGCCGGACGCGAGCACGGCGGCGGGGAAGGCCCCCGACGCGGCCCCGCCGGACGCGCGCTTCGCCTCGGCCGTGCAGGGCGCAGGCCCGGACGCCAGGCCGACGGTCACGATCGAGGGTCCCGACGCGGCCAAGGTCGGGGACGAGATCAGCGTGTCGGTCATGCTGGCCTCGGGCTCGGCGCTGGGTCGCGTGCGCACCCAGGTGGCGTTCGACGCCTCGGCGCTGCAGCTCGTCAGCGCGGACCCCGGCGACCTGGCATCGTCCGGCGATGCGCCGAAGGTCGAGGTGAAGCCGGGAGGGGTGCAGCTCGATCTGGCGGGCAGCGAGGGCGCCCCGATCTCGGGAGGCGGCAGCCTGCTCGACCTGCGATTCCGGGTGGTCGCGGCCCGGCCGGCGGTATCGATCGCGACACAGGTGGTGCTGGTCGGCCAGGACGGCGTGGCGGTGGCCGCGACGCAGGCCACGCCGCTCAAGATCTCTGTGGCCCAGTGAGGAAGCCATGCGCAGCCGGGGCTTCACCATCATCGAGCTCGTGATCACGGTGGCGATCGTCTCGGTGCTGGCCAGCGCCGTCGTCCCGTCGGCGCAGCTCCTGTATCAGCGCCAGCGCGAGAGCGAGCTGCGCGCCGCGCTACGCACCATCCGGGCCGCCATCGACGCCTACAAGTCCGCCTCGGACAGCGGCCGCATCAAGAAGGAGCTCGACAAGACCGGGTACCCACCCGATCTGCAGTCGCTGGTCGAGGGGGTCGACGACGCCGGCAGCGCCAGGAAGGACGTGAAGATCTACTTCCTGCGGCGCCTGCCCCGCGATCCCTTCTGGCCCGATGCCACCACGCCGGCCGCGGAGACCTGGGGGCTGCGCTCGTACGCGAGCCCGGCGGACGATCCCCAGCCGGGCGACGACGTCTATGACGTGCACTCGCGCTCGTCGCGCACCGGCCTCAACGGAGTCCCCTACCATGACTGGTGAGCGCCGCGGCTTCACGCTGCTCGAGCTGCTGGTGGTGATGGCGATCATCGCGACGCTGCTCACCATCGCGGTGCCGCGCTACTTCCGCTCGATCCAGCGCTCCCGGGAGGCGGTCCTGAAGCAGGACCTGACCGCGCTTCGCGAGTCGATCGACCGATTCTACGGTGACACGGGAAAGTATCCTCCGACGCTGGCGGTGCTGGTCGAGAAGCACTACCTGCGCAGCATCCCGGTAGACCCCATCACCAGGGCCGCCGACAAGTGGATCGCCGTGAACTCGGAGGATCCCGAGGACACCGGCGTCAAGGACGTCCGGAGCGGCGCCGAGGGGACCGGCGAGAACGGAACTCCCTATGCCACGTGGTGAACGGGCGCGGCGGCCCCCCTCTGGCAGCGAGCGCGGCTTCACCTACGTGGGGTTGCTCGTCCTGGTCGTGCTGATGGGCCTCATGCTGGCGGCAGCGGGTGAGGTCGCGGCCACGGTCGCGCAGCGCGAGCGCGAGGCGCAGCTCCTGTGGGTCGGGCACGAGTACCGGGCGGCGATCGGCCGCTACTGGAACTCCAGGCGAGCGTATCCGCAAACCCTGCAGGCGCTGCTCGGCAGCGCGCCGGACGACCCGGTTCAGGTCCACTACATCCGCCGCCTCTACCCGGACCCGATGACGAACGCCGTGGACTGGGTGCTCCTGCCGGCGCCGAACGGCGACGGGTTCATGGGCGTGGCGAGCACCTCCACCCGTGCGCCGCTCAAGACCGGCAACTTCGAACAGGCCGACCAGGAGTTCGCCGAGGCGAAAACCCATGGCGACTGGCAGTTCGTGTTCGCCCCGGGCGTGGTGCGCCACAGGGCGGCCGCGCCCTGATGATGAGCCGGGCTGCGTCGCGGATCGCCCGGCGAGGTTTGCATCCTCCGCCTCGAGCATCGCCTATCCAGCGAGGATCACGGGTCTTCTCACCATGGGCCATCCGGCGGATGGCGGTGAGTCATAGGGCGGATGGCGTCCGGGGCCGCGTTCCCTAGGCTCTGCTCGAACGCTTTCCCGCTTGCCCCGGACCGTTCGGGGCGGGCCCGCCCGAAGTCCCCCATGAAGATCCTCGTCGCCACCGAAGAAACCCAGGGCCGCAGGCAGAACGACTTCTGCTGGGCGGAGGAGGGTGAGATCGTCACCTTCGGATCGGAGTGCGCGGATGAGACCGTCGACGGTTCGTGCGGATGCCGTCGTGCCCTGCGCGGGGTGAGGAGCCGCAAGGCGACGACCACGTTCGTGGTGGTGGAGCGGCCGGGCATCGGTCCGGGCGACCTGGCCAGGATCGTGGCCGAGTCGCTGGTGTCCGGCGGGTGGTACCCGGGCGTGGAGCAAGCACATCCCGCCGCGGCGCAGGACGCCCTGCGCCTGGCGAGCATCGCCCTCACCTACGCCGAGGGCACCGTCCTCGAGCGCCGGGACGAGAAGTTCTCCGCGCGCGCGTGGCGGCCGAGGCGAGGTCGCTCTGGCCCGCCCACGAAGCCCGCGCGCCGCGCCGAGCGCTCGTGAGAGCGGGAGCGCATCGAAACGCGCCGCGGGACTCCGCGAACGGCTTACGCTGATCTCGGTGGGTGCCGACCACCTCGACCGGTGCGAGCACCAGCCCGACGCACGTGCGGCCTGGTCACGCTCGCCGCAAGGTTCGGGGCACCCGGGTCGACATCTCGAACCACGCACGCCGCCAACCCCCCGGGGTCGTACATGAGAGCCAGCCAGATGCATGCGTGTCTGGCCGCGTTTCGCATGCGGGCGTCCTTGCTCTGGTCCGCAAGCAGGACGAGGCGCTCCAGGGCAGCGGTGAACGCGGCGATATCACCCGCGGCGGTGGCACGAAGCACGGTGTCGTGGAGCTCGCGAACGTCGATGGGCCAGGATGCGTGCCGGCTCCTGTGATCGGCCATCCGCTCACCCCCGTCGCGTCCGTGACTCCGCGTTCGTTCCTCTAGCCCTCGGTCGCTTCGGGATCGCCGTCCAGATGAGGTCCTCCGAGTGGCTCAGCGCGTGGACGTTCCGCAGCGCTTCTCCAGCGCGCGAACCCGCACCTCGGGCGTACGTGGGAGAGGATCGGCAGCGTGCTCTTCTTCTCGACGATGAAGCCGTCCTTGACTGTGCGGGGGGCTGGCGTCCGGCCCCTCCGGGTTACCTCATGTCCGACGAGAAATGCACCGGCCCGCGGGCGCGATCCCGGGCCGGCAGGTGACGCCGAGGATCGGGGCAGTCAGGGGCAGGGGAGGGTCAGGTCACGGTCCTGGCCGCCTCCTGATCATCTCGCATGAGGCTCCAGACCCGTCCGATGAGAGCCAGCCCGTTTCCCGAGCCGTTCGCGTCCCCCGATCCGCTCCCCCGCTCGAACCGCAACGCTCCACTCCTCGCGCTCGCCTTCGCCGCGGTCGCCCTGTCCTGCTCGGGCGGGGCGGCCTCGGCGCCCGGCGGCAGCGACTACGTTCCGGAGGTGTTCGTGCCGCCCGCAAGCCTCCCCGCGCTCCACGTGGACGGGAACCGGATCGCGAACGGCGCCGGGACGACGGTCGTGCTGAAGGGGATCGCCCTGGCCGATCCCCACCAGCTGGATCTGGACGGCCACTGGGACGCGGAGCACTTCCAGCAGATGAAGGACTGGGGCGCCCAGGTGGTTCGGATCCCGGTGCACCCGAAGTACTGGCGCAAGCGCGGGCCGGCCGGCTACCTGGCACTCCTCGACCAGGGCGTCACCTGGGCCGAGCAGCGCGGCATGTACGTCATGCTCGACTGGCACGGGATGGGAGACCCGAACGCCGAGGTATACGAGACCGGCCAGGACGCCATGTTCGTGACCAGCCGGGCCGAGACGCGATCCTTCTGGCGGATCATCGCCACCCACTACAAGAACGACCCCGGCGTCGCCTTCTACGAGATCTTCAACGAGAACACCAACTGGATGAGCGACGGCACCACCACCACCACGACCTGGGCGCAGTGGAAGGTGCTCGCGGAGAGCCTCGTCGACATCGTCCGCGCGCAGAACGCCCAAGCCATCTGCATCGTGAGCGGCTTCAAGTGGGCCTACGACCTCTCCCCGGTGGGCGCCGATCCGGTGGGCCGGGAGGGTATCGTCTATGCGGTGCACCCGTATTCCGTGAAGGGCACCGAGGCCACCTGGGAGGCCGACTTCGGCTACCTGGCCGCCACGTATCCGGTCTTCGCGACCGAGTTCGGATTCGTCGCCAACCCGGCCGACCCCGTCGCCTACGGCACCGTGGCCGGGTACGGCAAGCCCATCACCGACTTCTTCGCGACCAGGGGGATGAGCTGGACGGCCTGGGTGTTCCATCCGATCTGGACGCCCAACCTGATCTCGGACTGGTCCTACACTCCCGCGGAGCCGCAGGGGACCTTCTTCCGGAGCCTGCTCCTGGGCGAGTGACCTCGAAACCCGCTCGGGGACCCGCCCGCGGGTTCCCGAGCGGTCGGGCACCTCGAAGCGCTAGCCTTGTAGCCGAAGCCGGGCGGTCGCTTCCGGGCTTCGGAGGTGCCACGTGCCGGAACCGCAGTGGTGGGCCAAGGGCCTCCTCTTCGAGAACTGCAACTGTCAGCTCCTGTGCCCCGCCCACCTGTCGTTCAAGCAGCTGTGCACGCACGAGCGCTGCTTCGGCCACTGGGCCATCCACTTCGAGGATGGCCGGTACGGGGAGACGCCGCTCGGGGGGCTGAACGCCGTCGTCCTGTACGACAGCCCTCAGCGCATGATCGCGGGCGGCTGGACGACGGCGCTCTCGATCGACGAGCGCGGGAGCGAGGCGCAGCGTGCGGCGGTCGAGGCCATTCTCTCCGGCGCTGCCGGCGGGCCCTGGAAGGTCCTCGCCCGCTTCGTCGGGACGCGGCGCGAGACGCGCCACGTGCCCATCCACTTCGAGGACGCCGGCCGGCGAAAGCGGATGTGGATCGACGGCGCCCTCGACACGACCGTCGAGGCGATCCGCGGGAAGGACGAAGCATCGGAAGCGGTGCTCTCGAACCTCTTCAACCAGATCCACGCTGCCCTCCAGGTGCTGGCGCGCGGCAAGACCCGTGCCTCGGATCGCGGCCTCGCCTTCGACATCCAGGGCACGCACGCGCTCTACTCCAGCTTCGACTGGCGAGTCGGCTAGCGAGGCGAGTCGATGATCCCGCAGGAGTCCGTCTCGAGCGCGGCCAGGAGAGATCGCGTCATTCTCGTGGGCGCACTCGCCGTCGTCATCGTGCTGGCGTGGTCGTACATGCTCCGCATGGGGACCGCCATGGCCAGCGCGGAGGGCTGCCATCGGGCCATGGCGTTGCCGAGCGTGCGCTCCTGGTCGGGCGGGGACCTGCTGGCGGCCGCGGGGATGTGGGGCGTGATGATGGTCGCGATGATGCTGCCGGTCGTGACGCCGTGGCTCGTCGCGCTCGTGGAGGCCGCCCGCCAGCGGAACGCGGCTGCGTTGCACGAGGCCGGAGCTTTTCTCCTCGGGTACGGCGGCGTCTGGCTGGTGTACACCTTGCTCGCCGCCACGGGACAGCTGGTGCTCCAGCGCTGGGCGCTCCTTTCGCCGGAGTGGGTCACGACCAGCCCCGTGCTCGCGGCCGCGGCGCTGGGCGGGGCGGGCGTGTATCAATGGACCCCGCTGCGGGACTCGTGCATGACCCATTGCCGGTCGCCCTTCGGATTCTTCCTGACGAGCTGGCGGGAAGGGCCGCGGGGAGCCATGACGATGGGTGCGCGCCACGGGCTCTACTGCCTGGGCTGCTGCTGGGCCCTCATGACGCTCTCCTTCGTGTTCGGGGTCATGAACCTCGCCTGGATGGCGGGGCTCACCGCCTTCCTCCTGCTCGAGAAGGTGACCGCCGCCGGGAGGTGGATGAGCAGGGCGGCCGGTGCCGTCCTCGTCGGTTATGCGCTGCTGATCCTCTTCCGTGCCTCCTGAGCGGCGGCGGCGGACACCGGCTGCGGAGAGGTCATTCCGTCGCGAACGCGCGCTCGAGCCATCTGCGTGGCCCTGACGCATGGCTGCTCGCTGTCGCGGTGCACCGCCCCCTCGGTGGGGGCAGGAGCAGGCGGCGCATCGAGACATCACACCGTAACCGGAGCGGCCGGCCACCGAGGCATCCATCACAGTGTACCCGCCGTCGTCACTCCCGGGGGATGCGGCAGTCTCCCTGCGGGAACGGGCCGCCGTCCAGCGAACCCCGGGCAGGTCGTGATGGCCGTCGTCACGATCGAGCGGTGCATGCGTGGCAGGCGGCCGTGATTCCCGCAGCAGACGCGTAGTCAACGGGCCGGCACGCAGGGTGCATCTCCGTCTGCTCGAGAAGAACCCTCACGACAAGGAGAAGCACCATGACGTTCCGTACGCAGATCCTCGCCGGCTTCATCGCTGCCCTCGCTGCGCCCGCCATCACCTACGCCTCCAGCTCCGGTCTGACCCAGTACGACATCGAGCACGGGCAGACCGCGCTGCTGAGCAGCCGCGAGAACGCCGTGAAGAGCGCGAAGGACCAGAAGGAGCAGGTCGCCCGGCGGCAGGTGGTCGATGTCTCCAAGGAGCAGTCTCGCCACCTTCAGGCGATGGCGGCAGGCGCCGTCCGGATGACGACGGGTGACATGGAGGCCTCGGGAAAGTAGTGGATCGGGGCGCCGGTGTCGCTGTCGACGCAGCTGCCAGACCAGCGAGATCGCTCACCGCCCCGCCTGATCACCTCGGGCGGGGCGGCTGATGCCATCTGCGGGAGAGAAAGTCCGCGCGCGGCGAGCCGGAGACGCCGGAGAGGGGCGGCGCGGCTCCTCCTTCACGGCCGGCGTGACGGCGGATGGCGACCGTGCGAGAGTAGGCGTTCGCCGATGGAGCGCCCTGTTTCCCCACTCCGACCGCTTGATCTTGGAGGAGACGCAGCATGGACCGATTCACCGGCGGTTGCCTGTGCGGCAACGTCCGAATCGTGGCGTCGGGACCCCCATACCGGGTCGGCCTTTGCCACTGCCTCGACTGCCGCAAGCATCATGGGGCCCTCTTTCACGCTTCCGCGGTGTTCCCTCAGGATGCGGTGACGATCGATGGCGAAACACGCGACTACGCCGGGCGGTTCTTCTGTCCCCGCTGCGGCTCGTCCATCTTCGCACGCAGCGCGGACGAAATCGAAGTGAGCCTGGGATCCCTGGATGCCCCTGACCAGCTGATGCCAACCTACGAAAGCTGGATCGTCCGTCGCGAGTCCTGGTTGCCGCCGTTTCCGCTCACGAGACGATACGACCGCGATCGTGACGCCACGGGTCGCTTCGAGGAGTAGGTACCTCTCGAACGACTTCCCTGAAGGCACCCGCGGCCACGACCCTGTGGTTCGAGACGGCAACGTCATCACGGCCGCCGTCTGCCCGAACGCGGTGCAGTCCACCGGACTGCCCGACACCACCGTGCCGCCGATCAACACGCTCGTCGAGACCCTGGGCTGAGGGCGCGCTGGTCGCCCACCTCCTCGCCGGGGACCTGCCGGACGTCGAAACCGGCGAGCCCGGGGTCGGTCATGGAAGAAACCAGGGCGCGGCCGGAACGTGCCCGCCGGGAGGGTCAGCCCTTCACGTTGATCCCGAGGGAACGGCACGGGTAGGCCAAGCAGGCCTTCAGCTCGGGATCGAGCTTCATGACCGTCAGCGTCACGCCCATCATCTCGAGCGAGGTGAAGAAGTTTCCGACGAAGTTGCAGCCGACGGCGATCTTGGCGTCGGCCAGCAGCTCCGCGATGCGCGCGTAGAGGATGTAGAGCTCCATGATCGGCGTGGCGCCGAGCCCCGAGAGCAGCACCGAGACCTCGTCGCCCGCCGCGAACGGCAGGTCGGGGAGCACCGTGTCCAGCATCAGCTCGGCCATTTCGTTGGCCGGCGGCGGTCTCCATGACCTTCATGCCCGGGCTCGCCGTGGTGGCCGATGCCGACCTCCATCTCGCCGTCCTTGATCGAGAAGTTGGGCTTGCCCACCGCCGGGATGGTGCACGGCGTAAGGCCGATGCCGATGGAGCGGGTGTTGTCGATGGCCTTCTGCGCGGCGGCGATCACCTCGTCGAGGCTGCCGCCCATGGCCGCCTTGGCGCCGCCGACCTTCCACATCAGGATCTCGCCGGCCACGCCGCGCCGCTTCTCGCGCTCCGTCTTGCGGCGCCGACGGCACGTCGTCGTTGGCCACGACCGTCTTGACCTTGATGCCCGTCCTTCTCGGCCATCTTGATGGCCATCTTCACGTTCATGTTGTCGCCGGCGTAGTTGCCGTAGAGGCAGGCGACGCCCTTCCCGCCGTCGGCGGCCTTGAACGCGTCGTAGAAGCCTGGGCCGTGGGCGAGGAGAAGATCTCGCCGATGGCCACCGCGTCGACCAGGTTCTCGCCCGACGTAGCCGAGGAAGGCCGGCTCGTGCCCCGATCCCCCGCCGGTCACCACCCCCACCTTTCCCGCGATGGGGGCGTTCACCCGCTTGACCACCCTGGGGTTCTCCACCGGCGCCACCAGGTCGGCGTGGACGCGGAAGTAGCCCCGCAGCATGTCTTCCACCACGAGATCGGGGTTGTTGAAGATGCGGTTCATGGGGACCTCCCGGGGCGCAGCGCGCCCTCACTGGATGGTGTAGCCGCCGTCGATCATCAGGTTCTCGCCATCGACCATCGCCGCGGCGCCGCTGACGAGGTACAGGACCGCGAGCGCGATCTCCTCCGGTTGCGCGAAGCGGCCGGTGGGGATCTTCTTCTTCATCGCCTCGCCCACCTCGCCGGACCAGGCCTTCTTGCCCAGCTCGGTCTCGACCACGGTCGGGGAGACCGCGTTCACGGTGATGCCGTGCTGCGCCCACTCGGCGGCCAGCACCTTGGTCATCCCGACCAGCCCGGCCTTGCTGGTGCAGTACGAGACGTGGCGATCCAGCGCGACCACGGCCGCCTGGGAGGCGATGTTGACGATGCGGCCGTACTTCCGGGAGATCATCACCTTCCCCGCGGCCTGGGCCAGCAGGAAGGGGACCTTGAGGTTCACGGTCAGCGTCTTGTCCCAGTCCTCCTCGGTCTGCAGCTCCGCCTTCTCCAGGCGCGCGATGCCGGCGTTGTTGACCAGGATGTCGATGCCGCCGAAGCGCGCCACCGTCGCCGAGACCACCTTCTCCACCGCGCCCTTCTGGGCGAGGTCGGCGACCACGGCAGCGTGGCGTCCGGCGCCGCCGGGGAGCTGTCCGGGCAGGTCGTTCACCGCGGGGCTCATGTCGACCAGCATCAGGCTGGCCCCGCGCGCCGCCAGCGCGCGGGAAATGGCCAGGCCGATCCCTGCCGCCGCCCCGGTGACGATCGCCGTCTTGCCGCTCAGATCGAACATCTTCTCGAACTCGTAGGCCATGGCACACCCCGTGTCGAAAGAAAGCGTGCGCCGCCGCGCCGGTCGGGCGCGGCGGCACGCGTGCGGGTTCCGCTTGGACTTACTTCTGCCGATCCTTCAGGAGGGCGTCGGCGTTCTGCAGCGTGATGGGGGTCCACGGAACGTTGTAGACCTTGTCCTGCCCGTCGTTCCAGGGCATCCCCTTGGCGTACTGCGCCCAGATCGGCGACGAGGGCTTGTAGCTCGGGCCGACCAGCTTGCGGAGCAGGATGTCCAGGGCGCCCTGTGCCTGCGCGCGCGCGTCCTGCAGGATGGACACCATCTCGTTCCGCTTCACGGCCAGGATGGCGTCGGTCACGCCGTCGATGCCGGCGGTGGGCATGGTCTTGAGGTCGATGCCCTTGGCCTTGACGGCGGCGATCGCGCCCAGCGCCATCTCGTCGTTCTGGCCGATGATGCCGTTGATCTGGCCGGGGTGCGCGGTGAGCCAGTTCTCCATCAGCGAGAGCGCCTCGGCTCGGGACCAGTTGGCGGTCTTCATCTCCACGACCTTCACGTTCGGGTTCTTGGCCAGCGCCTGCTCGTTCCCCTTCCGCCGTTCGATCTGCGCCGACTGGCCGATGGGGCCCTCGAGGATGACGACGTTGCCCTTGCCGCCGATTCCCTTGATCACCGCCTCGGCCTCCATCTCGCCGGCGATGACGTCGTTGGAGCCGATGTAGGAGAGCAGGTTGTCGCTGTTCACGCGCGTGTTGGACCCGACCACCGGGATCCCGGCGGCGAAAGCCTTGTTCACCGCCTCGGCACCGGCCTGGATGTCGATGGGGACGAAGATGGCGCCGTCGTACTTCTGCGTGACCATCGTGTCGAACTGGTTGTTCTGCGTGAGAGCGTCGTAGTTGCCGTCGAAGACGGTCAGCTTGACCAGGCCGCTCTTCACGGCCGGGTGCTCCTTGAGCGCCCCGACCCAGATCTGCATGAACTCGGCCTTCAGCCCGTAGACAGCGGCGCCGACCCGGTACGACTTCTTGGGCGCGGCCTGGGTGGCCTGGGTGCTCCCAAGGATCAACGCCAGCGCGATGGCAATCTTGCACGACCGCTTCATGTGCTCTCCTCGGTAAGTGGACCTGCGACGAACGCTGCCTGGATCCAGCTGCTACGACAAGGGCCGGGAAGTCACTGCTGGCGCTTCCGGGTGAAGGCGTCGAGCAAGACCGCCGCTACGATGATGATCCCCTTGATGACCTGCTGGTAGTACGAGGAGACCCCCATCAGATCGAGACCGTTGTTGATCACGCCGATGATGAGCGCGCCGAAGAGCGTGCCGACCAGCGAGCCCACGCCGCCCTGTTGCAGGCTGGTGCCGCCGATCACCACCGCAGCGATCGCGTCGAGCTCGTAGGAGATGCCGGCCTGGGGCAGCGCCGAGGTGGTGCGCGCGGCGAGGATCTGGCCGGCCAGGCCGGCCAGCGCGCCCGAGATCATGTACACGGAGAAGGTGATCAGCCGGGTGCTGATGCCGCTGGTCTTGGCGCTCTTCTCGCTCCCCCCGACGGCGTACACATATCGACCATAAGTGGTGTAGGTGAGAACGAAGTAGCAGATGCCAAACACGGCCAGCAACATCACCACCGGCATGGGGATGCGGAGCAGATCGCCCTGCCCGATGTAGCGGAAGCCCATCGACAGGTTCGGAATGGGCATACCGTCGCTGTAGATGAAGGTCAGGCCGCGGCCGACGCTGAGCATGCCCAGCGTGGCCACGAATGGCGGGACGGAGAGACGGGCGACCAGGAGGCCGTTGATCGAGCCGAGCACCGTCCCGGTGAGCACGCCGGCGAGGATGGCGATGACGGGGTTGTGCGCGTGGATTCCCGTCACCAGGCTGCCGGCGACCATGCCGGAGATGGCCAGGAGCGACCCGACGGAGAGGTCGATCCCACCGCACAGGATGACGAAGGTCATCCCGATCGCCAGGATGCCGTTGATCGAGGTCTGGCGCAGGACGTTGGCCCAGTTCCCCCAGGTGAGGAAGAACTCGTTGGCCAGCGTCAGGGCCACGCACAGCACCAGGAAGACCACGATGATGCCGTAGCGGGAGAGCAGCCTCGTCACCTGGATACGGGGCGGCGCCGCGACGAGCGCTGCGGCGGCGGGGGGGGCGGGCGTAGGGTCGCTCATGGGAGGAGGGACGCTCAGGAGGCGAGGTGGAGGAGCTGTTCCTGGGTGGCCTCGTGGCCGGGTACCGTCGCAGCGATCTGGCCCTTGCGCAGCACCACGATGCGATCGCTGATGGCGAGGATCTCGGGGATCTCCGAGGAGACCACGATGGCCGCCCCGCCCGAGGAGGCGAAGGCGGCCAGGAACTCGTGGACCTCGCGCTTCGCCCCCACGTCGACGCCGCGAGTGGGTTCGTCGCACAGAAGCAAGCGCGGGCGGGTGGTGAGGCAGCGGGAGAACACGACCTTCTGCTGGTTGCCGCCGGAGAGGCTGGAGATGGAAACCTCGGGCGACGCGGCCTTGATGCGGAATCGGTCCATCATCTCCCTCACCAGCCTCCGCTCGCGCGGACGGTTGATGACGGCGGCGCGGGACATCTCTCGCAGATCGGAGATGGAGATGTTGCTCTGGACCGAGGCGGCCGGGAAGATGCCCGTGCTCTTCCGGTCCTCGGTGACCATGGCCAGGCCGGCGGAGATGGCCTCGCGCGTGCTGGTGAAGTGCACCGGCTTCCCGTCGAGCCGCATGTGGCCGTTCTCCGGACGCGTGAGCCCGTAGAGCGCCGACAGCAGCTCGCTCCGGCCGGACCCCATCAGGCCGAAGATTCCCAGGATCTCCCCGCGCCGGACGGATAGCGACACATTCGCGAACTCCCCGGCCCTGCCCAGTCCCTCCAGCTCCAGCAGGACCGCGCCCTTGGTGGCCACCGGCTCCCGGGTCTCGAACTCGTCGCTGAGCTCGCGGCCGACGATGAGCTTCACCATGTGGTGTCGGTCGATGTCCTTGATGGCCCCCGTCTCGACGAACGCGCCGTCGCGGAGCACCGTGTACCGATCCGCGATCTGGAAGACCTCCGTCAGCCGGTGCGAGACGTAGATGACGCCGGTGCCCGTCGAGGTGAGGTTGCGGATGGCGTCGAAGAGGATGTCGGTCTCGGCCTCGCCGATGGCCGACGTCGGCTCGTCCATGATCAGGATCTGGCTGTCGAGGCTGATGGCCTTGGCGATCTCGACCAGCTGCGTCTGGGCGAGGCTGAGCTCGCTCATGCGTGCGCGGGGGTCGACCTTGAAGCGTAGCCGTGCCAGCAGGTCCTGCGCCTGCTCGTTGAGGCGCCGGTAGTTGACCACGAAGCCTCCGCGCCGCGGCTCCCGGTGGAGGAAGATGTTCTCCGCCACCGTCATCCCGCGGATCGGCGAGAGCTCCTGGGTGATGATCGCCAGGCCGCTGGCGAGGGCCTGCGAGGGCGAGGCGAAGTCGACGTCGTGGCCATCGATCTGAATGGTGCCCGCGTCTCGCCGCAACAACCCCATGATCACGTTGAGAAAGGTCGACTTGCCGGCACCGTTCCCGCCGCACAGCGCGTGCACGCTGCCGCGCTCGAGCGTGAGGCGGCCGTTGCTCAGCGCAGGCACGCCGGAGAACGACTTTGCGACGCCCTCGGCGTGTAGGAGAGGAACGTTCACCGACGCTTGCTCCCGTGGGAAGGGATCGGCAGTTGCTCAGGATCGGCGCTATTGCTCGACCGGGCAGAGCCTGACGGATCGCCGTTGCGCTGTCAAGACGATAGCGCGGCGAGAGCGTTTGTGAGTAAATGCTCCGGCTCCGCCGAAAAACCCGGAGCGCGGAGCTGTCGTTGCAGGTGGTTGGAGCGCCGGAGAGCGTATGAAGATCGCTGTTGGCTGTGACGAGGCAGGGTACGATCTCAAGGAGCTGGTGAAGAGGTTCCTCTCCGAACAGAGCGTCGAGGTGGACGACTACGGCACGCACGACCGGAAACCGGTCCTCCATCCCGATGTGGCATTCGCCGTCGCCGAGGCAGTCGCCGCGGAGGCGCATGAAGCGGCGCGATCCGTGGTCGAGCCTGGACCGACGGGACGATAGGGCGTCCTCCTGCTGAGCCGTGGCCGCGTGGTGAGCCGTACACGGGGAGTTCGCGGATGGAGCGACACGAGCGAAAGCTGGGTCTGGCAGCCCGCGCCGCGTGGCTCTACTACGTGGCCAACAACACCCAGGACGAGATCGCCACCAAGCTGAACGTATCTCGACAGGCCGCCCAGCGGCTGGTCTCGCTCGCCGACTCCGAAGGGCTCATCCGCCATCGACTCGAGCACCCGCTCTCGGAGTGCATCGAGCTGGCGGAGAGGCTCCGCGCACGCTTCGACCTGTTCTACTGCGATGTGGCGCCGAGCGACCCGGAGCCGAGCGAGTCCCTGGCGGCCCTTGGGGCGTGCGGTGCCGCCTGCCTGGAGGGCTACCTCGCGTCCAAGACACCGACCGTGGTGGCGCTGAGCGCCGGCCGCGCCCTCCGCGCGACGGTGAGCCAGGTCTCGGTCATGAATCAGCCGCAGCACAAGATCGTCTCGCTGCAGGGGCACATGGGCCCGGATGGCCGCGCCAGTCACTACGAGGTGGTCATGAACCTGGCGGACCGCGTGAACGCCCAGGCGTACCTCCTGTCGACGCCAGTGGTGGCGCGGACCGCACAGGAGCGGGCCGTCCTGCAGCAGCAGCACTCGTTTCTGGCGGTGAAGGAGCTCGCGAAGCAGGCCAAGGCTGCCTTCGTCGGGATCGGGGAGGTCGTCTGGAACGGGCCGCTCCAGCAGGACGGGTTCTACACCGACGCCGACGTCACCGAGCTGCTGGAGCGAGGCGCGGTCGGCTCGGTGCTCGCGTGGGCATTCGACAAGGATGGGCGGATCCTCGAATGCTCGGTGAACGATCGGGTCGCAGGCATGCCGCTCGACCTGCTGCCCCCGGACCGAACGATCGGCGTGGCAAACGGTGAGAACAAGGTGGAGGCGACCTTGGCGGCCTTCCGCGGCAGGGTGGTCTCGGGGTTGATCACCGACGAGAACACCGCCAAGAGCCTGCTCGCGGTGGCGTGACCAACGCGAGGCGTGCCAGTTGCAGGCGGACGACCTGCGGCTCCCGGACATCGAGGACGGCCAAGGGGAGCGTTGGAAGCGAAACCCCGGCCGATGCACCTCCATCGATGCGCCGGTGACGTTGAGCGCCTCGCCCGCCTTCGTCACCATCAGTCCGAGTAGACGTGCGCGCTCTCCTCGGCGCTCGGAAGCGACTGCACACCCAGGTACGTGAACATCACCACCGCGAACCCGATGATGAGGAGCCAGGCCCCCTTGTCGCCCCGCCAGCCGCGGACGCGGTGCAGGTGGAGGTAGCCCGCATAGACGAGCCAGGTGACGAGCGACCAGTTCTCCTTCGGATCCCACACCCAGAAGTCGCCCCATGCGCTCTTCGCCCACACCGAGCCGACCAGGAGCCCGACCGTGAGGAGCACGAAGCCAAAACGCACGAGCTGGTACGACATCATCTCCACGTCGAGCGGCTTGCCAGTCATGATGGTCCCCGCCCTGGCGGAGAGCAGCCGCTGCAGGAGGGGGACCCGGGGCGCCAGGAGCTGGATGACCGAAAGCACGAAGGCGATCGCGACGGCAGCGTACCCGACGAAGTAGATCATCACGTGCGGCACGAACCAGGGCGACTGGAGCGCGGGCGGGAGCTTCACGATCTCCGCGTCCCACTTCGCGAGTGCGTAGGCGAGGCACCCGAGCGCGAGGAGCGTCGCCGGCAGACCGAAGACGCGGGTGCGGTAGACGCGCTCGAAGAACAGGTACACGAAGGCGATGCACAGGGCGAAGAACACGAGCGACTCGAAGAGCGACTTGAGTGGTGCGCGCCCCGCGTCGTGCCAGCGCATCAGCATGACGGCGAGGTTCAGGAGCAGGCCGGCGCACATGAGCGCGGTGGCGGCGCGGGCGACGAGCTCCTTCGTGGAGCGCCAGGCCGCCGCGTACATCGCGGCGGAGGCTGCATAGAGCGCGCTGGTCGCGACGAAGAAGGGGTGCTCGGCAATGACGTACTGGAACATGAGCTCTCTCCTCGGAACTAGGCGGGGGCGCAGGCCGTGGACGGATGGGTCGGCTTCCTGAGGCGTGGCTGGACGTAGAACATGTAGAGGACGCCGGCGCAGATGAGCGCAAACCCGGTGAACACCCAGAAGACGCCCGGGTCGTAGACGGCTTCCAGCCCGGAGTAGGAAGGGTCCTTCGGATCGTAGTTCACCTGGTACAGCGTCCAGCCCGCGTAGCTCATCGGCTCGTTGACCTTGATGGTCTGCTTCACCTCGTCCGAGCCCTGGCGAGCGGTCACCCACGAGACGTACGCTCGCTTCTCCTCCGCGCGCTTCTCGAAGGTCAGCGCTCGCGTCGGGGCGAGGAAGAACGCAGATGGATGATGCGCCACCATCACCTGTTCCTTCGAGAGCCCGTGCTGGTTCACCTCGATCGCCACCGCCGGATTGCGCCACTCCTGTGAAGCGGTGCCGTACGCGGCCGGCTGCTGCGACTCGTCGCCGTGCCAGCGAAAGTCGGGGTAGATCCCCTTCAGGCGGAACGAGTCTCCGTTCGGGAGACGGTGTCTCGCGAGATCCGGGTCAAAGCTCGCCACGAGCTTCCAGTTCTCGTGCACGCCATGTTCGTCCTGGAGCTTCACCTGCTCGTAGTAGCCGACCCGGAACTCGGCTTCGTAGGCCTGCGCTTCGAAGCGGTCGAGGCCGAGGTCGAAGCCGAGCTGGGTCATCTGGCCGGTCGGCTGCCCGGCCCTCGTCACCCGGACCACGGTCGCGTGGTCGCCGCCCGCGTACAGGTCGATGCGGCCGCGGATCGCGAGCGTCGCCGATGCCGAGGCTCCGGCGAGCGAGGTGAGCAGGCCCAGGTGGCAGAGGAAGAAGCCCGCCGCTTTCGGTTTCGGTGGCCACCGCAGCGTGGCCGAGGCGATGACCGACGCGCCGAACAGCGCCATGAGGAGCGCGAAGGGCAGGCCGTGGAAGAGATCGTCGAGCCGGAGCCCCACGATGAACATGGCCAGGCCCCGGTAGCGCGACTCGTAGAAACCGGGCGGCTTCATCTGGACGATGAGCGTTCCGAGAACGGCGATCCCTGCGAGGACGAAGAGCAGCGTGGCCACGAACCGGAACCCGGCGATGGTCTGGCGCAGGCGGCCAGGCATCACGTAGCCGAGAGCCACCACGAGCGCGCCTGCGAGCACGGCTGCCGCCACCAGCGTCATGCCGCCAGGTGGGACCCATACCTGGAGCGTCATGCCCAGCAGGATCGCTCCCACGACGAGCCCGCTCGTCAGCAGGGCCTCGCGTTGGGCGACGGAGAGTGCAAGGGCTGGCCTTGTTTCGAGAGATGGTGCTGTCGAATCCACGGTAGTGACCTCCATCAGTTCGGGATGCTCGAGGCTCGGGGGTACCCCCGGACATTCGCGTGCAGCCGGGCAAGCACGGCGGACACGGCCAGACCTGCGACGCCGAGAAGGAGCGCCACCGTGAACTCCGGGCGTGATGCTCCCTGGAAACCGTGAGGTGTCGGAGGTCCGGGTGGTCTCGCCCGGGCGCGAGCCGAAGCGCCTGCTAGGCGATCGGAGGGTGGAACACGCCATCGCCCGGAGATGGAGCGATGGGCTCAAGCGCGTCCCAGAGTCGGGAGCGCGAGTCCGCCACGGACGGCGCGGGCTCGCGCACGGCCTCGAGCATTGCAGGAACGTTCCTGGCGCAGGAGCAGTCGGTGCACGTCGGCGGACATCCGCAATCTCCCGCCGGACCGCCGTCGCACTTCTCTCCACAGGCACCCGCTTCTGCCGCTGCCTCGGGCAACGCCCCCGGAGTTCCGGACAGGACGAGCAGGGCCGTGGCGACGAGGGCCAGCCGGGCAGACCAGGCTCGCAGCTGGAGCTTCAACCGCGCCTCCGCATGCCGACGTGAAACACCCCGGCCTGAGGAACGCAGGGCCTGGCCGGTGCTGGTCCGTGCTGGGCGATCGCGCAGGATCGCGCCGTCGGGATGCTGTGCCCTGGCACCTCCACGCGCGCCCAAGGTAGCAGGGGAGAAAGGGGGGCGCAAATGGGGTGGGCCGCGAGACAGCCGCCTGGCTGGCCAGATCTCGCTCCTCGACTCAGCCGTGCTGCTGGCGCTCTTCGGTGCGTACGTGTGGCGCGACTCGAAGGAAGAGCGACACGCTCATCTCAGGCCGGCGTGTGACCGAACGGCGTGGAGCGGAGGATGGCCACCTCCTCGTCGGTCATGTCGGCGGGGACGTTGGCGAACAGGGGCGTGCTGAGGTACCGCTCGCCGGTATCGGGCAGCATGCAGAGGATGTTGGAGCCCTTGGGTGCGTCCCTTGCGATGGCAAGGGCGGCGGCGAAGGTGCCACCCGAGGTGATGCCCACGAAGATTCCCTCCTTGGTCGCGAGCTCCTGGCTGCAGCGCATGGCGTCGGGGCCAGTGACCGGCACGATCCTGTGAACGTGGCGCAGATCGACGTCGCCGGTGATCTTGGGGATGAAGTCTGGTGTCCACCCCTGCATCGGGTGTGGCTTCCACGCCGGGTGTCCAGCGGCCGCCGAGCCATCGGGGTTGCGCGACTGTGGCGCCCCGCTGCCGAGAAGCTGGGCATCGGAGGGCTCGCAGACCACGATCTTGGTCGCGGGGGACTCCTTGGCCAGCACTCGGGCGACGCCATTCAGAGTCCCGCCGGTGCCGTAGCCTGTCACCCAGTAGTCGAGGTGGTCGCCCTTGAAGTCCTCGACGATCTCCCGCGCGGTGGTGCGTTCGTGCATGTCGGGGTTGGCCGGGTTCTCGAACTGCCGGGCGTAGAACCAGCCGTGTCGCTCGGCCAGCTCCACCGCCTTCGTCACCATGCCGGTGGCCCGCAAGGCGGGGGGCGTCAGGATCACCTTCGCTCCCAGGAAGCGCATCAGCTTGCGGCGTTCCACGCTGAAGCTCTCCGCCATCGTCACGACCAGGGGGTAGCCCTTCGCCGCGCACACCATGGCCAGCCCGATGCCGGTGTTGCCGCTGGTGGCCTCGACCACCGTCTGGCCCGGCTTCAGCTCGCCAGATTTCTCCGCCGCCTCGATGATGCCCAGCGCGAGCCGGTCCTTGACCGACCCCAGCGGGTTGAACGCCTCCACCTTCACCCAGAGGTTCACGTGTGCGGGAGCGAGGTGGTTGATCCGCACCACCGGGGTATGCCCCACGGTGTCAAGGATGCTTGAGTATCGCGCCATGGCTTGCCTCGTTTCGGGTGATCGGGTCTCGAGACGACAGATCTAGCCGAGCTGACACGGGTGCGCCGGGAGCGGAGTCGGGCGTGGCGTTCACACGGTTGCGTCCGGTCGCGGCTGGGCGGGGTGCGCGCTGCCCGAGGCTGCCGGCACGGCCGTACCGGTACCCGAGGGGAGATCGAGGCAAACCCTGGTACCCGCGCCAGGGCAGCTCCAGATCGAAACCACGCCTCTGTGCGCCTCGACAACGCGCTTCACGGTCGCAAGGCCAAGACCGAACCCATCGGGCTTCGTGGTCGCACGCACGAAGGTCTCGAACACGTGGGGAAGCTGGTCCGGTGAGATGCCGGGTCCGTCGTCCGAGACTTCGATTCGCACCCGTGACCCAGCCGGTGTCGCGACGACCCGTACCTGCGGGCTGCGCTCGGAGACACCGTACTTGATGGCGTTACCCACGAGGTTTCGCAGGATGGTGCGCAGCAACCCGGGCGCGATCGCCGCGCACGCATCGGGCGCCACCGTCACGCGCACCTCCGCATGGCTGGCCTGGAGCTGGGCACCGAGCTCCTCGATGACCTCGCTGGCCGCGGGGCCAATCGCCGTCGTGCCATGCTCGCCAGGTGTCACGCCCGCTCGAGCAAACTCGAGGAGGTCGTCGATCGTTCGACTCAGGCGCTTCACGCCACGAGTGGCGTGGTCGAAGGCAGACGGGCTTCCGACTCTTTGGGCAGCCGCCAGAGCGAGCGCGAAGGTCTGGAGGGGCGACCGAAGCTCGTGGGCGGCGCGAGCGGCGAAGGCCTCGACCTCAGCCGACCTCTGGTGCCAGTGTGCGCGCTCGCGGGCGAGGCCTGCGAGCGCATGTCGGAGGAGCAGCAGGGCCGCGATCACACCCAGCGCACCGGCGACGGAGGCTGCGATCAGAGCCCTCCGAAGCGAGGTGCGAACGTGGATCGCTCCCTTCTCGACCTGCCGTGCATCGAACGCGATGATCGCGTCGGCAGCGGCGCTCGCGTCACCGAGGCGCTCGATGAGCTGTGCGGTGCGCTTCGTGGCTGCCGTGGAATCGACAGCAGGGGATGGGGACTCGAGATCGGCCGCCTCGCGGCCGAGCTGCTCGATCTTCTCCTCGAACGCTTGGATCCGGGCACCTTCCGGGGAGCCGTCCGCGACCGACCCCAGTCGCGTCATGGATGCGGCAAGCTCCTGCAGATCGACGGAGAGCGGAGGCGACAACGTCGCCGCCTCCGGGCGGAGCATTCCGGTACGAAGCGCACTGGTCATCCGCCCGAGGTGCTCCCGGATCCGGGAAGCCTCCTCGACGGCACGAGCGTGGTCGTCAGCGATGGAGTGGAGGGCCGATAATTGTGGGTGCACCGATAGAACGACGGCGCCCTCGACCAGGAGAAGCCCGAGCACGACGACGGCGAAAGCTGCGATCAGGCGGGCGCGCGTGCTCGGCGCGCCGAACGCCTGTGCGGGCCGGTCCGGTCCCATGCCAGGTTGA
The DNA here is from genome assembly GCA_963736345.1 of uncultured Pseudomonadota bacterium. Lineage (GTDB taxonomy): Bacteria > Myxococcota > Myxococcia > Myxococcales > Anaeromyxobacteraceae > Anaeromyxobacter. Next base: position 182,051 of record CAVTOU010000027.1, on the reverse strand, counting down.
ACCGGCTGGAGAGAGCGGCCGTTCCCGTGGGTGCTCGGTTCCATGTAGCGAATGCTCGCGGAGTCTCCATGCTGGGAGATCGGGCCGCCGGGCAACGCCCCGTTCGACGCGACTCCGTCGTGGCCTCCGTGGTTCGCGCGCAGCGCCTGGCGCCAGCAGGGGTCCTGACGGCGGTCTCCGAGCAGCCAGCACTCGATTCTTCGGCCGAGCCATGCGAGGAGACCGATCCCCTGCTGGGTCGTCCGGGCCCAAGCCGTCTTGCCGACCGGACGAGTGCCCTCGGCGGCCGATCCCTGCATGGCCGGAGAGGTGATCCACCCTCGGCCAGGTTCCTGCACGGCTGGCCAGCGCTGGTCGGCCCTGCCGAAGGAAGGGCGATCCAGGGCCCATCAGCCTTGCAGGATGCCGGTGCATGGTGGCGAAACGCCTGGAGGAGGTCAATGCGTGAAGAACATCAAGCGATTCGATCCTGAACGGCGTGGCCGGCGACGGCCTGCTGGTCACACTCGACTTCGACGGTACTCTCGCACCCATCGTCGAGGACCCGGCGCTCGCGACGATGCGTGAGACGACCAGGGCTCTGCTCCGAATCGTCTCGATCCTGTACCCAACCATGGTCTGCATCAAACGCCCGCGAGCCTCATCGCGAGACGTACCATCCCGCCGACGGCAAGCGTGAGCGCAGCGGTGAACGGATCTGGATCAGGGCGAGAGCGAACGTGAGCGGGAACGGCGATGAAGAGTCCGGTAGCGGCGCTGCGGGCGGGTGCGGGAAGGCGCACTCGACGGCGCCTGCCAAGCGGCCCGTGGGGCCGGTGGCCCCCGCAGACACGGGCAGCACATCGATCCCACCCACGCTCCGGCACCCTGCTGCGGGGCCCTTCTGGCTGGCGGTTCTCCTCACCGGCGTCGGCACAGGGCTTGCCGCGGCGGCTCTGACCAGGCTCCTCGAGGCGGTCCAGCGCGCCTGCTGGGGCGGCACCGGGAGCGACCTCCTGGCCGCGGCGGGCCAGGCTGGCGCCGTCCGGCACATGCTCGTGTTGCTCGGGGCCGGTGTCTTGACCGGGGCCGGTCAGATCCTGCTGGGACGACTGAGCAGCGGAAATGGCATCGAAACGACCGAGGCCATCTGGTTTCAAGCCGGGAGGATGCCAGCGCTGCGCACCCTCGGGAGCGCGGTCCTCTCCGTCGTCGTGGTCGGCATGGGCGCCTCGCTCGGGCGGGAGGGTGCACCCAAGCAGGCCGGTGCCGTTCTCGCCAACGTACTCGCCGACGACGGACACCTCTCGGACGAGCAGCGCAGGTTGCTCGTGGCATGCGGCGCAGGCGCGGGCATGGCGGCGGCCTACGGGGTCCCGCTCGGTGGCGCTCTCTTCGCGCTGGAGGTGATGCGCGGCGCGCTCGCGCTCCGGACCGTGCTTCCCGCGCTCGTGGCTTCCACCGTGGCCACGGCGGTGTCGTGGCTCGCGCTCCCGGATGCACCGACCTACCCGATACCCGGCTACTCCAGCTCGGTCTCTGCCACCGCTTTTGCGGTCCTTGCCGGCCCCGTTGCAGGTGTCGTGTCGGTCGGATGGGTTCGGCTGGTGCGCTGGGCCGATCGTCACCGGCCCAGCGGTGCACAAAGGGCGATCGCGCCGGTGCTGGTGCTCGGCGCCCTGGGGGCCGCCTCGATCTGGTTTCCGCAGCTCCTCGGGAACGGGAAGGACATCTCGCTGCTCGCCTTCACCAACCCCCTCGCACCAGGGCTGCTGGCGGTGCTGCTCCTGTCCAGGCCGGCCGCCACGGCGCTGTGCGTGCGGAGCGGAGCGCCGGGCGGACTGTTCACGCCCTCCCTGACCTTGGGCGCGTTGCTCGGGGCCGCGCTCGGCCAGGCCTGGTCCTGGGTGTGGCCGGGCACGCCCGCTGGGCTGTTCGCGGTCCTCGGGGCCGGGGCGGTCCTGGCAGCAACCACCCAGGGGCCGATCTCCGCGGTGGTGCTGCTGATGGAGCTCACCGGGCGGGATCGCTCCTTCATCCTGCCGCTTCTCCTCGCCGTCGTGACCGCGACCCTGGTGTCCAGGACCATCGAGCCCCGATCGATCTACGAGGCGCGCCTGAGCGACGAGGACGTTGCGGCAAGGCTTCAGTGGCGCGAGTCGCAATGGGCGGGGAGGTCGTGAGTGCGGCCGAGCTCACCTGGAGCGGCGACGAGCGGACGTTCCGCGCGAGCACGAAGGTCGCGAGCGCCAGCAGGGCGAGCGCGAACGCACGCCGCACCACGGTCTCCGGGAGCCGGCGCGACGCGCGGCTGCCCAGGAACGCACCCAGCGCCCCTCCCGCCGCGAAGGGCAGGGCCGTGGCCCACTCGACGCTACCGTGGCGCAGGGACGGGACCAGCGCCAGCAGCGAGGCCAGCGAGACCACGACCAGAGACGTGCCCACCGCTTCCCGCGCCCGGAAGGCAAGCACCAGGACCAAGGTCGGCACGATGACGAATCCTCCGCCGACCCCGAAGAATCCGGTCAGGAACCCGACCGCCAGCCCCGCGGTGGCGAGCCGACCGCAATCGCGGAAACCGGGGCGCAGGACGCACTCGCGGGCCGCCCCGGTGCCGCCGCGCGGGGCACGCCAGAGGAGCACGGCCACCACGGCGAGCAGCGCCGCGAACGCGAGAAGGAACGCGCGACCGCTCACGAGCGCGCGCAGCGTGGAGCCGGCCAGCGAGCTCGCGGCAGCGACGGCCGACAGCGCCAGCGCCGTCGGCAACCGAACCGTGCCCGCCCGGAAATGCGATGCGGCGCCGACGGCGGCCGTGGCTGCGACGATGAGCAGCGAGGTCACCGCGGCCGTTTGCACGTCCTCCTCCAGCGCGTACACCAGGATCGGGACGGTAACGACGGATCCGCCGGCCCCGAGCGCACCGAGTAGGAACCCGACCAGAAGACCGAACGCGACGATGACGAGAATCGACATCGAGGTACCCGGCGGGCCGTCGATGGAAGAGGTCCGGCGTCCCGGCGAGCCCCTCCGGGTGACTGGAGTTGTCGGGTCGGGCGGGCCCCGAAATGATCGCTTACCGCCAGGTCGAGTACCGGCTCGGCCGGGCCGTGTCGTGTCCTGCATGGGGCTTGTCGCCTGCCCGTCGCCGTGCGCGGCGTTGGCGCCCCACCGGTGGTCCGTGGAACGCCGCCCCACAGGAGCAGGAAACGACAGCGGAGCGGCCGGGTTGTTCTGGGCATGAGAAGCGGGCCGCCGGTCGTCGTCGTCCTGGTGAAGCCGAACACTCCTGCTCGGCAGCCGGCGACCTTGCTCCGGTGGTTGCGTTGGCTTCTCCCCGCGGCCCTCCTCGTCGTATCGCGGACGCCCATCGAGATCCCCGACGTGGACGACGTGATCACGCTCAATGCCGACGCGGTGGACTCGAGCCCGCTCGCCGTAGCCGACGCGATCGTGAAGGCGCGAGAAGGGCAGTAGCGGCAGCCCGATTCCCCGCCGCCTCACCGCGGCTTCCATCAGCCCGCCACCGGCCTCCCGGGCCCCACCTCGACCAAGGTCCCTTCGCGAATCTGCGCGGTAGCGTGTGCCATGCCTGGCTCCTGCCGGGGGCTGCCGGCTCCAACCCTTCGTACCGATCGAGGCGTGCTTGTACCGGATGGTACGAGCCCGAGAGCGTTTCGTGAGTGCTTTCGCCCGGTTGTGCGCGGCACGTGCGGTGCTCGGACAGGGCTCGAGCCGCACGGAGCGGCCACGAAACGGAGAACGAGATGAAGACTCTCATCACGCTGGGAATCGCCGCAACGCTGCTCGGGCCGCCCGCGCTTGCCGAGGATCCGAGCCAGGATCGCACCCAGCGGTCGGAGCGAGATCGGACCCACGAACGGATCCGGCTGACCGATCCGGCTGCCTCGGATCCGAAGGAGCAGGACCGACTCCGCACCCACGACCGGATCCACGATGACGGGAAGGGCGCGACCACTCCGGTCGAGGACCAGGACCGGACGCGCGCGCAGGTCCGCGATCGCCTCCACCAGGCGCTCGAGAGCCAGGCCGACGCAACTTCCGAAGCGAAGGCAGCGGAGCTGAGGTGGCGCGAGCGGACGCAGGACAGGGCGGAGGCTGCTGCGCGCCTCGCCAACGAGCACGCTCGCCGCTTTGGCCAGGCGAGCGAAGCGTCTGCTGGAGCGGGTCGGCACGGCGCGGGCTCCGGGGGAGAGCAGCAGGACGCCGCTGGCGCCTCGCGGGTGCGCGCCATGCACGGCGGCAGCGACGGCGGAGGCGGCGGCTGGGGCGGCGGGTCGGGCGGCGGCGGCTCGGGCGGCGGCTCCGGCGGCGGTGGCTCGGGCGGGTCCGGCGGCAGCGGCAACGGCGGCAAGCCTTGACCAGGAGCACACCTTGAATCCCTGGCTGTTGATCGCAGCCGTGATCCTGCAAGCCGGGCAGGTCGGCGCAGACGAGCACATGCTCGCCGGCGCCGAGCTGTTCCGGGCGGGTCGCTTCCCCGAGGCGCTGGTCGAGTTCCGCGTGGCCGAGCGGCTCGGCGACCCCGAGGCAGCGCGGTACGCAGGCGTGACCCTCGTCAAGCTCGGCCGCGACGAGGAGGCCATCGAGGCACTCGGTGATCCGCAAGCGCAGGAGGATCCCCTGATGTCGTGGTATCGCGCCCTCGCGTATCACGCGGCCGGGCTCCCCGTCGCAGCGGACCGGCTGCTCGCGGAGCTCGGGGGACGAGCCGGACCGCGCGTCGCGGAGCAGGCCGCACGCCTCAGGGCCGAGCTCGCACACCGTTTGGCCACGGTTCCGGAGCGCGAGGACGTGGACGCCGCGCTGGTTCGCTGTGCCGCCGCCCGGAGCGCCTCACGTCCCGGCCTGACGGCCGCTGCGTGCCGCGAGGCCGCCGATGTTGCCGCCCGGCGCAGGGACGGGTACCGCCTCGCCGAGGCAAGAGCGTCGCTCGGCACGAGGGAGGCGACGCCATGATTGCTCCCGCGCTCGCGCTCCTCCTGACGGCCGGGGACCCCTGTGTTCCGATCGTCGTCGACCTTCCCCCTGACCGGGCCACGGCCGCGGTCTACCGCGACGTCGCGCGCGCAGAGGAAGCCGCCGGATCGCTCGACGCTGCAGCCGTCGCGTACCGCGAGGCGCTTCGCCGGGACGGGACCGACGAGAGGTCGCGCGTTGCGCTGGCGTCGATCTGCCGCCGGGGCGCCGCTGCCCGCCGATTCGGGGAGGGCGTGAGCCGCATGAAGGCTCACGACTGGGAAGGCGCGGCGGCGGCGTTCGCCGATGCTCGCGCCGAGGGCACAGACGCGAGCGCTGCGCTCCTCCAGGGCGTCTCGCTCCTCGAGCTCGGGGAGGACGCGCGCGCAGCCGAGGCGCTCGCGGTGGCAGCTCGGGACCCGCGCACACGCGACGCCGCCCGATTCCACCAGGGGCTGCTCGCCTTGCGCGCCGGGTCTCCATCACAGGCCATCGAGGCGTTCGAGGACGCTGCAGACGCACGCGCTCTCTCGCCCATCGCCATGCAGCTCGCGCGCCAGGCGCGGATCTCCGGGCACCTGGTGGTGGTCGCCTCCGCAGATGTGGGACGCGACAGCAACCCGGCGCTCGAGGATCGCGATCCCACCGCAGATGAGGCGGGCGGCCTGGGGGTGGTGGCGCTGTTCCGTCCGCTTGGCCGTTGGGGCCCCTACCTCCGCGGTGAGGGTCAGCTCCGCCGCTACCAGACGCGGGAGGATCTGGATTTCGCCGGGTACGACGCTGCGGCCGGGTGGCAGCTGGGACGCGAACCCATCGGCGCGCTCGCGGAGTACGATTTCGCCGTGCGCACGCTCGGTGACCGTCCATATCTCACCGCTCACCGTGCGCTGGCCTCGGGATGGCTGGCCTCCGGCCCGGTGCTGTGGACCGCGACCGCCCTGGTACGGTTCGAGCGGTTCGCAACCGACTGGGACCCGCTCACCGGGACCCTCGCCCGCGGCGAGCTGCGCGCGGCCATGCCCCTCGGCCGCCCCGCGCTGCTCGGGCTCTCCTACGGCGCGGGTCGCGACTGGACCGACACCAACGCCCTCTCCTGGTTCGAGCACGGGCCACGGGCCAATCTCCAGCTTCTCCTGGGCGCGAGGCTGGTGCTACTGGCCGGCGCCGGCGCGACCTGGCGCACGGCCGACGGCTACGACGCGACGATCGGGGCCACGCGCAAGGACGTCACCATCGACGGGGCGATCGCGATCGAGTGGGACCTCCGGCGCGGGCTATTCTTGCGCGGCGGGGTTGCCAGCCGGCTGGCGCACTCGAACGTGGAGGCGTACTCCTACGAATCATGGACGCCGTCGCTTGGTGTCCGGTACGTGTTCGGGCGATGAGCACGAAGGGATTCACGGCGCCCCTGCTCGCTGGGCTCATCGGCTTGGCCGGGACGCTGGCCATCACCATCTCGCTTCACGCGGCCGCGGAGCGCTCGCTGGAGCAGGTGGTCGAGGCGCGGCTGCGAGGCGCGGGACGGGCCGTGGCCGGCCTGCTGTCCGGGTCCGCTGCCAGCGAGCAGCGCCTCCGCAGTGTGATGGCGGCGAGCGATCTCGAGGGAGCGATGCTCCTGGCCCCGGACCTCACAGTGCTCGCCGACGCCACCGGCCCGGAGGGCGGACGCGCGGACCTCCTGCGTGTCGATCGTGACAAGGTCCTGCGCGCGTTCCGCGGGGAAACCAGCGTCGCGTTCGGGTGGTCGGTCGGCGATGCGGAGGTGGCGGTGGGGTATTTCCCCGTGGCGGGAATGTCCGGCGCCATCGAGGCGGTGCTGGCCCTCGAGGCCGGGGAAGCCCTCGGGGTGGCCAGGCAGCGGCTGCGTCGCGCGCTCTGGGCGGCGGTCGCGCTGTCGATGCTCGCGGCCGCAGCGCTCGCGCTCGGCGCCTGGCGCTGGGCGCGGCTCGTGGCAGTGCGCCACGAGGCGGATGCTCGCGCAGCGCGCGGGGAGGTGGTGGCGCGGATGGCGGCCATGGTGGCCCACGAGGTGCGCAACCCCGCCAGCGTGGTCCGCGGCTCGGTCGAGCTGGTGCGGGCGCGCGCCGGCGCCTCGCTCTCCCCGGTCGACCAGGAGGCCCTTGCCGACGTGCTCGACGAGGTCGGACGCCTCACCCGGCTCACCGAGGACTTCCTCGACCTCGCCCGTGAGCCGAGACTTTCGCTCGCGCAGCTCGACCTCGCCATGCTCGCCGGGGAGGCTGCGCGTCTGGCGATCGCCGCCTACCCCGGGCTGTCGGTCGACGTGTCGGCGCCCCCACTCCACGTGGAGGGCGATAGCGCACGCCTGCGGCAGGTGCTCGCGAACCTTCTCCGGAATGCCGAGCAGGCGGGCGCCCACTCCGTGCATATCGAGGGGAGGGCGGACGAGCGGTGCGTTGTGCTGCAGGTGCGCGACGATGGGCCAGGCGTTCCTGCGGCGCTCCGGCCGCGGCTCTTCGAGCCGTTCACGACCTCGCGCAAGGATGGAACCGGACTGGGCCTGGCGCTGGCGCGGCGGCTGGTCGAGCGGCAGGGCGGTACGCTGCGGCTCGTGGACAGCGACGGGCCCGGCGCGCTCTTCGAGCTCAGCCTGCCTCGGGCACAGGCGGAGGAGCGGTGATGGCACGCGTACTGGTGGTCGATGACGACCCGAAGCACGGCAAGGTCGTCGGCCAGATGCTCGAGCTGGAGGGTCATCGCGTGGAGCGGGTCGACGGCGGGCGCGAGGCGCTGGTCCGGCTCGCCAGCGGGCACCACGACGTGGTCGTCACCGATCTGCGGATGCCGGAGGTGGACGGGCTGGCCGTGCTTCGCGCAGCGCGTTCGCTGCCACAGCCGCCCGAGGTCGTCATGATCACGGCCCACGGCTCCGCCGAGAGCGCCGTCGAGGCGATGAAGGCGGGCGCCGCCGACTACCTGCTGAAGCCGTTCGTGATGGACGAGCTGCGGATGCGTGTGTCGCGCCTCGCAGCGCAGCGCGCCGAGGCGCGACGCGGCGCCCGGCTGCTGGAGCGAATCACCCCCAACCTGGTCGCGGGGTCCCCGGCGATGCGCTCCGTGCTCGAGGCCGCGGAGCGGGTGGCCGCGACCGACGCCACCGTGCTCCTCCTGGGCGAGAGCGGGACCGGCAAGAGCCAGCTGGCGCGCTGGATCCACTACCACAGCAAGCGGTCCGGCGGACCGCTCGTCGAGATTCACTGCGCCGCCCTGCCCGAAACCCTGCTCGAGGGTGAGCTGTTCGGCCACGAGAAGGGCGCCTTCACCGGAGCGGCTGCGAGGCGCACCGGCCACCTCGCAGCCGCCGACGGCGGGACCCTCTTCCTCGATGAGATCGGGGAAATCACCTCGGCCACCCAGGTGAAGCTCCTCCGGTTCCTGCAGGACCGCTCGTTCGTGCCGCTCGGTGCCTCTACGGAGCAGAAGGTCGACGTTCGGGTCGTGGCCGCGACCAACCGCAATCTCCAGGCGGCGGTCCGGGAGGGGGCCTTCCGCGAGGACCTCTTCTACCGGCTCAACGTGTTCGCCATCGAGGTGCCGCCGCTGCGCGCCCGGCCGGACGACGTCCTCCCCATCGCCGACAGGCTCCTGGCAGCGCGTGGACTACCGCCGGACAAGCTCTCCCCGACAGCCCGCGAGTCGCTGCGGCTCCGGCCATGGCCCGGAAACGTGCGCGAGCTCGAGAACGCGCTCGAGCGCGCTCTCATCCTCGCCGGCGACCGTGAGGTCGCCGTGGACCACCTCGCCCCGAGCCGCACGGCGGTCGCGACGAGGCGGACCGCGGCGGAGCTCATCGGCCAGGGGTTCGTCCTGGACGATTTCGTGCGGGAGCTGGTGCTGGCGGCGCTCGAACGGGCCGGGGGCAGCAAGACCCTGGCCGCGACGCTGGTGGGAGTGTCGCGCCGACGGCTCTACTCGATGCTCGCCAGCTTCGAGCGGAGCGGTGGCGACGGCGGCGCGGGCGAGGACGATCCCACGCGGGCGTGAGTCGGTCGCTCGGAGCTACTCGGCTGCCAGCACCCCCCGGGCGGTGCCCGAGTGGTAGTCCCCGACGAACGGGTACAGGCGGCCCTTCTGGAGCGCCGGGAGGCGAACGATGCCCGAGTCCCTCGCAGCGATGACCTGCTCGTAGCCCAGCGCGCTCAGGTCGAACTCCTCCGCCGAGGGATCCTCGTTTCGGATGGCGAGCACGACCTCCTTCCCGGCAGGCACGTCGATCTCCGACGGGGTGAAGCGGTGGTCCTTGATCGTCACCGCGATGGGCGATGGCTCGTCGGCGCGGGCAACGCCGACCACCCAGGCGCCAACGAACAGGAGTGCGACAGCAACGCGCCCGCTGAAGCAGACCATCGAGCTCCTCCAGAACCGGGCTGGGTCAGTGCCGAACCGCCCCGCTCCCAAGGAATCCGGGAAGGCCTTCACCTATTTCCGCGCGACCTCGGGGTACCCGCGATTCAACGGCGAGCGCTCTCGGCCAGCGCTCGTCGAGCGCTCTTCCGCGTGGGTGTTGCACGACGCGCCGGCGCAGTGGCGTTCTGCAATGGCCCGATCGCGTGGCGGAGCGTTCGTCGGCTGCTCGGTGCGGGATGCACGCACCGAAGGTGAACAGCTAGGCCTCGCGCTTCGAGTCCCACGGCCCGCGGGCAGCCTGGGCGGCTCCATCATGGCGGGGCCGGCCTTCCTGGTGGAGATACCGAAGGCACTCGGGACACGTCACCTTCGCAGGATCGATGAAGGCTGGCGTGGGCTCACCGTCTCCCGTCGGCAGGCAGGCAGGCTGGTTCAGCAACAGATTGAAGAAGTGCACGACCGTCGTCGCCACCGAACGCCTCTGTGGGAGTGGTTCGTTGCAGGATGCGCTGTTCGGGCTACGAACGGAAGGGCCTCCCGAGGTAGCAACTGCTAGCAGGTCTCACGCCGCGGCGTTGGACTCGGGCAGAGAGTGAACCGACAGTACGCCTGCGGGCACTCGAGCTGATGCCGCGGTAATGGATGGGGAGGTTTCCTCGATGCGGGCATTGGTACGGCGCACCGAGTCATCAAGGGGATCTCCCAGGGAGCACTCACGCACCGCCACGAGGTGGCGGGCGGCTCCGCAGGAGCCCAGCCTCGAACACTACGAGCGCTGCTCGTAACACGGTCGCCGCATCGATCGCCGAGAAGGTCGCTACCTCCAGCGGGCTGCAATCACCGTCGAACGGACTGGCTGCGCTGGTCTCGGCAGGCGTGAACTCGAACATCTCGACGGGGAGCACGCCCGCGACCGGCTCGGCAGGCTGCTCGCGTCGGCGATACGTACCCTCGGCTTCCGCGTCAAGGGTGCTGGGCCGGGCGGAATCGTGATGAGTGCCCGAGGACCCTCCATGCAGCCACCGCACGGGCGCGCCGCTACCCGTACCGCCGGCCACCGGGGGGGGTAGGTGGGGCTGCCGGCCGCCATGCGTGTGTCCCATCGGCCGGGTTGTCGCCCTCAAGGGTGCAGCGGATTCACTGCTGCAGTCGAGCGAATGGTCCAGGCCGGTTCGAGAGGGCGGCACGCACGCGCAGCGTTCGACCTCGCAATCAAGGCTGCGCGCGCGGCCTTGGCTCGCGCTTCCAGGGGACGGCGATCCGGACTCAAGGCCCCTGCTCTGGACGACGTGCCTTCCGTTCAGGGCCTCGGACACGCGCCGGATTCGCCCGAGGCTCCGGTGAGCCTCATCGGGCGCCGCGAGGGGCGCTTCCGCGTGAATCTGCTGCGGGCGGCCAATCGACCCGAGAAGCTCCGGCGCGACATGCCAATCGACACGGCGATGCCCGGCGTGAGCGCCACCGCTCGCCGCGCAGGGTACGGCTCCACCGCTCGCCGGAAAACCAAGCTACACGCCCCGAAGGCGGCGGTGATGCTGGAGGACTCCAAGCGGGATCGGCCATCGCGCAAGTCCAGCCGGCGAAGCGCTGGACGCAACCGCCCGGACAACCCGCTGTACCTGAACAAGCGGCGCGGTCTGCGGAAGAGGAGGTAGCTCGACGCCTCGAGCGGAATTCCATCGGGAGGAAGGGACGCACTGTCTCCGAGGTCATGGGCACAGACGCGTGAAGCGGCGAGGCCATTGTCAGGAAGTCGGTAGCGCGGCGGAGCCTTGAATCGCAATCATCGACCCCGCGAGCAACATCAGTCGCTCCGTCGGGGAGGTTGCCCGGGTGATCCGCTCGGACCCGAACCGGGTAGCCGTGAGGGTGAGGTTCCTCCACCGCCCCGGCGAGGTTCACGCAGGTCTCACGGGTTTAGTTGACATCTCGCAAGGCCCTCGGTAAGCGATGAACTCTTGGGTGCGGCGCCTTCCACGCCGCAGGTGAACGGAGCAGTCGGGCCGCTGCTCCACGAGGGGTTCGACGCGCACGCGCGGACCGACGTGGAGAGTAATCCCCGCGCCCGTTTCATCACGTCTCAGCGCAGAAATGTCTTTCGCGCCGCGAAGCGATGGCGCGCCTGTTCATGCCCAGCACTGCGCGTCCGGAGCGCATGCCATGCCTCGCGGACGGACGGCCGGGTCCTGCGCTCGCACGCCTTCGCCTCTTCGCACGCTGGAGGGCTCGACCGATGGCCAGGACAAACGCGATGCAGCGGCCGCAGCAGACGGGGCCGTCTCGCCCGGAGCTGCAGGACTTCAGTGGCCCGTCCCCGGAGGTGGTGCCGCTGCTGGCAGCGGCGGGAGCGATCCTGTACGTGCGGCGACTCCGGTCCGAGCTGCGTCGAACGCGCCAGCCGGGTGCAGGTGCAGCCCGTGCCCCGGCGTCCTCTCCGCCGCGTTCGGTGGACGCGCGTCTTCCGGATCGAGCGCAGTTGCATGAGCGCTGCGCCAAGAGCGGCTCACCCGTGGAGGACTCCCATGGCTTGGAACCCTGACGTCGTCCCTGGCGGCGGCCCGCGCTCCCCCACGGACATCTTCGAGCTCCTTCGATCGTTCTTCGAGAGCACGGGTAAGAATACCGCCGGCCTGCTGCTCCTGGTGCTGCTGGTGATCGTGGCTGCCTTCACGTCGTACTACCAGGTGGAGCCAGACGAGGTCGGCGTGATCCGCAGGCTGGGTAAGTACGTCGGCACGAGCTCGCCCGGGCCTCACTTCCGGTTCCCGTTCTGGATCGACCGGGTGGACAAGGTGCCGGTGCAGCGTCAGCTCAAGATGGAGTTCGGCTTCCGGACCGCGCGCGCGGGCGCCGAGACGACGTATCAAACCCAGAGCAAGGAGCTCGGCCGGGAGTCGCTAATGCTCACCGGCGATCTGAACGTCGCGGTGGTCGAGTGGATCGTGCAGTTCAAGATCAAGGACCCATACGCCTACCTGTTCCGGGTGCGGAACGTGGGAGAGACGCTCCGGTCGCTTTCGGAGGCCTCCATGCGTTCGGTCGTGGGCGACCACTCGGTGAACGAGGTGCTGACCACGGGTCGTCAGAAGGTCGCCACCCAGGCCAAGGAGGAACTCCAGGCGCTCGCCGACCGCTACGGCGCTGGTGTGGACATCCAGCAGGTGGTGCTCCAGGACGTGAACCCGCCGGACCCGGTCAAGCCCTCCTTCAACGAGGTGAACCAGGCCATCCAGGAGAAGGAGCGCGCCATCAACGAGGCACAGGCCGACCTCAACAAGACCGTTCCCCGGGCGCGCGGCGAGGCGGAGCAGACCGTTCGCGCCGCCGAGGGCTATGCCATCGAGCGCGTCAACCGGGCAAAGGGCGAGGCCACGCGATTCCTCTCCATCTACGAGGAGTACCGGAAGAACCCGGAAATCACGCGGCGCCGCCTGTATCTGGAGACGATCGCCGAGGTGCTCCCACGCGCTCGCCAGAAAGTAATCATCGACGACGCGGTCCGGGGCATGACGCCGCTGCTCAACATGGACCCGTCGCCCCGCGCTGCGGCCACCGCTGCCGCGGCGGAAGGAGCCACGCCATGACGCGCCCGGCCCTGGCGCTGCTCGCTCTCGCTTCCGCAACGGTGAGCGGTTGTGCCGCGTACACTCTCGACGAGACGGAGCAGGCGGTCATCACTCGCTTCGGCGAGCCGCGCGGAGACCCGATCACCAAGCCCGGCCTTCACTTCAAGCTGCCCCTCGCCGACTCCGTGAACCGGTTCGAGAAGCGCTGGCTGGAGTGGTCGGGCGACCCCAACCAGATCCCGACCCGGGACAAGAAGTACATCTGGGTGGACACCTTCGCCCGCTGGCGGATCTCCGACCCGCTCCTGTTCTTCCAGCGCATGCGCGACGAGCTGACGGCACAGTCCCGGCTCAACGACATCATCGACGGCGAGACCCGCAACGCCATCGCGAGCTACAACCTCATCGAGGCCGTCCGCCCGTCGAACCGCGGCTTCGAGGAGGAGGAGGGAGCGGACACGGCCGGCAGCACCCCGCGCCGAGAAAGTCACCCTCGGGCGCGACCGGCTCACCCGCCGGATCCTGGAGCGCGCGTCGGCAGTCGTGTCCGAGTTCGGCGTCGAGCTGGTCGACGTGCAGATCAAGCGGATCAACTACGTGGACGAGGTCCAGGTGAAGGTTTTCGAGCGCATGATCTCCGAGCGGCGCCGGATCGCGGAGCGCTCCCGCTCCGAGGGCCAGGGCCGCGCCGCCGAGATCCGCGGCCAGAAGGACCGGGAGCTGAAGGCCATCGAGTCCGAGGCGTACCGCCGGGCACAGGAGCTCAAGGGCAAGGCCGACGCGGAGGCGGCGCAGGTATATAGCCGCGCCTTCGGGCAGGACCCGGAGTTCTACCAGTTCCTCCGCTCCATGGAGACCTACCGCTCCACCGTGGACGGATCGACGTCGCTGCTCCTGGGGACCGACAGCGAGCTGTACCGCTATCTCCGCAACTCCACACCGCGGCGCTGAGCGTTCGGCGAGGAGCTTCCCGGCGAAGAAGATGGCTCGATCTCCTGAACTCCGGCCAGGCCGCCCATCGTGCGAAAGGCGGCGGCGGCACGGTGAGCGGCCTCGTCATCACGGGGACGTATTCGCGTCGCCCGTGACTGCCGGGGCGATGGGCCTCGTCGATAGCAGGACCAGTGCCCCTGCGATACCGGATATCAATGAGCCGACCAGGATCCCGAGCTTCGCCTCGTCGAGAAGGCGCGGGTGCACGAGGGTAGGCGAGCCCGGCGATGAACAGCGCGACCGTGAAGCCGATGCCGGCGACGCATCGAAGCGCCGAAGAGCTTCGGAACCGACGCGCCGCCTGGCATCGGCGCGCACCCGAGGCGCACCGCCACCCACGGTGAACAGGAAGATGCCCGGCCTGCTTGCCCAGGAAGAGCCCAGCGCGGTGCCCAGCGGCAGGGGCCTCGTCAGCTCCGCCAGCGTCGATGCCCGCCAGCGAGACCCCCGAGTTCGCCAGAGCGAACAGCGGCATGATCCCGAACGCCACCCAGGGGTGCAGCAGGTGCACGAAGCGGTTGAGCGGCGGCTCGCAGTCCTCGAGCGCTCCTCGATGTGCGAGCATCTCCGCGTCGCGCACCGCCTCGTCCCGGGCTCCGCCAAGCAGCCGCGGATGTACGCCGACAGCTCCGTCAGCACCTCACGCGCCGGCCTGCGCCGGCCGGGCCGGGATGAGCATGCCCGAGCACCACGCCCGGCGATGGTGGCGTGGATGCCTCCATGGTGCAGCGTGTACCAGAGCGCCACTCCGCCGCAGCGCGTAGACGGCGCCGTTGCCGCACGTAGATGCGGTTGCACGCCACGCAGAGCCCACCGCTCACGGCCGCGCGCCACCAGCAGCCACTCCACGTGCAGCCCCGTGCCGTAGAAGAGGGCGATCACGAGGATGCCGCCGATGTCGTCGAAGATGGCCAGCGCCGTGAGGAACACCACCAGCCCGTGCGACACCCGCCCTCGCAGCAGCGCTCAGGCACGCCGATGGAGAAGGCGATGTCCGTGGCCATGGGGATCGCCCAGCCCCCCGCCGCCGGGCCGTCCCGCGTTGAAGATCAGGTAGATCGCCGCCGGCACCAGCATCCCTCCGAGCGGCCGCGATCAGCGGCAGCATCGCCTGCGCCGGCGTGCGCAGCTCTCCGACGGACAGCTCGCGCTTGATCTCCATGCCCACCACGAAGAAGAAGAGCGTCATCAGCCCGTCGTTGATGAGCTCCTGGAAGGTGAAGGCGACGCGGGACCCGGCCAGCTCCACCGCCAGGGGTGCGTCGAACAGCGCCGTGTAGCTGCCCATGGGAGTTGGCCCACACCAGGGCGGCCGCGCACACGAGGAGGATGATCCGCTCGCCGCCTCCAGCCGGAAGAAGGCCTGGATTGGGCGGAGAAAGCTACGGAAGAGGGCCTTCCCGACCCTAGGCGAGGGCTGATCCCCTACGTTCGTTCGAGCATCCACCATGCGAGCATCCGTGCGAGACCGTCAGTGAAACCGCGAATACCATCGAGCCGCCGACGCTTTCAGAGACGGCATGAAGGGGGAGGGGAACCAAGAGTGTCATGATCCACCGTTCGGAAACGCCCCGCGCACGAGGCGCTGCGTCCCCGTCAGGGGTTCGCGATCCCGAATGGCGGCCCGACCACTCGTCAAACCTGCAGCGGTGTGGTCCGCTGCACCCTTGGCTCCATGAATGTAAGGGGAATGCGGGCCCTGGCTCAAGCGCTTCGCTCGTCCCACCCGGCCTTCGCCGCCGGGACAAAGCTCGGGCCACATGAGGACCGAGGCTCGTTGGGCATGGGCGGGCCTTCGCCGCACCGAAGCACCCGTGATGATTCACGTCCTCCCGCTGGAGAACTGCCCGGCGGCTTGAATGTTCGGCTGGTCCTACCGTACAGTCGCCTGGCAAGGGTGCAGCGGTAGTAGCCGTTGCAGGCTGTGCGAGTGGTCGGGCCGCCATTCGGAACGGGCGAACCGCAAGGTTCGTGGCCTGGGAATACAGGCATCTTCCGATGGCACGTGATGGCTTTCTCGCTGCGCTCTTCTCTGCGTCTCTATCGCACCGTGTCCGTGTACCGGGGACAGCGAGAGCCGAAGCACCCTCGCCCAAACCCGAGTCCACGTGTCCTCGCCCCCAGCCTCGCCTGGCGGCGGTCGATGCGGCGCGTTCCCTGGCTGTGCTCGCGATGGTGATGGGGCACACGCTGGACGCGGTCCTCTCTCCTGCTGCGCGCCAGACCCCAGCCATCGTTCTCTACTGGCAGGCGCGCGGCTTCACGGCCCCGCTGTTCTTGATGGTTTCGGGGTGGGCCGTGACCCTGGCGATCGCCCGGAGCGGTGCGCGGGGATGGGGCGTCCCCAGGAGCCGAGCGGGAAGGGGCCTGCTGCTGCTCGCGATCGGGTATGTGCTTCGCTGGCCAGGGTGGGGTCTGGACAGGCTCGTCGCCGGCGATCGGGAGGTGTGGGCCCACTTCCTCGCATTCGACGCCCTGCACTGCATCGCGGCGGCTCTTCTCGTCACCTCCCTCGTGCTGGCCGTGCCGGCGGGAAAGATCGTTCGGGTTGCGATGCTCGTCGGGCTGGCGACCGGGGCAGTCTTGATGGGGGCGAAGGCGCCGGGGCCCGCCGCCTCGGAGCTGTCCACGTCGGGCCTGCCCAGTTCCATCCTGGGCATGGCCCTCACCCAGGTCGTGGGCGGCACGTCACCCTTTCCCATCGTGCCCTGGTTGGCGTACTTCGTTGCAGGAACGTTGGTGGGGTACCTGGCGCCGCCGGATCGAAGAAGCGCGCCGGCGATGGTCGGCATTGGTATCATCGCCATTGCCGTCCTCCGCTGGGTCGGGCTCGAGGGCCGGTTTCCAAACGACCCCATCCTCGTTCTCTTCCGGATCGTCGTGGTGCTGACGATCCTGGGAGGCCTTGCAGCCATTCCAGCTGTCGTGGCGAGGCGCTTCGCCGTGCTCGGAAGGAACTCCCTCATCGTGTATGCGTTTCACATACCGATCGTGTACGGGTGGTCCACGTTCCCCGGTCTCTCTGGGCGCATTGGGGCGACGGTGGGCATCGCGCGATCGATCTTGACCGGACTCCTTGTGCTGTTCGTAAGCTTCGCCCTGGCTCGGGGTGTAGCAGCTGCAAGACGCTTCGCGCGCGATCGGATTCAGTTGGCCCGGAGGAGACGAAACACGAGCGAAATGAACGAGAGGGCGGAGTAGTGCGCGACCGGGAATTCGACGAGCTTCTCAGGTGCTTCACGGGTGAGCTGCGCACGAGCTCGGACCGTGAGGTACCCGCGGCTGGCATGGACGCCTGGTGCAGACCATCCGGGGGGCTGCGGGGCTCGTGACCAGTGCGTGGAGGTCGCGCGGTCGGGCGGGGTTACGCGAGACCGACTTCGCGAAGCTTGCCGGGCTGGTGAATCGGCTGGGGAGCCTGAAGGGCATCCCAATGAAGATGGGCCAGATCGCGGGTCTTCTCGAGACCGACCTGCCCGAGGAGATGCGGCGGCTCATGGCCCTCCTGCAAACGCAGTCGCCCGCGATGCCTTTCCGGATCGTGGAGGAGGTGGTGCGCCAGGACCTGGGCGACCGCGCGGAGCCTCTCCTCCGCAAACTGGAGCGCGATCCCGTGTCGGCCGCGTCGATTGGCCAGGTCCACCGCGGCCGCCTGCCGGACGGCCAGCGCGTGGCCGTGAAGGTGCGCCATCCTGGCATCGAGGAGGCCATCCGTACGGACATGTCCGGTGCCGTGGCGGGAGCGGCCTTTGCCCGCTTGTTGCTTCCGGGCATGGGCGAGACGGCGCGCGACTTCGTGGAGGAGGCGCGAACGCGCTTTCTCGAGGAGTGCGACTACGCGCTCGAGGCGGAGCGCCAGAGGCTCTTCGGTCGACTCTTCGCCTCCAGTGCCGACGTGGCGATCCCTCGAGTCATGGACGGCTGGTGTGGCCCCCGGGTGCTCACGACTGGATGGGAGGACGGGCGCGACTTCGACAGCTTCAGCGCTTCGGCCACGCAGCCAGAGCGTGATCGGGCAGGGAGGGCGCTGTTCGAGGTCTACGTGGGCACGCTGTACCGCCATGGTCTCTTTCACGCAGATCCCCATCCCGGGAACTACCAGTTCCGGGCGGATGGCAGGGTGGTGGTGTTCGACTTCGGGTGCGTTCGCGCCTTCGAGCCCCCGGCGGTCGCCGCATTCGTCGCGCTCGCGCGAGCGGTGCGGGAACGGGACGAAGAAGGCATGCGTTCCGCCCTGCGAGGGCTGGGTGCCGACCCGCCCGAAAACTCGAAGGCGTTCGCCCGTATCCGTGCACTGCTGGAAGGCTTCTTCGCGCCCATGCTCCAGCCCGGGGCCCACCGCATCGACGGAAGGATCGCCATCGACGCGCGTCAGGTCGCCAGCGACAAGCTCGCCATCGCGCGTATCCGTCTTCCCGGGAAGCTCCTGTTCCTCTTTCGCATCCGATTCGGTCTCTACTCCGTCCTGGCACGCTTGGGCGCGGTGTGCGACTGGAGCGCGATCGAGACAGGCTGGGCGGGGGCAGTACCCCAGGGCTGAACGCCGGGCCGGGGCGCGAGCAGACGCGGACGCTCGCTCGCGCCCCGGACGGTGCTACACGAAGAACGACATGACCCATGCAGCCGCGAAGGCCACCCCGCCCTCGATGGCGGTCGCAGACGTGTAGACCTTGTAGGCCGTGTTCACCTCGAGGTCAGAGAACTGCGATACGACCCAGAAGAACGAGTCGTTGGCGTGAGAGACCACCATCGAGCCGGCACCGATCACGATGACGGTGAGCGCCGGGTCGATGCCGAGCGTCCCGAGGAGCGGCGCCATGATGTTCGCGGTCGTGATGATGGCGACCGTCGAGGAGCCCTGGGCCGTCTTGAGCGCAGCCGACACGATGAACGGCAGAAGCAGCCCGAGTCCCAGCGTCGGATTCCGGTCGCGGTCGCCAACACTCCAATCAACACCGACAAGGGGCTGGTCTTCGTCACGGAGGACGAGGCGGATACGGGACGGCAGGTGGCGAGCCTCATCATCGAGAGGCTTCACGGCCGTGGATCGATCATCGAGATCGAGGGTCCGCTGGGGTTCGCGACCGGGAGGAAGCGGGCACTCGAGGAGGCGCTCTCGAAATCGAACATCAAGGTCCTGGCCAGCCAGAACGGCTGGATTAGGCGGGCCAGCGCCAAGTACGTCATGGCAGCGCTGATCAAGAGCTACCCGAAGTTCGACGGCGTCGTGGCGCTCAACGACGAGATGATGATCGGCGTGATCGACGCCATGAGAGAAGCCGGCATCAAGCCTTCGAAGAAGCTGATGGTGAGCCTGGACTACCTCCCCGAGGCAAACAGGCTCATCCAGACAGGAGACCTCAGCGCGACGTTCGATCCGCGCTTCGACCAGCACACCAGCCGGGCGCTCGAGCTCCTCGTCGAGTACATCCGGAACAAGGCGACGCCTTCGGAGAATGTCGTCTTGATAAAGGGGGCCCTCGGGATTCTCGCGTGCGCGCCGGAGGTTACGACCGTACACGCACGGTCCATCGACAGTCCGAGTTTCTGCCCATCCGACTGGACCGCGCAGCGTCGCTACACGTTCATCGCGATTTGCGTCGGTGCCCCGCCGGTCGCCCTGGAGAAGCCCGAGGAGATCCAGGACTGGTGCATGTGCTACCAGGCCGAGGTCGAGCGTCGGCACTCGTGGGCGTGGGTGACCGATGGCGAGGTGGTAGCCGCCGAGGACGATGCGGCGGAAGATCTGGCCGCCCAGAGGGCGTGCCAAAGGAATTAGAGGACGGGGCGACGCCCGGTTGTCCGGGCCCTGTGACCTTGAGAACACGACCCCGCCGCCTTGTAGGGCGACGGGTCAGTGACCAACAGAGAGCACGTCGACTGTCTGCTCACGGTGGCGGGGTGGCGCAGTGGCCCGCCTCCACCGACCGGGGTACCAAGACGGTCGGTGACCGCCCGGGCCTCGACATCCGACCCGCGGATCGCATCGATGAGCACGCTGTACCCGTCGATCCAACCTGGAGCCAGGGCGCGTCTGGCACAGGGGCCCTATCGTTTCCCAGGCAGCAGCCGATCGAGCGATAGCTTCTCGTCCGCATCGGCCGTTGGCCCGGCTGCGGCGTCTCGCTCGCTCGTGGCAGCCAAGATGGGGTTTCCACTGGGTTCGTGCTAGGTTCCGCATCACGCGACATCGGCATCGGGAGGACCCTGATGACACCGGACGGTCGCCCAGCTCACAGCACCGATCTGGACCAGGTCCCTCCCCGCCCGGGCGGGGACAAAGGACGGCACGTCGCCGTCGTCCGCAAGATCGGTCGTGGTTGCGGACTCCTCGGCACCGCCATCGGCGGCACGTACCTCGTGGCATGGCTCAGCGGATCGGCGGCGCGATGGTCGGCCGCCGGTGTGCTCACGATGAAGACGAACATGGCGCTCTCGCTCCTGCTCGCGGGCGTGGCGCTGGTGCTGCTCGAACGCGGCACTCCCTCCTCGGCCCGTATGGTCACTGTCTCGGCGCTGGGGTCGGTGGTGCTCCTCGTCGGTGGACTCACGCTGAGCGAGCACCTGTTCCGTGCCGATCTCGGGATCGACCAGCTGCTCGTCTCGGAAGCTCCGGGCGCGGTCGCGACCATGAGCCCCAACCGCATCGGCCTGCCGGGCTCCACGAGCCTCATCTTGCTCGGCGCGGGGCTGCTCCTGGCAGGGAGAAGGCGGCCGTTCTCCCCGCTCCTGGGGCTCGCCACCTGCGTGATCGTGGTTGTGCCGGCGATCGGGTACCTGTACGGGCTGAGCCCCTTCTACGCTGCGCCGGCGACGGGCATCGCCTGGCCCACCGTCATCGCGCTCTTCGCGCTGGGCGCCGGGCTCATGCTGTCGCCGAGGGATCGAAGCCCGTTCGCGGTCGTGTGGCGCGACGACGCGGGCGGCGTGCTCGTGCGCCGGCTCATCGGGCCCTCGATCCTGATCCCCCTCGTCCTCGGATACCTGCGCGTACAGGGGGAGCGGTACGGGCTCTACGCCGGTCCCACCGGCAATGGCCTGTACGCGGTAGCCCTCATCTTCGTGTTCACGGCGCTCCTGTGGCTCAACGCGAGGCAGCTGAGCGCGTACGGGGCGCTGCGCGAGCGGGCGGCCAATCAGCTCGCGGCGGAGAAGGAGAGGCTGGCGGTCACCCTGCGCAGCATCGGTGACGCGGTGATCGCGACCGACCGCTCGGGGAAAGTGACCGTCCTCAACACCGTGGCCGAGGTTCTCACCGGCTGGAAGTCCGAGGATGCGGTGGGAAGGCAGCTCCACGAGGTGTTCCGGATCCTGAACGAACGGACGCGGGCGGAGGTCGAGAGCCCGGTGGATCGGGTCCTGCGCGAAGGCACGGTCGTCGGGCTCGCCAACCACACGGCCCTCGTCACCCGTGACGGCACCGAGCAGCCCATCGCTGACAGCGGCGCCCCCATCCGGGATGCGAGCGGGACCCTTGCCGGCGTGGTGCTCGTCTTCCGGGACCAGACCAAGGAGCGGAGGGCCGAGGCGGAGCTGCGCTCGGCGCGCGAGCGCGCGGACTGGCTCGCCTCCTTTCCGGCTCGAAACCCGGTCCCGATCGCCGAGGTCGACTCCGAAGGTCGCGTCCGCTACGCGAATGCGGCCGCCGAGCGCGCCCTGCCGGGCATCCAGGCGGCCGGCGCGAGCCACCCGTGGCTCGTCGGCTGGAGCGATGTCGTGCGACTCTTCCGCGAGCAGGGCGTGCCGTCGCACGAGAGGACCGTCGTCGTCGGAGGGTCCTCGTTCCAGCAGATGATGTACTACGTGCCCGAGACGGAGTGCATCCGCATCTACAGCATCGACGTGACCCAGCGAGCAAGGGCGGAGGCGGCGCTCCGGGAGAGCGAGGGGCGATTCCGTGCACTCGCCGACTCGATGCCGCAGCTCGCGTGGACGGCGCGGCCCGACGGCTACATCACCTGGTACAACCGGCGGTGGTACGAATACACCGGGACGACGCCCGAGCAGATGGAGGGATGGGGCTGGCAAGCGGTGCACGACCCCGTTGCCCTGCCGGGGGTCCTGAGGCGCTGGAAGGAGTCCATCTCCACCGGCGCGACGTTCGAGATGGAGTTCCCGCTCCGCGGCGCAGCCGGGGCGTTCCGGCGCTTCCTCACGCGGGTCGTTCCCCTCAAGGACGATTCGGGCAACGTCCTGCAGTGGTTCGGAACGAACACGGACGTCACGGCCCTGGTGGAGGCGGAGGAATCGCTCCGCGAGGCGGCCCGGCGCAAGGACGAGTTCCTGGGGATGCTGTCCCACGAGCTGCGCAACCCGCTCGCGCCCATCCGCAACTCGGTCCATATTCTCGATCACGCCGAGCCGGGAAGCCAGCAGGCTGCGCGTGCCTGGGCGGTCGTCAAGCGCCAGGCGGAGCACCTCAGCCGGATCGTCGACGATCTCCTCGATGTCACCCGCATCGAGCGCGGGAAGTTCGAGCTGCACCGATCGCGCGTCGATCTCCGAGATCTCGCATCGCAGGCGGCAGAGGATTTCCGTCACGCGCTGACCGAGCGCGGGATCGCCTTCCGCACGGTGTTCCCCGAGGCGGAGGTGTGGGCCGATGCGGACGCGACGCGCGTCACGCAATTGCTCGGAAACCTTCTCCACAACGCCGCCAAGTTCACGCGACAGGGTGACGAGGTGACGCTCTCGATCCGTTGCGCCGGAAGGGATGCCGAGATCTCGGTGCGAGACACCGGCAGCGGCATCGAGCCAGCGCTGCTTGCCAAGGTCTTCGAGCCGTTCGTGCAGGGCGATCGAACGCTGGCGCGCACCGAAGGCGGACTCGGGCTCGGTCTCGCAGTGGTCAAGGCAGTGGCGGAGCTGCACGGCGGTGCGGCCCGCGCCGAGAGCGAGGGGGCCGACCGGGGCTCGACGTTCGTCGTTCGCATGCCGCTGGCGTACTCGGGTCCGCGGGAGCAGGGAGCGCCGACCTCCACGGAGCGCCCCGGCCAATCCCGGCGCGTCCTCGTCGTGGACGACAACCGGGACGCGGCCGAGTCCCTTGCGGATATCGTGACGATGCTCGGGCACGAGGCGACGGTTGCCTTCGACGGCCCTGAAGCGGTCGAGAAGGTGCGTGGCGATTCGTTCGACGCCGTCCTTTGCGACATCGGGCTTCCCGGGATGTCGGGTTACGAGGTCGCAAAGACCCTTCGGGCGAGCCACGGGCCGAGCCTGCGCCTCATCGCGGTGAGCGGGTACGCACAGCCCGACGACGTCAAGAACGCTATCGCGGCCGGCTTCGACGGCCACGTCGCGAAACCGTGCAATCCCGTCGACATCGGGCAGCTGCTCGGCTGAGCCGAACGGGATTCTGGCCAGGCCCAGGAGGCCGATCCCGCATCCGAGCACCATGCTCGGCCCCGCGGGCAGCGACGACGTCGAGGTCAGGGAGCCAGCGGCCGCGGGCTCTTCCTCCGCCGTAGAGAGCGCACCACCAGCACGACCGGAATGCCGAATACGAAGCCGAGGAGCACCTCATCGAATGACAGGCCGTCGATGTTCGGCTGCAGATCTACCTGCGTCGCCCATCCGAACCAGACCTCGCTGATGAGCAGCCCTACGACGAAGAACGCCGCCGAGCCGAGTAGCCACACGAAGTGTGTGGCCCTGCGCCAGAGCAGCACCTGGGCGATCATGCCGAAGCCCAGGGACAATGCGATCAGCACGGCCACACCCCGGAGCCCGAGATCCCACTGCACGGTCCCACCTCCTTTCCGTTGACGGTGACAGCCTCCAACGAACGCGCGCCAGGGGCATCTGCCGAATGGCCGAATCCGGGCGGAGCAAGACGGGAGGGCGTCGTTTCCACGCCCATTTCGGGCACGGGTAGTCCCCCGCTGCGATCTCCTCATTCCCAGTTCCTGGATGGGCTGAGTTGTAGATGTTCCGCGTCGAGGGCTAGGGGAGCGCCGAGTGGCGCAGCAGCCACGAGTCATCGCTCGTCCCCCGCCGCACGTCGCGCAGGATCTCTCGGGCGGCGTTGTAGCCGCACGCCCCCATCACGCCGCCGCCGGGGTGGGTGGCAGCCCCGCAGAGATAGAGATCGGGCACGGGTGTGCGATACCGGGCCGCGCCGGCGAAGGGCCTGAGGAAGAAGAGTTGGGACAGGGTCATGGCGCCCTGGAAGATGTTCCCGCCGGTCAGCCCGAAGCGGCGCTCCAGGTCCAGGGGCGAGAGCACCTCGCGGGCGATCACCGAGCGGCGGACGCCCGGCGCGTACGATTCCAGCACCTCCAGGCAGCGGTCGGCGAAGGCCTCCTTCTGGTCGTCCCACGTCCCGTCGGCGAGGCGCGACGGGGCATACTGGACAAACATCTGCATCACGTGCTGGCCCGCAGGGGCCAGGGTATCGTCCACCGCCGAAGGCAGGGTGATCTCCAGGATCGGCTCGGAAGAGGGAACGCCTCGCCGGGCGTCGTCGAAAGCGGACTCCAGATACTCCAGCGACGGGGAGATGTGGACGGTGCCCCTGTGCTGCGGCCCGGGGGAGTGTCCGGGTCGAGCGATGAAGCTGGGAAGCTCGGAGAGAGCCAGGTTGATCTTGAGCGAGGCGCTGGAATAGTCGATGCCCTTGACCGCCTGCACCACCTCCGGCGCCAGGTGGGCCTCGCCCACCAGCCCGAGGAGGGTCACCCTGGCGTCGGCGCAGGAGGCCACGCGCCGGGCGGCGATCTCCGTCCCGTCGCCCAGCACCACCCCCCGGGCTGCCCCCCCGCGGAGCAGCACACGCTCCACGCGGGCGGCCGTGCGGATCTCGGCGCCCGCGGCACGCGCCGCCGCGGCGAGCGCCTCGCTGAGGTTGCCCATCCCGCCGCGCACGTAGCCCCACACGCCACGAACGCCGTTCACCTGGCCCATGACGTGGTGGAAGAGGACGTAGGCCGTGCCGGGCGTGGATGGAGACGCGACCGCGCCGATGATGGCGTCGGTGGCCAGGGTTGCCTTGAGCACGTCGGACTCGAACCACCGCTCCAGGAAGGGCCGCGCCGCGCCGGTGAGGATCTCGACGGCCCGTGGCCCGTCGGAGCCCAGCCGCAGAAAGCGCAGCCCCAGCCGTGCGACACGGAGCAGGTCGGTGGGCCGTCGCGAGAACGGATCGGGCGGCGTTTCCATGAGCACCGGTTCGAGGACCCGGGAGATCCGATCGAGCATCGCCTCGTACTGGGGTAAGCGCACTGCGTCCTGCATCGAGAAGCGGGCCACCTCCTCGTGGTTCCGGGCGGCATCCGGGCCGAGGAGAAGTGATCGGCCATCTGGCAGTGGAGTGAAGGAGGAAGGGTCGCGTCGTAGCACGGCATAGCCATGGCGAGTCAGCGCCAGGTCACGGACGATCTCCGGTCGGAACAGGCTGACCACGTAGGCCGCGGTGGACACCCGGAAGCCAGGCCACGGCTCCTCGGTCACACAGGCCCCGCCCACCCGCTCCCGCGCCTCCAGCACCACCACCCGCAGCCCGGACCGTGCCGCGTACGCGGCCGTGACGAGGCCGTTGTGGCCGGCGCCAACCACGGCCAGGTCGTAGGGGGACGAGGAAGAATCGCAACCCATGTAGGAGACTCCCGCTGGCTACGTCATCGACGGCACCCTGGCTGCCTTCTGGAACTCGGCCTGGGTCGGGTATCCGATGGCGGAGTACATGTGCTGCTGTGCGTTGCCGATTGTAGAGGACATCGACATAGCCGAAGACTTGGCTCGGGACACGCTGTCCCGACGGAGTGGCCGGGTCCCATGGCCTCCCGCCCGCCTCCACCCCAGGCTCGAAGTGATTTCTTACGCTTCTCGACCTGCAGCCTACGCGCAGACCTGCCCACCCGCTCCGCCTTCCCCGCGCGCGCCACTCCGAACTTCAGCGCCCGGATCGCTTGGCGGCGCGCTGGCACGCATGCAGGGACTCGCGTTGATTGCGCTAGACTCTCGCCGGTGTCTGTCCCGAGCTTGACGCCCTGGCGCAGCTTCCTGATCAGCCTGAGCCTGGTCGTGTTTCTGGTGGTCGCGGCAGCCTTCACTGGAGTTGCGGTGAACGGCCAGCAGGCCGTCGAGATGGAGCTCCTGACCCGCGGCCGCGCTCTCTTCAGCTCCATCGTCCTCACCCGGAGCTGGAACGCGGCCCACGGCGGCGTCTTCGTCGTGAAGGGCCCCGAAGACGTCCCGAACCCCTACCTGGAGCGGCCGGACCGGCTGGGCGCCGACGGCACCATCTACACATTGAAGAACCCCGCGCTCATGACGCGAGAAATCTCCGAGCTCGCCGAGCGGCAGGGCTCCTTCCGCTTTCATATCACCAGCCTGAAGCCGCTCAACCCAGGCAATGGCCCCGACGCTTTCGAGCGGGAGATGCTGGCCCGCTTCGAGGATGGCCTGTCAGAGGCGACACTTCGGGAGGTTCGCGACGGCACGCCCTGGTTCAGATACATGGCGCCATTGCGGGTCCAAGAGAGCTGCCTCGAGTGCCACGCGAAGCAGGGCTACAAGGTGGGCGACGTTCGAGGCGGCATCAGCGTGGGCTTCAGCATGGCGGATGCGCAGGGGGCCATCCGTCACATGCGCTGGGCCGTGGGGACGACCTTCCTGGCCACGGCGGCCCTCCTGGTATTGACCATCGCGAGGCTCGTGTCGGGGCTGCGCCGCCGGTTGCAGGCGGCCGAGGCGCGCATTCGCGAGATGGCCCTTACCGACGAACTGACCGGCCTCGCCAACCGACGCCACATCAACGACCGGTTTCGGTTGGAGTGGGCGCGGGCGGCGCGCTACCAACGGCCGATCTCCGTGGTGCTCCTCGATGTGGACCACTTCAAGGCAGTCAACGACGCATACGGCCACGACGCAGGGGATGCGGTCCTGCGTGGCGTTAGCCGGACGGCGGCCTCGGCGCTCCGCACCTCGGACCTGCTGGGCCGGTGGGGCGGCGAGGAATTCCTGGCGCTGCTGCCGGAGACCGAAGCCGCTGGTGCGCGCGGCGTCGCCGAGCGGGTGCTAGCCGAGGTGGCAGCGCTCCGGGAGTACCACGCAAATCGGGTACTGGCGGTGACGGTGAGCGCCGGCGTCGCCACCTGGACGCCGCCGGGCGGTCCTGATGGCTCCGACGCCGAGGCCCTGCTCAAACGAGCGGACGAGGCGCTCTACCGGGCCAAGGCGGCTGGCCGGAATCGTGTAGAGGACTGAGCGCCCTTGCACGAGGAACGGGAGCGGTGAACGAAGCTGGTCGCAGAGGCGGTCTCCGGCGCCGTGGCATGTGCTTCGCCACGGTGGAAACGGCCACTCGATGCCCGCCATCGCTCCGTCTCGGGTTACGGGACCACGCTCGGCTCACTGGCCCGCCTTCTCCTCTGACCGCCTACCGCTGCGGGAACGCGCCACTTGATCATCGCGACCTTCAAGGCGTCGTTGAGGAGGAGGCACGAGATCATGGAATAGACGAAGACGGCGAGTGTCTGCCACCCAGGCAACGGCATGAGTCCCGGCAGGCCCACGGAAGCCAGGACGGTTCCGGTGAGCGCATCCGCCACAAGGGCGGCCACCAGGGCCTTGCTGGGCATCGTCGCCCAGAACCAGCGGCGTTCGCGCGCCGATGCCACCGAGAATACGGCGAAGTAGAGGAGCAAGAGGAAGCTGAAGGTGTGGAGGGCATCGCTGTTGGTCGCCAAGCCGAAGTGCGACCAGCCGAACCACAGGAGGAGGAGCGTTTCCGCGACCATCGCAAGGCCCAAGGTCACGGACACCGTGATGAAGCCCCCGATGTTCCAGGTTTCCGGGTTCCTCGACGACCGTACGTGGTCGGTGGCCAGGGCGACCTTGGCGAAGTCCGTCATGAAGGTCAGCAGCAGCATCGCGAAGGCGGAGACGGCGAACTTGCCCGTCACCACGAACGCAATGGCCACGAAGGCCGCCTTCAGGATGGTCCGGCTGATCTTGTTGACGATCCAGGTCAAGATGCGCTGGTAGATGGACCGACCCTGCTCGACCAGCGCCACGATGTTCGTCAGCCCCGGTTCTGTCAGGACGACGCTCGCTGCACCCTTGGCCACGTCGGTCGCGGTGCTGACGGCGATGCCGACCTCGGCCTGGCGGAGCGCAGGCGCATCGTTGACCCCGTCGCCCGTCATGCCGGTGACGTGTCCCGCGGCCTGCAGGTGCTTCACCACGATGTACTTGTCCTCCGGAAACACCTCCGCGAAACCATCGGCGCCTGCGAGAAGATCGACAGTCTGGTTCTCGGCCTGCGCGCTCGAAGACTTCAGGTCTGCCACGCGCCGGATTTTTGGCAGCCCCACGCCGCCCGCGATCTCGATCGCGACCGCCAGCGCGTCACCGGTGAGCATCTTCACCCCCACGCCGCGGTCCCGGAGGGCGGTGATGAGCCGGCCGGCATCCGGCCGCGGCGGATCGTACAAGGACACCAGTCCGACCAGGACTGGGGCGCCCGACTCCGGGCCGCGCGCCACCGCCAGCGTCCGGTAGCCTTTCGCGGCCGACGCGCTGACGCGAGCTTCCAGCGCCTCGATGGCCGGCAGCTGGAGCGCGCAGGCCTCGGCGATGGTGCGCACGGCGCCCTTCATCAGGCGCAGCCGGTCCCCGTTCTGCTCGACCACGGCTTCCGTCCGCCGGTTCTTCGCGTCGAACGGTGCGAAGGAGACCGGCGCGGCCTTGGGGAGGCCGTCGAAGACGTGCCGCTCCTTGGCCGCGGCCAGGAACGCGAGGTCGATCGGATCCTGGTTGGCTTCCTGCGACGCGAGTGCTCCGGCGAACAGCACCTCGGCTTCCGTCGCGTGATCCAGCGGGATCACGCCGGTGACGGCCAGCTGGTTCATCGTGATCGTGCCGGTCTTGTCCACGCAGAGCACGTCCATCGTCGCGGCATCCTCCGCGGCGCTCAGGCGGGTGACCAGCACGCCGCGCTTGGCCAGGTCCCTCGACCCGACGGCCATGCTGATCGTGAACATGACCGGGAGGGCGACTGGCACTGCGCTCATCAGCAGCACGAGCACGAGGGGAACCATCTCCAGGAGCGACGTGCCGCGGAGCAGCGACAGGACGACCACCACGCCCAGGAGCACGCCGACGATGACGAAGAGCCAGCGGACGACCTTGGTCACCACCGCCTCGATGTGGAGCTTCGGTCGCGCCTGCTGTACGAGCTCGGTGGTACGGCCAAAAAAGGTCTTGGCCCCGGTCAGCATGACCACGCCGTTGCCCTCGCCTCGGCGGACGACGGACCCGGACGAGAGCACCTCGCCGGGTGCCTTGTCCGCGTCCTTCGATTCGCCGGTGAGCGCCGACTGGTCCACGGTCAACGCTCCCGAGAGGAGCTTCACGTCCGCCGGGATGATGTCGCCGGATCGGACGCGAATGATGTCGCCGGGGACGAGTTCCCGGGCGGGAGCGACCTGCCAGCTCGAATCGCGCAGGACGCGCGCACTGACCTGCAAGCGTCGCCGCAGTGCTTCAACGACACCGGCGGCTCGGCGCTCCTGCATGAAGCTCAACACGGCGTTGACGACCAGCAGCGCACTCACCACGAGGAGGTCCGCGTACTTCCCGAGCACGACGGACAGAACCATGATCAGCTCGAGCATCCACGCCGAGATTCCCCAGAACTTCTTGAGGAACTCGAGGAACGGGTGTCCCCTCGTCTCGGCGACCTCGTTGTAGCCGGCGTCCTTCCGACGGATGTCCGCCTCGGCGTGAGTGAGCCCGGTGTCGACGTTGACATGGAGCGCCGCGAGCGTGTCGGGTGCGGACGCTGAGGCGATGTCAGGGGGTATGGTGACGGCGGCCATCTAGCTCTCCAACGCGTCCCGGCGGAGCTTCTTCCAGTCGACACCGCGGATTCTGCTCCACACCCACCGGACGCCATCCGCGCAGCTGCCGCGATCGAGGCACTGCTGACTGCCCCGCGCTTCTGGCGAAGTGCTGCGCGGAAATGTCGCGCGCGCCTCCCGCAGGGGTGGGTGGACTGCGGAGACGATCCCGCCCGGCGCGGACCCAACTTGGGCGTGTGCTCTTAAGCTTACCTTAATCCGCCTTCGCTATGGGTTCGGGGAACATCGGCCGCAGCGCCCGGTTCGCCTCCAGCGCCTCGAGAGACATCGACAGCCGGCGATCGGGAGGTCCCTCCGCCGATGTGAAACAAGCAAGGTTCGCCGATTGGGGCGATTCCGACCGTTGCTCGTCCGGACCGAAGAGAGGAACGAGGTTGGATCATGAGCAAGCAGAAAGCAGATGGCAATCGCGGCGCGATGACCGTTTCCGAAGCGGGACGCAAGGGTGGGAATCTGGTTCGGGACACGCGTGGACGCAGTTTCTACAAAGAGATCGGCAAGAAGGGTGGCAATGCCGTGATGTCCAAGCGCGGCAGGTCCTTCTACGCGGAGATTGGCCGGAAGGGGGGCGAGGCCGTCAAGGCCAAGCGAGGTCGGTCGTTCTACGAGGAGATCGGCAAGAAGGGCGGCGACAAGATCAAGGCCGAGCGAGGCACGCCGTTCTACGTGGAGATCGGACGCGACGGCGGCAGGAGGGTCCGCGAGCTGATCGAGAGGGGCAAGGGCACCCTACACCTGGTTCCAGCCGGTGCGAGCTTCGGCGTGGCCGATGACGGCCCCGCGCCGGCGGCCTAGAGGCAGCGGGATAGGGCGGGCGCCCGCGCCGGGTAGCAGGGCGATCACCGGGCTTACCGCTCCCGCGCGGCGCGCGCCGCGGCCACCCGCTCGAGGATGTTGGCCTCCAGCGCCGTCCAGCCTGTCTGGTGGCTCGCGCCGAGCCCTCTCCCGTCTTCGCCATGGAAGTACTCGTAGAAGAGCACGAGGTCGCGGAAGTACGGGTCCCGCGCGTATCGAGCGCGGTCTCCATGGATCGGGCGCCGGCCCTCGGCGTCCGGGAGGAAGAGCCGGGCCAGCCGCCGCTCGAGCTCCTCTGCGGCCTCGCGCAGCGTCGCCCGTCGACCCGATCCGGTCGGGCACTCGACCAGCAGCGTGTCGCCGTAGAAGTGGTGGTAGCGCTTGAGCGCCTCGACGAGCAGGTAGTTCAGTGGAAGCCACACCGGTCCCCGCCAGTTGGAGTTGCCGCCGAAGAGGCCCGAGTCGGACTCACCCGGAACGTAGCCGACCAGCAACTGCTCGCCGCCCAGGCGCAGGCTGGCGGCGTGCTCGCGGTGGAACCTCGACAGAGAACGCACGCCGTATGGCGATAGGAACTCGCGCTCGTCGAGCATGTACCGGAGCACGCGGAGGAGGCGCTCCCGCGTGGGGACGGCCAGAAGCCGGCGCTCGTCGTTCTGGTCCGGGTGCATGGAGGTGATGTTCCTCGCCAGCTCCGGCTTGTTCTCCAGGACCCACTGCAGCCGCGCCCGGAAGAGAGGTAGGGAGGAGATCAGCTTCGCGTCGAGCGTCTCGACGGCCAGGAGGGGGATGAGCCCCACGATCGAGCGGACGCGCAGCGGGATTGCGCGCCCGTCGACCAACGCCTGATCGTAGTAGAAGCCGTCCTGCTCGTCCCACAGGCCGGTCCCTCCCAGCTCGTTCATCGCGCTGACGATGCCGATGAAGTGCTCGAAGAACTTGGATGCGATGTCGGCGTACGCAGGGTCCTCGCGCGCGAGCTCGAGCGCGACGGCCAGCATCGTGGAGCAGTAGAAGGCCATCCATGCCGTGGCGTCCGCCTGCTGCAGTTGCCCTCCCCCGGGCAGCGGCTTCGAGCGGTCGAAGAAGCCGATGTTGTCGAGGCCGAGGAAGCCACCGGTGAACAGGTTGTTTCCTTCGACGTCTTCGCGGTTCACCCACCAGGTGAAGTTCACCATGCACTTCTGGAAGACACTCTCCAGGAACAGGCGGTCCCGTCCGAAACCTCGCTGCTGCGCGAGCTGATAGACGCGCCAGGCCGCCCAGGCGTGCAGGGGTGGGTCGACGTTGCCGAAGGCGAACTCGTACGCCGGGAGCTCGCCGCTGGGGTGCATGTACCACTCGCGGCAGAGCAGCAGGAGCTGACGCTTCGCGAAGTACGGATCGGTGCGCGCCGCCGCGACGCACTGGAAGGCCAGGTCCCAGGCCGCGAACCAGGGGTACTCCCAGGTGTCGGGCACGGAGAGGACGTCGCGCGCGTAGACGTGCGCCCAGCCGCGGTTCCGCCCGGCGCGCCGGGCCGGGGGTGGCGCCGGCTGCGCCGGATCGCCGTCGAGCCATTGTTCCACGACGTAGCCGTAGAACTGCCTCGACCAGAGAAGCCCGGCGTCGGCCTGACGCACGATCCGGCGCTCCTCGCCGGTGAGGGGGGAATCGCGGTACGCGGCGAAGAAGTCGTCGGCTTCCCGGATCCGGGTGCTCACCAGGTCGTCGAACTCCGGACCGAAGGCATCTCGGGACGCACCCGCGTCCGCCCTGAGGCGAAGGCGCACGGAGGCCTCGGCGCCGCCGGGGATGGCC
Organism: uncultured Pseudomonadota bacterium; assembly: GCA_963736345.1. Lineage (GTDB taxonomy): Bacteria > Myxococcota > Myxococcia > Myxococcales > Anaeromyxobacteraceae > Anaeromyxobacter. The sequence continues at coordinate 149,704 of CAVTOU010000027.1, read as the reverse complement.
AGCTGGTACCACGCCGCGGCCTTGGTCCCGGCGTCCTCGGGGCTCACCGCGTCCTCCTCGCGCTGGATGACGAGGCGGTGGAACGCGTCCTTCACGTATCGGCTGGCGTTCCTGGCCCCGAAGAGGCGCTCGGCGTTGGTCTCGTTGTCCGTGAAGAGCAGGCGGGGTGACCTGCCCGCGACGGGCTCGCAGGCGAGTCGCAAGCGCCCCAGCGACGGATGGTCGGCGACGAGGATGCCGTTCCCGGCCCGGGCGATGCGTCCCTTCGGCCAGTATCCCTCGCCGGTCCGGCCCCAGGCCCAGGTGTTGCGCAGCCAGAGCGTGGGCAGCAGGTGAAGGGTGGCCTGCGCTGGGCCGCGGTTCGCGCAGGTGATCCGGATCAGGATGTCGTCCGGATCGGCCTTCGCATACTCCACGAAGACATCGAAATAGCGACCGAGGTCGAAGACACCGGTGTTCTCGATCTCGAACTCCGGCCGGTCACGGCCCCGCCTGCGATTCTCCTCCACCAGCCTCGCGTAGGGGAACTCGTCCTGCGGGTACTTGTAGAGCGCCTTCAGGTACGACGACGTCGGGGTGGCGTCCAGGTAGTAGTAGAGCTCCTTCACGTCCTCGCCGTGGTTGCCTTCCGGACCGGTGAGGCCGAACAACCGCTCCTTCAGGATGGGGTCCCTCCCGTTCCAGAGGGCGAGGGCGAAGCACAGGCGACACTCACGGTCCGTGATGCCGAGCAAGCCGTCCTCTCCCCAGCGGAAGGCGCGGCTGCGAGCGTGGTCGTGCGGAAAGTACTCCCAGCAGGTCCCGTCTGGCGAGTAGTCCTCGCGCACGGTTCCCCACTGCCGTGCCGCGAGGTACGGACCCCACCGGGTCCAGTCCCGCTCACGCCGCTCGTCCTCTTCCAGGCGGCGTCGCTCCGCGTCGGCCGGTGGGCCCGTCACCCGGCCTCCGCGAAGCTCACCACCGCCTTGATGTCCGAGGAGGCGCCCGACAGGAGAGCTGGAGCCGTATCCGGCGGGTAACGGCGCGTGATGAGTGCTCGGAGCTGCTGCGGCCACCGCGCGTGGAACCTGGCGAGGTCGTCGATGGCCGCCAGGAACGCGTCCGCGCCCGCGTTGACCGTGCCGAACACGAGCTGGTTCTCGAGGACGAGCCTCCGCATCAGGGCGCCGGCGTCGAGCTCGATGGGACCCTTGCGTCCAGGCACACCGGTGAAGACGAAGACCCCGTTCACACCCAGCACGTCCAGCGCACGAAACGCCACGCCGGCCGCCCCCGTCGCCTCGTAGATCAGATCGATGCTGCCGATCTCTTCGGCCATCTGGGCGAGGGTAGTGCTCGCGGCGGAGACGAAGCGCGCCCCGACGGCCTCCACCCAGCGCGCCTTGGGGTCGTCGCTGGGCTCCAGCGAGTAGACCCATGTCTCGAAGCCACGGACGAGGAGCGCCAGGGCACCCAGGAGCCCGACCGGACCGGCTCCCAGCACGACCGCCTTCTCTCCGTGCCCCGATCCCGCGGCAACCCCTGCCGCCGTCCACGGAAGGCGCTCCTGGACATCCCATACCTGGATGAGCGCCTTCTCGGCGATGGTGAGTGGCTCCACCAGGACCCCTACCTCGCGCAGCGGCCCCGGCACGACGTGCATGAAGCGCTGGTCGTCGACCACGCGTTCCGTCATGAACCCGTGCCGCCCCTTGATGCCTCGCTCGGTGAAATCGCCCGTGAAGCAGAAGTCCTGACGATCCCGGGAGCACGCCCTGCACTCCGGGTGACCACAGGGCCGCCGGACCATGGTGACGACCAGATCACCGGGCCTCACCCGGGTCACGGCCCGGCTCACGTCGAGCACCCTTGCCAGCGACTCGTGTCCTATGACGAGGTAGGGCGATCCCGGCGGCGGGCTCCCGTACTCGAACCGCGCGATCTCGCGGTCGGTGCCGCAGACGCCCACGTCGAGCATCTCGACCAGCACGTCGGTGTCACCTTCGAGCCGAGGCTCCGGGTGATCGACGATCTTCATCGTCCTGTCGGCGGGGTAGACGGCAACGGCGCGCAGTTGGCACCTCCCGGCCCGAGTCTTTCCGGGCCTCTCGACTTCTTAGCACGCACCACCGCGGCTGGGCTCGTCCCCGTGGCGCCGGACGGGAACCAGCAGCACTTCGCACGGTGCATGATCGAGAACGAACCGAATATCGACATGCCGACGGCGGTGCGAAGCATGGGCCCGACCTCATGAGTAGCCGTAGGACGGTGAGTTGACAGCGTCCACTCGGGTGGTGTCCGCTTCCTGTGCGTCGCCAACTCGGCGCGCAGGCAGACGGCCGAGGGGATGGCGCGCTCCTTCGCGCCCGCCGGGGTGAAGGTCTCCCCGTTCGTTTCCCGAGTCGAAGGACGGTCACGGGCCTTGCAGAACGAGCTGCAGCGGAAACCAGCGCGACGATTCAACCCCTGCTAGACGGTGGGGCCGCGAGGGGACTCGAGCTCACCATCCCTGTAGATGCCCTCGATCGCTCTCGCGACGTCGTCCGGTACACCGATGCCGCGGAGGCGCCGGATGGCGCGACCCACGTCGTAGGCGACCTTCCTCAGTTCGGGAACGCCATCGACGATCACGGCATAGGACGCCCTCGGATCGCCGTTCCGGGGCAAACCAACGCTCCCCGGGTTCAGGAGGCGCAGCGAGCCGAGCTCGACGAGGGCTGGGAGGTGAGTGTGGCCGACGAGAAGCAGGTCGGCATCGATGCCGGCTGCTTCGCGGCGCCACTCGTCCTCGCTGGACGGTGGAAGGTAGCGAAAGAGCGGGTCGCTCGGTGATGCATGGACGAGCTCGATTCGCCGGCCGTCGAGCTCGAGCCGTTTCCGGAGTGGAAGCGTACCCAGGTACTGCCGCTCGCCCTCCGTCAAGAGCGGCATCGTCCGGCGGCGCGTCTCGACGGAGAAGCGGTGGAAGGGAGCCGCCGATCGACAGTCCTCACCGAGTCCCATGGCGTTGTCGTGGTTGCCGCGAACCACGGCGTGGGCATGCTCGCGAACCCACCGGACGGTTGCGTCCGGTGCAGGGCCGTAATCCACGGTGTCCCCGAGGCACAAGACCCGGTCCGGGTTCGGTTCGGCGGCCAGGACGGCGCCGAGCGCGTCGATGTTGCCGTGGATGTCGGAAAGAACCAGGACTCGCACGCCTACTCCATGTAGCCGCCGGGATGAGCCCGTGCAGCAGGTCGGCTCCATCCACGATTCCCACCAGGTGCCCGGCACCGTCGGTCACCCTGGTTGACGTGGATGCGGACGCGTCTGGCCTTCTCAGCTCCCTGGTGGGCGTCCTCCACCGATGATTCTCGCGCTCCGGGCGCGGCCGCGCCCGTCCCCTCGGAGGGGTGCTCGAAGCCCGGCATTGCGACGGGACTCGTCGCGGGGTACGCTTCGCGTCGACACGACGGCGGTGGAGTCCGCCGAGATCCGCCGCCAGGAAGTGGCCAATGACTCCTGCGTTGGCGCGCTGCGCCCGTGGGAACTCTACTCCGAGTCGGAAGCTCCAGGGCCCGTCGCTTTCCCTCGCGCTCCTGAACCTCGGGTGGACGGTCGCGGGGTGCCTGGGGGCCGGCCTCCTCGGCCTCGTCTCCGACCGCCTGCTGCTCGACCTCGCCGCGAGCCATTCGGCGAGGTGACCGATGGACGTCGTCCTCGAAGCGAAATCGGGCCGCGGTGTGGGCCCATCGACAAGGAGAAGGCACGTGAGCGCGATCACCGGGGTGAAGGCACGCGAGATCCTCGATTCACGCGGGAACCCGACCGTCGAGGTGGACGTGACGCTCGAGGACGGGTCAAAGGGCCGGGCTGGCGTACCGTCCGGCGCGTCGACCGGCAGCCGCGAGGCGCTCGAGCTGCGTGACGGTGACAAGAAACGTTTCGGTGGGAAAGGCGTCGCCAAGGCAGTCGCGAACGTGAACGATGTGATCGCGCCGGCAGTGACCGGCCTCGACGCGCTCGACCAGGCGGCCCTCGACGGGAAGCTGCTCGCCCTGGATGGCACGGCCAACAAGGACAAGCTCGGTGCCAACGCCATCCTCGGCGTCTCGATGGCGGTCTCGCGCGCAGCCGCGGAGTCACGTGGGCTGCCGCTCTACCGATACCTGGGCGGGGTCGACGCGCGGATCCTGCCGGTCCCGATGCTGAACGTGCTCAACGGCGGCGCGCACGCGGACAACAGCGTCGACTTCCAGGAGTTCATGATCGCGCCGGTGGGCGCGCCCAGCTTCAAGGAGGCGATGCGCTGGGCCGCCGAGTGCTACCAGGCGCTCAAGAGCACCCTCAAGTCGAAGGGGCTCGGCACCGGGGTCGGTGACGAGGGCGGCTTCGCCCCCAACCTCAAGGCGAACGTCGAGGCCATCGAGGTGATCCTCGCGGCCATCCAGAAGGCCGGCCTGGCGCCGGGCAAGGACGTCGTCATCGCGCTCGATCCCGCGGCGAGCGAGTTCTACGAGGACGGGGCCTACGTGTTCGCCAAGTCCGACAAGAGCAAGAAGTCGTCGCAGGAGATGGTCGCGTTCTGGGCGGACTGGGTCGGGCAGTACCCCATCTGGTCCCTGGAGGATGGGCTGGCCGAACAGGACTGGGACGGCTGGCGGCTTCTCACCGAGAAGCTCGGCGGCAAGATCAAGCTGGTGGGGGACGACATCTTCGTGACGAATCCCTCCATCGTGAAGCAGGCCATCGAGAAGGGCGTTGCCAACTCGGTGCTGATCAAGCTGAACCAGATCGGCACGGTGACCGAGACGCTGGACTGCATGCGGATGGCGCGGGGCGCTGGGTACGGGACCGTCGTCTCGCACCGCTCGGGAGAGACCGCCGACGACTTCATCGCCGACTTCACGGTCGCTACCGGGGCGGGGCAGCTCAAGACGGGCGCGCCGTGCCGCGGCGAGCGCGTCGCCAAGTACAACCAGCTCCTCCGGATCGAGGAGGAGCTCGGAACCCAGGCGCGCTACGCGGGGCCGCGGCCGTTCGGCCACTGACGTCGCAGCGGATGCCGGGGGCGAGTCCGCTCGTCCCCGGCCGACGAGCCCCAGCCCGGAAACCGCCCTGCCGAGCGAGGGACCGCGCCAGCATGTCCGCCTCTCTTGTCGACCAGTGATCTCGGGATTTCCTAGGGAATTGCGCAGGCGACCGGGCTCGGTCGAACCATCTGGCAGTTGACCAGCTGGCCGGGCGCGTTATGGTCTCGATAGCTCGTGGCGGTGGAGTCCGCCCCAACCGCCGTGGTCGACACGGCCGATGACTCCTAGCTGTAAAGGAGGCATCGATGGGCGTGGAAACTCGCTACGCAGCACCCGAGGCACACGCCAGCGCGGGGCCGAATGGCGCCCTCGGCGCCGGGCAAGTTCCGGGAACACCGTCGGCTGCCGAGGTGTCCCGCCCGGTTCCCCCGTTCCCGAGCGTCCTGTTCATGCGAGTCGAGGAGTCGGTCATCGCCGAGACGGTCGACGAGCCGACCTTCTTCCGCGACCTGAACCTCGATCGGATCGTCGCCGAGGTGACAACCGGCTTCGGCGAGTACCACCTCGAGCCGTACTTCCATGCTCGCCCGTCGGATCTCGAGTCCATCACCTTCCGTCAGGATGTGATGCAGGACCTCGAGGTGGAAGCGGTCATGCAGGCCGTCACGGCGTTCTCGAAGCGCATGCGTGCCATGCGCGAGCGCCTCGAGCTGGCGCGGAAGCGCTACTACAAGGAGCAGAAGGAGCGAACATTCCTCGGGGCGGTCGACGTCTACTGCGACGGGGTGCGGGAGTTCAGCGGGGGGCTCTCGACGATGGACCTGCGCTCGGCCGGCATGCGCGCTTTCCGTGAGTACCTCGGCCGGTACGTGGACTCGGTTGCGTTCAAGGCCCTGGCCGTCGAGATCGCCAAGCTCAAGTCGGATCTGGCTGCGATTCGCTACAGCCTCCTTCTCCGCGGCGAGATCGTGGTCCAGCCCTACCAGGAGGCGGAGGACTACAGCGCGGTCATCGAGCGTACGTTCGAACGGTTCCGGCGCGGCGCCGTGAAGGACTATCACGCGGACCTCAGGAAGCATTGGGACATGAACCACATCGAGGCGGCGATCCTCGATCGTGTGGCGAAGCTGAACCCGGGGGTGTTCCAGGCGCTGGAGGCCTTCTGCCGTGACCACGCCGCGTACGTGGACGAGGGAGTCTCCCGGTTCGGCCGCGAGGTGCAGTTCTACGTAGCCTATCTCGGCTACATTGGCCGGCTCCGGGAGGAGGGTCTCTCGTTCTGCTACCCGGTTCTGTCCGCCTCCAGCAAGGAGATCAGCAACCGCGACACCTTCGACCTCGCCCTCGCCTCCCGGCAGGTTTCCGAGAAGGCGCCGGTCGTCACGAACGAGTTCTCCCTGCGCGGCCCGGAACGGATCTTGGTGGTGACGGGACCGAACCAGGGAGGCACGACCACCTTCGCGCGAACCTTTGGCCAGCTGCACTACCTGGCAGTGCTGGGCTGCGCCGTACCCGGCGCCGCAGCCCGGCTCTTCTTCTTCGACAAGCTGTTCACGCACTTCGAGCGGGAGGAGGTGGCCGCGAACCTGCGCGGAAAGCTCCGGGACGATCTCATCCGCATCCGCGGGATCCTGGAACAGGCGACGCCAAACAGCATCGTCATCATGAATGAGATCTTCGCGTCCACCACCGTGAAGGACGCTGTCTTCCTCGGCACCGAGGTGGTCAAGCGCCTGTGCCGGCTCGACGCGCTGGCCGTGTGCGTCACCTTCCTATCGGAGCTTGCCAGCCTCGACCGAAAGACGGTCAGCATGACGAGCACCGTCGACCCTATCGATCCGGCCATCCGCACGTTCAAGGTCGTGCGCCAGCCTGCCAGCGGCCTCGCCTACGCACTGGCCATCGCGCAGAAGCACCGGGTCACGTACGATCAGATCCAGGAGAGGCTCGGTCCATGAAAGCTCTGCTCATCCACTCCGACCGCGACCTCGATCTCCGGGACGAGTTGACTCCCCAGGAACAGGCACTCGTGCAGGACCTGCAGATCGAGACCTTGCTCCAGGCCATGGGGGGAGAAGACAAGCTCGTGCTCCACGTCGCGCGCAACGTTCTCCTCTCCTCGTTGCGGGAAGGGATGGAGGCGATCCGGTATCGGCAGGAGATCCTGAAGGACTGCCTGGCCCATCCCGATGTCGTGAACGCGATGTACCAGCTCGCTGCCGAGGCGATCGACGCCAAGAGGAAGCTGTGGCACTACGGGATCATGGGCAGGTTTGCGGACTCGATCCTGCGCGGATCGGTCGAGGTGCTCGACGTCCTCTCCGGGATGCTGCGGAAGCTTCGGAAGATAGCGGAGGAGAACACCTCGCGGTTCCACTCGAGGGGATTTGCGAACCTGTTCGCCACGCTGTGCGCAGAGCTCAGCGAGGAGTACCTGGCAGAGGTTCACGGTCATCTCGCGAGGCTGAGGTTCCGCCGTGGCGTTCCGGTGAGCGCCAGGCTTGGAGAGAGCAACGAAGGCAGGGACTACGTCCTGCACTTGCGGGAAGATCGCAGGTGGGAGTGGCTGGAGCGGCTGCTCGGGAACGCGCCGCCAGCGTTGGTCGTACGGATCCCGGACAGGGACGAGGCTGGGGCGAGAGCGTACGCCGACCTACGCGAGCACGCGCTCGACCTCGTCGCCAACGTGCTCTCGCAGTCTGCCGACCACGTGGTGAGCTTCTTCGACATGCTCCGGACCGAGCTCGCGTTCTACATCGGTTGCCTGAATCTCCACGACCGCATGTCGAGGCTGGGCATGGCCGTCGCTTTCCCCGAGCCGGTGGCCGCTGGCGAGCGGAGGCTGCGGGCGTCCGGGCTGTGCGACGTGAGCCTGGCGCTCTCCATGGGCACGCGGCTGGTCCCGAACGACCTCGCCGCGGACGGAAAGGGCATCTGCATCATCACGGGCGCGAACCAGGGTGGCAAATCAGCGTTCCTCCGCGGCATCGGACTTGCGCAGCTGATGATGCAGGCGGGCCTGTTCGTTGCTGCGGATTCGTGGTCCGCGGGGGTCTGCAACGGTATCTTCACGCACTTCCGAAGGGAGGAGGATGCCTCGATGCGGAGCGGGAAGCTCGACGAGGAGCTGCGCCGGATGAGCCTCATCGTCGACAGCTTGTCCCCCGAAGCGATGGTGCTGTTCAACGAGTCCTTCGCCGCCACGAATGAGCGGGAGGGGTCCGAGATCGCGCGGCAGGTAGTGACCGCCCTTCTCGAGAAGCGCGTGAAGGCGGTCTTCGTGACACACCTCTACGACTTCCCCAATCGCCTGGCCCAGGAACGAGCGAAGGAGGCGCTCTTCCTCCGTGCAGAGCGGCGTGAGGACGGGACGCGCACGTTCAAGCTCGTCGAGGGTGAGCCGCTCGAGACGAGCTTCGGCCAGGATGTCTACCGCGAGGTCTTCGATGGCGGCGGGGTTGGGGCCGAAGTCGCCAATGGGAGAGCTGCACGGACGTCTGCCGAGGAGAATCGAGGCTGCTCCTCAAGTGCCGACAGCGCTGGAGGGCTAGAACCGAAGCGAATTCGGAAGAGGTGCGGGAGCGTCCTGTTGCATAGCTGGGTCCAGTTCGAGGCGTCAGGCGCCACCGGCGAACGTGGGGGGGGGAAGGCAGGGTGCGATGGTATCGGCCCCTCGAATGCCGGATGTCGCACCGGAGCTGGTGGTGCGACTGGCGCAGTTCGTCGCTCGCGCCGGGGTGCACGCCGAGCACGAGCCTACGAAGGATCGCATCGGGGGCATGTGATGCCGGATTCGCTTGCCACCGATGCTGGAGGCGTCCGAGCGCCGCTCGTCGAGCCCCTGGGCCGAGAGAGCGAGCTGGCACTGCTGAAGACCGCACTGGTTCCGGGCGGGGCGGCACTCATCCTCGGCGGAAAAGGCATCGGGAAGTCGACTTTGCTTGCGGCGGCCCGGCACATCGCCTCGGCCGCAGGCTTCTCCACCGGTCTGATCTCGGTCACGGACCGCAAGATCGAAGGCCTGAGAGGCCTGCTCGCCGCGCTGGGCGTTCCGATGCAACCAGAGGACGAGCGCATCCGCATTCTCGAGGCGCGGCTGCTCAGATGGTGCGATGCTCACCGCTGCGCTGTGCTTCTCGATGAAGCCGATCGGGCGGACACGGGAATGCTGCGCACGTTGAGGCGCATCGCCCTCCAGACGTCGGCGTGCATGATCGTCGCTGCGCGTACGGGATCGGGCGAAACGCCCGACCGGCTTCGGCGAGCAGTGCTCGCCGGGAAGGAGGTCCGACTCGGCCCGCTGTCGCCGGCCGCGGCGCAGTCAATTGCCCTGCGGGAGGGCGTCCCACCCGAACTCGTGGACGAGGTCGTACGGCGCTCGGCAAGAGTGCCAGTCGCCATCGTCGAGATGGCCCATCGGCACCAACAGGCGCGCTATCAAGTCGGGGGTCACGTGGCCTGGGATCTGCTACTGGCCGACCTGCGAGTCTCGAACAGGCTTTGAAGCGCTCGCTTTCTCGTTGTCGCGCGGGAAGAGGCTTTCGGCCATCATGGCCGCATGAGCACCCTCCCGCGTTCGAAGACCTGCATTGGCTCTCGAGTGAAACCCGCCGCCGTACCCCTCACGCGACCCGGACTAGGTGTTCATCGGGGCCGTCTTGGCGGTCCCCATGAACTCGATGGTCTTCTCGAGGTCCACGATGCCCGCGTCGGAGCCCAGCCCCTGCACGACCAGCGCCCCGGCGGCGCTCCCCAGGCGGCCGGCCTGCTCCAGGTCCCAACCCATCGACAGGCCCACCACGAAGCCGGCGCAGTACGAGTCGCCGCAGCCGGTCGAGTCCACCACCGGCACCTGGTAGGTGGGGATGCGGATCTCCTTGACCGAGCCGTTCTCCACCCAGCCGATGGAGCTGCCCTCGCCGCCCATCTTGAAGACGGTGTGCTTGGCGCCCTTGTCGATGAAGTAGTGGATCACGTCCTTCCGGTTCTTGAGGCCGGTCATCATGATGGCCTCCTCCAGCCCCGGCATGAAGTAGTCCACGTACGGTAGGTTGATCTCCACGAGCGCAAGCAAGTCGGGCCTGGGAATGGCCAGGATGTCGTAGGTGGTGACCACCCCGCGCTCCCGCGCGTAGCGGAACACCTTGCTCATGGGGGCGCCATCGAACTTCGCCATCAGCGGGGTACCCGCCGATGTGCAGGTACTGGGCCATGGCCAGCGTGGCGAAGTCTACGTCCTCGTAGGTGTACTCGCCGTTGGCGCCGATGACGTGCAGCGCGGGGCGTTCGCCGTTGGGCCGGATGGGCAGCATGGTGGCCGAGGTCTGGACGCCGTCTTTGCGCACCAGCCCCTCGGTGTGGATCCCGTACCGCTGCATGGTGGAGACCACGAAGTTGCCCATCTCGTCCTTGCCCAGCGCGCCCATAGCGTAGACGTCCGCGCCCAGCTTGGCCAGATCGACACTGGTGCCGGCGGCCGTGCCGGCCACCGTGATCCGGATCTCCTTCAGCAGCGCGATGTTCTGGCCCGGTGGAATCGACTCGACCGGCCTGCCCAGCACGTCGGCGATGTGGACCCCCATGCTCACGACCTTGGCCATGCCCTGCCTCTCTTTCCCTGGTTGACCGCCGCGGACGCGTCAGCGCGGCGACCTCGTCTGGAGCTCGACCTCGAGCCGCCGGCCGTCGGCTCCGAAGACCCGGATCCAGCGCAGCGGGCACTCCACCAGCACCTCCGTCCCGGCGCGCATCCCCACCTCCGGGGGCGCCTTCACCTTGAGCGTGCGATCCCCCAGCTGCACGGTCAGGAGGAGCTGTCCACCCACCGACAGGATCCGCCGGAGCACCCGGCCCCGGACCGCCCACGGTGAGGGCTCGCGGCGCACCTCGGCGTGCTCGGGCCGGAGGCCGATCACCACCTTGTCCCCCGGGACGGCGCCCATGAGGCGGACCCGGTGCGGGAAGAGCGAGGAGACGAGGCGGACCGCCCCTCCAGAGCGGTCGAGGCCGTGCTCGAGGAAATTCATCCCGGGGTTGCCGAGGAACCAGCCGCCGAAGACCTCCGCCGGGTTGTCGTAGAGGGTCCGGGGCGCGTCGTGCTGGACGATCCGGCCCTCCTTCATGAGCACGATGCGATCGGCCAGGGTCATCGCGTCGGTCTGGTCGTGGGTGACGTAGATCACGGTCTGTCGGCGCTGCCGCGTCAGCACCTTGAGCGCCCGGCGGATCTGGATCTTGGTCTCGACGTCGACGTTGGTGATGGGCTCGTCGAAGAGGATGAAACGCGGCTGCCGGGCGATCTCGCGCGCCACCGCCACCTTCTGGCGGGTGGCCATGTCGAGCCGGTCGACGTTCACGTCCACCACGTCGCCCAACCGGAGGATCGTCGACCACCTCCTCGACCCGCTTTCGCCGCTCCTCCGGTGAGACCCGCTCGCGTAGCAGCGGCAGCTCGATGTTCTCGCGCACGGTCACGCCCGAGTAGACCACCGGGTACTGGAACACCATCCCGATGCGGCGGCGCCGGGTGACGACCCGCGTGACGCGCTCCTGGTCGAAGAAGACGTCGCCGGAGGTGGGCTGCTCCAGCCCGGCGATGATCCGCATCATGGTGGTCTTGCCGCAGCCAGACGGGCCCAGGAGGCAGGTGACCGCGGAGGACGGGAAGGTCAGGTTCACGTCCCGGACCGCGACCGTCTCCTTGAACTCCTTGCGGACGTTCTTGCAGGCGAATCTCAGACATGCGCCGCGCTCCCCTGTCCCGAGCCTGACGCCGGTGTCGGCCGCGAAGACCACCGCGTCGGCCGGCCGGACGCCCACGGTGACCACCTCCGGGATCGGCCCCGTCCGGCCGGCGTGCGGGACCAGCGTCACCAGCGGCTTCCCGCCGGCCCGCAGGAAGACGACCAGCTCGGCGCCCAGGTCCTCCTCCAGGACCAGCTCCGCCTGGCAGCGCAGCAGCTCGGCGCCGTCCGGGCTGAAGGCCGATGTGCTGGGGCCGGATGGCGACCTGTACCGGTCTGCCGTCGACGCGCCGCTTCCTTCGACGGAAGCTCGACCCGGAAGCGGAACAGGTCCACGTCGCAGAGCACCTGGCCGCCGCGCACCCGGAGCACACCGTCGAGCCGGTTGGCGGGCGGGGCCCCGAGCAGCTCCATGGCGCGCAGGTGGTCCGGGTGCTGGTAGACCTCCTCGACCGGCCCGGTGGAGAGCACCGTGCCGCCGTCCAGGATGGCGATCCGGTCGGCCAGCGCCAGCGCCTCGAGAGGAGTCCGACGTCATGTAGACGAAGGTTGCGCCCAGGTCCTGCTGCATCTGCTTCAGGTCGTCGAAGAGCTGCTCGCGGAGCTTGAAGTCCAGGCCGGTGAGTGGGTCGTCGAGAAGGAAGATGTCGGTCGGCTTGACGATGCCGCGGGCCAGCGCAACGCGCTGCTTCTCGCCGCCGCTCAGCTGGTTCGGCCGCTTGCCGAGCAGGTGGGCGATCTTGAGCTGCGCCGCCACCTTCTGCACCTTGGGCTCGATCTCGGACCTCGGCATCCGCATCAGCGCCAGCGGGTAGGCGATGTTGGCCTGGACGTCGTAGTGGGGGTAGAGGGCGAACGACTGCGGCACGTAGCCGATGTCGCGCTCGGCCGGGCTCCGCCCGCTGGCGTCCTGCCCGCGCAGCGAGATGCTGCCGGCGCTGGGCGCCTCGAGGCCGGTGAGGAGCCTGACCAGCACGGACTTGCCGCAAGCCGGCGGACCGAGCACCACCACGAAGGTACCGGGCTCGACCCGGAGGTCCAGCCCGGAGAGCACCTTCCGCCTTCCGTACGACTTCTCCACCCCGCGGAGCTCGATGGCGGACACCGCGCTACCTCCCCAGGTTGACGAGCACCGGCGTGAGCAAGAAGCCGAGCGTGAACACGGCGGCCACCACCACCAGCCCGAGCGCGAGCTGCTTCATGGAGCGGGCGAAGCCCGCCTCGGGCGCCACGTTGCCGAAGACCACCTGGACCAGCGCGGAGGCGATGAGGAGCGCCAGGCCGACCTTGTAGCCGAGCCTGCTCCACTGCTGGGCGATCAGCAGGAAGCTCACCAGCATCGCCACCACCAGCGCGAGGTGCAGCCGGGCCGCGAAGGCCTTGCGAGGGCTTGCGCTCCATCAGACCTCCCCTCGCACCGTCCCGAAAGTCATGCCCACGAGCAGGTACTTCTGGAAGAAGTAGATCGCGATCACCGGGGGCAGGAGGTAGACCGACGCCAGCGAGGCCACGAAGGTCCAGTCGACCCCGCCCTGCGACAGGGATCCGGTCACCAGGCTCACCGGGATCATGGTGGTCTTCTTCCCGCCGATGATGAAGTTGAAGAGGAACTCGTTCCACACGAAGATCAGGTTGAAGATGAAGGCCGCGATCAGCCCCGGCCGCACCTGCGGCAGCACGACCCGGAACATGACGTGCAGCCGCGAGCCGCCGTTGACCAGGCCGGTCTCGTCGTAGCGCTGCGAGATCCCGTCGATGAAGCCCTTCAGGATCCAGACCGAGAACGGGATGCTGAACATCGCGTAGAAGAGCATCACGCCCCAGAACGTGTCCTTCCACCCGAGCGCCGTGTACATGAGGAAGATCGGCACCACCGAGGCCGCGGCCGGTACCATGCGGATGGAGAGGAGCAGGAACATGAGGAAGTTGGTCGACCTCGGCTTGAACCGCGAGAAGGAGTAGGCCGCCAGGAAGGCGACCACGATGGCGATGACCACCGCCGACGCCGAGATCAGGAAGCTGTTCCAGAGCGAGCGGAAGAAGTCGTGGCGGTGAACGAGGTCGACGAAGTTCGCGAACGTCGGCCGGAAGGCCCACTTCACCGGGACGGCCAGCAGGTCGTCCTTGGTCTTGAAGGCGGCCAGGACGATCCAGAGGATCGGCAGGAAGAAGAGGAGCGACACGACCCACAGCACCACGTGGTAGACGCTCCGACGCCAGTCGGGCTGCATCAGGCGGCCTCCTTCTCGGCTCGGCTCAGGCTCAGGATGTAGAGGTAGATGGACGTGAAGGCGATCGCGATCAGGAGCGCGATCACCGCCAGGGCCGCCGACCAACCCATGGTGAAGCCTTCGAAGGCCTTGCGGAAGAGGGTGATGCCCACGACCTCGGTGGTGTTTCCCGGGCCGCCGCGGGTGAGCTGGTAGATGAGGTCCATCACCTTGAAGGAGTCGATGGTGCGGAGCAGCACGCCCAGCATCAGGATGAACTTCGCGTGCGGGAGGATGACGTGCCGGATCCGCCTGGTCCAGGGTAGCCCGTCGACCTCGGCCGCCTCCAGCTCCGCCTTGGGAACGGAGCCCAGTGCGGCGAGCACGATCAGGATCATGAACGGCGTCCACATCCACACGTCGACCGCCAGCACCGAGAACCAGGCCCAGGAGCGGTCGCCGAGGAAGTTGATGCTGGTGCCGAACAGCCGCTGCACCAGATGGTTCGCCACACCGAAGGTGGGATCGTAGATGAGCCGGAAGAAGGTCCCGGTGGCGGCGGGGGTGAGGATCATGGGCGAGAAGAGCAAGGTGAGCGCGAGGCGCCGGCCGGGCATGCTCGAGCTCCCCCAGAACAGGAAGCCCAGCACCACGCCCAGCACCGTCTCGACCCCCACCGCGCCGAACACGAAGATGAAGGTCTTGCTGAGCGCGAGCCAGACCGAGAAGTTGTTGAAGATGTCGAGGTAGTTGCCGAAGCCGATGTTCCGGGGCGGGCTGCCGGTGATGAGCGAGTAGTTGAAGAAGCTCATCCCCAGCATCCAGAGCAGCGGGACGAGGTTCCAGACCACGAAGAAGATCAGCACCGGGACGAGCAGCATCCCGGGGAAGTGCCGGGAGTCGTCGATCCAGCGCATCGCGCAGCGTCCGCAGTCGCCTCCGGAACGCCCCGTGCCCGTGCCTCACCGCGGCCCCGCCGGGCAGACCTGCTTCAGCCGTCATCGGTCCCTCGCGTGCCTGCCGGCAGGCGGGACGCCCGCCTGCCGGCCTCGGGCTCGACCTGCGCTACTTGAGCTGCACGTTCTTGCAGGAGTCGGGCGGTGCGATCTTCGTGCGCCCCGCCTCGAACAGGATCTTCTGCTGCTCACAGGCGGCCCACTCGAGCGCCTTCGCCGGGTCGGCCACCTGGCCGGTGGCGTAGGCGGTGAAGGCCTCCTGCTGCGCCGCCAGCATCTCGGAGTACTTGGCCTCGTGCCAGAAGTCACGCGACCGGCTCAGCATGAACTTGTAGGCCCGGTACCACGGCTGGATGTCGTCGAAGCCGGGGGCCTCGAGCACCTTCTTCACCGCCGGGTTGCCGCCGCGCTTGGCGAACTCGAGCTGGGTCTCGGGCAGGTACCACCACTTGAGGAAGTCGATGGCCACGGTCATGTGGGCCTTGTCGTTGAAGGCGTTGATGACCCAGGGCTGGCCGCCGATGCAGTACAGGCGCTTGATGCTGCCGTCCTTCTGCCGCATCCCGGGCGGCGGCACCACCATCACCTTGTCCCTGTTCTTGTCGTTGATCATCGCCAGGCCCACGGCGGCCCACTGGAAGGCGGTGGCCACCTTGTCCTGGGTGAAGGCGTCGATGTTCTCGGCGATGCCGTAGTTGATCGCGCCGGGCGGCTGGTACTTCAGCCACCGCTTGTTCCACACCATGCCCTCGGCGTTCTCCTTGCTGTTCAGGACGCCGTAGATCTTCCCTTGCTTGGCGTCCCAGATCTCCCCGCCCATGGACCACTGGAACGGGTAGAGGTACATCGACATGAAGTCGTACTCCTTCGAGTACTGCAGCACCGTGCCGTAGAGCCCCTTGTCCGGCCGGGTGAAGAACTCGGCGATCTTCTCCATCTGCGGCAAAGTCGACCTTCTCCCAGTCCTCGAAGGTCTGCGGCAGATCCATGTTGTACTTGGCCTTGAAGGCGGAGCGCTCCTTGGGATCCTGGAACAGATCCTTGCGCACGAAGAGCGCGACCGTGTCACCCTCCTCCGGCAGGCCCCACAACTCGTTGGAGCCGTCGGGATAGACCTGGTAGCTGTCCCGGATGACCTTGTCGTACCACTCGATGTTGAACTCTGGGTGCTGCTTGATCAGGTCGCTGACCTTGACGATCCACTTCGGCTCAGCCAGGGCGCCCAGCCACTGGCTGTCGCTGATGATGATGTTGTACTCCTGCGAGCGCGTCGCCAGCGTCGAGGCCGCCTTCTGGAAGAGCGCGGAGAAGGGCGCCTCGGCGAAGGTGAAGGTGACGTCGTAGCCGTACTTCTCCTTCGCGTACTTCGCGAACAACGGGGACATGTCCACGCCCAGACGGCTCGGGAGCCAGCCGCCGATGCCGAGGATGGCCATGTCGATCTTCTTACCCTTGAGCGGGTGGTCCGCGGCCAGCGCTCCGGGAGCCAGGAGCACCAAGTACAGCACCGCCGATCACCAGACGGCTGGAACGGACTCCGAGACCCTGCCTCATCACGTGGCCTCCTTCGTGCGGAGCGCGTCGCCCGGCAGGGGCGGCCGGTGTCCGCGAGCGACCTCCTACATCGAACGAGGCGGCCCGGACTTCAGACCGCTCGCCCAGTGCTTCGACGGGACTTCGGTTCTTCTGCCCGGGGACCACCTGCCCCGTGCCGCGATTCTCATGTTCGACTATTGGTTGAATCGACTAATGCCAAAGGACTGCACGTATGCTACACCAGTCTTGCACGAGTGCGTCAAGGGGTTCGGAGGCCCGCCGACCGATGGACGACCGCTCGCAACGGTGCTCCGTGGTGGTCATGGGAACGCTCGATACCAAGCGGGCGTCCCTCGCTTTTCTGGCGCGCGAGGTGGTCGAGGCCGGCTGCCGGGTCCTGGTCATGGACGTGAGCACCAGCCGGGCCGTCGACCTGCCGGGGGGCATCGCGGCCGAGCTCGTGGCGCCCGCCGCCTCGGAGGAGCTGGCGCGGCTCCGGACGCTGCCGCGCGGCGAGGCGGTGGAGGCGATGAGCCGGGCCTCCGCTGCGCGGCTCGCGTCGCTCGTCGCCGCCGGCGAGGTGCAGGGCGTGATCGGCGCGGGGGGCTCCGGCGGGACCACCATCTGCGCGACCGCAATGCGCGGGCTGCCGTACGGGCTCCCCAAGGTGCTCGTGTCCACGCTCGCCTCCGGCAACACCCGCGTCCACGTCGGGATCTCCGATATCATCATGATGCCATCGGTCTCCGACGTGGCCGGGCTCCACCCGCTGCTGGAGCGGATCCTCTCCAACGCCGCCCGCGCCGTGGCCGCGATGGCCCAGGGTTACCGCCCAGTCGCTGCCTCGGGCCGGCGCGTCGTCGGGCTGACGATGTACGGGACCACGACGCCGGGGGTCTCCCGGACCGCGGAGCTCCTGGAGACTGCCGGGTGCGAGCCATGGATCTTCCACGCCTCCGGGGTGGGCGGCCGGGCGATGGAGCGGCTCGTAGGCGAGGGCCGGATCCACGGGACGGTCGACATGACCCTGGCAGAGATCGGCGCCCACATCGTGGGCGGGCTGCACGACGCCGGTCCGGACCGACTGGAGGCGGCCGGCGCCCGGGGCGTCCCGCAGGTGGTGGTGCCAGGCGCCGCCGACACCATCGTGCTCCCGCCCCGCGACCAGGTGCCGGAGCGGTTCCGCGGGCGAACGCTCAACTTCCACAACCCGACCATGACGACGATGCGGACCACGCCCTCCGAGAACGTCGAGATCGGCCGCTTCATCGCCCGGAAGCTGCGGCAGGCGCATGGGCCGGTGACGGTCGTCCTGCCGCTCGGGGGCCTCTCCACCATCGACCGGCCGGGGAAGGTCTTCTTCGACCCGGCTGCCAACCGTGCCCTCTTCGACACGCTGCGCGCGGAGCTCGCCCCGCCCGTGCGGCTGGTCGAGGTGGAGCAGCACATCGACGATGCCGCGTTCGCGGCACGCGTCGCGGACGAGTTCCTGGCCCTCCCCGCCCGGCCGGAGATAGAGAAGGCGAAGCCATGATCCAGTACACGCGTGATCAGGTGCTGCATCGGCTGCGGGAGAAGCTCGCCTCGGGCCGCATCATCGTGGCCGCGGGCGCTGGCACCGGGCTGTCGGCCAAGGCCGAGGAGGAGGGGGGGCGGACCTCATCCTCGTGTTCAACTCCGGCCAGTACCGCATGCATGGGCTTGGCTCCCTCTCCGGGCTCATGGCTTACGGGGACGCGAACGCCATCGCGCTGGAGATGGGAGAGCGCCACATCCTTCCCATCGTGAAGCGCGCGCCGGTGATCTGTTCGGTGAACGGCACCGATCCGACCCGGGTCATGGAGCGGTTCCTGGCGCAGGTGACCGCGGCCGGCTTCTCCGGGGTGAACAACTTCCCCACGGTCGGCCTCATCGACGGCCGGTTCCGGGCGGAGCTGGAACAGACCGGGATGGGGTACGACAAGGAGGTGGCCGCCATGGCCGCGGCCCACCGTCTGGGCCTGTTCACCTGCGCCTATGCCTTCGACGCCGGCGAGGCAAGCCAGATGGCCGGGGCGGGCTGCGACGCGGTGCTGGCCCACGTCGGGCTCACCGTGGGCGGGACCGTCGGCGCCTCGAGGTCCATGTCCATCCAGGAGGCCGCCGCTCGCATCACCGAGATCAAGGCGGCCGCCCGAGCCCAGAATCCGCAGGTCTTGGTGCTGTGCCACGGCGGCCCCATCGCCACGCCGGTCGACGTCCGCAAGCTCCTCGAGTTCGTGGTGGTCGACGGTTTCGTGGGTGCGTCCAGCATGGAGCGGCTGCCGGTGGAGATCGCCATCCGCGACGCCACGGCCGCCTTCAGCGCGATCGAGCTGCCGGGGCCTCGGTAGCGCGCGCTCGACCGGGGAAGGCAACGGCTGCGGCCATCCGCGCTGGCCCTCAGCGTCCCAGCTGCGAGATCAGTGCCCGGCCATGGCGAGCAGCTGGGTCCCCGTCGCCTCGTCGGTGACGAGGTACTTCACGTACCCCCCGACCAGCGCCGCCTTCATCGCCGTGAGCTTCTCGGCCCCTGCAGCCACCAGGATCCCGTTCCCGACCCGCTTCAGCTCGGCGGGAGTGATGCCGATCATGCGCGCATCCATCTGGCCCTCGACGTGCTCGCCCCGGGCGTCGATGAAGCGCCCGCAGATCACCCCGACCGCCCCGCGGTTCCGGTACCAGTGCATCTCCTGCGCGCTCACGATTCTCGACCGAACGATCAACGTCGAGTCGCGCATGTCGCCGACGGAGAAGAGGGTCTTGGTCAGCTCCTTCAGCTTGTCCAGCTGGGCGCGGATGATCGGCTCCCGCTTCAGCGCCGCGGCGATGTCGGGGTTGGAGAGGATGGCCGGCGCGTGGAGGATGTGGCAGTCGGCACCGAGCGCGGATGCGATGCGGAGGACGGCCGTCTCCGCCGCCGGCATGAGCGGTGACTTCATGGAGCCGATCATCTGGCAGATGGTGAGGCTCTTCAGCACGCCCCGGGGCATCTCCTCGGAGAGCCGCTGGATGGTCTCGCCCCAGGTCACGCCCACCACGTCTCCCGGCCGCACCAGGTCGTACACCGCCATGGCCCCGACCCGCGCGACCTGGCGTCGAACCTCGCCGGCCAGCGCCGCGGGCTTCACCTCGGGGCCGGTGTAGGTCGTGGCCACGTAGACGTCCTCCAGGCCATAGGCCTCGCGCAGGTGGCGCGACAGGTTGGAGGATGAGTACGAGGTCCCGTCGATGCGGATGTCGACGATGTTCTGCTCGTGCGCCTGCCGCAGGTAGTTCACCACGCTGGCGCGGGACACCCCCAGCCGCTTGGCAATCTCGCTCTGGGTGAGGCCGTCCTTGTAGTAGAGCAGGGCGACCGTGGTGAAGATCGCGTTGCCCCTCTGCGGAGGCGGCCGACCGTTGTCGCTGGTGCGCGTTCGGGAGTTCATTCTAGCGCGTCCATCGTCTTGCTGAAGGCGGACCTGATCAGAGGGGGTCGCGCACGCCGGTGTCCGAGTCCAGCCCGGTGGCCACCAGCGCGGAGACGGCCGAGCCAGGCAAGCCTGCCTCAGGTCGAGGCCGTTGGCCAGCCCAGCCACGAACGCCCCGCAGGAGCGCCTCCGGCCATTTCCGTCGCCTCCCGCGAGGCCGTGGCGGCGTGGCCGACGCTCACCCTCCCGGCCGTGGGGCCAGTCTTGACATATGGCGCTATCTTGTCAAAAGTCGAAACCGCTGCGAGCGATGACCTGACGGGTCGCTCGCCGAGAACCATGGCAAGAGCAGCGGTGCATTGAGCCCCCTGCCGGAAGCCGCTGATCAGCCCTGGAGATGGCGCATGACCCACGTTCGCAGGAACACCGCCCGGACCACCGAGGAGATCGCCCTGGGCATTCGCCGCCGCGTGTTCGAGCACTCGATCCGGAGCAACGGCGGATATGTGAGCCAGGCCTGCTCCGCGGCCGAGCAGTTCGCGTGGCTGTACAACGAGGAGCTCCACTTCGGCGCGCCGACCCTGCCCATGATCCCTCCGCCGTTCGGGGGCGTGCCCTCGATCGGCAACGCCGGGTATCGCACCGGCGCAGGGTACAACGGGCCGCCCGACCCGGAGTACGACCGGCTGATCATCGCGCCGGCCCACTACGCCCTCGTGGCCTACAGCACCCTCATCGAGGTCGGGCGCATGGCCTCGGAGGGCCTGGAGATGTTCAACAAGGACGGGTCCTCGGTCGAGATGATCGGCGCCGAGCACTCTCCCGGCATGGAGGTTCACAACGGCACCCTGGGTGTCGGCCTCTCCACCGGCGCTGGTCTGGCCTTCGGCCGCCGCCGCAGGGGCGATACGGGCCGGGTATGGGTGTTCATGTCCGATGGCGAAGTGCAAGAGGGCCAAACATGGGAGGCCATCCAGGCCTGCGTCCACCACGGCCTCGACGGCCTGCACGCGCTCATGGACGTGAACGCCCAGCAGTGTGACGGTGCCATTGCGAGCGTGATGGAGGTCGGGGACATCAAGGCCAAGCTCACCGCCTTCGGAGCGCACGTGGTGGAGATCGACGGGCACGACCTCGAAGCACTGCGGCAGGCGGCGAGGGAGGGGCACGCCGGTCGGCCCCTGATCATCCTGGCCCGAACCTGTCCGTACCAGGGCATGAGCTATCTGCGGCGCCGCTTCCCGCGCCTCCACTACGTCCGCTTCGCCTCGGAGACCGAGCGAGTCGAGGCCAACCACGCCATCGCCGCCGAGCTCGGCATCGCGCCGATCGCCTACGCGAACTGAGGTGCCCCATGCCCGAAATGGTCACGCGCCCCTATGCCCGCGCCTTCGAGAAGCACGCGCTGGCCCATCCCGAGGTCCTGTGCCTCTCCGCCGACCTGACCTCGTCGTGCGAGGTGGACGGCTTTCGCGACCGGCACCCGGAGCAGTTCGTCTCCCTGGGCATGGCCGAACAGAACATGATGAGCTTCGCCGGCGGGCTGGGGCTGGCCGGGTTCCGACCGTTCCTGCACACCTTCGGCGTCTTCCTCTACCGCCGACCGTATGACCAGCTGATCGCGTCGGTTGCGTATCCGCGTCGGCGAGTCCGGCTCATGGGGTTCCTCCCCGGCGTCACCACCCCCGGCGGAATGACCCACCAGGCCATCGAGGACGTCTCCGTCATGCGGTCGATCCCGAACATGACGATCCTGGAGACCGGCGACGCGACCGAGGTGGACTCCATCTGCGAGGCGGCCGACTCCATCGACGGTCCGGTGTACTGCCGTGTCCTGCGCGGGTCCGTGGTCCGCCTCTTCGACACGCCCATCCGCGTGGGCGAGATGCGCGAGCTCTCGGCCGGAAACGACGTCCTGGTGGTCACCGCTGGCGTCACGACCGAGGAGGCGTTGAGGACCCGGAGCGCCCTGGTCTCGGCCGGCGTGTCGATCCGCCACCTCCACCTCCACACGATCAAGCCGTTCGACGCCGCGCCGCTGCTCGATCACATCGCGGCCGTGAGGCACGGGGTGGTCACGATGGAAAACCACGTGACCGAGGGTGGAATCGGATCGCTGGTGGCCGAGATCATGGCCGACCACGGCGTGGGCAAGCGCCTCGTTCGGCTGGGCCTCAGGGACACCTACGCCCATGGTGGATCGCGCCCCTACCTGATGCGGTACTACGGGTTCGACGCCCACGCGCTGGTGGCCGGCGTCGAGCGGCTCGTCGGCCAGCGCTTCGGCATCTCCGACGCCGCGCTGGATGCCGCCCGCATCGAAGCGGTCCACTCCGCGGCCAAGGCGGAGGCGCTCTGATGTCGCGCTTCACCGTGGGATATCGGATCTTCGCGGCGTCGCGGGACGCCGCCGCGGAGCGGGCGGCGAACATCGCGCTCGAGCAGACCGTCGAGGTCCCCCGCGACGTGGTGCCACCCGGATACGTCGAGTCGGAAATCCTTGGCCGCGTGGAGGCGCTGGTCGAGGAGGGCCAGGACCAGTTCCTGGCGAGCATCTCCTACAGTCCCGACAGCGTCGGCGACGCGCTGCCTCAGCTGCTCAACGTGGTCTTCGGTAATTCGTCGATCCTCAAGGGGATCAAGGTCGTGAGCCTCGAGCTCGGGCCAGCGCTGGCCGCCCGCTTCCCCGGCGCACGTTTCGGGATCGACGGTGTACGAGCCAGGGCCAGGCGACCTCGCGGCGGCCTCATCTGCCCGGTCATCAAGCCCCAGGGCTGCGACGCCAGGACCCTGGCCGACGTCGCCTACCGGTGCGCGCTGGCGGGCGCCGACGTCATCAAGGACGACCACGGGCTCGCGGATCAGCGGATGGCGCCGTTCCGGGAGCGCTGTGAGCGGATCTCGGCCGCTGTGGCGCGGGCCAACCGCGAGACCGGCGGCTCCTGCCTCTACATGCCGAACCTGGCCGGGCGCAGCGAGGACCTGCCGGAGTTCGCGCGCCACGCGAAGCAGTGCGGCGCGGGCGGAGTCCTGGTGATCCCCGGCCTGTTCGGCTTCGATCTCATCCGGCGCCTCGCTGCGGACGACAGCTTCGACCTGCCGATCGTGGCGCACCCGAGCTTCCTCGGGAGCTGGGTACTCGCCGATGACTTCGGCTTCACCCATGCGATGACGTTCGGCACACTGATGCGCCTGGCGGGCGCCGACATCTCGATCTTCCCGAACGTCGGAGGGAGATTCGGTTTCAGCGCGGCGGAGTGCCAGTCGATCGCCCTGGAGTGCCAGCGGGAAGCCGGGATCGGCCGGCCGATCTTCCCCAGCCCAGGTGGCGGAATGTCCGTCGAGCGAGCCGGCGACATGCTCCGCATGTACGGCGAGGACGCGGTCTTCTTGCTGGGCGGGAGCCTTCTGCGCGCCAAGGAGCGCATCGGCGAGGCCATCTCCGCCATGCGCGCGGCACTGGATCTGACTCCGCAGCACAGCTGATCCGCGCGTGAAGCCCGATACACCGGTTGCGACGCGCGACGCCAAGAAGCGATCCCTGCGCGTCCACTACTACCTCGACATCGAGAAGGCGCTCGGGCACCGGGCGTGCGCCTCATCTCATCCGCCCTTCCGGGCCATGGACGACGTGGTCGAGGCCCGCGTCTGGGGCGGCATGCCTGGCGCACCTCGACGACCAGGGGAAGGGCGGCCGTGGAGCTGAGCCTCCCGCCCCTCTCCTCGGTCCTCACCCCCCTTCTTTCTGGATTGACCCAGCGTTCGACCCCGTTAGTGACGAAGGACACGACGACAGGATGACACCACATGCCCTCCCGTCACATGCTGCTTCGGCTCGCGATCCTGACCTGCTCGGCGAGCTTGGCTGACGCTGCGCGAGCCGCCTGCGTCGAAGGCACGATCACAGCCTGTAGAGTGAACGGGAAGAGGGGCGCCGCGGAGTGCATCAACGGCCGCGTCGGGCCCTGCGACGTCAATGCCGAGCCGCCGCCCAAGCCGCCGACGGGCCCTCCCGTTCAGCCCGTCGCCGGGCTCTTCGACGTGGTCGCCAACCCGCTCTACCCTCCCACGGACGACAATGGCTTCCCGTTCAACCCCGTGTGGCGGTGGCAGGCGCTGGCGCCCACCGTCTTTCCCATCGTGTCCTTGTCGAGCACCTACTGCGGCAGCGAGGCCTGGAAGGCGCCGTGCACTTCGTTCCACACCACCGACGACAACTGGGGGCCCACCAAGGCGATCCCCCTGAGCGCCCTCGCGGCAGTGGCGGGCAGGAGCGATTGCGAGTCCGGCCACCACAACTGGATGACGGTGACCTACACGGGGCGGATCTTCTGGGAGGCCCACTCGCCGCCCGGCACCGACGATGACTACAACTTCCGCCTGGTGCCGCCCCTGCTGGCCGGAGGCAGCGACGCCCTGCACAACGTGGCCGGGGTGACCGCCGAGAGCTACCTGATCTTCCCGGACACGGGTGAGATCCGGAAGCCCTACGGTGAGGATGAGGTGGATCCCATCGACGGCGACGGCCACCGCCTGCCCTTCTCCGAGGGGATCCCGAGCATCGGCGTGGAGTTCGACACCGACGAAACCGTCGACCACTTCACCACGGGCTGGTGGGACGGCTTCCATAGGGCGGTCGACGAGATGGAAAAGGCAGAGGATGACTTCAAGGATTGCTTCGACCTGCTGGGGTCGTGCTCGCAGGCCGAAGGCAGGGCGCGGCTCGCGACCCTCACGCAGAAGCACTGGGCCGTCTACAACCTGGTGTCCAACAAGGACGTGATCGTCACCGGCCTCCTGGGGCTCGACTGCGCGCACGGCTGCTTCACGGAGATCCACCCGGTCTTCGCCATGGCCATCCGCGTGAACGACGATCCCGCCGACGAGACCTGGGAGATCTTCGTGCGGCGCGCCGGCGACGAAGGGTTCTGCAGCGCCAACGAGTACGTCCTGGGTCCGCTCACCAAGCCCTACTCCATGACGCTTCGCCTGCCCTCGCGGGGGACCGCGGTGCAGGTCGTCCAGGAGGAGTGGGGCTCCACGTCGTCCTCGGTGTCGATCCGGTACCCTGCCTCCGACCCCGCGAAGGGCAAGCTCGTCACCTTCGACATCCCCGGTTACGAGGACATGGTGCATGGCGAGCTGCACCTGAGATGGACCGGTACCGCGGCTTCGGCCGTTCACCATCCCCCTCCCCCGGCCATCCCGACGTCGAGCGTGTCCAAGATGCCCCTCCCTCCCCGAGTAGGCGCGGCGGCGGCACCGACCCCCGCGCCGCGGGTGAGCCAGAAGGAGGGCACCGTGGCCGAGCTGGTCGACGCCATGACGCCCGACCAGAGGCGCATCTTCTACTCGGCATTGCCCCCGAAGTCGCCAGCCAAGCACGCTGCACGCCCCAGGAGCGCGTTGAGCGCGACGCCGTTATCCGCGCCATCGCTCCCACCGGCCCTGACCCGGCGAAGGACGCGCGACCTGCAAGAGGCAGATGACCACCTGGTCGACGCGCTCCACGCCGTCTACGGACCGACTCTCGACCAGAACCTACCACGCCCGCTGGGTCACCCCGCTGGACCAGGAGGAACCGGATTGAAGCACTGCGTGAAGAACCCCCACACCGGCGAGGTCGTCTGTCCGGACGACAATTAGCGCGGCCGTCACCGTGACTGGTTCCTGGGCAAGGGGCAACGTCCGAAAACCAAGAGGCGCCTTGGAGACCTTGGCACGCCAGGTAACCTGATCGGCAGGAAGACCAGCGACCACTTCGTCCAGCTGGCGCCTGTCCGTCGCTGGGCGCGGCCCCACCGGGCTCTTCGAACCCCAGGCGGCGCAAGAAGGCTCGAATCGATGAGGATGAGCGCCATGCCGAAGCCTGATGGACGAGGTGCGGAGACGGGGGTCACACGGCGCCGGTTCCTCACGCTCACGGCCGCGGGAGCTGCGAGCGCCGGCGCCGTGCTCGGTCGCTTGCTTGCCGCGCCAGGCAACACCCGATCGGCTTCTACGCAGCGGCTGCGCCAGTACCGCCTGCCAACGGGGATCTCCGAGGTCGATCTCGGGCCGCTGGGCCGGCGTCCCATCTGGACGTACGACGGGCGGTACCCTGGACCGGAGATCCGCGTACGTGAGGGCGAGCGAATCCGGGTAGTCGTCCAGAACGGTCTCCCGGAGCCGACGACCGTCCACTGGCACGGCCTACCCGTTCCGAACGCGATGGACGGCGTGCCGGGTCTCACGCAGGCGCCCATCGAGCCGGGCGCCTCGTTCGTCTACGAGTTCGACGCGACGAAGCCGGGCTCGTACATGTATCACAGCCACCAGGGGCTCCAGATCGACCGCGGTCTGTTCGGCGCGCTCGTCGTCGAGGAGCGTTCGCCGCACGTCGCCTACGACCGCGAGTACACGCTCGTCCTCGACGATCTCCTCCCGGGAGCCCCGCCGGACATGGCGCAGCAGGCCGCCTCGTCCCCGCGCGGCATGGGTCGAGGCGGGATGGGCGGCGGCATGGGGCGCGGGATGATGGGCGGCGGAATGGGCCGCGGAATGATGGGAATGGGCGGGATGGGGATGATGGGCTCGCAGGGCATCCCCGACTACCTCGCCCTGCTCCTGAACGGACGCCCTCCCGCTGATCCGCCAACGTTCGAAGTGCGAAAGGGAGAGCGCCTCCGGCTGAGGCTCGTGAACCCCTCCGGCGCCACCATCTACCGCGTCTGGATCGCCGGCCACCGCATGAGCGTGTCGCACGCGGACGGCCGCCCGGTGAAGCCGGTGGAGGTCGACGCGCTCGACATCGGCATGGGCGAGCGATACGACGTGATCGTCGACGCCCGGAATCCCGGTGCGTGGGAGATCACGGCCGCGCCTCTCCAGGGCTCGCCGGAGCCGGCGCGGGGGATCCTGCGCTACCTGGACGCTCACCGCGCACGCCCAGCGGCGGAGGAGTCGCCGGGAGGCCGCCTCCTCGCCCTCGAGGACCTCCAGGCTCTCGAGCCTTATGAGCCCGGAGGAGCCGTGGATCAGGACCTGGACTTCGTGCTCTCGGGCGGGATGATGTCCTCCGCCTGGACGATCGGCGGTCAGGTCTATCCCGATGCGGATCCCATCGAGGTCGGCAGGGGCGAACGGGTGCGCATCAGGCTACGCAACATGAGCATGATGGCGCACCCGATGCACCTGCACGGCCACTTCTTCCGGGTCGGGGAAGCGTGGAAGGACACCGTGATCGTCCCGCCGCACATGCGCGCGGTCTCGTTCGACTTCCGGGCCGACAACCCGGGTCGCTGGTTCTTCCACTGCCACAACGCCTACCACATGGAGATGGGGATGGCCCGCGAGGTGCGGTACGTGGGTTAGC
Source organism: uncultured Pseudomonadota bacterium (assembly GCA_963736345.1). Taxonomy (GTDB): domain Bacteria; phylum Myxococcota; class Myxococcia; order Myxococcales; family Anaeromyxobacteraceae; genus Anaeromyxobacter. The sequence goes on along the minus strand of CAVTOU010000027.1, from coordinate 122,483 downwards.
GATGCCGACTTCGGTCGTGGCACTCACCGCGGCGAGGACCTGTACGAGAGCCAGGGGTTCATCGTGCACTTCTTCGACCGTGCCAAGGTGGAGCGGCTAGCCCGCGGATGGGAGCTCGGCATCGACGAGCTCGAGGAGGGCAAGCTGCCGCGGCGGCTCTTCCGCGTGACGCTCAGGAAGCCGGACAGCGGCTGACAGGCGGAGCTGCCTCTCACGCAACCCAGAGGAGATAGAAGCCCAGCGCCAGGAGCACGCCGCCGGCCGTCCGGTCCACCCAGGGTCGCCAGCCGAGACGGTCGATTCGGCGCGCGAGTTCGCTCGCCACGCCGTCGCGACTCCTGCGACGAACGCACTGGACCCGACACGACACCGCCCGCGAGCGCGAGGGGCACGACGAGAAGGCCGCCCGACGACCCAGCCGAGCGGAGGGACTCGAGGAGCTCGGTCACCGCTTCTGACCCTCGAGCGCGGTGAGATCCGAGGAGATCGCGGCGATGGTTTCGTTCGACGATGTTGCGCTTCGGGCGACGAGCCTCGTGCGAGAGCGCTTGTGCCGGTCACCCGTCGAAGCATGGGAGGTCGCCGCAAGGGAACTGTTCCCCCACGCTCGGTTTCGCGGCGTAGTTGTGCAGTTGGTGGTAAGCGCTACACCCGCGCAGCCTTCAGGTGACCCCGCAAGCGCGCCCATCGCAGGTCTCCCCATTGCAGAGGAAGGTCCCCGCCATCAGGGACTGGCCGCGAGTGCTGCAGGCGGTCGGCGCGAGGGTGCGTACCGGACAGGTGACCGGGTCGGTGCCGGGCGGGCAAGCAGCCGCACGAGTCGCCACAGGCGAGTCCGCGGCAGGCCTCCTCCCATGGGCCGACGATGGTCTGGCCGCCAGAGGGCGCCGCCCGACTGGCAGGCGCGTTGCGACGTGGCGGCCAGGACGGTGGCGAGGACGAGGGCAGCGCGCATAGCGGACCTGGGGACGAACGCCTCCTTCGGTCGAACCCCAGATTCTTCACGTCCAGTCAGGGTTGCGCCGGCCAACACGCCCAACTGGCCGTCGCCTCTTAGGTCCGGCTGGCGCAGGCTGCCAACAGGAAGTGTCAAGGAGAGGTACACGCGCTGGCATGTGTTCTGGTCTGGCGTTGTGCAGTCGCTTGGCTCCGTATGCTCGCAAGGCGGAGCCCTCGGCAAACGCCAGTAGCTCCCGAGCACCCCAGCCTTCCGCGACACTCCGTGGCCTGCGCCGCGCCGCGAACGCGCCGTGGACCGATAAGGCATCGGCGCACCATCGCCTGACGAGCACAATGGAGGTTGCCATGGAGAAGATCCGCAAATACGCCTTCATCGAGGCCCCGCCCACCAAGATCTTCAGCTACCTGACGGAACCGGCGCACTTGCTCGAGATCTGGCCCAGCCTGGTCGAGGTCTCGAACGTTCAGACGACGCCGAACGGTGCGCACAGCTTTGACTGGACCTACAAGATGGCTGGCCTGAAGTTTCACGGGCACGCCGAGACGGTCGAAGTACAGCGCGACCGGCTCCGCCTAGTGAGGAATGCCAGTGGGATCCCGAGCACGTTCCGCTGGACCTTCGAGCCGCGCGACGATGGGACCGACCTCGCCCTCGAGGTCGAGTATGAAATGCCAGGGAAGCTGCTGGGCCGGCTCGCCGCGCCCTTCCTGCGACGGCTCAACGAGCGCGATGCGGACTCGCTCGTCCACAGCCTGAAGGAGCGAATGGAGGCGGTGGAGCTGGCGCGGTAGCACCATTGGAGGAGGGCAGCTGCCAAAGGCGCCCGCCGCCATAGCGGCGGCGGGCGCGCAGGCCAAGGAACTCCTGGCGGGTAGGGGTTAGTTCTTCGGGACCCCACGTGCGTAACGGAGTGCGAGTCCGTCATGTTCAATGAGCACGCCCCCGATTCAAACCTGCGACTTCGGTGAGCCATCGGATCCCGGAGCCGGAACCGTGGCCCGAAGAGTGGCCCGAGAAACAGCGACGGGCACCTGCGAGTAACCCAAGTGCCGTCTTCACTGGCGCGCCCTAGAGGATTTGAACTCACAGTAAAATCGGCATCTTCGCACGACTACGTTCCCGATGACGGTGACGGACGCGACGCCACGCGCCCACCGGACGCGTCGAGCAACGTGTCGACGGAAGCCGACGCGTATGACGGCAAAGCCGAACCAAACCCGCTCCCCGAGCCCACTGCAGACCTCTTCGTGGCCGCAGGCGCCCTCGTGACCAAGCGCCTTACCTGCGAACGCGCGGGGCCATCGCAGGTCAAGGAGGTCCTCCAGCGCGTCGTCGAGCAGTGCTTCGCTCAGACGGCCCCGACGCGCTACACCGCCTCGCTCGGGCGAACACGCCAGCGAGCTGGGCCAACGAGCTCGAGCGGCACTTCAGGTGACCGGCGGGGTAGAGCTCATTCTCGTCGCCGGGCGCGATCGTGCGCGCGACCTTGATCAGGATGTCCAGCATGCCGAGGCCGCCGGCGCGCAGCAGGCGGAACCGTTCTCCTGTCACGTCGCCGCCACCACGGCCCCCTCTTGACCATCGCGGGCAAAGGTCCGCTCGGGACTCTCAGGCGCGCTCGTGTGCGCTCGGCAGGGTAGTGACGGGATACTCGCCGAGGTGACCGCTTGTACTTCGCGTTCCTCATATACTTGCACGAAAAGCGCTCTACTTCGTTCGGGGTGACGCCTGGGACGCCCACCCGCGCAACTGGCACCTTGCCTCCCTTGACCGTTCACGGACGCACTCGCACGATTGGTGAAGGCCCATGAAGATCCTTGTCACCGGGGCAGGCGGGATGATCGGTCGCAAGCTCGCCTCTCGCCTCGCCGTCGATGGCACCCTCGGCGACCAGCCGATCGACGACCTGGCGCTGGCCGACGTCGTCGAGCCCGCGCCACCGGCTGGATTCCAGGGCTCGGCGAGGGCCCTGGAGATGGACCTGTCGGATCCCGGCACCGCCGCCGAGTTGGTGGCGGGTCGACCCGACGTCATCTTCCACCTCGCGGCCATCGTCTCTGGCGAGGCCGAGGCCGACTTCGAGAAGGGGTACTGCGTCAACCTCGACGGTACGCGCCTCCTCCTCGAGGCCATCCGCCGCGAGGGGAGCAAGAGGCCCTACCGGCCACGGGTCGTCTTCACCTCGTCCATCGCCGTCTTCGGCGCGCCGCTCCCCGACCGGATTGGCGACGACCTCGCAACGACGCCCCTCACCAGCTACGGCACGCAGAAGGCCATCGGCGAGCTGCTCCTCACCGACTACTGCCGCCACGGCTTCCTCGACGGCATCGCCCTGCGGCTGCCGACGATCTGCATCCGGCCCGGCGCGCCCAACAAGGCGGCCTCCGGCTTCTTTTCCAGCATCCTGCGCGAGCCTTTGGTGGGGAAGGAGGCGGTCCTTCCCGTCTCCACAGACGTGCGCCACTGGTTCGCGAGCCCCCGGGCGGCGGTCGGCTTCCTTCTCCACGCAGGACGGATGGTCCTCTCCCGACTGGGCTGGCGGCGGGCGCTCAACATGCCGGGCCTCTCCGCGACCGTGGGCGAGGAGATCGAAGCCCTGCGCCGTGTCGCCGGCGAGCGAGCCGTCGCCCTCATCCGGCAGGAGCCGGACGAGGTTATCGCGCGGATCGTGCAGGGCTGGGCGCGCGGCTTCGATGCGCGCCGGGCCCGGGAGCTCGGCTTCGTGGCGGAGGCCTCGTTCGACGAGATCGTCCGGGCCCACGTCGAAGACGAGCTCGGGGGACGGATCGGCGCTTGACCTGCCGGCGCCGATCCAGCGCGCCGGAACGGCGGACGCAGACGCACCCGAGGTGCCGGAGGCGTGCGCCGGCGCCCCGAGGCGGTGGTCCTACCACGAACCCCGAGAAGACGTCGATGATGGCGGCCAAGTAGACTTCCCCTCGCCGGTGACGAGTTTGATGGTGTCGTCGACCCAGCGCTGGCTCGGCCGGTCGGCCTGGAGCTCCCGGGCGAGCAGGTTGGGAGCAAATGGGCGCCGCTGATCCCGGCGGACGCTTGTTCCAGACCCGGATGCTATCCGCGCTGTCGTCGAGGGTTCGTACGCATAGGGTGAAGCGCTCGAGGAGCTCGCGGGCACGTACCCGGATGCGCGGATCGCCAACACCCGGCTACCTCGGCACTCCGCTCGCGTCCGACCGGAGTGCGGCCGAGCAGGCCGACCGCCTCGTGAAGGCGGCGAGGCTGTTCGGCGCCACTGACGAGGAGATTGCCGAAGCCAGCACGATGGCAGCGCTTACGATGGCGGGGAGTACGTTCCTCAACGCGCACCAGGTGGACTACGACACGTTCCGCCGCGAGACGCTCGATGCCGTCGTCTACGCGCGCGCTCACACCGCGGCAACGACGCCCACCTCGGGACGCACCACCTCGGCCCATGCCTGAGCGTGAATGGAGGGCGAGGCGGGCGCCTCGCCGTTCCGCCCGCTGCTCGACCTGGGCGTGCTGGCGCTCGACGGCGTCCGGCCGCGCACCACCCCGCGCTGGCAGGCTGCCATGGCGCGAGCGGCCCACCGGCTCCAGCGCGAGGGTGCACCCTGGCGCGATCTGCGCCTGCCTATCGCCATGGCCCTGGTGGAGATCGCATGGACGCTCCCTGACGACAAGCTGGCTCGCCGAGTCGAGGAGATGATCCCAATCGAGCGCGACGAGCTGGAGCCTCTGTTCCAGGGTTCCAGGAGGACGGCGTGACCAGGAAGTGAGCGCCGCGTGGCTTGGACGGCAGCTGGATCCAAGGCATCGGCGGTTACTCAGGCGTCTCGAGCGCAAAGAGCGTTTCGGGCCGGCGCGGACGAGGGAACAAAGTCGGTGGGGGTCGGACCGTAAGCGAATACCGGGGCTGCGGGCCACACGCCCCGGTGTTCGCTTCCTCGAACGGCAAGGCGTTCGAGGCACCGCTTGCACGAGAGACTTGGCTTCGCCGCGCGCTCCCCGGTACGGAGATCGGCTCGAGTCGCTCGAACTTCACCGGTACCCGGGGGCGCGATCTGGAGCGGCCGCCCGGCATGGTGAAACGCAGAAGTTCTGCGGGCCGAATCCGGGCGTGTAACGGCTCGGGCTCGACTATGGGCACCTGCGGAGCTTCCTCGACCAGAGGGTGCGCGACGGAGTGCTCCGCCGCACGATCGACAAGTGGCTGGAGCCGGCGTGACTGGGGATGGGGTAGCCAGTCTCCCGGGCTCCGAATCCCCGCAAGGCAAGCGCGAAGACCGCCCGGGCACCTTGGACCCGCTTCGATCTACGAGGACCACGAGCGGCACTGCCATTTCGGGCTCGAGCGCCATCGATGTGGCTTCGGTGACCATTTCGGCCGAGAAGCTCGAGTCGCGATCAAATAGCAGGTACCGCACGCCGTGCCCGGTCTCGTCGAACGGGAACGCCTCTCGGAGTTGCTGCACCACCCATGGAGCCGTCGGACTCTCCGTGACGCTCCAGTGCACGATCTCGCGCCGGGAATGCCTGATCGCCAACCAGACGTACAGGACGCGGAAGGTCGCTGTCGGGACCGTGTTGAGCGGGAGCTTCAAGCGGAGAGACCGGTCGCGACCAGCTTCGCCGTATTCGCGGTCGTTTGGCGCCTCGGCGGATGTGCCACCCTCGTATGCCATCATGGCGCGTACTCCGTCGAGCGCCACGGCCCCCACCAAGGTGAGGACCACGCCTCGATTGCGCGGAACGATCCCCACCACGCGCTCGCCGCTGGGGCATCGCGCCCGGTTGTTGTAGTCGAGGTACCCAGCCGGGATCCGGAGGAGGTGGATCTCGCCGAGGACGACGACATGACCCAGGCACTTTCGCCGAAGCGAGCCGATGAGCCTCCGCGTACGCGTTCTGCCACGGTGACCTCGCCGCCGTGACAACCTTTTCGACGCCGAGGACCTCTGGCAATGCGACGGAACCGGCCGCCGTAGATCCGGTCTCGATCCCGCACGAGACGCTAGCGGTGTCTCCTCGGGGCGCCTCCACGGTCCCGTCGGCGGTGTGGCCCTGAGGCCCCGTTCGGGCGGATACGATGCAAAACGGGGCTTTCGGGACGGACAGTTCCGAGTCGAGGTCCCACGGTCGAGTCAAGACACCGCCGTGCCCGAGGCGTACGTGTAAATGTGCGTACCGTCGATGCTCCGCCCGACATGGAGTGTTGGTCGGAAAGCCCCCGATCCGCCGCAGTCGGGAGGGTGCTCGCATGACGAGCGAGTTTGCGGATTGGGTGAAGAAGTACCAAGTCCTCCAGGCAAATTACTGGCGGTATCCAAAGCACACTCCGGAAGACACGCTCTATGATGGCGTCATGGGGACCGTTGGTGACGGCTGGGTTTCGAATCCTAGACGCCCTCGCCACGCGCCTCATCGCCCTCGGCTGGGACCGAAAGCTACTCCAAGTGCGAGAGAAGTTCGGCGTCCTGCACTTCTATCCAGAGTCCGGATGCACCCCTAAGATGCAGGCCGCCATCGAAGAGGCGATTGGTCTTTCGGCAATCACCTGCGAGGACTGCGGCGAGCCTGGAGTAGCTCAGGAGGGTGACTGGACCCGCACGCTATGCGACGCCTGCCAAGCTCGTCGGGGCGGTCAACTGCCGCTCAGCACCCGGCTCCCTCGGACACGCCTCTGTGAGGAATCGGAACTCCGAAGAGGCCAAGACTTCGGCTTCCGTATCGATACGTTCACTGTCTTCACGGACGAGTAGCTGCGTCTCTCCCGCGCCGAGCGCCTGCGCCATGCACGCCCGGAGCAAGGTGGTGTCCTCGACCAGCAGCACCGTCCGCTTCCGGGCGCGCGCCGGCGCCGGGGCAGGGGGCGGCCGCGCCACGGCGGGTTCCGCGTCGTCCAGGGCCCGCGGGAGCGCGATGCGGAAGGTGGATCCGCGCCCGAGCTCGGAATCGACCGATATGGCACCGCCCGCCTGCTGGATGATCCCGTAGGTCACCGCCAGCCCGAGGCCGGTGCCCTTCCCGGCCTCCTTGGTGGTGAAGAACGGCTCGAAGATGCGCTCCCGGATCTCGGGCGACATCCCGAAGCCGGTGTCGCTGACGCTCAGTACCACCCCATCGCCCGAGAGGCCCCGGGCGCAGCCGTTGAGAGCGTCGCTCGGGACGTTCTCCACGGAGATGCGTAGCGTTCCGCCAGCCGGCATGGCGTCGCGCGCATTGGCGGCCAGGTTGAGCAGCACCTGGCTGAGGTGCGTCGGATCCATGCGAACCCGCCAGCCGGTCTCCGTCCCCTCGGTCACCAGCGAGACGGCGTCGCCCAGGTGGGGGCGTAGGAGCTTGCTGGTCTCCTCGATCACTGCCGCCACCGAGAGCAGTCGGCAAGGACAGCCGTGCTGCGCGGCGCTCGTGCCTCGCAGCGGTGAATGACACCGATGCGGGTCCGGATGGCCGTCTCTGGATGATGGGTTGGGTGCCGGAGAACTCCGCCCCCGGGCCCAGCGCGTCCCGCCTTGCGGGTGGACGACGCGGTACTCGGGCCGTACCCGGGGGTACACCTTCGCCCCGCCGGGATGGCCTGGTCGCGCCGATGTGTCCGCCGGTCGAGCCGTCCATCCCGGGTGGGGTGGGGCCGCGCACCCGGATCACTGTGAGTGACATCGAGGCCGCCGGATCGGAGGATGGCGCCCCGCTCATGCCCTCTGCGTGACGGCAGCGGGCCGCGTCAGATGCGCTACGCTTCGCGAGCATTCGCACGCGGAGGCTCCCATGTCCCAGCGAGATCGCCTGGTACTCGCGTTACAGGCTGCTGCAGTGCTCGTGCTCATGACCCTGTCGAGCGGATGCAGTTCTGGCGGCAAGTCCGATGCGACGTCACCCGCTGTCGACCGGGTGAGCGTTACCGGGGAGCTGCCGGCGAGGACGGCCATCTCGGTGACCTTGGACGTGCCACCGGAGGGCGCGCTCATCGCATCGCCCCCGGGGTCCGTGATCCTGAAAGGCACCGCCGCGGTCGAGGGAGGCGCGGTCGCGCCTGCCACCATCGTGTTCGCGGTGGACGCGAGCCAGTCGACCCAGGGACCGAGCGCGGACACCTGCGACCCGGGGACGACCGGGAACGCGACCATCCTGGGCTGCGAGATCGCCGCGGCGCTCCGGACCAACGCCCGCGCCGATTCGAACCAGGTGAGACAGGCGGGCGTGGTGGTGTTCGGAGGCGGGGCCGAGGCGCCGGCTGCGGCGGCGGTGGCCGACATGAGCGGGGATGCGGGAGACCAGTCGTTCGCCGGCGCCGGCGCGGGCGTCGCGACGGTGCTGCAGTCGATCGCGCCTGGACAGGTCCTGCAGTTCACGCCGCGCACCGTGAGCACCATCGGTGCATCGTTTGCCGCTGGACTCCAGGCGTCGGGTGAGCTCGCCGGCGCCGGGCCGGCGAAGACCGTGGTGTTCCTCGTGAACGGGGCCAACGAGGCCGGCCCGGCCGTCTCCTCCGCGACGTTCCCCGCCGGCGCCGTGGTCCGGGCCTTCGCGCTCGGTGATCACGACTGCGCCACCGACGCGAGTGGGTTCGGCAGCCTCGCCGCGGTCGCCGCCCGCGGTGCGCCAGGCAGCACGTGCCAGCGCCTGGGCGCCATGTCCGACATGCCCGACGTGACGCTCGCCGAGACGACGACACTGGCGTCCCTGACCGTGATCGTGGACGGCGGATCGCCCGTCGACATCTCGTCGACCACCGTTCCCGCGCTGCCCCAGGCCGGCCCGGCCTCGGTCGACTACGTCTACCAGGTGCAGGGACTCGCGCCGGGCCTGCACCAGGTGTGCGTGCGCGCTTCCGGCAAGGACGCCGGCGGCTCGGGCTCGGTCCAGGCCTGCGTCGACGTGACGGTGGCCACGATCGCGCTCGCTCCGGTCACGCACGTGAGCGAGCTCGGCACGCCAGGCCAGACCCATACCGTGGCGGCGACGGTGGCCGCGGGCTCGTCGGGCGGCGTGTCCGGGGTGCCGGTGGCGTTCGACATCCTCGCCGGGCCCAATGCCTCGGTCACCGGCGCGGAGACGACGAACGGGAGCGGGCAGGCCTCCTTCACCTACGCGGCCCGGCAGCACTGTGCGGGGCTTGGCACCGACCACATCGAGGCCTGCTTCACTGATTCGCAGGGCATCAAGGCCTGTGCCATGGCGACGCAGACGTGGCAGGACACGACGCCGCCGGTCCCGTCCTGCCCGCCGGGGCCCAATCCCGGCGGCAACACGCCGGGTGCATCGGGAAGCGGCCAGAACCCGAGCGGCTTCTTCCTGCTCGTGGCCGTCGACGCGGTCGACCCGTCCCCGCAGGTGTTCCTCAGGGACGCCGGCAGCGGGACGGTGTTCGGGCCCTTCCAGCGCGGGACGGCCGTGAAGTACACGCAGGCGCCGGGGGCGGCGCCGAGCCAGAAGCCCATGGCCGGCGCGGTTGCGTGGCACATCACCGGGAAGGGGGACGCCCAGGTGTACGCGAAGGACTGCGCCGGCAACGTGTCCGGGCCGGTCTGGTGCCTGGTGCCGCCGAACCGGTAGGGGCCCAAAGGAGAACTCCCACCGCTACGGCAGCTGCTGCCGCCGGAACGTGCACATCATCGCGGTGCGCGGATCGACGATCATCCTGTCGATCCGCTCACCGCTCGAGATGGATCTCCCGATGAACGCGAGGATTCCGCTGATCGGGCAGGCACTCGCCGCCCTGGGCTCGGCCCAGGCGCAGGTGCCGGCCGCCGAGCTCGCCAGCCCGCCCGCCGGCGCCGAGAGGCTCGCGATCGTCTCGGCCGCCGGCAAGGCTTGCGACGCGGGGTCTCCCGGAGCAAAGCTCGGGGCAGGTCTTCGAGCGAGGTCCCACAATGCCCATGAGCGGAGAGTCCCCCCTCGTCACGCGGAGCGAGGAGGGCGGCGTCGTCACCCTGACCCTGAACAGAGGGGACCGTTACAACCCTCTCTCCTGCGAGATGATCCTGGCGCTCGAGGCCCGGCTCGACGAGGTGGCGGCGGACCGGACCGCGCGCGTGGTGGTGCTCGCCGGCGCCGGCCGGGGCTTCTGCGCCGGCCACGACCTCAAGGAGCTGCGCGCTCACGCAGGCGACAAGCCGTGGCAGCGCCGCCTCTTCGAGGACTGCAGCCGGATGATGGTGAAGCTCACCCAGATTCCGCAGCCGGTGATCGCTCGGGTTCACGGCGTCGCGACAGCCGCGGGCGCCCAACTCGTCGCCATGTGCGATCTCGCGGTCGCGGTGGAGGAGGCGCGCTTCGCCCTCCCCGGCGTGAACATCGGGATCTTCTGCTCCACCCCTGCCGTGGGCGTGGCCCGGAACGTGGAGCGGAAGCGGGTAATGGAGATGCTCCTCACCGGCGAGCTGGTCGACGCACGGACCGCGTTGGCCTGGGGGCTCGTGAACCGGGTCGTTGCGGGCGCTGCCCTGGACGCCGAGGTGAAGCGGTTCACGGACATCATCGTCGCCCGCAGCGGGAAGGTCGTCGCGACGGGGAAGCGGGCCTTCTATCGCCAGATCGAGCAGCCCATCGCCGGGGCGTACGAGGGAACCTCGGAAACCATGGCCTGCAGCATGATGGAGCCTGATGCGGTCGAGGGGATCGACGCCTTCCTCGAGAAGCGCGCGCCCCACTGGCCCGAGTAAGGCCGTTCGTCAGGCCAGCGCGTCGCGCGTCGAGTCCGGCCGAAGTGGATCTGTCCGGACCCGGAGCCTGCGCGGCCAGGCGGCGGGAGCGTGACCTGGAGTGGAGGACCCGGTTCAAGATGCCAGGTACCGAGGCCGTCGCCCTGGAGTTGATCCGGTTCCGAGGAGTCATGGCGGCTTCGTGGGTCATGCCAGCACGGAGCGTCCTCCGAGCGCGCATCGAGTTTTCGGGACCCACAGGACGCGCCATCATCGAAGCGTTTCTTGGCAGCTTGTGAATAGACTGGAAATAGCGTATATATGGAAAGTATTTCGTAAGTAAAACGAAAGCACTTCGCCGTGACTGAAGAGCTGATGGACCGCGAGCGGACCATCCTCAAGCTCCTCTCGGAGCGCGGGGCACTGTCGGTTTCACGCCTGAGCAAGGAGCTCGGGGTCTCCGAGGTCACGATCCGATCCGATCTCAAGGAGCTCGAGGAGCGCGGGCTGCTGAGCCGCTCCCGTGGCGGAGCCCACCCGGCGCTGCACCAGGGCATCCTCGAGCGTCAGCACTTGAACGTGGAGCAGAAGACCCGGATCGCCCGCGCCGCCGCGGAGCTGGTGCGCGACGGCGACACGATCATGATCGAGGCGGGGACGACGACCGCGCTCGTGGTCCGCCACCTCATCGGGAAACGCGACGTCCACGTGGTCACCAACTCGACCCTGGTGTTCTCCTACGCCCGGCTCAACCCCGTGCTGCAGATCACGCTCACCGGGGGCGAGTTCCGCCGCGAGACGGAATCGATGGTTGGGCCCGTCGCGCTGCGGACGCTGGCCGGACTCAACGTCCGGCTGGCGTTCGTGGGCACCGACGGCTTCTCCCTGGAGAAGGGCATGACCACGCAGCTCTTCGAGGGAGCGGAGATCGTGAAGGCGATGCGCCGCTGCGCCAAGGAGACGTTCCTGGTCGCGGACTCCACGAAGTACGGGAAGACGGGGTTCGTCAACGTCCTCCCGCTCTCCGAGATCGACGGACTGATCACGGACAGCGACCTCGATGCGGCCGCGGTGGGTGCGCTCGGCGAGGCGTCCGTTCCCTGCAGGCTGGTCTAGGGCCAAGGAGGTCGTGGTGGCTCGTGTCCTGGTGATGCCGCGTCAGGGGAACACGGTCGAGTCCTGCGTCATCGTCGGCTGGAGGGCGGCCGAGGGGCAGTCGGTCGCGGTGGACGAGGCCGTCTGCGAGGTCGAGACCGACAAGGCGACCTTCGACGTCCCCGCCGGCTCCGCCGGCGTGCTCCTCAAGATCCTCAGGCCCGACGGCGACGACGTCCCGGTGCTCGCGCCCATCGCCGTGATCGGGCAGGCGGGCGAGGACTGGAGGGCGGCGGTGGCCGCGGCCGGCGGCGATGTCGCCGCCGCCCCGGCGCGTCCCCCCGCGGAGGGCACCGCGGCGCCGGCCGCGCCCGCCGTCGGAGCGAGCCAGGCGCAGGCCGCCGATGCACCGGTGTCGCCCCGGGCCCGCAAGCGTGCTGCGGCCGAGGGGATCGAGGCATCGAACCTCCCCGGCACCGGCCCCGGCGGGCGGGTGATCGATCGCGACGTGGTCGCGGCTGCCGCCGCCCGGCCGCTGCGTTCCGTCGCGCCCGCGCCCGCGGACTTCCCCGGACCGTTCACCGATACGCCGCTCAAGGGCATCCGCAAGCTCATCTCCGAGCGGATGCGCGGGTCGCTCACCAGCACCGCCCAGCTCACGTTCAACATGAGCGCCAGCGCCGCCCGGCTCCAGGCGCTGCGGGCGCGCTTCAAGTCGAGCGAACCGTCGCTCGGCTTCACCGACGTCACCATCGGCGATCTGGTGAACTTCGCCGTCTCGCGGGTGCTGCCCCGGTTCTCGAGCGCCAACGCCACCCTGGAGAATGGGGTGCTCCGCACCTACGACCGCGTCCACCTCGCCCTGGCGGTGGACACGCCGCGCGGCCTGATGGTCCCGGTCATCCGCAACGCCGACCTCCTCTCGCTGCGCCAGCTCTCGGCCGAGGCGAAGCGGCTGGCGGGCGCGTGCCAGGCCGGTGCCACCCAGCCGGACGAGCTCTCGGGCGGCACCTTCACGGTCTCCAACCTGGGCGCCTTCGGGATCGAGTCCTTCACCCCGGTGCTGTACGCGCCCCAGGTCGCCATCCTGGGCGTGGACGCCATCTCCCAGCGCGCCCTGCCGGGCCCGGACGGCTCGGTCGCCTTCGAGCCGCGGATCGGCCTGTCGCTCACCGTCGATCACCAGATCATCGACGGCGCGCCCGCCGCCCGGATCCTCAAGGCCTTTGCCGATGCCATCGCCGACATCGACCTCCTGCTCGCCTGAAGGCGGATCCGACGTGGGAAGCTACGACGCCATCATCATCGGCGGAGGGCCGGGCGGCTACGTCGGCTGCATCCCGACCAAGACGCTGGACGGCGCCGAGGCCCGCGCCGAGGCCGACCTGGTGCTCATGGCCGTGGGGCGCAAGCCGGTGGTCGAGGGGTGGGGTGCGCGCGAGGCCGGCCTCGACGTCTCGCCCGAGGGCGTGGTGGTCGACGAGCGGATGCGCACCAACCTCCTCCCGCACCCGACGGTCTGCGAGGTCATTCGCGATGCGGTGCGGGAGCTCGAGTAGCACGGAGAGAAAGCGCCATGCCCAAGTCCATCGTTGTCGATCCCAAGAGCGTCCGGAAGCCCGGCTTCGTCGAGGTTCCGCGCATCCCGGTGAACCAGTACCGCAGCGACATCGAGGCCGAGCTGGCCCGGCACGGGGCCGAAGGCCTGAAGCGGATCTGGCTCGACATGGTGGCCATCCGAGAGTTCGAGTCGATGCTCAACGCCATCAAGATCCAGGGGGCGTGGAAGGGCGTCGAGTACAACCACAAGGGGCCCGCCCACCTCTCCATCGGCCAGGAGGCCGCCTCCGTCGGCCAGTGCGCCAGCCTCGAGCCCGACGACTGGATCTTCGGCTCACACCGCAGCCACGGCGAGATCCTGGCCAAGTGCCTGTCCGCCTCGCGCCGGCTGCCCGAGCGCGAGCTCATGTACACCATGGAGCGCTTCCTCGGCGGCGAGACGCTGCGCGTCGCCGAGAAGATCCCGCACAGGGGCGCACTCGAGCTGGCCGAGGGCTTCATCCTCTTCGGAACCCTGGCCGAGATCTTCGCCCGGAAGGCCGGCTTCAACCGCGGCCTGGGCGGCTCCATGCACGCCTTCTTCACCCCGTTCGGCTCGATGCCCAACAATGCCATCGTGGGCGGGTCGGCCGACATCGCCACCGGCGCCGCGCTGTTCAAGCGCATCAACCGCAAGGGCGGCATCGTCGTGTGCAACATCGGCGACGCGTCCATGGGCTGCGGGCCGGTGTGGGAGGCCATCTGCCTGGCGGCCATGGATCAGTACCGCCAGCTCTGGGACCAGGGCGTCGGCGGCGCGCCGCCCATCCTCTTCAACTTCTTCGACAACTTCTACGGCATGGGTGGCCAGACCGACGGCGAGACCATGGGCTTCGGCGTCCTGGCCCGCGTCGGGGCCGGCGTGAACCCCGAGGCCATGCACGCGGAGCGGGTCGACGGCTACAATCCCCTGGCAGTGGCCGACGCCGTGGAGCGCAAGAAGAGGCTCCTGCTCGGCGGGCGCGGTCCCATCCTCCTGGACACCATCACCTACCGCATCTCCGGCCACTCCCCCTCCGACGCCTCCAGCTACCGCTCCAGGGAGGAGATCGAGCTGTGGCAGGCCGCCGAGCCAGTGGCCCGCTTCGCCGACTACCTGGTCGAGCACAAGGTGGCCGCGCGCGGCGACCTGGAGGCGGCCATGCCGCCGTGATCGAGCGGCTCACCGCGGTGGTGAAGCTGGCCACCAGCGACGCCGATTGCCCGCGCGTCGAAGGCGGGTTCATCGAGTCGGTGATGCTCTCCAACGGAAACGTCGAGCGGTTCGGCGAGGAGGCGCGCCAGCCCGAGCTCACCGGCAACCTGGCCGAGAACCCGCGGGTCAAGGCCATCGCCGGCAAGGCGCGCACCGCCTTCGACGCCGAGGGCAAGCTGGTTCCCAAGAACAAGCAATACCAGTACCGCGACGGCCTCTTCGAGGCGATGCTGCACCGCTTCTCCATCGACCCGACCATGGCCGCCTGGGGCGAGGAGAACCGCGACTGGGGCGGGGCCTTCGCCGTGTACCGGGGCCTGACCGAGGCGCTGCCCTACCACCGGCTCTTCAACAGCCCCATCTCCGAGGGCGCCATCGTCGGCTCGGGCGTCGGCTACGCCCTGGCCGGCGGCCGGGCGGTGGTCGAGCTGATGTACTGCGACTTCCTGGGCCGGGCCGGCGACGAGATCTTCAACCAGATCGCCAAGTGGCAGTCCATGTCCGCCGGGCTGCTCAAGATGCCGCTGGTGGTCCGCGTGTCGGTGGGCAACAAGTACGGCGCCCAGCACAGCCAGGACTGGTCGGCGCTGGTGGCCCACATCCCGGGTCTGAAGGCGTACTTCCCGGCCACGCCCTACGACGCCAAGGGCATGCTGAACCTCGCGCTCCGCGGCACCGACCCGGTGGTGTTCTTCGAGAGCCAGCTGCTCTATGACATGGGCGAGCAGTTCGAGACGGGCGGTGTACCGACCGGCTACTACGAGGTCCCGGAGGGCCAGCCGGTGGTGCGCCGGCGCGGCGGGGACCTGACCATCGCCACGCTCGGCGCGACGCTCTACAAGGCGATGGAGACGGCGAAGGTCCTGAGGGAGCGCTACCAGCTCGAGGCCGAGATCATCGACCTGCGCTTCATCGCGCCGCTCGACTACGACCTGCTGGTCGAGTCGGTCCGGAAGACGGGGCGCCTGGTGCTGGCCAGCGACGCCGCCGAGCGGGGCTCGTTCCTGCACACCGTCGCCTCGACCGTGCAGACCCTGGCCTTCGACCACCTCGATGCCCCGGTGACCGTGGTGGGCAGCCGGAACTGGATCACGCCGGCGGCGGAGATGGAGGAGCTCTACTTCCCGCAGAGCGACTGGCTCCTCGACGCCATCCACGAGCGGGTGGTGCCGCTCCCGGGTCACACGCCGCGGACGGTGCAGACCGCAGCCGAGCTGGCGCGGCGCGCCCGCAAGGGCGTATAGCGGGGGCCGAGGATGGACCGACCATGAAAGCGATCGACGAGCTCAACCACCCATCGCGGACCACCCGGCTGGCCGCCGCCGTGGAGGTCGGGGCGCGCATCCGGAGCGGCGAACTGGCGGTCCCGCAGAGCCCCGAGGTGAACAACCACGTCCACACGACGTACTCGTTCAGCCCGTACTACCCCGCCATGGCGGCGTACCGGGCGTACCAGGCCGGGCTCAAGGCCGTCGGCATCATGGACCACGACAGCGTCTCGGGGGCCGAGGAGATGCTGGACGCGGCCCGGTCGATCGGGATCGCCTCGACCGCCGGCTTCGAGCTGCGGGTGAGCTTCGCGGGCACGGCGGTGGCGGGGCGGAAGTTCAACAACCCCGACTCGAACGACATCGTGTACGTCGCGGTCCACGGGATCCCGCGGCAGCGCCTCGCCGAGGTGAAGCGCTTCCTCGCGCCGCTCAACGCCGCCCGGAACGCGCGGACCCGGCGCATGGTCGACGCGCTCAACCGGCTGGGCCCGAGCTATGGCCTCCCGCCGCTCGACTTCGAGCGCGACGTGGTGGGGATCTCCCAGGCCCGGGAGGGCGGCTCGATCACCGAGCGCCACCTGATGTGCGCACTGGCCAACGCGCTCATCGCCAAGGTCGGGAAGGGCGAGGCGCTCATGCGGCTCGTGCACGAGCGGCTGGGGATCGCGCTCCCGGCGAGGATCGCCGCGCAGCTGGGCGACGCCTCGAACGAGCACTACGTCTTCGACCTCCTGGGCGTGCTCAAGAGCTCGTTCCTCGATCGGGTGTTCGTCCAGCCCGACCGCGAGGAGTGCCCACCGGTGGGGGCCCTGGTCGAGTTCGGAAATCGGATCGGCGCCATCCCGGTGTACGCATACCTCGGCGACGTGGGCGAGTCGCCGACCGGGGACAAGAAGGCCGAGCACTTCGAGGACTCCTTCCTCGACGAGCTCATGCCGGAGGTGAAGCGCCTCGGGTTCCAGGGCGTCACCTACATGCCGCCGCGCAACACGCGCGAGCAGCTCCTCCGCGTGCAGGCGCTGTGCCGCGACCACGGGTTCATGGAGATCAGCGGGGTCGACATCAACAGCTCGCGCCAGGACTTCACCTGCCCGATCCTCCTGGAGAAGGAGTTCCGGCACCTGGTCGACGCGACCTGGGCGCTCATCGCCCACGAGAAGCTGGCCACCGCCGACGAGCGCTACGCGCTCTTCCAGCCGGGGAACCCGTACGCCCGCCTCGCGCTCGACGAACGGATCGCGCTCTATGCCCAGGTGGGCCGGGCGCTCGACCCGCGCGCGCCGGAGAAGGCGCTCGAGGTGCTGCGGGCGGTGGAGCAGGGCCGGTAACCAGGAGACGACATGGGACTCAGGGAGCTGGTCGACATCTCGCGGGCGTACGGCGCCGATCCCGACTACGTCCTGGCGGGCGGTGGAAACACCTCGTTCAAGGACGCGCGGACGCTGTACGTGAAGGCGAGCGGCGTCCCGCTCAGCACCATCGACGAGGCCGGCTTCGTCGGGCTCTCCCGCGAGCAGCTGGCCGCCGTCTCCTCCCGCGTCTACAGCACGGACCCGGTGAAGCGCGAGGACGAGGTGAAGCGCGATCTCCTCGCGGCCCGGATCGATCCGGCGTCGAGCCTTCGCCCGTCGGTGGAGGCGTCGCTCCACGACGTCATCGAGCATCCGTACGTCGTGCACACCCACCCGCACCTCGTGAACGCGATGCTGTGCGGGCGGGCCGGCAAGGCGGCGGTGAAGCGCCTCTTCGGGAACGCGGCCGTCTACGTCCCCTACACCGACCCGGGCTACACGCTGTACCTGAAGGTGGCGGCCGAGCTGAAGAAGCGCGCCGGCCGCCGCGCCCCGTCCATGATCTTCCTCGAGAACCACGGGGTCTTCGTGGGCGGCGACTCGCCGGCGGCGATCCGCCGGACCTACCGGACGCTGATGCGGAAGCTCCGCGCGCACGCGCGCCCCATCCCTGACGCGGCGCGGACGGCGCCCGCCGCCCAGGTGGCGGAGGTGCTGCCGGCCCTGCGCATGCTGCTCTCCGGCGAGACCCTCAAGGTGGGCGCGTTCCTCTCCAGCCCGCTGGCGGCGCACTTCACCCGGAGCGCCTCGGCCTTCGCCCGGGTCGCCTCGGCCTTCACGCCCGACCAGATCGTCTACTGCAAGGCCCACGCACTGTACGTGGATCAGGAGGGCTCGCCCGAGGAGATCCTCGCGGCCTTCCAGGCCGCCCTGAGCCGCTTCACCGCCGAGCACGGCTACCCGCCCAAGATCGTGGCGCTCCGCTCGCTGGGCGTGGCCGCCTTCGAGGACAGCGCGGCCTCGGCGGAGATCGCGCTGGCGGTCTTCGAGGACGCCATGAAGATCGCCGCCTACGCGAGGTCCTTCGGCGGCCCGCGCTTCCTCACGCCCCAGGCCATCGCCTTCATCGACTCCTGGGAGGTCGAGAACTACCGGCGCAGCGTCTCCAAGGGAGGCCAGGGCGCCTCGCACCTCTCGCAGAAGATCGCCATCGTGACCGGCGGGGCCCAGGGATTCGGCGCCGGCATCGCCGAGCACCTCCACGCCGACGGCGCCAACGTGGTCATCGCCGACCTGAACGAGGAGCGCGGCGGCGCGCTGGCCGCGGCGCTCGGCGCGCGGGGCGGGAAGAACCGCGTCCGCTTCGTGAAGGCCGACGTCTCCGATCCGGCCTCGGTCGAGGCGCTGGTGCGCGAGACGGTGCTGGCCTTCGGCGGTCTCGACGTGTTCATCAGCAATGCCGGGATCCTGCGCGCCGGATCGCTCGAGCAGATGGACCCGCGCACCTTCGACCTGATGACCAAGGTGAACTACACCGGGTACTTCTACGGCGCCAAGTACGCCTCGCGCGTGATGAAGCTGCAGCACGCCCACCGGCCGGGCCATCTCGCCGACATCATCCAGATCAACTCCAAGTCCGGCCTGGAGGGGTCGAACAAGAACTTCACCTACGCCGGCGGCAAGTTCGGCGGGATCGGGCTCACCCAGTCGTTCGCGCTCGAGCTGATGGAGCACGGCATCAAGGTGAACTCGATCTGCCCGGGCAACTTCTTCGACGGGCCGCTCTGGAGCGATCCCAAGACGGGGCTCTTCGTCCAGTACCTCAAGGCCAAGAAGGTGCCTGGAGCCAGGACGATCGCCGATGTCAAGCGACACTACGAGGAGCGGGTGCCGGCGCGGCGGGGCTGCACCGTGATCGACGTGGTGCGGGCCATCCGTTATGTCGTCGAGCAGGAGTACGAGACCGGCCAGGCCGTCCCCGTGACCGGTGGACAGGTCATGCTGCGATAGGAGTTCACCACATGAAGACGAAGGCGGTGCGCATCTACGGGCCGAAGGACCTCCGGCTGGAGGAGTTCGAGCTCCCGCCCCTGAAGGACGACGAGATCCTTGCGCACGTCGTCTCCGACAGCATCTGCATGTCGAGCTACAAGGCGGCCGGGCAGGGACAGCAGCACAAGCGGATTCCCAAGGACATCGACCGGAACCCGACCATCATCGGCCATGAGTTCTGCGGCGAGCTGGTCGAGGTCGGCGCGAAGTGGCGAAAGCAGTTCCAGGCCGGGCAGAAGTTCTCCATACAGCCCGCGCTCAACTACGAGAAGGGGCCCGTGGGCGTGCTCTCCGCACCGGGGTACTCGTACCGGTACATCGGCGGTGACGCGACCTACGTCGTCATTCCCAACGAGGTCATGGAGCAGGGCTGCTTGCTCGCCTACCAGGGGGATGCCTACTTCAAGGGGTCGCTGGCCGAGCCGATGTCCTGCATCGTCGGCGCGTTCCATGCGAGCTACCACACCAGGCCCGGCAGCTACGAACACCAGATGGGCATCGTGGCCGGGGGGTCGATGGCGCTCCTGGCGGGAGTGGGTCCCATGGGGCTCGGCGCCATCGACTACGCCCTCCACTGCGACCGCCGCCCGTCACGCCTCGTGGTCACCGACATCGACGAGGCCAGGCTGACGCGCGCTGCCTCCATCTACGGCGTCGAGAATGCGCGGAGGCAGGGCGTGACGCTCGCGTACGTGAACACCAAGGGGATGGCCAGGCCCGAGGCCGAGCTCATGGCCCTGAACGGCGGCAAGGGGTTCGACGATGTCTTCGTCTTCGCCCCGGTCGCCCCGGTCGTCGAGCTGGCCGACAAGCTGCTCGGGCCCGACGGCTGCCTGAACTTCTTCGCCGGTCCCACCGACCCGGAGTTCTCGGCCCGCTTCAACTTCTACAACGTCCACTACGGCGCCACGCACGTGGTCGGCACCAGCGGCGGCAACACCGCCGACATGATCGAGTCGCTCGAGCTGATGGGGAGCTCGCGCGTGGACCCGGCGACGATGGTCACCCACGTGGGTGGGCTCGACGCGGTGGTGGAAACGACCATGCACCTGCCGCAGATCCCGGGTGGCAAGAAGCTCATGTACACCAACGTCTCGCTCCCCCTCACGGCGATCGCGGACTTCGCAGAGAAGGGGAAGAGCGATCCCTTCTTCGCCGAGATGGCGAAGCACGCGGCCCGGAACAACGGGCTCTGGTCGAAGGATGCGGAGGAGTACCTCCTCGCGCACGCCACGAAGCTCTGAACGGCCGATCGGGTTCGGAAACACCTGTCCCTGCCGAAAACTCCATCCCGCCGTACCCGGGTCACGTGGTGGTTGGCCCGCAGCGTCATGCCGCCGCCCGTTCGTACCGATGGTGGAGTCCACCAACCTCGGGGAATTCGACGACCTCGCCCAACTCCGGGCCCTGGCGGCGACGTCGACCAGCGAGCCAGCGTGCACCTGTCCCGCGGCGCCGAATCCCGAGCGCTCCTTCAGCGGACCGCGGTACCGGTCGCTCTCAATGCCCGAGCGAGGGCACGGCGGAGTCCTGGGTGACATCGAGTGGCCGCGCTGGCCCCCGGGCTGCCGCCCGTTCCAGCCAGCGCTTGAACCAATCCGCCGCCAGCCGAGCGACCGCCTCCAGCGCACCAGGCTCCCCGAAGAGATCGGTCGCGCCGGGCACCACGGCCAGGTCGGCGGTCGCGAGGTGTGCAAGCGCAGCGCGGTTCGCGCTCAGCACGCTCTCGTCTCTGCTCCCGACGACGAGGAGGACGGGCGCAAGAATGCTCGCCAGGGTCAGTGTCGGAACGGCGTCGAGCTGGCCCGCGCGCACGACGACGGCCTCGATCAGTTCCTGATCCCGCGCCACGGCCACCAGCGCGGCCTCCGCGCCGGCACCCGCACCGTAGAGGCCTCGGTGCATTCCGCGTGCAGGCGGGTATGCGGAGATCCAGCGGATCGCCGTGGCGATGCGGCTGGTCAGCACGTTGGGATCGACCGGGAGCCGCGTTGCAAGGCGCTCGGTCAGGGTGAGCAGGTCGCAGCGCAGAGTCGCGAGGCCGACGTGGTGCAGCGCCCGGGAGATCAACCGGTATCTTGGGCTCTCCCGGGTGGAGCCGGTACTGAACACCACGATCCCCTTGGCACCGATCGGCACGACGAGATCCGCGTCGAGGAAGCCGGGGGAAGCGCCCTCGCAAGGAATCGCCAGCACCTCCCTGGGCAGCGTGGCAGGGTGCTCCCCCGCCACTCCTCGCGAGGCCTCTCCGTCCCAGATCCGATCGGCTTCACGTTTCGGTAGGTGCTCACCGCCGAGCCGGATGCATTCCACGACGGCTTCGTCGGACACCCGTTCGAAGAGCTCGTACCAGATCCCGATGGCCACGAACGGGCGCGGCCAGTCGAGCGCCACCACCTCGTCGAATTCGTACCTGAGCACCGGCGCCGCTGCCGCCGCGATCACCGGCGCTGCGAAGACGACGCGTGCAGCTCCACGCCTCCGCACCGCCCGCGCCGCGGCGCACGCGGTTGCTCCCGTCGCGACCCCATCATCGACCACGACGACCGTGCGCCCGGCGAGGTCGGGCAGGTGGGCATCCCCGCGGTAGGCCCGAACACGCCGGACGATCTCGACCGCAGCCCCCTCCGCGAGCTCGGCCACGTCAGCGTCGGTCATTCCGACCTCGCGGAGAGCTTCGCGGCGCACGTACACCGCTCCGCCCTCCGCGACCGCCGCGATCGTGTACTCCGGGAACTCCGCCGCTCCGACCTTCTGGACCGTCATGAGGTCGAGCGGCGCATCGAGCGCCCTCGCGACCTCCAAGGCGACCGGGACTCCGCCGCGGGCCACCCCGAGTACGATGGGCGCCTCCGCTCGTACGTACCCGAGGGCCCGTGCCAGAAGCCTGCCGCCGTGCTCTCTGTCTCGCAGCATGGCACTTGCCCCGAAACGTGGGTCAGCGCCGCCGCGGTCGCGAACGACAGCTCAGAGCGCTAGCACGACGCGCCGCCTCGAAGCGTACGCCTCCGCGGCCGCCGTGATTTGGCTTGATCGGGCCGACCTGGCCGGAGTGCAGAGATCGTCCACGCCACGTGCTCGCGAAGGCCGCTCGCTTCTCCGCACCCTTGAGCCAATGATCGAGCACCCGACCTCGGAACCGATCCATGCCGCCGCGCGCCACACCCCGGAGCCCGTGATGGCTCCGCGCCTGGCCGTGGGTGAGCCGGCGGTGGACGCGTCAACGCCCAACTCGCGCAACCCCAGTCGCGTGGACTCCCGCGCCGGGTCTCGAAGAGCGGACGCCTTCGGTGCTCTCCAAGCGTTGCAGATACCGCCCAAGGAAGCGCTTGGTTTCCGTCTCGACCTGACGGACGCGCTCACGAGAGATACCCCAGCGGCGGCCGATTCGTGCGAGAGACTGTGGCGGATCCTGCTTGAGCCGCGAGTGGATGATGTCCCACCCGAGCGGGCCGACGCGAGGGCGGAGCCTGGCCAGCGAACCGCGAATGCGAAGATCTCTTTCGGAGGAAAGGGCCCGGTCCTCGGTGCTGGGGCCCTGGTCCTCGAGGCGGTCGAGGAAGGAGGCCCCTTCCTTCGCCTCTCCAAGGGATGCATCGAGCGAGAGGTCTGACGGAGCGACGGCACCCGACTGCGGACGTACCGCCGACCGCGCGGTTTTGAGGTACTTCCTGACGTAGGCACGGATCCACCAAGACGCGTACGTGGAGAAGCGCGTTCCGACGCGGGGATCGAACTTGTCCACCGCGCGCATGAGGCCGATGTTGCCCTCCTGGACGAGATCGTCGAGCCGCACCCCACCGTGCGGGTACCTGCGGACGATGGCGATCACGAGCGCGAGATTGTGGCGAACCATCCTCTCCTTCGCCGTCGGATCTCCCATCCGCGCCCGTGACGCGAGCGCTCTCTCCTCCTCGCGCGTCAGAACAGGTGGTCTCCCGATCGCGTCGAGGTAGGGGGCGAGCTCCTCGAACTCCTTTCTTGGCTGCGTCTCGATGTCCTCCGTATCCACTACCCCATTTATTCGATAGCACGTGCTGGAGCCTGCTCATTCACGGTGAGGGAAATCCCCAGTGCGACGTGGAGGCCCGCCACGGTTCCAGGTACGCGAGGCGGGTGTCGCCAGCGTCACCAGACGGAGGCTGCCCGCGGACGAATGACGACGCCCGCAAGGGAATCGCGGCGTCTCTTCCCGGGATCGGTCGCGCAGCCCTAGTGCAGAACCGGGCTCGAAGACATGTAGCGCAGCAGTCGGTAAAGGTGTCTCGAGAGCCCTACCAGCTCGATGTTCGGGCCATGCTCTGCGATCACATGACCTGCGAGCATCGCGAACGCGCAATCATCGACGAGGCGGGCTTCGTGGAAATCGACGCTCACTCGAGCGGAAGCAGGCAGTCTTGCGATGACATCGAGAAGGCGGTGCGCTTCGGTCGCGTCGAACGATCCCCGCAGGACGATGACGGTCCAGCCATCTTCCTCCCGCTGCTCCGCGATGCTCACGACGAGCTCCGTCGATCGCATCGTGCATCAGCGCGAGGCGCACCACAACCGCAACTTCGGGGCCGACCGGATCCCGCGGTGCGTCAACGTGACGCCGCGGCAGTGCGGACAGGCCGAGGCCGTTCCACCGCACCCAGGTGAGCCAGATGATCCCACGACTGTGCGTCCGTTGCCCGGTGGCCTCGCCAATCGGTGCCATCACCTGCGCTTGGCGAACCCGAGGATCGTGGTCCGGTGAGCGCAGCCGAGCCCTGCCGTCGCTCCGTTCTAGGCGACCGGCCGAGGCTCGTGAGCCGCCTTCCCCATGTGGCGCCTGAACCACTCGGCCGCGAGTCGGCCTACCGCCTCGAGCGCGCCAGGCTCCTCGAACGCGTGTCCCGCGCCGACCACGACAGCGCATTCTGCGGTGGGGAGACGCGGAAGGATGGACCGGTTCAGTTCCACGCCCCACGCGTCCCGGCTTCCGGCGATCAGCAGGACGCTTGCTCGCACCTTCGCCAAGGTATCCGAGGTGAGGAGGTCGAGCCTGCCACCTCGCGAAAAGACGGCGGCCACCAAGTCCGGCGCTTGCGCCGCTGCTGCGATCGCGACGGCGGCGCCGGTGTACGAGCCGAGGACGCCGATGCGGAGCCTGCGAAGGCGAGGGTGTGCGGACATCCAGCGCACCACGCGCACGACGCGGTCGGCCAGTCTTCCCACATCGAGTCGCATCGCGGTCTCCTGGTCCAGTTCTTCCTCCGTGAGCAGATCGACCTGCACCGTCGCGAGGCCGGCCTGGTGAAGGGCATTCGCCACCAACCGGTTCCTTGGACCGTTCCGACTGGAGCTGCACCGATCGACGAAGATGACAAGCCCTTTCACGCCCGGCGGCAAGACGACGACTGCGTTCCACACCCCTCGGTCCCAGGTCGCTCCTTCGAATCGAAGCGGTAGGCATTCATTCTCCGGAGGGCCCACGAAACCTGGTCTTCCCACCGCAACTGAGTCCTGTTCAACGTCCCGAAAGCCGTTGCCTTCACGCTTGGGCATCCGCTGGCCCGCGTTTCGGAGACACCAGGCCACCTCGCCGTCGGAGACCTCATCGAAATCGACGTACCAGAGTCCCACGGCGGTGAATGGGTCCCTCTGCTCGACCGACACGACATCATCGAATTCGAGGCGCAACTCCGGCTTGGCCCGGGCGGCGATCACCGGAGCCGAAAGAACGACCCGCGCAGCCCCAAGCTGCCGTGCCGCCCTCGCCGCTGCGCACGCCGTGGCCCCCGTGGCGACTCCATCATCGACCACGATCACCGTACGCTTGGCGAGATCGGTCAACGGACGCTCGCCGCGATAGGTGCGCACGCACCGATCCAGCGCAGCGCGTTCGCGGTCCGCGATATCCCGGACGTCCCTCTCTGTCAGGCCTGCTTCGCGGACTGCATCGCGGCGCACGTAGAGGATTCCACCCTCCGCAACTGCGCCGAGAGCATACTCGGGGCAACCGGGCGCGCCGATCTTCCTGGCCACGATGACATCCAGCACGGCGCCCAGCGTGCGCGATACCTCGAGAGCGACTGGTACACCCCCGCGCGGAAGCCCCAGCACGATCGGATTCTCAGTCCGGTAACGCTCGAGCCTCTGACCTAGAAGCCTGCCGCCGTGGTCCCTGTCACGGAACATGGACCCTTGGTTTGATTCTACACCCCGCGATGGATCGATATGCTCCCACACCCAACGTGGGTCTGGTGGGGCATCGAACCACGTTTTCACCCAGCTCTTCCATCCGCATGAATCGAGCCTCACCCCTTCACCGAGCCGGCGAGCAGGCCGCGCACGAAGTACCTCCCGAACACGACGTAGACGAGGAGCGTCGGCAGCGCAGCCAGGAGCGCGCCCGCCATGGGAAGATTCCACTTCACGGCCTCGCCCCCGGCCAGCTGCGCCAGGGCGACGGTGATGGGCTGGCTCCTCGGGTTCGAAAGGGTGACCGCGAAGAGGAACTCGTTCCAGATCTGCGTGAACTGCCAGATGATCACCACCACGAACCCCGGCAACGACAGGGGGAAGACCCCGTGCCGGTAGATGCCGAAGAACCCGGCTCCGTCGATGCACATCGACTCCACGATCTCGGAGGGGATCTCCATGTAGGTGTTCCGGAAGATGAGCGTGGTGATGGGAAGGCCGTAGACCGTGTGCACCAGCACCAGCCCCCAGATGCTGCCGTAGAGCCCGATCGCCTTCACAAAGCCGAAGAGCGGGATGAGGATGGCCTGGTAGGGAATGAACATCCCGAAGAGCATGAAGGCGAACAGGGCCCGGGAGCCCGGGAATGGCCACTTGGCGAGTGCGTAGCCGTTGAGCGAGCCCACCACGGCGGAGATCGCCGAGGCGCTCACGGTCAGCACCAGGCTGTTCCAGAGCTTGGGCCGGAAGGACCTCCACGCCTCGGAGAAGCTGGCCCAGTTCCACACCTGGGGGAGCTGCCAGGCAGTGTCGAGGTTGATGGCCCGTGGGTCCTTGAGCGCGGTGACCACCATCATGTAGACGGGCATGAGGAACCACGACACCGCCAGCACCAGGGCGACGTACATCGCCAGGCGCCACCCCCACCTCGGCTTGCGACGCGCCGTCTTCACGCCCGCCCCCGCTTCCGCAGTTGGCTGCGCAGGTAAGGCAGGATGACGAGCGCGACCAGCAGCAGCAGGATGACGCCGATGGAGGCGCCCTTGGCGAACTGGTTGCCGCGGAAGGTGGTGATGTACATGAGCAGCGCCGGCACGTCCGTGAAGGCGTTGTCCGGCCCGGCCATGGCGAACACCAGGTCGAAGGTCTTCAGGCTGATGTGCCCCAGGATGATCATCGCCGACAACGTGATGGGCGCCACCAGCGGGAGGATGATGCGGGTGTAGAGCTGCCAGTCGTTGGCGCCGTCGACGATGGCCGCCTCGCGCAGCTCGATGGGAATCCCGGTGAGGCCGGCCAGGTACAGGGCCATGGTGTAACCGGCCATCTGCCAGACCGCGGCCACCACGATGCCCACGAAGGCCAGGTTGAAGCCGTGCATCTCAGGGAACGGGAGCAACACCACGGTGCGGGCCGCAGCGGGCGCGGCCGCGAGCAGCGCCAGTGCCGTGGCCGCGGCGATCAGCGCCCGGCGACGGCGGTGCGCGCGGTAGGCCGCGAAGGCCACGGCCCCGAGCACGAGACCGGCCAGGAGCATGAGCAGGGCAGGCAGATGGTTCCACTCGAATTGCCACACCTGCTGTCGCGAGGTGAGCCAGGCGAAGCGAGCCGGCTTGAGGCCCACCAAGGCGGGGAGCTGGTTCACCCCGCCGCGTGGCTGAAGCAGCCAGCGCCAGATGGTGCCCGTGACCACGAACGACAGCGAGAAGGGGAAGAGGAAGACGCCCCGGAAGAAGCTCTCCGCGCGTGGACCATGATCGATCATCACCGCCAGCAAGAGCCCCAGCAGCAGGCAGCCCGCGATGAAGAAGCAGGTGAAGTAGAGGGTGCTGACGAGGTCCTGGCGGAACCGGACGTCGATGACGCCCGTGAACAGCTCGCGGTAGTTCGCCAGCCCGATGAAGTGCGTCTCCGGGTGGAGCGCCAGGGCCTGGCTCGGATCCTGGCCCCAGTCCGTGAGCGAGGCCGCGACGGTGCGGGCGATGAACCAGTAGACGAAGATCCCGATGAGCACCACCGACGGCAAGAGCACGAGGAAGCCGGTGATCTCGTTCCTCCGCTTCCGCAGGCTCATGGCGATCCCGCTCCAGCGGCAGGCGGGCCGGGCGGGCGGTACCTCGGGGGAGGATCCCGCGAGGCGCCGCCACGCCCGCCGCGGTTCGGTCACATCTTGCCGAGCCGGACCTGGTCGGCGATGGCCTGGGCGGCACTGGCGGCCGCCTGGGCGTTCTTGCCGTTCAGGAAGATCTCCATGACCGTCCCGAACTGGCTGCCGAAGCTCTCCGGCGCGACCGCCCCGTGGACGAGGCTGCCCACGATCTTGTTCGTCTTCCAGTCCTTGGCGGCGGACTGGGAGTAGGCGTTGTACTTGGAGAGGTCGGAGTCGAGCCGCGCGGCGATGGAGCCCTTGAGCGGGTTGAAGATGTCCTGCCCGTCCTTGGACCCGAGCAGCTTCAGCCACTTCAAGGTGGCGTCCCGGTGCTTCACGCCCTTGGGCAGCCCGAACGAGTCGGAGAGCATCATGAACATGCCGCTGGTGCTCGGGCTTGGTGCCCAGCCGAAACCCTCGCCCGGCTGGAGCTTCAGGGTCGTGGCCATGTAGCCGGCGGCCCAGTCACCCATGATGTTGAACGCGGAAGTGCCCTTCACGACGCGATCCACCGCCTGCTGCCAGGAGAGGCCGGACGCATCGCTGTTCGTGCAGGCCAGGACCTTGCCGAACACCTCCCAGACCTTCACGGCCTGCGGGCTGCTGAACCTGGTCCTGCCCGACCAGAGCGAGGACCAGCCCTCCGGCCCCAGGACGCCCAGCGCCACCGACTCCCACAGGTGGTTGACGGTCCAGTTCTCGCCGAGGGCCAGCGGCGCCTCGACGCCCTTGCTCTTCAGCACCTGGCAGGTCGCCAGGAACTCATCCCAGTTCTTCGGTGGCGTGACGCCCCATTCCGCGAGCTTCGCGGGAACGAACCACATCACGTTCGAGCGGTGGATGTTCACCGGGACGCTCCAGATCCCGCTCTTCGTCGAGAGGAGCGAGATCAGGCCTGGTGGGAAGGCATTGTGCCAGCCCTCCGAGCGGAACAGGCCGCTCAGGTCCTCCATCCGGTTCGCGACCACCCAGGTGCCGACCAACTCCTGGCCAGCGTGAACCTGGAACGAGTCGGGTGGATCGCCTCCTAGCATCCGCGTCTTCAGGACGGCACGGGCATTCACCCCCGAACCGCCGGTGACCGTCGAATTGATGACCTCGATGTCTGGGTAGAGCCTGTTGTACTGCGTGATCAGGGCTTGCAGGGCGGGCCCTTCGTCGCCGGCCCACCACGAGAAGATCTCCAGCTTCTCCTGTGCACGTACGGTGACGGCGAAGAGCGCCGTCGACACGACGAGCGACCACCAGAGTCGTCGCTTCATGACGCCACCTCCAAGGCAGTATGACGGTGGACCACGGCGAGGCGCTTGTCGCCGTCACTCGCGTACTACCCCGGTCGGGCCCGGGGCTTTGGAGGCTGCCCGTCGAGGGTAGGCAAGCACCCACGCCCCGCATGTCCACGGCTCGCCGGAGCCGCATACCCGACCCCGCGGGCCGCGCCGCGACGAGCCGATGCATTCCGGTCCGGCGATGCCTGCCCTGACAACGGAATGATGGAATGATGGTCGACCCCGCCAAGCCAGCGATCCGGACATGGCCTCGAGGGTCTCGAGGAGCTCGGGAATCGACAACGGCGGGTTCTTGAGCGCGGCCGCCTGCTGCTCGACCGCGCGCAACACGGCGCCGGGGTCCAGCGAGAGCAGGTGGAGGACGAACGTATCCGGGTGTTGAGCCTCGAGGTCGTATGGGTCCAGCGCCGCCAGCGGGAAGTGCTGAAGGTTCGTCGTGACGATGACCTGGCGCCACAACGGATCGCGGCCGCGAGCACGTGTCGATCGTCGGGGTCCGGCAGGGTGAGCTCGTTCTCAAGTTCCTCGTACCCGTCCACGCGCGCGTCGGGCAGGGCTCGCTCCATCAGCTCGCGGGTGCGCTGCAGCTTGCCCGCGAGATCCGGGCGGTTCGCCACGAGGTTCTCGAAGCACTCGTCCAGGATTCTGGTCGTCCAGCGCGCCTGGAACAGATGCGCTCCGCCGAGGCGGATGAGCAGATCCCGGATCGAGGCTGGGTAGAGAGTGTGAATCCGGGCATCGTCTTCTCCTGCCGGAGGAATTCTCCCCTGCATTCCTGAGACCGGAGCCGGAGCACAGAACTTCTGTAGCGGCTCACCGCGGCGGGCATGAATGCCGGCATTCGTGAGTGCGCCAGCCCCCTCCCTACTCGCGTCGCAGCCGCGACGCCACCTCGACGCCTCCCGTGCGCGTCACCAACCTGGCTCGGCGAAGGAGCTGAGCGTTCACCGCGACGATGACGGTGCTGGCGGACATCAGCACCGCTCCGAGCGCCGGAGCGAGGACGATGCCCCATCTCGCCAGAACCCCTGCCGCGAGAGGGATCGCTACGATGTTGTAGCCGGCAGCCCACCAGAGGTTCTGGATCATCTTGCGGTAAGACGCCCGGCTGAGCATGACGAGTCGAGCGACGTCTCGGGGGTCGCTCCGGACGAGGACGATGTCGCCCGCCTCGACCGCGACGTCCGTTCCCGCACCGATGGCAATCCCGATATCGGCCGCGACGAGCGCGGGTGCGTCGTTCACGCCATCGCCGGTCATGGCGACGCGCTTCCCGGCCCGGCGGAGGTCGTCGATCACTTCGGCCTTCCGGCTCGGGAGCACCTCCGCGTGCACGGCGTCGATCCCGAGGTCGCGCGCGACCGCGTCCGCCACCGGTCGGGAATCGCCCGTGAGCATCGCGACCTCGATCCCCATCCCGTGGAGGCGATCCACCGCCTCTCGAGACTCGGGCCGGATTGCGTCCGCGACCGCGAACGCCGCGACCGCTCTTCCGTCGTCGATCAGGAACACGACAGCCCTTCCGTGAGCCGACGACTCGCGCGAAAGCGAGTCCAGCTCCGAAGGCAGCGCGATCCCCAGCTTTCGGAGGAGGTTGGGGCCGCCCAGCATCCGCTCGCGACCGGCGACGCGTGCCTTGACCCCCAGCCCGGGGATCGCCTCGAACCCGTCCGCGGCCGGCAGGGACAGTCGCTGGTCCCGAGCGGTGCGCACGATGGCCTGGGCGATGGGGTGTTCCGAGTCGCGTTCGACGGAGGCCGCCACCGCCAGGGCGTCCGGAGCAGGGACATCCGTGGTGCGAACGTCGACGACCCGGAACTCGCCCAGCGTGAGCGTGCCTGTCTTGTCGAACACGATCGTCGTGAGCCGGCGTGCCTCCTCGAGGCCTCGGCGATCGCGGACGAGCAAGCCCGACCTCGCTCCGAGCGTCGTTGCGATGGCGATGACCAGCGGGATCGCAAGCCCGAGCGCGTGTGGACAGGCGATCACGAGGACCGTCACGACGCGCTCGATGACGAACGCCCCGGGGGCCCCGGCGAGGGCCCAGGCAAGCGCCGTCACCAGGGCGGCCGAGATCGCCACGATCGTGAGTAGGAGCGCAGCGCGGTCCGCGACCGCCTGGGCGCCCGAGCGCGAGCTCTGTGCTTGCTCCACGAGCCGCATGATCCCGGCGAGCGCGGTCCGCTCGCCCGTTCCGGTGACCTCGACGCGGAGCGATCCAGCGCCGTTCACGGTTCCCGCCACGACGCGGTCGCCGGAGCGTTTCCGGACGGGGCGGGACTCGCCGGTGATCATCGCCTCGTCGACCGCGCTCTCGCCGGACCTGACCACGCCGTCTGCCGGGACACGCGCACCCGGACGGACGAGGACCAAGTCCCCGTCACGCAGGTCCGAGAGCGGAACCTCGTCCTCGCGGCCGTTCGCGATGCGCACGGCGACCGCGGGGAGAAGCTTGGAGAGCTGCTTCAGCGCACCCTGCGCCTGCGAGATCGAGCGCATTTCGACCCAGTGACCGAGCAGCATCACCGTCACGAGGGTAGAGAGCTCCTCCCAGAGCGGCATTCCGGGGTAGCCGAGGGTGACGGCCACGCTGAAGGCGAACGCGACGCCGATCGCGAGGGCGATCAGGGTCATCATTCCGGGCAGCCCCTCGCGCGCCTCCCGGACCGCACCGCGGATGAAGGGGGTCCCTCCGTAAACGAAGATGACGGTTCCAAGGGCGGGGCCGACCCATCCCGATCCCGGGAATGCGGGTGTGTGCCACCCCGTCACCGAGGCGAGCATGTGGCCCCAGAGGACGGTCGGGATGGTGAGGACGAGAGAGACCCAGAAACGCGTCCGGAACATCGCTACGCTATGACCGGCGTGCCTCCCGTGCCCGGCATGCTCTCCCTCTTTGCGATGGAAGCCGACCGCCGGATCCCGTTCTGGCTCGGGGAGACCATGGTATGCACGAGGCCGCTCCCGCAGTTCGGGATACTCCGGAGGACCCGGCTCCGCCGGAGCGCGGCCGTGTGGATCGGGACGCGGGTGGGAGTGCGCATCGTGGCGGCCTTGCCCGGTGTGCTCGTCCATGCTCGCTCCCAAGGTCACGATTGCCCGTGTAACCGACGTCAGCCCGTACGCACCCCCTGGATCGAGAGGTCCAGGTTCACGTCGAACCCCACGAACATCCCGCCGTCCTGCAGAGGATGGTCCCAGGTGAGCCCGAACAGGCGGCGGTCGATGATCCCCGTCGCCAGGACTCCAACCCGTTCGGTGCCATGGTGATCCGACGCCTTTCCCCCGTATTCCGCGTGCAGCGTCACCGGCTTCGCGATGCCGTGGAGGTAAAGCGTCCCCGTCACGTCGAAGAGCGCGCCGCGAGTTCGCCGGACCTCGGTGCTGTGGAACAGCATCTCGGGAAACCGCTCGACGTCGAGGAAGTCCTGCGATCTCAGATGAGCGTCGCGCTCCGGGTGTCCGGTCTCGACGCTGCCGGTGTCGATGCGGAGATGGGCGGTCGAGCGCGAGAGATCGTCCCAGTCGATCTCCAGCACTCCGCCGAAGCGAGCGAAACGCCCGTGCACCTTGGAGATGGCCAGATACGGGACCGCGAACGCGAGGAACGTGTTGACTGGATCGATGTCGAAAGTGGTCGCGGCCATCGGAGGCTCTCGGGCAACAATGTGGCAGAGCGATGCAAGACGCTCGCCCCGGCCGGGGTGCGCAGGGTGCCTGCGCGGGGGCGGCGCGCGCGTGGAGCAAGCGAACGCCGTCAGCCCCGGCCGGCGCGGCGAGGAGTGGCGGAGGATTCCCATCTCGACGAGGTGAGGTAGCGACCGGAAGGGAGTACGACACGACGGCGAGCGCATGGAAGAGCGTAGGCATCGGCCTCGCATTGGCGGTGGTGGCTAGCGGGGATCGAGTTCGACACGCCCGCGAGAGGCGCTCGATAATGGCTCGAGTTCGGCGCCGCCAGCATCGTCGCCGACGTGTGGCTTAACCGCAAGAAGCTCGGCTAGCACAAGGGCGCGCTCACGCCCTTCCGCTTCGCAAGCTCATGAGCACAACGCACTCGGACACGGACGAGCCCGAGCGCGCGCAGAGGCACGGCTGGCGAGTCGACGGGCACACCGCCGCAGGTCGAGGGCCGGGGCGAGCGGGAGTGGCTCACCGCCGAGGAGGCCGCCGAGACTACACGCGCCTGTCGTTGAAGGCGTTCTACCAGCGGCGCCAGCGCGGCCAGCTGAAGGGCTACACCATGGGCGCCGGACGGACCCTTCGCTTCCGCCGTGGCGATCTGAACGCCCTCATGAAGCCGGACGGGCGCCCGTGAGAACGGGACGATACCATCCCAGACGGTGTGCGCCGTCAGCGGGAGGAATCCCATGACGGTGAGAGTGACGACCTGGAAGAAGAACGGGACGTCGGGCTGGGAAGCCGACATCCGGGTACGAACGCCGAACGGTGTTCCCCTCCGTGAACGCGTCAAGTCGAAGCTGTCCATAAAGGAGGAGACCAGGTGGTGGGCGGAGCGGCGCGCCGACCGACCAGAGCCGGTGGTTCTCGCCCGAAGTCCCCGGCCCCCGCGCCCACCTCGCGCTCGAGCGGGCCAGGCGGCTGCGGCCGCAGGGCTCATGGCGCCGAGGAGGGCGGAGCAGACCAGAGGAGGACGATGACAGTGCGGACCGCGGTCACCGCGTGGCTGGAGCAGCGCGGGGCCGAGCTGGTGCCGGGCGTGGACGAGGAGGAGCAGCGGTTCGAGGACCACGTGGTCCCCCTGCTTGGGAAGCTGAGGATCGTGGACGTGAGGCCGAAGCACGCCTACCAGCTGGTGAAGCACCTGGAGCGCACGCCGTCCGTCCGCGGCGGCGTCCTCGCGCCGAGGGACGTGCGCCAGATCTTCTTCACCACGAAGCAGCTCTTCCAGCACCTCGTGCTGGAGGAGCTCATCCCGGGTAACCCGATCCAGGTCGCGAAGGGCGTGCTACCGCCCGTCACGGACAAGGACCCGACCTGGCGGGTGAGGGCCATCTTCACCTCGTCCGAGGTCGAGCAGCTCATCTCGGACGAGCGGATCGCCATCCACCGGCGCGTGGCCTACGCGCTGGAGTTCCTTGGCGGGTTCCGCACCGGCGAGGCGTCGGCCCTGTGCTGGGGCGACTACGAGCCGGAGGTCGAGCCGCTCGGCCGGATCATCTCGGCGAGGTCCTACAACTCCCAGCGAAAGGTGGTGAAGGGCACCAAGACCGGCGTCGCGCACCAGGTGCCGGTCCACCCGACGCTGGCGAAGGTGCTCGGCGCCTGGAAGCTCGCCGGCTGGCGCAAGCGGATGGGTCGGGCACCGAAGCCGGAGGACCTCATCATCCCGACCATCAACGGCACGCACCGCGACGTGCGGAAGGCGCTCGAGGACTTCTACGAGGACCTCGCGCGCCTGGGCCTCCGCCGGCGCCGGCACTACGACAGCCGCCGCACGTTCATCTCGCTGGGCCTCGACGGGGGCGCGTCGAAGGACATCCTGCAGAGCATCACGCACCCGCGGCCGGCCGACGCGTTCGACCTCTACCGGACGCCCTCCTGGGCGGCCCGGTGCGAGGCGATCGCCAAGCTCCACGTAGAGCTCAAGACGGGCAAGGTCCTGCAACTCATGACGAACGTGCAGGGTCGGGGAGAGCTGGGGGAGACGGACGCCGGAACCGGCGTCGACGCGCTACCCCAGGAACAGCAAGGCCGGGATCCCGTTGTGGAATCCCGGCCTCGTTGAGGAGCGGGGTGTAGGGGACTCGAACCCCTGTCCTTCGGCGTGACAGGCCGACGTTATAACCAGCTTAACTAACACCCCAAGTCATCGATGCTGGTGGGCGGAACAGGCTTCGAACCTGTGACCCTCGCCTTGTAAGGGCGACGCTCTACCCCTGAGCTATCCGCCCAAGGCGCGGAAGCGGGGGGGTTCTAGCCCGGCCAGGTGCCCGTGTCAACGGGCGTCCTCGCGGTGGGCGGCGGAGGTGGTCGGGCTCAAACCCGCGACGTCCGGGCGGTTTGGGAGCGTGGATGACGCCTGGTTCGGCCCGGGGAGCGCAGCCGGAGCGGACGCCCGAGCCGCCGCGGCGTCCCACGGCCCGACGACGCGCGCGGGGGCTGGCGAGGGCGGGCGGACGGATGTGCGACGAGTGCGATGCGGAAAACGCTCGTGCCGCTGCGCCACGCCCGGGTGTCCCACTTCCCCTGGAGGGCCAGGGTCGTCTCACGGTGATACAGCTTGCACGGGGAGAGGTAGGTATCGAGTGGCCGACGATCTCGCGCCGGGCAGTGGTCCTTTGTCGGAACCGCAGGCTGACGAGCTGCTGGGCCGTCGCGTGCTGGTCGTCGACGACGACTTCCAGGTGCGGCAGGTGCTCTCGCGCCTCCTCCAGTCCATGGGCGTCGAGGTGGAGACCGCGCCGGGCGGCGCCCAGGCGATGACCAAGCTCGACCACGGGAGCTACGACGCCCTCATGCTCGACCTGGACATGCCGGGGGTGACCGGGCTCGACGTCCTCCTCCACGTCCAGCGGGCCGCGCCGGAGATGCCGGTGCTGGTGGTGACGGGAACCTTCGAGGCCGAGCGGATCGAGGGCGCGGTGGCGGTGCTGCCCAAGCCGCTCGACAGGCCCTCGCTCCACGACGCCCTGGTCGACGCGTTCAGGAGCGCGGCCGGCAAGCGCTAGCTTCCCTACCCGCAGAACCGCTCTATGGCCCGCTCCAGGATGGCGGCGGCCTTCTCCACCTCGGCGATCTCGACGTGCTCGCCGGTGCGGTGCGCGACCCGGATGTCGCCGGGTCCGAACACGCACGCCTCGGCGCCCATGCCGATCACCTCGGGCAGCTCCGTCCCGAAGGGCACGGTGGTGGACCGGTTGCCGCTCTCCGCCTCCAGGAAGCGGACGATCTCCGCCTCGGGCGGGGTGACGGCGGCCGGGTCGGCGCGGAGCGGGGCGATCTCGGCGCGGATGCGGCCGCCGCTGGCCTCGCCGATCCTCCGCAGCGCCTCCTCCAGCAGCCGCAGCGCGCGGCGCGGATCCTGGCCGGGCAGGGGGCGCCACTCGTAGGAGAAGCGGCACTCGCCGGCGATGATGTTCCGCGCCGTGCCGCCCCCGATCACCCCCACGTTCCAGGTGCAGGTGGGCGGGGAGAAGTCGGGGTCGCGCTCGCGCGCCAGGGCGACTGCCGATCGCCTCCAGCTCGCTCCAGAGCCGCCCGAACGCGTGGATGGCGGAGGCGCCCACCTCGGGGTAGGCGCTGTG
The DNA here is from genome assembly GCA_963736345.1 of uncultured Pseudomonadota bacterium. Taxonomy (GTDB): domain Bacteria; phylum Myxococcota; class Myxococcia; order Myxococcales; family Anaeromyxobacteraceae; genus Anaeromyxobacter. The sequence goes on along the minus strand of CAVTOU010000027.1, from coordinate 86,521 downwards.
ACCCTCCACGCCCGAGACCCGCACCTCCACGGCGCAGTAGCCCTTGTGCGCGCGCACCGGCACCAGGCTGGTGGGCTCGCCCACGATGGCGTGGCGCGGGTGCACGCGGCCCTCGGCCAGGAGCTGCTTCGAGCCCAGGCAGCCCACCTCCTCGTCGGCGGTGAAGGCCAGCGTCAGCGGCGCCCGGGCGGGCCGCGCCCGGGCCACCGCGGTCACGGCGGCGGCCAGGAAGGCCTTGGTGTCGGCCGCGCCGCGCCCGTGGACCCGGCCGTCGCGCACCTCGCCGGACAGGGCCTCCTTCCAGTCGTCGTCGTAGGGCACGCAGTCGGTGTGGCCCACCAGCGCCAGCCCGCTGGCCGCATCCGGGCCGCGCCGGCACACCAGGTTGGCCTTCTCCACGCCGGCGGCGTCGACCCAGGTCGTGCGCCGCGCCTCGAACCCGGCTCCCCGGACCTCGCGCTCGAGCAGGTCCAGCACCGGCAGGTTGGACCGGGTGGAGGTCGAGTCGATGGCGACCAGCGCCTGCAGGAGCGGGACCAGATCCACGATCGGAGCCTACGCGAGGCGGCGTTCGGGCGCCGCTTTCCGGCGCCGCAGGCCCCGCCTGGCCCAGCCCGGGGCGAAATCGCGAGGCGCTCGGACGGGATTCGACCCGGCGTCCGTGGAGCGGGCCGTCCCTGCGGCCGGCGCAGGGATGGCTCGGCCGCGCGGCCCCGCACCCACACCGGCCCCAGGGAACGCCCGGGGGCCCTTCGTCGGGCTCGGGGCAGGCTTCGCGCCGGTCGAACCCCGGCCGACCGCGCGCTATGATGCGCCGCGTGTCGCCTCCCACCGCGAAGCACGAGGACCCCTAGATGGCCACCGGGCGCATCCTCGTCGTCGACGACGAACCGTTCTTCCAGGAGATGTTTCGCGAGGTGCTCTCCGCGGCCGGCCACGCCACCCGCACGGCCGCCTCCGGCGAGGAGGCCCTCCAGCTCCTGGGCCAGGACCGCTTCGACCTCCTGGTGACCGATATCGTCATGCCGGGCCTGGACGGCATCGGCCTGGTGCGCGAGGCCAAGAAGCGCGACCCCGACATCGAGGCGGTGGCGATCACCGGTCACGAGGACGTCAAGCTGGCGGTGCAGGCCATGAAGGCCGGCTGCGCCGAGTTCCTGACCAAGCCGGTGGACCGCGCCGAGCTGGCCGACGTGGCCGAGCGCGTGCTCCAGCGCGTCCGGCTCAAGCACGAGCACTCGCAGCTCCTCACCGAGAACCTGGAGTTCGCGCGCGCGCAGGCCCTCTACCGCCAGGGCCTGCAGATCCTCTCCACCCTCGACGGCGAGAAGCTGCAGGACCTGACGCTCTCCATCATGGCCCGCGTGACCGACGCCCAGGGCGCGGCGCTGTGGCTGGCGGACGAGAAGGGCAACCTGGTGCTGCGCAGCTACCGCGGGCTCATCGACCGGGCCGCCCTCCCGCCGCAGGTCGATCTCCGGAACCCGGACTGGTCGAGCCTGCTCCGGCCGGGTGGGGTCCGCATCGATCCCTTCGGCGGCACCGGCGGCTCGTTCGCGGTGGCGCTGCTCGCCGACGAGGAGCCCCTGGGGATGGCGCTCCTCTCCGACCGGGCGCGCGGCCGCTTCGGGCCCGACGACCACGCCGCGGCCGTGACCGTGGCCGACTTCTCCGGCATCGCGGTGAAGAACGCCCGCCGCTTCCAGGCGCTGGAGCGCATCGGGCTGCGCGACCGGGAGACGGGTGCCTACAACCTGGCCTACTTCGTCGACTACGCCGGCAAGGAGTTCTACAAGGCGCGCCGGTACGGGCGCGCCTTCTCGCTGCTGGTGCTGTCGCTCGACAACGCCGAGCAGGTCCGCAAGGAGGCCGGGCGCGAGCCTTACCGGCGCATGGTCCGCGACGTGGTGGCGGCGGTGTCGCACGTGGCGCGCGACGCCGACATCCTGGCCAAGGTGTCGGAGAGCGAGTACTACGTGCTGCTCCCCGAGACCGACTACTTCGGCGCGCTCATGTTCCAGCGGCGCGCCTTCGAGGAGATCCGCCAGGCGGCCTCGGTCCGCGAGCTGGACGAGCGCACCCCGGTGCTCATCTCCATGGGGGCGGCCACCTTCCCCAAGGACGGGGAGGATTTCGACGAGCTGCTCCACTGGTCCAAGGACCGCATCGGCGAGCAGCGCGGCTCGCTCCTGCGCCGGCTGCACCTCGACGACCTGGACCCCTCCGCCTTCTGGGAGCTGGCGGACGTGCTGCTCTCGGACGCGCCGCTGCCGGACAGCTCGCCCTCGGCGCGGCCCGAGAACGACCCGGAGTTCCTGGCGGCGGCCATGCGCGAGGCGGCGCGCGAGGTGGCGCGCGACCCGCGCGCCCGTGGTCACCTCTACGTGGGCGTCTCCGGCCCGGTGGGCTCGGCCGCCATCCGCAACGTGCTGCCGCCCGGCGAGACGGCCGCCCGGGCCGGCGATCAGGTGATGCGCGTCTACCTGCTCGGCCCGCGCGGCCCGGGGCCGGATGCGCCTCACCACTCGTTCGTGACCGAGGTCTTCCTCGACGGCGACAAGCGGCTGGCCGAGCACGAGTTCCTGCTCTTCATGTCGGAGCACTCCGCCTACGGCCTGCTCACCGGCCCGGGCGGGCGGGTCTTCCACACCTCGGACGTGCCGCTGGTGGACGCGCTCGTCTCCAAGCTCCAGTCGCTCTACGACCTCCAGCCGCTGTAACCCGCGAGCCCCATGGCCCCCGTCCGGAAGATCCTCTTCGCCGATCCCGACCCGAGCACGGTGCGCATGCTGGCGCCCGCGCTGCGGCAGATGGGCTACCAGGTCCACGCCGCCCGCGACGGCTCGCGGGCGCTCCAGGTCGCCATCCTGCGCTTCCCGGACCTGGTGATCTTCGACGAGCGCTGCCCGCTGCTCGACGCCCGCACCTTCGTCCGCATCCTGCGCACCAACCCTCGCACCGAGCGCATCCCGGTGATCCTCACCGGCGAGGCGGTGGACCCGGACCGCGCCCGGCTGGGCACCTACCTGCGCAAGCCCTTCAACCAGGACGAGGTGCTGGCCCGCATCGAGCAGGTGTTCCGGCGGGTCGAGGCGGCGCGCGCCGTCTCGGGCGAGAGCCGTGAGATCGAGGGGAACCTGGCCCAGATCCCGCTGGTCGATCTGCTCCAGATCCTCTCGGTCAACCGCAAGACCGGGCGGCTGGCGGTGGAGCGCGAGGGCGAGCGGGCCGTCATCTCGCTGCGCGATGGGCGGGTGCTGGACGCGGCCCTGGGCAGCGTCACCGGGGAGAAGGCCCTGTTCCGGCTCCTCACGCGGCGCGAGGGCCAGTTCGCCTTCGTCCCGGGCCAGCTCGGGGACGCAGCCGAGCGCATCGACCGCCGCGTCGAGGAGCTGATGCTGGATGGGCTGCGCCAGGCCGACGAGGCCACCCGGCTCCTGCCGGTGCTGCCGCAGCCCGAGGATACGGTGGAGCTGGCGGTGGATCCCTCCGAGATCCCGCCCGGCCTGCACCCCATCACCGAGGAGGTGGTGTCGCTCCTCACCGGGCCGCGCCGCTTCCAGGAGATCGTCGACCGTTGCCCGGCCTCCGACCTGGAGGTGATGCGGGCGGTGCTGGCGCTGCTCGAGCGCGGCTACGCGCGCCGGCGCGAGGGGGCGCTGCCCCCGAGCCACGCCGAGCTGCTGGCGCCTCACGAGCTGCACGCCCTGCGGGCCCGCATCGCCCGCGGCCGGTCCTCCGGGCCGCAGACGGTGGGCAAGGTCATCGTGGCCGGTGGCGGACCGCTGGCGCGCCACGCTGCCCGGAGCCGGTTCCAGACCATCCCCGGGTTCGAGACCGAGGGCCAGCCGGTGGCGGGGTTCGGGACCATCGGGCGCATCACGCTGGGCGACGGCGTCAGGGTGGACGTGACCGAGCTGCCCGGCGACCCCCAGCACCGGCCGCTGTGGCGGCCGTTCGCGTCCGGGGCCGTGGGGGCGCTGGTGCTCCTGCCCGCCGAGGACTCGGAGCCGCTGCTGGTGGAGCTCTCCAAGGTGCTCCGTCTCCCGGTGGTGATCTGCGGTCCGCGCGAGGCGCCCGTCCCGGCGGTGCTGGCCGACGGCCGCGGCATCGCCTTCGAGGGAAGCGACGCCGCCGAGGGGCTGCGCGCGCTGCTGGCCGGCGCGGGGGTGCGGGGGGCGGTGTAGCCCCCCCGGGTGGCGCGCCGGAGCGTCACGCCAGGGTCGGCCTGGGCCACGCCGCTATCCTCGCTCGCCGGCCGCCCGTCTCCGCAGCATGAACCTCCTCATGTCTGCGCTGGCCCTCTCTGCAACGTTCACCTCCTCCGTCCTGGCGGCCCCCTCGCCCAGGGCGCCCGCCGGCGCCGAGCTTCCCCCGCCGGCCATACCGTCCGCCCCGCCCGTCTCGCGCGGCTACGCCCCCGTGAACGGGCTGCGGATCTACTACGAGGTGTACGGACCACCCGACGGCGGCACGCCGATCGTGCTGCTGCACGGCGGGGACCCCGCCATCGAGACCTCGTGGGCGGAGATCCTCCCGGTGCTGGCGCGCACGCATCGGGTGATCGCCTTCGACCAGCAGGGCCACGGCCGCACCCCCGATGCGGACCGACCGTTCACCTTCGAGGGCTCGGCCGACGATACCTCCGCCCTTCTCGCGCACCTGCACGTCGCCAAGGCGGATCTCATGGGCTTCAGCAACGGCGCCAGCATCGCCATGCAGGTGGCCATCCGCCACCCGCAGCTCGTCCGGCGGCTGGTGCTCGTCTCGGGGATGGCCAGGCGCGGCGATCTCCGTCCCGAATTCTGGGAGGGGATGCGGAAGGCGACGCTGAAGGACATGCCGCCGGGGCTCGCCGAGGCCTATCGGAAGGTCGCGCCCCACCCCGAGCAGCTCCCCTCGTTCTTCCAGAAGTCGGTGGATCGGATGCTCGGGTTCCAGGACTGGCCCGACGCGGCGGTGCGGTCCATCTCGGCGCCCGCCCTGGTCATGATCGGGGACGCGGACGTGGTCCGCCCCGAGGAGGCGGTCGAGCTGGTGAACCGGCTGCCGCACGCGCGGCTGGCCATCCTGCCGCTCACCGATCACGAGGGGATGATCACCACCCGCGCCGGCTGGCTGATCCCGATGGTGGAGGCGTTTCTCGACGCCTAGAGGTGCTGCGCGTCGTGCTTCTGGCGGTAGATCTGGCGCGAGACGCGATTCTCCTGCCGGTTCACGCGGGCCTTCTCGGCCGGGGTGAGCGTGCCCCCGTTCTCGGACCGATCGCGCCGGATCTCGCGGCGGATGCGCGCTTCCTTGCGCTCGAGGCGGGCGGTCTCGCGCGGGGTGAGCTGTCCGCTCTCCACCCCCTCGGCGATGCGCGCCTGCTGGCTGGCCTGGCGCCGATCGACCTCGGCGGCGAGCGCGGGGACGGCCAGCGTGACGGCCAGCAGGGCGGCGGCGATGCGGGCGGCGGTGGTCTTCATGGTGATCTCCGGTCTCGGGTGGCCGGCCGGGGCATCCCGGCCGCTCGAGATCTGGAACAGCCGCGGGCGCCGGAAGTTGCGGTGGAGGGGGAAACCTCTACAACACGGGCATGATCGACTCGAACGACATCGCCGGCGCGCGCCGGCGGATCGCGCCGCACGTCCGCCGCACCCCCGTGCTCGCGCTCGAGGCGGGCGGCCTGCCGGGGCTGGCCGTCCCGGTGACGCTCAAGCTGGAGCTCCTGCAGCGGACCGGCTCGTTCAAGCTCCGCGGGGCCATGAACCGGATCCTGTGCGCCCAGGTCCCGGCCGCCGGCATCGTGGCCGCCTCGGGCGGGAACCACGGCGCGGCGGTGGCCGCCGCCGCCCAGGTGCTCGGGTTCCCGGCCCGCATCTTCGTGCCCCGCTCGAGCCCCGAGGCCAAGGTGGCGCGCATCCGCGGGTACGGCGCCGAGGTGATCGTCGTCGGCGCCACCTACGCGGAAGCCCGCGCCGCGGCGGAGGCCTGCGCCGGCGAGACCGGCGCGCTCGACGTGCCCGCCTTCGATCACCCGCTGGTGGTCGCCGGCCAGGGGACGGCAGCCCTCGAGCTCCTCGAGGATGCCGCCGTCGACACGCTGCTGGTGGCGGTGGGCGGTGGCGGGCTGGCAGCCGGGTGCGCGGCGACGCTGCGTCCACGGGGCGCGCGGGTCGTGGGCGTGGAGACCGCCGGGACCGCCTCCTGGCACGCGGCCCTGGAGGCCGGCGCCCCCGTCGACGTGGACGTCTCGGGCCTGGCGGTCGACTCGCTGGGCGCGCGCAGCGTGGGGGCGGTGCCGTTCGCGGTGCTGCGCGAGGCCGGCGCCGGGTCGGCGGTCGTGTCCGACGACGACGTCCGCGCCGCGCAGCGCGCGCTCTGGGAGGGCTGCCGCATCGCGGCCGAGCCGGGCGGCGCGGCGGCGCTGGCGGCGCTGCTCTCGGGGGCGTACCGTCCGTCGCCCGGGGAGCGGGTCGGGGTGATGGTGTCCGGGGCGAACCTCGACCCCGGGACGGTCCGCTGAGGGGCGCTCCGGTCCTCGCTCTCGGCCGGCGTCACGTCTCCGGGCAGGGCTCGAGCCAGTCGGTCTCGCCCACCGCACCGCCACGCTGGTGGTGCCGGCCTCCTCGGGGCCGGCGCGGGCGCCGGCGAGCTCCGCTCCGCCGACGTGGGCTGGGGCATCCTGGACGGCGTGGGCGCCGGCGTCGGAAACGCGCTCATCCACCGCGGCCTCTCGGCAGGCCGCATGGCCGTGGTGGCGCCCCTCTCGGCGGTGATGGCGGCCGCGCTCCCCGCGCTGGTGGGGTCGCCCGAGGTCTGCTCCGGAGCACTTTGCGGGGAAGGCCCCGGGCCTTGCACGAGAAGCAGCAAGGCCCGGGCCCTCCCCGCAGAGCCCTACCGGGGGAGGCGGTGCGCCGCCTTCCCCGGACCCCCACCCGCGTGCCGCGCGTCCGAGCGCCGGCTCTCGGCCTCTGACGCGCGTCCCTGGCCTGCGCCCGCCCGGCGGTGCGCCTCGCACCGCTCATGGCGACTCGAAGGCGAGCTCCTGAACCGCACCGATATGACCCCAGTGGTCGACCGCGGCGTAGCGGACCGTGTGTGGGCCGGGGTAGGGGCGCAGGAAGTCAAGATGCAGCTCGCCAGCAACATCCGTCACGCCAGCCATCGTGGGCAGTGGCCAGTTGAGGTACACGACCGCGGTGGCCCTGCAGGTGATCATCAGCGACCCGTCGAAGCTGCAGAGGATGTCCTCGATGTTGGTGACGTCATCATGGGCGTTGGCTTGCAGGACCACGATGCCATCCAAGACGCTCGGATCGCCCAGCCACATGGCCGGTGGCTCCCCATCCACCCCGAACACGATCACTGGCGCCGCGGTCCGGTTCCCGACGCAGTCCGTGCCGGTGATCTGGACCTGGTACCAACCGGAGACGAGCAGCGAGTCGAGCGGATATCCGGTGTCCGGAGAGCACGCATCGGTTCGACCGCCGGGCCCGACCGTCTCGCAAACGAACGGCGGCCCCGGCACGATCCCGCTGGCGTCGACGGTCGTCGAGAAGATCCCCACCGTTCCGTTCGGATCGTTGGGCGCGCCGGGGGCGCGGATGTCGGGGAACGAGAGCCCGGGGTCGTGGGGCGACACGTACGTCACCCCCGGCGCGGTCCCGTCGACGTGCCACGTCGTCCTGCCCGCTCCCTCCGCGGGCGTGCGGTGGCCGCAGCGGTCCACGCCCACCACCTCGAGCGCGTACACGCCGTCCGGGAGAGGGCGCCCTCCGTCCGCACCGGTGAAGTGGAGCTGGTACTCGTTCGGCGACGGGCCCTCGCCCACCAGGGCGCTGCACGCCGCTCCGTCGAGCGCGACGGGGCCGGTGAGGCTGCACTCGAAGGCGACGCCGCTGCCGTGCGGCGCGGAGCTCGACCAGCGCACGTACCCGTCGGCGAGCGTGGCGGGGACGCCGCCGGCGTCCCCGCAGGCGTTCTGCGGAGTGCTCCCGTCCTCCTTCAGGAGCGCACCCATGGTGACGGTGGGCGGCGCGGTCGCCGCCTGCTCGATGCGGAAGGCGATCACGTACGGCAGTCCCCGTACGATGGGCGAGTAGTGGCCCAGGTCAGGACAGACGGGCGGACCGGGGGCGATCACCTGCAGGTCGGCGAACCCCAGCTCCACCTCGCACCCGGCCGCATCGATCGCGTACACGTGCAGCCGGTACGGACGGCCATGCTTCAGCGCCGGCGTGCCCTTCTCGCGGACCCTGGTGTCCCACACCGCGACGTACGCCTCGAGGCCGGGCAGGACGTTCACCCGCGCGGCCGGCGATCCACCCGTGCCGCCCTCGCGCGTGAAGACGGCGATGGCCGAGCCGGGGTCGCAAGGTCCGGCTCCGTCGCAGATCCGCGCCGCGGCCCGCACGCTCGGATCGAAGGTGCCCTGGAAGGCCGGACGCCGGGTCAGCACCGTGGGCGGCAAGAAGTAGAACCCGGGGACGCTGCCGTCCAGGCCTCCTTCCCCGATGAGCTGGGCCTGGTCATCGGACAGGACCTCCTGATCGCTTCCCGAGGTTCCGCAGCCGGCGAGGGCGGCGATGACGGCCGCCCAGACGAAGCACGTCGAAATGCGGCTCATGGTTCCCTCCGCGGATGCGACAGGGGACGAGCGCCGAGACGCGGATCTGCTCCCGCGCATGCTCGCTTCACGCCCTGGCCCACCCTCGCCGAGGAGCATCGGATTCCGCGCGTGGTCCAACCACCGGGACGAGAGGGCCCCGCCGACGCGCTACCGCCCGAGGGCGCTACCTCGAGCGCCCTCGGCCGAGCAGCCTGGGCCTCGGGTCGAGGGGTTGCAGGCCGGGCGTCCCTCACCCCCCTGACGCAGAGATCTGGTCCTTGCCGCACGCCAAAGCGGTCAGACCTTGGGGGTGAGGTGGAGACGATGCCGGGCGGTTGGTGGTACGCGCTGAAGCCTCTTCTCGTCGACCCGGACCTCGGGAAGCTGGCCCGGACGATGACGCCATCGAATCGGAACGAGATCGTCCAGCGAGACCGCCGCGTGTCGCCGGTGGGGGAGGCTTCGGTCGAGGAGCGCATGCGCCGGATCGTGCGTGCATTGCGCACGCGGGTGACCGAACCCGTGCAGCAGGATGACGACTGCGGTCCCTGCGACGATCCCTCGAGACGAAACTGAGGAGTAAGGTCGGGACAAGGTTCGACGTGGTGGGGGTACCAGGGGCCGCTTTCCTCCCGGGGAGCGGCCCCTCTTCACGTCCCGCATGACGCAGCGCGCGAGACCGGCAGGGTCCCGACCCGTCGTGAGGGCGGTCCGTTCCCCTCAGGGTCGTGAAGCCGCCTGGCCGCCCGTCCATCCTAGACGCGCTCGAACGGCTTCGCGCTCACGGCACGGGAGCGCGGGAGCTCTCTCGCAGGAAGGCAGTTCCGGGGAGGTACCGCATGCGATCGCTTCACTCGCAGTTTCGGGTAGCAGCATCCATCCTGCTCGTGTGTCCGGCGCTGGCCGCCGCGGCGCCCGTCACCTTCACGGTGTCGGCCGGCAACACGACCGCGGTCCGGGGCGCGGCCCCGGGGTCCGCCGCGCTGGGAGCCACCGAGCGGGATCCCGCCCTGGTCGGCGAGAAGGACGCGGCGCTCGCGCCCGGCGCCGCCAGCGCCCGGGTGATCCGCGGCACGGCCATCAACCGCTCCATCTCGCGGGGGTGGAGCGGGCTCCGCGGCGACCCGTGGGAGGGCCGCGAGCGCCGCCGGGCCGGCCCGGAGCTGGCCCTCAGCATCCACGGGCTCGACCACTTCGCCACCCGCACCGCCAACGGCGGTAACCAGTTCTCCAACGAGCCGCCCGACCAGGGGCTGTGCGTCGGGAACGGCTTCGTCCTGGAGACGGTCAACACCGTGCTGCGGGTGTTCGACACCCAGGGCAACCCCCTCACCGACCCCGTCGACCTGAACTCGTTCTACGGCTACCCGGCCGCCATCGATTGCACAGCCACGCCCAGAACGTTTGGCCCGGAGCCGTTCGACCCGAGCTGCTACTTCGACCAGGCCACCCAGCGCTGGTTCCACCTGGTCTCCACGCTGGAGCGCACCAGCCCGACCGATCCGTCGCTGAGCGGCGCCAGCCACATCGACCTGGCGGTGAGCACCACCTCCAGCCCGCTGGGGAGCTGGATCGTGTACCGGATCCCGACCGAGGACGACGGCACCAACGGCACGCCCAACCACGGCTGCGCCCTGGATGACAAGGGCACGCCCGGGCCGTGCTTTCCCGACTTCCCGCACATCGGCGCCGACGCCAACGGCATCTTCATCACCACCAACGAGTTCGACTTCTTCGGCCCTGGCTTCCACGGCGCCGAGATCTACGCGCTCCCCAAGCGGGCGCTGGCGCGCGGCGACGCGAGCGTGAACGTGGTGCTCCTCGACACGGCGGATCCCTCCCTGGGCGTCTCGTTCGACGGGGTCCTCGGGTTCCCCGGCTTCACCGTCTGGCCGGCGCAGTCGGCCGAGCGGCTCGATTTCGATGGGACCGAGTTCCTCGTGAGCTCGCAGGCGGTGTTCAACGACGTCGAGGTGGACGACCGGCTGCGCCTGTGGTCCGTTTCCGGCACCGGCACGCTGGGCTCGAGGAACCCGCGGCTCAGGCTCTCGGCCCGGACCGTGGACGTCATCACCTACTCCGCCCCGCCGGTCTCGACGCAGAAGGTCGGCGACACGCCGCTCCTGGACTGCCTCAACGACACCACCCTGCAGGTGGCGCAAGGCGTGTTCGGCTGCTGGCAGCTGCTGGTGGCGGGCGGGCCCTTCCAGGAGGTGGAGGGGTTCCTCGACTCGAACGACACGCGCGTGCAGCAGGTCTACCAGGCCAACGGCTTGCTCTACACCGCGCTCGACACTGCCGCGACCGTCCAGGGAACGGATCGCGCCGGCATCGCCTGGTTCGTCCTCGAGCCCCACCACGCCGAGGTGGTGAACCAGGGCGTCCTCGCCGCCAAGGACGCCAACATCACCTATCCCGCGGTGGCGGTGACGACCTCCGGGCGCGGGGTCATGGCCTTCACGGTGGTGGGCCCGGACACGTTCCCCAGCGCCGGCTACGCCGCCCTCGACGCCAGGTCGGGGGCGGGGGAGATCGACCTCGCCGCGGCGGGCCTGGGGCCGCAGGACGGCTTCAGCGAGTACCACGCCTTCGCTCCCCCGTTCCGGCCACGCTGGGGTGACTACGGCGCGGCGGCGGCGGACGGACGTTCCGTCTGGATCGCCTCCGAGTACATCGGGCAGACCTGCACCTTCGACGAGTACGTCGCCACCGGGTTCACCTGCGGGAACACGCGCACGGCGCTCGGCAACTGGGGCACGCGCATCTCGCGGGTCATTCCGTAGAACGTGCGGGGGAGGGCCGGCCCTCCCGGCCCTCCCCCGGCCGGCTTCACGCCGAGGCCCTCACCACCAGCTTCGGCTCGAGGAGGACGGTCGTCGGCTTCAGCAGGATGGCGGTGGTGTCCTGGGTGACCAGCCGCAACGCCTGGCCGGCGACCTGCTCGAGCGACTGGCCGACGGTGGTGAGCGGAGGGTCCGTGGTGGCCGCCAGGGGAGCGTCGTCGTAGCCGACGACGGCGAGCTCCTCGGGCACCTTCACCCGCCGCTCCCGCGCGCCGGCGAGCAAGCCGGCCGCGCAGACATCGCCCGCCGTGCAGATGATGGCGTCGACCTTTCCAGGGCCGCCCAGGACCCTGGCCATCGCGTTCACGCCGTCGCGGTACGAGTACTCGGGGGCCTCGACCACGTTCTCCGCCGGGAGCGGCAGGCCGCTCTCCGAGAGCGCCTTGGCGACCCCTCGCATCCGCTGCATGGCGTTGTAGTCGCGGACCGGCCCGGAGACGATGGCGATCGCTTTCCGCCCCTTGCCGGCCAGGTACCGACCCGCCAGGTAGCCGCCGGTCAGGCTGTCCGAGGCCACCGTCGACGCCCCCTCCGCACGCTCGTCGATCAGCACCACCGGGACGCCCGCGGCGCGGAACCCGGCCACCGTCTCGCGATCCGGCCGGAGGCAGATCCCGATGAGCGCGGTGGGCCGGGCATCCCCCTCCAGCAGCCCGAGCAGGCGCGTGCGCACGAAGTCCTGCTCCTTCCACCTTGGGATGGCGCACTCGACCAGGAGCTGCCCCGGCGCGAGCAGGCTCCGGAGCTGCGCGCACACGAGGCCCTGGAAGTCCGAGCCGAAGCCCTGCGCAGCCACCGCGATCCGCATGTCCATGGTTCGCAACCCCGTGTCCGGGCCGGCCCGGCGGGCACGTCGCGAGGACCGCCGTGGGTCGGGATGTTGGGCAGGAGAGTACAGTGACGCCGGGTCGATGAGAAGCCTGCGGCCCGCTCGACGGCGACGCGCTGGCGGCGGCGCCCTGGCCGTGGGCGCGCGGGCATTCGAGCGCCAACGCCGGCGCCGACCTCTCGGTTCCATCCGCGCCCCGGAATGGCCCGCGGCGTTCCCGATCGCGTGTCCACTCCCGGAGGGACCTCATCGGAGCCGCCAGCTCCGTGTCCGGTCCCCGGCTGCGTGCCTGTCAGGCCGCAGAAGGCGTTCGCCAGGGCGCTCGCCGAGGGCGCGAGTGCCGAAGAGCGAACGCCAGGAGAGGAATGGAGAGAACATGGGTTGGGAGATCAGGAATCGCATTTCGCTGTGCGCCGCCCTGGGGGCGATCGCGGCCGCAGCGGGCGGCGCTCGCGCGGATGGGGACTGGCCCCGCTCTCGTCCGTGCCGGTCCCGCCGCCGGTCGGGGGGGACATCGTCGACAACGCCGCCGCCGTCCGGCTGGGCAAGGCGCTCTTCTGGGACGCCCAGGCGGGCAGCGACGGGCAGATGGCCTGCGCCAGCTGTCACTTCCATGCCGGCACCGACACCCGAAGGCTCAACACGCTGCACCCGGGCCCGAACGGCCTGTTCGAGACGGGGGGCGTGACCTCCGCCGGCCAGACGCTTCCGGCGGTGAACGTCGCCAGCGACGACCGGGTCGGATTCGAGCGGCGTGCTCAGCACCACCTTCCGCGCCATCGCGGACGATCCCGCGAACGCGGTCGACGTCTGCGACACCAACATCGACCCGCTCTTCGGCGCCCACCGGCTGGTCACCGGCCGTCAGGCGCCGCCGGTGGTGGGGGCGGTCTTCAACCGGGACAACTTCTGGGACGGCCGCGGGAATCACCGGTTCAACCGCCAGAACCCGTTCGGCGCGGCGGGGGGGCCCGGACCGTACGTCGAGAACGACAGCCTGGCGTCGCAGTCGGTGGGGCCCATCCTCTCGAGCGTCGAGATGTCCTGCGCGGGCCGGACCTTCAACGGTCCCGGCAGCGTCGGCGCCAAGCTCATGGCCCGCCCGCCGCTGCAGTTCCAGGTGGTCGCGCCGACCGACTCCGTTCTCGGCGCCATCTCCGCTTACCCCCAGCCCGGGCTGCGCGTCTCGTACGCCCAGCTGGTCTCCGACGCCTTCGGGGCCCCGGCGGCGGCGGGTGCCGTCGACGGCTTCTCCAGCCTGTGGGGCCAGGCCATCGCCGCGTACGAGGCCACCCTCATCCCGGATCACACCCCGCTCGACCGCTACCTGGCCGGCGACAGGTCCGCGCTCACGGGCAACCAGCAGAGGGGGCTCAACGTCTTCACCGGCAAGGCGAACTGCACCAAGTGCCACGCCGGTCCGGAGTTGACCGACGCCTCGGTGGGCTTCGCCTCCAGGAACGGGCTCATCAACTCCGACGGAGGCGATCAGGGCTTCCACAACCTGGGTGTGCGGCCGACGGTCGAGGACCCGGGGCGCGCCGGCGTGGGGCCGGCGGGCTCGTTCTCGGTCTCGGCGGCCGCCGCGGATCACGGCGCGTTCAAGACGCCGGGGCTGCGCAACGTGGGGATCACCGCGCCCTACTTCCACAACGGCGGCAAGGCCACCCTCGCCGACGTGGTCGACTTCTACGACCGCGGCGGCGACTTCGCCAACCCGGAGAGATCGAAGGAGCTGAAGCGGCTCGGCCTCTCCACCTCGGACAAGTCGGCGCTGGTCGACTTCCTGCAGAACGGCCTCACCGATTGCCGGGTCGCCGCCCAGGCGGCACCGTTCGACCACCCGTCGCTGGCCGTGCCCGACGGGCCGGGCCTGGAGGCGATCGGCGCACCCGGCACCGGGCCCTGCCCGTAGCCGGTGGTCCGCCGGCGGGCCGGAGGGCGAGCGACGCCCCCGGCCCGCCGGCGGTGGCGCCAGCGGAGGACCGGGGTCCCATGCCGGGAGGGGTGGGGGCTCCGGTGCTCGGCGTTCACCCGATCTCGCCGCTCCGGGCCAGGAACTTCCGCGCGTTGACGAGGAAGCGTTCCACCTTTCGTCCGATGGTCCGGCTGGAGATGCCGAGCAGGCCGGCCACCTCCTCGTACTCCATCCCGTCGACGAAGACCGCCACCGCCACCGTCCGGGTGACCGGATCGAAGCGGGAGAGAACGGCCCTGGCGAGCTGGATCTCGGCGGGCTCGGCCGCGGCGGGCGTGGCCCGGGCCTCGAGGTGGAGCTCGCCGCGGTCCCGGAGCGTCCGGCTGCTCTCGCGCAGGATGTTGAGGCAGTGGTTGGTCGTGACCCGGTACACCCATCGGATGGACAGGTCTCGAGCGCCGGTCCGGTCGAGCTCCTCCATCAGCTTGATGAAGACCTCCTGCGTGACGTCCCGCGCATCCTCGCGGTCGCGCAGGAGCCGCAGGCACCGCCGGTAGATCACCTGCCCATACCGATGGTACATTTCCACGATGCGCTCGCGGCCGGCCCCGGGCGCCACCAGGTGAAGGTGGCTCCGCTCCTGCTGCTCGCCCGGGTCGACCGCCTGTGTCTTCCCCTCCGCCCCGGCCGCTCGGGCCAGGCCATCCCCCACCGTCATTGTCATGTGTGCACTTGATGCCCGACCAGCAGCCAGGTTGCGATGAGTGAACGACCCGTGTCCATGGCATCTCTTTGCGAGGTCCCCGCATCGCGCGAGGGCCAAGGCGCGCGCGACGTTTCGCTGCAGGGCGAAGGGATCCGCACCAGCGCGTCCACGTCGTCGCCTGGCCGGGCGCACTCGAGGCAGACCACCGCGGCCGGCGCTCTCGTCCAAGAGTGCACTTCACCCGCGGCGCAGGCGTGCCGCGGGCCCCGCTCCGCCCGGCGGCGGAGCGGGGATGCTCTCGAGAGGCGGCGAGGCTCGGACCGGCTAGCGATAGAAGTACGGGTCGAGGACGCGCACCTCCAGGATGCGGTCCACGGGAAGCCGGTTGCGCGTGGCGCTCTTGCGGATGGCCTCGGGCGACGGACCATCGTAGATGCACCAGGTGGTGCGCTTGTCCTCGCTCACGTAGGAGCGGATCCAGGTGACGTCCTCTTGCCGGTTGTTCTCCACCACGGCGGAGCAGGCGCTGGCCCCCTGCTCGTCGATGGGGATGTGCAGGCCTTCGGGGAACGTTCGCTCGATCAGGTATCGGGGCATGCGGTGGTCTCCTCGCTCTGGAGGTCCAGGGACCTCCCCCGGACCGTCGATGGCGAGGGTAGGGGCCAAGCCTGCTCCCCACATCGGGAGGACTCCCTATTCTCGGGAGGCCCCCTGGCTCTCCCCCAGGAGACCGACCCGGCGCGCCTCGGCCACGGCCGCACCGCGCGAGCGCACGCCGAGCTTGGCGAGGATGGACGAGACGTGGTGGTCGACCGTCTTGGGCGACACGAACAGGCGCCCGCCGATCTCGTCGTTGGAAAGGCCCAGGGCCAGCGCCGCCAGGACCTCCTGCTCGCGGGCGGTCAGCCCGCTGGGGTGATGCCTGCGGGCGGAGCGCGGGCCGCGGGGAACGCCGCGGACGCCGAGCTCGGAGAGCCGTCGGCGCAGGCGAGCGGTGGCGGGCCGCGCCTCGAGCCGCTCCAGGACGGAGAGCATGCGGAGGAGCACCGACGGGTCGTCCCCTTCGTAGCAGGCCAGCGCTGCGTGATAGGGACACCCGATTCGCTCGAAGGCGGCCGCCGCGGCTCGCCAGTCGCCGCGCACCTGCAGCCCGAAGGGCGTCACGGCCGGGCCGGAGGCCGACGGCTCGCCTCCCCCGCGCCAGGCCCAGAGCGAGAGCTCGTCCACGAACCAGGGTCGGGCGGCGCGCGTGGCCCGCTCCAGGATCGGCTCCACCTCCGCGCGCGCGCCGGCCGCGTCGCCGGCGAGCCACGCTTGCTCCGCGCGCGCCGCCGCCACGGGCACCAGCCGTTCCAGGTCGCCGTTGCGGCGGGCCAGCGCCTGGGCCTCGTCGAGCAGCTCGCTCGCGCCGGGCTCGCCGCGCCTGGTCCGGGCCAGGCCGAGCGCGTGCAGCGCCGCGACCCGCGTCACCGGAGCGCTGCCCGGATCCTCGAGCAGGCTGGAGGCGTCGGCGATGGCCTCCACCCACCGACCCCGCTCGATCCGCAGCCGGGCCCGCCAGGCCAGGGCGCAGAGCCCGAGCGTGCCGATGTCGCGCTCGGAACCGTACGCCACCCCGGCCTCCAGGTACCGCTCCGCCGTGTCGTTGCGGCGCTCCTCCACCGAGAGGATGCCCAGGTTCAGGTAGGCCCGCGCGGCATGCTCCTCCAGGCCGCGGTCCAGCGAGAGCCGCAGGCTCTCCTCCAGGAGGCTCCAGCCCCCTTCATCGCCGGACTTGATCCGGGCACAGCCCAGGTTGTTGAGCGCGTGCGCCTCGACCTCCGCATACCCGCCCGCGCGGGACAGCCGGAGTGCCTTCTCCCCCCAGGCGATGGCCTCCCCCTGCTCGTGAGCCAGCATGTGGAGCTGCGACTGGTTGGACCAGGCCCAGGCAAGCTCCCTTCCCGGAGGGAGGGGCTCGAGCGCGGCGATGGCGAGCGCGGCATGGCGGCGAGCCTCTTCCGTCCGGCCCGAGTACCAGGTGAGTCGAGACAGCCAGCGCAGGCAGTCGCCCTCGCGGGCGCGGTTCCCGAGCTCGCGCCACAGCTCGCGCGCCGCGGCGCAGGCCTCGACGCCTTCCAGGATCTGGTCGGTCAGGTAACACTGGTACGAACGGGCCTCGTACAGCTCGGCGCGGCGTTCCGGCGGCGCGTCCGCCGCGAAACGCAGGGCGGCGGCGAGGTGGGCGGCCGCCTCGCGATGAGCGCCCAGCCGGGCCGCGTGCTCCGCCGCCGCCGGGGCCAGGCGCAGCACGTCCGCCGAGCGGCCGGCCCTGGCCGCGTGATGCACGAGGCGCGCGAGCTGGGTCGGCTCCGCTGGCCGCGAGGCGAGCGCCGAGAAGATCCGGGCGTGCAGCTCGCGGCAGCGCAGCGTCGGCAGGGCGTCCTCGATGGCACGCCGGGCGAGGTCGTGGCGGAAGGCGACCGCGCCGTCGGCCAGGAGCAGCATGCCCCTGCCGACGAGCTCGTCGAGCGCATCGAAGCCCTCCCCGGCTGCGCTCGAGAGGACCGACAGATCCACGCGGGAGGGCACCACCGAGACGAGCTCGCAGAGCGCCCGGCCGGGCGCGGTCAGGCGCGCGGCGCGCGACAGGACCGCGTCGCGCACCGTGGGAGGCACCTCGCCGTTCTCCGCCGCCAGCGCCTCGGTCACGAAGAAGGGGTTTCCGTTGGTGGCGGCATGCAGGCCCCGCACCTTCCGTCCGGCCCTGGCGCCGAGCGCGTCGACGGCGGCCGCGGAGAGGCCCTCCAGCCGGATGCGGCGTCCATCCGGGATCTCGCCCAGGACCGAGCGCACCGGGTGTCCGGGGACGAGCTCGTCGTCGCGCCAGGTCACCACCAGCAGCGCGCTGGTCTTCTCGATGCGCCTGCCCAGGAACTTGAGGAGGTCGAGGGTCGCCTCGTCCGCCCAGTGGACGTCCTCGATGACGACCAGGGATGGCGGGCGTGGACGCCTCAGCTCCTCGAAGAAGGCCTGGAAGATGTCGTCCCGCGTCGCCCCCTGCTCCAGGCGCTCCGCCAGCGTGCCGCCGTGGGTCCAGGCGATGTCGAGCAGCGGCGACAGGGGGCGGGGAGTGAAGAGCGGATCGCAACCGCCCCAGAACAGCCGCACCGCCCGGGCGGCAGGGGTCTGCGAGAAGACCCGGAGCAGCGCCGTCTTGCCGATGCCCGCCTCGCCGTGGACCAGGGCGACGCGTCCCTGACCGTCGCGGGCCGTCTCGAGCAGGGTTCTCAGCTCCCGCAAGGAACGGTCGCGCTCCAGGAGCTCGGCCTCGGCCGCCATCGATGACCCCTCCCCGTACCGGCAGTGCATGGCTATAGCGGCCGCTCGCGTGCCGCGCGAGGCCTTCCGGCCGTTCGTCGGTGGACCCGGATGGTGGTCGCCGGGCGACGGCCGGGGCGGGGGTGGGGCGCTTCCTCTGGGCGCCTCGGTGCGCGACGGGGTCGAGCCCGCCCCAGGTGAACCAGAACATCCCCTGGAGCATCGTCACCAGGATCCACATGGCCTACAACGATGTCTACGGGAACCACGTGGTGGTGAGCTGGGCCAAGTAGAGGTTCGCCGCTAGCCCGCCATCCGCGACGCCAGCCGTCCCACCAGCCGGACGGCGGCGTCGAGGCGCTCGGTCCAGGGGGCGCCGCAGGACAGGCGGATGCAGTTCCGGTGGCCCTGGGTCGGCGAGAAGAGCGGGCCGGGCGCGATGCTCACCCCGGCGTCGAGCGCCCGGGCGTGGAGCTCGAGGGCGTCCACCGCCTCGGGCATCTCCACCCACAGGAAGCAGCCGCCCCGCGGGTGCGACATGCGGGTGCCGGCCGGGAAGGCGTCGGCCACCGCCGCGGCGGTGCGGGCCATGATGCGCGAGAGCTGCTCGCGCAGGCCGCGCAGGTGGCGGTCGTAGCCGCCGCTCCGGAGGAAGCGGGCCACGGCGCGCTGGATGAGGGTGGTGGTGGCGACGTTCACCGAGAACTTGAGCAGCTCCACCCGCTCCCGCCAGCGGCCCGGGGCGGCGAAGCCGATGCGGTAGCCGGGGGCGAGCGTCTTGGAGAAGGAGCCGCACAGCATGACGCTGCCGTCCTTGTCGAAGGCCTTGGCGGTGCGCGGCCGGACGGCGCCGAAGGCCAGCTCGCCGTAGACGTCGTCCTCGATGAGCGGGATCCCGCGCCGGGCGACGATCGAGACCAGCCGCGCCCGGGCCGGCTCGGGCATGCAGCTCCCCAGCGGGTTCGAGAAGGTGGGCACCGCCAGCACGGCCCGGACGCCGTGCCGATCGATGCGGCGCTCCAGCTCGTCGAGATCCATGCCCGCGTCCGGCAGGCACGGGACCTCCACCACCTTGAGCCCCATGGCCTCCATGACCTGCAGCGTCCCGTAGAAGGCGGGCGACTCGAGCGCCACCGCGTCGCCGGTGCGGGCCACCGCCAGCAGGCACAGGTGGATGGCCTCGGTGGCGCCCGAGGTGACCACCAGGTCGTCGGCGGAGAGGCTGCAACCCCAGGAGAGCGAGCGCCGCGCGATCTCCTGGCGCAGCGCCAGCAGTCCCGGCGGCATCTCGTAGCGCAGGCCGCCCTCGCTGCTGCGCGCCGCGGCGGAGATGGCGCGCCCCAGGCCACGGGCGGGCAGGAGCGCCGGGTCGGGCGTGGCGTGGGCCAGGTTGACCACGTTCGGGTCGCGCGCCGCGTGGTAGACGCGCTCCACCAGCTCCGCGACCTCGACGTGGGCGGCGCCGGCCTGGGCCGGCACCACCGTGGGACGGGGCGGAGGCGGGCGCGCGCGCAGCCGGACGTAGTGGCCCGAGCGCGGCCGCGCCTCGATCAGGCCCAGGGTCTCGAGCTGCGCGATGGCCGCCAGGATGGTGGAGACCGAGGCGTCCTCCACGGCCGCCAGGCGGCGGACCGAGGGGAACCGGTCGCCCGGCGCCAGCGTGCCCTTCTCGATGGCGGCGGCGTACCGGCGGGCGATCTCCTCGTAACGGGGCAGCGGGGAGTCCCGCCTCGCCTGCGAACCGGCTGGCATTCCCGCAAGATAGCACAGGCTCCGGTGTAGTGCATCTGTACCGGTATCAATTCGAGTTATCTGTATCTGTTATGGTCGGCCCGGCCGTGGCACATATGGACTCGCCATGATGCTCGACCTCTCGCAGTCGCAGACATGGAGCGCCAACGTGGGACGGGCCGGGATCGAGGTGCGGGTCGCCTCCGGCGACGTCTGGATCACCCGCGAGCAGGACCTGGAGGACCACGTCCTCACCGGCCCCGACACCTTCGACAGCACCTGGAGGGGCAAGCTGGTGATCGTCGCCCTCTCCCCGGCGCACGTCGAGGTGACGCCGCTTTCCCACGGCGCCGTTCACACGAGCCGACTTGCCCAGGCGGCGGTGCGGTAGAACGGAACGATGCGCATCCCGCTCTGGCAGATCGACGCATTCACCGATCGTGTCTTCTCCGGAAACCCGGCAGCCGTCTGCGTCCTTCAGGCCTGGCTACCGGACGAGACGCTGCTCGCCATCGCCCAGGAGAACAACCTCTCCGAGACGGCCTTCCTGGTGAAGGAGCCGGCCGGCTGGCGCATCCGCTGGTTCACCCCCGCCCTCGAGATCGAGCTGTGCGGCCACGCCACCCTGGCCTCGGGGCACCTCTACCTCACCCGGCTCGCGCCCGGGGAGCGCGAGGTGACCTTCGCCTCGCGCTCCGGTCCCCTGCGGGTGGCGCGCGACGCCGAGGGCCGCCTGGCCATGACCTTCCCCCGCCAGCCCCCGTCGCCGTGCGCCACGCCCGGCGCGGTGGTGCGCGCGCTGGGGAGGGCGCCGCTCGAGACCTGGTCCGCCCGCGATACGCTGGCGGTGCTGGCGACCGAGGCCGAGGTGCGGGAGCTCGAGCCCGACCTCTCGGCGGTGCGCGAGCTCCCCGGCCATGGGCTGGTCGTGACCGCGCCCGCCTCGACGTCGGGCCTCGACTTCGTGTCGCGCTTCTTCGCGCCGCAGGCGGGGATCGACGAGGATCCGGTGACCGGCTCGGTGCACTGCGTGCTCATCCCCTACTGGTCGCGCCGGCTGGGAAAGCCGCGCCTCGAGGCCGCCCAGGTCTCGCGCCGCGGCGGCAGGCTGAGCTGCGAGGATCGCGGAGACCGGGTCGTGATCGCGGGCCGCGCCGTCGATTATCTCGAGGGGTTCATCGAGGTGTAGTCAGCCCCAACCCGAACCCGAACCTGAACCCGGCTTCTCGTCACCCGTGATCCGGGTCCCGTGGCCCAACCCGTGCTCCGACGGTCCGAAGGCCCGGGTTCGGTCCACGGCGCGCGGGAACGGGCCACGGGACGCAAACCACGGGCACGCACTCCGCGGGTTCAGGTTCGGGTTCGGGTGCGGACTCTACTCGTCGCCGACCACGCCCAGCACGCGTCGCACCGCCGGGTTCCCGCACAGCACCCGGAACTCGGTCCGGGACAACCAGGCGGTCCGCTCCAGCCGCCTCCCGCGCAGCGTGAGCCGGATGCGCTCTGCCTCGCGGGTGACGGTGGCGTCGACGCCGTCGCGCGAGAGGTCCCGCTCCAGCGAGCGCAGGTGCCGGTGGATGCGGAGCGCGCGCTTTCCCTCGGGCGAGGACAGGGCCAGGTAGTGCCGGTTGCGGCTGAAGGCCCGATCGTCGCGGAGGCGCTCGAGCAGACGCTGGAGGAAGCTCGCCATGGAGAGGGGTCAGGATACCACCGGCGCGCGCCGGCGGGCGACGGGCGGCCTCACCCGGGGATGACCTCGCTGCGGTACACCACGCGGTCCACCGCGGCCCGCTCCCGCCGCCGGGCCGGCCCCACCACCACCGCCACCAGGTTGCGGCGCCGGAAGGTCTTTCGGGCGATCCGCTGCACGTCCCCCGGCGTCACCGCCTCGACGCGCCGGCAGCGCTCCTCGAAGCCCTCGGGCGACGAGAGCACCTCGCCCGCCCCGTACCAGCCGGCCAGATCGGCCACCGAGTCGAGCGAGAAGGCCAGGGTCATGCGGTGGCGGCGCTGCACCCGGATCAGCTCCTCCTCGGGAACCGGCTTGTCGGCCAGTTCGCCCAGCACGCGCAGCACCTCCTCGACCACGTGGGGCAGCTTCCGCGGGGCGCAGGCGCCGTCGATGACGGTCATGCCCGCGTCGGCGAAGGTGTCGATGCCGGCGTGGAGCGCGTAGGCCAGGCCGCGCCGCTCGACCACCTCGAAGGGAAGGCGCGAGGAGAGGCCGTCGTCGAGGATTCGCCGGATGCAGAGGTGGACGGGGTAGTCGCGATGCCGCTCGGGCGGGCAGGGGAACGAGAGCGAGAACTCGGTCTGCGCGTCGTCGTGCTCGACGATCTCCAGCCAGGGCGACTCGGGCCAGGCTGGGGCCGGGACGTCGGTGCTGGCCTGCCCGCGCGGGAGCGCGCCCAGGTGCCGATCGGCCAGGTCGGCCACCCGGCGAGGATCCACCGGGCCTGCCACCGCCAGCACCAGGTTGGACCCGTTGTAGAAGCGGGCGTGGTGGGCGCGCACGTCGCGGGGCCGGAGCCGCCGCACGTTCCTCGCGGTGCCGGCGATCTTGAAGCCCAGCGGGTGGTCGCCGAAGACGATCCGCTTGGAGAGGTTGTCGGGGTCGATGTCCCGCCCGGAGGCGTCCACCTCGTCGAGGATCTCCTCCAGGATCACCTCGCGCTCGACGTCCATCTCGGTGAGCAGGGGGCGGCGCATCAGGTCGCCCAGCACCGCCAGCCCGGTCCCCACCTCGTGGGGGTGGATGGGCGTGTAGTAGCAGCCGTGGTCGCGCGCGGTGATCCCGTTCAGGCTGCCGCCCGCCGCCTCCACCGCGGCGTTCATGGCCACCGTGTCGGGGTAACCGACCGAGCCGCGGAAGAAGAGATGCTCCAGGAAGTGCGAGACGCCGTTCAGGGCGCGGGTCTCGTGCCGTGACCCGGTCCGGACGTAGAGCGCGATCATGGCCGAGTGCAGGCCGGGCGATCGGGCCGTCAACACGCGCAGGCCGTTGCCGAGCACCGCGCGGTGCACCTCGCCCCAGTCGTCGCCCGGGTGCCGCTCGCGCGCGCTGCGCGGCCGGAGCGGCACCGCCGTCGCGGCCCCGAGCGCCATGGGCCCCTTGCCCCGGGCCAGGTGGTTCGTCCTCCTCGGTCGTCTCATGGTGAAGCCACGTTCCTCCGGCTCCTACGATGCGTCCGTCACCGCCTCCCGCGCCACCGCGTTGACCTCGCCGGGCGCGGTGGGAAACCGGAGCGTGAAGAGCGTGCCCCGGCCCAGTGCGCTGTCGCACCGGATCGTCCCGCCATGTTCCTCCACCACTTGCTGGGTGAACGCGAGCCCCAGGCCGGTGCCGCGCTCCTTGGTCGAGTAGAACGGCTCGAAGATCCTCGTCAGGTCACCTGGGGGATCCCCCCGCCGGTATCGCGGATCTGGAGCTCGACGCAGCCCTCGAACGGGCGGGTCCGGACGGTGATGCTCCCACCACCCGGTGTGGCCTCGCGGGCGTTGCGAAGGAGGTTCAGGAACGCCCCGCGAAGGCGGGCCTCGTCTCCACGAATCGGGGAGGAGTCGCCCGGCCAGGTCCCGCCCCACGGACAGGCTGGCGGCCGCCAGCTCGGGCGCCAGGAAGTCGAGCAGCCCGGTCAGCAGCTCGTTCAGGTCGAGGCACTCCAGGACCGGCCGCGGCAGGCGCGCGAAGCGCAGGTAGTGCTCGGTCACGGCGTTGAGGCGGTCCACCTCGCGCGAGATGGCGGCCACCATCTGCAGGGCCTCGCGGCGCGGCTCGGGGAGCGCGGCGATCTCCTCGGCCAGCAGCTCGGTGTTGAGCCCGATGGCGTTCAAGGGGTTCCGGATCTCGTGCGTGATCTGGGCGGAGATGCGCCCCACCGCCGCCAGCCGCTCGGCGCGCCGCAGCGCGGTCTGCTGCCGGTCCAGCGACGCGGCCATGGTGTTGAACTCGCGGGCCAGCAGGCCGATCTCGTCGTCGCGGCGCACCTCGACCTTGCGCGAGAGATTGCCGGCCGCGACCGCCTTGACACCCTCGGTGAGCCGCTGGATGGGCGCCAGCAAGCGCTGCGAGATGAGGGCCGCCCCCGCCCCCACCGCCAGGGCGATGAGCGAGTAGAGGACGATGAGCACCACCGTGTTGGCCTCGGTGCGCTCGGTGGCCCGGATGCGGTCGGCCACCTGGCTCTCCAGGTCCGCCTGCAGGCGCTTCACGTCCAGCGAAAGCCCCTTCTCCAGCTGCCGGACCCGGGCCACCCGCGCCTCGAAGGCGGTCGCCCGGGCGCGGTCGCTCCCCTCGCCGGCCAGGATGGCGTCGAAGAGCCCGCGGGCCTCCCCGTCGTAGACCGCCCAGCGCGCGCCCAGCGCGTCCAGGCGGGCGGAGAGCGCGGCGAACCGGTCGTCGTCGCCGCGGACGTAGGGTGCGGCCGCCGCCAGCACCCGCTTCCCCTCCTCCACCTTCTCGCGGACCAGCGCCGGGAAGTGGGCCCGCGCCACCGGCAGGTACGCCTCCCGGGCGGCGCGATCCATGTCCCGCGCCTCCAGGGCGCGCGAGGCCAGCCAGTCCTTCACCTCCAGCTCGGCGGCGATGCGGGTGAGGGGGAGGTATCCGGCGGACAGGAGCCGCAGGTCGCGCCGCAGCTCCTGGAGCCGCAGCACCGAGAAGACCGCCACCGCCGCGAACGCCATCAGCGAGACCGCGAAGGCGAGGAAGATCCTGGTGGCGACGCGGCGCATGGCGGTGGGGCGCGATCCTAGCCGCAGGAGGGGGCGGCGTCGGCCCCTTTCGTTCCCCGGCCTTCGTAACCGGGTGGGTCGCGCGCCGCCGCACCATGCGCCCGCCCGGCAGCCCGCTGGCGCTTCCCAAGCCGGGTAAACCGATGTACTGAAGTGCGTTCACCGGACCTTCCCCCCCCGAGCACGTCCCCGCCGCACGGCCACCACCCGGAGCCCTCCCATGGCGAACCCCCTGCTCCTCCTCGTCGCGCTCGTCGCCATCGCCGCCGCCATCTTCTTCTACCTCACCGGCCGCTCGGCCCGGACCTCGCTGACCGCGCGGGACGTGCTCGAGGGACAGCTGCGCGCCGAGCTGGAGGCGGCGCGCAAGGCCGCCGCCGACGTCCGCAACGAGGCCAAGGAGCGGCGCGACGAGGCCGCCCAGC
Organism: uncultured Pseudomonadota bacterium; assembly: GCA_963736345.1. Lineage (GTDB taxonomy): Bacteria > Myxococcota > Myxococcia > Myxococcales > Anaeromyxobacteraceae > Anaeromyxobacter. The sequence goes on along the minus strand of CAVTOU010000027.1, from coordinate 61,442 downwards.
TCCGCGCCGACCTGGAGCGCGCCAAGAAGCGAGCCTTCGAGCAGCTCGAGGCCGCCAAGCGCGCCGGGGGGGCCCAGGCGTTGCGCGAGGAGCTGGACAAGGCCACCAGCCGGCTGGCCGAGGCGCGCGCCGAGGCCGAACACCGGCGCGAGCGGGTGCGGGCGCTGGAGCAGGACGTGGAGAGGGCCAACCAGGCCGCGGAGAAGGCCCGCGAGCAGGCCGCGCAGCTCAAGGCGCGCGCCGAGGCCCCCGCCCCGGCCCCGGCGGCCACGCCGGCCCCGGCGGTCGCCGCTCCCGCCCCCGGCGCCGATCCGGCCAGGCTCCAGGCCGAGAAGGAGCGCGCCGACAAGGCCGAGACGCGACTGGCCGAGCTGCGCAAGCGCGTGGCGGAGCTGGAGCAGAGCCTGAAGGGCGCGCGCGGGCGGCTCGAGACGGAGAAGCGCGTCTACATGGTGCAGAAGGGCGAGCTGGAGCTGGCCGCCGATTGCTACGCCGAGCTTCGCCGCCGCCACGAGGCCCTCCGCAAGGACCACGACGAGCTGGTGGAGGCCGTCCGGCAGGCCGCCCGCGAGGAGCGGCGGCTCACGCAGCAGGAGGCCGCCCGCGCCACCACGCCCTCCAAGCCGGCAGAGCCGGAGGGGGAGACGGAGAGCGAAACGGATGCCGCTGGCGGGGGGCCGAGGGCGTAGGGTTCAACGGGCACGGAATGCTTTCACTCGGCGTTCGCGAGCACCTTGTAGAGCGGCGCCAGATCCCGGAACACGCCCAGCACGTCGCCCAGCGCGACGCTGCGGGCCTCGTCGCAGGTCCAGGCGATTCCGAGATCCAGCCCGGGCTTGCCGGGTGCGAGCCCCTCGGCCACCTCCACCCAGAAGGCGTCGGAGTGGGCCGGGGCCAGCTCCGGCAGCTCCTCGAAGTTCCAGCCCAGGAACTGGCGCAGGCGCCGGAACGGCTTCCCCTTGCGCGCCAGGTTGCCGGCCTCGCGCTGCAGGGCGAGCTGCATGGCCGGGCGCCGCGGCGACTCGCCCCGCACGCCGACGCGGGCGTGCAGGTGCTCGCGGGTGAGCGCCACGCCCAGGAAAGGCAGGCCGCGGTAGCCGCGGGCGCTCTCGCTCAGGGCGATCAGGACCTCTTCCGGCGCGGCCTCGCGCCGATGGTGGATGCGGGCCGGGTGGACGTGCAGCTCGTGCCCGGCCACGCGGCTCAGGCCGGCGCGGCAGCTCGAGCCCAGCTCCAGGAGCTTGGGGAGAAGCGTCGCCTCGAGCGCCGTCCCCCGCTCGTCCGGGTCGTCGATCTCGAACAGCCCGAAGTCTGACGGCCCGAACCCCACACCTGCCATGATGGGATGCTCCCGCAGGGCTACGAGTTCATCCTAGCATACGTTGACTGGCCTGAAGCGCCTGCTAGGTTCTGTTCCTCGATGCACAAGGATCAGCGGCTGCTGGATCTGGCGGCCCTCCTGCTCAAGGCCGCGGAGCCCGTCTCCTGGCGAGAGATCCAGGAGCAGTTCCCCGAGGACTACGCGGGGACCGGCGACGCCGCCATCCGCAAGTTCGAGCGCGACAAGGCGGATCTGCTCGAGCTCGGGATCCCGGTGCGCTACGCGGCCGGCGACGAGGATCTGCCGGCCGGGTACCTCATCGACAAGGACGAGTTCTACCTCCCCGATCTGAAGCTCGCGCCCGAGGACCTGGCGCTCCTGTACGTGGCCGGCTCCGCTGCGCTGGCGCAGGGTACCTTTCCCTACGCGCGCGACCTGGCCCACGCCCTCAACAAGCTCTCCTTCGCGGCCAGCGCTCCGGGCGCGTCCGAGTCGGCCGCGGCGGCGGCGCGCCATCTCTCGGCCGAGGACGCCGAGGCGCCGCCGGCGGTGGTGCGCTGGCTGGAGGAGCTCTCGCGCGCCATCGCGCACAAGAAGCTCGTCCACCTCCACTACCGCGGCGCCGAGCGGCGCGAGGACACCGAGCGCGACGTGGAGCCCTACGGGCTCCACCAGCAGGGCGGCGCCTGGTACCTGACCGGCCACTGCCGGCTCCGCAAGGACATCCGCACCTTCCACCTCTCCCGGGTCATTTCGCTCTCGGTGAATCAATCCGCCCCGCGCACTCCCGACTTCGCGGTGCGCAGCGACTTCTCGCTCTCGGACATCGCCACGCGGGAGCCCTGGGAGTACCGGAAGCACGCGCCCCAGCGTTGCAGGGTGCGGCTCGACTCGCCGGTCTCGGAGGAGGTGCTGGCCTCCTTCGGGCCGCGCAAGAAGGTGCGCGACGAGGAGGGCGGGGTGGTGGTCGAGGTGGAGGCGACCAACGCCGAGGGGCTGCTCCGGCACGTGCTCTCGCTGGGCGACGCGGCCGAGGTCCTGGCGCCCCGCGGGCTCCGCGACCGGGCCCGCGAGGTGCTGGCCGAGCTCCAGGGGGGGCTGGCGTGACCACCGCCCGGAAGCGTCCGGCGGGCGGCCGGCCCGCGGCGGGGCCGGCCGACGCCCCGGTCCGCCCCGATCCGCGCGACCGGCTGCGGCGCGTCCTCTTCCTGGTGCCCTACGCGGTCCGGCACCCCGGCTGTTCCGTCAAGGACCTGGCCCGCCGCTGCGGTTGCACCGAGAAGGAGCTGCTCGAGGATCTCGACTTCCTCCTCAACGTGGGCTCGCCCCCGTTCGCGCCCGACGACTTCCTGGACGTGTACGTGGAAGGCGATCGGGTGCACGTGGCCCTGCACCAGAGCTTCTCCCGCCCGCCTCGGTTCACGGAGAGCGAGGCGGCGGCGCTGGCGGCGGCGGCCCAGGCCCTGGGCGGCGAGGGGCGGGAACGCGCCGTGAAGGCCCTCCGCGACTCGGTCCCCCGCGACCGGCGAGCCGGCTTCGACGAGCTCTCGCAGCGGATCTACGCCGGAGCTCCCCCGGCCCCGGACTCGGTGCTGGGGCGGCTGCAGCGGGCCATCGCCGACCGGCGCACGGTCCGCCTGGCCTACCACTCGGCCTCGCGCGACGCCGAGACCGACCGCGTGGTGCACCCCTACACGCTCGCCCAGCGCTTCGGCCACTGGTACCTGTACGGCTTCGATCGGCAGCGCGGTCGGCCGCTCGCCTTCCGCGTCGATCGCATCCGCGGGTGCCAGCCGCAGGCGGAGCGCTTCCAGCCACCGGAGGAGGCCGAGCTGGGACGCATGCGGCTCTTCTCGGAGACGAGCGGCGAGCCGGTCCGCATTCGCATCGCCGCGGGGGCGACCGGCTGGGCGCTCGCCCGGCCGGGCATCCGGCTGGCGAGGCGGGGTGAGGACGGGAGCGCCGTGGTCGAGGTGGGCGCGGGGGAGGAGTGGGCGACCCGCTTCGCGCTGTCGCTGGGCGGGCAGGCGGAGGTCATCGCGCCGGCCGCCGCCCGCAGGCATTTCGCGGAACGGGTCCGCCGGACCCTGGCCCGCTATGGGGCGTCCGGCGGATCGGCCGGTTCTCACTGAGGGTGGGCTCAGGGGCACCCTCCGAGATCTGACCCAGGGTTCGTCCGGCGTCGGTCCATTCCCCGTCAATCGACCGAAAACGGCGCCTGTTCTTCTCGGCACGCCATGCGCATGTCCCGTGCGTGTGGGAGCGGAGGAGAAGGTCGACGTGGCCCAGGTGCTGATAGTGGACGACACGGACATCGTTCGCCGGGCCCTCGAGCTGGCGGTACGCCGGATGGGTCACAGGGCGGTGTCCACCTCGGACGCGCTCGAGGCGCTGGAGCTGTGCGAGCGCCAGCCTCCCGATCTGGCATTGCTCGACTACCGAATGCCGAAGATGAGCGGCGCGGCGCTGTTCCAGCGGCTGCGCGGGCTGCTGGGCAACCGCTGCCCCAAGGTCGTCTTCGTGTCGGCCACCTCGCCCGAGGAGGTCGCTCGCGAGGTCGAACCCATCGGCCATGCCGCCGGCTACATGAAGAAGCCGTTCGCCCTCGACGACCTCACCCGCCTGGTGGACGAGGCCCTGGCCGGCACTCCGGAAGGCGTCAACCCGAGCTGATCCCGGGCTCTTCTACTTCTTCTTCGCCCATTCCAGGCACAGGTCCGCGACCGAGCTGACGTCCTTCTCGGCGCGCCCGGCGCTGGCCGCCTCCGCGAACAGGCGGCGGACTGCCTCGTTGATCGGCACCCGCGTCCCCAGATCCTGGGCCGCCTCCTGGGCGAGCCGCTGATCCTTCTCGGCCAGCGAGAGCCGGAAGCGCGGCGCGTAGTCCTTCTTCTCCACCAGCTCGCCCTTCATGAGGTAGAGCGGCGAGTGGAAGGACGAGGCCTGCAGCACCTCGACCATGCGCCACACGTCCAGGCCGCCGGCGGTGCCGAGCGCGATCGCCTCGGAGAAGGCGGTGATCATGGCCCCGCCCACCGCGTTCACGCACAGCTTCATGAGCGCGGCCTGGACCGGATCTTCGAGCTCGAAGAGGCGGGCCGAGACGGCGTGCAGCGCCGGGCGGGCCTTCTCGCGGGCCGCCCCCGGGCCGCCGGCCACCAGGACGATCTGCGCCTGCTCGGCGGCCGTCTTGGAGCCGAGGATGGGGCAGCAGATGAAGCGGGCTCCCCTCCTCGCGGTCCGCTCCTGGACGGTGCGGGTCATGCGCGTGCCGCAGGTGGACAGGTCGACGAGCACGTCGCCCTCGACCAGCCCGGCCAGCACGCCCTCGCCGCCCTCCAGCACCGCCTCCAGGGCCCGCTCGTCGGAGACGCAGGTGAAGACCAGGTCGCGGCCGGTGGCGCACTCGCGCGCCGTGGCAGCCAGCTTCCCTCCCTTGGAGACGATGTGGTTCGCCTTCGCCGGGGTCCGGTTCCAGACGGTGATGTCGTGCCCCGCCTTCCGGAGGTTGTTGGCGATGGGCTCACCCATGGTTCCCAGGCCGACGAAGCCGATCCGCATTCGCATGCGCCCTTTCTAAACCAAAGGCGCGCCATGGGCCAGCGGGTTGGAGCGCCTCCCCGAAGCTCCCCCGAGGTCTGCCCGAGCCCGTCGAATGGGGCCGCCGGGAGGCCTCCGGGGCCCTGTCCAGGACGGATCGGAGGCCGCCGCGGATGGCCCGGGGGGCGGCACTCTCGCGGGGCGAACATGGTCCGGAGGGCCCGCCCCGGCCGGCCCCGAGCAGGATGGCGCCTGCGGCCGGATCTCCCTGGCGCGGAAGGCGGTTGTCTGCGACGCTCGACGGGCATGTCGGACGTGATCGTGGTCGGGGGAGGCGTGAGCGGCCTCACCTTCGCCTGGAAGGCCGCCGCGGCGGGGCGGACGGTCCGGGTGCTGGAGCGGGCCGCGCGCGTCGGGGGCTGCGTCCACTCGCACCGGCGCCCGGACGGCTTCTGGTTCGAGATGGGGGCGCACACCGCCTACAACAGCTACGGGACCTTCCTGGACCTGGCGGCGGCCGCCGGCGCCGTGCGCGGGCTGGTGCGCCGAGCGAAGGCGCGCAAGCACTTCGGGCTCCTGCGCGGGGGCGAGTACACCTGGCTCACCCCGTACCGCGTGCTCCGGGAGCTGGACTGGGGCGAGGCGGCGCTCGCTTTCCCGCGGGGGGTGCTGCGCTCCAAGGCGGGCGAGACCGTCTACTCCTACTACGCAGGGCTGGTGGGGAGGCGGAACTACGATCGCCTGCTCTCGCCGTTCTTTGCGGCCGTTCCCTCGCAGAAGGCCGACGGGTTTCCGGCGGGCGGGGCGGGATCGCTCTTCAAGAAGCGCCGCCGCCGCAAGGAGCACCCGCGCAGCTTCGGGTTCGAGGGCGGGCTCCAGTCCGTGTGCGATGCGGTCGCGTCGTTCCCCGGCGTGACGGTCGAGACCGGCGTCGAGGTCATGATGGTCGCGCGCGAGCGCCAGGGGTACTCCGTGTACACCGCCGACGGGCGCAACCTGGCCGCGCCGGTGGTGGCGGTGGCGGCCCCGCTGCGCCGCGCGGTGGCGCTGCTCCGCGACGACTTCCACGAGCTCTCGGACGTGCTCGCCAAGATCGGCACCGTCGAGGTCGAGAGCGTGGGAGTGGTCCTGCCGCGCCAGCGGTGCTGGATGCCCGAGGTGGCGTTCCTGGTCCCGGTCGACGATGCGTTCCACTCGGCCGTCACGCGCGATCCCTTCCCCGATCCCACCCGGCGCGCCTTCGCCTTCCACTTCCGGTCCGGGGCGTCGCGGGATCAGCGCATCCAGCGGATGTCGGAGGTGCTGCGGGTCCCGGTCGCCGAGCTCGGCGACGTCGTCGAGGCGCAGACCACGCTGCCCTCCCCAGCGGTCGGCCATGGCGAGGTGGTGGCGGAGATCGATCGCTGCCTGGCGGGGGGTCGGCTGGCGCTGTGCGGGAACTACTTCGGGGGCCTCGCCATCGAGGACTGCGCCGTCCGCTCCGCGGGGGAGTGGCAGCGCGTGAGCACGTTGCCCCCGCACCGGGAGGAGCCGGAGATCGGCTGAGATCGGTCTTGCCGGCGGCCCACCAGTCCGGTTGGGCCCTCGGTCCCGGCTCGGGTATGGTTGCCGCATGGCCAATCCCATCCTCGTCGCCAAGGCCCCTGAGGACGTCTCCCTCCTCCCCGCCCTGTCGAACCGTCACGGCCTGGTGGCCGGCGCGACGGGCACCGGCAAGACCGTCACGCTCCGCGTCCTGGCGGAGGGCTTCAGCCGGATCGGCGTGCCGGTCTTCCTGGCCGACGTGAAGGGCGATCTCTCGGGCCTGGGCCGCCCCGGGGGGGACGCGCCGGCGCTGGTCGAGCGGGCGAAGCAGCTCGGCCTCCCGCTCCAGCCGGAGCCCAGCCCGACCGTGTTCCTGGACGTGTACGGCGAGGCCGGGCACCCGCTGCGCGCCACCGTCTCGGAGATGGGGCCCATCCTCCTGTCGCGGGTCCTGGGGCTCAACGAGACCCAGGCCGGCGTCCTCCAGGTGGCGTTCCGGTTCGCCGACGAGCAGGGGCTCCTGCTCCTCGACCTGAAGGACCTGCGAGCACTGCTGGAGCACGTGTCCCAGCACGCCGAGGCGCTCCGAGCTCGCTACGGCAACGTGGCCCCCACCAGCGTCGGCGCCATCCAGCGCGGGCTCCTGGCCCTGGAGACGCAGGGTGGGGACCGGCTCTTCGGCGAGCCGGCCCTGGCGCTCGAGGACCTGCTGCGCACGGACCTGGGCGGCCGCGGCCAGGTGACCGTCCTCCACGCCGAGAAGCTCATCCGCTCGCCGACTCTCTACGCCACGCTCCTGCTGTGGCTCCTGTCGGAGCTCTTCGAGCACCTCCCCGAGGTGGGCGATCCCGAGAAGCCGCGGCTGGTGTTCTTCTTCGACGAGGCGCACCTGCTGTTCACGGACGCGCCGCCGGAGCTCATGCGGAAGGTCGAGCAGGTGGTCCGGCTCATCCGGTCGAAGGGGGTGGGCGTGTACTTCGTCACCCAGAACCCGATCGACGTCCCGGACGTCGTGCTCGGCCAGCTCGGCAACCGCGTCCAGCACGCGCTGCGCGCCTTCACCCCGCGCGACCAGCGAGCGGTGCGGGTGGCGGCCGAGACCTTCCGGCCGAACCCCAAGGTGAACGTGGAGAAGGCCATCACCGAGCTGGCGGTGGGGGAGGCCCTGGTGTCGTTCCTGGACGTCAAGGGAACGCCCGAGCCGGTGCGCCGCGCGCTGGTGGTGCCGCCCCGCTCGCGCCTGCGCCCGCTCACGCCCGAGGAGCGGGCCGAGGTGATGGGCACCTCGCCGCTGCGCGGACGGTACGACCAGGCCGTCGATCGCGAGTCCGCCTACGAGCGGCTGCAGCAGCGGGCGGTGGAGCGGCAGCCGGAGGCCGCGCCTGCGCCGTCCACACCGTCCATGCCGCGCGTCCCCGCCGGACCGACCGTCGGAAGCCAGGCCGCCGTGATGCTGGGCAAGATGGCCCAGAGCGCGATGCGCGCGGCCGGGACCCAGATCGGGCGGGAGGTGATGAGGGGGATACTGGGGAGCATCCTGGGCGGGGGGAGAAGGCGGTAGCCGTTCCGTCCCTTCCCCTTGCCGCAACGACGCCGATGCGGATGCCGACGCCGATGCGGATGCGGATGCGGATGCCGACGCCGATGCGGATGCGGATGCGGATACGGATGCGGATGCCGATGCGGATGCCAATGCCGCTGTGGTGCCGACGCCGATGCGGATGCCGATGCGGATGCCGACGCCGTCACCTTCCGCCCATGGTCTTCACCACCTCGAAGATCCGCTTCATCACCAGCGTTCTGTAGCGTTTCAGTGCGCGGTTCCGGCGCGGCGCGCGCGCGGGCGGGACCGAGGGGTCAGGACGTGTGCGCGGCGGCGTCCAGCGCGGCGGGAACGCCGAGCAGCTCGGCCAGGCGAGCGGCCAGGCGGACGGGGCGAAGCCCGCCGGAGGGGGCGACGAAGATGGTGTCGTCGCCGGCGATGGTGCCGAGCACGTCGGCGAACTGGGCCTCGTCGATGGCCCGGGCGATGGCGTTGGCGCTGCCGGGAGCGGTACGGACCACCACCAGCGAGGCGTTGGCCGCGATCGACGCGACCTGGCCGCGCAGCGCTCCCAGCGCGTCGGAATCCGGGGGGAGCTCGTAGTACGCGCCGCCGCCGGGGCGGGAGACGCGGCGCGCGCCCAGCCGGGCCAGGTCGCGCGAGAGGGTGGCCTGGGTGGCGTGCTCCCCGGCGTCGGCCAGCTCCGCCAGCAGCTCCTCCTGCGTCCCGATGCGGCGGGCGCGGATGATGCGGGCGACGGTCTCGCGTCGTCGATCGGCGGTGCTCATTGGAGGGTCACCAGCGAGCCCACCCCGCGGTCGGTGAAGAGCTCGGCGATGACGGTGTGCGGCTGGCGGCCATCCAGGACGTGCACCCGCGCCACCCCGCCCTGGAGCGCGGTCAGGATCGACTGCGCCTTCCACTTCATGCCGCCGGTGATGGCCCCGGCCTCCATCCGGCGGGTCAGGTCGGCGGCGGTGAGCTGCCGGACCAGCTCGCCGTCGGGCGAGTCGAGGATGCCGGGCACGTCGGTCAGGTGCAGGAGCTTGCTCGCCCCCAGCGCCACCGCCAGGGCCGCCGCGACCGCGTCGGCATTGATGGAGAGGCTCGAGCCGTCATCGGCCAGCCCGATGGGCGAGATGACCGGCACGTATCCGCCGTCGAGGAACATCTTCAGGAAGTCGCGGTTGACCTCGACGATCTCGCCCAGGTGGCCGAAGTCGCGGCCGGACTCGAAGACCGCCTTCTTGGCCCGCAAGAGGCGGCCGTCCTTGCCCGAGAGCCCCACCGCGCCGGCGTTGCGGACGTTGAGCAGCGCCACCAGCTCCTGGTTCACCTTGCCGGTGAGCACCATCTCGACGATGGGGAGCGCCTGGGCGTCGGTCACCCGCAGCCCGTCCACGAACTCGCTCCGCTCGCCCAGCTTCTCCAGGGTGCGGGTGATCTCGGGCGCGCCGCCGTGCACCACCACGGGCTTCAGCCCCACCTTCTTGAGCAGCGCCACGTCCTCGGCGAAGGCCTCCTTGAGGCTGTCCTTCACCATGGCGGCGCCGCCAAACTTGATGACCGCCACCTGGCCGGAGAAGGCGGCGATGTACTTGAGCGCCTCGGCCAGCAGCGTCCGCTTGAAGGTCGGGCTGTAGTTCGAGACCCGATCGTCCTTCCCCACGCCACCGTCGGCGTGCTGCACGATGAGCGAGGTGTAGTCGGCGTTGATCTTGACGTAGTCGTAGGAGAGATCGCAGCCCCAGGCCACGGCCCGGGCCGGGCCGGCGTCCAGCCGGACCAGGATGTCGACCCGGGTCTCGCGCATCCGCTCGCGCAGGGCCTCGCGGTCCACGTCGGCCGGGGCGCCGCCGGAGAAGACGGTGATCCCCTGGATGGTCACGCCCGCCCGGAAGGGATCGATGGGCCAGCCCCGCGCCCCGGCCCGCGCGCCCACCGTGGCCAGGATCCGGCCCCAGTTGGGATCGGCCCCGAAGAGCGACGCCTTCACGAGGGGTGACGAGGCGATGGCGCGCGCGCAATCGGCGGCGATGGCGTCGTCGGGGGCGCCCTCCACCACCACCTCCAGCATGCGGGTGGCGCCCTCGCCGTCCGAGGCCATGGCCCGCGCCATCTCCCCCAGGAGGTCGGCCAGGGCGGTCTCGAAGCGCTCCAGGTCGGGGCCGGGCGCCTGGATGCGCGGATTCCCGGCCAGCCCGTTGGCCAGGAGGTAGACGGTGTCGTTGGTCGACATCTCCCCATCGACCGTCACCATGTTCAGCGTCTTCTGCACGGCGCGGCCGAGCGCCTCCTGCAGCACCGGCGGGGCCACGGCCGCGTCGGTCACCACCATGCACAGGCAGGTGGCGAGCTGCGGGGCCAGCATCCCCGACCCCTTGCAGATGGCGGACAGCACCGCGACCTTGCCGCCCAGCACCACCTCGCGGGCGGCCATCTTGACCCGCGTGTCGGTGGTGAGGATGGCCTCGGCGGCCAGGTCGGGGTGATCGCCGAGCTGCTCCACCAGCACCGGCAGCGCGGTCACCACCTTCATGGCCGGGAGGCGGGCGCCGATGACGCCGGTCGAGGCGGTGAGCACGGCCCGCTTCTGGATCCCCAGCGCGTCGGCCACCGCGCTCCGGATCACGGAGACGTCGTCCAGGCCGGCCGGCCCGGTGAGGGCGTTGGCGTTGCCGGAGTTAGCCAGGATGGCGCGCATCCCCTCGGCCGGCACGCGCGTGCGCGCGTCCTGGACCGGTGCCGCCGCGGCCTTGTTCTGGGTGAAGACGCCGGCGGCCGAGGCCGGGTGGTCGGACACGACCAGCGCCAGATCGCGCCGCTGGGGCTTGAGGCCGCAGTGGACGCCGCCGAACCGGAAGCCCCTCGGAACCTTCATCGCGTCAGCCTCCGAGGAAATCCAGGCCCGCGGTCTCGGGCAGCCCGAGGACCGCGTTCATGGCCTGGGTGGCGCTGCCGGCCGCGCCCTTCACCAGGTTGTCGAGGGCGCTCGTCGCCACCGCCACCCGCGCCCGCGCGTCCAGCGCCACACCCACGTGGCAGCGGTTGGTGTGCAGCACGTCCTTCACCATCACCTTGTCGGCCGGCCGCACCTTCACGAACGGCTCGCTGGCGTAGGCGGACTCGAGCGCCGAGGCCGAAATCGGCGGCGCCGACGCCGTCCCGGATGCGGAGGTGCGCGGTGGAGAGGATGCCGCGGCGGATGGGGACCAGCACCGGCGTGAAGGAGATGGGGCCGCAGCGCCCCCCGCCCCGGGCCACGGTCTGCTCGATCTCGGGCACGTGCTGGTGCTTCCCGAGGCGGTAGGCCCGGAGGTCGTCGGCGACCTCCACGAAGCTGTAGTCGTCGGAGGCCTTGCGGCCCGCGCCCGACACGCCGGAGAGGGCGGTGACGGCGATGCCATCGGCCTCGACCAGCCCGGCCCGGACGAAGGGCGCCACCGCCAGCGCCACCGTCGAGGCGTAGCAGCCGGCGTTGGCGACCAGCCGCGCCCCCCGCAGCCCGTCGCGCCCCAGCTCCGGCAGGCCGTAGACCGCCTCGGCCAGGAGCGCCGGCGCCGGGTGCTCGAAGCCGTACCAGAGCGGATAGGCCGAGGGGTCGCGCAGCCGGAAGGCGCCGGAGACGTCCACCACCCGGACCCCGCGCGCCAGCAGCCGCGGGGCGAGATTGGCCGAGGCCTCGGCCGGCGTGGCCAGGAGCACCAGCTCCGCGTCCAGCCGATCCGCGCCGGAGAGCGCGGAGTACTGCAGCCCGCCGGCCAGCCCGTCGACGGGGAGCCGGCTCGCGACCTTCTCGCCCGCCCAGCGATCCGAGAGCAGCGCGGTGAGGCGGACGGCAGGGTGGCGCGCCAGGATCCGGGTCAGCTCGAGGCCGCTGTAGCCGGAGGCCCCCACGATGGCGACGGGATGCGGTTGCATAGAACATGCATAAACATGCATCTGGGCCCGGCTGTCAAGTGGCCAAAAAAGAGAGGCCGGCGGCATCGCCGCCGGCCCGCAGTGCCCAGGAGAGGATTCGAACCTCCACGGTTTTGAGGCCGCCAGACCCTGAATCTGGTGCGTCTACCAGTTCCGCCACCTGGGCGAAGGGCCATCCTCATTAGCCCCGGGCAGGCGGGGTGTCAACGGGGAACAAGCGCCGCACGCGACACCCTTTCCGCTCCCGTACCCGAACCCCTCGGGCGTGGGAACCCGGGCCACGGGCACGCCACGCCGGGTTCGGGTTCCGGGGTGAGACCTCTCTCAGGCTGGCCGCGTTCAGCGGCCCCCTGCTTACCTTCCCCCAGAGGCCCACTCGATGCCGTCCCTCCTCGCTGCGCTCGTCGCCCTCGCCCTCGCCCGGACCGCGCCGGACGCCGCGGAGCCCGCGGTGGCGCCGCCTCCCGCCGTCCCGGTCCCGCCGGCCGTCTCCGAGCCGCAGAAGCCGCTCCCGTCGCTGCTCTCGGCCGAGCCGCTCCGCGGGGCATCCCTGTTCTCCGCCTCGCTCGGCTGGCCGCGCGTCCGGGCGGCGTACGCGCAGGGGCTCTCCTCGAGCACGGACCTCGGCGGGTTCGTCGACTTCGACTACTCCACCACGGAGCTGCGGGCCGGGGTGAGCTACCGCGGCCAGGTGATCCCGCGCGCGCCGCCCTTCGACGGCGCGCTGCGCCTGTCGCTGGCCTGGTACCACGACTCGGGCGGGCGCTGGCTCTACCACCGGAATCACCCCGACGAGGGGGTGGATCTCGGGCTGGGGGCTTCGTACTCCCGGCGGGGAGCGGGAGGGGTCATCTCCCTCCTCGCGGACGCGCCCATCACCATCACCCTCAAGAAGGACGGGGGCGTGTTCGTGAACCCGCGGGCCGCGTTCGCGTACGAGGCGCCGCTCTATGGAGCGCTGACGGTGGGCCTGCAGCTGGGCCTGGGGGTGCGGGCCGGGGTCGGGAACGCGCCGCTCAAGCGCGGCATCGCCGAGGTCACGATCCTCGCCCTGGTCAGCGATCGGGTCTTCTGAGCGGCCTCGGCAGCGATCGAGGACGCTTGCGCGGTGGCCACACCGCAGGCGGACGCAGCCCCCCTGGTGCCACGCTCACAGGCTGGCCAGGAACTCGATCAGCCTCGCCGCCACGCGCCGTTTCCCGGCGTCGGTGTCGGGGTGCCCCCCGTCGCTCGTGTAGGCGGCGCACAGGATCGGCACCCCGCCGTCCCGGCAGCGCGTTCCGTCGGAGAGGGTGGACTCTTCCCTGGCCAGGTCGAAGACGGCGGTGCCGTACTCGGCGCGAACGAGATCGTTGTACTCCTCCCGGACCTCGTTGCCGCCGTCCATGAGCGGCATGGTGAAGTGGACCAGGGTCACGCTCGGGCAGGCCGTGTGCACCGCGGCCATGGTCGCCTTGTAGTGGTCGAGCAGCGCCTGGGGGCTGCCGCCTCCGGTGCCCTCGAGGTAGTTCGTGTCCGCCCAGCAGAACTTCATGAAGGCGATGTCGACCTTGCCGCAGAGGTCCGCCATCTGCGACTGGAAGTCGGCCAGCTTGCCGAGCGGGTCTCCGTTGGATTCCACCCCGGCGTCGGCCCACACGCCGGTGCCCGCATCCGCGATCCCGCCGCGCCCGAGCCGGTCGGCCTCCGGGACGTCGGCGAGCAAATCGTCGACCCCGGCCATGACGTTGTTCCCCACCGACTGGTGGCCAAAGTAGATGCCGTGGGACCTGAGCGCGATGAGCTGCTCGGTGGTGGTCCCGGTGCCGCCGCCGCCCCCACCCGAACCTCCACCGCCACCGCACGCGAGGAGACAGCCGGAGCAGAATCAGGAGCGAGACCGTTCGGACGCTGGGCATGGGCATCCTCCTCGGATGCTCAACGCCTACCGCCGAATCGCCCCAGCCAGCCAGAGAAAATCCTCGCCATCGAGGATGGCTCCGGGGGCGCCTCGCGCTCCAGCTTGTCCAGGAACGCCAGCACCTCGTTCTCACGGCCGGATTTCACGAGCGCCGCGGGCGCGGCCCCCAGCGCCGGGCAGGGCAGGGTCAGGAACGCATCCGCGGCCTGCCGGGTGCGGAACACCCGCATCGCCGCCGCCCGGATCTCGTCGTCCCTGGTGCCCACCTCACCACCTTACCACGCATGCCATCGCCACCTGTGGGTCCGCCGCGGGCCGGGTGGGGGGCTTCGGGTTCTGGCAGGCCCGGTCCACGCCGCGCAGGTGGGCGATCATCTCGTCGGCCGGCACCGCCCCGAGCACCCGCTCCGGCGACTCGCGGCCCTGCGGATCGAGCAGCACCACCGTGGGCAGGCCCACCACGCCGAAGCGGTCCACGATGGCGTTGAAGCGGTCCGAGCCGTCGGTCCCGTCGAGCTTCAGCGCCACGAAGCGCGCGGCCTCGGCCCGGACGCGGGGATCGGCCCACACGTTCCGGTCCAGCTCCTTGCAGGCGGTGCACCAGTCGGCCCAGAAGTCGATGATCATCGGCCGCTTCTCGGCGCGGGCCAGCGCCACCGCCGCGTCGTAGTCGTGCTGCCAGGCGAACGTCGCCGCCCGGGCCCGCTCGCGGGCCCCGCCCGCCCCGATCCCGTAGACGATGCCGCCGACCAGCAGGATGAGCCCCAGCCCCTTGAGCGCCCGCTCTGCGCCGGGCCCGTGGAAGCTGCGGGAGAGCGCGCCGGCCAGGATCCCGGCCGCGGCCAGCCCGCCCGCGATCAGCACCGGGCCGCGCGCCGCCGAGAAGAGCGAGCGGAGCGCGGGGAAGGCGCCGGCGAGGAAGACCAGCGCCGCCGCCAGGAGCGCGGTGCCGAAGATCGACTTGACCGTCTCCATCCACGGCCCGCTCTTGGGCAGCGAGAGCGAGAACGCGCCGATGAGGAAGAAGAGCAGCCCCAGCCCGAGCGCGTAGGCGAACATGACCGAGACGCCCAGCGCCACCGAGCCCTGGGTGGCGACGAAGGCCAGCGCCGCGGCCAGCACCGGGCCGGTGCACGGGGCGGCGATGATGCCGGAGACCAGCCCCATGGCGAAGGCGCCCGCCTTGCCGGCCCCGCCCACCCGGTTCAGCCTCTCCTGCCAGCGCGAGGGGAGCTGCAGGTCGAAGAAGCCGAACATGGAGGCGGCCATGGCGGCCAGGAACAGCGCCACGAAGGTCACCACCCACCGGCTCTGCATGACGCTGCCGAAGGCCGCGCCCGAGAGCGCCGCCACCAGCCCGAGCGCCGAGTACATGACGGCGATGCCGAGGACGTACAGGCCGGAGAGCGCCACGGACTGGCCGCGCGTCCCGGCCCGGCGCGCGCCGAAGATCGACACGGTGATGGGGATGAGCGGGTAGACGCAGGGCGTGAGGCTGGTCAGTACCCCGCCCGCGAAGGCCGCCCCGAATGCGAGCAGCGAGCCCCTGCCCAGCAGGGAGGCGAGGCCGAGGTCGGTCGTGGCCCCGGTCGAGCCCGCCCCCACCAGGGAGGGGGCGGCGACCACCAGCCCGAAGGCCAGGGCGGCGAGGAGGATGCGGACTGCGAGGCGCATGATGCCTTTCGACGACAGACGAGCGACGTGATCTCGGGGGCTTGCGTCGCAAGGACGCTTGTACGCCCCCACCCTCATCTTATACTCGGCTCGAAGCCCTCGGGTTACGCACCCTTGCGTGCCTGCGGGTTGGAGCGCTGTCGCCGGATGAAGGTTCCCATCTACATGGACAACCAGGCCACGACACCCGTGGATCCGCGGGTGCTCGAGGCGATGCTCCCCTTCTTCACGGAGCACTTCGGCAACGCCGCCTCGAGGAGCCACGCGTTCGGGTGGCGCGCCGAGGAGGCGGTGGAGGCGGCCCGCGCCGAGGTGGCGCGGCTCATCGGGGCGACCGCGCGGGAGATCGTGTTCACGAGCGGCGCCACCGAGTCCGACAACCTGGCATTGAAGGGCGTGGCGCATTTCCACGCGCCCAGGGGCCGGCACCTCGTCACCTGCAAGACCGAGCACAAGGCGGTGCTCGACAGTGCCCATGCCCTGGAGCGGGAGGGCTTCGAGGTCACCTTCCTCGACGTGGAGCCCGACGGGCGGCTCGATCCGGAGCGCGTCCGGGCGGCGCTGCGCAAGGACACGGTGCTGGTCTCGGTGATGCACGCCAACAACGAGACCGGCGTCGTCCACCCCATCGCCGAGATCGCGCGCGTGGCCCGGCAGGCGGGGGTGCTCCTCCACTGCGACGCCGTCCAGTCCATCGGCAAGATCCCGTTCGACGTGGAGGCGCTGGGCGTGGACCTGGCCTCGCTCTCGGCGCACAAGATGTACGGGCCCAAGGGCGTGGGCGCGCTCTACCTCCGGCGGCGCCCGACCCGCGTGCGCCTGCTGCCCGAGATCGACGGCGGCGGCCACGAGCGCGGCTACCGCTCCGGCACGCTCAACGTCCCCGGCGTCGTCGCCTTCGGCAAGGCGGCCGAGCTGGCGCGGGCCGAGGGCCCGGCCGAGGCGGAGCGGCTCCTCGGGCTGCGCGAGCGGCTCCGGCGGGGCCTCCTGGACGGCCTCGAGGGCGTGACCGTCAACGGCAGCCTGGAGCACCGGCTCCCCGGCAACCTCAACGTCAGCTTCGCGGGCGTGGAGGGCGAGGCGCTCATGATGGCGGTGCGCGAGGTGGCGGTCTCCTCGGGCTCGGCCTGCACCAGCGCCTCGCTCGAGCCCTCCTACGTGCTGCGCGCCATGGGCGTCTCCGACGGCCAGGCGCACGCCTCCATCCGCTTCGGCCTGGGGCGGTTCAACACCGGGGAGGAGGTCGACCACGCCATCCGGCTCTTCGTGGAGAAGGTGAAGCGGCTGCGGGAGATGGCCCCCGAGGTCCAGGACCTGGACGAGGAGCAGGCGGGCGCTGCGCGGCCGCTGCTGGGCCGTTAGATCACCGGACGGCATGGCGACCATCGACATCACCCCGCAGGCGGCGGCCCACATCCGGACGCTCTCGCAGGAGAAGGGTTCGGCGCAGGGCGGCCTCCGGCTGGGCGTGCGCGGCGGCGGGTGCTCCGGCTTCTCCTACGTGGTCGACTGGGAGCCGGCGGCGGGGGAGGCCGACCACGTGTTCGAGCGGGACGGCGCCCGGGTCTTCGTCGATCCCAGGAGCGCGCGCTTCCTCGAGGGCACGGTCGTCGACTGGCAGAAGACGCTCATGCAGAGCGGCTTCGTCTTCCGGAACCCCAACGTGAAGTCGAGCTGCGGCTGCGGGGAGTCGTTCTCGGTCTGAGGCGCTGTGATCCTCAGCGCATCCGGGAGACGACGTATCCGAGCGCCAGCGCGGCCAGCGTGACGGCCAGCGAGATCCAGTGCAGCGGCCGCAGCGCGCGGCGGCCCCGCGCCTTCACCTGCTCGTCGGTGGGGAGCGCGCCGGTCGGCCGGCGCCGGGTGAGGACCGCCTGCCATCCCCAGAGCGCCGCGATCATGACCGGGACGGTCACCAGCGCCGGCCACGGGGACTCGCCCTTCCTCATCGCGTCGTACGCGTGCGCCGCTCCGATGCCGACCGCGAGGACGCCGAGGATGAACAGGAACCGGCGGCCGCGCTCCAGGGCTGCCTGATCTCTCTGGAGGCTCATGTGGGCGCCTGGATCAACGTGCCCGGAGCTTACCCCACCGAGGGGGCCTGCGAACGCTTCCAGCTCGCGCCCGCCGCGACCTCGGTTGGCGGTTGCCCTTGACGGGCCTCGACTGGTCAGGCAGCCTTGCCACCAAGCACGCTGCCCCACCGCAAGGAGCCCCGATGGCCACGAGAGCCCGGTCGCGCTTCGTCCGCTCGATCGCCCTGCTGGGCTGGACGCTCCCGATCCTGTCGTGCTCCGGCGGGGGAGCCGGCGGCGCGCCGGCCGTCGCCCCGACCGTCACCACCCAGCCCGCCAGCCAGACGGTCGCCGAGGGCGGCACCGCGACCTTCACCGTGGCCGCGACCGGGACCGCACCGCTCGGTTACCAGTGGACGCACGACGGCGTGAACGTCTCCGGCGCCACCGGCGCCACCCTCACGCTCGAGGACGTGCAGGCCGCCGCGGCCGGCGCTTACGCGGTGAAGGTCTCCAACTCCGCCGGCGCGGTGACGAGCAACCCGGCGACGCTCACGGTGAGCGCGGCCATCACGCCACCTGCCATCACCACGCAACCGGCCAGCCAGACGGTCGCCGCCGGCGGCACCGCGGTCTTCTCCGTCGCGGCCACCGGCAGCGCGCCGCTCGCCTACCAGTGGGCCCACGGCGGCGCGGCCATCGCCGGCGCGATCTCCCCGACCCTCACCCTCAGCGACGTCCGGGCCGCCTCGGCCGGCAGCTACGCCGTGGTGGTGTCGAACGGCGGCGGCTCGGTGACGAGCGATCCCGCCACGCTGACGGTCACGGGCTCGAGCGACCCGCTGGCGGCGTACGCGCTGAGCGGCTTCGCCACCGTCGGGACGCCCACCACCGGCGGCGGGCAGCTCGCCGAGACCGACGCCGGTTACAGGAAGGTCACCACCCCGCTCGAGCTGGCGAACGCCGTCCTCTCCGCCAACAAGGGGACGGGCGTGAAGGTGATCGAGATCATGAACGACCTCGATCTGGGCTGGAACGAGGTCGGGACGGACGTGCAGGACCTGTCGTCGACGCCCTTCCGCTCGCATGCGGCCCCGAAGCTCCACCCGCGGCTGCTCGTCACCGGCGTGAGCCTCCTCGACATCCAGCCGAGGAACGGCGGGCTCACCATCTTCTCCGCCAATGGCGCCACCATCCGTCACGCCACCTTCAACCTCAAGAGCGCCTCCAACCTCATCGTCCGGAACCTCCGCTTCGACGAGATGTGGGAATGGGACGAGCAGACCAAGGGCGACTACGACAGCAACGACTGGGACTTCATCGACATCGGCAACGGCAGCGGGCCGCCCACCACGTCTGGATCGATCATTGCACCTTCACGAAGGCCTACGACGGCATCGTCGACATCAAGAGGGGCGCCTACGCCATCACCTTCTCGTGGAGCAAGTACCTGGGCGACGACGGCGCGACCAACCCGGACAGCTTCGTGCGCCAGCAGATCGCCGCGCTGGAGGCCGACCGGGCGCCTACCCGATGTACAACTTCCTCCGCACGCAATGGCTTCAGCGTCGAGGACATCGTGGCCATCCTCCAGGGGCACGACAAGACCCACCTGATCGGCGCGAACACCCTCGACTCGACCAACGCGCAGCACACGGTCACCTTCCACCACCAGTGGTTCAGGAACGTCGGCGATCGCCTGCCGCGGCTGCGGGCGGGAACGTGCACAACTACGACATCTACGTGGACGACACCGACGCCCTCGCCGCCCGGCGGCTGCGCGACGCCGCAAGGGCCGCGATGAGCTCCGCCGACCAGAGCACGCCAAGAACACCTACAACTTCGGCCTTCCGCTGAACGGCAGCATCTCCACGGAGAACGGCGCCCTGCTGGTCGAGAAGTCGGTGTACATCGACAGCCTCTGGCCGCTGCGCAACAACCAGACCGATCTCTCCGACCCGACGTACACCGGCAAGATCGCGGCGCTCGACACCATCTACGTCTTCCACGACACCGACGGCACGACCATCGACGTCCGAGGCGACAGCACCGATCCCGGCAACCCGCTCGGGCCGTTCCAGGCGGCGATCATCCCGTTCTCCTGGAGTCTGACCGGCAACGTGCTGCCGTACACCTACGCCACGGACGACCCGGCGGACCTGCCCTCGCTCCTCGCGACCGGCGCAGGAGCGGGCATCGTCACCTGGTCCAGGGCGAACTGGCTCAGGACGTCGTACTGACGGCGCTTCCGCATCGCATCGTGCGCGTGCCCACCGCGATCGCAGCGGCTATCCCGCGGTGAGCGCCTGCGAGCCCTTCCAGCTCGCGCCCGCCGCGAGCTCGACCGGCTCCGCCACCGCCGCGGCCTCGAGGCAGACCATCCGCCGGTGCTCGCCCGGGCCGAGGTCGGGGATCCGGGCCGACAGGTCGGCCCCGGGGTTCCACACGACGGCGTCCGGGAAGCCGGTCGACCGGATCCGCACGGCGCGCCCCGGCTCGCGGACGGCAATCTCCGGCGGCGCCCCGTGGTAGGTGCGGTCGAGCTCCTGGCGGAACCGGATCTCGGGATCGGATTGCACGCCGAGCGTGCCGCGCCCGCCGGCGCGCTCCTTGTAGCGCACGCCCCGGAGGCCGGTCACGGCCAGCGCGTCGAGGTCGTCCACGGCGAGGTAGGTGTGAAGGGCGGCCTGGAACCGGAATTGCTCCGGGCCGGGGTTCGTCACCGAGAGCTCGAGGTGGAGCTGGACGCCGCTGGCCGCCACCGCGAGGTCGAGCTGGAAGGGCGAGGGCCAGAGGGCGCGGGTCGCGTCCGTGTCGCGCAGGCGGAGGCGGGCCTGCCCTGGCAGGACCGAGACGACCTCCCACGGGCTCGTGCGCGCGAACCCGTGCTTGGGCAACGGCCCCTCGCTCGAGAACTGGGGGAAGACGACGGGGATGCCGCCGCGGATGTCCAGGCCCGGGCCGAACTCCGAGCGGGGGCTGAGGTAGAGCTGCTCCCGCCCGCCCGCCGGCGTCCAGGACGTGACGTGCGCGCCGTGGAGGTAGATCTCCGTTCGCGCGCCGTCGGGCGCCTCGAGCAGCAGCTTGGGGAAGTTGCCCTTGCCGGGCACGGTCGGGATCGTGTTCATCGCCGGCTCGCTGGAGAAACGGGAGCGGCGGGCGATCCGGAGATCGCCCGCCGCGAAAACTCGCACCCTGTACGGGTTACTGAACGATCGAGATGCTGTCGTAGGTGAAGGTCAGGGTGTCTTGCGGGGCGCCGAAGAAGCCCACCAGCCAGGTGTTCGACAGCGGGTGGGCGTTGGCGTCGGCGAACGTGGACGTGTTGAGCGAGGTGTACGTCACGTCATCGGTCGAGAAGGAGAAGACGAACCTGCTCCCGAGCCGCGTCAGGCGGAGGTAGACCGTGGCAGCGGTGGCGAGGTCGACCCCCGTGTTGACGAGGGGAGCGGTGTTTATCGTCGAACGCGACTGCGCGGACCCCGTCCCCACGTCGAGCTTGTAGGCGCGCGAAGGGAACAACGTTGGAGTGGCGGTCGCGGTGTAGTACCCGAGCTCGGCGAACCGCGCCGAGTCGGTCCAGGCCGCGAGCGGGCCGCTGATGTTCTCGGTCATGAACAGGCCATAGCGGAAGGCGTTGTTGTTCACGGTGGTGAACGTCCCCGTGAGCCCGGTCATGCGCGCGGTGAGCTGGAAGTCGCCGGTGACCTGCGCGTTGGCGAAGAAGAACCTCCGGTTGGTGCTGTTCACGTTGCCGCCGGTCACCGTCATCGTGAGGGTGGACGGCTGGTTCGTGTCGATCGTGCCCGTCGGAGCCGTGCCGCTCGTCCCGAAGAGATCGGCCACGCTCCCGGTCCACGTGGCCGGCGTCGCGTCCACGGGCGCGGCCTTGTTCACCGTGACGGTGTAGGTCCTCACGTTGCCGTTCTCGGCCGTGACGACGATGGGGATGTCGTTCGCGCCCGCGGCGAGGGAGATGCCGGGCGTCGCCGTCCCCGAGGTGGCGGCGGCGCCGGCGATGGTCATCGTCGCGACGGACGACGAGAGCGTCGCCTGGACGCGGATGTTCGGCACGACGCTGGCCACGTTCACCGTGTAGCTGGTCGTCGCGGGGTGGAATGCCGGGCTCAGCGTGCAGGTGGCGTCGAGCAGCACCAGGCCTGCGAGGTCGTTGTCGCCGGACAGGGCCGCCGTGGCGATGATGCTGACGGTGGACGCCACGCTATCGACCTGCCCGTCGTTCACGACGAGCTGGGCCTGGTAGGTGCCGGCCAGGTCGGCGGTGAAGGTCGGGTTCACGACGGTGGCGCTGGAGAGCGAGGCGGTGCTGCCGCTGGGAACGCTCGTGAAGGACCAGTGGTACGTGATGGGGTCGCCGTTCGCGTCGCTGCTGCCGCTGCCGTCGAGGGTGACGGTGGCGCCGGTCGCGACGTTCTGGTCGGGGCCGGCGTTGGCCACCGGGGCGGAGTTGCCGGCCGACGCGGTGATGGTGACGGTCGCGGCCTCGCTGGAGGCGAGCGAGGTGTCGAACACGACCAGCTTGACCACGTACTCGCCGGCCATGTCGGGGATGAAGGTCGGGTGGACGGTGGACGGGTTCGAGAGGGCGGCGGCGCTGCCGGCCGGCCTGCTCTGGAACGACCAGCGGTAGGTGAGGGCGTCGCCCTCGGCGTCGGTGGTCGCGGTGGCGTCGAGCGTCACGAGCGTGCCCGTCGAGACGCCCTGCGCGGGTCCGGCATCGGCGACCGGGGCCGTGTTGGTGGTCCCACCGTCGCCCCCGCTGCTCCCGCTCCCGCCGCAGGCGACCAGGAGCATGGACAGGAACAGGCAGCCGACTCCCCATCTCACCTGGCGCGCCCGTGACTGCACCGGGGCGCCGACGTTCTCGTTCGCGGTACGCATGCGGGCTCTCCTTGGGCGAGCACCAGCTGCAGCGTGAGTCACAAGACGAAACCTGTGGGCAAGGTCGGGTGGAAATACTGTCAGGTGGCCTGACCAAGCGCAAGCTCGGAGGCGGCGTGCGCGATATTCCGTGTAGAGTTCGCTGGTTGGACCGGGGGCCGCCCGCCGGACGGCCCTCTCGACCCGTGCCGCGAAGCCGTCTTCACGTGAGATGGTTGCTCGCCAGCGCTGCCGTCGCGCTCGCCGCCGCGGGGCGGGCGGGGGCGGTCGGGTCGCTGGTGATGCTCGATCCCGGCCACACCGCCGGCACCCCGGGCGCGACCAGCGTCCGCGGAACCGTGGAGGTCGATTACAACGATGCCTTCGTCGCCCTGCTCGCGCCGAGGCTGGTCCGGGCCGGCTTCCGGGTGGAGGTGACGCGCCGGCCGGGCGAGGAGCTGGACCTGGAAGCGCGCGGCGCCCGGGCCAGCGCGGCCGGGGCGTGGCTGCTCCTCTCCATCCACCACGATTCCGCGCAGGAACAGCTCCTCGAGCGGGAGGAGCGGGGCGGCAGGGAGGCGGTCCGCGCCACCCGGCCCATCCGCGGGTTCTCGCTGTTCGTGTCGGGGCTGAACCCGCGCTACCCGGCCTCGCTGCGCGCGGCCGAGGCGCTGGGCCGGCGCCTCCTGGCGCTCGGGCGGGCGCCCACGCTCCACCACGCCGAGCCCATCCCGGGCGAGGGGCGGCCGCTCGTCGACCGGCGGCTGGGCATCTACCGCTTCGACGAGCTGAAGGTCCTGCGCGAGGCGACCTGCCCGGCGGTGCTCCTCGAGCTGGGCGTGCTGGTGGACGAGGTGGACGAGGCGTACGTGTCCGACCCGCTGCGGCGGGGGGCGATGGCCGACGCCATCGTGGCGGCGCTGTTGGACCTCCGGGGGAAGTAGCGGAGGCGACGGGTGTCCGCCGCGCAGACCGGGGCGTCCGCGGCGCGGCCGAGGCGCGGCTCGCGAGGATGCGATCCCGGCGCTTTTCGCTTGGCCCGCCCCGTGCTTCAGCGCCGGGGATGCGAACCGCACTCCTCGGCCTCGCGCTCCTCCTCCCGGCCGCCGCCGTCGGCGGGCCGCCCGCGCTCCAGCCTTCGCAGGCGGCCAGCGATGCCGCCTCGGCGGAGAGCCAGGCGGTCCGTGCCCTGGCACTGGTCTCATCGGGTGAGCCGGACGTGGCTGCGCTCCAGCGGGCCGCGGCGCGCGAAGCCGATCGAATCGGATGGGGGCGCGGGGGACTACCCCGGGCGCGCGCGGATGGCGGCGCTCCTGCCGCGGCTCACCGCCGAGTACCGGCACGACGTGGCGTCGAACCGGGTGGTGGGGCTGCAGGGGAGCGGAGAGGTCGACTACCTGCGATTGGCGCCCTCCGACACGTTCCTGGTCCGCGCCACCTGGGAGCTGCCGTCGCTGGTCGCCTCGCCGTCCGAGGTCACGGCGGGCGCCCAGGCGCAGGCGCGCGCCAGGCGGCGCGGCGAGGCGGTCGAGCGCGTCACCAAGCTCTTCTTCGAGCGGCAGCGGCTCCGGGTGGCGCTCCTGCTGTCGCCGCCACCCGACCCGGTGGCTCGCGCCCAGGCGGAGCTCGACATCGCGCGGCTGGCGGCCGAGATCGATGCGCTCACGGGCGCGAGGCTCCGGGAGCGTGCGCCGTGACGGCGCGCCGGAGCTGGCGTGCGGTGCTGGCCGCGCTGGCGCTGCTCGCGCCCGCCTGCGGGCCCCGGCTGCCCGCGGCGCCTCCGGCGCTGCCGCGCGTCGAGCGGGTCGAGCCGACCGGGCCCGGCGTGCCCCCCTCGCTGGCCGAGGCGAGCGCCACCTTCTCCGCCCCGGTCTCCCCGGAGGGCCTGGTCGACGGGCGGCGCATGGTGCTCGTCCCCGCCGCCGCCGAGCACGCCGCGGTCGCGGCGGTCGACTCGGACGCCGGCGCCGTCGGGGTGGCGGGTGCGGTCCCGGGCCTGGTCACGATGGAGGAGGGCGGGAGGCGGGCGGTGCTGAAGCTGGCCGCGCCGCTCCACCCGCTCGTCCCGTATGCGCTGGTGATCAGCTCGAAGCTCCGGGCGGCAGATGGGCGGGCGGTGCTCGACGCCGAGGGCCGGCAGCGGGCGACCGTCGTCTCCTTCCAGACCGGCCCCGCCGCCGGCCCCCCCGCCCGGCCCGTGATCGCGCAGATCCGCGTGGACGCCGAGACGCCCGAGGCCGGGGGGAGTACGTGGTCATCCAGAACCGCGGCAGCGGCGTCCTCGACCTCTATGGCCACCGGCTCGAGAAGCGCGGCCCGAGCGGCGGTGTCACCTCCTGTGTGCTCGGCGAGGGTGAGGTCGCACAGGGGAACCTGGCGCTGCTGGTGGGCGGCGCCTACGACCAGCGCTACGCATTGCCGGAGGGGACGGCCGTGCTCCCCTGCGGCTCCACCGCGCTCCTGGGAGGCCTCGCCAACGACCGGTTCCCGGCGCTCACGTTGCTCGACCCGTCGGGCGCCGTGCTCTCGACGGCGGGCGCCGCCGGGGGGCCGGTGTGCGCGATCCTGCTCCGGACGGATCTGGATGGCCCGGACCAGCCGGGGAACTGGGGGTGCGTGGAGAGCGACTGACCGGATCGCCGTGGGGCGCTATCCCGCGTTGTCGACGATCGACTTCCCGAGCAGCTCGCCCTTGGAGATGTAGCCGTCGGCGCCGCACTCGGCGACGAGCTTCTCCATGCGCTCCTTGCTGTCGCCGGAGCAGAACAGGACCTTGATCGACCGGAACATGGCGTTCTTCTTCACGAACCGGCAGAACTGCGCCCCGTCGACCTTGGGCATGTTGATGTCGAGGAGGATGAGGTCGGGGCGGGTGGAGCGCTTCAGGATGATGGAGGTCGCCTTCTCGACGTCCGGGGCGTACTGGATCTGGAACCCCTTGGCCTCCAGCTCCTCCTGGAGGAGCCGGGCCACGATCTCCGAGTCGTCGACGATCAGCACCCGGCGGCCGCTCTCGACCGCAGCGGCGAAGCGCTTGGGGAAGTCCTCCTCCCACGGATTGGCGACGTAGCCGTCGAGCTGCAGGTCCTGCGCCGTGTGGGCCAGCTCCTCCGGGCTGGCGTCACCCACCAGCAGCACCCGGCCCGCGAAGCCCCGGTCTCGCAGCAGGGCGGCGGCCTGCCGACCCAGCGCGCCATCGACCAGCAGCGCCGCGGCCCCGGGCGCCTCGGGTACGAGCGCGTGCGCATTCCGCTCCAGGATCACCTGGTGGCCGGCGGACTCCAGGGCCACGCCGGTGAGCTGGAGGAGGATCTCGCTATCGCTGCAGATGAGGACCTTCAAGCCGACGTCCCTTTGCCAGGGAACAAGGTATCACCGACTTGCCCCTCCGTCCCAGCCTGCCGGATAATCCTCGGGCGCATGTGGGATCCCAAGGCCGGCTTCGGGCAGCGGATGGACGTCGGGCCTCGCGGCCAGGAGGCGTGGTTCTTCTGCCTCCGCATCCTGGGCGGCCGCTACGCGTTCGAGGCCGCGCTGGTGACCGAGGTGGTCCGGCTGGGACCGCTCACCCGCCTGCCTGCTGCCCCTCCTTTCCTCACCGGCGTGTTCACCCACCGTGGTGAGGTGCTGCCGGTCCTCGACGTGAGCCAGCTGGTCGGCCAGGGCAGCATCCCGGTGCGACCGAGCACCCGCGCCGCCATCGTCCACTGCGGGCCGTGGAAGGTGGCGGTGGTGAGCGAGGCCGTCGAAGGGCTCATCACCGTTCCCCGGCGCGCGCTGGAGGCGCCGCCGGCCGAGTCGTCGGGCGTGGCGGAGTTCCTCTCCGGCGTCGCCCAGGACCGGCTCGGCGCGGTCGCCATCCTCGACATGCCGCGCCTGGTCGAGGCCGCGCGCGCGCGGGCGGTCCCCGCGGGGGGCGCCGCCGCGTGAGCGACCCCATCTCCGAGATCCTTCTCTTCCAGGTGGGCGCGCACGTGTTCGCCGCCCCGGTGCGCGACGTGGTGCGCATCGGCACGGTCCGGGACAGCGCCGCCGAGGAGCTGGTGCTGGACACGGCCCTGGGCACGCCCTTCAGCCGGCAGCGCTGCATCGTGGTGGCCTCGCCCGGCAGCGAGCGGACGCTGGTGGTGGACCAGGTGGTCGGGTTCCGGACGGTGGGCGAGAACGACGTCCAGCCGCTGCCCGCCTTCGCCGCCGCCTGCATCCACTCCGGGGCGCTGGCCGGGCTGGTGGTGCTGGACGACATCCCCACGCCCTTCATCGATCTCCCCACGCTCCTGCGCGAGCACGCGGCTCGTCGTGCGACACCGCAATGACCGAGAGGCCCACGATGTCCGAACCGTTCGATGTCGATGACGAGACCCCTGCCCAGCAGCAGGGGAAGGCCGGCCGCGCGCCGAAGGGCGAGGCCGGGCGGCTGGTGAGCTTCCTGCACGGCATCGCCGAGGGGAAGCTGGAGGACCGCCTCGACGTGACCAGCTTCTCCGACCCGGGGCTCCGGGCGGTGGCCGAGCAGGCCAACGCCGCCGCGCTCCGGGCCGCGGCCGACATCCGCGAGGCCCGGCAGCGGGTGCAGCTGGTGACCACCGGAGTGGACGAGGCCATCGAGGCCATGATCCGTCTGGTGATCCAGGGCGACCTGTCGGGCACCCTGCGCCTGGGGGTCAGCGACGCGGCCCTGACGCCGCTCATCGCCGGCATCGGCCAGGTGATGGAGACGCTCAAGAAGTTCGTGACCGAGATCCGCGAGGCGGCGCTGCAGCTCTCCACCTCGTCGGCCGAGGTGCTGGCAGCGGCCACCCAGAACGAGTCCTCCACCAGCGCCCAGGCCTCGGCCATCCACGAGACCACCGCCACCATGGAGGAGCTGAAGGGCGCCTCCCATCAGATCGCCGAGAACGCGCAGATGGTGGCCTCCATCGCCGAGCAGACCCTGGTCGGCGGCCGGCAGGGCGAGGGCGCCATCAAGTCCTTCATGTCCTCGATGGAGAGCGTCAAGCGGAACGCCATCGAGGTGGACGACGCCATCGCCAAGCTGTCGAAGCGCGTCGAGCGGATCGGGACGGTGGTCGAGGTGATCGACGAGATCGCCGACCGCTCGGACCTGCTGGCGCTCAACGCCGCCCTGGAGGGCGCCAAGGCCGGCGAGGCCGGCCGCGGGTTCTCGATCGTCGCCGCCGAGATGCGGCGCCTGGCCGAGAACGTCATGGAGTCGACCAAGGAGATCAAGAACCTCATCACCGAGATCCGCGAGGCCACCCACGCCGCCAAGGAGGCCTCGGACGGCAACAAGAAGATGGCCGCCGAGGGCGAGAAGCTGGGCGGGCACGCCATGGAGAGCGTCTCGGGCATCCTCTCCGGCATCCAGGAGACCAGTGACGCGGCCCGGGTCATCCACCTCGCCACCCAGCAGCAGCGGACCGCCACCGAGCAGGTGGTGCAGTCCATGTCGGAGATCGAGGAGGTCACGCGCCAGGCACAGGCCGGCTCCAAGCAGGCGACTGGGGCGGCCGCCGAGCTCACCAAGCTGGCGGAGCGGCTGGCCGATCTCGTCAAGCGATTCAAGGTGGAGTGAACCTCCCTTCGACTCCGCCTGCCCCGAGCGTAGCTGCGGAGCAGCGGAGTCGAGGGGTTCAGGGTGATCGGCGCCTTCGACGAACGAACACATGCCCGCCGAGGACATTCGCCAGAAGCTCCTCCCCCGGTTCCGCGAGACCACCGCGGACCGCGTCGAGAAGATCTCGACCGCGCTCCTGACCATCGAGCGCGGCTCGGCCGACGCCGATGGCCGGCAGGAGCTGGCCCGCGAGCTGCACACGCTCAAGGGCGAGTCGCGGATGATGGGCTACGTCGGGATCTCCACGGTGGTGCACGCCGCCGAGGACCTCCTCAAGTCGCTGCCCGAGGCCGCCGCCGGCGAGCCGCTCGAGGAGCTGCTCAAGGCCTGCGACGCCATCGTGCCCATGCTGGACGCGCCGCTCGACGGGGGCGAGGTGGCGAAGGCGCTGGCCGAGCGGCTGCGGGGGCTGATCGGGGGAGGGGCGGCGGCGTCCGGCACCGCGCCGGCAGCGGCGGGGGCAACGGCAACGGCGTCCGCAACCGCATCCGCAGCCGCGCCGGCGTCCACATCCGCGCCGGCGTCCACATCCGCATCCGCACCGGCGGCCGGGACGGCGCCGGGCGGGGAGAAGCCTGCCCACCCGCTGCGCCGGGCCGACGATCCCAAGGCCCAGATCCTGGGGGATCGCCCGGTTTCCTCCATCCGCGTCGACGTGGACCGCCTCGACGAGATCGCGGCCCTGGCCGGCGACGTGCTGGTCGAGGGGGCGCGCTCCATCCGGCGCTCCAAGGACCTGAACGGCCTGTTCGCGCGCTGGGCGCGGCTCTCCGACCGCATCATCGCCATGGCGGAGCGGATCCGCGATGCGCGCAACCAGCGGCTGGTGGAGCAGATCGAGGGCGACGTCCACCTGCTCCGCTCGGACACCTTCCGCTTCGCCCGGCAGCAGCACGAGGCCGCCTCCACCGCCCACGCGCAGTTCGGCCAGCTGGCGGAGCGCATCGGCGCGGCCCGCCTCATCCCGCTCTCCGGCGTCCTGGCCGGCTTCCCCCGGGCCGCCCGGGACATGGCGCGCGAGCAGGGCAAGGAGGTCGAGTGCCTGATCAAGGGCGCCGAGACCGGCGTCGACAAGGCCATCCTGCTCTCGCTCAACGACCCGCTCGTGCACCTGGTCCGCAACTCGGTCGACCACGGCATCGAGATGCCCGAGGAGCGCGTCAAGGCGGGCAAGCCGCGCGCCGGCAAGATCGTCATCGCGGCCCGCACCGACGGCGACCTCCTGGCGGTCACGGTCGAGGACGACGGCCGCGGCATCGACCCGGCCGCGGTGCGCGCGGCGGCCCTGCGCAAGGGCATGCTGGCCGATCAGCAGGCGGCGGGCATCTCCACCCGCGCCGCCATGGACCTCATCTTCCTGCCCGGGTTCACCACCCGCGACCACGCCGGCGAGACCAGCGGCCGGGGGGTGGGGCTGGACGTGGTCCGGCGCAAGGTGACTGCGCTGGGCGGCTCGGTGGCGGTCGAGTCCGAGCCGGGCAAGGGCGCCCGCTTCACGCTGCGGATGCCGCAGTCGCTCTCGCTCATGAAGGTCCTGCTCGTCCGCATCGACGAGGACGTGTACGGCCTGCCCGCCACCGACGTGGACAGCGTGGGCCGGCTCGAGCCCAAGGACATCACCGAGGTGGCCGGCATCCGGGCCGTCCGCTACCGCAACCGGCTCCTGCCGGTGGTGGCCCTGGGCCCGCTCCTCTCGCTCAACGGCGGGCCGCGCTCCAAGCGGCCGCTGGTGGCGTACGTGTGGCACGGCTCGGAGGGCGCGGCGGTGGTGGTGGACGGCCTCCAGGGCGAGCGCGAGGTGGCGGTCAAGGCCCCCGGCGCCTTCCTCAAGGGTGTCCGCTTCCTGACCGGGGCGGCCGCGCTGGAGGACGGGCGCGTGGCGCTCCTGCTCTCCACGCCGGACATCGTGGCCGCCGCCCGCCGGGTGGCCGCCCCGGTGATCGCCCGCCGCGACCGGCGCCGGCTGCGCATCCTGCTGGTGGACGACAGCGCCATCGCCCGGGAGGCAGAGGCGGCCCTGCTCCGCTCGCTGGGGCACGAGGTGGAGGAGGCGGTCGACGGCGAGGAGGGCTGGGCCAAGCTGCAGACCGGCCAGTTCCACCTGCTGGTCACCGACGTGCAGATGCCGGTGCTCGACGGCATCGACCTCACCCGGCGCATCAAGGCCACCCCGCGCTTCATCAGGCTCCCCATCGTCATCCTCTCCTCCCTGTCCGCCCCGGAGGAGCGCCGCCGCGGCGTGGACGCGGGCGCCGACGCCTACCTGGTCAAGGGCGAGCTGGATCCCGAGAACCTGGCCGCCACCATGGAGCGGCTCTGCGGGGTCCCTGCATGAGCGCCACCGAGCGCGCCGTCCGCGTCCTGGTGGCGGACGACTCGGAGCTCTTCCGCGAGCTCCTCTCCAGGATGGTGGCGGCTGACCGGGGATTCGAGCTGGCGGCCGTGGCCAAGGACGGTGACGAGGCCGCCGGCATGGCCCGGCAGCACCGGCCCGACGTCATCACCATGGATCTGAACATGCCCGAGGCGGACGGCTTCGCCGGCATCGCCCGGATCATGGCCGAGACGCCCACGCCCATCCTGGTGCTCACCGCCAGCCCGACCGAGGCGGCCGGCTTCAAGGCGCTCTCGCTGGGCGCGCTGGACATCATGGAGAAGCCGCGCGCCGAGGCCCATCTGGACGACTACCGGCGGACGCTGTGCACGCGGCTCCGCCTGCTGGCCGGGGTCAAGGTCATCCGCCACCCGCGCGGCCTGCGCGAGAAGAGGGCCAGCGCGCCCCGCAGCGCCGAGCCGCCGGACCTGGTGGTGGTGGGCGCCTCGCTGGGCGGTCCCCGCGCCCTGGCCACCATCCTGAAGCGGCTGCCGGCCACGTTTCCCGTCCCCATCGTGGTGGTCCAGCACATCGCCGACGGGTTCACCGAGGGTCTGGCGGGCTGGCTCAACCAGGAGACGCAGCTCCAGATCAGCGAGGCGGTGGAGGGCGAGCCGCTCCGGCCCGGGCGCGTGCTGCTGGCGCCCAGCGGGCGCCACCTGGTGGTCACGCGCGGCCAGGCCCACCTCTCCGACGCGCCGCCGGTCGACACCTTCAAGCCGTCGGTCACGCCGCTGTTCGTCTCGGCGGCCCGCCACTACGGCCGGCGCGCCTGCGGCGTGCTCCTCACCGGCATGGGCCGGGACGGCGCCGACGGGCTCAAGGTCATCAAGGATCAGGGCGGCACCACCCTGGTCCAGGACGAGGCCACCAGCGTGGTGTTCGGCATGCCGCGCGCCGCGCTGGAGCTGGGCGCGGCCGACCGGGTGCTGGCGCTGGACGACATCCCCCGCGTGCTCCTGGAGCTGGTCAAGTGAAGCCCATCTCGACCGAGCACGTGCTGGAGCTGGCCGCCATCCTCAAGGAGCGGGTGGGGCTCAACATCCGGCCCGACGGCCACGCCGCCCTGCGCATCGCCATGCTGGCCCGGCTCGAGGATCCGGAGCCGCCCGCCGGCGACCCGGACGCCTACCTGGAGGTGCTCCGCAAACCGCCCGGCGACGAGGAGCTGCGTCGGCTGCTGCCGCTGGTCACGGTGGGCAAGACCAGCTTCTTCCGGGACGAGCGCCAGTTCAGGGCGCTGGAAGCCATCATGCCCGGCCTGGTCACCCGGGCGCGGGCCGGCGGCCGGCGCGTGGCCATCTGGTCGGCGGGCTGCGCCACGGGCGAGGAGCCCTACTCCATCGCCATCACCGCCGCCGAGGCCGGGGCCGGGCCGGACGAGGTCGAGATCCTGGCCACCGACGTCAACCCCGAGGCGGTGGCCTTCGCGGCGCGGGGGGCCTACGAGGCGCGCCGGGTGCGCGAGGTGAAGGAGCCGTACCTGTCGCGCCACTTCGACCGGGAGGGCGAGCGCTACGTGGTGCGGGCCGGGCTGCGCAGGCTCATCGCCGCCATCCGTCCGCACAACCTGGTGTCCACCATCTTCCCGCGCGCCGGCGAGTCCGGCGGCTGGGACGTCATCTTCTGCCGCAACGTCATCATCTACTTCGATACCGCCACCACGCAGCAGGTGCTGACGCAGTTCCACAACGCGCTGGCGCCGGGCGGCTACCTGTTCCTGGGGTACTCCGAGTCGCTGTTCCGGCTCTTCGAGGGGTTCGAGCTGACCGAGGTGGCGGGGGCCTTCCTCTATCGCCGGCCCGAGTCCGCGGCGGTGGGGCGCCCGGCCCTGCCGGCCACTCCCTCGCTGCGGCCGCACCTGGTGCCCATGCCCTCGGCGCCGCCGCCGGTCCGGCACCTGCGGCTGGCGCCGCCCGAGCCCTCGCACACCCCGGTTCCGCTTCCCCCCGAGGCGTACGCGCCCGCGCCCGCCATCGAGCCGCCCCTCGCGCCCCAGGAGTACCTGGACGCGGCGGTGGCCCTCTTCGCCGACGGGCGCTTCGGCGCGGCCCGCGAGCTCCTGGAGCGCCTGCTGGAGCAGGGCGGCGAGGACCTGGCGGTCCGGCTCACCCTGGCCAACCTCTACGGCATCCTCCGCCAGGCCGACCGGGCCCACCGCAGCTACCTGGCGGCGCTGGCGCTGGAGCCGCTCAGCGCCGAGGCCCACCTCTTCTTCGGCATCCACCTGCTCTCCATGAGCCAGTCCGAGGAGGCGGCCCTGGAGCTGTCCCGGGCCCTGTTCATCGACCCGGACCTGGCCCTGGCCCACTACTACCTGGGCCGCTGCCGGGAGGCGCAGAAGGACGTGCAGCGCGCCCGCCGCGCCTACCGGAACGCCCTGGAGGCGTACCGCCGCCGGCCGGAGGGCAAGCGCCAGGACTTCCTGGGCTACTACCCCGACATCCCCGAGGACGGGAGCGCTTTCGCCCGCGCGGCGGAGTACGCTCTGGCAGCGCTCTAGGAGCCCGGCATGGCCGAGAAGCGGCGCATACTCCTCCTCGACGACTCTCCCATCACCCTGGAGATGGAGAAGGCCGTGCTCGAGGATCGCGGCTACGCGGTCGCGGTCGCATCGAACCTGCTCGAGTTCCAGGCCCTGCTGGACGAGTTCCAGCCCGAGGTGATCCTCACCGACCTGATGATGCCGGACATCTCGGGCAAGGACATCGTCCGCGTGCTGAAGCAGGACTTCCACACCGAGAAGATCCCCATCATCCTCTTCAGCTCGCGCCCGGACGAGGAGCTGGCCCCCATCGCCGAGGCGGCGGGTGCGGACGGCTACCTCTCCAAGTCGCACGGGATCGACCAGCTGGGCGACCTCATCGACGAGCTGGTGGACTCGATCATCTGGTGACGCGTTCCAGGCGGGGCGGCCGCCGGAAACGGCTCCGGAATCCTTGAATTTGAAGCATTGCGCGTGCTACGTCCCCGGGCACAGGGCCTTCTCGGGAGCGCCCATGTCCGGCCACAACCGATGGACCAAGATCAAGCACAAGAAGGAAGCCCAGGGGGCGGCCAAGGGCAAGCTCTTCACCAAGCTCATCAAGGAGATCACCGTCGCGGCCCGCATGGGCGGCGGCGATCCCGCCGGCAACGCCCGGCTGCGCGCGGCCATGGACCTGGCCCGCGAGGCCAACATGCCCCAGGACAACATCACGCGCGCCGTGAAGAAGGGCACCGGCGAGCTGGAGGGCGTGAGCTACGAGGAGGCGAAGTACGAGGGGTACGGGCCGGGCGGGGTGGCGCTCATCCTCGAGTGCCTCACCGACAACAAGAACCGCACCGCCGGCGAGGTGCGGACCTGCTTCGCCAAGGGCGGGGGCCACCTGGCCGCCGAGGGCGCGGTCGACTGGAACTTCGAGCGGATGGGCGTGATCGAGGTGAGGCCCGGGCCCAGCGCGGATCAGGTCGAGGAGGCGGCCATCGACGGCGGGGCCGAGGACGTCCTGAACCACGGGGCGGACGGCTTCGAGATCCGCACCCATCCCAACGATCTCCACGCCGTGGCCGAGGCGCTGGACAGGAAGAAGCTCAAGCTCGGGCAGCGCCGCATCACCTACGTCCCCAGGGAGACGATGCGGATCACCGACCCGGAGAAGGCCCGCCACCTCCTCAAGCTCATCGGGGAGCTGGAGGATCTCGAGGACGTGCAGCACGTGCACGCCAACTACGAGATCGAGGACGCGCTGCTCGAACAGCTGGCATGATGGGGGTCGCGTGCCCCGATCGCCCTACGAGATCATCCACGCCAAGCGCGACGGGGCGGTCCTCGCCCCCGAGGACATCGCCTGGCTGGTGGACGGGTTCACGCGGGGAGCGATCCCCGACTACCAGATGTCGGCCTTCTGCATGGCCGTCTTCTTCCGCGGCATGGAGCCGGCCGAGACCCGCGCGCTGACCGAGGCCATGCTCCGCTCGGGCGAGGTGCTGGATCTGTCCGACATTCCCGGGGCCAAGATCGACAAGCACTCCACCGGCGGCGTGGGCGACAAGGTCTCGCTGGCGCTGGCGCCGCTGGCCGCGGCCTGCGGCGTCAAGGTGCCCATGATCTCCGGGCGCGGCCTGGGCCACACCGGCGGGACGCTGGACAAGCTCGAGGCCATCCCCGGCTTCCGGGTCGACCTCCCCATCGATCGCTTCCGGGCGCTGGTGCGCGAGGTGGGGGCCTGCCTCATCGGCCAGACCGCGCGGCTGGCCCCGGCCGACAAGAAGCTCTACGCGCTGCGCGACGTGACCGCCACGGTGGAGTCCATCCCGCTCATCTCCGCCTCGATCATGTCCAAGAAGCTGGCCGAGGGGATCGACGGCCTGGTGCTGGACGTGAAGGTGGGCGCGGGCGCCTTCATGAAGACGCTCCCGGACGCCCGGGCCCTGGCCGACTCGCTGGCCGGGATCGGCCGCGCCATGGGCAAGAAGGTGACCGCACTGCTCACCGCCATGGACGAGCCCCTGGGGAGGGCGGTCGGCAACGCGCTCGAGGTGGTCGAGACCATCGACCTCCTCCGGGGCGGCGGGCCGGCCGATCTCCGGACCGTCACCGTCGAGCTCACCGCCGAGATGCTGCTGCTGGCCGGCGCCGCGGCGGATCCGGCCGGGGCGCGCGCCCAGGTGGAGGCGGCCATCCGGGACGGGCGCGGGCTGGCCAGGCTGGCCGAGATCGTGCGCGCCCAGGGCGGCGATGCGGAGGCCATCCGCGATCCCGAGCGGCTGCCGCGCGCGCCGGGCCGGTACGAGGTGGCCGCCCCGGCCTCCGGTTTCGTGGCCGGCATCGACGGCGAGGCGGTGGGCCTGGCGGCGGTGGCGCTGGGGGCGGGGCGCGCCCGGGTCGAGGACCGCATCGATCCGGCGGCGGGGATCGAGGTGCTGAAGAAGGTCGGCGAGCCGGTGGAGCGCGGCGAGCCGCTCTGCCGCGTGCACGAGGGCCCGCGCAGCGAGCCGCGCGCGGCCATGGCGGCGCGGCTCCTCTCCGCCTGGCGCATCGCCCAGCGGGCCCCCGCGTCGGCACCGCTCGTCCTGGAGAGGCTGGCATGACCCACCGCGCCGATCTCCACACCCGCCTCTCCTACGCGCTCGCCTGGGTGCGTGGCCAGATCGAGGCCACCCCGGCCGCTGGCGTCATCCTCGGCTCCGGACTGTCGGACTTCGCGGAGCGGCTGGAGCGCGCCGTGGTGGTGCCGTACGGCGGGATCCCCGGCTTCCCGGTCGCCCAGGTCCCCGGCCACCCGGGCCGCCTGGTGGTGGGCGAGCTTCCCGCCCAGGACGGCGGCGCGCCGGTGGTGGTGGCGGCGCTGCAGGGCCGCGCGCACGCCTACGAGGGCTGGTCGGCCGACGACGCGGCCTTCGGCGCCCGGATGCTCTGTGGACTGGGCGTGAAGCTCTTGCTCGTGACCAACGCCGCCGGCGGTGTGAACCCCGCCTACGCTCCCGGCGACCTGGTCCGCATCGCCGACCACATCAACCTCTCCGGGCAGAACCCGCTGGTGGGGGAGAACGACGACCGGGTCGGGCCTCGGTTCCTGGATCTCACCCAGGCCTACGACCCACTGCTCGCCTCGCTGCTGGACGCCTGCGCCCGCGAGCAGGGCATTCCCTTGCCGGCCGGCGTCTACGCCTGCCTGCTCGGGCCCTCGTACGAGACGCCCGCCGAGATCCGCATGCTGCGGGCGCTGGGCGCGGACCTGGTGGGCATGTCGACTGTGCCGGAGGTGATCGCGGCGCGCCACATGGGCGTGCCGGTGGCGGGCATCTCGGTCGTCACCAACCACGCCGCGGGGCTGTCGCGCCACCGACTCTCCCACCAGGAGGTGGAGGAGGTGGCAGCCCGGGTGCGGGACCGGCTGGGAGCGCTGGTGGGGGCATTCCTGCGGCGTGCCAGCCGCCCTTGACCGGTGCGGGGGCCGGCCTGGCGCGGGCGCGCCCCGCCCCCTCGTGCCTCATTGTGGTTTCGCGATCAGGTCCGCTAGTCTAGGCGTCGAACGCGGGGGTGTCCCATGGCCGACGCAAGCCCGATCCGTGCCGCCGTGGAGCCCGGCGTCGACACCTCGTCGGACCGGCGCGACAGCGTCCGGATCGCGCTGCCGCTCCTGGTCCGCGACGTGGAGCTGGGGGGCTCCTTCGAGGAGCGCCGTGGCAACCTGGGCCTGGGCGGCGTCTACTTCGAGGCGCTTCACCCTCCGGCGGGCAACCGGCTCGAGGTGCGCTTCATCCTCCCCGGACGGCGCGAGGAGATCCAGGCGCTGGGGGAGGTGCTGCGGGTGACCAGGGAGGGCGAGCGGTTCGGCGCCCACCTCCACTTCGTCGACCTGCCGCTCGACACCGAGCTGACCATCGCGCGGTTCCTGCAGGGATAGATGGCGCGCCCCCCAGCCCGCCTGCCCTCGCTGGCGCGCGCCGCCGCCTCCGCCCGGCGCAAGGCCTACGCCCCGTACTCGCGGTTCCTGGTGGGCGCGGCGGTCCGCGCCGGCGGCCGCGTCTTCAGCGGCTGCAACGTCGAGAACGCCAGCTACGGGCTGACCGTCTGCGCCGAGCGCGCCGCGGTGGCGGGCGCGGTGACGGCCGGCGCCCGGCGGCTGGAGGCCCTGGCGGTGGCGAGCGGGACCTCTCCGCCCACGCCGCCGTGCGGCATGTGCCTCCAGACCCTGGCCGAGTTCGCCGGGCCCGACCTCCCGGTGGTGCTGGTGGGGGCCCGCGGGTCGCGCCAGGAGACCACGCTGGGGGCGCTGTTGCCGCATGCGTTCACCAAGAGGTTCCTGTAAGTAGGTCCCCATGCTGGTCTTCCGCTCCCTCGAGGAGGCTGCCGCCTCCGGCGCGCTCCGGGGCGGCGCGGTGACCGTGGGGAACATGGACGGCGTGCACCTGGGCCACCGCCGGCTCATCCAGGTGGCCCGGGAGCTGGCGCCCGCGGCCGGCGTCCTGACGTTCGACCCGCACCCGGTGAAGGTGCTGCGGCCCGAGCTCGCGCCTCCGCTGCTCACCCCGCTGCCCCGCAAGCTCGAGCTCCTGGGCGGCCTGGGCCTGACCGCCGCCGTGGTGCAGCCGTTCGACCGTGCCTACGCCGCCACGCCCGCCGCCGAGTTCGTGGCGCGCGACCTGGCCGGCCGGCTGGCGGTGCGGCAGGTGGTGGTGGGCCAGGACTTCACCGCCGGGCGCGAGCGCGCTCGGGTGGACGCGCTCCGGCCGCTGCTCCAGGCCCGCGGCATCTCCCTGCACGTGGTCGAGCCGGTCACCGCCGACGGCCTGGTGGTGTCGTCGACCAAGATCCGCGAGTTCGTGCTGGAGGGGAACGTGGGCGCTGCCGCCGAGCTGCTCACGCGACCCTACGACGTGGACGCCACCGTGGTCCGCGGGGCGGGGCGGGGACGCGGGTTCGGATTCGCGACCGCCAATCTCGAGACCGACCAGCTCCTCCCCGCCAACGGCGTGTACGTGGTGCGCGCTCGCATCGGCGCCGGTGGGCCGGGCGGCCAGGAACGCGCCGGGGTGTGCAACGTGGGCGTCAAACCCACCGTCGAGGTGGCGGGCGGGATCGTGGCCGAGGTGCACCTCCTCGACTTCGACGGGCGGGACCTCTACGGCGAGCCCATGCGCGTGGCCTTCCTCCACCGCCTGCGCGACGAGCGCCGCTTTCCCTCGATCGACGCGCTGCGTGCCCAGATCGCGCGCGACGTGGAGGAGGCTCGCGCGACCTGGGGCAGCCGATAGGTGGGCAGCCGAGGAGAGCCCGGTCTCCGGGCGGGCGCAGCCCCCCCGCTGATCGTGCTCCGATGTGGGTGGGAGCGTGCGTTTTCTCCCTGCGATTCCGCGTCCATGGGTCAGGGCACGGGTCGGGCCCTTCCTTGACCCCCTGCTGAGCCGGCTGTTACTTTCCGAGGGCGTCCCGGGCGCACGCTCGCCGCCCGGCGTTCCTTCTCGCGCGGCATCTCGAAGGGGAAAGCGCTCATGTCCGGACGGCTCGGCGAACTCCTGGTGCGGGAGAACCTGATCTCGCTCCAGCAGCTGCAGAAGGCCCAGGAGGAGCAGCGGAAGACCGGCGGGCGCATCGGCTCGCTGCTGGTGAAGCAGGGCGCCATCGCCGAGGCGGATCTGACCGGGTTCCTCTCCAAGCAGTACGGCGTGCCCGCCATCTCGCTCAAGGACTTCGACATCGACGAGGAGGTCCTGAAGCTGGTCCCCAAGGCCACCGCCGAGAAGCACCAGGTCATCCCGGTGAACCGGGCCGGCTCCTCGCTCATCGTGGCCATGAGCGACCCCTCCAACATCTTCGCCATCGACGACGTCAAGTTCCTCACCGGTTACAACGTGGAGGTGGTGGTCGCCTCGGAGGTGGCCATCCGCGAGGCCATCGAGCGGCACTACGCCGAGAAGGGGCCGGACCTCGACGAGGTGATGCAGGGCTTCGACGACTCCGAGGTCTCGGTCATCGAGGAGGAGCAGGACGGCACCAGCGCCGTCGATCTCGAGAAGAGCGCCGAGGAGGCGCCGGTCGTCAAGCTGGTGAACCTGATCCTGCTCGACGCCATCCGCAAGGGCGCCTCCGACATCCACGTCGAGCCCTACGAGAAGGACTTCCGGGTCCGCTTCCGCATCGACGGCGTGCTCTACGAGGTGATGAAGCCGCCCATGAAGCTCAAGAACGCCATCATCTCGCGCCTCAAGATCATGTCCGAGCTGGACATCGCCGAGCGCCGGCTTCCCCAGGACGGCCGCATCAAGCTCAAGCTGGGCAAGGGCAAGGAGATGGACTTCCGCGTCTCGGTCTGCCCGACCCTGTTCGGCGAGAAGGTGGTGATGCGCCTCCTCGACAAGTCCAACCTGCAGCTGGACATGACCAAGCTGGGCTTCGAGGAGAAGCAGCTCAAGGACTTCCTGGAGGCCATCGACCGGCCCTACGGCATGGTGCTGGTCACCGGCCCGACCGGCTCGGGCAAGACCACCACCCTCTACTCGGCGCTCTCCAAGCTCAACGAGGTGGCCTGGAACATCTCCACCGCCGAGGACCCGGTCGAGTTCAACTTCTTCGGCATCAACCAGGTGCAGATGCACGAGGACATCGGCCTCAACTTCGCCGCCGCCCTGCGCAGCTTCCTGCGGCAGGACCCGGACATCATCATGGTGGGCGAGATCCGCGACTTCGAGACGGCCGAGATCGGCGGTCAAGGCGGCCCTGACCGGCCACCTGGTGCTCTCCACGCTGCACACCAACGATGCCCCCGGCACGGTCTCGCGACTCCTCAACATGGGCATCGAGCCCTTCCTGGTGACCGCCTCGCTCAACGCCATCATTGCCCAGCGCCTCTGCCGGCGCCTGTGCCCGGAGTGCAAGAAGCCCGGTCAGGTGGAGGAGCAGGCGCTGCTCGACGCCGGCTTCGCGGCGGAGGACGTCGGCACCTTCGAGGTGATGGAGCCGGCCGGGTGCAAGATCTGCAACGACCGCGGGTACAAGGGGCGCGTGGCGGTGTACGAGGTCATGCCGCTCTGGGACGGCCTCAAGGAGCTGGTCATCCAGGGCTGCTCCGCGGCCGAGCTGAAGCAGGAGGCCATCCGGCTCGGGTTCCAGACCTTGCGCATGAGCGCGCTCAACAAGGTGAAGCAGGGCATGACCAGCCTCTCCGAGGCCGTCGGCAACACCGCGCCGGACAAGTTCTAGAAAGGTCGGACCAGTGGCGAACCTGCACCAGCTCCTCAAGGCGATGGTCGAGAAGGGGGCGTCGGACCTCCATGTCACGACCGGCTCGCCGCCCCAGCTGCGCATCGACGGCAAGCTGGTGCCGCTCAAGACGCCCCCGCTCTCCCCGGTCGAGACCAAGCAGCTCTGCTACTCGATCCTGACCGACGCCCAGAAGCACCGGTTCGAGGAGGAGAACGAGCTCGACCTCTCCTTCGGCGTGAAGGGGCTCTCCCGCTTCCGGGCCAACGTGTTCATGCAGCGAGGCGCGGTGGCGGGCGCCTTCCGGACCATCCCCTTCAAGATCCTGACCTTCGCCGAGCTGGGGCTTCCGCCCATCGTGGCGGACCTGGCCAGGAAGCCCCGCGGCCTGGTGCTGGTGACCGGCCCGACCGGATCGGGGAAGTCCACCACCCTCGCGTCGATCATCGACAAGATCAACACCGACCGGCACGAGCACATCGTCACCATCGAGGATCCCATCGAGTACCTTCACCCCCACAAGAACTGCCTGGTGAACCAGCGCGAGGTGGGGGCGGACACCGGGTCGTTCAAGAAGGCGCTCAAGTACATCCTCCGCCAGGATCCCGACGTGGTGCTCATCGGCGAGATGCGCGATCTGGAGACGGTGGAGGCGGCCCTGGTCATCTCCGAGACCGGCCACCTGGCCTTCGCCACCCTCCACACCAACAGCGCCGTCCAGACCATCAACCGCATCCTGGACGTCTTTCCGCCCTACCAGCAGCCGCAGGTGCGGGCCCAGCTCTCCTTCGTGCTGGAGGGCGTGCTCACCCAGAACCTGCTGCCGCGCGCGGGCGGGCCGGGACGGGTCCTGATCGTCGAGGTGATGGTCCCCAACCCGGCCATCCGGAACCTGATCCGCGAGGACAAGGTCCACCAGGTCTACTCGCAGATGCAGGTGGGCCAGTCGAAGTTCGGGATGCAGACCTTCAACCAGTCGCTGACCCTGGCGGTGGCGAAACGGCTCATCACGGTGGAGGAGGCCATGGTCGGTCCTCCGATCCCGACGAGCTCAAGAACCTCCTGTCCAGCGGCTCGGGGGTGGTGCGCGCCGCGCCTACCCAGGGGCGATGACCCGACATTTCGACCGCCCCGCAACCCTGCGATAGGATGAGGGGCCGAGCAGCGAGGACGCCATGGCCCAAGCCGCCGTCGCCACCGTGAAGCCCAGGACCACCGCCCCCAAGGCCGTGGTGTGGAAGTGGTCCGGGAAGACGAAGTCGGGCGAGACCCGCGCGGGCGAGATGGAGGCCGGCGACTCCGGGGCGGTGGAAGGCCGCCTCCGGCAGATGGGCATCGAGCCCACCCGGATCCGGAAGAAGCCGAAGGAGATCCACATCACCCTGCCCGGCATCGGCGGGGTGACCAGCAAGGACATCCTGGTCTTCACCCGGCAGTTCTCGGTCATGATCGACGCCGGCCTGCCGCTGGTCCAGGCGCTCGACATCATCGGCACCCAGGCCGACAACATGACCTTCCGCAAGGTGCTCCTGGCCGTGAAGTCGCGGGTCGAGGCCGGGTCGACCTTCGCCGACGCCCTGGCCGAGCACCCCAAGGTCTTCGACGAGCTGTTCGTCCAGCTGACCCGCGCCGGAGAGATCGGCGGCATCCTCGACACCATCCTCCAGCGGCTCGGCGCCTACATCGAGAAGAACGAGAAGCTGAAGCGGCGGGTCAAGGGCGCCATGACCTACCCGGCCGTCGTCCTCATCGTCGCGATCGGCGTGGTGGCGGCGCTGATCGGCTTCGTGGTGCCGACCTTCGAGAAGATGTTCAAGGATTTCGGCGGCACGCTGCCCGGGCCCACCCAGTTCCTGGTGGACCTGTCGCGGAGCTTCCGCTCCACCTGGTACTGGTGGCTCATCATCCCGACCACCCTGACGGTCGCCTTCAAGCTGGCCATCCGCAAGGGCAAGGGGCAGGAGATCTGGCACGCCTTCGTGCTCAAGGCCCCCATCTTCGGCTCGCTCATCCGCAAGGTCGCGGTGGCCCGGTTCACCCGCACCTTCGGGACGATGATCTCGTCGGGCGTTCCCATCCTCGACGCGCTCGAGATCGTGGCCAAGTCGGCGGGCAACAAGGTCATCGAGAAGGCCATCCTCTACGTGCGGGCCAAGATCTCCGAGGGCAAGAACATCGCCAGCCCGCTGGCCGAGACCAAGGTGTTCCCGGCCATGGTGGTCCAGATGATCGGCGTGGGCGAGGCCACCGGCGCCATGGATCAGATGCTGGGCAAGATCGCCGACTTCTACGACGACGAGGTGGACGTGGCGGTCTCGGCCCTGACCAGCATGCTCGAGCCGCTCATGATGGTGGTGCTGGGCGGTACGGTCGGCTACTTCATGATCGCCATGTACCTCCCCATCTTCAACCTGGCGAGCGTGGTCAAGTGAGAGCATGGACGCCCCGGGCGCACCGGTGCTGGCCGGGGACGTCGGCGCCTCCCTGCGGCGCAAGCTCTCCTGGCTGACCTTCTTCCGGCTGGTGACCATGACGGTCCTGCTGGGCGGGACCGCCTTCGTCACCTGGCGCGGCGCCTCCGAGCTGCTGGTGGGGGCGGCGCCGCTCTACGCCCTGGTGGCGGTGGTCTTCGGCGCCTCGCTGGTGTTCGCGCTGCTGCTCCGGTCCGGCCGGTGGATGCGGGCCAGCGCCTACGCGCAGATCGCGCTCGACGTCGGGGTGGCGACCGCGGTCGTGGGCATGACCGGCTACGCCGACAGCGTCTTCGTCTTCCTCTTCTCGCTGGCCATCGTCGACGGGAGCATCCTGCTCTTCCGGCGCGGGGCGCTGGTGGCCCTGGCCCTGACCGTCGCCGCCTACGGGGTCCTCATCCCCCTGGCCGGCGCGGCCGGGCGCCCCACCGTGCTGATGGTGTTCGCCCACTGCTCGGCCTTCGCCGCCACGGCGGCGCTGGGCGGCTACCTGTCCGAGCAGCTCCGGCGCACCGGGGAGCGCCTCGAGGCGCGCGAGGGCGATCTCGGCCGCCATCACCGCCCTGCACGAGGCCATCGTGCGGTCGGTGGCGAGCGGCATCGTCACCACCGACGCGGAAGGGCGCGTCACCCTGCTCAACCCGGCCGCGGAGCAGATCCTCGGCGTCCCGGCCGCGCAGGTGCTCGGCCGCCGCTCGCCGCCCTGGCTCGAGACCTTCCAGGCCAGCACCGGCCGCGACGAGGGCGTGCTGGTGAACGCGGCCGGAAAGCGGCTGCGGGTCGGGTACACGCTCTTCCCGCTGGTGGACGCGGTCCGGCGCCGGCTGGGCACGGCCGTGATCTTCCAGGACCTCACCCACCTGCGCGAGATGGAGGAGGCGGTGAAGCGCGGGGAGCGCCTTGCCGACCTGGGCCGGCTGGCGGCCGGGCTGGCCCACGAGATGCGCAACCCGCTGGCCTCGATGATGGGCTCGGTCGAGCTGATCCGCGGCTCCGCAGGGCTGGCCCCGCAGGAGGACCGCCTGATGGAGATCGTGCTTCGCGAGGCCGGCCGCCTCGACCAGCTGGTGGCCCGGTTCCTCGAGTTCGCGCGGCCGGCCCCGCCGCGGCGGGAGCAGATCGACCTGTCGGAGATCCTGCGCGAGACGGTCCAGGTGTTCGCCAATCACCCCGCCGGCGCCCGCGTCTCCCTGATCCAGGAGCTGGACCCGGCGCCGGCTTCCTGCGACCCGGACCAGGTGCGCCAGATCGCCTGGAACCTGCTGGTCAACGCCGCCGAGGCCATCGCCGAGGTGGGCCGGCCGGGCACGGTGCGGCTGGCCTGCGGCAGCGAGCCGGACGGCGCGGCCACCTTCTCGGTCAGCGACGACGGGCCGGGGATCGCGCCCGAGAACCTGGCCCGGCTCTGCACCCCGTTCTTCACCACCAAGGGGAACGGGACCGGGCTGGGGCTGGCCACGGTGCAGCGCATCGTCGACGCGCACCAGGGGCGCCTCGACATGGAGTCCAGGCCCGGCAGCGGCGCCAGCTTCCGCGTCACGCTGCCGGCGGCGGAGCGGATCGCAAACGGGTAGGATCGGGGCATGGCGTCCATCCTGGTGGTCGACGACGAGCGTTCCATGCGCGAGCTGCTGGAGATCATGCTCTCCAAGCAGGGCCACGCCGTGGTCGCGGTCGACGGGGCCGCCGAGGC
Source organism: uncultured Pseudomonadota bacterium (assembly GCA_963736345.1). GTDB lineage: Bacteria > Myxococcota > Myxococcia > Myxococcales > Anaeromyxobacteraceae > Anaeromyxobacter. The sequence continues at coordinate 17,280 of CAVTOU010000027.1, read as the reverse complement.
GCTGCGCCGGGTGTCGCAGGGCGGCATCGACCTGGTGCTCACCGACCTCAAGCTCGGGCGCAACTCGGGGCTGGACGTGCTGCGCGGCTGCCGGGAGGCCTCGCCCGGCACCGAGGTGATCGTCATCACCGCCTATGCCAGCACCGAGAACGCCGTCCAGGCCATGAAGCTGGGGGCCTACGACTACGTCCTCAAGCCCTTCAAGGTCGACGAGCTGTCGATGGTGGTGGCCAAGGCGCTCGAGCACCGGGCCCTGCTGGCCGAGAACCGGGCCCTGCGCCACCGGGTGGACCCGCGCGCCACCGGGCGCCCGCTGGAGATCCTGGGGCGGTCGGCGGCCATCCAGGAGGTGCGCGACACCATCGCCAAGGTGGCTCTCAAGCCCACCACCGTGCTCCTCACCGGCGAGAGCGGGAGCGGGAAGGAGGTGGTGGCCCAGGCCATCCACGCGCTGGGCCGGCCCGACCAGCCCTTCGTGCCCGTGAACTGCGGCGCCATCCCCGAGGGGCTGGTGGAGAGCGAGCTGTTCGGCCACGAGAAGGGGAGCTTCACCGGGGCGACCGACCAGAAGGCGGGCCTCTTCGAGGTGGCCGGGTCCGGCACCATCTTCCTCGACGAGGTGGGGGAGCTGTCGCTGCCGCTGCAGGTCAAGCTGCTGCGCGCCCTGCAGGAGCGGTGCTTCCGGCGCGTCGGCGCCAAGGTCGACATCCCCTTCGCGGCCCGCATCATCGCCGCCACCAACCGCGACCTGGCGGGGGAGGTCCGCGCCGGCCGCTTCCGCGAGGACCTGTTCTACCGGCTCGACGTCATCAACATCCACGTCCCGTCGCTGCGCGAGCGGCGCGAGGACATCCCGGCCTTCATCGAGCACTTCCTGCAGCGCTTCGCCATGGAGGTGGGCCGGCCCGTGCCGCGCCTGTCGCCGGAGGCGGAGCGGCTCCTGGCCGCCCACGATTACCCCGGGAACGTGCGCGAGCTGGCCAACGTGGTGGAGCGCGCGGTCACGCTCTCCGACGGCGACGTCCTCGATGCGGCGGCGCTGCCCCCCGCCGTCCGCGGCGCCGCCGCGCTGGCGGCGGCCCCGCCCGAGGTGGCCGTGCCCGAGGAGGGGCTGGACCTGCAGGCGCACCTGGACCGGATCGAGCGCGGGATCCTGGAGCAGGCCCTGGCCCGCACCGGCGGGGTGAAGACCGAGGCGGCCCGCCTGCTCTCGCTCACCTTCCGCTCGCTGCGCTACCGGCTCGCCAAGTACGGCATCGGCGACCGATAGCGCAGCGCGAGCGCCCGGCTACTGCAGGCAGGCCTGCGCGTTGCCGGCGTGGCGGCACAGGTGCAGCCGCTCGTCGAGGTCCATCCAGCTCAAGGACGAGGACGGATCCTGGACGCCCGACACGGTCATGTTGGCCGGGTTGGCGCCGACCGGGACCGAGACCAGGCCCTTGGTGACCTCCCCGGCCGAGTTCACGAACACGTGCAGCTTCGGCACCTGCGGCGGCACCGGGTCGGCGTGGCCGATGGACGACACCCGCTGCAGGTTCGCGTCCAGGAGCCCGTTGTCGCCGGAGGTGACGCTGGCGCCGTACAGGTACGAGTACTGGGCGCGTCCGCTCCGGCAGGGCGACTTCGAGCAGCCGCCGCCGCCGCTGGTGTCGACCGGCTTGAGCGGCTGGTACGTGTTCCAGTAGGCGATCCCGCCGTAGACGGTGGTGCCGCTGGTGACGCGCTCGTCCACCGGGTTCATGGTGTACGGCTGCGCGTTCACGGTGACGGCGCCGGAGTGGGTGAAGTAGCGGGCCCAGCCGTCGTCGAGCGCGGTGGCCCTCACCGGCGGGATGGCCAGCGAGCCGTCGATCTTGACGATGCCGGCCGAGCTCTCGCTGAGGCGGACCGCGTCGTACGCCTGCGCGCCGGCCAAGGTGTCGAACTTCTCCCGGCCGTTCTTGAACGCGAGCAGGCTGAAGTACCAGTTGCCCTGGGTGATGGCGTTGTTGAGCGTGACCTGGACGCCGTCGTCGTTGTTCGCCGCCCCCGCGCAGGACCAGGTGTCGTTCTCCGGGGTGCAGGTGAAGCCGTGGATCCGGGTGGTGTAGGTGTCGCCGGCCACGGCCGGGTTGGGGCAGCTCTGGATGTCGATGGTGTAGGACGCGTTGCTGTCGTTGCAGAGCGCCCGAGGTGGTGGTGGTGGTGGGCGCCATGGGGAAGCAGGCGTTGTTGGTCACCGTCAGCGTCGGCGTCGCGTAGGTGCCCACCGACGCGTTGGTGGACGAGGTGGATGTGATCTTGACGGTGCAGCCCTTGAGCAGGCAGGCGCGGATGTTGTCCGGCCCGCACAGCCCGCCGTCGTAGTCGACCACGTTGGAGCGGTCGCCCGTCCCGGCCAGGATGCGCAGCGAGCCGTCGCCGGTGTTGATGACGTGGGCGGTGATGAAGAAGAAGGGTTGCCCCAGGGAGGCGGTGGAGCAGCCGATCCGGCCGGTCTGCAGCAGCCGTGCCCCGTACCAGTTGGTGGCCAGCCCGGTGGATGCGTCGAGCTTGGCCGGCGCGTAGAAGCGCAGCACCCAGAGCTGCCCGCCCATGTCGCCGAAGGAGGCGGTGTCGAAGTAGTCCGAGTCCTTGTTCTCGCCGAAGAGGGACTCGTTCCCGCACCCGCTCGCGACCATCCCCACCGTGGCGGCCACCGGGAAGCGCAGCTCGCTCCGGGGATTGGCCACGCCGGTGGCGGCCGCCTGGCTGAAGTCCCAGACCTCCTTGCCGGTCCAGGCGTCGACCATGTGGACGCCATGCCCCTTGGCCAGCGCCATGTCGTAGCCGCCGGAGAGGAAGGTGATCCAGCGCTCGTGGTAGGCGACGGTCTCGCCGGTGCAGGTCTTGACGGTCGGCGTGCTGGCGGTGGCGCCATACGTGTCCGTGCTGGCGTCGATCCGCACCGGGCCGATGGTGGGCGGCGCGGGCCGGGCATCCTGGTAGGTGAGCCCGAAGCCGGTGGACTCGCGCGATCCCGGCGCCGGGTAGATCCACCGGAACTTCGGCCGGGCGTCGAGATCGTCGGACGCGTCGGTCAGGTCGAGGGCCAGGTAGTGCCAGCCGCCGCGGCGCTCACCCTCCACCAGCATGGTGTGGTACTCGCTCTCCTGCTTGACGTCGTCCTTGGTGCCGGTGCCGAGCCGGTTCCGGCTGCCGTCCACCCAGACGTCGCGCACGAAGGCGGTCGCGTCCACGAAGAAGGTGTGGGAGCTGCCGAGCAGCTCGGGGGTCTTGGCCCATAGGTCGGGCGGCACGAAGGCCCAGATCTCCTTGCCGGTGCCCTTGTCCCAGTAGCGCGCCTCGGTGGGCGTGGTGGTCGGGTCGTCGCCGTCGTGGTAGGTGCCGCTCTGGAAGGCGTGCAGCATCCCGTCGTTGGCGCCCACCACCGAGAAGCGGTTGCGGCGCCCGTAGTCGGCGGAGTTCGCGTACACGTCCCACTGGGCGCCGGGGGTGTCCCACAGCGTGCGCAGGAGCTGATCCGGAGGATCGGACGTGTACATGCGGGTGGTGGGAATGGGCGGGTACACCTCGATGGGCGTCGAGTGGAAGATGTCCCCCAGCTTGAACGGCCGATCGGCGGTGAAGTTGGCCGGATCGGAGTTGGACTCGTTGAGGACGTCGGCGCCGAGCAGGTACTGCACCAGGACCCGGGCGCACGGCTTGTAGTCCCTGGGCGCGGCCGCCAGGCCGGCGGTGATGAGGTTGGCGGCGGCGCTGTTGCCGGCGCCGTTGAGCGTCTTCACCAGCGTGGTGCAGGTCGTCCCGCCCAGCCGCATGTAGGGGATGAGCCTGGTCAGGGTGGCGTCGTCGTCGGCGACCCTGAGGTCCTCGCCGGGATCGATCTGCCCGTTCAGGTCCAGGTCCACCGCCGTCCAGACGTTGCGGCTCCGCCAGGTCGAGGCAGGCTCCTTGAGGACCGCGCCGGCGTCCCAGATGGGCGAGGCTGCGCCCGAGGATCCCGTCAGCGTGCCGCAGGGCGTGCAGTGGTTGGTCGGCGAGCAGGGCGCCGAGGTGGCCGGGTTGTTGACCATGAAGTGGCCGGTGGTCTGGTCCTCCTGGATGAATCGATTCGAGCGAGTCCTTGAGGAAGACGCTCTCGCACTTCCGGTCGCAGTCGACGTCCTTGGTGTCGAAGGGCTGGCCGGGCAGGGTCGGCTTGCAGCCGGCCGAGAACTCGCTCCACAGGTTGAACTTGTAGAGGTGCCCCTCCCAGTGGGCCGCCTTGCTGGGCTCGAAGCGCGGGATCTGCGTGTCGATGTTGGCCGCTGCGGTCACGTTGGCGATGGAGGCGCCGCCGAAGGTGGTGGAACGGGTGTTCACGTCGTTGAAGATGTCGAGGATGGCCTGGCGCAGCTCGTGCGCGTCGCTGGCCGAGTAGGCGAGGCCGCCGCCCACGTCCTTCTTCGGGTCGCCGCCCGGGTCGCGGTAGGCGGTGTGGGCCAGGATCCTGGCCGCGTTGCCGGTGAGCCCGTAGCCGATGGTGTAGATGTCCAGGTCCTGGTGGTCCTTCATGACGGCGCAGTCGGCGCCCTTGACCGTGTCCTGCTGCGTGTCGAAGTGGTGCAGGTACCAGGCCACCTTGGGGAGATAGTTGTCCGTGGGAAGGTGCGTGGCGGCGGGACCGGTGGTGTTGCACGCGCCGTGCTTCGCGTTGACGCTGTCGCAGTTCGTGAGCGGGATCTCGCCGGCGGGGTGCAACCCGTCCTCGGGGGCTTCGTCCTCGGTGTTGCACAGCGGACAGGTGGTCGCGTCGATCCCCTTGATGTTGAACCCGGCCATGCCGGCGTAGGCGCCGGTGGCGATGGAGTCGTCGTAGGTCGGGGCGTCGGCGGCGAAGTCCGTTCCGGGGATGGCGCTGTCGTTGTTGGAGAGGCCGTCGGTGACGACGATGATCGAGCTCTTCTGGCAGGAGAAGCAGACCGAGGCCTGGTTGGCCCCGTTCCCCGGGTTGAACCCGCTGTTCTGGTAGGTGCTGTTGAACCAGGGGAGGCCGGAGGAGCGATAGTACTGGCCGACGTTGAGGAGGGTCTCGGCCAGCGGCGTCGAGGTGTTGAAGTTCACCGCCTTGATCTGGCCCAGCAAGGACGAGCGGTTCGAGTCGAAGCTCGACTGGCTGGGCGGGAACACCTGGTTGCAGGAGGGGTTGAGCTTCCAGACCAGCGTGCCGCCCGTACCGCCGGTGTTGAAGGTGGTGAGGCCGAGCCGTACGCGCTTCACGTCCATGAGCACGTCCTTCAGGACCTTGCGCAGCACGATGAACTTGGGCGGCTGGAAGTTGAGGAAGTTGCCCGAGAAGTACAGGTGCGGCATGCGGCACACGCCCAGCGATCGATCCCCGCCGCTGTACTCGGTCATCTTTGTGGCGCGATCCACGCAGATCCCCAGCGCGTGCTCCGAGCACCACTGCGTGTTCCCGCAGGCCATGGGCGAGGTGCCGTCCGCGCCGAGCGGGTCGTCCTGCATCCAGTTGTTGCGGTAGTAGTACCCGCTGTACCAGTAGCCCTTGGTCGAGAGGCAGGTGTTGCAGCTGGTCCGGCGGTCCGTGAGCTGGGCGGCGGTGAGCGCGACGTTGGAGGGCTGCTTCCAGTTGGCGCAGAACGTGGCGGTGCTGGTGGCGGCGGCGGCTGCGCCGTTCTCCTCGAACCCCTTGCAGCGGGTGGCCTCGGTGGTGGTGGCGATGGTGTCGCAGCTGGCGGCCAAGTACGCCCCCCCGAACGCGCCTCCGCCGCCCGAGCTGTAGTCGTTGTCGTGGAAGACGGAGGCCTTGGGGAAGAAGGTGGAGGCGACGTCGGGGTCGAACCCCGGCGCGCCGGTCTGGATCTTGTTGCCGGTGTCGAGGTACGGGCAGACCTTGGCGATGTCCGCGTAGTCGGTGGCGGCGTCGTAGGGCATGCTCTCCTTGGTGGTCCCGCTGCAGGGAGAGTGGTAGCGCAGCGCGTCCGCGAAGGCGTTGTTCCCACACCCGTAGGTGCTGCCGAACGAGCCCCAGGTGTTCACCGCGCCGTCGGGCGCCATGCGGTTGATGGACCCGGAGTTGTCGAGCAGGAACATGACGTTGGGGACGCCGCCCTGGTTCGTGAACAGGTCGACGTCCTCGCCGGCGCTGTCGGCGTCGACGGGGTAGAGATTGCAGGCGGCCTGGTTGACCGCGCTGCCGTGCGTGGCCACCAGGAGGAGCGCCAGGGCGAAGGGCACGAGGATGAGCTTGCGCGACATGGCGACCTCCTACAGGGCGAAGCGGAACGAGAACTCGACCTCGTGGACCCGGCCGACGGCGTCCTTGCAGCGCGCCGTGGCCATGGTGCCGCCGCCGCCCAGGCCGCTGCGGCCGTTCCCGCCGAAGAGCTTGTTGGTCCCGTCCTGGTCCTGGGACAGCCCGTCGGCGGTGCCGGCGGGGACCCCGGACCGGATGCCCTGGGCCACGGTCGAGGCCGGGGTGCCGTCCAGGTGCGCGGGCGCCATGAGCTCGGTGCCGTCGCGGAGCGCGATCGACAGCACCGTCATGGTGCTCGAAGGCTGGCGGTAGTACTGGTGCCCCTGCACGCCGACCTGCGCCCAGAGCTGGGCCTGGGCGGCGTTGGCGCACTCCACCAGGCTGTCGTACCCGGCCTGGGCCCCGGCGGCGATCCGGCCGCGCGACGAGAGCAGCACGGTGGCGCTCCCCACGGCCGCCAGCACCACCAGCAGGATGAAGACGACCAGCAGCACGTGACCTCGTGGATGGACGCGGTTCATGGCTGGCTCCTAGTAGGCGATCATGGCGCGCACGTTCGCGTTGGGGATGCTGACGGTGGTGTCCACCCTGGCCCGCTGGTACCCGTCGTCCCAGTTCGGCTTGTGGAACGGTTCCGTCATCCAGTTGGCCCGGCTTCCCGGGTCGAAGTTCAGCATGCTGAAGTTCGCATCCACCCGGATGTTGGACGGCTCCTGCACGTCCGGGGTGGGCGACTGCGCGAGCAGCGACACGCGCACCGCCCGGATGTTGCCCTGGTTGTTGGTGAGCCGCTCCTGGCTCGACGAGGAGACCGAGTACCAGCTGCTCGGCTGGTAGATGCTGCGGTCCAGCGTCGGCGCGGCCAGCGGGAAGTCGGTGGTGGTGATGGTGCCCGCGGTGGCGTCGCCGCGCAGCGCCTGCGCGGCCGGGGCCTGGTAGGCGACGGCGGTTCCGGGCGTCGCCCCCACGTCCGCCAGCGCTCCGTTCTGGAACTGGTACGCGACCTGGAGGTTCTGGATCCCGCCCGCCACCAGGTACTCGTCGTCTCCGTCCACGTCCCCGTCGCCGTCGGTGTCGACGCCCATGTCCAGCACCAGGAAGGGATCGTACTGGGGCGCGCCGTAGACCTGGCCGACCTGGACCGGCCGGACGTGGTAGCGGTAGCGATCGATCTGGAAGACCGTCGCCGTGAGGAAGCAGCCGTCGGCGAGGGCCACGTCCTGCCGGCGGAACGGGTCGGAGGCGACGACCGGCTCGAGCGGGATGTGCACCGGTCCCGGCGCCGCCGGCCCCGGGGTGGTGGTCGAGACCGTCATGTACGCGTAGCGGTTGGGATCGCCGCAGACCAGCTCCAGGATCTGCCCCGTGGCGAAGCGATCGGCGGGACCGGCCGCCACATCGATCCCGTCGGCGGCGATTCCGATCGGCGTCCATGCCTTGCCCGTCAGCGCCACCCCGGCCGCCACCTCGTAGTACGGATTCCTCGAGTAGAACACCAGCTCGTCGGCGTTCCCCACCGAGTCGCGCGGGCAGCCGTCCATGTCGGCCGGGCAGAGCGCGCCGTTCGCGAACGGCTCGGCCAGGCCGTACCAGGTGAAGTCGAACGCCAGGGCGGGGTCCATCCCGAACCCGGCCCGGCGCAGCGTCCCCTCGATGGCCAGCGCCGCCTGGCGGGCGGAGGACTGGGCGGCGCGGAACCGCTCGCCCCGGAAGTAGGTGCGCTGCTGGCCCACCGCCATGGTCAGGGCCATGGCCAGCACCACCGCGCCGATGGCCATGGCGACGATGGCCTCGAGGAGGGTCATGCCGCGCTCGCCTGGACCGGTTCGCATGGTCTGCCTCGCGGGGACCGGGTTCACAGGACCATCTCCAGGAGCAGCGGGCCCGGGTTGTCGCGCTGGCCGTAGAACACCAGCTCGCGCGGCTTGGGCCGGCCGGGCTCGTGGTAGATGATCGAGACCGAGATGAGCCGCGTGACGGTGGCCTTCCCGCCGGCCGGCACGTAGTCCCACACCGTCCAGCGTCGCTGGAGCCCCTCGCCGGTCTGGGGGTCGGCCAGCAGCGCCTCGGGGCCGGCCGCCAGCTCCGCGTCGGTGCGGACGCCGGGGACCGGCGATGCGTCGCTCCAGGTGAAGTAGGTGCCACCCATGACCGTGTTGCCGTCGAGCAGCGGCCCGAACTCGGCCGGGACGGCGTCGCCGGAGGTGTTGGGCGCCAGCTGCGGGTCGGTCAGGGGCAGGCGCTCCAGCCCGCGCAACAGCTCCTCGCCGACCTTGGAGGCCAGGGTCCGGTCGCGGGCGGCCGCGTCGGAGGTGCTGCCGAAGACGTGCAGGTTCATCATCCCCACGATCCCGATGAGGAGCAGCGCCAGCGCGACGATGACCTCGATGAGGGTGAAGCCGCGGCGGGAGCCGGAGCGCGTCATGGCGAGCCTCCTAGAAGGTGCGGACCACGCCCAGGGGGAAGGCGATGGCGACGCCGTAGACCTGGTTGCCACCGCGGTTGCCGGCGATGTCGGTGTCCGGGATGAGATCGCTGGCCAGCGCCAGCACCAGCCCGCGCTTGGAGGTCGGGCGGCCCGGGGCCACCTCCGGGCGGACGCGCCCGTCGGTGGAGTAGCGGATGGCGAAGCAGCGCCGGCCGCCGCAGGCCTGGAAGAGATTGGGGTCGGCGAGCGGCAGGGTGTCGAGCGGGGGGCGGGGGAACGGGACGTTGTTCCGCACGAAGCGGACCCCGCCGCGCAGGGCCACCTCCTCCTCGAGCCGCGCCTCGGTGCTCGGGGCGGAGAGGCTGAAGGCGCCCAGCGTCCAGGCGGCGGTGGGGGCCGACAGGACGAAGTAGCGCGCGCAGGGGTCCTGGTTCCAGAGCGAGCAGCCGGCGGGGTCGGCGGCGTCGACGGCCACCAGCACGTACTCGCGTCCCTCGCGCATGGCGGCGGTCCGCAGGCTGTCCATGCGCTCCGCCAGCTCGGTGCCCGACCGCTGGATGTTCGAGTTGCGCCGGGCCGCGCGCGTGAAGAAGAAGCCGGCGCTGGCCAGGACGAGGATGATGACCAGCGTCACCAGGAGCTCGAGGAGGGTGAAGCCGCGGCGGTTCATGAGCTTTCTTGCTAGCAAGGGAAGGGCCGGCGGACGCCCGGCCCAACCCCTCCATCCCACAGGCCGTTCCGGGGCGCCGGGGGTCCGCCGCCCTTCAAAAGATGCAGGATGTGAAAAGGTTGCGTGTGGGCGGACCGACGCCGGTCAGCGGAAGTCGCGCCGCTCGAACACCAGCGACGCCAGCGCCAGCGCCGCCGCGGCGTAGAGGATCCCGTACCCCCCCGCCACCAGCGCGGAGGCGTCGACCGGCCGGCCGTAGAGCGCCACCTCGTTGAGCGAGAGCGCGCCCAGGTTCGGGAGCAGGTACCAGAGCACCTTGCTCAAGGTGGCGTTGGTCCCGCGCATGAGCGTGACCAGGTCGTTGGAGAGCCGACCGGCCAGCGTGAGCGCCAGCGCGAAGATGGCCGCCAGGGTCGAGGTGGTGAAGGAGGAGAACAGGACGGCCACGGCCGCGATCACCAGCAGCTGCACGCCGATGCTGACCACCGCCCACAGCACCGGGACCAGCGGGAACGGATAGCGCGAGTAGACCAGCGCCACCGCCAGGGCCAGCACCACCGCCATGACCGCCAGGTTGAGGAGCAGCGTGGCCGCCAGCCCCGCATACCGGCCCAGGAGGTACTCGGTCCGGGAGACCGGCTTGGCCACCACCGGATAGATGACCCGGCGCTCGATGTCGCCGGCCACCAGGCTCGCCCCCAGGAACACGGCGATGAGCGTGCCGATGGCCTCCATGGAGGTGAGCCCCAGGTCGAGCACGATCCGGCGCTGCTCGCCCAGGGTCAGCATCGAGACGGCGATGCTGGCCAGCACCAGCACCAGGCCGAAGACGAGCAGGTTGACCTGCAGCTTCCGGCGGAGCGCCTCGCGAACGGTGACCAGGGCGATGGGGAGGATGGTCATGGCGTCTCGGGGCGCCGGCGCCCGGGTGGGCGCCCGGGGAGAGGAGGCCCGGCTTGGGCTTGTTCCAGCGGTCCTTCCGGACGGTGGAGTGAACGCGCCCGTCCTCGTCGTCCAGATACCAGCGGCCGCCCAGCGGCTCGTCCGGGATCCTGGCCAGGTATCCCTGGATGATCAGGAACTCGAGCGAGAGCGGATACATGCCGTGGTCCTGGCGGTAGCGGTCGACCGCACGCTCGATGGTGGCAGCGGCGTCCTCGAAGCGCACCACGTCCATGCGCTGGCGGATGGCCTTGCGCGACTCGTCGTCGGTGGCCTCCTCGTACATGTCCGAGAGCATCTTCAGGGCCGCGTCCACCCGGTTGCCCTTGGTGTACATGGAGCTCGCGTACCCGCGCATCCGCTCGGCCGGCGCACCCGGCACGCGCGAGGCGATCTCGAACCAGCGCCCGGCCTCCGCGTAGTTGCCGGAGTACAGGAACGCGTTCACGGCGCGGTGGAAGGGGAGGATGTACTTGTCGGGGCAGTTCCGGACGCCCTTCTGGAGGAGACGGTTGGAGTCGCGCACTCGTCCCTTGGCGGCGAGCACGTTGGCGATCACCTGGTAGGCATAGTCGTGCCGCGGGTCGAGATTGGTGATGAGGTTCCCGAGCGGCAGGAGCGCGTCCCAGCCCCGCTCGTCCCCCTTCGGCTCTCCGAGGTACTGGACCGCCCGGAGCCACTGGAAGTTGGCGACCAGCGTCGGGTGTCCCAGGGCGCTCCAGCGGGCGGTCTGGGCGGTGGGCACGAAGACGATGTCGAACGGGCCCTCGCGCGCGACGGCGAGGCCGCGGGCGGCGGCGCCGGTGGCGGCCGCCAGGGTCACGAACGCGAGCGCTTGGAGGGTGCCGGGTCGCATACGCCGGAAATCGAGAGGGACGCCGCTTCCGCGGCGTCCCTCCCATGCTACCCGATCTCCCTGCTGGGGAGAAATGCCTGCACGATCAGTAGACGTTCGACTTGGTGGCCAGGATGGGCGAGCCGTACGGGGGCCGGAACGTGTTGGAGTACGGCGCGCCCGTCGGGTCGTTGCCCCAGGTCGTCGAGGTGCACGCCGCATCGAGGGCCGCGCTCGAAGCGGAGACGGCGCCGGTGTTGTCGAGCACCGGCTGGAAGAGCTGCACGCACGCCATGTCGGCGTCGCCGTCGACGTCGGTCTCGGAGAAGACGGTCAGGTGCGCGCCGCCGATGTCGCCGACCGTGGTGAAATCGGAGGTTCCGATGCTGTAGCAGGCGTAAGTGGCGCCCTGGATGATCCAGTCGATCTGCTGCGCGATGGCGTAGTCGGCCGGGAGCCACTCGAACTTGTTGGTGGTGGGCGTGCAGCCGGTGGGGAGGAGCCCCAGGCCGACGTAGCGGCCGCTGAAGTTGGAGGCGCCCACCGTCAGGGTGATATCGCCCGCCCGCAGCGCTTCTTGCGCGCGCCACACGGAGCCGACGTTCTCGCGCGCCTCGGAGGCCTTGGCGCGGAGCTGGTAGCGCAGGAAGTTCGGGATGGCGATGGCCGCCAGGATGCCGATGATGGCGACGACGATCATGAGCTCGATCAGGGTGAAGCCCTTGGCTGCCTTCCTCATGGTTGCCTCCGTGGTGTCACGTGCGTCGGGATGGGATGCCTGCTCACGTTGCGCGGCGCTCGGGGCCGCGTTCGCTTCGACCATGAAGCACGAGGGGTGCCAGGCGGGCAGGCGCTCCAACCCCGCGGTCGGACTCGAAACGCCGGTTCCATGACGTTGACACCCTTGGGCACCGGGGTGGCCCGGGCTGACGGTTTTCGTCACCCGGCGGCGGGAGGGCTCGTTTTGACAGCTCGCCCGCCTCCGGGGAAGATTCCGCCGATGATCCTCAGGACCGACGGGCTCACCAAGACCTTCGAAGTGGGGCTGCGGCGCAGGCGCGTCCACGCCGTCGAGGACCTCTCGCTCACCGTCGAGCAGGGCGAGATCTTCGGCTTCGTCGGTCCCAACGGAGCCGGCAAGACGACCACCATCAAGATGCTGATGGGGCTCATCCACCCGACCCGGGGCCGCGCCTTCATCTTCGACGTGCCCATCCCCAGCCGGAGCTCGAAGGCCCGCATCGGCTACCTCCCCGAGAACCCCACCTACTACGAGTTCCTGACCGGGATGGAGGCGCTGCAGTTCTTCGCCCGCCTGGCCGGCGTGCCCTCGCCGGACCGGGCCCGCCGCTGCGGCGAGCTGCTGGAGATGGTCGGGCTGGGCGGCGCCGCCGACCGGCAGATCCGGAAGTACTCCAAGGGAATGCAGCAGCGGCTGGGGATCGCCCAGGCGCTGGTGGCCGACCCCGCCTTCGTGGTCCTGGACGAGCCCATGAGCGGCCTCGACCCCATCGGCCGCAAGGACATGCGGGACATCATCCTGGCCCTCAAGCGGCGGGGGAAGACGGTGTTCTTCTCCACGCACATCCTCCCCGACGTCGAGACGCTGTGCGACCGGGTGGGCGTCATCCTGCACGGCCGGCTGCGCGACGTGGGCCGCCTGGACGAGCTGCTCTCGGCGCGCGTGCAGACGGTCGAGCTGACCGCCATCGCTCCCGGGCCGGCGCGGGCCGCGCTGGCGGGCGGGAAGGCCATCTCCGACGAGGGCGACCGCGTGTCGGTGGCGTACGACGACGAGGCCGCCGCCGAGCAGGCCATCCGCGCGCTCCTGGCCGCGGGAGGGCGGCTGGTGTCCCTCTCCCCGAACCGCGAGACCCTGGAGGACTTCTTCGTCCGGCGCTTCGAGGAGGAGCGGGCCACCACCCCGGATCGCGGGAATGCGCCGCCGGTCCGGGCGGCCGGGTGAGGCCGCGTGGAAGTTTTCGCCGACAGCCGGGTGTCGGCCCTGGTCGGCGCCTGGGTCGCCGTCACCGGGGCGGTGCTGGGCAGCTTCCTGAACGTGGTCATCGCCCGGGTTCCGCAGGGCCGCTCCATCGTTCACCCGCGCTCCGCCTGCCCGCGCTGCGGCACCCCCATCGCCTGGTACGACAACATCCCGGTCCTGTCCTGGCTCTTGCTGCGGGCCCGGTGCCGCAGCTGCCGCGCCCCCATCTCGCCGAGGTACCCGCTGGTGGAGGCGCTGGTGGCCGGGGCGGCGCTGCTGGCCTGGTGGCGCCACGGGCTGGGGCCGGCCGCGCTGGCCGAGCTGGTCCTGGTCGGATTCCTCCTGGCGCTGGCCTTCATCGACCTCGACACGTGGCTCCTGCCCCACGCGCTCACCTGGCCGCTCATCGGCCTCGGGCTCCTGGCCAGCGCCGCCGGCGCCTCGGCCGCGCCCACCCTGGCCAGGTCCGCGCTCGGCGCCGCGGTCGGCTTCGGGGTGTTCGGCCTGATCTGGCTCGTGGCCGAGAAGCTCCTGCACCGCGAGGCCATGGGGCTCGGCGACGCGTTCCTGCTGGCGGGGATCGGGGCCTGGCTCGGGGTCGCCGCCCTGCTCCCGGTGGTCCTGCTCGCCTCGGTGCAGGGGAGCGTGGTCGGCCTGGCCCTGCTCGCGCTGGGGAGATTGCAGCCGGGCCCGGCGGCCGGCGGGAAGCCCCCGGCCAAGGGCGGGAGGGACGAGGCCGAGTGGATCCCGCCCCGCCATGCGGTGCCGTTCGGCCCGTTCCTGGCGCTGGGCACGCTGGAGTGGCTGTACCTCTCCGGCGCCCTGATCCGCGCCATCCCGGCCCTGGAGGTGTTCCGCTAGATGCGCGCGGTCCGGCTCGTGCTGCTGCTCGATCTGGCGGCGGCCGCCGGGGCCGGGCTCACCCTGCTGCTGGTGCTGGGCGTTCCGCTGGCGGCTCGCGGCCGGCTGCACCCGGTCGGCCTGGTGGCGCTGGCGTCGCTCGCCGCCGCGGTGGCGGTGGCGGTGGGAGCGCTGCTCCTCTCCCGCGCCCTGGCCCGGCCGGTGGAGCGGATCCTGGCGGCGGCCGACCGCCTGGGCGGCGCAGAACGGTCCTTCCCCGATCCTGCAGCCGCAGGGCGAGACCGCCTCGCCCTCGCCGGCCCGCGCGGCGGTGGCGTTCGAGCGGGTGGCGGCGGCGCTGGTCGAGGAGCGCGCCGCGCTGGCGGCCAAGGTGGCGGAGCTGGAGAGCGCCAACCGCGCGCTGGCGCAGGCGCGCGAGTCGTGGCTCCGGTCGGAGCGGCTGGCGGCGGTGGGCCGGCTGGCCGCGGGCATCGCCCACGAGGTGGGCAATCCGCTGGGCGCCATCGGCGGGTTCGCCGAGCTGGCGCGCGATCGGCTGCGAGGCGCCGCGCCCGAGGTCGAGGATCTGATGAACCGCATCGCCGCCGAGGCGGAGCGCATCGACCGCATCGTCCGCGACCTGCTCGAGTTCGCGCGCCCCTCCCCGCCCGCCCGCAGCCCGGTCTCGCTGCCCGCGGTGGCCGACGCGGCCCAGCGGCTGGCGCGCGTGCAGCCGCGCTTCCGCGAGGTGGAGGCGGCGTTCGCGTGGCCCCCCGATCTCCCGGCGGCCCTGGCCGACGAGGGGCGGCTGGTCCAGGTGTTCCTGAACCTGTTCCTCAACGCCGGCGACGCCATGGGAGGGCGGGGGTCGGTCCAGGTGCGGGGGCGCGCCGCCGAGGGCGGGGTGGAGGTGGAGGTGGCCGACCGCGGTCCGGGGATCGCGCCCGAGCACCTGGCCCAGGTCTTCGACCCGTTCTTCACCACCAAGGCCCCTGGGGCCGGCACTGGCCTGGGCCTGTCCGTGTGTCACCGGCTGATCGAGGTGATGGGCGGCCGCATCGACGCCGGCAATGCCCCGGAGGGCGGGGCGGTGTTCCGGCTCTGGCTGCCGGCGGCCGCCGAGCGCCGGCCGGCCGGGGAGAAGGGTTGATCGGGGGCTCGTGGTAGATTGCGCCCGTGGCCCTGCGCACCGTCCTCATCGTCGACGACGAGCCGTCGATGCGGCACCTGCTCTCGATGATCCTGGTCGATCGCGGGTACGAGGCGCGGGCGGTGGGGTCGGCCGAGGACGCCCTCAAGGAGCTGGCGGCGCGCGACTGCGATCTGCTCCTCACCGACGTGCGCATGCCTGGGATGGGCGGCCTGGCGCTGCTGCGCGAGGCCCTGCGCCTGCTGCCGGAGCTGATGGTGGTGGTGATGAGCGCCTACGGCACCCACGAGAGCGCCATCCAGGCCATGAAGGAAGGGGCCTACGACTACCTGCCCAAGCCCTTCCGGCCCGACGACGTGATCCTGCTGCTGCGCAAGGCGGAGGAGCGCGAGCGGCTGGCGCGCGAGAACCGCCGGCTGCGCGCCGAGCTCGCCTCCCGCTACCGGCCGGACCGGCTGGTGGGCGGCTCGGAGGCGCTCCAGGAGGTGCTGCGCCAGATCCACAAGCTGGCCCCGCAGCGGAGCACGGTCCTCTTGCTGGGCGAGTCCGGCACCGGGAAGGAGCTGGTGGCCCGGGCGCTCCACGAGCTCTCCCCCCGGTCCAGCATGCCCTTCGTGGCGGTGAACTGCGGCGCCATCCCCGCCGAGCTGATCGAGTCCGAGCTGTTCGGGCACGTGCGCGGCGCCTTCACCGACGCCCGTCGCGACAAGAAGGGGCTGGCGGTCGAGGCGGACGGCGGGACGCTCTTCCTCGACGAGGTCGGCGAGCTGCCGCTGGAGCTGCAGGTGAAGCTGCTGCGGCTGCTGCAGGAGGGGGAGGTCCGGCCCGTGGGCGATACCCGGGCGCGGACGGTCGAGGTGCGGGTGGTGGCCGCCACCGCCCGCGACCTGGCCCGGGCGGTGGAGGCGGGGCGCTTCCGCGAGGACCTCTACTGGCGCCTCAACGTGGTGCCGCTGCGGCTGCCCCCGTTGCGCGAGCGCCCCGGCGACATCCTGGAGCTGGCCGAGCACTTCCTGGCGCGCTGCGCGGCGCTGCGGCCCGAGCTGGGCAACCTCACCCTCTCCGCAGCGGCGCGCGAGGCGCTGTGCGCGCACCGCTGGCCCGGCAACGTTCGCGAGCTGGAGCATGCCATCGAGCGGGCGGTGGTCCTGGCCGATGGGGCCGAGATCGGCGAGGAGGACCTCCCCGACACCATCCGGTCGCCGCCGGCCGAGGCGGAGGCGATCGGTCTGGCGCGGGAGACGCTCTCCATCAAGCGCGCCGTTCGCAGCCTGGAAGAGCAGCTCATCCGCGCCGCCCTGGAGCGCACCGCCGGAAACCGGACCCGCGCCGCCGAGCTGCTCGAGATCTCCTACCGAGCGCTGCTCTACAAGATCAAGGACTACGGCCTGGGCGATTGATCCCGCGCGCGCCGGCCGCGCGGGGAGATCGGCGCCGCAGGCCGCATCGATAACTACGCATCAATTTGCTTCAGGGACACATTTCTCACCTACACCGACCGATATCGACGCAGGCGCTTTCTTGATCCCAAAGGGGCCGATCGCTTAGCGTGGCCTCGCATGGCTGGCCGACCGTCCGGCAACCTCAGAAGCGATCGCGCCTCGCGTCGCGCACGCAACAACGTCCAGCGCCTGCGCGAGGATCAGCTGCTCACCAAGGCGGAGCTGGCGCGCAAGGCCGGGCTCTCGCCGCTCACCGTCTCGCGCATCGAGAGCGGGCTGGAGTGCCGCGTCGATACCCAGCGGAAGATCATCCTGGCGCTGGGGCTGACGCCGTCCGACCGGCGCAAGGTATTTGGACGCAGCAACGGCGGGTGAGGAGAGACCATGGCCACCAGCAAGCTCGCCGTCGGCCTCGACATCGGGTCCTCGAGCGTGAAGCTCGTGCAGGTCAAGGAGAAGCGGGGCGGGTTCGCCCTGCAGGCGTTCGGCACCGCCCCGCTGCCGCCCGAGGCCATCGTCGACGGGGCGCTCATGAACTCGTCGGCCATCGTCGAGGCGATCCAGGAGGTGGTGGCGGCCCAGCGGCTCAAGGCCAGGGAGGTGGCCATCGGCGTCCGCGGCCACTCGGTCATCATCAAGAAGATCTCGCTGCCGCGCATGACGCAGGACGAGCTGGACGAGTCCATCCAGTGGGAGGCGGAGCAGTACATCCCCTTCGACGTCAAGGACGTGAACATCGACACCCAGATCC
>CAVTOU010000026.1:0-34017 GCA_963736345.1 uncultured Pseudomonadota bacterium | reverse complement strand
TTCTGCCACCCGCCACATGGATGCTACCAGTGGGTGACGGTGCAAAGCGCACACGGACTGGAGTGAGTTGATTCACAGTATATCTCCCATTTAAATTGTTATGGCTATGCGCAGTTATCCGTATTTTGCAATACTAGATCAAAACTCAAGCGGTTTATGACGTAAAATGACGGATTCCACCAATCCAACCCCAGCAGGAGCGAGAGCAGTGACCCGCCATAACTGATAAATGGCAGCGGTAGTCCTGTAGCAGGTAAAAGCTTTAGTCAACCCCAATGTTAACCATCCCCTGGAATGCCAACAACACAGCGACACCATAGGCAATCAATGCCCCGAACGTATCCCTGGATAACCTGGCAACCCGCAGACAACGGTAAATGATAAACAGGAGCAACAGCATGATGGTAACCGATCCGATAAAGCCAAATTCCTCCGCGGTAGCCGCAAAAATATAGTCGGACCAACGCACCTTGAGAAAACGCAGGTGGACCTGTGTCCCCTGGTTATATCCTTTACCCAGCCAACCCCCTGAGCCGATGCTGATCAGGGCTTGCTGAATATTATAGGTCTCTCCCTGGGTAGCGTTTGGATCGGAAATGATGAAATTCAATATCCTTTGCTTCTGATAATCTGCCAGAAAGGGAAATGCTACAAACGGTGCTATTACCGAAAGCCACCGAATATGGCCAGGTATTTGAGTTTTAACCCACTCGCCCAGAGCAAGCTGAACCAGATGGCTAGAATCACCAGAAGGTGCTCAAGTTTGGCTGAAGGATGATCCACACCACGATGCCCAATGTGTATAACAGGCTGCGGCCGATCCAGGAGATATTACCCAACCTGTCCATATTCCTGGTGTAGAAATCTGCCAGTACCAGGATCACTACGATTTTAGCAATTTCAGATGGTTGGATCAGGATGACACCCGTATCAAACCAGCGGGCGGAGCCGTATAATGCCTGACCGGCAATGGTTAGCGCACCCAACAAGACTGCTGTAATGATATACATCGGGCGGCGGGATGGTGCGGACCCCGTCGGCGGCCGAGCTGGCCCGCGAGGTGGCCGCCCTGGCCGGGCGGGTGCACGCGACGCGCATCGTCTCGGAGGTCCCGGAGGCGGGCGGGGGCACCGTGCGCCTGACCGAGGTGGCCGATCCGCACGATCTGGAGGGCGTGCAGCTGGCCGTGCTCCCCGGGGCCTTCGCCGTGGCCGAGACCGGCGCGGTGTGGCTGCCGACCGCCGCGCTCCGGCACCGCGGCGTCTTCGTCATCGCCGAGCACCTGGCGCTGGTGGTCCGGGCGGACGCGATCGTGAACGACATGCACGAGGCCTACGCCCGGCTGCGCTTCGACGGGCCGGGCTTCGGCGTGTTCATCGACGGACCCTCCAAGACCGCCGACATCGAGCAGGCGCTGGTGATCGGCGCGCACGGACCGCGGTCATGCACCGTGTTCGTGGTCGGGTAGGAGAACGCGGATGAGCGCGCGCGCCAGGATCGGTCTGTTCGGCATCGGCCTCGACACCTACTGGGCGCAGTTCCCGGGGCTGAAGGAGCGGCTCCAGGGCTACCTGAAGGAGATCGCGGGCCGCCTCTCCGGGCTCGAGGTGGAGGTCGTCGAGGCCGGGCTGGTCGACACGCCGGAGGGCGCCCGGGCGGCCGGGAAGCTCTTCGTCGAGCGCAACGTGGACGCCGTCTTCCTCTACATCTCCACCTATGCCCTCTCCCACACCGTGCTTCCGGTGGCGCAGGCGGCGCGGGTCCCCTTCCTGGTGCTGAACCTGCAGCCCGTCCCGGCCATCGACTACCAGCGGTTCAACGCGCTGGGCGACCGAGGCAAGATGACCGGGGAGTGGCTGGCGCACTGCCAGGCCTGCTGCGCCCCCGAGATCGCCAACGTCTTCAACAACTGTGGGATCGACTACCACCTCGTGACCGGCTGGCTCAAGGAGGAGCGCGCCTGGAACCAGATCTCTGCCTGGGTGGACGCGGTCGCGGTGCGCAGCCGGATCCGCGACACGCGCGTCGGCATCCTCGGGCACTACTACGCCGGGATGCTCGACGTGTACACCGACGTGACGCGGCTGGCCGACGTGTTCGGCTGCCACTTCGAGCTCCTCGAGATCGACCGGCTCAAGGTCCACCGCGATGGGGTCGGGCCCGAAGCCGTCCGCCGCAAGCTCTCCCAGTTCGCGGCGGAGTTCCGGGTCTCCCCCGAGTGCGACCAGGCAGAGCTGGCGCGCGCCGCCCGGACCTCGTGCGCGCTCGACGCCCTGGTGGCCGAGGCTCACCTCGGCGCCATGGCCTACTACTACGAGGGAGTGGCCGGAAGCGAGCACGAGGACATCGTCACCTCGGTCATCGCCGGCAACACGCTCCTGACCGCGCACCACGTCCCCGTCGCCGGCGAGTGCGAGGTGAAGAACGTGATGGCCATGAAGATCATGGACTCCTTCGGGGCCGGCGGGTCGTTCTCGGAGTTCTACGCCATGGACTTCGAGGACGACGTGGTGCTGCTCGGCCACGACGGCCCGGCCCACCCCGCCATCGCGGAAGGGCCGGTGGGGCTGGTGCCGCTGCCGGTCTACCACGGCAAGCCGGGCAAGGGCCTCTCCATCCAGATGAGCGTGCGCCACGGCCCGGTCACCCTCCTCTCGGTGGTGCAGGGGCGAGGCGGCAGCACCTTCCTCCTGACGGCCGAGGCGGAGTCGGTCCCCGGCCCGACGCTCCAGATCGGGAACACCAACAGCCGCTACAAGTTCTCCCTCTCCGCCCGCGAGTTCATCGATCGCTGGTCGAGGGCCGGGCCCGCCCACCACTGCGCCATCGGGGTGGGACACGTGGCCGACCGCATCGACAAGCTCGCCCAGCTGCTGAAGGTCGAGTGCCAGAGGGTCTGCTGAGTGGCCACCCCCATCCTCGAGCTGAAGCACATCAGCAAGACCTTCCCCGGGGTGAAGGCCCTCGAGGACGTGCACTTCGAGCTGCGGCGCGGCGAGATCCACGCCCTGGTGGGAGAGAACGGCGCCGGCAAGTCGACCTTCATCAAGGTGATCACCGGCGTCCACCGGCCAGACGCCGGCCAGATCCTCGTCGACGGCGCGCCGGTGGAGATCCTGGGCCCGGCCGATTCCCAGAAGCTCGGGATCGCCGCCATCTACCAGCACGTCACCTGCTATCCCGATCTATCCGTGACCGAGAACATCTTCATCGGCCACGAGACGGTCCACCCCGTCCTGCGCAGCATCGACTGGAAGGAGCTGCACCGGCGCGCCGGCGAGCTGCTGGTTCGCCTGGACGCGGACTTCGACCCGCGCGCCGCCATGGGAACGCTCTCGGTGGCGCAGCAGCAGATCGTCGAGATCGCCAAGGCGCTCTCGGCCAACGCCCGCATCATCATCATGGACGAGCCCACCGCGCCGCTGACGGCGCGCGAGAGCGAGGACCTGTACCGGATCACCGAGGCCCTCCGCGACCAGGGGGCCTCCATCATCTTCATCTCCCATCGCATGGAGGACATGTACCGGCTGGCCAGCCGGGTGACGGTCCTGCGCGACGCGCGCTACGTGGGCACCTGGAACCTCGACCAGATCCGGCGCGAGGACCTCATCACCGCCATGGTGGGCCGGGAGATCACCCAGCTCTTCCCCCGGCGCAACGTGGCCATCGGCAAGGAGGTGCTGCGGGTGGAGGGGCTCTCCCGCACCGGCTTCTTCCGGGACGTGTCCTTCTCGGTGCGCCGGGGGGAGATCGTCGCCATCACCGGGCTCATCGGCGCCGGCCGCACCGAGGTCTGCGAGGCCATCTACGGCGTCACGCGCCCCGACGGCGGCCGCGTCCTCCTGGACGGCGAGGAGCTGCACGTGGCCGGGCCGGCCCAGGCCATCGACAAGGGGCTCGGGTACCTGCCGGAGGACCGGCTGCGGCAGGGGCTGGTGCTGGATTGGGATCTGGCCAGGAACGTGACCCTGCCCACGCTCGGCCAGTTCACGACCCTGGGCTGGATCGACACCGGCAAGGAGAACGCGGTCGCCAAGCAGCTCACCGAGAGGCTCCGGGTCAAGGCCGGGAGCGTCTTCGACCGGGCCGCCACCCTGTCGGGCGGGAACCAGCAGAAGATCATCGTCGCCAAGCTCCTGGCCGGCGCCATGAAGGTCATCATCCTGGACGAGCCGACCAAGGGTGTCGACGTGGGGGCCAAGACGGCCATCTTCGAGATCATGAACGAGCTGGCTGCGGCCGGGTACGGCATCGTCATGGTCTCGTCGGAGATGCCGGAGGTCCTGGGCATGAGCGACCGCATCGTGGTCATGCGGGAGGGGCGGGTGGCGGGCATCCTCGAGACGGCCTCGAGCTCCCAGGAGCAGATCCTCCGCGCGGCCATGCCGGAATCGAGGGCCCGATGAGCGGCGCCGCGCCCATCCCGGTCGAGGGAACGGTGCGCAGGGCGGCTCCGCTCTCCGAGAGCTTCCGCGAGCTGGGCCTGCTGGTCTTCATCCTGCTCCTGTGCGGCCTGTTCCAGCTCGGCAACCACAACTTCCTCACCCTGGGCAACATCCGCGACCTGCTCACCAACACCGCCATCCTGAGCATCCTCTCGGTGGGGATGATGATGGTGATCCTGACCCGCGGCATCGACCTCTCCATCGGCTCGATCATCGCGCTGGCCGGGATGGCCGCCTCGATGACGGTGAGCGCGCACCGCGACATCCACCCGCTGCTCTCGATCCTGGAGGGGGTGGCGGTGGGCACCGCCTGCGGCGCGCTCAACGGCCTGCTGATCGCGCGCTTCAACGTCCTCCCCATCATCGCCACCCTGGGGCTCATGAACGTCATCCGGGGCGGTACCTACCTCCTGAGCGGAGGGGCGTGGGTCAGCTCCTACCAGATGTCCGACGGGTTCAAGGCCATCGCCACCGGCAAGCTGCTGGGCGTCAGCTATCCCATCCTCATCGCGGTGGCCATCAACCTGGCCTTCGTCTACTTCATCGACCATACGCGCACCGGCCGCCGGATCTACGCGGTGGGATCGAACCCCGACGCGGCCGACGTCTCCGGCATCCCGCGCCGGCGCATCATCTGGCTGGTCTACACGATCATGGGAGCGCTGTCGGGCCTGGGGGGCGTGATCTGGGCCGCCAAGTTCGCCTCGGCCCAGAGCGACAGCGCGGTCGGGTTCGAGCTCTCCGTCATCGCCGCCACGGTGCTGGGCGGGGTGAGCATCGCGGGCGGGAGCGGCAAGGTCTCGGGGCTGGTGCTGGGAACCATCCTCCTCGGCATCCTCAACAACGCCTTGCCGCTCATCCAGGTGTCGCCCTTCTGGCAGATGGCCATCCAGGGCGCGGTGATCCTGGCTGCCGTCCTCACCAACGTGCTGGTCAAGCGAAACAACCAGCGGTCCGCGCTGCAAAGGCGCGTCATCTGAAGGGGGCCCGACCGTGGAGCGGACCATACGCGTCGACAGGCCCTGGAGCTGGCGGTCCTTCTTCCTGCAATGGGAGTGGCTGCTGGTCCTGATCTTCCTGGCCGTCCACGTCGTGAACAGCCTGCTCTCCCCCTACTACTTCAACGCCGACACGTTCCTCCAGACGCCCATGTCGTTCCTCGACAAGGCGTTCCTGGTGCTGCCGATGACCATGGTCATCATCCTGGGGAACATCGACATCTCGGTCGGCTCGATCGTGGCGCTCTCGGCGGTGCTGATGGCGGTCGCCTACAACGCCGGGCTCCCCATGCCGCTGGCCATGGCGCTGTGCCTGGCGGTCGCCTCCGCCTGCGGGCTCCTCAACGGCATCCTCATGACGCGGTTCAAGGAGCTCTCCTCGGTCATCGTCACCCTGGCGACCATGATCATCTACCGCGGCATCGCCTACGCCATCCTGCGGGACCAGGCGGCGGGCGGGTTCCCGGCCTGGTACTCCGCCCTGGGCTGGGACTCCGTGGGCGGGATCCCCATCATCGTGATCGCCTTCGCCGCCTGCGCGGCGGTCTTCGCCCTCCTCCTCCACAGGACCAGCTTCGGCCGGCGCATCTACGGGATGGGGAGCAACCTCACCGCCTCCCGCTACTCCGGCGTCCGGACCGACGCGATCCTGCTCACCGTCAGCGTGCTCACCGGGCTCATGGCGGGGTTCACCGCACTGTTCCTCACCTCGCGCATGGGGAGCACCCGGCCCAACGTGGCCCAGGGGTACGAGCTGGAGGTGATCGCCATGGTGGTGCTGGGCGGCGTGAGCACCTCGGGCGGCAAGGGCAGGATGGCGGGGCCGTTGCTGGCCGTCTTCATCATCGGGTTCCTCAACTACGGCCTGGGCCTGGTGAACATCCCGGCGCAGGTCCTGCTGGTCATCCTCGGCCTCCTGCTGATCCTCTCGGTCCTGGTCCTGAACCTCAGGTTCCGCGACCGCCACCCACGCACACCTCCGGCGACGGAGATCGCCGGCCCGTAGCAGCTGGACGAAGCAGCTCCACGAAGGAGGAGGAGACAACATGCGGAAGCTTCTCTGCAGGGCCCTGACAACCGTCGCGCTGGCGGCCATGGTAGCGCCGCCCGCCCAGACCTGGGCGGCCAGCGGCGACAAGTACGCCATCGTCTTCAAGAACACCGGGAACCCGTACGGCGACCGCCAGATGAGCGGGTTCAAGGCGGGCATCGAGGAGCAGGGGGCCCAGGCCATCCTGCGCGCTCCGGATCAGCCGACCGCCGAGGCCCAGATCCAGATCCTCGAGCAGCTCATCTCCCAGAAGGTGAAGGCCATCTGCATCGTCGGGAACGACCGGGACGCCCTGCAGCCGGTCCTCACCAAGGCCACGAAGAAGGGGATCAAGGTGTTCTCGCTGGACTCGGGCGTCAACCCGGCCAGCCGGCTCACCCACGTGAACCAGGCTGACTCGGAGAAGATTGGCCAGACGCTGGTCCAGGCGGCCTTCGACATGTCCGGCGGCAGCGGCGAGATCGCCATCCTCTCCGCCACCAGCCAGGCCACCAACCAGAACCTCTGGATCGAGTTCATGAAGAAGGAGCTGGCCAAGCCGAAGTTCGCGAACCTCAAGCTGGTCAAGGTCGCCTACGGCGACGACC
The DNA here is from genome assembly GCA_963736345.1 of uncultured Pseudomonadota bacterium. Lineage (GTDB taxonomy): Bacteria > Myxococcota > Myxococcia > Myxococcales > Anaeromyxobacteraceae > Anaeromyxobacter. Next base: position 26,936 of record CAVTOU010000026.1, on the reverse strand, counting down.
TCCGCGACAAGAGCGTCTCCGAGGCCGAGGGCCTGCTCCAGTCGTTCCCGAACCTGAAGGTCATCATCGCGCCCACCACGGTCGGCATCGCCGCGGCCGGCAAGGTGCTCACCGACAAGGGGCTGGGCGGCAAGGTGTTCCTGACCGGGCTGGGCCTGCCCTCCGAGATGGCGACCTACATCGAGAACGGCGTGTGCCCGTACATGTTCCTGTGGAACCCGATCGACGTCGGGTACCTGGGCTCGTACACGGCCACCGCGCTGGTGAGCGGCAAGATCACCGGCAAGGTGGGGGAGAAGTTCAAGGCCGGCAAGCTGGGTGACTACACCATCACCAAGGCGCCCGACGGCGGCACCGAGGTCCTGCTCGGACCTCCCTTCAAGTTCGACAAGGCGAACATCGCGGACTGGAAGAAGGTCTACTAGCGTGGCACCGAGAGGGGGTGGGCGCACGGCCCGCCCCCTCCTCGGATCGGTTCAGGCGATCCGATCGCCTCGATCGATGGGATCCGGCCCCCGCGACAGCCGCCGGTACTCGCTGGGGGAGAAGCCGGTCATCTTGCTGAAGCAGGAGGAGAAGTAGTTGCTGTCGTGGAAGCCGCAGGCGAAGGCGATGTCGGTGATGCTGTCGCTGGTGGTCCGCAGGGCGCGCATGGCCCGGCCCAGGCGGAGCTGGACCAGGTAGTTGTGGGGGGTGGTGGCGGTGGCGTCGCGGAACACCCGGCAGAAGGTGCGGAGCGAGTAGCCGAAGCGGTGGGCCAGCTCCTCCAGGTCGACGTCCTCGCTGCAGTGGTGCCGCAGGAAGGTGAGCACGTGGCCGAAGCCGGCGTCGGCCGGGATGTCGGCGCCATCGACCGCGAAGCGGTGGCGGCAGAGCGCCACCGCCAGCTGGATGAAGAGCGACTCCGCCATCACATCGGAGAGCGGGTCGTCGGATCGGACCTCGCGCGTGAGCGCGTCGAGGAGCGGCCGGATCTCGCCCAGCGCGTCCTCGGTGACCTGCCAGCGCTTCCGCCCCGCCGCCGTCCCGTCCTCGATCAGCTGCTGGATCCGCTCCGGGCGGAGGAGCCGCTCGCTGGGACGGTAGATGACGTTGGTGAGGCAGAGATCGTTGACCTGCTCGAAGGCGTGCCGATCCTCGGGGCGGATGTAGAACACCTCCCCGCAGGTGATGAGCTGCGGCTCGTCGTTGAGGACGTGCCAGCCGTTGCCCGACATGACGATGACGATCTCGCCGAACTCGTGCTCGTGCAGGGGGAAGCGGGTCTGCGGCGTGCGCGGCTCCACCGTCACCGCCTGCGACTCGCGGCGGAACCAGTCGCGGACGGACAGCCTCATGGTTCCTGCGTATGCCATGGCCCGCTCCCGGCGAGGGGTGCGACATCATATCCGAACCTGACCTCGACGCGGTGCGGCGACGGCCGCCTCCTCGTCCCTCAGCCGGGCGCGCGCCCGCGCCAGCCCCACCCCGTACCCGACCGCGAGCGCTGCCAGGCAGGCCAGGCCGAGCGCCACGTAACGGCCGGTGAGCGCGGCCAGGGTCCACTCGTGCACCCTCCACAGCGTGCTCGCGTCGGAGAGCCCCACCCCCTCGATCTCGCCCAGCGGAATGAGGCCGTGATCGCGGGCCGCCCCGATCCAGGTATGGAGCGCGTCGACCAGGGCGCAGGCGCCGATGGCCAGGAATCCCCATCGCAACCAGCCCCTCCCCAGCCGCCCCTCCGGATCCGTCCACAGCGTCGCCATCAGAACCGCCCCCAGCACCATGCACCCGGCGTCGCCGCCGAAGATGATGAGGGCCCGCGCCGAGGGTGCAGGGAGGAGGGTGCAGGCGAGCTGCGCGACCAGCCCCGCCACGCTCAACGCGATCCAGGCCGGCCGCCGCGCGCGCCACCCGCGCCAGGCGAGCGCCGCCAGGGCAGCGGCCAGCGCGATCACCACCAGCGGCATCCGCTGCGCCGACACCGGCGTGCGCCACGGGCCCGGGAAGGCGCCGTATCCCGACCACCAGGCGGCCACGGCGTGCCCGAGCTCGTGCACCCACATCGAGAAGAAGGTGCGGACCAGGGCATGCCCGACGCCGGTCGAGACCAGTGCCCAGGCCACCAGCAGGGCGGCCGGTAGCGCGATGGCCCTGGCCAGCAGCTCGCGCCGCGCATCTTCCACCTGGCCGCGCCACGAGGCGGGAGCGGCGCCGGGCATGGGACCGCGCGCATCGCCCACCCCGCCGAGTGCCGGCTCCGCGGCTTCCGGGGCGGGCGGCGCGCGCGCGGGGACGAAGGGTCGAGCCCTGGCGTAGATGACCCCGCAGCGCGGGCACTCGGGCCCGGCGACGCGAGCCGCGCCGCAGCGGGGGCAGAGGGCGGGCGGAGAGATCGTCACCGGTGCCACGGTAGCGCAGTCACGGGCCCGCCCGGCGCCGCGCCTGTGCGCGGATCTCCTCCAGGAACGCCTGGGCCGCGCCGGTGAGCGGCAGGTCGTTGCGCCAGGCGACGGCGATCTCCCGGGTGGAGGCGCCGGCGATGGGCCGGGTGCGCAGCCGGTCCTGCGGCTCCACCGCGTAGGCGGGAGCGATCCCCACCCCCAGGCCGCAGCGGACCATCTCCTTCTGGATCGAGACCGATCCCACCTCCAGCACCCGCGCCGGCGCGATCCCGCGCGACCGGAAGGCCTCGTCGACCAGGTGGCGCGTCTGGGTTCCGCGGGCCAGCAGCACCAGCGGCCCTTGGGCCAGTTCCTCGGCCGCCACCGCTCCGCTCCCGCGCCTCGCGCGCGGATAGACGGCCACGTGCCGGTAGCGCAGCACCACCTCGCGCGCCAGCCGCCCGTCGGCGATGGGCAGGAGCAGGAAGGCGACCTCCACCTCTCCGCTGCGGAGGAGGTTCAGGGAGTCGGGGGTGGCCGACTGGAACAGGTGCACCCGGACGCCGGGCCGCCGCCGCACCAGGGCGCGCAGCGCGCCGGGGAGGAGGTGGCGGGAGACGGTGTCGCTGGCCGCCACGCGCAGATCCCCCGCCTCGGCCTCGCCGGACCAGGCTTCCCGCATCCGGTCGTGGGCGCGAAACAGCTCGGCCGCACAGGCCAGCAGGCGGCGCCCCTCGGCCGTGGGCCGCACCCCGCGGCCGGTGCGGGTCAGCAGCTGCGTTCCGGCCTCGGCCTCCAGCGTGGCCAGCTGCATGGAGACGGCCGGCTGGGTGCGGAACAGGCGGACCGCGGCCCGGCTCACGCTTCCTTCCTCGGCCACCACCTGCAGGATGCGCAGCCGCTCCAGCTCCATACGTTGTCTTATATCACGGATAAGAACTATTGATTTGACTGATATCCGACGCGGCGGCAACGTCCCGGCATGATCGTCACGCCAAGCCTGGACGACGCCTTCCGGACGGTGGTCGGCAACGGAACATTCCCCATCGAGCCGGACGCGGCCCGGGAGGGTTGGGCCGGCCTGCTCGGGCGGACGCTCCGGCGCGCCGTGTCGCTGTTGGAGGACCCGGGCCTGGAGGTGGCGCCATGAGCGGCGGGAGTGCCGAGCCCGGCGGCCCCGTTCGCTGGGATGCCGACGCCTACCACCGCAGCGCGTCGGCGCAGACCGGCTGGGGACGCGAGGTGCACCGGCGGCTGGCCCTGCGCGGCGACGAGCAGGTGATCGACCTGGGGTGCGGCGACGGCCGGCTCACCGCCGAGCTGGCGGCACGCGTGCCGCGCGGCCGGATCATCGGCATCGACGCCGACCCGGACATGGTCGACTTCGCCCGGCGGCACCACCCCCGCCAGAACGTCGCGTACGCGCTCGGGGATGCGCAGCGCTTCTCGCTCGGGCGGGGCACCGACCTGGTCGTGTCCACCGCCTGCCTGCACTGGGTGAAGGACCACGCGGCGGTGCTGGGCTGCTGCCGCCGCCACCTCGAGCCCGGCGGCAGGATCCATTTCCAGATGGGCGGGCGCGGGAACTGCGCCGGGATCCTGGCCGCGGCCGAGTCGGTGGCAGGCGAGCCGCGCTGGGCGCCGCACCTGCTGCCCTTCTCGACGCCCTGGCGCTTCCAGGGCCCCCAGGCCTACCGGAGGCTGCTGCCGCGGTGCGGGTTCCGGGCGCTCCGCGCCGTCCTCCTGGCCCGGGACATGGTCCACGACGGCCCCGAGGGCCTGCGCGCCTGGATCCGGACCACCTGGATGCCGGTCCTGGCGCGGGTGCCCGAGGCCCTCCGCACCGAGCTCGTCGACGCGGTGGTGGCGCGCTACCTGGAACGCCGGCCGCCGGACGCCCGGGGCCGCACGCACGTCGACGTGGTGCGCTTCGAGGTGGAGGCGGTGGCGGTCTGAAGAAGAAAAGCGGGGCGGGCACGACCACGTGCCCGCCCCTCGATGCTCACTGCCGCACCACTAGTTACAGGTCACGCCGTTGACCGAGAAGCCGGTCGGCGTCGGGGGGGTGCTCCCGCTGAAGGACCCCAGGAAGCCGATGCCGGAGGCGCTGCCGCCGGCGGGGACCGACCCGTTGTACCCGAGGCTGTTCACGGTCACCGTCTGGCCGCTCTGGGTGGCGACGCCGTTCCAGAGCTGCGTGACCTGCCCGGTGGGGAGGGTGAACGTGAGCGTCCAGCTCGTCCAGGCGCTGCCACCCGTGTTCTGGATGGTGAGGCCACCCTGGAAGCCGCCCGGCCACGAGTTGACGAGCGCGTACACGACGTGGCAGCCGCCGCCGACGGGAGCGGTGTTGAACGTGGCGGTGACGGACCGGGCCTGGTTCATGGTGACCGTGCAGGCCGCGGTGCCCGAGCAGGCGCCGCCCCAGCCCGCGAAGACGGAGCCGGCGGCCGGCTGGGCCGTCAGCGTCACGGAGGTCCCGCTGGCGAAGCTGGCGGAGCAGTTGCTCCCGCAGCTCACGCCGGCCGGGCTCGAGGTCACGGTTCCGCTCCCCGCCCCTGCCTTGGTGACGGTCAGCGTGTTGCCGGACCCGGGCAGCGTCGTGCCGCTGACGCGGCCCACCGGGCCGGAGCCGGCCGCGTCCACCGCCTGGACCGCATAGAAGTACGTGGTCGAGGCCGCCAGGCCGGTGTCGTTCCGGCTGGTGGTGGTGAGGCCGCTGGCGATCTGGTTGGCGGAGGAGGGCGTGAAGCCGCTGGTGGTGCTGCGGTACACGTTGTAGGTGATGGTGCAGTTGGCCGGCGGCGCGACCGTGCTCCAGGACAGGTTGATCTGGCTGGAGGAGACGATCTGGGCCGTGACCGTGGTGATCGCCGGGGGCACGGCGGTGCAGGTGTTGTTGGCGGTCCCGGTGGTGGCGCTGGTGCGGACGTCGGCCGAGTTGCCGGCCGCGTCCACGGCCCGCACCACGAGGAAGTAGGTGGTGCTGGCCGCCAGGCCGGTGCTCACCGACGAGGTGGTGGTGAGGGCGCTGCCGATCTGGTTGCTCGACGAGGGCGTGAAGCCGCTGGTGGTGCTCCGGTAGACGTTGTACGTCACGGAGCAGTTGGCGGGCGGCGTCACCGACGCCCAGGAGAGGGTGATGGTGGTGCCGGAGGCCGCGGCGCTGGCCGAGGCGGGGGCCGGCGGGGCGAGCGTGCAGGTCCCGGTGCCGAGCGGCGGATAGGCGTTGGCCATGAGCTGCTGGAACTGAGCCGAGAACCAGGCGCCGGCGATCGGGGAGTTGGGCAGCGCGCCGGTCATGTTGTTGCCGTTGCGGGCGTTCCCGGTGTAGGTCGGGTCGCACATCCGGTCGAAGCCCTTGCCCCCGAGGTCGGGATCGGTGCTGGAGCCGTCCGACTCTCCCGGGGGCTTGATCCAGACGTAGGCGTCGATGCCGGCGGCGGGCGCCGCGCTGGGCCGCTCGCCGAGGCCGGCGCCGCTCTGGTTGCACCAGTTGCCGGCGTGGATGCGCCGGTCGATGCGGGAGCCGTTCACGTAGGTGTCCACGTCCGTCATCGGGCCAGGTCCGGTCGGCCGTGCCGGGCCGCCCCAGCCGTTGCGGGAGGTGTCGATCAGCATGCCGAGGTCGCTCCGCCCCAGGTTCGCGCCCACCTGCCTGACGAAGGCCAGGCCGAAGGACGTCTCATCGACGTAGAAGTTCCAGTCGACCCACTTCGACTGCCGCACCGACGTGCCGTTCACGCTGTCGTTGATGGTGAAGTACGGCTCCGTGGTCGCCGAGTAGTTCGCGGTATTGGCGATGAAGCCGGCACGGTATTGGCCCCTCCCGGTGGCGCCCTTGATCGTGTTCGCGAACAGGGTGGCGGCCGGGCCGAAGTTGGTGTCCCAGCCCAGCCAGCCGTGGTGGGCAGCGTCGACGTAGTTGTAGACGTTGGGCGTATTGCCCAGCTTGCTCAGGGCGTACTGGATGCCGGTGACGTAGTTGCCGTTCGCCTTCATCACGCGGCACGCGTCCGTGGCAGCTGCCTGCTGGTCGGCGTTGGTCACCAGGTTCGGCAGCGAGTCGATCTCGATGATGTTGATGATGCGCAGGCTGGCGTACTTCGGGTCGGTCTCGATGGCGGCGATCGGGATCGATGAACTCGGTCTGGTATCGGCCAATCTCGGTCGGCCCGAGCTCACCGTTGGAGGCCAGCGCGGCGCAGTCGCGGCCAGGCAGGTCGTAGACCACGAACTGGATGTAGCCGGCCCCTGTGGCCAGCGCGTTGTCGAGGTGCGCGCGCATGCCCATGGCACCGTTCGCGCCCGCGATCGCGGCGATCCGGTCCATCCAGATTCCGGTGGGCTGGCTGGAAATGCGGCTTCCGCCCGGCTCGGCGTTGGCCTTGGCTGCCCAGTCGGGGTTCACGTAGCCCTTGACGCCGACGTATGGGTTGGCGACGCGGGTCTGCGCAGACGCGGGGGAAGCAATGACGCTGGAGAGCAGGATTGCTGCAAAGACACTGCCGGGGGTACGCCAGCGGCGGATCTGCAACGTGGAGGACTGGCGATGCATGTGTTCTCCTTGAAATGTGCAAATGACAGGACGCCTACTGCTCCCCCCGTCAACGGACACGGGCGAACAGGATGAATCGCAGATGGCAACTCCGAGCAGCGCTTCGACGTCCGATGAAGAACCCATCCACCGAGCGGCTCGTTCATCGGCCGCGAATCGTACGTTCCTCCCTCACGCGGGCAGCCCCACGCCCGAGATGGTCCCGGCCATCGAGAAGGTGCCGGAGCTTGCATCATCCCGGCGACGTTTGCAATCCTTCCTGCAGCAACTCTCCCGCAAACGTTTGCGGACCCACATCGTCACCGGGGGCCGGACCGGCCAAACGTTTGCGCACGGAACGCGCGGATTTCTCCAGGCCTTGACCTCCCCCATCTTCGGGTTCTCAATCCGGGCGCGCTCCGGGCAATCGGCTCGACCCGAACGGTCAATTTCCACGACCGTCACCCGGCGTGAACACGTGAAAGGGGCTCACGCATGAGAAGGCGCAATTCTCCGGCATGGACGTCGCTGGCCCTGGGCCCTGCTGCTGGCCGCCTGCGGCGCCGAGGGGCCGCAGGGCCCGGAGGCGGCCGCCACGTCCTCGGCCGCGCTGGCCGTCACCCCGGTCGCCGCCTACGGCCGGCTCGCGGCCTGCGGCACCCACCTCTGCAGCGCCAGCGGGCAGCCGGTCCAGCTCCGCGGCATGACCTTCTTCTGGAGCAACACCGGGTGGGGCGGCGAGAAGTGACCGGCGTCACCTGCAACTGATCGTGAATCGGTGAACGGCGGGGGCGAGCCCGGCCCGCGCTCGACCCGCCGCGCCCCGGGTGGAGCGTCTCCTCGCCCCCCGGTCGGCGCCGGGCGGGCTCCCCTCCGCCGGGTGTCCCGAGCGGGGCACTTGCCGGATCCCTCCGTTTCCGGTGACGTCCGGGCTGCGCCGCGGCGGCGGTCATCGCCCGCGGCCGAGGAGCGGCCCATGCCCAACAGCGTCTACAAGATCGTCGAGGTGGTCGGCTCGAGCCCCGATTCCTGGGAGAAGGCGGCGCAGATCGCGGTCGACGCGGCCTCCAAGACCCTGCGCGACCTGCGGGTGGCCGAGGTCGAGAAGCTGGACCTGCACATCGAGGACGGCCGCATCGCCGCGTACCGGGCCAAGGTGAAGCTCTCGTTCAAGTACGAGCCGGAGAAGTAGCCCGCCTCGCTCGGCGCGGGCGGACCGGCGGCGCGCGCTTCACACACGGTCCCACCGCCGGGCGGAACCCGCCGGCTGGCCATCGTCGTCGGGGGGTTGGACGCCACCCTGGGTTCAGGGGCGGGGGTGGGGTGTGGCCTGGGAGGGCCGCGGCCGCGGCCGGACGCCCGCCATCGCGCCAGGTTCGCGGGGCGGGTGGATGGGTCATGGGTTGGCACGACGGGTGCTCGGGGTCGACCAAGGGATGCCGGCCGCCCGCGACGGGCTCGACGAGCGCCGTCGCAGGGGACCCCCACCGGACCCGGAGGAGCGAGCGCCATGGTCGTGCCGCTGCCCGAAGACCTGATCGTCCCCCACGCCACGGCGCTCCGGTCGCTTCTCCTCGCGGCACTCGAGGCGGGCCAGCCGCTCGAGCTGGACGGACGGACCGTCAACGAGGTCGACGCGGCCGGGCTTCAGGTCCTGTGCGCCGCGCGCCGCAGTGCGCTGGCCCGGGGGACGTCGCTCACCTTCCTCCAGGGCGGGCGGAGCGCGGCGCTGATCGCCGCCATCGAGCTCGCCGGCCTGGGGATGACCGCCGGCGAGGCCTGGCTGCGCGAGCGGGAGGAAGCATGACCAAGCGCATCCTGATCGTCGGCGAATCGGCCAGCGTGCGCCGGGTCGAATCGTTCGTCCTCTCCAGCGCGGGCTACGAGGTGATGGAGGCGGTGGACGGCGAGGACGCCCTGGCCAGGCTGGCCGGACGGCGGGTGCACCTCGTCCTCACCGGCCTGGACATGCCCAACCTCGACGGCCTGGGGCTGATCCGCGCCATCCGGGAGCACGCCGCCCACCGGTTCACGCCGGTGGTGATGATCACGACCCCGTCGCAGGCGCCGAGAAAGCAGGACGGGAGGGCCGCCGGCGCGACCGGCTGGATCGCCAAGCCGTTCACGCCCGACCAGCTCCTGACGGCGGTCCGCCGGGTGATCGGAGCCTAGCCATGCCCTGCCCCGTTCCCGACCCGCTCATCGCCGCGTACCGCCAGGAGGCCGCCGAGCTGCTCGGCGACCTGGCGGGCGCCGTCCGCGACCTGGAGCGAACCCCGACCGATGCGGACCAGGTGGACCGCGCCCTCCGGGCGCTGCAGACCATCCAGGGCTCGGCGGCCATGTTCTGCCTCGACGAGCTCGCCGCCCTGGCGCACGAGGTGGCGGTGGTCTTCGAGGTCGTCCGCCAGGGCTGGGTGCGGATGACGCCCGAGCTGATCGCGCTGACGCGGCAGGCCGAGGATCACCTCCGCGCCCTGCTCGACGGCACCATCGGCCCGGAGCACGGCGGGCGCGCCCGCCTCGTCGCCGCCCTTCGCCACCACCTTCCCACCGAGGAGTCGGTGCTCCCGGCCGGCCCTCCGCTGCCGCCGCCCAGGGCGGCGCCGGAAGGGCGCAAGACGTTCCGGCTGCGCCTCCGCCCGCACCGCGATCTCTTCCGCAACGGCACCGACATGCTGCCGCTGCTGGCGGAGCTCCGCGCCCTGGGGCGTTCCGAGGCGGTGGCCCGCAGCCACGCCCTTCCCCGCCTCGAGGAGCTGGCGCCCGAAGATTGCCACCTGGGATGGGACGTGATCCTCACCACCGATCGCGGCCTGAACGCGGTCCTGGACACCTTCGTGTTCGTGGACGGCAGGTGCGAGCTGAAGGTGGAGGTGGTGGACGACGAGAACGCAGGCGAGGAGCCCGAGACGCGGCTGGGGCAGATCCTGGTCGACCGCGGCGAGGTCAGCCCGGACGCCGTCGACCGCACCCTGGCCGGGCGCCAGCGCCTGGGCGAGCTGCTGGCGGCGCAGGGGCTGGTGACCGCCGAGGCGGTCCAGGCGGCCGTGATCGAGCAGATGGTGGTGCGCGAGGAGCGGCAGCGGCGCGACGGCGCCACGCCGCCCGAGCCGGCGCCGAGCCTGCACCTCTCCGCCTCGAGGCTGGACCGGCTGCGCGAGCTGTCGGGAGAGCTGGCGGCGGCCCAGGCGCGCCTGGCGCGGATCGCCTCCTCCCGCCCGGATGACGCGGAGCTCAGGGGCGCAACGCAGGAGGCCGAGCGCGTCTCGACGGAGCTCCGCCGCGCCCTCCTGGAAGCGGGCGCCGACGCCGGAGCGAGCGGCGAGGAGCGCGCGGCGGGCTGAGGCGCGGGTGCACCCGTCGGTCTGCGGTTCCACACCGCATCGACCCCCGCCCGCGATGGGGATGTGATCTCCCCGGTCCGCTCCAGGCCGGGAGGTGCTCCATGAGCCTGCACCCCGTCTTCCTGTGCCTCGCCCTCGCGGTCGCTCCGGCGGCCTTTCCCGCCGGCCCCGCCGAACGCGTGCCGCTGCCCGCGCCCCGCACGCAGGGGTCCATGTCGGTGGAGGCGGCCCTCCACCAGCGCCGGTCCCTGCGCGCTCCGGTTGCGACGCCGCTCTCGCTGGAGGACGTCGGCCAGCTCTGCTGGGCGGCCCAGGGCATCACCGACGACAAGGGCCACCGCACCGCGCCGTCGGCGATGGCGACCTATCCGCTGCAGGTCTACCTGCTGGCGGGGTCCGTCGCCGACCTGCTGCCCGGCCTCTACCGCTACCTTCCGGCCGGGCACGCGTTGGAGCGGCTCGCGGCCGGCGACCGCCGGGCGGACTTCGAGCGGCGCGCGGTGGGGCAGTCCTGGGTGGCGCGCGCGCCGGCCGTGTTCGTGATCACCGGCACCCTCGCCAGGATGGGCAGCATGGGAGAGCGGGGCGCCCTGTTCATGGCCGTGGAGGCCGGCCTCGCCGCGCAGGGATTCTTCCTGCAGGCCGAGGCGCTCGGGCTGGGGAGCACGTACGTCGGGGGCTTCCGCCCCGGGGACGCGCGGCGGGCCCTGGACCTCCCGGACGGCGAGGAGATCCTGGCGGTGCTGCCGGTGGGTCGCAGGCCGTAGGCCCGCACCGGGGCGCTCAGGCAGCCCCGTGCGCGGAGCCCAGGTCCGCTTTCTCCAGGCTCCCGTTCCCCCGCAACGACGGCAGCTCCACCGTCCGCCCCCGCTCGACGACCAGGAGCCGCTCCCCCTGCCCGAGGATCGCGAAGGCGCGCTCCAGGTCCGCTGCGCTCTCGGTGAAATGGGCCCAGCCCTCGTTGTGGATCCCGATGAGCCGCGCCCCGGGGAAGGCCTGCGCCACCTCCAGCGCGTCGTTGCCGTCCATGGTGAGGTGGAACGGTCCGCGCGTCTGCGCCCGGCCGGTGAACATCACCACCACGGCCGGGTGGAACCGGCGGGCGACCTCGGCGGTTCCTTCCCACCAGACCGTGTCCCCGGTCACGTACACCAGGTCGCGCCGATCGGGCGTGCTCACCACGAACCCGGTGACGGGCCCGGAGATGGGCTCGATGCCCGCCGGCCCGTGCCGCGCCGGCGTGGCGGTGACCACCAGCGAGCGACCGTCCCCGCCCTGCAGGAGCGCCTGTTCCCAGGTCCCCAGCCCCGTCCCCCGGCCGAGCCGGCGCGCCCCCTCCGGCGTGGTGTACACGCTGCCGACGCCGGCGAGGAAGGCGCGGCCTGAGCGGTCCAGGTTGTCGGCGTGCTGATCGTGGCTGAGCAGCACCGCGTCGACCGGGCCGAGCGCCTCCGGGGCCATTGCCGGCCCGGTGCGCTTCTCCAGCCGCACGGCGCCCAGGTCGTACACGCCCGGGTCGTCGAAGGTGGGATCGGTGAGCAGCCGGAAGCCCTCCACCTCGATGAGGAGCGTGGGTCCCCCGACCAGCGTGAAGCGAACGGGTTCCGCCATGTTCCCTCCGGGGCCGCGCCGGACCGCGGCGGGCCTTCGGCGAGAGAAGATGTCGGGCGGCGGTCACCGCGGCAACGTGCAGTTGCGCACCCCCCGACGCCGCCGGGCGTCAGCAGAATCGGGTCGGGTCCGAGCAGCTCGCCGGGCGCCGCGTCGGCCACCGCCCGCAGCTCGCGGTTGAAGTGCGACTGGTCGTAGTAGCCCGCCTCGACCGCCAGCGCCCCCAGGCTCGCGCCCGGGCGGTACCCCTCGGCCGTGCGGCGCAGGCGCAGGATGGAGGCGAACCGCTTGGGCGGCGCCCCCACCGCCCGGCGGAAGCGCTTCTCCAGCGCATCCTGGCCCAGGCCGAGCGCGCGGGCCAGCTCGGCCACGCGCACCTCGCCGGGCGCCTCCTCGATGGCCTGCAGCGCGGCGGCCACCACCGGGTCGGGCGGGCCCGGCTTCCGGCGCTCCAGCAGGAACTCCTCGAGGGCGGCCAGCCGCGCTGCGTCGTCGCGAGCGGATGCGATCCGCGCCAGGGTGCGCGACACCTCCGGCGCGGGCGCGAGCTCGGCCAGCGGCACGGTCACGCCGAAGAGCGCGTCGAGGGCCCCGTCGAAGAGCTGCGCGGCCGCCCCCGAGCGCAGCCTGGCCACCACCACCCCGCTGCCCGCGGCGGTGCGCATCCTGCGTGCGGTCCCGCGCAACCCCGTCACGGCGGCATCCGGGGTGCGCCGCTCGGCCCCGCGCTCGATGAGCCAGGACGCGCCGCGGTACCGGAAGGCGACCATGAACCCGGGATCGGGGAGGAGCGTGCTCGTGGCCTCCCCATCGGCCTCGACCACCACGAAGGCCCGCACCAGCGGCGCCGCCCGCTCCCCCGGCGCGTAGGTCCTGGTCACGAACCGGCTCACCGGGGGGTTGTAACGGCCGCCCATGAATTCGTCCAAGCGGCGCCGGGGCACGCGGGCCAATTCAGCCGGTGGCGAGCCGGGCATCCCCGCTCCCGCACCTCTCCCAAGGAGACCGACCGTGTCCAGCATCACCATCGACCTCGAGCGCGACCCGCAGCTCGCCTTCCGCATCGACACCTTCCAGGTGCCCGAGGCGGCGCGCGCCGAGTTCGAGGCGGCCATGCGCCGCAACCTCGCCTTCCTCCACACCCTGCCCGGGTTCCAGGGCCACGTGGCCCTCTCCAAGACGGGGGGCCCGACGGCATTCGACGTGACCACCATCGCGATCTGGAAGGACCAGCAGGTCATGGAGGCCGCCGGCGCGCGGGTGCGGGAGTACTACCGCAGCATCGGTTTCGACCCGCCGGCCGCGATGGCGCGCTGGGGCGTCCGGGGCGAGATGGGCAACTACCGCGCGCCGCCCGAGCTCCAGCGGTGAGCCGCGAGCGGGGGCGGGGCGCCGCACAGCGCCACCAGCGCCCGGCGCGGCGTCCCGGCCACCCAGGCATCGAGGAGCACCTCGGCGCCGGGCGCCTGCAGGCGCACCGAGAGCGAGAGCGAGGCGATGGCGCCACCCAGCCGCGTCGGCAATCCGGGCCCGGCCGGCTCGACCCGGAGCGACCGGAGCGGAAGCTCGAGCCTCGATTCCGCGGTGCCGGGAGAGCGTTTCCGGCTACCATGCAGCCACCCTCACATGACCCCCCATCGCCTGCTCCTCGCCTCGTTGCTCGTCGCCACCGCCGCCCGCGCCGACGAAGGGATGTGGACCTTCGACCAGTTCCCTTCCCAGAAGGTGGCGGACAAGTACGGATTCGCCCCCTCGCGGGAATGGCTGGATCGGGTCCGTCTCTCGTCCGCCCGCATGGCCGAGGGGTGCTCGGCGAGCTTCGTCTCGCCGACCGGACTGGTGATGTTCAACCACCACTGCGCCGAGGAGTGCATCGGTCAGCTCTCCACCCGGGCCCGGAACTACGAGGTGACCGGGTTCTGGGCCAGGACCCAGGCCGACGAGGTCCGCTGCCCCGCCCTCGAGATCGATCAGCTCACCGACCTCTCCGACGTGACCGAGCCCGTGACCCGCGCCACCGCCGGTCTGTCCGGCCCCGCGTGGGAGAACGCCCAGAAGAGGGTCGTCGCCGACCTCGAGAACCGGTGCGCCGGCGGCCAGGACGAGGTGCGCTGCGAGGTCGTCAGCCTGTACCAGGGCGGCAGGTACGGGCTGTACCGCTACCGCCGCTACCAGGACGTCCGGCTGGTGTTCGCCCCCGAGGCGGCCATCGCCTACTTCGGCGGCGATCCCGACAACTTCATGTTCCCGCGCTACGACCTGGACGTGTCCTTCGTCCGCGTGTACCAGGGCGGCCAGCCGGCCCGGACCGACAGCTACTTCCGGTGGTCGTCGGCCGGCCCCCGCGAGGGAGAGCTCACCTTCATCTCCGGAAACCCGGGCTCCACCGAGCGCGACTGGACGGTGGCCCAGCTCGAGTACGAGCGCGACGTGGCCCTCCCCGACCGGCTGCTGCTGCTGGCCGAGCTGCGCGGGGTGCTCACCGAGTTCGCGCGGCGCGGGCCCGAGCAGAAGCGCATCTCCAACAACCTGCTCGCCGGCGTCGAGAACTCGCTCAAGGCCCGCCGCGGCATGTTCGAGGCGCTGGTGGACCGGTCCTTCTTCGCCACCAAGGTGGCCGCCGAGCAGGAGCTGCGCGCCCGGGTCAAGGCCGACGCCGAGCTGGAGAAGGAGTGCGGCGGCGCCTGGGACGCCATCGCCCGCGCGCTGGCCCAGCAGCGGGAGATTCGCAACTCGCTGTGGTACGTGGGGTTCGCGAGGGGCTTCGACTCGGACCTCTTCCGGGCGGCGCTGGAGCTGGTCCGCGCCGCCGAGGAGCGAACCAAGGACAACGGGGTCCGGCTGGAGGAGTACTCCGACGCGCGGCTCCCGCAGATGAAGGCGCACCTCCTCTCCAGCGCGCCGGTGTACCGGGAGCTGGAGATCTTGCGGCTCACCTTCTCGCTCACCAAGCTGCGCGCGACGCTGGGCCCCGACGACCCCTTCGTCCGGAAGGTGCTGGGCAGGAAGTCGCCCCGCGAGCTGGCCACCGCGCTCGTGACCGGGACCCGGCTCACGACCGACGGGGCCGGCCGGTCCCTGCGCCGCACCCTGTGGGAGCGCGGCAGGACCGCCGTCGACGCCTCGACCGATCCCATGATCCGCTTCGCCCGGCTGGTCGATCCCGAGGCGCGCGCCGTGCGCAAGCACTTCGAGGACGACATCGCGTCGGTGCTCAAGAAGAACGACGAGCTGATCGCCCGGGCGCGGTTCCGGATCTACGGCACCGGCACCTATCCCGACGCGACCTTCACCCCGCGGCTGTCGTACGGGTCGGTGGAGGGGTACACCGAGAACGGTCACCGGGTGGAACCGTTCACGACCATCGGCGGCGCCTTCGCCCGGGCCACCGGGCGAGATCCCTTCCGGCTGCCCGACTCCTGGATCCGCGCCCGCTCCCGCCTCGACGCCAGCACCCCGTTCAACTTCTGCACCACGAACGACATCGTGGGCGGGAACTCCGGTTCGCCGGTCATCGACCGCAAGGGTGAGATCGTGGGCCTGGCCTTCGACGGCAACATCCAGTCCCTGGGGGGCGACTACGGATTCGACCCCGCCGTGAACCGGGCCGTCGCGATCGACAGCCGGGCCATCCTGGAGGCGTTGGAGAAGGTCTATCGCGCCGATCGCCTGGTGCGGGAGCTCCGACCGTCGCCGACCACCACCGCCCGCTGAGGACGCCAACGCTGCCGGGCGCCCCCGGGGACCGGGCGGCGACCGAGGATCACGCCCTCCCGCCGGCGTCGCCGCCCAGCGCCCTCACGATCCCGTCGCAATCCGCGCCCCGCCCGTCGAGCTGCGCGCGGGCCACGATGAAGGCGCGCAGCAGCTCGTCGACGTCCGCCTGCTCGGGGAGCGCGAAGCGGGCGCGCGAGCCGGAGTCGATCCCGATCCGGATCGAGACGGTGACGGCCTCGCACTGGAAGGCTTCCTCGTCGGAGCGATCGTCCCCGACGTAGACCACCACGTTGAGCGAGAACCGCTCGCACAGCTGCCGGATGGCGTTGGCCTTGGTGGGCGCCCCCTCCGGCAGCACGTTCACCACGGCGTGCCCCTCGAAGACGATGGCCTTCTCCAGGGGCGCGATGGCCTCGCGGATCCGGCGGCGGGCCTCGCTCCACGACCGGGCCCGGCGGTGGTGCAGGGCGATGCTGAATCCCTTGTTCTCGATCTCCACACCATCCGCGTCCGCCAGGACGGGCTCGAGCATCTTCTGCCACTCGGCCACCCGGGCGTGCAGCGATCCGTCGAGGGGGCCGAAGCCCGCCTCGGCCCCGTGGTTGCCGATGACGCCGATGAGCGGGATCCCCTCCACGCGCGCGGCCACGTCGACGCGCGCTCGACCCGAGATCACCGCGCACGGGTACAGGAGCGCCGCCGTGCGCAGCAGCGTCCGGGTCTCGGGCCGCATGCTGGCCGCGCCGCGCTCGTCGGTGTACGGGGCCAGGGTGCCGTCGTAGTCGAAGGCCAGCAGCGCGTGCGCCGCCGCGATCTGCTCGAGGACGTCGTCCCCTTTTCCCGAGAGTATGGGGATCATCGGCTCGCTTCCCCTCCTTGGGCGCGGGCGCCCGTACCTCGTCCATGGTAGGGCATCGCCGGTCCGATCTACAGCCGACCGGGCAGCTTGGCGGGGTCCCCCTGGGGGCGGGTGCCCCACCAGAGGCCCTGCCCGCTCGGCCGCTTTCGCGCTCCGCCAGGAAGGCAGATCGTATGGTGTCCAACGGCTCCCGGGGTGCGGCGCCACCCGGCCACGCGCGCCGGGGCGTGCTGCGCGTGCCACCGGTCTCGACCTGGCCGCGCTTGCACCGGAGCCGCCGGCCGGCGATGGTTGCGCCTCCATGCCCAGCACCGGCGCCGCCCCGGCACCCTCCCCCGTTGCCGCGCCGGCGCCCGCCGCCAGCCTGAGCACGGGGCGTGCGCTGCTGGCCGCGGGGGTGGTGGTGATCCTGTGGGGTGTGTCGTTCCCGGTCAGCCGCGTGGCGGTTCGCGAGATCGCTCCGCTGGCCCTGGCCACCGGGCGCTTCGCGCTGGCCGCCGCGCTGCTCTGGCCGGCGGCCCGCCGCCGCGGGCTGGCGCTGGCGCGCGCCGACGTCCCGGCGGTCCTGCTCCTGGGCCTCCTGGGCGTGACCCTCTACTTCGCGCTGGAGAACACCGGCCTGGTGTTCACGACCGCGTCGCACGCGTCGCTCATCGTCGCGACCGTGCCCCTGGGGAGCGCGGCCGTGGAAGCGGTCGGCCGCCGCCGCATGCCGCGGCCGCTGACCATCGCAGGGATGGTCATCGCGGCGGCTGGGGTGGTGGTGATGGTGCGGCCCGATGGCTCCACCCCGCGCAGCCTGCTCGGAGACCTGCTGGTGCTGGGCGCGATGATCGCCTGGGTGGCGTACACGTTCCTGGTCAGGGACCTCATGTCCCGCACCCCGGCGCTGCTCGTCACCGCCGCCACCATGGCCGCCGGGGCGGCGTTCCTGCTCCCGCTGGCGCTGGTGGAGACCTTCTTCGTCCCGCTGCGCGCCCCGTCCCTCGCAGCCTGGGCCTCCCTCGCCTACCTCGGCCTGCTCTGCTCGGCGGCCGCGTACTTCCTCTGGAACCTGGCCCTGCCGGCGCTGGGAGTGAGCGTCGCCAACAACCTGCTCAATGTCATCCCGCTGGTCTCGGTGCTGACCGGCGTGCTGGCGCTCCACGAACCCTGGACGGCCAGCATCGCCGTGGGCGGGGCGCTGATCCTGGCCGGGGTGATCGCGGTCGAGCGCAGCGCGCGCTGAGGCGCGCGCCCGCCGGGCCCCTCGCCCCGGAGCGCAGACCTGGAGTGCATCTCCCCGAGGGACACCGTCGAGGAGGCGGCGCAGCGGATGCGGGAGGAGAACATCGGGTTCCTGCCCGCCTGCGACGAGTCGAAGAAGGGGGTCGCGCATCGTGTGCTGCAACGATGACGGCGTGCTCGTCGGGATCGTCAGCCTCTCCGACGTCGTGCGCCACGACAGGGCGCGGCGGCCGCACCGGACGTTACGTCCGCCGTGCGCCCAGCCCGGCTCCTCGATCCTGCTCCCGGGCCCCGGGTCCGTGGTACGATCCGCCTCGGTGCGCCGGACGGATTACGACTCGGTCGCTCCGCGCTACGACCTTCGCTACCGGACCACCGGGCTCGCGGGCGTCGAGCAGGCGCTGCGCGTGTTCGTCGGCGACGCCGCGCCGGCCCTGGAGGTGGGCGCCGGCACCGGCCACTGGCTGGCGCGCCTGGGCGGCCCGGTCTCCGGCCTCGATCCCTCCGCGCAGATGCTGGCGGGCGCACGCCGCAAGGCTCCCATGGCGCTGCTGGTCCGGGGACGCGCCGAGGAGCTGCCCTACCGGGACGCCGCCTTCGCGCGGGTGTTCTGCATCAACGCCATCCACCACTTCGACGCCAGATCCAGATTTCTGGCGGAGGCGGCACGCGTGCTGCGGCCCGGGGGCGGCCTGCTGGTGGTGGGGCTCGACCCCGCCGCCGGGACGGCCCGTTGGTGGATCTACAATCACTTCCCGGGGACCAGGGAGCTGGACCGGGAACGGCACCCCCCGGCCGCGCTGCTCCGGGGCGAGCTGGCCGCGGCGGGGCTGGAGAGGGTGGAGTCCTGGCAGGCCGAGCACCTGCGGCTGCAGGTGCCCGCCTCCGAGGCCCAGGCGCACGGCTTCCTCAATCGAGCCTTCGCCTCGCAGCTCGCGGTCCTGACCGACGAGGAGTACCGGCGCGGCGTGCAGCGGATCGCCCATGCCTCGGCCCTGGCCGAGGCGCGCGGAGATCGACTGCTGCTGGAGACCGACATCCGCCTCCTCGCGACCAGCGGCTGGCGGCCCCGGTGAGGCGCCCCGCGCCGCCGGGAGGGGCGGCGGGGGCGCCCTCGCGCAGGCTCCGGAAGCGACGGCCCCGGCCCAGCATCGCTGGACCGGGGCCGCCCGTACCGCCTGCTGCCGAAACGCCCTGCCGCCTACTGCCAGGTGTAGAGGCTGGCCCAGGAGTACGTGCCGGCCGTCACCGAGAAGTAGGTGTAGCCGTCGGCGGCCTTGGGCAGCGGGAACGGGCCGGCGCCGCACGTGCTGGCGGCGGTCCCGCCGTTGACGCTCACCGTCCGGCCGGCGAAGTTCGAGCAGCCCCAGCCGTTCACCGCGGCGCTGGTGCGCAGGCACACCGCGCCGGTGGTGTTGAAGTTGCCGGACTGGTTGGTGAACGTGATCGGGTTCGAGCACGGGGTGCCGTTGCCCGGGTTGGCCGTGAAGGTGGCGGTCACGGCCTGGGCCGCGGTCATCCCGACGACGCACGAGCCGCTCCCGGTGCAGGCGCCGCTCCAGCCCGTGAAGGTGGAGTTGGCGTCGGCGGTGGGGGTCAGGGTGACGCTCGTGCCGCTGGAGAAGGGCGCGCTGCAGGTCGGCCCGCAGTTGATGCCGGACGGCGAGGAGGCGACCGTGCCGCCGCCGGTGCCGGACTTGTTCACGGTCAGCGTGTAGCTCGTCCCACCGGGGATGTTGAACGTGGCGGTGACGGACCGGGCCGCGGTCATGCCCAGGACGCAGGGGCCGGTGCCGGTGCAGTCGCCGCCCCAGCTGACGAAGGTCGACCCGGTGGCCGGGGTGGCGGTCAGCGTCACGCTGGTGCCGCTGTTGTAGCTGGCCGTGCAGATGCTGCCGCAGTTGATGCCGGTGGGCGTGGACGAGATCGTGCCGCCGCCGTTGCCGTTCCTGGTCACCGCCAGCCCGTAGGTGGTGGGAGGAACGGGCCCGCCGCTGAGCGGCACCAGGAAGGGCTTGATGACGTCGTAGCGAACGTGGTCGATGCTGATCCAGTCGTTCTGGAGCAGACCCTGGGTATCGCCCGAGTTCGGGTTGAGGGACCAGAAGGTCCAGCTCATCCCGTTCTGGGCGGCGTAGCCGAGGAGCGCCGGCAGCCACACCCTGTCCTTGGCATCCGCCAGCGTCGACCCGAACTCGCCGATCAGGACCGGGGCCAGCCCCTGCTTGACCAGGTATCCCCACTGCTGGTCCCAGAACGGCTGGAGCGTGGCCGGGAAGGTCGCGGCCAGGAACCAGGGCTGGGTGGGGGAGACCGACATGCCGTAGTCGTGCGCCGAGTACACGAGCTTCCTGGGGTTGCTCAGCCGGACCGGGAACTGTCCCGCCATGCTCAGGTTTCCGCCCCACCAGCCGCACTGCGGGTCGGGGATGTTGTCCCAGTAGTTGGGGGTCGCGCCCGAGGGGCAGCTCACGCCCTCGACGATGATGAGCAGGTCGGGGTTGGACTGGAGCACCGCGTTGCCACCGCGCTCCGCGGCCAGCCGCCAGTCGCGGTTGGTGTCGCCACAGCCCCAGCAGGCGCCGGTGCCGTTGGGCTCGGTCCCGTCGGCGTGCGGCTCGTTGTGGAGGTCGAAGCCCACCACGGTGGCGTTGCCCTTGTAGCGCGCCGCCAGCGCCTTCATGTCGGCGATCCACTTGGCCTCGGAGACGGTGCCGGTGTACCAGAGCTTGGACTGGCCGCTCGAGTCGGGGCGGTGCCGGTCGAGGATAATGCGCAGGCCGATCTGCCCGCAGTAGTCGACGATCTTGTCCATCAACCCGAGGGTGGTGACGCCCTTCAGGTCCGGGTTGAGCCAGTCGTTGTACCCCTGGATCGTCGAGTTGGTCATGATGTCGTCGGAGTAGGGGAGCCGGATCACCGTCAGGCCCATCGCCTTGACCTGGTCGAGGATCGCCTTCCAGGGCTGTGCCCAGATCCCGTGGGGCATCTGGTTGGTGGTCTCGAACCCGAACCAGTTGACGCCGGTGATGCGGACCACGGCCCCGTTCGCGTCGACGATCTTCGTTCCCGACGTGGACCAGAAGCCTTCCCCTGCGGCCAGCGCCGTCCCGGGGACCTGCGCGGCCAGCAGGAGGCCGGCCGCCAGCGAAACGAACCGTGCTGCGCTCGCCCATCGACGCTTCATGTGACTCCTCCGTTGGTCAAGCCGTCATCGACTCTCGGGCGCTTTCCGGCGCCCCGGCGCATCCCGGGAGCCGCTCCCCGGGCACGCGGGGCCGGGAGCCCACACCGCGCCGACCTCCTCCAGGGCGGCGGCGCTCCACAGACTCCTTTTCCTCGCGGTCGCCGTGAGTGTAGCGGAGGATTTGCACCATATGCGAGGGGCTGGCAATCGGTTCGGCGTCGATCCCCCTCTCCGCGGCCCAGGCCCCCTCAGTCACGGCGCTTTTCGGCGCGCCCGCGGGCTGACCGGCCGGCCCTCCCCGGCCGACGCGCCGCGGCTATCCGCGGCAAACGTTTGCGTACGCCGGATCCGCCCGTGCTCCGCAAACGTTTGCGCCCCCCACGCGCGCCGGGGAGCGCCTGGCCGCGGGCGGCGTGCTCGAGGCGCCGACCTTGCGAACCCGGGCGCCCGGGCGGATCCCGCGGGCTCGGCCCGCCCCGAAACGATTCAGATGCGTATTTGCGCCGCGCGCACGCGCCGCGCCGCGGACGGCTTTGATCGGTCTTCGTTCGTCACGTTCGTGAACGCGCCGTTCGCGCCAGGATTCCGGCGGCTTCACTCCGCGCGATGGATTGCATGGTTCCGCGGGTATTGCATTGGCGCCAGAGGAGTGCTTCCGTATCGCGCCATGCACTCGATGCCTGGGCGGGTCCGCTGTCGGGCCGCGGTCGGCGCTGCCCTGGTGGCGTTCACCCTCTCCCAGGCCTGCTCGCACACGCGGATCGGCCGCCTGTAAGGTGCAGCAACCGACGGCTGGGCGTCGCGGGGACGCCCAGCCGTCGGGTTTCCCGCCGCTCCGGGGATGCGGACCGCTGCCTCAGGCAAGGCGGCGACCCGGCTGCCCCTCCGGCGTGGGCTGACTGCCCCCGGCCCAGGCCGGAGCCGTCCCGGCGATCGCATCCAGCGGGACGCCCTTGCGGCGGGCGGCGGCGAGCTGGCGCGTCCGCCAGATCGTGTACAGCACCGGGATCACCTCCAGGGTGAGGAACGCGCTGGTCACGAGGCCTCCGACCATGGGCGCGGCCACGCGCTTCATGATCTCGGCCCCGGCGCCCCCCGCCCACAGCAGCGGGAGCAACCCGGCCGCCATGGTGGAGATGGTCCTGCGCGGCGATGCGCCGACGGGATCACGTACAGTCCTGGCACGCATCGTGACACCCGGTCACGCCATCCATCGCTTGCGCGAGCAATGGGATCCTGCGTGCCGGCCCGGCGGGGGGAGTGGGCCCTCCGGCTCACCCCATCATCCCGTCCGGCCCCCCAGGTAGGCGCGTTGCACTCGCGGGTTCGCCGCCAGGGCGGCGGCGGAGTCCTCCAGGACGATGCGGCCGACCTCCATCACGTAGCCGCGATGGGCCAGCCGTAGGGCGGCGCGCGCGTTCTGCTCCACCAGCACGATGGTCACCCCGCGCGCCTGGTTGATCTCGCGGATGGTCCGGAAGATGGTCTTCACCACCAGCGGGGCCAGGCCCAGCGAGGGCTCGTCCAGGAGCAGGAGCCGCGGATGGGCCATCAGGGCGCGCGCGATGGCCAGCATCTGCTGCTCCCCGCCCGAGAGCGTCCCGGCCAGCTGCTGGCGCCGGTCCCGGAGGGCCGGGAACAGCTCCAGCACCCAGCGCTCGGTCTCCGCGACGGCGCGCGCGTCGGAGCGCGTGAACGCGCCCAGCCTCAGGTTCTCGCCCACGGTCAGCGTCCCGAACAGCCGCCGCCCCTCTGGCGCGTGCGCGATGCCCTGGTGCACCAGCTCGTGGGCGGGGATGGTGTGGGCCGCCCGCCCCTGGTAGTGGATCTCGCCCCGGGACGGGCGCAAGAGACCGCTGATGGTGCGGAGCGCCGTGGACTTGCCGGCGCCGTTGGCGCCCAGGATGGTCACGATCTCGCCTTCGTTCACGGCGAGGTCGATCCCGTGCAGCGCCTCCACGGTCCCGTAGCACACCCTGAGGTCCCGGACCTCCAGCAAGGGCGCGCCCATGATCAGGCCTCCTCCGTGCCCAGGTAGGCCTCGATCACCTTCGCGTCGCGCTGGACCTCGGCCGGGGTCCCCTCGGCGATCTTGACCCCATACTCCAGCACCACGATGCGCTCGCAGGCGCGCATCACCAGGCTCATGTCGTGCTCGATGAGGAGCACGGTGATGCCCCGCCGGCGAATGCGGCCGATGAGCCCGACCAGCTCGTCCGTCTCCTGCTCGTTCATGCCGCCGGCCGGCTCGTCCAGCACCAGCAGCCTGGGATCGGTGGCCAGGGCCCGGGCGATCTCCAGCCGCCGCTGGTCGCCGTGGGAGAGGTTGCGGGCCAGCTCCAGCGCCCGCCCGCGCAGCCCGACGAAGGCCAGCTCGTCTGCCACCCGCGCCAGCGCCTCGCGCTCCTCGCGCACCTGCCCGGGCGGCCGCAGCATGGCCGCCAGCAGGCCAGCCCGCGTCCGGCAGTGCCGTCCGGAGAGCACGTTCTCCACCGTCGAGAGCTGCTGGAAGAGGCGGATGTTCTGGAAGGTCCGGGCGATCCCCAGCGACACGATCCGGTGCGGGCGCAGGCCGTCGAGGGAGCGGCCCTCGAAACGGATCGAGCCCTCGTCCAGCCGGTGGTTGCCGGTGATCAGGTTGAAGGTGGTGGTCTTGCCGGCGCCGTTGGGGCCGATGAGCCCGATGACCGAGCCGGCGGGCACGTCGAAGGAGACGCGGTCCACGGCCCGGAGCCCGCCGAAGCGCTTCGACACCCCCGAGATCTCGAGGAGCGCGGTCACGGCGCCGCCTCCCGCTCGGGCGCGGCCGCCGCCGGCCGCGCCTCGGGCAGGTCCGCCGTCCGGAAGCGCAGCAGCCGCACCGGGAAGAGCCCCTGGGGGCGGAACACCATCATGACCATCATGACGGCGCCGAAGACCAGCATCCGGGCGGTGGCGAAGCCGCGGAAGATCTCGGGCAGGCCCACCACCAGCGCCGCCCCGGCGATCACCCCGGGGATCGATCCCGATCCTCCCAGGATGACGATCAGGAACACGATCACCGATTCCCAGAAGCCGAACGACTCGGGCGAGATGATGGTCATCTTGGCCGCGTACAGCGTGCCGGTCATCCCCGCCCAGGCGGCCCCCAGCGCGAAGGCCATCAGGCGGTAGCGGGCCGTCGGCACCCCGCTCCCCTCGGCGGCGATCTCGTCCTCGCGCAGGTAGGTCAGCGCCCGGCCGAAGCGGGACCGGGCCAGCCGGTGGAAGAGGAAGGCGGTCAGGGCCACGAAGCCCCAGATGAGATAGAAGAACTCCTCCGGCTTGCGGATGCGGTGGCCGAAGAGCGACGGCCGCGCGATCCCGAAGATGCCATTGGCGCCGCCGGTCAGCCCGAGGACGTCGTTGACCAGGGCGATGCGGACGATCTCGCCCATGCCGATGGTGACGATGAGCAGGTAGTCGCCGCGCAGGTGGACCACCGGGCGGGCCACCAGCGCCGCGAACGCCGCCGCCACCAGGCCGCACACCGGCAGCGTCCAGAGCACCGGCAGGCCCAGGCGCGTGTTGAGGATGGCGGCCGTGTACGCCCCCACCGCGTAGAAGGCGGCGTGCCCCATGTTGAAGAGGCCGGCGTCGCCCAGGATGACGTTGAGGCTCAGGGCCAGCAGCGCGTACAGGCCGATGTTGTTCAGCACGTCGACCCAGTACGGGCCCGCCAGCAGCGGGACCGCGGCCAGGGCCGCGGCGGCCAGCGCGTAGCCGATGCCCAGCCGCCGGCTCATACCTTGTCCGCCACGCGCTCGCCCAGCAGGCCCGAGGGACGGACGATCAGGATCAGGATCAGCACCAGGAAGGCGATGGCGTCCTTCCAGGCCACCGAGAGGTAGGCCGCGCCCATGGCCTCGACCACGCCCAGGATCAGCCCCCCCAGCATGGCCCCCGGGATGTTCCCGATCCCGCCCAGGATGGCGGCGGTGAAGGCCTTCATGCCGTAGGTCCAGCCCATGGTGAAGCCGATCTGGCCGTAGGTCAGCCCCACCAGCAGCCCGGCCGCCCCGCCCAGCGCCGGCCCGATCACGAACACCAGCCGGATGACCCGGTTCACGTCGATGCCCATGAGCTGCGCCGCCGACGGGTCGATGGCGGTGGCGCGGATGGCCGTCCCGATCCGCGTCTTCTGCACGAAGACGAAGAGCAGCGCCATCATGGCCACCGAGGCCACCACCACCGCCAGCCGCACCAGCGGGATCTGCAGCCCGAACACGGAGAGCGCGGTCTGGGGGAGGATGTCCGGGTAGACCTGGTAGCGCGCGCCGTAGATCAGCATGAGCGCGTTCTGCAGGAAGATGGAGGCGCCCAGGGCCGAGACCACCGCCGAGAGCCGGGGCGAGTCGCGCACCGGCCGGTAGGCGGCGCGCTCCAGGATGACGCCGATCACCGCCACCAGCCCCATCACCATCACCGCCAGCACCACCAGCCCGAGCCCGAGGCCGAGGCGGTCCTGGAGGAGCAGCGAGGCCAACAGGGTCATCCCCAGGTATGCACCGTATGTGAACAGGTCGCCGTGGGCGAAGTTGATGAGCTTCAGGACCCCGTACACCATCGTGTAGCCGAGCGCGATCAGGGCGTAGATGCTCCCCACCGCCAGGCCGTTGACGAGCTGCTCGAGGAATTGCCGCATGGGTCGGGGAGGGCGGGCGGGAGGGGCCCGCGAGCCGGGCCCCTCGCCGCCAGGTGCGCGAGGGCAGGCGCCTAGGGCTGGAGGACGAAGCGGCCCTCCGCGTCCACCTTGTAGACGCGGTAGAGCTCGCCCACCCGGTCGCCCTTGGCGTTGAAGGCGATCTTGCCGGTGTAGCCGGGGAAGTCCTTGAGGCCGTCGACCAGGTAGGCGCGGAGCTTGTCCTTGTCGGTCGACTTGGTCGCC
Organism: uncultured Pseudomonadota bacterium; assembly: GCA_963736345.1. Classification (GTDB taxonomy): domain Bacteria; phylum Myxococcota; class Myxococcia; order Myxococcales; family Anaeromyxobacteraceae; genus Anaeromyxobacter. The sequence goes on along the minus strand of CAVTOU010000026.1, from coordinate 1,182 downwards.
TCGATGGCGCGGGCGATCACCCGGAAGCCGTCGCCGGCCAGCACGCCGTAGATCGAGCTGGGCGCGTCGCCGTACTTCTTCTGGTAGGCGGCCACGTAGGCCTTGGCCTCGGCCGTGTCCAGGTCCTTGGGCACGGGCGGGGAGAGGAACTGGAAGCCCTGGGCGGCCCCCTTGCCGGCGATCTTGACCAGGTCGGGGTTGTTGATGGCGTCGCCGCCCAGGAAGGGAACGGCCCAGCCCATCTGCTTCTTCTGCTTCAGGAGCAGGCCGGCCTCGGGGTAGTAGCCGGTGAAGAAGACGATGTCGGGCCCGGCCGCCTTCAGCTTGGTGAGGATGGCCGAGTAGTCCTGCTCCTTGGGCGTGAGCGCATCGAAGAAGACCACGTTGGCGTTGCGCGCCTTGAGGAGCGTGTGGATCTCGTCGGCCAGGCCCTTCGAGTAGGCCGAGCTGTCGTGCAGCAGGGCGACCTTCCTGGCCCCGGACTTCTGGATCAGCGCCGCCCCCACCCGCCCCTGCTCGTCGTCGCGGGGGCAGGTGCGGAAGAAGTACTTGAGCCCCTTCTCGGTGAGGCGCACCGCGGTCGAGCCGTTGGCGATCTGGATGACGCCGGCCTCGTCGAAGATGCTCTGGGTGGCCTCGGTGACCGCCGAGCCATAGGTGCCGATCACCGCCACCACGCCGCGGGTGGTGAGCCGCTGCGCCGCCAGCGAGGCGGTGCGCGGGTCGCCGCCGTCGTCCTCGATGACGAGCTCCACCTTGTTGCCCAGGAGACCGCCCTTGCCGTTCAGCTCGGCGGCGAGCAGCTCGCCGTTGCGCTTCATCTCCTGGCCCTCGCTGGCCCACGAGCCGGTCAGGGGCGCGATCATCCCGATCTTGATCGTATCCGCGGCGGCGGCCTGACCGGCCGAGAGGCCGAGCGCCAGCGCGAGGACTCCGAAGGTCGTCTTCATTCGTGCACTCCCGGGGTTGGAAAACGTGTGATTCAACACCATCCGGGGCGAACGGGCAAACGCCGTTCGACCCGCATCGAGCCGGTGCCGCGGAGTCTGGCCCTGGCGCCGTCCGGCATGGCTACCTCGTCGCCCATGGCGCGGCTCGGGCAGGTCCGGATCCGCTACACACACCTCGGTGAAGCGGCCATGGAGGCGCGCCAACGGCGGCGCACCGATGCATCTCGAGCCG
>CAVTOU010000025.1:0-210223 GCA_963736345.1 uncultured Pseudomonadota bacterium | reverse complement strand
CACCTCACAGAGGGTGAACGTATTCGATCCGGCGTACGGCGTGCGGGTGGGGGACATCGTCGAGATCTGGACCACCGGCATGCCCGAGACCCCCGGCGGGAACGCTCGGTGTCCCGACACGACCAAGACGGACAGCTCCGGACTGGGGGTCGCGCCCATCGAAGGGAAGATCGTCGAGGTGACCAGGCCCAACCTGCCCAGCGATTCGTATCCCGGCGGCTCGCTCGTCATCCAGCCGGGCGACTGCGTCCCCATCTTCAAGTCGAGCACGACGAGCCGTACCCAGTGCGACAGCCTCACGCACGGGCCCTGGTTCGACCCGGCGGACGGCACGTACCAGTACAATGGCTGCTGGAACCTGCTCGCGGGAACCGTGCAGCAGGTCCGCATTCGCGCCAGCGGTGGCGGGGACCCCTCCGACGCGACCCCCGAAAGGAACCCCCACGATTTCGTGCTCGCCGGGGCGGGCGCCGGGTACGCAGGCCGCGTGACCAGCGTGCCCAGCGACCCTCCGCCGAACAACGGCGAGCCGTTCCCGTCGCCGGACTTCAGCTTCTCGGACGGTGACGAGGCGCTGGCGTGCCCGCTCATCCCGTATCCATCCGACCCGACCGCCGTTCCAGACTGCGACGAGAGCTGCCGGCTGACGTGCGAGAAGGCGGCCGTCGCGCGCCGCGCCCGACGCACCCACCTCCCCTCGGTGTACTGCTTCAAGTCCTCGAGCGAGGACCCGAAGACGAGGAACTACTGCGAGACGCACTTTCCGGAGTTCGCAGTCCGGGCGAAGCAGGACCAGGGGGTCGATCCCCTGGGCACCTTCGACCAGGCCGTCGGGAATCACGCCCCCGGAGAGCCGCCCACCGGCCCCGCCCTCGCGTTCTCGCTGGGTGTCCGGCAACCGGCCACCACGAGCGGCTTGCTGCTGGTCCGCGACTCGCAGGTGATCATCGCGACGCGGAGCGGCTATCAGCCGGTGAACCGCTTCGGCGGCGGCGCCAACAGTGGGGCGTCGACGGGCCCCATGGGGGCGGCGTACTTCGACCGAAGCTTCGACAAATCGTGGGGCAAGCAGCCCGATCGCTACCGCTTCTTCGTCCCCTATGTAGGCAACCTGATACTGGACGCCAGCCCCGCCCACAACAACGGCGATACCCGCGTGCTGCGGTAGCGGCCCCTTCCTGCGGGCGCCGGCTCTTGCTAACGTTCGCCCGTTCAGCGCGGGAGGTGAGGCGTGAAGTCCGTTCGCTCGGTGGCCTTCGCCGATCACCTGTGGGACCTGTACGGCCGCATGGCCGAGGAGATGGGCGCGGATCGCGATTCCCTGGTCAACCAGGCCCTGCACGTCTTCGCGCGGCTCAATGGGTATCTCGTGCCGGCCGAGGCCGGCCAGCCCCGCATGGCGCCCGCGGTTCCTTCGCCGGAGGCGGCGGGCGAGCAGCAGGCGGTGGCCGAGCAGGTGCTCGAGACCGCCGCGCGCCTCGAGGCCGAGGTCCGCGGCCGGGACGCGCCGCCGCCCATCCCCTCCGGGCCGGTGGATCCCGGCGCCCGCGAGCTGGTGCTGATCCGCGAGGACGGCAGCGAGACGCCGGTCAAGGGGGAGCGCTTCCTCATCGGCCGGGGGCGCCACTGCGACCTGGTCATCGACAGCACCAAGGTCTCGCGCGAGCACGCCGCCATCGTCCGCGACGCCGAAGGCTGGTGTATCGAGGACCTCGACTCCGCCAACGGCACCTGGCACCGCCGCGCCCGCATCGATCGCCGCCGCATCGAGGACGGGGACGAGTACTTCGTCTGCGCCGAGCGGGTCCGCTGCCTGATGCGCTGATCCGCGGACGGGTCCGCGCCCGGGGGCGCGCTGGTCAGCCTGGCGGGCCGGGCGCCGGTGCGGGCGTGGGGGTGGCGCGCTTTTTCCGGGTGCTGCCCGCCGCTCGCGCCGCTATCGTGCGGTGCGAATGCCCACCCTGACCCTCATCGACGGCTCCGGGTTCATCTTCCGCGCCTACCACGCGCTGCCGCCCCTCACCACCACCAAGGGGCTGCCGACGCACGCCGTCTACGGCTTCACCACCATGCTCCTCAAGGCGCTGCGGGAGCGCGCGCCCACCCACGTGGCGCTGGTGTTCGACGCCGCCCGGCGGACCTTCCGGCACGACCTCGACGCCGGCTACAAGGCCAGCCGCCCCGAGGCGCCCGACGACCTCAAGGTCCAGTTCCCGCTGGTCCGCGACGTGGCCCGGGCGCTGCGGGTGCCGGTGGTGGAGGAGACCGGCGTCGAGGCCGACGACGTCATCGGCACGCTCGCCTGCCGCGCCCGCGAGAAGGGGTGGGAGGTGGTGGTGGTGACGGGCGACAAGGACTTCGGCCAGCTGGTGAGCGACCGCCTCACGCTCTACGACCCCATGGCCGAGGCGAGCGGGCGGGGAGGGTGGACCGGGCCGGCCGAGGTGGAGAAGAAGCTCGGGGTCCGACCGGACCAGGTGGTCGACTACATGGCCATCCTGGGCGACAAGATCGACGACGTGCCGGGGATCCCTGGGGTGGGGGAGGTGACCGCCGCCGGGCTGATCCGCTACTTCGGCACGGTCGAGGAGATGCTCCGGCGCACCGACGAGATCCCGAAGGCGGTCTCCCGCGGGGGCGAGAAGCTCAGGGAGAAGATCGTCGGCGCCGCGGAGCGGATCCGCCTCAACCACGAGCTGGTGACGCTGCGCTGCGACCTGCAGCTGGACTACGCGCCCGAGTCCTTCGAGCGACAGACGCCCGACGACGCCCGCACCCGCGCGCTCTTCGGCGAGCTGGAGTTCTCGCGCCTTCTCAAGGACCTGCCGGCGCCGCCGCCCACCGCCCGCGCCGAGAAGGCCGAGTTGGTGACCGAGGCGGCCGGCCTCGAGGAGGCCGTCCGCTTCCTGCTGGGGGTGGGCGCGGCGGGCGTCCGGCCGGTGCTGGCCGGCGAGGCGCCGCGCACCGATGGGCTGGTGGGCATCGGGCTGGCCGGGGGCGGGCGCGCCTTCTACGTCCCCCTCGGCCACCGGTACCTGGGCGCGCCGCGCCAGCTGCCGCGCGAGCAGGTGCGCGACGCGCTCCGGCCGCTGGTGGAGAGCGAGGTCGAGAAGCACGCCCATGACCTCAAGGCCGCCATGCACGCCATGGCCGGCCTGGGGCTCGCCTGGCGCGGCCCGGGCGTGGACACCGAGCTGGCCAGCCGCCTGCTCCTGCCCACCCGCCGCGAGCACGCGCTGGCCGACGTGGTGCGGGAGCGGATCTCGAACGACCTTCCGCGCGACCCGAGCGGCGGCGACGCCGCTCGCAAGTCGGAGCGGGTGGCGCTGGAGGGCATCGAGGTGGAGCGCGCGGCCGAGTGGTGCGCCGCCGGCGCCGCCGCCCTGCCGGACCTGGCCCGCGCCCTGCTCCGGGCCATGGAGGAGGAGAAGGTCCTCTCGCTCTACCAGGAGGTGGAGCGGCCGCTGGTCCCGGTGCTGGTGGAGATGGAGCGGGCCGGCATCGCGGTGGATCGCGGCGCCATGTCCGGCATGAGCGAGGAGTTCGGCCATGCCATGGACGAGCTGCTGGTACGCATCCACGCCGCGGCCGGGCATCCCTTCAACGTGGCCTCGACGCGGGAGCTGGCGCAGGTGCTCTTCGAGGAGCTGAAGCTCCCGGTGGTGAAACGCCTCAAGACCGGCCCCTCCACCGACCAGGACGTGCTCGAGAAGCTGGCCGAGCAGCACGCCCTGCCGCGGCTGGTGCTGGAGCACCGCGCCCTCTCCAAGCTCAAGAGCACCTACGTGGATACCCTGCCGGCGCTGATCGGCCGGGACGGTCGCATCCACACCACCTTCCACCAGGCCGGGGCGGCCACGGGCCGGCTCAGTTCGTCCGACCCCAACCTCCAGAACATCCCGGTCCGGACCGAGCTGTCGCGCCGCATCCGGGCCGCCTTCGCGGCGCCGCCGGGCCGCCGGCTGGTGTCGGCGGACTACTCCCAGATCGAGCTCCGCATCCTGGCCCACTACTCAGACGACCCGGCGCTGCTGGAGGCCTTCCGGAACCGCGAGGACGTCCACACCCGGACCGCGGCCGAGACCTTCGGGGTGGCGCCGGAGCTGGTCACCTCCGACATGCGACGGGTCGCCAAGGTGCTGAACTTCGGCATCGCCTACGGCCTCTCCGCCTTCGGCCTGTCGCAGCGGCTGGACCTCCCCGGCGCCGAGGCCCAGGGGATCATCGACCGCTACTTCGCGCGCTATGCGGGGGTGCGGCAGTACATCGAGCGGGCCATCGCCGACGCGCGCAAGAACGGCGAGTCGCGCACGCTCTACGGTCGGGTGCGGGCCATGCCCGAGATCGCCTCGCGCAATCCGGCGCTGCGGATGGCGGCCGAGCGGACCGCCATCAACACGCCCATCCAGGGGACCGCCGCCGACATCGTGAAGATCGCGATGGTCCGCGTCCAGGCCGCGCTCCAGCGCGAGCGCCCCGGCGCGCTGCTGCTCCTGCAGGTGCACGACGAGCTGGTGCTCGAGGTCGCCGAGGGCGAGGTGGAGCCGGTGCAGGAGCTGCTGCGGCGCGAGATGGTCGCCGCCGCGGTGCTGAAGGTTCCGCTGGAGGTGGAGATGGGGAGCGGGAGGAGCTGGGCGGAGGCGCACTGAGCCTGGGGGACCCGCGCTCACTCCTCCGCCGTCTTCTTCCTCGCCGACGGGATGAACTGCACGCTCTCCTGCTGCGTGGGCTCGTGGAACGCCTCGATGAGCTTGAGGTGGCTCTCCACCAGCATGCGGACCGTCGACTCGAACTGGACGCGCTGGCGCTTCAGCTCGTTGATGTCGTCGACGATGCGGAGGAAGCGCGCGTGGGCGCCCTGCACGATCTTCTCGGCCTGCAGCTCGGCGTCGGAGATGGTGATCTCGGCCTCCTTGCGGAGCCGCGTCGCGGATCTCCTCCGAGGCCTTCTGCGCGGTGACCAGCGTCTCCTGGAGGGCCCGCTCTCGACTCTTGTGCTCGGCCAGCTCCTCGACCTTGCGCTGGTTGTCCTCGCGCAGGGCGTTCACTTCCTTGATCAGCGCCTCGAACTCGACGGCGACCAGGGACAGGAAGCCTTCGACCTCCTCGCGCTCGTACCCGCGGAAGGTCTTGGCGAACTGCTTCTGGGTGATATCGAGGGGCGTGATGTTCATGGCCTGTCCTGAGCTCGTCGAAGGACTGTCCCGGGCCGGATTCGAAGGAGGCTGTGCTGAGCCCGCGAAGGACTCCGACCGTCCATGATACCGACCGGGCGGGCGGAGTCCATTTCGGTTCCCCACCTCGGACTACATCGGGCCCCTCCCAGGCCGGGAACCCTGGGTCGAACAGGGCCATCTCCTGAGCGTGTCCTGAGCCTGTCGAAGGGGAACCTGTTTGCCCATTTCCGCCGGCGGTGGGCCGCGCTGTGATCGCACGCCGGGAACCGTCATGCGCCGGCCCCACCTCGACGCGCCCTGGCTCGCCCGATCGCTCTGCATGGTCCTGGTCACGATCGCGGTCCCGGCGGTGGTGCTGGCCACGGTCGCCCCCGCCACGGGGCGGATCCTGGCCGCGGCGGCGCTCTCGGCGGCCGCGCTGCTGGGGGCGGCGGCCTGGGCGGCGCACGACCGCGCCCTGCGGCGCCGCTGCGGGGCGCTGCAGGACGAGCTGGCCTCGGCGCGCCGGGCGCAGGCGGACGAGCTCGACCGCCTGCGCGCCTCGGAGCGCCAGGCCCGGGAGGAGGCCGAGCAGGCGGCCCGCTCCCGTGACGAGTTCGTGGCCACCGTGTCGCACGAGCTCCGGACGCCCCTCAACGCCGTGCTGGGCTGGGCGCGCCTCCTCCGCCTGGGCAAGCTGGACCAGGCCGGGGTGGCGCGCGCCATCGAGACCATCGAGCGCAGCGCGGCCACGCAGGCGCAGATCGTCGACGACGTGCTCGACGTCTCGCGCGTCATGCGCGGCGAGCTCCGCCTCGACATGCACCCGGTGGATCTCCTCCCCGTCATCGAGGCGGCGGTGGACGCGGTCCGCCCCGCGGCCGCGGCCCGCCAGATCCACGTGGTGCTGGCGCTGTCGCCGCAGGCCGGCCAGGTCTCGGGAGACCAGCCGCGGCTGCAGCAGGTGATCTGGAACCTGATCTCCAATGCGGTGAAGTTCACGCCCGCCGGGGGCCGCGTCGAGGTCCGGCTCGATCGCGAGGGCGGCGAGGTGATCATCGCCGTGAAGGACACGGGGATGGGGATTCGATCCCTCCTTCCTCCCGCACCTCTTCGAGCGCTTCCGGCAGGCCGATTCGTCATCCACCCGGGCCTACGGCGGGCTCGGTCTCGGGCTGGCCATCGTCCGCCTCCTGGTCGAGGCCCACGGCGGAACGGTGCGCGCCGAGAGCGCGGGGAGGGGGCGCGGCGCCACGTTCACCCTCCGGCTCCCTGCGGCCGCGCCACGGCGCGGGGTCACCATCGCCGCGCGGCGGGCCACGGGCGACCGGGCCTGGCCGCTGGCGGGGCTGGCCCGGCTCCGCGTGCTGGTGGTCGACGACGATCCGGACTCGCGCGAGGTGGTGCGCGAGGTCCTGGAGCAGGCCGGCGCCGTCGTGGTGGTGGCCGGCTCGACGCGCGAGGCGCTCCAGGCCATCGCCGAGCGGCCGCCCGACGTGCTGCTGTCCGACCTGGGCATGCCGGAGGAGGATGGCTACCAGCTGATGCGTCGGGTCCGGGCGCTCGACCCCGCCTCCGGAGGCGCGGTCCCGGCCGCCGCCCTGACCGCGTACACGCAGGCCGAGGACCGGCGCGCCGCCCAGGAGGCCGGGTTCCAGGGCTACCTGTCGAAGCCCATCGATCCCGCGGAGCTGACGGCGGCCGTGGCCAGGCTCGCGGGCAGGCTGCACTGAAGGTCGCCGTCCTTGAAACGCATCTGGACCTGGACGTGAACTTGGACCTCGACTTGGACCTGGACTGAATGGGACGAGAGCGGCGTGTCAGTCCAAGACCAAGCCCAGGTCCAAGTCCAAGACCAGGTCCAGCCAGCGCGGGCATCTCGTTCCCGCAGTCCGCGCCGCCCCCCCGTGCTATGTATTCCCGCCCATGCCGTTCTCCGACGTCATCGCCCAGGATCGCGCCGTGGGGGCGCTCCGCGCGGCGCTCCGCCGCGGTACGCTTCACCACGCCTACCTGTTCGGTGGGCCCTCCGGGACCGGGAAGGCGCGGGCGGCGCGGGTGCTGGCGCAGGCCGCCAACTGCGAGGGCGGCACGCCGGGGCCGGCGGGCTTCCGCGAGGAGCCCTGCGGCAGGTGCCGCCCGTGCCGCAAGATCGAGGCCGACAACCACCCCGATGTGCTCTGGCTGGCCGAGGAACGGGTGATGGCCAGGGCCGGGCGGTGGGAGCCCAAGGCGGGCCGCTCGCCGTCCAGGGACATCGTGGTCGATCAGGTGCGCGACCTCGTCGATCACCGGCTCTCCATGAAGCGCTTCGAGGGGCGGCGCAGGTTCGTGGTCATCGACCCGGCCGACGCCATGAACCCCCAGGCGCAGAACGCGCTCCTCAAGACGCTGGAGGAGCCGCCCCAGGACACCACCCTGGTGCTGGTGGCGGGCAGCCCGGACGCGCTCCTGCCCACCATCCGCTCGCGCTGCCTGCGCATCTCGTTCGGCCCCATCCCCGACGAGCAGGTGGTGCGCCGGCTCGAGGCGGAGGGGCGGAGCGCCGCCGAGGCCCGGCTGGCGGCTGCCCTGGCGGGCGGATCGCTGGGGCGGGCCATGGCGCTCGATCCTGCCGAGCTGGATGCGCTCCGCCAGGCGGTGCGGACCGCCGCGGCGCTCGAGCCAGACGACGCGCTGGGGTGGCTGTCCTTCGCCCGCGCCCACGGCGCGGACCGGGCCCAGGCGGCCGACCTGTGCGAGCTGCTCGCCCTGTGGCTGCGCGACGTGCTGGCCGCGCAGGCCGGCGGGGGCAGCCCGGCCCTTCTCGAGCTGGGCGGCGAGACCGCCCGGGCGGCGGCCTCCCTCCCGCCCGCCGAGGTGGTGCGGCGGCGTGCCGAGGTGGTGTGGACCGCGCTGGCCCTCCGCCAGAACGCGTCCCCCGTGCTGGCGCTGGAGCGGCTCTTCATCCGCTGGTTCTCCGGGTGGGCCCATGGCCGCGCCTAGGTCGGCGGGCGGCAGGGGGGCTGGCGCCACCCTCGACGACTGCCTGGCGGAGGCGGCGGCGGGGAGTCCCCGGCCCGTGTACCTCTTCGACGGCGACGCGTTCCTCTCGATGCGGGCCGCCCGCGCCGTGGCCCACGCGCTCGTGCCGGAACCCTCGCGCTCGCTCAACCTGGTCGAGCTCGACGCGGCGGCGTCGCCGGCGGAGGTCGCGGCGGAGCTCGCCACCGTCGGCCTCTTCGGCGGCGCCAAGGTGGTGCTGGTCCAGGAGCCCGCCTTCCTGACCTCGCGCGAGGACGCCGCCGAGGCCTTCGCCGGGGCCGCCCGCGCGTTCGCCGACGGCCGGCAGCGCGAGGGCGCGCGCCGGCTCCTGGCGCTGGCGGCCAAGGCGGGCGTGGGCGCGAAGGCGCTCACCCCCGGGCCCGACGGCCGCGTCTCCGCCGAGGCGCGGGAGGCGCTGGCCTCCGAGCTGGGCGTGGCACTGGACGAGCCCGCCGCCGCCTTCATCGACGCGGCCGCGCGCTACGCCGCCGAGCGCGACCTGAAGGTCGCCCGCGGGGACGACGCCGGGGCGCTGGACGCCGCGCTGGCGCGCGGCTTGCCGCCCGGGCACGTCCTGCTGATGGCGGCCGGAAAGGTGGACGGCAGGCTCCCGCTGGTGAAGAAGCTGGCCGCGGCCGGCCGGCGCGTCTCCACCGCCGTCGAGAAGGAGGGGCAGTGGGATGCGCAGCGGCCGGTGCTCGGGCCGGTGCTGCAGGCGCTCCTGGCCGGGACGGGCAAGCGCGTCGACCGCGGCGGCGAGGCGGCGCTGGCCGAGCGCGTGGGAGACGACGCGCGGGTGCTCGCCTCGGAGATCCAGAAGCTCTGCGCCTACGTGGGCGAGCGGAAGGTGATCGGCGCCGCGGACGTGGAGGCGGTGGTGTCGCGCGTGGCGTCGGACCCGTTCTTCGCCCTCGGGAACGCGGTCGAGGCGCGCGACCTGGCCCAGGCCCTGGGCGTCCTGGACCGCAGCCTCGCCGACGGCGCCAGCCCGTTCCTGGTGCTCGGGTCGCTGGCCGGGACCGTGCGCAGGCTGGTGGCCGAGCGCGAGCGGGGACGCCGCGCCGCCGGGGATCGCCGCATCCGGTCCTACGACGAGTGGCAGCGCGCCGTGCTCCCCTCCATCTCCGAGGAGGAGCTGGGCGGAAGGAAGCCGTACGGCCTGTGGATGAAGTACCAGGCGGCCCTGCGATTCTCGCGGGAGGAGCTGCTCGTCCGCGCTGGCGGAGCTGGCCGAGGCCGACGTGGCCATGAAGAGCGGGCAGGACGGCCGGCTCCGCCTCGAGCGGGTCCTCCTCGGCCTCCTCGCGCCCGAGACCGGGAAAGGAGCACCTCTTGAGCCAGCGACTGCTCGTCACCAGCGCCCTGCCGTACGCCAACGGGCCCATCCACCTCGGCCACCTGGTCGAGTACATCCAGACCGACATCTACGTCCGCTACCGCAGGTCCCTCGGCGACGACGTGACCTACGTCTGCGCCGCCGACTCGCACGGGACGCCCATCGAGGTGAACGCGGCCAAGGCCGGGCGTCAGCCCCAAGGACTTCGTGGAGCGCTGGCGCACCGAGCAGCACCAGGACTTCCAGCGATTCGGGGTCGACTTCTCCACCTACTACACGACCGACTCGGACGAGAACCGGCGCTGGGCCTACCGCATCTACGACGCGCTCAAGACGAAGGGGCTCATCTACAAGAAGTCGGTCGAGCAGCTCTACTGCGAGACCGACCGGCGCTTCCTGCCCGACCGCTTCGTGAAGGGCACCTGCCCGAACTGCGGCACCCGCGACCAGTACGGCGACGTCTGCGAGAAGTGCGGGACCACCTACGACCCGCGCGAGCTGAAGGAGCCGTGCTGCGTCATCTGCGGGAACCCCCGGTGGTGCGGAAGAGCGACCACGCCGTACGTGAACCTGCGCCAGCCCGAGGTGAAGGCCGTCATCGCGGCGTGGGTCGAACGCCGAGGGGCACCTCGAGCCGGCGGTGCGCGAGCAGGTGAAGGGCTGGCTGGCCGACCTGCAGGACTGGTGCATCACCCGCGACGCGCCCTACTTCGGGTTCCCGGTGAACGATCCCGACTTCCCGGGCAAGTTCCTCTACGTCTGGGTGGACGCGCCCATCGGCTACCTCTCCAGCGCCGAGCACTACTTCGCCGCCGAGGCGCCGGGGGGCCGGCGGCTCGCGCCCGACGCCTTCGAGGCGCGCTACCTGGCCGAGGGCGCGCCGTCGCGGCTCGAGCACTTCATCGGCAAGGACATCCTCCGCTTCCACGCGGTGTTCTGGCCGGCCATGCTCTGGGCCACGGGGCTGAAGCGCCCGGACCGCATGCCGGTCCACGGCCACCTGACCGTCAACGGCGAGAAGATGTCCAAGTCGCGCGGCACCTTCATCACCGCCGGCGACCTACCTCGAGTCCGGCCTCGATCCCGAGCTGCTCCGCTACTTCTACGCAGCCAACCTCGGGCCGGGCGTGGCCGATCTGGACCTCTCGCTCGACGAGTTCCGGAACCGCATCAACGCCGACCTGGCCAACAACGTCGCCAACCTGGCCTCGCGGGTGGCGGCGCTGGTGCTGAAGGCGGGCGGGCCGCTCAAGGAGAAGCCCGAGGAGAAGCTGGTGGAGGTGACCCGCGGCGCCGTGGCGGACGCGCGGGCGGCCTATCAGGCGCTGGAGCTGCGCGAGGTGGTGCGCCTCGCCAACCAGGTGGCGGATCGCTGCAACAAGCGGCTGCAGGAGGCCAAGCCCTGGGAGGATCCCTCCGGGGCCGCCAGCCGGACGCTGCTCTTCACCGTGGGCAAGGCGCTGCGCGGCATCGCCACGCTCCTCTGGCCGGTGATGCCCGGGTTCTCGGATGGGCTGGTGGCCGCCTTCGGCCAGGCCCGGCCGGCGCAGTGGGACCCGGCCTTCGATCCCTTCGACGGCCCGCCGGTGGCCGCGCCCGGGAAGCCGCCGCAGATCGCCCGCCTCGACCCGAAGCAGGTGCAGAAGCTCATCGTGGCGACGCCGGCGGAGGCCGCCGCGGTGGGAGCCCCGGCGCCGGGGGCCGCGCCGAAGGCGGCGCCTGCCGCGCCCGGGATCGTCACCTACGACGACTTCGCCAAGGTCGAGCTCCGGGTGGCCGCCGTCCGCACGGCCGAGAAGGTGAAGGGAGCCGACAAGCTCCTCAAGCTGACGGTGGACGCCGGAGACCCCGAGCCGCGGACCATCGTGGCGGGCATCGCGCTGGCCTATCCCGATCCCGCGGCGCTGGTCGGGAAGCGGATCGTGGTGGTGGCGAACCTGGCCCCGCGCGCGCTGCGCGGGATCACCTCCCAGGGCATGCTGCTGGCCGCCGGCGAGGTGCCCGACCTCCAGCTCGTGACGGTGGGGGAGGGGATCGCACCGGGGACGAGGGTGAAGTGAGCGGGATCCCGCCTGGACCTGGACCTGGACCCGGGCCTGGACTGCGTGGGACGCAGGCGTCCAAGTCCAAGTCCACGACCAAGTCCAAGTCAGAGTTGCGTGGAACATGAACCTCCTCATCGACTCCCACGCCCACCTCGACGGCGAGGACTTCGCGGCGGACCTCGACGCCGTCGTGGCGCGGGCCCGGGCCGTGCTGGCCCGGGTGGTGCTGGTCGGGCTGTGGCGAGCGCCCCGCGACTTCGGGAACGCGCGCGAGCTGGCGGCGCGGGACCCGGGGTTCTTCTCCGCCACCGTCGGCGTCCACCCGCACGACTGCGCCCGCGTCCCGGAGGACGACTGGGCGGCCTGCGAGCGCATGGCGCGCGACCCATCGACGGTGGCGGTGGGGGAGACCGGCCTCGACTTCCACTACGACCTCTCCCCGCGCCAGGTGCAGCTGGAGAGCTTCCGGCGCTCCTTGCGAATGGCCGCCGCGGCCGAGCGGCCGGTGGTGGTCCACGTGCGCGAGGCCGACGCGGAGTGCGCCCGGGTCCTGCGCGACGAGGGCGTGCCCGCCCGCGGCGGCGTCATCCACTGCTTCACCGGGGATGGGGCCGCGGCCCGGGTCTACCTCGAGCTGGGGCTGTACGTCTCGGTGGCCGGGATCGTCACCTTCAGGACCGCCGAGCCCATCCGCCAGGCGGTGCGCATCGTCCCGCGCGACCGGCTCCTGGTCGAGACCGACAGTCCCTACCTCGCCCCGGTGCCGTTCCGGGGCAAGCGCAACGAGCCCGTGCACGTCGTCGAGACCGCGAAGAAGGTGGCGGAGCTGTGGGGGGCGTCGGAGGAGGACGTCGCCCGGGTCACGGCGGAGAACGCGCGCAGGCTGTTCCGGCTGGGGTGAGGCAGGGCGCGCCTCGCGCGGCCCTGCCTGGAGCCCGTCATGACCTCTCGCAGGCCTCTTCCCCCGCCGCTGGCCCCCGCCGTCCCCGGCTCGTTCGCGCAGCGCACCCTGCGGGAGCGGTTGCCCAGGATCGTTGGCGAGGTGCTGGAGACGGCCCGGCTGGCCCCGGCCGCGCGGGCGCGGTTGCGGCGGGCGCGGGACCGGCTGCCCGAGGCGACCGTCCGGCGCCTGGCGCCCGGGCCGGGCGAGGGGCCGCTCTGGGACGCGTTCTTCCGGACCCACGCCGGCCGCAGGCTTGCCGAGCTGCCCTTCTTCGAGCTGGAGGCGTACTTCTACCTCTGGGTCCTGACCGAGACCGGCTACTTCGAGACCGGGGCCGACCCGTTCTCGGCGGCGAAGCGGAACGAGTTCGCCGCCTCGGTGCCGTCGCTCGAAGCGGCGAGCCGGGCCACGCTGCAGGAGGACGCGCTGGCGCCGCGCCGGGCGGTGCAGCGCGCGCTGCAGCGCGCCGTGCTCGGAAACCACGCCGACGCCAGCAATCCGGAGGTGCTGGGGGCGGGCCCGGGGGGCCTGGAGCTGGCCCAGCACGTGCCCTGGCGGAGGGTGGAGGGGCTGCTGCTGGGCGGCCCGAAGGTCGTATTCCTGGCGGACAACGCCATGAGCGAGCTGTGGTACGACCTGGTGCTGGCGCGGAGCGTGGTGCGGGCGGCGCCCGCCATCCGGGTCGAGCTGGTGCTGAAGCGCCATCCACACTTCGTTTCGGACGCGGTGCCGGGGGACGTCGAGGGGCTGTGGGAGCTCGCCGAGGCCCGGCGGGCGGCTCCGGGCCTGCGGCGGCTCACGCGGGAGCTCCGGGCGGCGGTGGACGAGGGCCGCATCGCCATCCGGTCGTGGAGCGAGCTGAACGCGCCCCTGCACTTCTCGGCGCCCGAGCTGTCGCGGCGCCTCGACCCGGACGTCCCCCTGGTGCTGATGGGCGATGCCAACTACCGGCGCGCGCTCGAGGACCGCGCCTGGCCCCCGACCACGCCGCTCGGTCTCGCCTGCCGGATGCCGGCGCGGCGCGTCCTCTTCCTGCGGGTCATGAAGTCGGAGTGCGTGGCCGGCCTTCCGGCGCCCCTGGTGCGCCGCCTGGAGCGGGCCGACCGGAGCTGGCGGACCGACGGGAGATACGCGATCTCGCAGCTGCTCCAGCCGAGGGGCAAGGGCGGACCCGCGGGCGAAGGCTGATCACCCCTCCCAGCTTCCCCACTCGTCGGCCAGGTCGGGCTCGCCGGGCCGGTTCCGCTCCTGCCACGTGACGACCTCCCAGCCGCGCCGCTCGGCCACGTCGCGGAAGGCGGGCTTGGGATTCACCACCACCGGGTTCCCGATGGCCTCGAAGAGCGGCGTGTCGGCGGCCGAGTCCGAGTAGAGATAGCTCTTGTTGGGGTCGAGGTCGTACTGCTGCAGGACGCGCTCCACCGCGGTCCGCTTCCCGTCCCGGAACACCACCGGCGGCACGATCTCGCCGGTGATCTTGCCATCCACGATCCGCGAGCGCGTCCCCACGGCAGCGTGGACGCGCAGGTGCCGACCCAGCTCGTCGATGATGTATTGCGAAGACCCGGAGGCGATGATCACGAAATGCCCGGAGAGAAGGTGCTTGCGAATCTGCCGCATGGCGCCGCTGGTGATCCGCTTGCGGAGATGGCGCTCGAAGCAGAGATGGGCGTGGGCCTTGATGACGTCTGCGTACAGGCCCTGCTGGCAGCGGGACCCCTCCTCGACCATGTCCTGCTCGGTGAGGCGGTCGCGGGCGTACTCGTAGATGAGCCGCGGGATGCGCGATCGTACCTCCGGCCGCATGATCTTTTCGCTGTACAGGTACCAGGTGAAGATGGTCCCGGCGTTCCCGTCCAGGAGGGAATCGTCCACGTCGAAGACTGCTGCGGTGCGGCCGAACGGGATCATGCGCCACCGACGCGGCGCGCCAGCGCGCGGGCCGCGGCCCATGAGCATAGCGCGCCCTTCCACCCCCGGGCGACCCTAGCCCTGCTTGGCCTCCGCATCGGGCGGCGCCTCGGGGGCGGTGCCCTGCTCGGGCTCCGCGGCCGGGGGAGACTCCGGCGCCGGCGCGGTCTCGGCGGCAGCCTCGGCCACGGGCGGGGTCTCCTCCGGCGGCTCTGCCGGCGGAGCGTCGGCCGGCTTCTCCTCGGGCTTGCCCGTCTCCTCGAGCTTCTGCGCCAGCGCCGCGAACGGGTTGTGGGTCAGCGATTTCCGCTCGGAGGGGCGGTGTGGGCCGGTGTCGCCCGGAAGCCGCGGGCCGGTGTACCCCCGCTTGCGGTCGCCCGGTCCTCCCGGCCCGCCGAAGCCACGGTGCTCGCGCGAACCGCGGTCGGGGCGCTCGGGCCGCTCCGGACGAGGCGGCCGCTCCGGACGCTCCGCCCGCTGCTCGGGGCGGGGCTCGGCCGGCGGGTGCTCCGCGCCGACTGTTCCCTCCGCGGGTCGGGCCTCGCCGGCCGCCGTGGCCGGGCGCGGCTCGGGGCGTCGCTTCTGGTCGCGGTCGCGCGGTCGCTTCTTCTGCGCCGCGCTGGACGGTGCCAGCTCGCGGGGAACGTAGATGACCGGCGTGAGCAGCTCCGGGGCCGGCCCCTTCTTCTCGGCCTGGACGGTGGGCAGGGTGCCCCGCCAGATGGGCTGCTCGTAGACGTTGTTGGAGTCGGTCCAGCGGCGATTGCCGCCCTCCCGGCCCATCAGGTTGAGCCAGGAGTTCACCCGGCTGTCCATCTCGTCGATGGCGTGCGTGAGCAGCGCCTCCAGCGTCATGGGCACCTTGGGCGAGCCGAACTCGAGCTGGCCGTGGTGCGCCAGGACCATGTGGACGACGTGCTGCTCCAGCTCGCGCGAGGCGCCCACCCGGCGCGCCTTGTCGTGGACCCACTGGGCGGTCATGACCAGGTGGCCGATGAGGCGGCCCTCGTCGGTGTACTCCACGCTCCGCTCGCCGGAGAGCTCCCGGATCTTGCCCAGATCGTGGAAGAACGCGCCGGCCACCAGCAGGTCGCGATCGACCTGCGGGAAGTGGTCGGCCACGCGATGGGCCAGCTTGAGGCAGGAGACGGTGTGCTCGAGCAGGCCCCCCGGGTAGGCGTGGTGGACGGTCTTGGCGGCCGGCGAGCGGCGCAGCCGCGCCGCCACGTCCTCGTCCTCGAGGAACGCCTTGACGAGGTCCTTCACGTGCGGATCGACCACCACGTCGACCAGCCCGAGGAGCTCCTTCCACAGCGCCTCGTCGGCCTCCGATGGGCCCGCCTTCTCCGGCTTCTTCGGCTCCGGAGGCGGCACCCACACGAACTCGGCCGTCTCCACCGCCGCCGCATCGAGCTTGGCCATGCTCTCGATGCGCAGCTGGGGTTTCCCCTGGAAGACGCCGACCGCCCCCTCCGCCTCGACGTAGTCCTTCTCCTCGAACAGCGCCGCCAGCTCCTCGACGCGATCGAACGAGCGTGCCTCCAGCTCGCCGGTCTTGTCCTGGAGGGTGACGGAGAGGTACGTCTTCCCGCTCTTGGCCGTGGGGATGGCCTTCCGGGCGACGAGGAAGGCGCTCTTCAGGCGCTCCCCTTCCTTGACGTCCTTGACCCAGATCTTCTCCATGGGGGCGGTAAGCTAGCTCAGCGAGCGCCGCGAGACAACGGGGATTCCCGCCGCGAGCGTGCGCTCGGGGCGTGAAACGGGCCCGGCCTCGCCAGGGCGCCGGGCGTCCCCGCCGGGGGGCCGGCGGGCGGGAGCATCCTCCTCGCCCGACGCTATGATCCGTGGCGGGCACTGCGGCCCCGGAACGCGAGCACTCCCCATGCGCATCGATCCGAGCCGTGACGCACTGCTGGTCGTCGACCTGCAGCACGATTTCCTCCCGGGCGGCGCCCTGGGCGTGCAGGGAGGCGACGAGATCGTGGGCCCCATCGCCCGGATGGCGCGCCTCTTCACCGTGGTGGTGGCGACGCAGGACTGGCACCCACCCCGCCACGTCTCGTTCGCCTCCGCCCATCCTCCGCGGCGCCCCTTCGACACGATCGATCTGGCCCAGGGGCGGCAGGAGCTGTGGCCCGATCACTGCGTCCAGGGCAGCGCCGGGGCGGCCATCCACCCGGGCCTTCCCGACGCGCTTCTCACGCTCATCCTGCGCAAGGGCACGCGCCTGGACGTGGACTCCTACAGCGCGTTTCGCGAGAACGTGGGCCCCGACGGCCGCCGGCCCACCACCGGGCTGGGCGCATGGCTCGAGGCGCGCGGCATCGGGCGGGTGTTCGTGGCGGGCCTGGCGCGCGATTTCTGCGTGCGCTTCTCGGCCGTGGACGCGTCCTCGGAGGGGTTCGAGACCTTCCTGCTCGACGACCTCACCCGCGCCGTGTTCCCCGAGGGGGCCAAGGGCGTCGACGCGGCCTTCGAGCGGGCCGGGGTGCGCATCCTGCCGTCGAGCGAGCTCGCCGGGTGAAGCCGCCGGGCTGGACGGCAGCTCGCGACGATCGCCCGTCTAGAAGAGCCAGCCCTGGCGCGGCGCCGCCGCCTCCTCCAGGCACAGCGGGTCGTCGTTCTCCACCGCATTCACGCGCGTCGACACGGGCCGGCCCACCAGCTCGCCGGCCGGCCCGGGCAGGGGGGGAGGTGGCCCCGCCAGCCAGGCATCGAGCAGCGCCGGGGACAGGAGCACCGGCATCCGGTCGTGCAGGGCCCGCACCGGCGCACGGGCCTCGCAGGTCAGCACTGCGAACCCCACCCCGCCGCCGGGCGCCTCGCCCACCAGGGCGGCGAGGAGCATCGGGGCGTGGCCGGACAGGTGGAACCAGGTGGCCCGGCGGGCCGAGGCCGGGCCCTCCCACTCGAAGAACCCGTCGGCCGGCACCGCCGCGCGCCCGGTCCGCCAGGCCAGGCGGAAGGTGGGCCTGGTGGGCGCCGTCTCGATCCGGGCGTTGATGAGCAGTGGGCCGGCTCCGGCAGGGCGCCCGCCGGCCAGGCCGAAGGTGGCCGATATCAGCCGGCGGCGTCCTCCCGCCGCCACCAGCACCGGGTGGCGGTCGCCGGGCGCCACGTTGAAGCGCGGGCGCCAGCCCTGGGCGAGCGCCTGGTCGACCTCGGCCGCCCATTCCCGGGCCAGCGAGGCGATGTCCTCCACGGTGAGGGTGAAGCGGCCACACATGCGCGGGCAGCCTATCCCACCTCTCCCACGCCGCCCCGGCTTGACCGACCCCCGTCACCCGGTGTGGAGTTTCGAGAGGAGCGTGCGATGTCCCAGACGGCGAGCGCCGGCCAGACACCTGCCCAGGTTGCCGAGCTCGAGAGCACGCCGGCCGTCCACGCCGCGTCCGCCCGGGGGCAGGCCGCGGCCGCGCTGGTCGCGTCGCTGGGCAAGGCGGCGCGGGCGTTCACGCTCTACGACCCGGGCAACGCGCTGGTGCACCAGTTCCTGGGGGAGTACCACGCCCGGGCGGAGGCGGCCACCTCGGAGGGCGACGTCGAGCTGGCCGTCCGTCCCTTCGATCTGATGCTGGGATCCGAGGTCGTCTACCGCGAGCAGGATCGCGAGCGGTCGCTGGCCTTCAAGCTCTACAAGGACGGGGTCCGGATCCTGACCTTCGCGCGCGGGGTGGTCTCCGACGAGCTGGTGCGCCTGCTCCAGATCCTGGCCATCCGCTTCATCGGGGTGCGGCAGGCCGAGGACGACATCGTCACGCTGCTCCGCAAGGCCGAGTTCCGGAGCATCACCTTCGAGGCGGTGGAAGGGTACGCCCCGGAGGACGAGGTCCCGGAGCTGAGCATCCGCCGCCGCGGTGGCGAGCCGCCGCCCGGGTTCGACACCCCGTTCCCGAAGCTGCCGGCGCCGGGGCCCATCGCCTTCTCCCCCATCCCGGAGGATGCGCTGGCCACGCTGCGGGCGGAGGAGGCACCGGAGGCGCTGGCGCCGTCCGGCGTGCGCCTCGCCGCCGAGCTGGTCGCCTGGGGAGCGCGGGGCGCGGTCCCGGCCGCGGAGGTGGCCCAGTTCTGCGCCGAGGTGCGCGACTACATGGTGGCCGATCACCAGCTGGGCATGCTGGGGGCGCTGGCCGATCTGGCGCACCGGCAGGCGCCCGGGCCGCTTCGCGATCAGCTGCTGCGCGGTCTGGCCGACGCGCGCCTGCTCGACGCCGTGATCGCGAGCCTGCCGGAATCGGGCGGTGAGCTGCCGGCCGAGGCGCTGCAGCTCGTCCCCTTCGTCCCCGCCGGGTCGGTGATGGATCGGATCGCGGCCGAGCAGTCGCCGGAGCGGCGCGCCGTGCTCCTGGGGGTGGTCGCGGCGCGGTTGCCCGTCGACGCCGAGGCGGTGACCGCCAGGCTCGGGAAGCTTCCCGCCGATCTGGCGCGGGCCGTGCTGGCCCTCCTGGCCCAGAAGGCGCCGGACCACGCGGATCGCGCCTCGATGGCGCTGCTGGAGCACGCCGACCCCGGCCTGCAGATCGACGCGCTGCGCGCGCTGGCCGGGTCGGGGGAGAGCATCCCGACCGCCCCCCTGCTGAAGCTCCTCTCCTCGCCGGACGAGGCCATCCGCATCGCGACCGCGCAGGCGCTCGAGCACCACGGCGACACGCATGCCGCCCGGGCCGTGGCCGACGCGCTCACCGGCCGCAAGTCCTACTCGCGTGCGGAGGCGCTGGCCCTGGGGCGCGCCCTGGGCTCCCTGCATGCAGGCGCGGCGCTGAGGCTCTTCGAAGGCTGGCTCGAGCACAAGCGAAGGCTCCTGGGCGCGCTGCGCGTGACCGAGCACGAGGAGCTGCTTCGCTGGGCGGCGGTGGCGGGCCTGGGCGTGATCCCCGGGGCGGAGGCCGAGCAGCGGCTGGAGGAGGTGGCGAAGTGGGCCGACGACGAGCTGCGCCGGCACGTCCACGGCACGGTCGGGCGCCGGCGCGCAGAGGGGCGCCGCCATGGATGAGCTGATCCAGGCGCAGCGGGACCTGGCCCGGGCGCTCGGGCGCGCGCGCGCCGGGGAGGACCGCGACCTGGCCCAGAAGGTCCGGGAGAGCGGGGAGCAGGTGGCGCACATGCTCGCCGGCCTGCTCAAGCTCACCCGCGTGCACGCGCCGGACAACAAGGCTTTCGACATGCCGGTGGCGGAGTTCGCCAGGGGCCTGTCCTCCCTGCTCGATCTGCTCGGGACCGTCCACCTGGTGACGGTCGAGGACCAGGTCTACGTCAACGACGTCCGCATCCGGAGCGAGGCCAAGACCGGGTCCCACGAGCTGGGACCGGAGCTGCACCGCCACGACTGCGGCGGGCTCTCCTTCCACGTGCCCCTCTCCGATCCCGCCATCCGCGCGCTGGTGCGCGAGCTGGTGGCGCCGCCGGCCGGAGACGCCAGGCGAGCCGCGCTCGTCGCGCGGCTCCAGGCGGCCGGGCTGACCACGGTCGAGCCGGCCGGGATCTTCCGGCTCCGGCTGGAGGAGGGAGACGAGCCGCGCTCGCCGGACGCCGCCATCCGGCGGATCCTCGGGCTGGTCGCCGAGACCTGGGGCAACCTCCAGGATGGCCGCGCGCTCAACCCCCTCCCGCTCCGGCGCGGCGTGCTCGAGGTCCTCGACGCGGGCCTGGGCGCGCCCGCATTCTGGGGCGGCTTCCCTTCCGACGCGGCACCGCACGCGGTGCACGCCACCGAGGTGGCCATGGTCGCCCTGCTCGTGGCCAGGGAGGCGGGCTTCTCCTCAGGGTTCCTCCAGGACCTGGGGATCGCCGCGCTTCTGCACGACGCCGGCTAC
Organism: uncultured Pseudomonadota bacterium; assembly: GCA_963736345.1. Taxonomy (GTDB): domain Bacteria; phylum Myxococcota; class Myxococcia; order Myxococcales; family Anaeromyxobacteraceae; genus Anaeromyxobacter. The sequence continues at coordinate 189,995 of CAVTOU010000025.1, read as the reverse complement.
CTTTGTCCCGGCATCGGGGAGGGTCCGGCCGCGTTCGCACGCCACTCGCTGGAGGGAGCGCGCGTGATCCTGCGGCAGCGCGGCTTCCAGGAGGCGAAGATCCGCCGCCTGCGCGCCGTGCTGGAGCATCACCGCGACTTCGCCACCCCGCACGCGCGCCCCACGCCGGGCGGCGCCATCCTGAGGATGGCGGAGGACTACGCCAACGTCGCGCGCCTGTTCGGCGGGCGCGTGCTCCGCGCGGACGGGCTGGGTGCCATGCTGAAGGGCGCCGGGACCCTGTACCACCCGGTGCTGGTGCAGGTGATGGTGAACGCGCTCGGGCGCCATCCCCCGGGCACGCTGCTCGAGCTGGAGGACGGCCGCTACGCCCGCGTGGCAGCGCCGGCGCGCTCCCGGGAGCTGTGGGACAGGCCGCTCGTGCGCCCGCTCGATCCCCGCACTCGCGAGCAGCAGCCGGAGATCGTGGACCTGGCGAAGGGGCCGCGGATCCGGCGGGCGGTGCCCGGGTAGCACCCCACCTGCTCGAGCAACGTGCGCACGGGCCGGCTGGGACGGGAAGGGCTCATCACCCACCGGTTCCGGCTCGAGCATGCAGCCCGCGCTCCCGCACGTTGGAGGAGCGCGCCGGCGACCCCGGCCGCGGGACCCCGGGCGGCCACGCAAGCGCTGCGTCGTACCCGCCGGGCGGCGCAAATCGGTGGCGCCACACCTGGTGTCGACCTCGATCGGGCGTGCGGGAAGGCGGTACCATGGCGCCCAGGCCCACGTTCGCGGGATGGAGCGGCGCGTCGCCGCCGCCGCGGCACGGGACGTGAAGAGGACGGCCCCGCCATGGCCGCCATCGACCTGGATCCGAGAGAGGTGCTGACCCGGCGTCGCCGGGCGCTGGTCCGGGCGCGCGCACCCACGGCCGGCGCCCCCGACGCCCGCTGGACCGACTACGACGCCGCGCCGGTTCCCCTGCCGGACGTGGCGCGACGCGAGGTCGCGGAGATCGACGCGGCGCTGGAGCGCATCCGCGCTGGCAGCTACGGCCTGTGCCTGGCCTGCGGCGGCCCCATCGGCCTCCAGCGGCTGCGCGCCATTCCCGAGGCGCGCTACTGCCTCTCGTGTTCGGGCCGGCCGCCGGCCGAGTAGTCGCGCGCGGCCGCGGATTCACCTCGGCTGGTGGATCGAACGCGCGCCTGCTACACAACGGTTGCGTGATCGCCCCCGCCGCTCCTGTCCTCGCCTACCCGCTCCACGACGCGCTCTACCTGAACGTCACGAGCGCGTGCACGCTTGCCTGCCGCTTCTGTCCCAAGATCCGCGATCACGACTTCACGGTGGGAGGATTCGACCTGCGGCTCTCCCGGAACCCGAGCGCGGACCAGGTCTGGGCGGCTGCGCTGGCGGCGGGGCTGCCGGGGCGCTCGGAGGTGGTCTTCACCGGCTTCGGCGAGGCCACGCTGCGCCTGCGGGTGGTGCTGGATCTGACCCGCCGGCTCGTGGCCGCGGGAGTGCGGCGGGTGCGGCTCGACACCGACGGCCTGGCCAGCCTGCGGGAGGGGAGGGACGTCGCCCCGGAGCTGGCCGCGGCGGGGATGGGCGCCGTCTCGGTCTCGCTGAACGCACCCGACGCCGCCACCTATGCCGAGCTGTGCCCGAGCCGCTACGGGGCGGCGGCGTACGAGGCGGTGAAGGGCTTCATCCGCAGCGCCGTTCGCTGCATCCCCGACGTGGCGGCCAGCGCGGTCGCCGTACCGGGGCTCTCCGAGGCGGCCTGCCGCGCGGTGGCCGAGTCGCTGGGGGCGAGGTTCCGCTGGCGCCCGTTCGACGCCATCGGGCGCCTCGCGCCGGCCGCCCGGCCGCGCTGAATCCTGGCCCACTGGGCCGCTGGCGGCCTCGACCCGGGTCGTCCCCGGAGGGACTGGACCTTTGCGCCGTTTTTGTGCATTGTTTGCGCTCCCGCAGTCTTTGCGCTCCCGTTCATGTCCGACACCCTCGCAAACAGCACCGCCACGCGCCCCGGGAACGAGCGGATCCTCGTCGTCGACGACGAGGCGAACGCGCGCGCCGCGCTCCGGACCATCCTGCTCGACGAAGGCTACGAGATCGCCGAGGCCGGCGACGGCGAGGAGGCCATTCGCATCCTGCCCGGCTTCGCGCCGTCGGTCGTGCTGGCCGACGTCCGGATGCCGCGCATGGACGGGATCACGCTGCTGCGGCGCGCCCGCGAGGCCGGGTCGGACGCGGTCTTCGTCATGATGACCGCCTTCGCCAGCGTCGAGGCCGCGGTCGAGGCCATGCGCGCCGGGGCCGAGAACTACCTGGTCAAGCCGCTCGACGTGAACGCGGTGCTGGTGATCCTCGACAAGGCGCTCGAGAAGCTGCGGCTGCAGCGCGACACCGCCAACCTGCGCGAGCGGGTTCGCGAGCGGTACCGGTTCCACAACATCGTCGGCGACGCTCCCGAGCTGCAGGCCGTGTACGAGGTGGTGAAGCGCGCCGCGCCCACCCGCGCCACGGTGCTCATCCTGGGCGAGTCGGGCACCGGCAAGGAGCTGATCGCCCAGGCGCTCCACGAGGAGTCGCCCCGCGCCGACCGCCCCTTCATCAAGGTGAACTGCGCCGCCCTCTCCGAGACGCTGCTCGAGTCGGAGCTCTTCGGGCACGAGAAGGGCTCCTTCACCGGTGCCATCGGCCGCAAGGAGGGGCGGTTCGAGCTGGCCGACGGCGGCACGCTCTTCCTGGACGAGATCGGCGACATCTCGCCCACCCTGCAGATCAAGCTGCTGCGCGTCCTGCAGCAGAAGGAGTTCGAGCGGGTGGGCGGGACGCAGACCATCAAGGTCGACGTCCGCCTGGTGGCCGCCACCAACCGCGATCTGGCCGGCGAGGTGAAGGCGGGCCGGTTCCGCGAGGACCTGTACTACCGGCTCAACGTCGTGGCCGTGACCCTGCCGCCCCTGCGCCAGCGCAAGGGCGACATCCCCGCGCTGGTCTCGCACTTCATGGAGAAGTACGGACGGGCCTACGGCAAGGAGGTGAAGGGGCTCGCGCCGGGCACCCTCAACGCGCTGCTCAGCCACGACTGGCCGGGCAACGTGCGCGAGCTCGAGAACGTGGTCGAGCGCGCGGTGGTGCTCTCCAAGGCCTCCGAGCTGACCGCCGACGATCTGCCCCCCACGCTGCGCGGCCCACGCCCGCGCGAGCGGGCCCCGGGAGCGCTCATCCCGGGCGCCACGCTCTACGAGATCGAGCGGGAAGCCATCCTGCGGACGCTGGAGATGGTGGCCGGGTCCACCTCGCGCGCCGCCGAGATCCTCGGGATCAGCGTGCGCAAGATCCAGTACCGCCTCAAGGAGTACGCCGCGGGCGGCCACGACCCGCGCCGGGGGGTCTCCGAGGACAACACGCGGGTCCCGGAGTAGCGTCGCCTCGGCCCGGTCCTCCGCCCGGCGTGGCGGGCCCGGCGCGGTCTCTTCGCTGCTCGTCACGAGGTTCCCTCCGCGGCGTTCCACGGCTCGAGCGTGACGATCGACGCGAGGACTGCGCGGGGTGCCGGCGAGACGGGTGGTCCTCGTTCTGGTACAAAGGGCGGGTTGGCTGGAGAGCGCGTGGCGGCAAAACCTCCGAGAGGCGAGAGCGGCGATTCCCCCGTCGAGCCGAAGAGCTACGAGCGCCTCTCGACCCAGCTATCCGTCCTCCTGGCCGAGATGGTCCGCACCCAGGACGTGGCGGTCGCGAACTCCTGGTCACCGGAGGTGCAACCGGGCGGCACCGTCGGCCGGTTCAAGCTGGTGAGGGAGCTGGGGCGGGGCGGCTTCGGCCTGGTCTACGAGGCGGTGGACGGCGACCTCAGCCGCACCGTGGCGCTCAAGGTGGTGAAGCCCGGAACGCGCCTCGCAACCCGCAGCGACCAGTGGTTGATGCGGGAAGCCGAGGCGGTGGCCCGGCTCAACCACCCCAACATCGTGACCCTGCACGACTTCGGGAAGGGGCCCACCGGCCCGTACCTGGTGTTCGAGATGCTGCGGGGCCGGACGCTGGCGGAGCGGCTCCGCGGCGGGCCCATGCCGCTCGACGAGGTCATCGACGTCGGGATCGCGGTCACGCGCGCCCTGGTCCACGCGCACGGCGCCGGGGTCATCCATCGCGACCTCACCGCCGCCAACGTCCACCTGGCCGAGGACGGGGCGGTCAAGGTGCTCGACTTCGGCCTGGCCCACCTCTTCGGCCGCGACGGCGCCAACGACGGCGGCACCCCGGCCTACATGGCCCCGGAGCAGTGGGAGGGCGATCAAGGCGATGCGCGGACCGACCTGTTCGCGCTGGGCGTGATCCTGTACCAGGCGCTCACCGGTTCCTTCCCGTACAAGGTCGACAAGGGCTGGAGCGAGGCGCTCGAGCCGGGCGAGACGCCGCGCGTCCCACGGCGCCTCGCCCCCGCGCGCCTGCGCCGGCTGGTGCGCTCGCTGCTCGACCGCGAGCCCGAGCTGCGTCCCGAGAACGCCCGGACCGTCCGCGACACGCTCCTCGGCCTCCGCCGCAGCCGCGACGCGGTGGGCCGCCGGCGATTGTTGGGCGGGGCCATGGGCGTCACTGCCGCCGCGGTGGCCGCGTCCGCCTGGCTGTACCTGCAGCACGAGGCGCCGCCGGGCGAGCAGGTGAGGGTGGTGATGGCCGGGATGGAGAACGGGGCCGGGGACGCCCCCCTCGACGCGGTCCCCGGGCTGCTCTCGACGGCGCTGGAGCCTTCGCCCCGCGTGAAGATCGTGCCGCAGCCTCGGCTGGTGTACCTGGCGCGGCAGGCCGGCCTGGGGGATCCCGGTCGGATCGATGCCGAGCGCGGGAAGGAGCTGGCGCGGATCGCGGGCGCGGCCGTCATGCTGGTGCCGTCGTCGTGGAAGGAGGACGGGAAGGTGGCGCTGGGGGTGCGGGCCATCGAGTCCGAGACCGGACGCACCATGTTCCGCGTGAACGCGATCCTGCACAAGCCGGGCGATCTGGCCGGCACCGTGGACCAGCTCTCGGATCGCATCCGGCGCGAGCTGAACGAGCGAGCCGAGGACCGGCGCATCCGGAGGCCGGTGGCGGTGATGGTGACCGCCAGCCCCGAGGCGGCCCGCTACTACTACGAGGGGCTCGACTGCGTGCAGCGGCCGCAGGCCAGCGGCATCATCGCCAGCGCCCCGTGCGAGGAGGCGTTCGAGCGCGCCCTGGCGCTCGATCCGACCTTCCCGCTGGCGCACTACCAGCTGGCGCTGCTCAAGTTCCTGCTCGGGGACTCGGGGGAGCTGGCCCGGCCGCACCTGCAGGCGGCCCTGGGCGCCTCCGATCGGATGCCGGCCCGCGAGAGCCAGCTGGTCCGCGCGCTGGCGGCCCGCGTGGAGCGGCACACCGACGAGGCCCTTCGCATCTACGACCAGCTCCTGGCCGCCACCCCGGAGGATCCCACCCTCCTCCTGGCCACGTCCGATCTGTACCAGGAGCGCGGCGACTGGGCCGCGGCGGCGCGGTTCCTCCAGAAGCTGGTCGCGGTCGAGCCGGACGCCGACGACCCCATGATGTCGCTGGTGGACGCGCTGGGGCGGTGCGGTCGCGGGGACGAGATCAAGGCGCTGCTGCCCAGGCTTCAGGTCGAGCCCCGGCGCGCGCGGATCCTGGTCCAGGCGAACGTGTGGCTGGGGCGCCGGGCCGAGGCGGTCGAGGTGGCGCGCCGGGCGGTGGCGCAGCGCGGGGACGAGGAGCTCGACACGCTCCGCTACGCGCTGGCGGCCGCCGGGGAGTACGTCGAGGCCGAGCAGGTCGCTCGCCGCGAGACCGACCGCACCCCCGACGCCTGGCGGCGCGTGGCCTCCGCGCTCACCGCGCAGGGGCGCCTCACCGAGGCGCTGCGGATCGATCCCGGCGACTCCAACCTGGCGCAGGCCCCTTTCCGCGAGGCGATGGTCGAGACCGCCACCTGGAGCGCCCAGAGGGTGTGGCCGCACGCGGCCCAGGCGTTCGCGGTCGACCAGAGGTACTCGGCCGATCTTGCGCTGGTGCTGCTCCTCCTCGGCGACCGCGCGCACGCGGAGCAGCTCGCCCAGGCTCTCGATCCGGGCTCGTCGGCGGCGGTGCAGTACCAGGCCCTGCGCAAGTGGCGGGACGGCGACGCGGTCGGAGCGGCCGCCATGCTGGCCAGGGTCGAGAACGAGGACCCCTGGCCGGCGGTGGGGCTCGCGCCCGCGTACCTGCTGGCCGAGATTCTCGGCCTCGCAGGGCGACGACGTGGGCACGCTGGCGGCCATCGCTCGCTTCGAGCGGCTGCCCGCCGATCGCGCCTGGCGGGCGTGGGCATACCCCCGCGCGCTGCTCCTGGCCGCCACCGCGCACGTGCGGCTCGGCGATCGCGAGCTCGCGCTCCAGGACATCGATCGGCTCCTGCGCCTGCAGGCCCACGCCGATCCGAGGGTGCCGTTTCCGAGGGAAGCCCGCTCGCTTCGAGCGCGGCTGTAGCAGCAACGCAGTACCCACAGCGTGTGCCCTCATGTCGAGGGGCACGGAGGAGAGACCGATATGGCCACTTCTGCGGCCAGGGACGAGAAGCCCCAGCTGATCGGGCCCACCAGGAAGCTCGCCAAGAAGCCCCGCAAGACCGCCAGGAAGGCGCCGCGCAAGGTGGCGCGCCGCAGGACCGCCAAGAAGCGGAAGTGATCCTCGCGATCACCCATCGCCGGGACGAGCACGCCCGACCGGTCCTCGACGCCCTGGCCCGCCAGGGCGCCGAGGCGGTCATGCTCGACCTGGCCGAGCTTCCCCGGCGCGGGCGGGTGGCGCTCTCCTTCGGCGCCGCCGGCGGCCGCCGGATCCGCGTCGACGGGCGTCCGCCCATCGACGCGGAGCGGATCGACGCGCTCTGGTGGCGGCGCCCGCGGCCCATGCGCGCGCCTCGCCGCCTGGGTCCGATCCGGGCCGAGTTCGCCGTTCGCCAGATGCTGGAGGCGATCATGGGGGTGGTGGCCTCGCTCGAGCCCGGGGCGCTGCTCGTGAACCACCCCTGGCGCGACGATGCCGCGGGGCAGAAGACGTTCCAGCTGGCGGCGGCGGAGCGGCTCGGCCTGACCATCCCCGCCACGCTCGTCACCAGCGATCCCGAGGCCGCCGGCGAGTTCTTGCGGCGGCAGGACGGGGCGGGCGCGATCCACAAGGCTCTCCGCTCGACCCCGCGCGACTGGCGGCGCACCTGCCGCGTGGGCGCCCGCGGCCTGGCGGGGCTGCCGGGGCTGGAGCAGGCGCCCCTCATCCTTCAGCAGCGAATCCCCGGCGTGGACGTCCGCGTCACGCTCGTCGGCGAGGAGCTGTTCGCCGCCGAGATCGACGCCCGCCGCTCCCCGTCGCCGGACGACTACCGCGGTTTCGAGCGCCAGTGTCGCATCGCTCCGTGCCGCCTCCCCGCCGAGGTGGAGCGCGACCTTCGAGCGCTCGTGCGCGAGCTCGGCCTGGTCTACGGCGCGGCGGACTTCCGCCGCCGCGCCGACGGCCGCTGGTTCTTCCTGGAGCTGAACCCGGGCGGGCAGTGGGACTTCGTCGAGGAGCGGACGGGTCAGCCCATCACCGAGGCCGTGGCGGCGCTGCTGGGGCGGGCGCACCGTGGCCCGAGGCCGAGCCAGCGCGGCGCGCGCGGCCGGAACGCACCTGGATCGCGGGGGTGAGCCGGCCGCGGGCATCGACCCGAACCGGGCCTCCCGGACGCGGGTTCGAGGCGCGTTGCCGCATCGCGGCATGCCGGTTTCCGCCCCGAGTGGAGGGCGGCATGCCCGCGCGCGATCATGGGCGAGCCGGGCAGCCGATCCCGCCGCTGCCGGCCGGAGGCGCCTCGGGGCCGGGGTGACCCGGACCCGGCGAGCGCGGCGCCGGTCGATGGGGCGCGACCGAGGGTGCCGCGACCATGGGTCGCCACCTCACTCCGTCTCGACCGCCAAGGGGTGGGTCGTCTAACCTTGTGGCATGCCGGATGGCCCGGATGTCGAAACACGAGTCACCTCGCTCCTGGCTGGGGGCGAGTACCGCAGCGCGGCCACCGAGGTGATCCGCGGCTACGGCCCGCGAGCCCTGGGCTATCTCCACCGCCTGCTGGGCAACGAGACGGATGCGGCCGATGCGTTCTCGCTCTTCGCCGAGCAGGTGTGGCGCGGCATGCCGAACTTCGAGGGCCGCTCCTCCGTCAAGACCTGGGCCTTCAAGGCGGCCTGGAGCGCGGCCATGAAGGTCCGCGACGACGCCTGGCGGAGGTTGCGCGAGGGGCTGCCCTCCAGCGCCGCCTCGCACCTGGCCGACGAGGTGCGGACCAACACCGCCATCCGCTTCGAGACGCTGCGGCAGGAGCTCGAGGTGCTGCGCTCCGAGCTGACGGCCGAGGACCAGACGCTGCTGGCGCTCCGGCTGGACCAGGAGCTGACCTGGGAAGAGGTCGCCGAGGTGCTCTCCATCGAGGGCCGCGTCATCGACGCGGCCACGCTCCGAAAACGCTACGAGCGCATCAAGGCGCGGCTGGCTGCCATCGTGAGGGAACGCCGCGACCGCGGATCGGCCTGACGCGCAGACCTCCGCGACAAGAAACAGGGAGCCTCGTCCGCGGGCACGCGGTCGAGGCTCCCGTGATCCCCCCACCTGAGAGCAGCGGGAGCGTTCCTGCCTCCCTGACCCGTGGAACGCCGGGCCCGCGAGGTGTGACGTACCGGGATCGCGGTTCGAGCCGCGGCGGCCCAGCGGTGGGTTGTCGCACTATCCCCGCTCGGCCAGGGGCAGGCGCAGGATCATCCGGGCACCGCCCAGCGGGCTCTGGTCGGCCTGGATCGTGCCGGCGTGCTGCGTGACGATGGCGTGCACGATCGATAGGCCCAGCCCGGATCCCCTGGCCTTGGTGGTGAAGAAGGGCTCGAAGATCCGGTCTCGAACCTCGGCGGGAACGCCCGGCCCATCGTCGTCCACCAGCACCTCGACCCAGCGTGTGTCGTCGTCGTGGGTGTGGTGTGGGAGGATGGAGCACGAGACCCACACGCGGCCGCCCTCGTTCACCGCCTCCAGCGCGTTCAGGCAGAGATTGACGAGCACCTGGCGGAGCCGCTCCTCCTCGCCCCGGACCGGCGCGTGCGGCTCGAGCCGGCGCTCGAGCCGGACCGAGCGGCGCTCGAACTCGCCGCCCAGGAAATCGAGCACCCGGTCCAGCAGTGCCACCAGCTCGATCGGTCGGGCCTGGAACTCGCGCGGGCGCGCGAACTGGAGGAAGTCTTCCAGGATGTGATCGAGGCGGCGGATCTCGTCCTTGACCAGCAGCAGCGGCTCGCGCAGGGCGGCCTGCTCTGCGGGCCCGAGCCGCGCCATGCGGCGCTCCAGCACGTTGAGCTGCAGCGCGGCGGCGTTGAGCGGGTTGCGGATCTCGTGCGACAGGCCCGCGGTCATGGTCCCGACGGCGGCCAGCTTCTCGGCGGTGCGGGCGCGGTGGGCCAACTCGCGCTTCTCCGCATGGAGGTGGACCTGGCGCATGGCCTGCTCGACCGTCAGGAGCAGGTCCTGGACGGCGCAGGGCTTCACCAGGTAGGCGCAGGCGCCGGCGCGTACGGCGCGCACCGCCGACTCCAGGGTGGCGAACCCGGTCAGCAGCACGATCTGCCCCTCGGGTGACAGGTCTCGCAGGCGGGCGGCCAGGGCGTTGCCGTCGCCGTCGGGGAGGCGCAGATCGACCAGGGCCACGTCGAAGCCCTCGCGCTCCGCCAGGCGCAGCGCCTCGGCGCAGGTGCCGGCCTTCCGGACGGCATGGCCGGCCCCCGCCAGGATCTCGGCCAGGTTGTCCGCCAGATCGGCGTTGTCGTCGACCACCAGGACGCGGGCGGGACCGGCCACGGGGTTCATGGCGAGGTGGGCAGGTGGACGATGAAGCACGCGCCGCCGCCCGTCCGGTCCGCGTGCTCGACGCTCCCACCGTGCCGCTCGGCGATGCGCTTGACCAGGGCCAGCCCCAGCCCCACGCCCCGGTCCTTGGTGGTGACCAGCGGCTCGAAGAGCCGCTGCCGGACGGCCGGGTCGACGCCCGGGCCGGTGTCCTCCACCTCGATCGAGACCAGCGATCCGGCGCAGCGCCCCCGGATCCGGACCTGGCCGCTCGGCGAGGCCGCATGGACGGCGTTCTCGATGAGGTTGGCGAAGACCTGGCGGAGCTGGACCGGATCGCCGTCCACCGCGGGGAGCGCCTCCAGGCCGTCGCTCGTCAGCGCCACCTCCGGCAGACGCCTCACCGAGGCGGCCGCCCGCTCCACCACCTCGACCAGGCGCACCGGCTCGCGCGCCAGCGGCCGGTCACGGATCATGTCGAGCAGGTTGGAGATGATCCCGCTCGCCACCTCGACCTGCTCGGAGATGCGATCGAGGTGCTTGCGGGCCTGAGGTTGCCCGCCCACGTGCGACTGGAGGAGGTAGAGCGAGCTGGCGATCACGCCCAGCGGGTTGCGCAGCTCGTGCCCGATCGATCCCACCAGCTGGCCGAAGGTGGAGAGGCGCTCGGCGCGCGCCTGCTGGGCCAGCAGATCCTCGCGGTAGCTGTGGAGCATGACGGCGAGCTCCAGGTCGAGGATCTTTCCCAGCGCGGTCCGCACCGCATGGAGCCGCTCCGCGTCGGTGTGGAAGTGGCGGTAGGCGACGCGGGACAGCTCCGTGCGCACCACGTTCATGGCGCCGAACATGTAGTGCTGCGGCAGGCCGATGCGGACGTGCACCCGGCCGATCTGGTACCGGCTTTCCCAGTACGCGTCGTCCCAGGGGCCGCGCAGGAGCCGGTCCAGCCAGGCCACCAGCGTCACCTTGAGATGCCCCACCTGGCTCTCGCCGCGCTCCAGGACCTGCCGGGCCCCGGCGTGCCCGAGGATCCGGTCGTAGAAGACGGTGGCCAGCTCCTGGAAGCCCGGCGCGGCCAGCGGGTGGAGCGCGCGCAGGGCGGTCTCGTCGGCCTCGTCGAGATCGACGTACCGCTTCAGCTCCTCCAGCATGTTCTCCGCCACGCACCCCTAAATAGGGGCGGGCAGGCGGCAGGTCAACCGCGTGTTGGTGACGGTTCAGTGCACCACCAGCACCGGCTTCGGGCAGATGTGCATCAGGCGATCCGACACGCTCCCCAGGAAGACGCGCGCCACCGCGCCGTGGCCGCGGCTCCCGACCACCACCAGCCCGACGTCGGGCGCGGCGGCTTCCTCGGCGATGCACTCGGCGGGCGGACCGAACAGCACGGAGGTGGACGCCTCCAGGCCCGGTCCCTGCACCGCCTTCAGGGCGCCGTCCAGCACGCCCTCGGCGTAGGCGCGGTGCTCCTTCTCGACCGTCGCGATGGTGAGGCCATACACGTCCGGCGGCAGCAGCAGCCGCGGGACCACGTGGATGAGCGTGAGCTTGGCGCCGAAGCGCCTCGCCATCTCCGCCGCCAGGCGGACGGCCTTGAGCGACGGATCGGAGCCATCGACCGCTGCGAGCACTCGCTTGATCACGGCTCACCTCCCGGGGATGTCACCGGGAACAGCGTACTGCATGTCCAGGCCGGGAGGGTCCCGCGGGCGGCGCGGCACGCGGGGAAGAAGGCGGGACGCGGTCACGCCGCCGGGCCTCCGCGAGCCCGGAGCCGTTCACTCCCCCGCGGGCACCAGGCGATCTCCAGGCTCGTCCGGAGCCAGCCGCTCCGGGCGAATCGCAGGTGCGCGCGGCCACGAGGGCCCGCCCGATTTCACATCGGGAGAGAGCTCGAGCGGCACGGCTCGGCTGCATGATGCGCGTCCCACCCCGGCCATGAGCAACGCGGGTGCCATGGCTGGGCGGGTAAGGAACCACGGCTGGCCGCCGGGCGGGGGACGGGCGCCTTCTTGCATGGCCGCTGGCGGGCGGTCGAGGAAACTGGCGGGGGCCGGGAGGTTGCTTCGCGCGCTCGGTGGAGAGGGTTCTTGCCGCTGAAGCCGGCGCGGGCCGGGAACGGCGAGCTCCGCGGGTCCATCCGGGGGGAGGTTTGCGCGTCCGGGAGCTAGCCACGCGCGGCGGTGGCGTTGCGCAGGGCCGCGGAGGGCGCGCCCAGGTACCCGAGCAGCTTCAGGTGGTGATCGGACATGCCGCGCAGCGCGACGTGGGCACGGCCCGAACGCATGGCCTCGGCGAGGCGCGCCAGGGCCGGACCGTGGCACTCGCGGACCAGGCGGAAGTCGATCTGAACCTCGGTGCCCGGGGCTGCATCGGCGATGGCGGCCCCCAGCTGCTGCGCGTCCTCGACCAGGAAGCTGGAGCCCACCTCGACCGTGAGGCACCTTCGGTTCGCGGCCGGCTCGATCGTGATGCACATACGAACTCCTCCGCGATGCGTTCGGAATGTGGGGATCCAAGAAATAGAAACGCCTCGCCGAAAGAGAAGGGCTCTGGGCGGGTCGTGATGGTGCTGCAGCGATCGATGGCCATCGTGCCGCGCTGCGCCACGGGCGGCGCGTCCGGCGCGCCCGGGGGCGTTCACACCCCGCGCGAAGGGCTCAGGCCTTGGGCGTGCCCTGGTCCGAAGGACCGGATGCAGGCGGCGCGGCGGGCTTCTCCTCGTCGCCGCTGATGGCCTTCTTGAATCCGCGGATGCTCTGCCCCAGGCCGGCGCCGATCTGCGGCAGCTTGTTGGCGCCGAAGAGGATCACGACGATCGCCAGGATGAGCAGCAGCTCCGGCATCCTCAATCCGAACATGGCGGTCCTTTCTCGAGTTGCTGACCCTTCTTAACAGCCCGCGCCGAGGAGAGCACCGTCTCCGACAAAGCGGTTGCCCCATGCGGCCTTGCGGGCGTGCCGCCGCCCGGGCGCGCACTGCCGATCCTACGCCGCGCCGTCCTCCAGCGCGATGGCCGCCAGGCGTCGATGGTCCAGCACGCGCACCCCGCGCGAGGCGTCGACCACGCCTTCCTTCTCGAGGCGGGTCAAGCAGCGGGAGAGCGTCTCGGGGCGCATCGCCAGGAGCCGTGCCACCACCTGCTTGCGGACGGCGGTGGGTCGGTCGGCCAGGAACCTCGCATGCGCCAGCGCGAAGCGAGCCACCCGCGAGAGGCAATCCCCCTGCCGCCAGTTCACCTCGTCGCGCTGCTGGCGCCCCTCGGTGAGCAACAGGTCGAGCACCACCCGCGCAGCGCTCTTCTCCGGTCCGATCCACTGCGCCATGGCCTCGCCGCCGATCCCGCAGATCTTGACCCGCGAGAGGGCGCGCACCTCGAAGGCGGAGGCCTCGTTCTGGAGCGCCTCGGTGCAGAGCAGGGACGAGGGACCGCGGAGGGACAGGAGCAGCTCCGCACCCCGCGGAGAGACGGACGAGAGCGAGACGAACCCCTCCTTGACGAAGTAGATCGTCCGGGGCCGTTCACCCTGCGCGCAGATGGTGGCGCCGGACTCGCGCGCGGTCAGCGAAAGCCGGCATCGGCCCGCCGAGGCGACGCCCAGCGCGCAGGCGGTGCAATCCGATACGGGGGCGTTCGAGAGCACGCGCGGCCTCCTCCGGGGGTAGTCGTTTCTTGATCTCGGTCGGCTTGCATTCGCCAGGCCCGCGGAAGTCCTAACATTTCCCCAACCGGGCATGCAGGCCTTGCGCTTTGGTCGGGATCAATCCGAGCGCGACGCATGATTTGCGTCACGCCGTGGCGGCCGCCTGCGCGTGCCCTTGCCGCACGCAGGCCGCGGCAGGCCGCCACCATCTGACGAGGACGGGACACGCCCATGGGGCCCGGGCATGATCCGCGACATGGAGCGGCTGCGCCGGATCCGGGACGAGGTGGTGGGCCTGCTGCGGCCGACGGGGCACGAGCGTATCGCCCTCGAGGAGGCCTCCGGTCGGTGGCTCTCCGAGCCGGTCCATGCGCTCCTGGCCGCGCCGCCGGCCACCTGCTCCGCCATGGACGGCTACGCCGTCCGCAGCGCGGACGTCACCGGGCCGGCCAGGCTGAGCTTGCGGTCCACCGTCTACGCGGGCGATCCCGCCGGCGCTCCCCTAGGGCCGATGCAGGCGGAGCGCGTGCTCACCGGGGCGGTGCTGCCGCCGGGAGCGGACGCCGTCGTTCGCGAGGAGGCGGTCCGGGTGGAGGAGGGGGAGGTCGCGTTCGCGGCGCCGGCACGCCCGGGGGAGAACGTCCGGCGGGCGGGCGAGGACGTGCCGGCGGGCGGCCTGGCCCTGGCGCCCGGCGTCCGCCTGGGCGCGAGGCAGCGGGCCCTGCTCCGCGCCGTGGGCGTCGAGCAGGTGCGGGTGCACCGCCGCCCGCGCGTGCGCGTCGTCTCCACGGGCGACGAGGTCGTGTCGGGCCGGATCCCGGACTCCAACGGGCTCGCGGTCGCGACCCTGTGCCAGGCGGTCGGGGCCGAGGTGTCGAGGGACGGGGCGCGCGATCGGATCGAGGAGGTGCGGCAGGCCATCGACGCCGGGCGTCGCGCCGCCGAGCTGGTCATCACCATCGGCGGCGCCTCGGTGGGCACGCGCGATCTGGTTCCCCAGGCGCTGGCGGAGCTGGGCGCCGACGTCCGCGTCCACGGCGTGCCCATGAAGCCGGGCAAGCCGTTCCTGTTCGCGCTGCTCGACGGGACCCCCGTGGCCGGGCTGCCCGGGAGCCCGTCGGCTTGCCTGGCTGCGTTCGAGATGTTTGTCCGGCCCGCGCTGCTCGCCATCTGCGGAGCGGCCGGGACGCTCCGGACCGAGCTGTCGGTCCAGCTCGCCGAGCCGGTATCGGGCCGGGCCGGGCGGGCGCGCCTGCTCTGGGCACGGCTCGAGCCGGGTGGGCGCGCGCGCCCGCTCGGCCGCGACGCGGCCCAGATCCTCGGGCCGGCGCTGGCGGACGCGCTGCTGGTGATCCCGTCCGACGCCGGCGAGCTGGGGGAGGGAGCGGAGGTGACCGCGTGGTTGCTCGGCGACTAGCTCCAGGCGAGCGCGCCGGATCGGCCGCCCCCGGCCCACCCATCGTCTGCATCTCCGGTCCGAGCGGGGTGGGAAAGACGCGCCTCCTGCTCCGGCTCATCCCCGCGCTCACCGCGCGGGGGCTGCGCGTGGCGGCCGTGAAGCACACCCGCCATGCGCACCCGCTCGACATCCCGGGCAAGGACACCGACCGGTTCCGCCGCGCCGGTGCGGAGGCGGCGGCCATCTCCGGACCGCGCGCCACCGCCTGGTTCGGGCCGCCGGTGGAGGGCCCAGAAGCCCTGCTTCGGGTCCTGCCGCGGGTGGACGTGGTCCTGGCCGAGGGCTTCCGCGAGGCGCCGCTGCCCCGGATCGAGGTCCACCGCCGGTCGATCGACCGCCGGTTCCTGTGCGCGCGCGACCCGCACGTCTTCCTGGTGGTGGGCGACGAGGCTCCCCCGCGCTCGCTCCCCCTGGCTCGCCCGGGCGAGGTGGAGCGGGTGGCCGACCTGCTCTGCCTTCGCCTCGCGCTCCAGGCGCGCCCCGGCTTGCCTCGGCGGCGCCGCATGCGCAGGCTTCTCGCGGGGCGAAGCAAGCGCACCCTTCGACGGGCTCAGAGCAGGCCCTCGCGACAGGATCGGGACGGCGCCGCCGTCCCCGGGAGATCGAAGATGCCGAAGACCACCTCGCGCCGAACGGGCGGACGCAGCACGAAGCGGTCCCGCAGCGATGCGGGCCGCAAGGGCGGTCGCGCCACCCTGCGCGCCCGCGGCCCCGAGTTCTTCTCGGAGATCGGGCGGAAGGGGGGCAAGAGCCGCTCCCGCAAGGCGGCCGCCGCCGGGCGCGGCCGGGCCACCCGGCGCGGCTCCTCCAGCAAGTCCAGGTCGCGCGGCCGCGGACGCAGCCGCAGCCGGTAGCGCTGCCGGGGCGACCCGGTGCCGCGGGAGGCCGGGCCCGGCGGGCCGGCCTCCTCCGCGCCTGTCTCGTCGAGGACGGGCGGGGGGGTGCGCCTGCGCTCTCCGACCCCGGGCACCGCGCGGATGCGGTGCAGCTGGGCGGGACTGCCGCTCGGTCGGCTCACCCCTGCAGGACGGAGAGCAGCTTGTCGCGCAGCTCCTCGGGCTTGAACGGCTTGAGGATGTAGTCGGAGATCCCCAGCACCATCGCGTTCATCACGATCGACCGCTCCGACTCCGAGGTGAGCATGATGACCGGGGTCTGGTCGCCGCGCTCGCGCATCTTCTTGAGCATGGCCGGTCCGTCCATGTTGGGCATGTTGACGTCGAGCAGGACCAGGTCGACGTGGGAAGCCAGAAGCCGCTCGAGCCCCTCGGCGCCGTCCTGGGCCTCCACCACCTCGAACCCGAGCCCCTTCACCTGCTTCCCCACGATGCTGCGGACGGCGCGGCTGTCGTCCACGGTCAGGATGACGGCCATCGGCTCCCTCCAGCTCTCGTCATACCAGCCCCTCGAAGACCCATAGCACCAGGCCGAGGTGCTCCGCCCGCAGCACGATCCAGTTCCTGCCGCCGGGCCGCGAGAAGGCGGGCTCGTTCTCGGGCATGACCCTGGGCAGCCCCAGCGGCTGTTCCAGCCGGAGCTGCGACTTGAGCAGCCCGGCGGTCATGTTCACCAGCTCGCACAGCGAGTCCGACAGCATCTCGTCCGAGACCCGCTCCGGCGGCACCTGGAACATCCTCGCGCCGAGCGCCTCGCACCCGGGGCGATCCGACGAGAGCCCCACGGTGATGGGGTAGGCGCCGGCGATGGGCAGCACCGCGGCCCGCCACACCAGGTGCGACCAGGGAGCATCCTCCAGGTCCGGCTTGAAGGTGAGCCCGAGCATCGCCTCGGTCACCCCGGAGACGATGGCGGCCAGGACGTGGGGGGGCGGCAGGGTCTCTTGCATTCGGCACTCGGCCCATCGGCGCGAACGCGTATGCGTGCGGACGCTCCGGACCCATGCTGCAAGCGCCTTGCCCTCGCGGCCGGTCACGTCTACCCCCTGCTCGCGGGGCCGGGATCGCCGGACCCCTCGTCTTGACGGCGTTTCCCTCCCCGGGTCCGGGGTGACGGGGAGAGGGGGTACGGGTATCGCCCGGGTGTCTCCGGCGACCCGGGTTGCCGGATGCCCCGGTGGTCGGCGCATCGCCATTTCGCCGGGCCACTCCACGCACCGGCGCCGCCACGGGGGAAACGGACGCTCCCACCAGAAGGGGAGGCCGGGCACGCCGACTGCAAGGCGGATCCAGCGAGGAAGAGGGCGACCTACATGCGGATTCTCGTCGTGGACGACTCGAAGGCCATGCGCAGCATCGTGATGCGGGCGGTCCGCCAGGCAGGGTTCGAAGCGACCTTCGCCGAGGCTGCGAACGGCGTCGAGGCGCTCCAGGTCATCCGACACTCCCCCCCGGCCTCGTCATGGCCGACTGGAACATGCCCGGGATGAACGGGATGGAGCTCCTCCAGAGCCTGCGCGCCGAGGGCAAGGAGGTGAAGATGGGCTTCGTCACCGCGGAAAGCGACCCTACCATGCGGAACATGGCGTACCGGGCCGGCGCACTCTTCATGCTCACCAAGCCGTTCACCTCGGACGCCATCAAGGCCGTTCTGCGCCCGGTGCTCGGGTGAGCCGTGCGCCTGGCGAAGATGAGCGCCCGTGGATGGACCGGCTTGCGGCCTGGTGAGCGGTGGGTGCAGTCCATGATCCCCGGCTGGCACGGCGGCCCGATGACCCCAGCCACGAGGAGGAGGTAGCGAATGCCCGCGGGGCCCACGGCATCGGATCTCCTGGCGGCGCTGGCGGCGGCGGTGGTCGAGGCGGATGCCGGCGATCCGCGGTCGCTCCGGGAGGTGGGCGAGGCGCTGGATCGCGCCCGCAAGGCGGGCGCGCTGCCCGGCCCGCTGGCCGCCGAGGCGGACGGTCTGGCCCGCGCCATGAGGCGCAAGGGCGAGATGGCGGGCGCGCTCTCGCGCATCAGCGCGCTCCTGGCCGACGAGGGTCCGCGCGCGCCGTCGGCGCCGGCGGCAGCGACGCCGGCCGCGGGCGCGCAGCGCGATGCGGAGACCATCGAGCTGATCGGCGATTTCCTGGAGGAGAGCGGCGAGGGGCTGGCGCGCGCGGACGAGACGCTGCTGGCCGTCGAGCGCGACGGTCCGGAGGCGGACAAGGTCCACGCGCTCTTCCGCGTCTTCCACACCATCAAGGGCGTGGCCGGGTTCCTGGAGCTGACCGAGATCGTCTCGCTCTCGCACAGCACGGAGAACCTTCTCAACCTGGTCCGCGACGGCAAGCTCGAGCTCGCGCGGCGAGGTGTTCGAGGTCGTCTTCGAGGCCACCGCCGTGCTGCGCCGGCTCCTGCACCGGCTCCGCGCCGCCGTCGACGCGGGCCTGGAGCTCCAGTCGGACCCGGACGTCGCGCCGCTGGTGGCCCGCATCTCGGCCGTGGCGAGCCGCGGGGCGCCGGCGGTCCCCGCGCCGCGCCAGGCCGCCCCGCCGCCCTCGGCGCCGCCCGCGCCCGCGCCGGCAGCCGCCCAGCCGTTGGCCCCGGCGCCTCCCCCCTCGGCGCCGCCCGAGCGTCCGGCGTCGGCCGAGGCGCCGGCCGCCGCCCCCGAGTACGTGGTGCGCCCGGCACCGGCGGCCACGCCCGAGTACGTCGTCCGCCCCGCGCCCGCCCGGCAGGCCGCGGTCGAGGGCGGAGACCGGCCCGGCACCCAGCTCCGCGAGACCGTCAAGGTCGATCTGGAGCGCGTCGACTCGATGGTCGAGATGATCGGCGAGCTCATCATCGTCGAGTCGATGGTGGTCCACGCCCCCGAGATGCAGCGCCTGGGCTCGCTCAAGCTGCGCAACTACCTCAACCAGCTCACCAAGATCAGCCGCGATCTCCAGAACGTGGCCATGCGCATGCGCATGGTCCCGGTCCGGAGCGTCTTCCAGAAGATGGCGCGCACTGGTGCGCGATCTCTCGCGCAAGACCGGCAAGGACGTCGTGCTGGAGCTGTCGGGCGAGGACACCGAGATGGACCGGAGCATGGTGGAGCGGATCGAGGATCCGCTCGTGCACCTGGTCCGCAACGCCGTCGACCACGGCGTGGAGAGCGCCGCCGAGCGCACGCGGGCGGGCAAGCCGGCGCGCTCGACGCTGCGGCTCTCGGCCTACCACGAGGGCGGCTCGATCGTGGTCGAGCTCGTCGACGACGGCCGCGGGCTGAACCGCGAGCACGATCCTGGCCAAGGCCCGCGAGAAGGGGCTGGTGCCCGACGACCAGGAGCCGAGCGAGCGCGGAGATCGACGCGCTCATCTTCCTGCCGGGCTTCTCCACCGCCGCCCAGGTGACCGAGATCTCCGGGCGCGGGCGTCGGCATGGACGTGGTCAAGCGCAACGTCGAGGGGATGCGCGGGCGGGTGACGGTGGCTTCCGCCCCGGGGCAGGGGAGCACGCTTCGGATGGTCCTGCCGCTGACGCTGGCCATCATCGACGGCATGCTGGTGACGTGCGGCGCGGAGAAGTACATCATCCCGAGCCTCTCCATCGTCGAGTCGCTGCGCCCCAGCCAGGACATGATCTCCCGCGCCGCCGGGCGCGGCGAGGTGATCAACGTGCGGGGCGAGATCCTCCCGCTGCTGCGCCTCCACCGGCTGCTGGCGATGGCGGGCGAGGCGCGGCCGGTCACCGAGAGCCACGTGGTGGTGGTGGAGGGGCTGGGGCGCAAGGTCGGGCTGGTGCTGGACGACGTCCTCACCCAGCAGCAGGTGGTGATCAAGCCGCTGGGCAGCGGCCTGGGGGACACCGACTTCCTGTCCGGCGCCGCCATCCTCTCCGACGGCCGGGTGGGCCTGATCCTCAACGTCGATCGGCTGGCACAGCTCGCCACCCGCGCCGGGTGGGGCCGCGAGCCGGCCGCGGGCATCGGGAGCTAGGATGGAAGCCGAGACGTTCCAGGCCTTCCAGCACATCGCCTACCAGAAGGCCGGCATCTTCCTGCGCCCGGGCAAGGCCGCCCTGGTGCAGGCGCGGCTGGCCCGGCGGCTGCGCGAGCTGGGGCTGGGCTCGGAGCGCGAATATCTGGAGAAGCTGCGCACGGACGGCGAGGACGAGCTGGTCCTGTTCCTGGACGCCATCTCCACCAACTTCACCAAGTTCTTCCGCGAGCCCGATCACTTCGAGAGCCTGGTGCGCGACGTGGAGGCGGCGCTCTCGGCCGGGCAGAAGCGCTTCCGGCTCTGGTGCGCCGGCTGCTCGTCAGGGGAGGAGCCCTACACCGCCGCCATGGTGCTCGAGCCGCTCTTGCGCGGCCACGACTGGAAGGTGCTGGCCACCGACATCTCGACGCGCGTGCTCTCGCGGGCGGCGCAGGGGCTCTACACCGACGAGGAGGTCGAGCCCATCCCCGAGGAGTTCCGCCGCCGGTATCTGGAGCGGGTGGGGGCGGTGGAGGGCGCCCGCCGCTTCGCCGTCTCCCGGAAGGTGCGAGAGCGCATCGTCTTCCACCGGCTCAACCTCGCCAACCGGCCGTATCCCATGAAGGGCCCGCTGGACGCGATCTTCTGCCGCAACGTGATGATCTACTTCGACCGGGACATGCGGGCCGGGCTGGTGGGCGAGATCGAGCGCGTGCTCCGGCCCGGGACCCACCTCTTCATCGGCCATTCCGAGACGCTCAACGGCATCGAGACCAGCCTGCGCTCCGAGCGTCCTTCCGTGTACCGACTCCCGCAGGAGGCCCGGTGAACATCGTCACGGTCGGGATCGGCGAGCTGCAGGTCAGCGCGGACCGGGCCGCGGTGATGGTGACGCACGGCCTGGGCTCCTGCATCGCCGTGATCGCCTACGATCGCCGGCGGAGGATCGGCGGCATGCTCCACTTCCAGCTGCCCTCCTCGGAGCTGGCGCCGGATCGCGCCGCCGAGTCGCCCGGTACCTTCGCCGACACCGGCATCCCGCTGCTCTTCGAGGCCATGTACGCGCTGGGGAGCCGCAAGGAAGACATCCTGGTCAAGGCCGCCGGGGGCGGCAACTTCCACGACGACAACGGGACCTTCGACATCGGCCGGCGCAACCACACCATGATGCGGAAGATCTTCTGGAAGGCGCAGGTGCTGGTCAGCGCCGAGGATGTCGGGGGCAGCAAGTCGCGCACCGCGCGGCTCTATCTGGACACGGGCCAGGTCACGATCCAGTCGGGGTCGGAGGTGACGCCGCTCTGAGGCCGCGGGCGCGGACGCGCCCGGGAGGTTCGCCGTGGGACTCGACATGCTGGTGGTGGACGACTCACCGGTCACGCGCAAGATGGTGCGGCGCGCGCTGGGCCTGTGTGGGCTGGAGGTGGCCGAGGTGCACGAGGCCTCCGACGGCGCCGAGGCGCTCGACAAGCTGGGACAGCACCACATCGACCTGGTGCTGGCGGACATCAACATGCCGGTGATGAACGGGATCGAGCTGGTCGAGCACATGGCCCGTGATCCCGACCTGTGCACCGTGCCGGTGATCATCGTGGCCACCCCCATGAGCCAGGATCGGGTGGAGCACGTGCTGGACAAGGGGGCCCGTGCCTACCTGGCCAAGCCGTTCCGGCCGGAGGCGCTGAGGGACGTGGTCGTCCAGATCCTGGGGACGCAGGGAGGCTCTCATGACTGAGCCCACCCCCGAGCTCCTGACCGACATCCTGGGCCGCGTCCTGGAGGAGTCCGCCTTCATCCTGGCGGAGCCGGACCAGGAACCGCCCCGCTGGGGCGGCGCGGTGCTCCGGGCCAGCATCGCCTTCGAGTCCACCAGGGGAGGGACGCTGCGCATCCTCACCAACCCGCAGGCGGCGTCGGAGATCGCCGCCAACATGCTGGGCATCGACCAGGGCGAGGAGGAGGCCCGGAGCAGCGGCCGGGCGGCGGTGTCCGAGCTGCTCAACGTCGTCGGGGGCGCGTTCCTGACGCGCTACTTCGGCAGCGCGGTCCCCAGCCAGCTGGGGCTCCCCGACACCGAGCTCCTGGCGGCCCCGCCCCCCGACGCCCACCGCACCTGCGCGGCCACGGTCCGGCTGGAGAGCGGCGAGCCGGTGGTGCTGGAGCTGGATCTCGAGGAGCGCTGAAGCCCCTCCCTTTACCCGCGGCCGGCGCGCTCCGCGGCGTCCAGGATCTCGCCCGCGATCCGGTCGACCGGGAGCACCCTGTCGACCGCGCCCAGCTCGATGGCCACCTTGGGCATCCCGAAGACGACGCAGCTGGCCTCGTCCTGCGCCACGGTGTGGGCGCCGGCCTCGTGCATGGCGAGCAGGCCCTGGGCCCCGTCGCCGCCCATGCCGGTGAGCAGCACGCCGACGGCGTTGCGGCCGGCGGCGTGGGCCACCGAGCGGAACATCACGTCCACCGAGGGCCGGTGCCGGTTCACGCGCGGCCCCTCCTTGACCTCGGTGAGGTAGCGCGCGCCGGACCGGCGCAGCAGCAGGTGCCTGTTCCCCGGCGCCACCAGCGCCACCCCCGGCACCACCGAGTCGCCGTCCTGCGCCTCGCGGACGTCGAGCTGCGACGCTTCCTTGAGCCGGCCGGCGAAGTAGCGGGTGAAGAGCTCCGGCATGTGCTGGGTGATGACGATGCCGGGTGCGTTGTGGGGGAGGCTCCTCAGGATCCGCTCGACCGCCACGGTGCCGCCGGTGGAGGCGCCGATCGCCACCACCTGGTTGGTGGTCCGGGTCAGGGCGCGCACCGGCCGGGGCGGATCGGCGGTGGCCGGGACGGCGCGGATGCCGGCCGCGGCCACGTCCTTCACCTTCTGCAGGAGATCGGCGGTCATGTCGCCCACCGAGTACGACGCCCCGGGCTTGCACATGACGTCGCAGGCCCCGGCCGCCAGCGCCTCCAGCGCCAGCGCGCCGCCGGACGGGGTGAGCGAGGAGACCACGATCACCGGCGTGGGCCGGTAGCGCATGATCTTGTGGAGGAAGGTGATGCCGTCCATGCGCGGCATCTCGAGGTCCAGCGTGATGACGTCGGGCTCCTTTTCCAGGATGAGATCGCGTGCGACGTACGGGTCGGGCGCGGTGCCGACCACCTCGATGTCCGGGTCGCGCGCCAGCCCCTGGTGGAAGACGTTCCGGACCACCGCCGAGTCGTCCACCACCAGCACCCGGACGCGCCTCCCGCTGTTCGGTGGAGCCACCATCGCCGCCCTCCCCGGCGCCTGCCCGGCGCGCCGCTCAGGTCGGCCGGGGCTCCGCGGGATCGGGGGTGCGCGTCAGCTCGTGCGCCTCCTCGTTGGACAGGATCCGCGCGATGTCGAGCAAGAAGACGATCCGCTTGTCGTGCTTCCCCACCCCCAGGATGAAGCCGTCGTCCAGCGCGGCGTGGCCAAGGGACGGCGTGGGCTCGATGTGGTCTCCGTCGATGGTCAGGACCTCGAGGACCTGGTCGACCAGCAGCCCCATGGTGAGCGGGCGCCCGTCGACGGTGCACTGGACCACGATGATGACGGTCTGGTCGGTGGTCTCGCAGCGCTCCATCCCGAACTTGAGGCGGAGGTCGATGACCGGGATGACCTTGCCGCGGAGGTTGATGACCCCCCGGACGAACTCGCGCGTGCGCGGCACGCGCGTGATCTCCGAGCAGTCCGATGATCTCGCGGACCTTCAGGATCTCGAGGCCGTACTCCTCGCGCGCCAGCTGGAACGTCATGAACTTGCCGGCGAGCCGGCGCCCGAGCTCGGCGGCCGTTCCGGCGCGTGCGGAGTCCTGCGGCTGGGGGTTCTCGGCGTCCACGGTGTTCCTCCTCGCCCGGCGATCCGGCACGAACCTTCGCCCCGGTGCCAAGGGCAAGAGCAGCGAGCGTGCCACAGGCCGGTCCGGCCGCACCAGGAGCACCCCGGAACACGTCCGGAAAAGCCGAACAAGTGCAATGGGTTCCAGGATGGCGGGACCGGGGGCGGGGCGGACGCGACAGGGAGTGGACAGGTCATCCGGAACCCGGGTTGGCCCGGAACCCAGGAGGCCACGGCCGGGAGCCGATCCGGCCCGGCCGCGGGCGAGCCGGGGCGGCGGCGGCGCGGCGAGCTCGGGGGAATGGCGCGGCCGGGCCCGGGGGGGATGGGGGGCGCGCCTGCGCGCCAGGCGTGCGTCGGTTTGACGACCGGTGAACGACAGCCGGCTAGGCGCGCCGACGGGGGCCGCGTCGACCGGCGCCTTGACACCCGAGATCACCGGCCGTTACGCTCCGCGCCTCCATGGCCAAGGAGGGCAGGGGAGGAACCGAGGAGGGGCCGGGTGCGCCGGTCCCCGGCGGACCCGGTCCAGGCGATCTGCCGGCGGGCTCGGCCCGCGCGGCGTTCGTGTCCCCCGAGACCCGGACCTACCTCCACCCCGGCCCGTTCGTGCTCGAGGCCGGCGGCGAGCTGCGCCGGCTGCGCGTGGCGTATCGCACATGGGGTGCGCTCGACGCCGAAGGCGCCAACGCGGTGGTGATCTGCCACGCGCTCACCGGCTCGGCCGACGCGGACCGGTGGTGGACCCGGATGTTCGGCCCAGGCCGCGCCTTCGATCCCGAGCGGGACTTCATCGTCTGCTCCAACCTGCTGGGCAGCTGCTACGGCACCACCGGACCGGCCTCCATCGACCCGGCCACCGGCGCCCCCTACCTCGGTCGGTTCCCGGCCATCACCGTGCGGGACATGGTCCAGGTCCAGCACGCGCTGTTGACGGCCCTCGGGGTCCGCCGGGTGCGGATGGTGATCGGCGGCTCGCTGGGGGGCATGCAGGTGCTGGAATGGGCCCTCCTGCACCCCGACATGGTCGACTCGCTGGCCTTCATCGCCTCGACGGCGCGCCATTCGGCGTGGGCGATCGGGCTCTCGGAGGCGCAGCGGCAGGCGATCTTCGCCGATCCGCGCTGGCGGAACGGGCAGTACTCCCTGGAGGATCCGCCCAGCGCCGGGCTGGCCGCCGCCCGCATGCAGGCCATGCTGTCCTACCGCAGCGCCCCTTCCTTCGAGGAGCGGTTCGGGCGCCGGTCGCAGGCCGAAGACCTGTTCGCGGTGGAGAGCTACCTCCGTTACCAGGGGCAGCAGCTCATCGATCGCTTCGACGCGGCCACCTACGTGGCGCTGACCCGCGCCATGGACACGCACGACGTCACCCGCGGCCGCGGGGATCTGGACGAGGTGCTGCGCAGCATCCGCCAGCCGACGCTGGTCGTTTCCATCGACTCCGACGTGCTCTACTGGCCCGCCGAGCAGCGCGAGGTGGCGCGGCTCGTCCCGGGAGCCCGCTTCGCGGTCATGGACTCGCCGCAGGGGCACGACGCGTTCCTCATCGACGTGGACCGCCTCTCGGACCTGGTGGCGGAGTTCCGCGGCGGCACGGCGGTGCGCCCGGCCGTCCCGGAGCCGCTGGCCCGCGGGTACCAGGAGCGTGGCATCTCCCTGCTGGTGGTCGGGAAGGGCAAGGTGGGATCGGAGCTGCTCGAGCAGATCCGCGTGCAGCGGACCGAGCTGGAGCGGGACTACGACGTGGTGCTGCGGGTGGTGGGGCTGGCGGACCGCCGCGGCGCGGTCCTGGCCGAGGACGGGGTGGACCTGGACGGCTGGCGCGAGCAGCTGGCCTCGGCGCCCCCGGCGGGGCCTCTCGACGCCCGCACGGCCCCGGCGCTGCTCGATCGCCTGGCGCGCTTGCCGCGGCCGGTGCTGGTGGACGTGACCGGCGACGACGGCATGTCGGAGATCTACGAGCAGGCGTTCCGGCGCGGGATCGACGTGGTCAGCTCCAACAAGCGGCCGCTGGCGGCGTCCGGCCGGCGCCTGGAGGCGGTCCGGGAGGCGCGGCGGCAGCGGGCGCGGCACTGGCACTACGACGCCTCGGTGGGGGCCAGCCTGCCGGTCCTGGCCACGCTGCGGCGGCTGGTCCGCAGCGGCGACCGCATCGTCCGCGTGGAGGGCTCGCTCTCGGGGACGCTCGGGTTCATCGCCGGCGAGCTGCAGCGCGGCACCCCGCTCTCGCTGGCGCTTCGCTGGGCCATGGGGCTGGGTTACACCGAGGCCGATCCCCGCGACGACCTGAGCGGCCTCGACTCCGCCCGGAAGGCGCTGATCCTGGCCCGCGAGATGGGCGGGGTGGTCGAGCCGGAGGAGATCCAGGTGGAGCCCTTCCTGCCGCTCGCCCAGCTCGGAGGCGGCGGGCCGGACGAGCTCATCGGCGCGCTGCGCGCCCAGGACCAGGCCATGGCCGCGCGGGTGGAGGAGCTGCGCCGCAAGGGGAAGGTCCTGCGCTACCTGGCGCACATCGCGGCGGGGGACGGTCACGGGCTGCGCGTGCGGGTGGGTCCGGAGGCGGTGGACGCCGATCTGCCGGCGGCTCGCCTGGTCGGTGTCGAGGCCTACGTGGCCTTCACCACCGCGCGCCACGCCGATCGGCCGCTGCTGGTGCAGGGCTCCGGGGTGGGTGGGGCGAGCACCGCCGGAGCGCTGCTGGCCGAGATCTTCCGGTTGCCCGCGGGCCGCGGGGCCCGGTGAGGGCGATGGGCGGCCCGGCTACTACCCGCCGTCGGCGGGCGCCAGCACGATCTCGATGCGCCGGTTCTGGCTGCGACCCTCGGCCGAGTCGTTGTCGGCCACCGGCTGGAACTCACCGTAACCCGCGGCGGCCAGCTTGGTGGGATTGACGCCGCAGGCCTGGAGGAAGCGCACCACCGCCAGCGCCCGCGCGGTGGAGAGGTGCCAGTTGCTGGCGAAGGCGGTCCCGGTGGTGGGGACGTCGTCGGTGTGCCCCTCGACGCGGATGGTCTTGCCCTGCACGTTCTTCAGGGCATCGGCCACCGCCTGCAGCGCGTTCCTGCCGTCCTTGCCGACGGCGGCCGAGCCGGACGAGAAGAGGATCTTGTCCTTCATCTTCACCGTCATCTTGCCGCGCAGCTCGGTCAGCTCCACCCGGCCGGCCTCGATCTCGCCCTTGAGCGACCCGGCCAGCTGCTCGTACTCGGCGCTCTTGCGCTCCAGGTCGGCCTTGGCCACCTCGAGCTGCTGCTTCGAGCTCTGCAGGTCGCGCAGCTTCGCGTCCGAGGCCTGGAGATCGCCCCGGGCCGTCTTCAGGTCGGCCTGGGTGGCCTCGAGCTTGGTCTTGAGATTGGCGCTGCGGCCCTGCTCCGCCTGGAGGTCCTGCTGGTACCTGGCTGCCTCCGCCTCCTTCTTGCGGAAGGTGTCCGTGCTGACGCAGGCGGTCAGCGCGAGGAGCGACATCGCTAGGGCGAGGCGGTTCATGTGGTCTCCCGTGTGATGGTTGGCGCCGGCATTGTAGCTCACTCCAGGTACGGCGAGGGCTCGCCGCGTCGGTAGCATGTCGTACACGTCGCGTGAAGGTAAGACGCCGGGCCTGCGGGCGGGCGGCCTCGCGAACGTTCGCATGCGCCCTGCGGCCGCGTCGCCGGCCCGTGCGTAGCCTCCCTGGGGAGGAGACCCGACATGAACGCCATCGACCTGTTGAAGCGGCAGCACCGTGACGTGGAAGAGCTCTTCTCGAAGTTCGAGGGGGCGAGCGAGGGGGCGGAGAAGACGAGGGAGCGGCTGTGCCAGCAGATCGGCGACGCACTCGCCGTCCACGCCGAGATCGAGGAGAAGATCTTCTACCCCGAGTCGAAGCAGGAGAACACCGAGGAGATCCTGCGGGAGTCCGTGGAGGAGCACCTGGCTGTGAAGAGGCTGCTCGCCGACATCATGCAGTCGGACCTCGACGACCCGCAGTTCGAGGCCAAGATGAAGGTGGTCAAGGAACAGATCGAGCACCACGTCCAGGAGGAGGAGCAGAGGCTCTTCCCGCTCATCTCCCGGTCCTGCTCCAGGGAGGATCTGGAGGAGATGGGGAACCGGATGAAGGAGATGGCGGAGGAGCTCGAGGACGAGGGCCAGCCGCGCGCCTCCATCCCCGGACAGACCGACTCGCCGGCGCGGATCTGAAGCCCGGCCCGAAGGTTGCCGCCGCCCCCGGATGGCCTTACAAGCTCTGCATGATCTGCAGCTTGCAGGGCAGCCGGGGGGGGCGGCCGTGAACGGACCGGTGACCGCCGCGCGCGCGCGCCCCGGCCGCAATGACCCCTGCTGGTGCGGCAGCGGCCAGAAGTACAAGCGGTGTCACCTGGATGCGGATCTGAGAGCCGACCCGGTTGCGGCCGCGCCGCCCGCGCCGCGTCCCCCGCTCCAGCCCGGGGTGGTCTCGCCGCGGCGGGCGGTCCCCGCCCGGATCGCCCGCCCCGAGTACGCGACCACCGGCCGGCCGCGCGCCGGCGGCTCCGACGTGCGGACGCCGGACGAGCTCGCGCGCATGCGGCGCGCCTGCGCGGCCGCGGCCCGCGTGCTGCGGGTGGCAGGCGAGGCCGTCCGTCCCGGGATCACCACCGACGGCCTGGACGAGATCGCCCACGCCGAGATCCTCCGGCTGGGCGCCTACCCGAGCCCGCTCAACTATCGCGGCTTCCCCAAGTCCATCTGCACCTCGGTCAACGAGGTCATCTGCCACGGCATCCCCGACAGCCGCCCGCTCCAGGGCGGGGACATCGTCAACCTGGACGTCACCGTCTATCTGGAGGGCATGCACGGCGACTGCTCGGCCACCTTCCTGGTGGGCGACGTGGATGCGGAAGGGCGCCGGCTGGTGAGGGTCGCGCGCGAGTGCCTGGACGTCGGCATCGCGGCGGTGCGGCCGGGCCGGCCCGTCTCCGACATCGGAAAGGCCATCGAGGCGCTGGCGTCGCGGCACGGCTACGGCGTGGTCCGCTCCTACTGCGGCCACGGCATCGGCGAGACCTTCCACACCGCGCTGCAGATCCCGCATCACTTCGACCCGGTGGCCCGCCGGCAGATCGTCCCCGGCATGACCTTCACGGTCGAGCCGATGATCGCGGAGGGCACCTGGCAAGATCGGCTCTGGGACGACGGCTGGACCGCCGTGACCGACGACGGCAAGCGGTCGGCGCAGTTCGAGCACACCATCCTGGTGACCGACGCGGGGGCGGAGATCCTGACCCTGGAACGCTAGGGCCGCGATTCCAGGTCCAGGTCCAAGTCGAAACTACGACCCGGCGCGGGAGCCCTACACCCTCAGCCCCACCGCCCGCATCAGCGCCAGGGCGTTGGAGTGGGTCACCACCCCGGGGCGAAGCCGGAAGTCGAAGGCGATCCGGCCGTCGACCACCTGATCCTCGAAGTGGGCGTTGGCCAGCGCGCCCGTGCGCTCGCCCAGCTCGGTGAGCGCGAGGTCGTGGGTGGTGACCAGGCCGATGGCACCGCGCGCCAGGAACGTGTCCAGCACGGCGCGGGCGCCGATGCGGCGGTCGTGGCTGTTGGTGCCGTGGAGGATCTCGTCCAGCAAGAACAGCAGGGGGACGGGGCCCTGGGCCAGGTCCTGCAGCGTCCGGAGCCGGGTGATCTCGGCGTAGAAGCGGGACCGGCCCGCCTGCAGCGAGTCCTGGATGCGGAGGGTGGCGCCCGGCACGAGCTGCGTCAGGCGGAAGCGCGAGGCCGCCACCGGCGCCCCTGCCAGCCCCAGCACCGCCGCCACGCCCACCGTGCGCAGGTAGGTGCTCTTGCCGGACATGTTCGACCCGGAGACGAGCAGGGCGGCCGGACCGCCGCTCCCGCCCAGGCGCACCGGGTTCGGGACCGCCCCCGGGAGCAGCGGGTGCCGCAGGTCGTCGGCCTCGAGCGAGGGACCATCGCCGGGGACGCGGTCGAGCACCTCGGGGAAGACATGCTCCGGGCGGGCGTGGGAGTATCCGGCCAGCGCCGAGAGAGCCTCCAGCTCGGCCACCGCTTCCAGCCACCCCCCCACGCCGGGGCCGGATGCGGCGCGCCAGCGCTCGACCCACACCGCGTGAAGCGGTGTCCACTGCAGCAGGAAGGCGATGGGCGCGAAGAGCTGGTTGTGGGCCCACTCGATGCGGCCGGCGATGCGCGTGAGCTGTCCGATGCGGCGGGAGGCGGCGGCCGGGCCGGCGCCGAGCCGCGCCTGCTGCGCCGCCAGCCGTGGCTCGGCGAAGGGCTCGCGCTCCAGCCGGGCCAGGAGCAGCGAGAGCACCACCAGCTCGGCGGAGGGTCGATTGAGCGAGCCCAGCACGCGCGCCAGCGGAGCCCGCAGCGCCCGGCGGACGGCGCCGGCGGCGAGGGCGGCGGCCAGGAGGGGCAGGGGGCCGGCCCCTGCGGCCCACAGCACCGCGCCGGCCACGCTGGCCAGGGCCGATCCCAGGGCGGCGGCCGCGGCGCCGCGCCCCAGGGCCGGCGGGGCCCGCCCCCATGCGGCGAGCGCCTCCGGATCGACCGCCGCGCGCACGTCCTGGCCCAGCACCGCCAGGGCCTCGCGCAGATCGAGCCGCGGGACCAGCTCCACCACGGCGCGCTGGCGGGCCCGGACCTCGCCCGGATCGGCCGGGGTCAGCAGCCAGGCCGCGAGCCGCTCCTCGCCGGGGCGCGTCCGAGCAGTGCAGACCAGGTGGAACAGCGACCCCTCTCCGAAGAGGTCGAGATCCTGGGCGTAGGGGTGGTCCTCGCGCGCGTAGCGCGCACCGGTCTCGCCGCCGGCGGGCGCCTTTCCCTCCAGCCGGGCCAGGGCGTCCTCGTGGAAGGCGGCCGCCCGCCGCGCGCGCGCCAGGGCGCGCAGGACCCGATCGTGCACGATCACCAGGGCCAGAAAGGCGAGGGCCGGGAGGAGGATCCAGGCGTGGGAGAGCGCTCGGTGCCAGGCCCACGCCGCCACCAGGATGGCACCGACGCTGAACACCGCCAGCCGTGCTCCGGCCACGCGGGCGTCGCGCCGCTCCAGGCGAGCCGCCCGGGCGCGGCGCTCCTCGAGGCGGTGCAGCAGGACCTCCCGGGGCGAGTCGGACATGCACCGCAGGCTACACGAGGAGCACCCGCCCGCGAACGGTTCGTCGACCACGGTCCGGCGGCCGGCGGCAAGACCGCCGCTGGCCCCCTGCCAGGGCTCCCGAGGCGGGGCGGCCCCCGGTTGGCGTTGCGATGGGGACGCCAGGTGGTGAGGTTTGCCGGGTGCCCGATCAGGCTCGCCGGATCCCCCACGAAGGATCGACGCCTGCGAGCGGTCGGGCCGCATCGCTCCGCGATCGCCTCCGGCAGGTTCGAGGGGCGTCGCGCGACCTGGCCGCACCGCTCACGCCGGAGGACGCCCAGGTCCAGTCGATGCCGGACGCCAGCCCGGCCAAGTGGCACCTCGGCGCACACCACCTGGTTCTTCGAGACCTTCGTGCTGGCCCGCCTCGAGCCGAGGCGGCAGCCCGTTCCATCCTGCCGTTCGGCTACCTGTTCAACTCGTACTACGAGGCGGTCGGTCCGCGGCAGCCGCGCGCCGCAGCGCGGCCTGCTCACGCGCCCGGCGCTCGACGAGGTGCTCCGCTATCGCGCCCAGGTCGACGAGCGCATGGCGGAGCGCGCTCGGCGGAAGCGTTTCCGCGAGGAGCTGCTGGACGTGGTCGAGCTCGGGCTGCACCACGAGCAGCAGCACCAGGAGCTGCTGCTCACCGACGTCAAGCACGCGTTCGCGATGAACCCGCTCCGGCCGGCCTACCACCGCGGCGCCGCCGCGGCGCGCCACCGCGCCCGGCGGAGCCCGCTCGCCTGGATCGTCCCAGCCCGAGCGGCGGCGCCGAGCTGGGCACGCCGGCGGGCGGGACTTCGCCTTCGACAACGAGCGGCCGCGCCATCCGGTGCTGCTTCGGCCGCTACGCGCTCGCCGCGCCTGGTGACCTGCGGCGAGTAGCTGCGAGTTCATGGAGGACGGCGGCTACCGCGCGCCCGACGCTGTGGCTGTCGGACGGCTGGCGCGCGCGTGCACCGCCAGGGCTGGGAAGCGCCCGCTCTACTGGGAGCGCCGGGACGACGGCTGGTGGCAGTTCACGCTCGGCGGCGATGCGGCCCGTCGACCCCGCCGAGCCGGTGTGCGCACGTGCAGCTACTACGAGGCCGACGCCTACGCCCGCTGGGCGGGCGCGCGGCTGCCGACCGAGGTCGAGTGGGAAGCGCGCGGCGCCAGCGATTCCACGCCGCGACGAGGACCTTCGCCGACAGCGGCGGCTGCCACCCCGCCGGCGCGCGACGCCGCGGCGCGCGGCAGCTCTCCGGCGACGTCTGGGAGTGGACCGCCAGCGCCTACGGCCCGTACCCGGGCTTCCGGCCGCTGGCCGGCGCGCTCGGCGAGTACAACGGCAAGTTCATGGTGCAGCCAGCTGGTGCTGCGCGGCGGCTCCTGCGCCACGCCGCGCCGGCACGTCCGCGCCAGCTACCGCAACTTCTTCTACCCGGGCGCGCGCTGGCAGTTCAGCGGCATCCGGCTGGCGAGGGACGCATGAGCGACGTGGTGGGAGCGCTGGAAGCGGCGCCCGGGGGCGAGCAGGCGAGGTTCCTGGAGGAGGCCCTGGCCGGGCTCTCGGCGGCGCGCAAGGCCATATCGCCCAAGTGGCTGTACGACGCGCGGGGGTCGGCGCTCTACGAGCTCATCTGCGAGGTCCCGGAGTACTACCCGGCCCGGACCGAGCTGGCGATCCTCGAGGCGCACGGCAGCGACATCGCCCGGGCGGTGGGACCGCGCGCGCTGGTGTTCGAGTTCGGGACGGGGAGCGGGAAGAAGACCGAGCGCCTCCTCTCGGTGCTGCAGGAGCCGGTCGCCTACCTGCCGGTGGACATCTCGCGCGAGGCGCTGCTCCCGGCGGTGGCCGGCCTGAAGCGGCGGTTCCCGGCCCTGGAGGTCCGCCCCGTGGTCGGGGACTTCACCGATGGCGTCCACCTGCCCGACACGGGCCTGGAGTGCAGGCGCCGCCTCTCGTTCTTCCCGGGCTCGACCATCGGCAACTTCGACCCGCCCGACGCGGTCGCGATGCTGCGCCGCATGGCGCGCGAGGCCGGGCCGGGAGGGGCCCTGCTGATCGGGGTGGACGCCCCCAAGGACGCGATCACGCTGGAGAACGCCTACGACGACCAGGAGGGGGTGACGGCCGCCTTCGACCTGAACCTGCTCGCCCGCATGAACCGCGAGCTGGGCTCGGATTTCCGTCTCTCCGCCTTCCGGCACCGGTCGGTCTGGAACCGCCGGCTCTCGCGGGTCGAGATGCACCTCGAGAGCTCGATCGATCAGGTCGTCCACCTGGGCGGGGTCGCCATCCTCTTCCGGGCCGGCGAGACCATCCACACCGAGAGCGCCTACAAGTGGGAGGCGCGGGCGTTCGACGCCCTGGCTGCCCTGGCCGGCTGGCGCCCGGAACAGAGCTGGTCGGACGAGCGGGCCTGGTTCACCGTCAGGCTCTACACTAGAAGTTAACTGAGCGTCGTACTTTCGTCCCCGACCGAGGATGGCGGATCTCCATCCCCGTCGTGCGGTGGCCACCCGTCGGCTCTTCGCTTCCCAGCATCCCACACCGTCGCTACGTTGACGGGATCCGCCCGGATCACGCTCGGCCGCCTGCGCCCCAGGGGCGCGGGCAGGCGTGCGTCCACGAAAGAGGGAAGCCATGAAAGGAACGAGGACTGCTTGGGTGGCAGTGATGCTCTTGGCCTACGCCGTGCCCGCCGAAGGGGTCGACTTCTTCGGCTACTTCCGCGACAGCATCGGCGGCAACAGCAGGGGCGGAGCGCAGGCTTGCTACAGGACGCCGGGGATGGACTACAAGCTCCGCCTCGGCAACGAGTGCGACACTTACGGTGAATGGGGGTTCGAGCAGAGCATCTGGAAGGACAAGAACGGGACCGAGTTCAAGGTCGGGTTCATGTTCGATTACGACTTCGACGTGATGACCCCGAACGGGACCGGGACGTCCTTCAACGGTGCCGGCGGCGGCATCGGGATCCAGCAGAACTACGTCAAGGCGAAGTTCCCGCAGTGGGGCGGCGCGCAGGTCTGGGCCGGCAAGCAGTACTACCGCCGCGAGAACATCGACATGATCGACTTCTTCTACCTGAACACCAGCGAGCCGGGGTTCGGGGTGGAGGACGTGGATCTCGGCTTCGGCAAGCTGGCCGCCTCGATCTTCGCCACCAAGCCGGCCACTCCCCAGGGCGACTTCACCCGCGCCTTCTGGCGCCCGGACGTGCGCGTCTACGGTATCCCGGTGAATCCGAACGGAACCATCGAGGTCGACGCCAACCTGGTCATGTACTCGAAGGACAAGGACGCGCCCGACCTGGGCCCCAATGACGCATCGACCAGCTTCTGGGTCACCGTCGAGCACACCCAGGAGAAGCTGATGGGCGGTTCCAACAAGCTGGCCATCCAGTACGCCAGCGGAGCGGCCGCGCAGATGGGGCCGGGCGCGCCCGGGTTCGGGGCCGACCCGCTCAACAAGGACAACAGGCAATTGCGCGTCCTCGATCAGCTGCTGCTCCAGCCGTCGGCCAAGCTGCAAGCCCTCATCGGCGGCATGGTCCAGTGGAAGACCCAGTTCGTGGGGACCTCGCCCGCCACCGCCGCCAAGGAGAAGTTCACCCAGTGGGGTATCTTCGGCCGGCCCGTCTACTACCTGACCGACTACTTCAAGCTCCAGGGCGACATCGGGTACACCTCGAACAAGCCCCAGCACGGTGACGCGGCCAACCTCTTCAAGATCACCTTCGCCCCCACGCTCTCGCCAACCCCGGGCGACGCCGGCGGCTTCTTCGTTCGCCCGGAGATCCGCGTCTTCGTCACCTACGGCAACTGGAACGACGCGGCCGTCACCGCCGGAGGGGCGAGCCCCAACGTGAACTTCGGCACCGACAAGAGCGGCACCTCGTACGGCATGTCGGTCGAGACCTGGTTCTGACGGATGGCGCGCGATCGCGCCCGCGGCCGACCAACGCGCCCGGGCCCGACCCCAGGCGGGGCCGGGTCCGGGCAGTTCTCGTGAGCGGTGTGCCGGGGGGCTCAGGCCACGCCGGCGGGCTTGGACGTCCGCTCCGTGCGCGGCGCTTGCGGTTGCGCCGGGCCGACCGCGCGCGGGCGGAGATCCTCGACGGTCAGGCCCAGGCCGATCCCTCCCGCCTCCAGCCAGGCGTGCTGCCCGGCCAGTACCGCGCGCCCGACCGCGTAGGCCGCAGCGTCGTCGTTGTGCCAGAGGGCGGCGAACAGGCCCATCACCTTCCTGCGCGACATGCGGCAGAAGGCGTCGGCCAGGACGGCCGCCTGCGGCGCCTCCGAGCGACCGGCGCGCCGGAGCGCCTCGGCCCGCGCCACGCTGGCGGACATGGCGAAGAGCTCGTTGGCGATGTCGACCAGCCGGAAGAGGAAGGCCTGCCTCCGCTCGGTGGCGGCGCCGAACCGCACCATGCCGTGGAAGATCTGGCGGGCCAGCTTTCGGGAGGATCGCTCCACGAAGCGGAGGTG
Source organism: uncultured Pseudomonadota bacterium (assembly GCA_963736345.1). Taxonomy (GTDB): domain Bacteria; phylum Myxococcota; class Myxococcia; order Myxococcales; family Anaeromyxobacteraceae; genus Anaeromyxobacter. Next base: position 154,761 of record CAVTOU010000025.1, on the reverse strand, counting down.
GCGCGCCAGCCTCCCGAACTCGCCGTAGCGTGGGGCGAACAGGCCGCGCAGCCAGAGCGCCGGGTACCAGCTGGCGTAGAACCCGATCACCTTGGGGAGCAGCGCCAGCTTCTTGCCCGCCGGCACGCGCGGGTCGATGAGCCCGCCCGCCACCTGGAGGTGCTTGTCCACGGCCTCGCGGGCCATGAACAGGTGCATGATCTCCGACGAGCCCTCGAAGATGGTGTTGATGCGGCAGTCGCGCATCCAGCGCTCGACGCCCACCGCCGCCTCGCCGCGGGCCTCCAGCGAGCGCTCCTTCTCGTAGCCGCGGCCGCCGCGGATCTGCATGACCTCGTCGAGCAGCCGCCAGATCTGGACCGTGTTCCACTCCTTGGCCGCCGCTGCCTCCAGGCGGATGTCGTAGCCCGGCTTGTCGGCCAGCGACTGCGCCAGATCCGAGATCGACTCCAGCGCGTAGGTGGTCGCGGCCATCGACGCCAGCTTGTGGGTGATGGCCTCGTGCTTCCCGATCTCCTGGCCCCACTGCGCCCGGGCGACGGCCCACTTGCGCGAGAGCTCCAGCCCCACCTTGGCGCCGCCGGCCACCGCCGCCGGGAGCGAGAGCCGTCCCGTGTTCAGCGTGGTGAGGGCGATCTTGAGCCCGCGGCCTTCCCTGCCGATGAGGTTCTCGGCGGGAACGGCCACGTTGGTGAAGCGGAGGGCCGCGTTGGCGAGCGCCCGCAGGCCCATGAACCGGCAGCGGTGGGTCACCTCCACGCCCGGCCAGCCCGCCTCCACCACGAAGGCGCTGATGGCGTCGGTGCGCGGGTTGCGCGCCATCACCACCAGCAGCTCGGCGATGGTGCCGTTGGTGCACCAGAGCTTCTCGCCGTTGAGGATGTAGTGGGTGCCGTCGGCCGAGGGCTCGGCGGTGGTGGAGAGGCGCGCCGGATCGGAGCCGACGTTGGTCTCGGTCAGCGCGAAGGCGCTGATGGCGCCGCGGGCGATGCGGGGGAGGTACTTCTGCTTGAGCTCCTCCGAGCCGAAGAGCTTGAGGGGCTGGGGAACGCCGATGGACTGGTGAGCGGAGAGCAGGGCGGTCAGGTTGGCATCGACGCTGCCCAGCAGCGACATCACCTTCCCGTACTCGACCTGCGAGAAGCCCAGGCCGCCGTAGGCGGTCGGGATCTTCATCCCGAAGGCGCCCAGGCGGCGCAGCCCCTCGATCACCTCGGGCGGATACTCGCCGGTCTCGTCGATCGCGACCGGGTCGACCTTCTCCGCCAGGAACGCCTCGAACTGGGCGTACCACGCCCGGAACTCGGGACGCTCCGACTCGGTCAGCGGGTAGGGGTGAATGAGACGCAGCCGGAACTTCCCCAGGAACATGTCCCGGAGAAATCCGGCGCCCTGCCACTCCGTCTCGCGCGAGGCCTCGGCGACCTCCCGGGATCGGCGGATCTCATCGCTGGTCTTCTGCACGTTCTCGCTCATTGGGCGCCCTCTCGGTCGGCTGCCCGGCCATCACCGCTCCGGGCGCGACAACACGACCGATTTGCTAGTCAAAGATAACGCGGTGCGGCTTTACCGCACGGGGCAGCCCCGGATTGGCATTGGACCCGGTCCGGGCGTCAGAGATCGATTGCAGAGAATCCCGACACGAGAGACCGGCGGACGTCTGCCTGCTCCCCTTCGAGGTCCCGCCATCCGTTCGCGTTGCCCAGCCTCTCCGACTGCATGCATGCTCCGGCTGCACCCCCGGACCGCAGGAGACCCGCGGACATGACGCATCCCACCGACGACAAGGGCTACCGGCTCCCCGGCCATGTACGCCCCTCCGCCTATGACGCCGATGTCGTGGTCGAGCCTGCCGCCCGGCGCTTCGCAGGCCGGATCCGGATCACGCTGACCGTCGACCGGCCCACCGACGAGATCATCCTGCACGCGGCCGAGCTCGAGATCGAGGCCGTGGCGCTCTCGGCCGGGGGTCGCGAGCACAGCCCGGTTCAGCAGCGGCTGGTGCCGGCGAGCGAGACCCTGGTCCTCCGGTTCGTGGAGCCGGTGCCGGCCGGTGAGGCCATCCTGGCGCTCTCCTGGCGCGGCGCCATCTCGGCGGGGCTCCGCGGGATGTACCTGGCCGCCCCCGGCCTGGCCGCCACGCAGTTCGAGGCCGCCGACGCGCGCCGCGTCTTCCCTTGCTTCGACGAGCCCTCCTTCAAGGCACGCTGGAAGCTGGCCATCGAGGCGCCGAGCGCCGCTGCGGTGCTCTCCAACGGCAAGCCCATCGCCGAGGAGGATCGGGGAGCGACCCGGCGCGTGTCGTTCGCCGAGACGCCGCCCCTCCCCACCTACCTGGTCGCGCTGGTGGTGGGCGACGTGGACGCGCTTCCGGCGCTGGCCTCGAGAGGCGTCCCGGTGCGGACCTGGGCCACCCCGGAGAAGCTGGCCCTGACCGGCTTCGGACAGGACGTGGCGGTGGAGGTGCTGCCGCGCCTGGAGGACTACTTCGGCGTCCCCTACGCGTTCGGCAAGCTCGACCAGGTCGGCTTGCCCGAGTTCGAGGCCGGCGCCATGGAGAACGCGGGCCTCATCACCTACCGCGAGGTGGCCCTGCTGCTCGATCCGGCCACCGCCTCGCTGGCGCAGAAGAAGCGGGTGGCCGAGGTGGTGACCCACGAGCTCTCGCACCAGTGGTTCGGGAACTGGGTGACCATGGCCTGGTGGGACGACCTCTGGCTCAACGAGGCCTTCGCCACCTGGATGGCCTTCAAGGTCGTCGACGCGTGGAACCCCGGCTGGCGGGTGTGGCTGGAGTTCGATCAGGGGAAGGCCAGCGCCCTGCAGCTGGATGCGCTCCGCTCCAGCCCATCCCATCCGCGCCGAGGTGCGGAGCGTGGCCGAGGCGGGGGAGGCCTTCGACCTCATCACCTACGAGAAGGGCGGGGCCGTGCTCCGCATGATCGAGGGGTTCCTGGGCGAGGAGCGCTTCCGGGAAGGGATCCGCCTGTACATGCGCCGCCACGGCATGGGCAACACCGTCGCCGACGACCTGTGGGGCGCGCTGGCCGAGGCCTCGCGCGAGCCGGTGGTGGAGCTGGCCAATGCCTGGATCCGCAAGCCCGGCTTCCCCCTGGTGAGCGTGTCGCGGGCCGGCCGCACCGTGCGCCTGGAGCAGCGGCGGTTCTTCTCCGATCCGGCCGATGCCGCCGGGGCGGGCGAGGACTCCTGGCCGGTGCCGCTGGTGCTGAAGCTGGGCCGCGCCGGGGCGGTGCGCGAGCAGCGGGTGCTGCTGCGCGCGCGCAGCGCCGAATCCGGCTCGAGGAGGATGCGGAGTTCCTGTGCGCCAACTCGGGGGGCACCGGCTTCTACCGGGTGGCCATGGACCGCACCGGCCTGGCGGACCTGCGCGCGCACCTGCCGGCGCTCGCGCCCCCCGAGCGCATCCAGATCCTCTCGGACGAGTGGGCCCTGGTCCGCGCCGGGGTGCGCGACATCGGGGACTTCCTCGACCTGTGCGCCGCCTTCCAGGGCGAGAGCGATCATGCCGTGCTGGACGAGCTGGTGGCCCGGCTCTGGTCCATCGAGCACCGGCTGGTGGCCGATCGCGACCGGCCCGCGCTGCAGCGGCTGGTCGGGACGCTGTTCCGGCCGCAGCTCGAGGCCACCGGATGGGACCCGGCTGCCGCCGAGCCGGACGCCGTCCGCCTGCGCCGCGCCGCCGCCGTGCGGGCGCTCGGGCTGGTGGCTCGCGATCCGGCCGTGATCCGCGAGGCGACCGAGCGCCTCGACCGCTGGATGGCCGGCGACCGCGCCGGGCTGGAGCCCAACCTGCACGACCTGGCCGTCACGCTGGCCGCGCGCGCCGGGGACCGGGACCGCTTCGACCGCTTCCGGGAGCTGTTCCGGAAGGAGACCGATCCGGCCTTCCGGCGCCGGTACCTCATGGCGCTGGGCGCGTTCGAGGATCCGGCGCTGGCCGGCCAGGGGCTCGAGCTGCTCTACGCGCAGGACGGGGTGCCGCTCCAGGACACCGCCTTCTACGTGGGCGCGCTACTGGGAAACCGTGCCGCGCGCGAGCCGGCCTGGACGCGCCTGCGCCAGGCCTGGGACGGGCTCTACACGCGAATCAAGGGGGCGCCCATGCTCACCCGGCGCCTGGTCGAGCAGCTCGGCGCGCTGGTGGAACGGCGGCACCTGGAGGAGGCGGAGGCCTTCCTGGCCTCGCACCCGCTGGAGGAGGCGCGCCAGGCCATCGCCCAGACGCTGGAGCGGCTGCGCCAGGACGTGGCGCTGCGCGAGCGGGCAGGGGAGTCGCTCTCGCGCTGGCTGCGGCGAGCGGGATAAGCTGCGCCGCTCATGATCCAGCCCGACCCGGCGCCGCGCCCGACGCCGCCCCTCGTCTTCGCCGCCACCATCCTCCCGTTCGCGGCCGCGGTCGGCTACGCCGGCATCGCCGTGCCCCGCTGGCTCGAGGACGAGCACGTCTCGCTCGCCGCCATCGCCTGGGTCTCCGGCATCACGCTCTCCCCCCACGGCCTCAAGGTCCTGTGGGCGCCGCTCATCGACCTGCTGGGGCGGCGCCGCTCCTGGTTCGTGGCCATGACGCTGGCGACCGGCGTGCTCCTGGGCGCGCTGGCCTTCCTGCCCGACCTGTCCGGGCACATGACGGTCTTCACCGTGCTCTGCACCCTGGCGCAGATCGCCGGCACCACCGCCGCGGCGGCCGCCGACGGGCTCATGGCCGCGACCACCCGCCCCGCCGACCAGGGCAAGGCGGGCGGGTTCCGGATGGCCGGCAACGTGGGCGGGACCGGGATCCTGGGCGCGGTGGCCATCGAGCTGGCGGCGCGGACCGATCGCCGGGTGGCGTGCCTGGCGCTGGCCGGCGTGGTCATGCTCTCGACGGTGGCGGTGCTCCCCATTCACGAGCCGCGACGCCTGCGCGCCGAGGCGGCCGCGGCCCGCGAGGCGTTCCGACGGCTGCGCGAGATCGTGGCGGACCTGTTCCACACCCTCTTCTCGCGCGAAGGCTGGACAGGCCTGGTGATCTGCGCGGTGCCGGTGGGCGCCGGCGCGCTCACCAACCTGTTCTCGGGGATGGGAGAGTCGTACCGAGCGTCGATGGAGGTGGTGGCGCGCGTGAACGGGCTGCTGGGTGGGGTGGTCGGGGCGGTGGGCGCGCTCCTGGGCGGGCTCCTGGCGGATCGCATGAACCGCCGGCTGGCCTACGCGCTGGCCGGGGGGATCACGGCGCTCTCGGCCGTGGCCATGTGCCTGGGCCCGCTCACCCAGGCGACCTACGTGTGGGGGACCCTGGCCTACAACTTCGCCAACGGGATCGCGTTCTCCACGCTCGCCGCCCTGATCCTGGACATGGTCGGGCACTCGCCGGCGGCGGCCACCAAGTACACGGCCTTCATCGCCGTGGCCAACCTGGCGGGGAGCTACGTGACCTGGGTCGACGGCCTGGGGAGCGAGGTGGGGATCCCGCGGCTGGGGATCGCGAAGCTGGGCGTCCGCGGCGCGCTGCTCGCCGACGTGGTCATGACCGCGCTCGGGATCCTGGCGCTGCTGGCCATGGTCGCGGTGACCCGGCGGGGCGCGGCGGCCGCTCTACCCGCCCCCGTTCCCGCTGCTCCGGACCGTTGAGCCCATGCAGGCCGGATCCGGCGCCTCGGGAACGCGACGGGTGGCGGGAGCCGACGCAGCGGCAAGATTCAGCGGTGGGTTGCAGCCGTCGTCTGGGGGGGGTGCGGCCGCGGCCGGACGTTCTCGCGCCAAAGGAGGCCGGCGGTGAGCAGCAGCGCGGCCGCGAGGAGCGCGACGAACGCGCCGACCACGCGCACACCCTCCCCCTGGAGCCTTCCGCTCCTTCTGGGGAGGGCCTCGATGTGCCGCGGTAGAAGGCTCACGGCCACGATCGGAGCGCAAGCAATGCGCGTGCCGGGGTGGGCGCCGCGCCACCACTCGTGTTTTCCGGCGCGTGGGCGATGCCCGATCGCCACGGTGTGCGTCGCTCGCGCGACACTGCCCGCCACCCAGGGTTGTCACGCTCTCGGTGCGTCTGGCAGCTTCCCGGCGTGGTCGAGCTGCTGCTCCACTATCGCAAGGTCGCGCGGCACGCCCTCAACGTCCTCCTGGGCGCGGTCGAGGCCCACCCGGCCGCCTCCGCGATCCCGTGCTCGGCCGTCGAGGGGGCGGCCGCGCTCGCCCGGGCCATCGACGCGGCGGGCGCGGCGGGGAGGACGCCGGTGGTGGCCTGGTCCTTCTACACGGCCGGGTTCGGGGTGGCGGCCGCCGAGCTCCGCGAGATCCTCGAGCGCGGCGGGGCAGGGGCGATCCACGTCGCCGGCGGGCCCCACGCCAGCGCCGCGCCGGAGGAGGTGCTCCGCGCCGGGTTCCAGCTGGTGGTGGTGGGCGAGGGGGAGGAGACGTTCCCGGCGCTGCTCGCGGGCCTCGACACGGGCGGGCGCCCGGAGGATCTCCCCGGGCTCGCCTGGCTCGAGGGCGACCGCCTCCGGCGGACGGCGCGGGCGGGCCCGGTGGACCTGAACGCCTTCCCACCCTGCGCCCCCCGCGCCCGGCGCATCGGGCCCATCGAAATCACGCGCGGCTGCCCCTGGGCGTGCGCGTTCTGCCAGACCCCCTTCCTGTTCCGGGCCCGCCCTCGCCATCGCACGCTGGCCGAGGTCCGCCGCTGGGTCCGCTTCCATCGCGGGATCGCCACCCGCGATCTCCGGTTCCTCTCGCCCTCGGCGCTCTCCTGGGGCTCGGCGGGCGAGGGATGCGACCTGGATGCCGTCGAGGCGCTGCTGGCCGCCGCGCGCGAGGAGGCCGGGCCGGGCCGCCGCATCTTCTTCGGCAGCTTCCCCTCCGAGCTCCGCCCCGAGCACGTCTCCGCCCGGGCGCTGGAGCTGGTGCGACGATATTGCGACAACCGGACCGTCATCGTGGGCGCGCAGTCCGGGTCCGAGCGGATGCTCTCCGCCATGCGGCGGGGCCACGGCGTCGACGACGTCCTGCGGGCGGTGGCGCTGTGCCGGGAGGCCGGGCTCGAGGCGAGCGTGGACGTCATCGTGGGGCTCCCGGGCGAGGAGGAGGCGGACCGCGCCGCCACGCGGACGCTGCTCCGGCGGATCCCGGCGCTCGGGGGAAGGGTCCACGCGCACGCCTTCATGCCGTTGCCCGGCTCGCCCTGGGCCGCCGAGCGGCCAGGCGAGATCGATTCCTCGACGCGCGCGCTGCTCATGCGCCTCGAAGCCGAAGGCTTTGCGCACGGACAGTGGCGGACGCAGAGGTCGCGCGCAGCCACCGCCGCCCCCTGACCCGCGCCGCGCGTCACCCAGCAGGTCGACGGGAAATCGCCCGCCTGCTTGATCTCGATCAGTCGATGTGCAAACGTGCCCGTTACTTTTCCGGCACCGGAGGACCAATGGAATCACCGATCCGTCGGTCGCTGGTGGTCCTGGCCGTGGCCGTGGCCGCGGCGCTGTGCGCGGCGGCCGTGCGCGCCGCGCCGGCCGCCCCAGCGCCAGCCCGCGCCGACGCCCAACTCGTGCAAGCCGAGCCGCCGCCCTTCTCCGAGGACATCTTTCCGTGCTCCTCCTGCCACAAGGACCTGCCCAAGAACGCCGAGCGGCGCGAGCTCGCCTTCCATGACGAGGTGCAGTCGATCTTCGACCACGACGCCGAGCACCGCTGGTGCCTCGACTGCCACGATCTCCAGAACCGCGACGTGCTCCACCTCACCAGCGGCGCGCCGGTCGAGTTCTCGAGCTCGTACCTCCTGTGCGGCCAGTGCCACGGCGACAAGCTCCGCGACTGGCGGCTTGGGGTGCACGGGAAGAGGGTGGGGCAGTGGAACGGCGCCAAGACCTACTTCCTGTGCGTGAACTGCCACAACCCGCACTCGCCTCGCTTCAAGGGCGTGCAGGAGGTGGTCGCGAACGGGAAGCCCACCGTGGCGCCCACGCAGAAGCTCCTCAAGCCCGAGCCCCGGCCCCGTCGGCCGGAGGAGCAGCGCCGATGACCCCCCCCCAACTCCCGGTGCTGAACGGCGAGCCCGAACCGGCGGAGGGCCAGGTGCTTTCTCCCGGGCGCCGCGCCTTCCTGCGCACCGCCGCGGCCGGCGCCGCCATGGCGGCGCTGTCCAGCTGCGGCAGCGGCGTGGAGGAGTTCTTCCGCAAGCACTTCAAGGAGCTCTCCCGGGACGAGCTGGCGCGGGTGCTGGCGCGCATCGAGCGCCGCAACCAGGAGCGCTTCGGCAAGAGCACCACCGTCCGGGCCGACGGGCCGCTCCCCGGCGTCGAGTTCGGATACGGCCTCGATCTCTCGCGGTGCGTGGGCTGCCGGCGCTGCGTCTACGCCTGCGTGAAGGAGAACAACCAGTCCCGCCAGCACCCGCAGATCCACTGGATCCAGGTGCTGGAGATGGAGAAGGAACACGGCGTGGACCTGTCCCACGCCGACCTGTACTACGAGGCCGATGCGGTCCCGCGGCCGGGCAAGTTCTACTTCCCGGTGCAGTGCCAGCAGTGCCGCAATCCACCATGCGTGAAGACCTGTCCCACCGGGGCCACCTGGAAGGAGCCCGACGGGATCGTGGTGATCGACTACGACTGGTGCATCGGCTGCCGCTGCTGCATGTCGGCCTGCCCCTACGGGGCGCGCCACTTCAACTGGGCCACGCCCGACCTGCCGGCGGCGGAGCTGAACCCCGAGCAGCACTACCTCGGCAACCGGCCCGCGGCCCAAGGGCGTGGTGGAGAAGTGCACCTTCTGCATCCAGCGCACCCGGCGCGGCCGCTACCCGGCCTGCGTCGAGGTCTGCCCGGTGGGCGCGCGCAAGTTCGGCAACCTCCTCGATCCGGAGAGCGAGATCCGCAAGGTGATGGAGACGAAGCGGGTCTTCGTCTTCAAGGAGGAGCTCGCCACGCAGCCGCAGTTCTACTACTTCTATGCGACCTGAGGCGGCCATGTCCGGCGTGAGCGAGTTCCTGAGGGGCTGCGTCCGCGAGGTCACCCGCGGCAACCGAGAGTACTGGGCCTGGGTGGCGTTCCTGCTGGCCTCGATCGCGGTGGGGGTCGTCGGCTACGCGTACCAGGCGGCCGAGGGGCTCATCGCCACCAACATGCGCGACGACGTCTCCTGGGCGCTTCTACATCGGCAACTTCACGTTCCTGGTGGGGGTGGCGGCGGCGGCGGTGCTGCTGGTGGTACCGGCCTACGTCTATCACTGGAAGCCCATCAAGGAGGTGGCGGTGCTGGGCGAGCTGCTGGCGGTGAGCGCCGCTCATCATGTGCCTCCTGTTCGTGCTGGTGGACATGGGCCACCCGGATCGGTTCCTGCACATGGTCCCCCTGATCGGCACGCCCAACTGGCCGCGCTCCATGCTGGCCTGGGATGCGCTGGTGCTGAACACGTACCTGCTCCTGAACCTGGTCCTGGTGCTGTATCTGCTCTTCAAGACCTACCGCGGCCAGCCCTACTCGCACCGCGTGTTCCTGCCCCTGGTGCTGCTCTCCATCCCGGTGGCCATCTCCACGCACACCGTGACCGCCTTCCTCTACAACGGCATGGCCGCGCGCCCGTACTGGAACGCCTCCATCCTGGCGCCCCGCTTCATCGCCTCGGCGTTCTGCTCCGGGCCGGCGGTCATGATCATCCTCTTCCAGGTGCTGCGCCGCGCCTTCCGCTTCGAGATCACGCGACGAGGCCATCTGGAAGATCGCCGAGCTCATGGCCTACGCCATGTTCCTCAACCTGTTCCTGCTCGGCGCCGAGCTCTTCAAGGAGTACTACTCGGCCACCCAGGACCTGCTCTACACGCGCTACTTCTGGCAGGGCATCGGCGGGCACCGCACGCTCGTCCCCTACGCCTGGCTGTCGCTGGCCTGCAGCCTGGCCGCCTTCGTGCTCTTCCTCGTCCCCCGCACGCGGCGGCGCTTCCTGACGCTCAACCTCGGTTGCCTGCTCATCTGGGCGGGCGTCTACATCGAGAAGGGGATGGGGCTGATCATTCCTGGTTTCACCCCCTCCACCCTGGGCAGATCTACGCGTACCCGCCGACCGCGGTGGAGTGGAGCGTCGCGGTGGGCGTCTTCGGCATCGGATTCCTGGTGTTCACCGTGCTGGTCAAGATCGCGGTGCCCATCCTGGTCGGGACGTTCCGGGCCCCGGAACGGGGCCCGGCCGAACCGGCGCACGCCGCCGGGGCTCCCACGCCGTAGTTCCACACCTCCGGAGGAAACACCGACATGAAGCGTCTCCTCGTCGCCGCCGTCCTCGTCCTCTCCGCCGCCGCCGCCCGCGCCGAGGACGCCGCCGCCCTGTTCCAGGCCAAGTGCAAGACTCTGCCACGGCGCCGACGGGAAGGGCACCCCGGTCGGCAAGACCATGGGCTCGCCCGACCTGACCGACGGTCAAGATCTCCGCCGCCGACGCCGCCAAGGTGATCGAGAACGGCAAGGGGAAGATGAGAGCGTTCAAGGGCCAGCTCACGGACGAGGAGATCAAGGCGCTGGGCGACTACGTGGCCAAGGGGATGAAGTAGGCACGGCCCCGGGCCGGCCCGCCGGTTCCCCGCCGAGCGTCCGGGGCGCGCGGACGCGGGCCGTGTTAATGAGGGGGCCGTTTGCCCGAGCCCGCCCTCGCGCCCGCGTCGTCCTCGCCGGTCCCCGCCGGGGCGGCCGTGCGCCCGCGCCTGGCCGCGCTCGACGCCGCGCGCGCGCTGGGCGTCCTGGCCATGGTCATGGGTCACACGCTGGACGCCGTGCTCTCGCCGGCGGCCCGGCAGACGCCCGCCATGATCCAGTACTGGCACGCCCGCGGGCTCACCGCGCCGCTGTTCCTGCTCGTCTCCGGGTGGGCGGTGACGCTGGCCATCTCGCGGAGCGGCGCCCGGGGCTGGGCGGTCCCGCGCAGCCGGCTGCGGCGCGTGCTGCTGCTCCTCGTCATCGGATACGCGCTGCGCTGGCCGGGGTGGGCGCAGGAGAGGCTCCTGGCCGGCGATCGCGAGATCTGGGCGCACTTCCTGGCCTTCGACGTCCTGCACTGCATCGCGGTGGTGCTGCTCATCGCCTCGCTGGTGCTGGCGCTGCCCTGGCGCGCCCCCGCCAGGGCGGCGATCCTGGCGGCGCTGTCGCTGCTGGCCGCCGCGCTGGGCGCGGGCGCCGGCACGCCCGGGCAGATCCAGGGGCCGGCGCACCTGCCCCACTCGCTGCTGCTCCTCGGGCTGCTCCAGGTCGTGGGCGGGACCTCGCCGTTCCCGGTCGTGCCCTGGGCTGCGTACTTCCTCGCCGGGACCGTGGTCGGGCTGCTCGCGCCCGCCGAACGGCGCGGCGCCCTGGCGATGGCCGTGGCCGGCGCCGTCCTCGTCGGCGCCGCGCTGCAGTTCCCCGGGCTGGGCGACCGCCCGGCCGGGGACCCGGTCCTGATCGGTTTTCGCATCGGCGTGGTCCTGGCCGTGCTCGCGGCGCTGGAGCTGGTGCCGGCGACGCTGGCCCGCCGCGCCGCGCCGCTCGGGAAGAGCTCCCTGGGCGTGTACGCCATCCACCTGCCCATCGTGTACGGGTGGTCGCACATCGCCGGCCTCTCCTGGCGCGTGGGTCCCACCCTGGGGACGGCCGCGGCCGCGGCCGTGGCCGTGCTGGTGCTGGCGGTCAGCTTCGCCGCCTACCGCGCGCTGGCCGCGGCGGCTCGCCTCGCCGCGGGGCGGTGGCGGACCGTCAGGATCCTGTGGCCGACGTAACGGCGGGGGCGCGCGCCGCCAGCGAGGCCAGGAAGTCGATGGCCCGGGCCTCGGCCCAGTACCCGGGACGGAGCGGCGAGCCCGAGACGAACCCGACGTGCCCGCCGGCGCGGGTGGTGACGAGCGTGACCATGGCGTTGGCCCGGGCCGACTCGAGCGGCAGGCTGGTGGCGGGCACCAGCGGGTCGTCGAGCGCCGAGATGGCGAGCAGCGGTCGCCGCACGCCGGCGACGAACGGGCCCGAGGAGGAGCGCGCCCAGTAATCCTCGGCCGAGGCGAATCCGTGCAGGCGGGCCGTCACCGCGGCGTCGAAGGCGGCGAAGGTACGGGCGGCGCGCACCGCGGCCGGGTCGACCAGCCCGGGGAAGCGCCGGCACAGGCCCAGCGCCTTGGCCCGCAGCGCGCGCAGGAAGCGCTCCCGGTAGATCCACGGCCAGAACCCCGGGCCATCCAGCGCCCGGGCGCAGGCGGCCAGGTCGAAGGGGACCGAGATCACGGCCGCTCCCGCCACCGGCGCGGGAACCGCCTCGCCGCGCTCGCCCAGGTACTTCACCACGACGTTGCCGCCGAGCGAGAAGCCGCAGAGGAGGATGGGCCGGCCCGGGCGCTCGGCGGCGAGCCGGTCGACGGCGGTCGCCAGATCGCCGGTCTCGCCCGAGTGATAGAAGCGGGGGAGCCGGCTGGGCGTGCCGGAGCAGCTCCGGAAGTTCATGGCCAGCACCGCCAGCCCCTTCGATCGCGCCAGCGCCGCCAGGCCGCGCACGTAGGCGGCTCGCGAGGATCCCTCCAGCCCGTGGCAGATGACCAGGACGGGCGCGTCCGCCGACGGCCCGGCGGTGCGGTCCACGTCCAGGAAGTCGCCGTCGGCCAGCTCCCAGCGCTGGCGCTCGGCGCGGGGCCGGGCCCAGGGCCGGAAGAGGGCCCCGTACACGGTCATGGCGTGGGCACCGGGCAGCCAGCGTGCGGGCAGGTAGTCCACGAACGTCACTGGAACTGCGGGTGGGCGCGGACGCGCGCAAGAGCATCCGGGGGCGCATCGGGGGGGAAGGGCGCCGACGAGCGCTCCAGCCGCGACAGCCAGCGTGCGTCGAGCGGCCTGGCCAGCAGGGAGGCCCGGGTGGCGGCCGCGGTGGTCTCCTGCTTGGGGCCGCTGGCGTCGCCCACCCCCACGTGGAATCCAGCCAGGAGCAGGGCGGTGCGGACGGAGGTGGCGGTGCTGTAGGTGAACAGGACCGCGGCCGGACCGCAGCGCCGGCGCAGCGCGCCGAAGACGGCACAGGTCCACAGGCCGGGGTTCACGCGCGGGCTGAAGGGGTCCCAGAAGATCAGGTCGGCCTCGTCCGGGGTGCGGGGAAGCGTCTCGGCCACGTCGCCCTGCAGCAGTCGCCACCGGATCCGCGCCTCCTCGTGCTCGCCGCGTTCGAGGAGGGCGCGCACGGCGGCGAGGTCGAGGGCGCCGAGCCCGAGGGCGGCCGCGCCCGCCTCCGAGGCGGCCAGCTCCAGCGCGCCCAGCTCGCGCTCGAAGCTGAGCACCAGCAGCCCGCGGCCGCCGGGCGCCGCCTGGCGGGCGGCTCGCAGCGCCGCCAGCGCGTTCGAGCCGGCGCCCAGGCCGACGTCGAACAGCGCCAGCGGCGGCCCGGGCTCGCCCAGCCGCTCCCGGAGCCGCGACTGCGCCGCGTAGAGCCGCTCCGACTCGACGGCCGCCCCCACCACCGGGTGCATCACCTCGCCGGCCGCGGCGTCGCGCACCGAAGGCGCCCCCTGCGCGGTCAGGACGATCTGGAACCGCGCGCCGGCGGGCGCGAGGCGAGCGGAGGGTTCGGGGGGGCCGGCTTCCTGGCTTCCCCGCCAGATGGCCGGCGGCAGGCGACGCCCCGGCGGTCTCCGGGAGGGGTCGTGCTCGTGGCGATCGATGGCCTCCAGGCGCGACCGGGCGTACGCCGCGTAGCGCCCCGCCTCGACGGCCGCGCGCGCGCCGCGCAGCAGGTCCTGGTAGTGGGTCAGGTTGTGGATCGAGAGGAGGCGCGGCCCGAGCGGCTCGCGGCACTTGATGAGGTGGTGCAGGTAGGCGCGGGAGTGGAGCCGGCAGGTGGGGCAGCCGCAGGCCTCGTCGAGCGGACGCTCGGAGAGGCGGTGCTCGGCGCGGGTCAGGCGCACCCTGCCGGTGGAGGTGAAGGCCGTGCCCTGCCAGGCCAGGGTGGTGGGCAGGATGCAGTCGAACATGTCCAGCCCCTGGCCGATGGCCTCGAGGATGTCGGGCGGGGTGCCCACGCCCATGAGGTAGCGCGGCCGTTCCCGGGGGAGCAGGTCGGCCGCGCGCCCGACCACCTCGGCGCGCTCGGCCCGCGTGTCGCCCACCGCCAGGCCACCGACCGCGAAGCCGTCGAACGGATGCTGCGAGAGGAAGCCGGCGGACCCGGCGCGGAGCTCGAGGTCCAGGCCACCCTGCACGATGGCGAAGAGGAGCTGCCCGGGATCGGTCCGGGCCGAGAGGCTCCGGAGCGCCCAGCGGTGGGTGCGCTCCATGGCGGCGCGGACCTGGGCGCGCGGCGCGGTCGAGTCGATGCAGACGTCCAGCACCATCATCACGTCCGACCCCAGCGCGCTCTGCATGGCGATGGAGCTCTCGGGCGAGAGGAGGTGCCGCCGCTGGTCGACGTAGCTGCGGAAGGAGGCGCCCGCCTCGTCTACGGAGCGATCCTCGGCCAGCGAGAAGATTCTGGAATCCCCCCGAGTCGGTGAGCACCGGCCCGTCCCAGCGCATGAAGCGGTGGATACCCCCCAGCGCCCGGAAGGCCTCCGGGCCGGGGCGGAGCAGGAGGTGGTAGGTGTTGCTCAGGATGATCTGGGCGCCCAGGGCACGCAGGTCCTCCGGGGTGAGCCCCGTCACCGTCGCCCGCGTCCCCACCGGCATGAAGCAGGGGGTCTCCACCGCACCGTGGCGGGTGCGCAGGGTGCCGCGGCGGGCTCGGGAGGAGGGATCGGGAGGGTTGGGGTGGAGGGTGAAGGACACGGCTCGGGGAGTGTTTACGGCGCACGCCATCGGAGGTCCAGCCCGAACCCGAACCCGAACCTGAACCCGTCATCCCTGACCCGCGACCCGCGTCCCCTGGCCCGGGCCTGGCCGGGCCCGTGCTCCGGTTCACGGTGACGGGCCACGGGACCCGGTTCAAGGGTGACGAGAAGCCCGGGTTCAGGTCCGGGTGCGGGTTCGTGACCTGCTACACCCTGTACCTTCCCACCGCATCCGCCAGCTGCTTCGACATGGTGGAGAGCGATGCCGAGCCCGCCTCGATGATCTTGGTCCCCTCGGCGCTCTCGTTGATGGCGGCAGAGAGCTCGGAGACGGCGGAGACGATCTGCTCCACGCCGATGGTCTGCTGGCGGGTGTTGGCCGCGATCTGGCGGGCCGCCAGGGCGGAGTCCTTGATCACCAGGGCCAGCCCCTCGATGGCCTCACCGGCGCTGCGGGAGAGCTTCACCGCCGCGCTGGCGCGCTTGGCGCCCTCGTCGGTGGCGGAGGCGGCCTCGCGGGCGCCGCGCTGGATCTCCTGGAGGATGGAGCGCACCTGGACGGCGGCCTGGCGCGACTGCTCGGCCAGGTTGCGCATCTCCATGGCCACCACCGAGAAGCCGCGGCCGTGCTCGCCGGCCTTGGAGGCCTCGATGGACGCGTTCAGGGCCAGCAGGTTGGACTGCTCCGCCAGGTCCTTCACCGAGGCGATGATCTCGCCCACCTGCGCCGTCCGCTCGGACAGGTCGGCCATGGTGGCGGCGATGCGGGTCACCTGGTCGCCCAGCGCGGCGCTGGCCTTGACCGCCTCCTCCACCGTGTTGAGGCCCGCCCGCGACAGGTCGTCCGAACGCTGCGTGATCTCGATGACCGAGTTGGCGTGCTCGGTGGCCTGCTTCGAGGTCTGGGCGATCTCCGAGGCCGTGGTGGTGGTCTCGTTGATGGCGGCGGCCTGCTGCGCGCTCATGGCGGCCAGGCGCGCCACGCTGGCCAGGATCTCGCCCGCCCCGCGCTGCGTCGTGACCGAGGTTTGCGACAGCTCGGAGAGGAACTCCTGCAGGTTGTGCGAGGCCTGGTAGAAGCTCTCGGCCAGGTCGGCCAGCTCGCCGCCGGCCTGGACCTTCTCCTGGTTGACCCGGGAGAGGTCGCCGGTGGCGATGGAGCGGGCCACGTCGCGCAGGGCCACCACGGGCCTGACGATGATGCCCCCCAGGAAGAACCCGGTCGCGGCGGAGGCGACGATCAGCACCAGCGCCACGGCGGCCACCGCCGCGGCGCGCCCGAGGGCGGTGCCTGCGCCGGCGCGAGACAGGACGAACATCACGATGGCCGTGACGGCCGTGCACGAGGCGACCAGCCCCGTGATCTTCCAGCGAAGCGACAGGCGGGCCAGAAGGCTTTCCATGCCGTGATTTCTACCAGGGACGGACCCCACGCGGAAATCCGGGACCGCCGGTACCGGGGGGTGCGCGAGGGTAGGACACCTGCGGCGGCGGATATCGCAGGTCCTCGCGGCGGTCCCTCTCCTAGGGCAGCACTCTCAGCGCCGCGGTCCCCCCGGCCGTGGCCACGTGCAGCGTGGGCGGGTCGGGCATCGTATCCAGCTCGAGGGACAGGATCTGGTCGCTGGGAAGGTCGGGACCGGCGCGGATGGGCGTCGACGCCTTGGTGGATGGGTCGTACAGCACCAGCCCCGAGTTGAAGGAGGCGATCGCCAGGCGCCCGTCCGGCAGGCACACCAGGTCGCGCACGGTGGTCTCCGGAAGCCCGACCGCTCCCGCGTCCAGGTACTGAAACGAGTGGCCGTCGTAGACCGCGATGGTCGAGGTCACGCCGTCCTCGGGCCCCTGGCTCCCGAACCAGACCCGGCCGTCGGGGCAAACCGCCACGCCGGTCAGGAACACCGAGTGGCCCTCCTTGGCCACCGGGAAGACGGGCGGCGTGCCGGCGCCGCCCGGGCCGTCGTAGGGATCGCCGAACGCGACCTTGAAGGCCGCGCCGTTGCGGGCGAACCAGCTCACCGGGTCCGGATCCCAGCCGATGAGGCCCGCGGTCCAGCGCCCGGCGTGCCACAGGTCGCCGTTGCCGTCGACGGCCAGGCCGCGCCAGTCGCCCATGCGCTGTCCCGTGCCGTTCGCGTCGCACGTCTGCTCGAAGCAGACGCGGGCGTGGAGGTGATCGCCCATCCACTCCTTGTAAGCGTCGTTGAACCACTCCTCGGGGTTGGGCAGGCGGAACTTGTCGGGCAGCAGCATGGCCACGCCGTGCTCGGTGCCGGCATAGAGCGTGTGGGCGTGGATCCGGTGATCGTAGAGCAGCCGGTCGATGGTCCGGTCGTGCCAGTACTTGCCGCCGTGGTTGATGGCCACCAGGTCGAACCGATCCACCTTCAGCGTCCCGTCGGCCTGGAGCTGGACCCGGTCGATCTTCCCGGTGTGCCGGTTGGGATCGCACCAGTCCTCGCCGCCGCCGTTGTTGCCGCAATCGTTGCCGTCGGGGTGGATGGACTGATAGCCCACGAAGACCTCGCCCGCCCTGCCGCCCGCGATGGTCGTGATGCCGGGCGGCTCGCCCTCGCCCCAGCTCTCGAGCCCGGGGCAGGAGTGGTCGAGCGCGACCTGCCGGTCGCTGCAGTAGTGGAGCATGTTCCCGTTCATGTGCAGCCCGTCGCGCTGATCGAAGCGGTGGAACGTGGTCGCACCGGGGGTGAGGAGGTACAGCGCCTGGCTGGTCGCCACCCAGCGGTTCTGGGCCTCGTCCGTGGTCATGCCCACCGCGGGTCTCTCCAGGATGCCGTCGCCGGCGCCGTAGATCGCGTTGGCGATGGGCCAGGGACCGGGCGTTCCGAACTGGAACCCGCTGCCGCCGCCCCCGCCTCCCCCGCTGCCGCCGCCCCCGCCGTTGCCCGTGCTGCCGGCGGACGGCGATCCGCCCGAGCCCCCGCCGCACGCCGCGGCCAGTAGCAGGCCCAGCGAAACCGCCCGCCACCTCGCCCAGCTTCCTGGCATGCCAGCCCCCTTGCGGCCGCCCAGGGAGGAGCAGCCGTCGCTCGAGGAACTGCGAACCCTGCGCCAGCGAACCGTCCTGCGGTCGTGCGGCGCGCCGAGCGATGAGGGTGGACGGCTGCTCGCGCCGCGGAAGCGGCGTTCCCTTCGTGGCACCGGAGGCGGCACGGGCGCCCGGCCGCTCGAGGTCGGCAGGCTCGCTGCCAGACGGCCGCGGCATCATCCGTGGGGGTGCCGCGTTCCGCCTCGCCTGCCAAGCGCTCGTCCCGCAGCGAGGTGACGCGCTTCGGAGCATGCCGCAGCGCGGCACCCTTGCTAGAATTTTCATTGGCATGCATCTGGGCCTCGTGCTCACCGGCGGCGGCGCCCGGTCCGCCTATCAGGTGGGAGCGGTGCGAGCGATCGCGCGGATGCTGCCGGCGCGATCGCTTCCGTTCGACGTCGTCACCGGCATCAGCGCCGGTGGGATCAACTCGGTCGCCCTGGCCAGCGGCGCCGACGATTTCCAGGGCGCGGCGGAGGCGCTGGCCACGACCTGGTGCTCGCTCTCGCCGGAGCGCGTCTATCGCACCGGCACGCTCGGGCTGGTGAAGATCGGAACGCGCTGGATCCTCGATCTCTCGGCCGGCGGGCTGCTGGGACGGAGCGGGATCAACTACCTGCTGGATCCCGCGCCGCTTCGCGATCTCCTCGAGCACGTGATCCCGCTGGGCCGGATGCGGCGAAACCTGCGATCCGGGCTGCTCCGCGGCGTGGCCCTGTCCGCCACCAACTACCACACCGCCGTGGGGGTGACGTTCTACGAGGGCGACCCCGCCATCGAGCCCTGGACCCGCGCCACGCGCATCGGTGTGCCGGCCCGCCTGACGCTGGATCACGTGATGGCCTCGGCGGCCATCCCGGTGTTCTTCCCGCCGGTGCAGATCGGCCGGACGTTCTACGGCGACGGCTGCGTGCGGATGAACTACCCCATGAGCCCGGCCGTCCACCTGGGCGCAGACCGGATCCTGGCCATCAGCGTCCGCTACCTGCGCCAGCCCGGCGAGACCCTGCAGCGGGAGAGCGCCGACCGCATCGACCGCATGCCCGTCTCGGAGATCGCCGGCGTGCTCCTCAACTCGGTCTTCCTCGACTCGCTCGACTCGGATCACGAACGGCTCGAGCGCGTCAATCGCACGGTGGCGCTCATCCCGCGAGACCGCCTGAGCCGCAGCGGGCTGAACGTGCGCCACATCCCGGCGCTGGTGCTCCGGCCCTCGCAGGACCTGGGCCGCCTGGCCGCTGACGAGTACCACCGCTTCCCCGCCATGCTCCGCTACCTGCTGCGCGGCATCGGCGCGACCGGGAACACCGGCGAGGATCTGCTCAGCTACCTGGCCTTCGAGCCGGTCTACATCCAGCGCGTCATGGATCTGGGCTTCACGGACACCATGGCTCGGCGCGAGGAGATCGAGGCGTTCCTGGCCGGCGCGCCCGTGGCCGAGCCCCAGGACGTGGTGGCGAGCTGAGGCGCGGCGGGCTCCGGCTCGGCGATCCGGTCAGGCAGCGCCGTCGAGCCGCCGGGCGGCCGCCAGCGCCGGGACGGCGGTGCGCCAGACCGTGGCCGCAAGCACCACCGCTCCGCCGAGCAGCGCCCAGGGCCCGGGTCGTTCGCCGACCACCAGGAAGGTCCAGATCGGGTTCAGCACCGGCTCGAGCAGCACCAGCAGCGAGGCTTCCAGCGCCGGGATGCGCGCGATCCCGCGCGCGAAGCAGAGGTAGGCGAGCCCGAGCTGGAACACGCCCAGGTAGGCGAGCAGGGCGAGGTCCAGCGGCCGCGGGGTGGGGCCGGCCGGCCAGAGGGGGAGCACCGCCGCCGCCGCCAGCAGGTTCCCGAGCACCAGGGCGGCGGGGGCGTCCTCGCGGGCCAGGCGGAGCCCGATGATGCAGAGCGCGAAGGCCAGGCCGGAGGCGAGCGCCACCAGGTTGCCGGCCAGCTGGCCGGGCGAGAGCTCGTCCAGGAAGAAGAGCGCCAGCCCCACCGCGTAGACCGGGATGGCCAGCAGCTCGCCGCGGCCGGCGCGCTCGGAGAGCAGGGCGGGGGAGAGCGCCAGCACCCACAGCGGCGCGCTGTCCTGGATGAAGATGGCGTTGGCGGCGGTGGTGAGCTTGTTGGCCACCGCGAAGAGGATCACGGTGGCGGCGTAGCCGACCACGGCCAGCGCCATGCGGGCGGTGGGGCGCCGCCGGGCCTCCGGGAGCGCGGCCAGCAGGAACAGCCCCGCCACCAGCGATCGCCCCCCTGCGATCTGCAGGCCGGAGAGGCCGCAGAGCTTCATGGCCGCCCCGGCCGTGGACCAGAGCGCCGCGGCGGAGAGGAGCAGGAGGCGGGCGCGGAGCATGGGGGGCGGGGAGTGTAGACGAGGGAGGAGGGGAAGCGCCAGGGGTGCGGGGTTCCGCTTCGCTCCGTCACTGCCGTTCCGTCTGTTTCACGGTCAGAGGTGGAGACACGGACCTGCGGGAGGTTCCCGACCACCCGCCGGGCGCCGAGATCGTGCGCGGCCCGATCGACCAGCGTCGGTGCCCCGTTGATCGAGGAGCGCGTCGAAGCAGGCGTGGGGGTCGCGGCGCGCACCGTCAGTCGACCATGCCGTCCCGGGTGACCAGGGCGGCGGTGTGCGTGGTTCCCCGAGCAGCGCGTGATTCTTCGATGCGCTCCGCCATCTCGCCGCCTCTCCGCGTCACCCGCCGCGCCCCGCTCCAGGCGGCGAGCGAGCCGCAGGATGAGCACCCACCAAGAGGGGGGGTGGAATGCCGCCTCGGCGCCGCAAGCCGCGAGCGTGTCCACCTTGGACGAAGCTTCACGCGGGAGAACCCATGCGCCGACTGCCACTCGCCATCGTCCTGCTGAGCGCCCTGCCATCCCTGGTGTGGGCTGCGCCGTCCAAGAAGACCACGGAAGCCCAGGGGAGCGGCGCCGCCGACGCCGCGCCGCCGAGCGACGGCAAGAACGCCGCGCCGCCCTCCACCCAGGCGCGCACCCTCTCTCGCACGCTCGTCCCCAAGCGGACCTGGGATCGCCTCCTCGATCGCTCGGCGGAAGGGCTGACCGAGGCGGTCTCGCGCTCGCTCACCACCAAGGGCGCGAGGGTGCCGAGCGGGCTGCACGAGAGCATCCGGCGCGAGCTCGGGCACAGCATGAAGTACGAGGCCGCCGTCGACACCCAGGCGCAGGCCCTCCAGAAGCGCTTCACCGCCGACGAGATGGACAGCGCCGCCAAGTTCTATCAGAGCCCGGTCGGCCAGAAGATGCTGCAGCGCCTCCCCGAGGCGCAGAGCGAGGTGGGGGACGCGCTCCAGGAGAAGCTGGCGGTCGTCGTTCCCGACATCCTCCACCGCCTGGCCCCGGGCGCCATGGAACCACCGGGCGAGGGAGCCAACCCGGGTCCGCAGGCCGCGACGCCGCCGTCCTCTGCGTCGCCGAGCGAACAGGGCACCGGCACCGCCGAGTGACGCGCCGCTCGCGCTGGGCAGGGCGGTGCGCAAGCTCGCTCTGTTCACCTTCGCAGGAGGAGCTCCATGGAGAAGCTCGCGCACCGCGTCGCCGGCGAGGTCATCGACGTCCTCGACGAGCGGCTCGCCTTCGAGCGCGCCGGGGTGAGGCTGTGCGACCGTCTCCTCGGGGAGACGCAGGCCACGGCCGACGGGAACGTCGTCCGCATGCCCACCCCCACGGATCTCATCCCGGGCCGGTAGCGCATGTCCGTGCCGCTGGTGGTGATCGCGGCCCACCCGGACGACGAGACGGTGGGGGCGACGTCCCTCCTCCTCCGAGCCGAGGACGCGGCGGTGATCCACCTGACGGACGGCGCAGCCCGGGACCCGCGCCTGTGGAGGGCGGCCTGCTCCGAGCGTGCCGAATACGCGCGCCTTCGCCGGGACGAGGCGCTGGCAGCGCTGGCGGTGGCGGGGATCCCGCCGGAGCGGGTGGTGGCGCTCGGCGCCGCGGACCAGGAGGCGGTGCGGGTGCTGGCACCCCTGGCGCGCGAGCTGGCGGCCGTGCTGGAGGGGCTGGCGCCGCGCTTCGTGGTCACGCACCCGCTGGAGGGCGGTCACCCCGACCATGATGCCGCCGCGCTGGCGGTGCGCGCCGCGCTGGCGCTGCTCTGGCGGCGGGGCCGGAGAAGCCCGCGCCTGGCCGAGATGACATCCTACCACCTCGCCGGTGGGCAGCTGGCGACGGGCAGCTTCCTGCCCGGCTCGCCGCGCGGCATCCGGCACCGGCTCACGCCCGCCGAGCGCAGCGCCAAGCGCCGCATGCTGGATCGGTACGGCTCGCAGCGGCGCAGGCTGGGGATGTTCGGGGTCGAGGAGGAAGGCTTCCGGCTGGCGCCCCACATCTCGCTGGCCGCGCGCCCCCACGCGCCGCCGCTTCACTACGAGGCCCGGGGGTGGACGACCTTCGAGCGCTTTCGCCAGGACGCGCTCGAGGGGCTGGCGGCGCTCGGCCTGGCCGACGCCGAGGCGGGGCGGGCGCTCGACGCCGGCCCGCCATGCTGAGGCCGCTGCGCGGGCATCGTCGCGGTCCACACCCTCGGCCTCGCCTCCCCTACGGGCTGGCGGTGCTCGAGGCCGGCAGGACCGTCGGATGCGCCGGCTGGGCCGCGGAGGCGCTCGGGGTGCCCGGCGCGGCGGGCGGCGCGGGCGCCGCCGGCTCGGGCTGGAACGCGTCCGCGGCGGTGAGCGCCAGCTGCGGTTCGGCCGCACAGAGCCGATCGGCGAGGTCCTGCGCCGACTGGGCCAGGTCGCGCTGCGATACGGCCAGCCGCCGGACGCCGCGCTCCAGCCGCTCGACCTGATCGAAGCGGGCCCGGGTGGCGGTGCCCTGCTGCGCCAGCGCGCGGTAGGCGGTGGCATCGACCGCGCCGCGCCGCATGCCGTCGAGCAGCCGCGAGAGCGTGGACTGGCTGTCGGCATCCAGCTCGCTCCAGGGCACCCGGCGCAGGCCCACGCCGTTCCCGATCGAGACCCGGCCGCGGCGGCCCCAGTCGGCCCGGCCGCCGCCGGGGAGGTCCTCCAGCAGCACCACCGGCTGCGGGCGGACCGGGAAATCGCGGCCCGAGAGCGCGTAGACGAGGGCGCCGTCGGCGCGGGCCGCCGCGAAGGCGGTCGCGGTTCCGAACGGGAAGTAGACGCCGGCGCTGGTGCGCAGCGCGGTCACGGCGGCGCCCCGGGCAGCCGCGTCCAGCGCCGCCGCCGGCGCGCTGGCCGGCCGCGGGGGAAGCTTGAGCGTGTCGAGCAGGCCGCGAACCTGGTCGATGCCCACCACCAGGTTGAGCGCGCTGGCGTGGGTGTAGGCGGCGTGGAAGATCCCGACCAGCTCGAGCTCCCCGGTCTGGCAGGAGACCGCCAGGACCGGGGACCCGGAGTTCCCCGACGAGAGCAGGGCGTCGACGACGAAGTCGTCGTGGTCCCAGTCGCCATCCTCGTCGTGCTCGTAGGCCGACACCACCTTGCCGGCGTTGCTGGTCTGGAGCACGCCCAGCGGGAACCCGCGCACCGAGACGGCGTTCCGCTCCCGCAGGGCCGCGCTCCGCCCCATCTTCCAGGGCATGGTGGGGAGCCCCGTGCCCGCCCGCAGCACGGCCACGTCGAGCTGCGGATCGATCACCACCCGGCTGAGCGGGATGTCGTCGGCCGCATATCGATCGGACTCGGAGTCCACGATCTTGAGCGCGTCGGACACCCGCCGGCAACCCTGCGGCACGCCCTCCACCGGGTGGTCCTCGTCGGTCACCTCCGGCCAGTCGGCCACGTGCTCGTTGGTGGCGATGAGCGTGCCGCCGCCGTCGCGGCGGTACGCGAACCCGGTCCCGTGGGCGACGACGCGCTTCCTCGCCCTGCGGAGCTTGGCGTCCCTGCCGTAGGAGGGGCATTCGTACACGGCCGTGGTCCGGATGCAGAACGTGTACTGCGGCTGGGCGCGCTCCCGGGTGCGGGCCGCCGCCGAGAGCGCCAGGAGATCGTCGGCGTATTCCCCGGAGCAATAGGCGCCGGAGACCGCGAGCGAGGGTGCCGCGGCGCTCGGGGCGCCCGGAGAGGCCTGGGCGGGCGTGGCCGCAGGCACCGACGCGGTGGCGGGGGCGGGCTTGGCCGCCGCCAGCGGGACCGTCGCCGGGGCCGGCCCACCCGGATCGCGGCGCCCGGCAGGGGCGGAACGCTCAGCGCCAGGAACGCGAGGAGACCGAGACGGAGCGTCGGGAAACGGCCGGATGGGCTGGTGGGCATGCGGGGTGTCGGGGCCGCGTCTGGTGGGCCGGCGGCTGGGCACCTCAGGGTAGGGCGTCGATGGTTGGAGGTGCAACGAGCGAGCGGCCGGCCGGGTGGGGGCCCCCGCGGGGACCGTCGGCCCGAGACGGCGCCGCCCGAGAAAGGGGTGCGGACCCGGTGAGGGTCAGGGAACGGTCACGAGAACCGGGCGCGGAGCGCCTCGGCACGCTACGCGGTCACCCACTCCCGCAGGACGCGGTCGATCTGCTCCTCGGAGAGCTCGCCCGCGTCGGCCATCTCCTTGATGCGGCGGGTGATGGCCCGGAGCTCCGACTCGCCGAAGGTGATCCCCATCTCCCGGGCCCGGTAGGCGATGGCGTGCCGGCCGGTGAGGCGGCTGCCCAGGATCAGCTTGCGCGAGAGACCGAACGCCTCGGGCGGGATGATCTCGTAGGCGCCCGGGTTGCTCATCATGGCCTTGAGGTGCATGCCGGCCTTGTGGGCGAAGGCGGTCTCGCCGGTGACGATGTTGTTGAAGGGCACCTCCACCCCCACCACCCGCGCCACCAGCCGCTCCAGCTCGCGGAGCTGCCCCACCCGGTACCGCTCCGAGACGGCCTGGGGCTCGAGCGAGAACATGCGGGCGATGAATCCTCCCAGCGGCGTGATGCCGACCCGCTCGCCGATCCCCAGCACCGACACGTCGATGTGGGTGGCCCCGGCGCTCACCGCCTCGTAGGCGTTGGCGATGGCGCAGCCGGTGTCGTTGTGCCCGTGGAATCCCACGTCGCAGCGCACCGCCCGGTGGACCTCGTGCACCAGCGCGTACACCTGGCGCGGGGTGGCGATGCCGACCGTGTCGGTCACGTGGACCCGGTGGACCCCCAGGCGCTCGGCGGCGCCGTACACGGCCATCAGGTCGGAGACGTCGCTGCGGAACGCGTCCTCGGCGGAGAACCGGACCTCCAGCCCGCTTCGCAGCGCCAGCTCGATGGGCGGACCCATCAGATCGATGATCTGCTGGATGGAGCGGCCGTGGGACGATTCGCGCAGGATGCGGCTGGTGGCGAAGAGCAGCCCGATGCCGCGCACCCCCGTCTCCACCGCCGCCTTGACGTCGTCCAGCACGCAGCGCGAGTGGGTGATGACGCGCGAGGCCAGCCCCAGCTTGACCAGATGGGTGGCGTCGCGCTGCGACTGGGGCGAGGCGGCCGGGCTGGTGACCTCGATGTACTCGACCCCGAAGGTGTCGAGGGCCCGGGCGATCTCGAGCTTGTCCTCCGTCGTGAAGGAGGCCTTGGAGAACTGCTCCCCTTCACGAAGCGTCGAGTCGATGAGCTTCCAGGCGGACGGAATCATGCCGAGGCCCCCAGGAGTACGCGTTCAGCCGCGGGGGCGGTCTTCGAGCGGAGGGGAGGCTTCGCCGCCCCGGAGCGAGGACGGGGGCCTGGGGGGGCGGCTTCAGGCCCCCCCAGCAAGATGTCGAGCTTCCAGGCGGACGGGATCATGACGGCTAGAACGGGAACAGGTCGACCTGGAGATCGCGCACCAGGCCGCCGGAGGTCGGGTCGGTGCGGAACCCGAAGCGGCGCAGGTAGTCGGGCTGGAAGAAGCCGGTCTCCAGGCGCTTGACGCCGCGGGCGCGCAGCCGCCGGATGAAGACGCGCATGAGCCCGTCCGACACCCCCTTGCCGCGGTGCTTCCGCGCCACCGTCACCTTCTCCATGTTGACGCGGTCGGGCCCCACCTGCCGGTAGTAGAGGCCGCCGATGACGGTGTCGCGCGGATCGAGGCAGAGCAGGAACTCGTGCTCGGCCGAGAAAGTGACCTGCAGGTTGGACTCGTGGAAGAGGTGGAGCAGGCGGGCCACCTCGCGCGGCGAGACCGGGCCCCGCACCGTGTACCGGTCGCCGGCCTCGTCGGTCAACGCCACCACCACCTCCGTCACGAAGTGGCCGCCGGAGGGCATGGAGATGAGCGCCACCTCGTCGGTGGGGGCCAGGTACCGGTACGTCATCCGGGCCAGGAAGTAGTCCTCCTGCGCCGTCGGGTGGGCGGCGCCCCGCACCGCCGCCACCTGGGCCTCGAGGTCCAGCTCGCTCGGCCCGCGCGCGCGGGCCTGGTGCACCAGGCGGTCCAGGGCGGCGGCCAGCTCCGGCCGGGCGCTGGCGAACACGGTGTTCCGGAAGAACCGTACCCGGGTATCCGGCCAGGTCGCCTCGACCTCGCCCAGCCGGTAGGTGCCCCACAGCTCGCCCAGCATCTTGCCCTGGGCCTCGACCGTGGGCTGCGGGTTCACCTCCAGCCACCGCCGGTAGCGGCGGGCCGCAAACCAGACCCGGTGCGGCGTGAAGCCGCTGGCGCGGAGCTGCTCGACGAACCCGTGCATGGCCAGGGCGCGGCGGGAAGTGGGGGCCGCCTGCTCGAGGAGCGCCAGCCCCCGGTCCAGCCCGACCGCCTCCACGGTGGCGGCCAGCAGCAACTTGTCGTCGATCTCCGCGGCCAGCTCGGGCCGGATGGCCAGCACCCGGTCCACGAAGGCGTGCTGGAAGCGGTCCAGCACCTCGTCCAGCGAGGTGCAGGGCGAGCGGTCCGAGACCGACACCAGCCGGGAGCCGGTCTGGTAGTCGTGCGAGGGGACGATGAAGGCGGAGGGGGACGGCTCGCGCAGCGCCAGCCGCCGCTGGCTCCGGTCCCAGAAGCGGACGTGCAGCTCGGCCGCGCTCCAGACCAGGAACGGCCAGAGCGAGCGCAGGCGGACCCCCTCGCCCTGGCGGAGCAGCCGCGCCACCTGCCGCTCCACGTCCTCGCCCGGGATGAACTCCTCGGTGAAGATGCCCCACTCCGGGAAGTAGCCGCCGAACTGCTCGACCAGGGGCGGCGGCGCGCCCGCCGCCAGGAGCCAGGAGACCTCCTGGCGCAGGGTGGCGTAGTTCATCTGCTCGGCCACGTTGATGGCGATGTCGAAGACCTCGCGGGCGCGGGTGCGAACCGAGAGCCGGTAGACCGCCTTGCCGTGCTCGCGCCCGAGCAGCGAGACCGAGGCGCCGCCCGGGGGGATGTCGCCCAGCGAGAGCAGCACGCCCCGGCCGAGCAGGAACACCGAGGCGCGAACGATGGTGTTGTCCTCGAGCGCCTGCAGGAGGTGGGTGCGAGCCTCGGGCGGGATGCCCTCGTCGAAGACGAGCACGTCCTTCCAGCCGTACTCGGCGCCGGTCTGTGGATCGATGGCCAGGCGCAGGTTGGGGCCGACCCAGGCCGAGAAGCCGCGCCGTAGCCGGTCCATCTCCTCGCCGGCGCGGGCGGCCAGCTCGGCATCGTCGTGCAGCGCCAGCCGCGCCAGCGGGACGCGGACCCGCGCGAAGTAGACCGGGTGGGCGATGGCGCAGGCGGTGAGGAGCCGCATGGTCCCGATGAGCAGCCGACGATCGGAGGGATCGGTCGGGGCGGCGTCACCGCGCGAGGAGGTGAGGTGCGAGAGCAACACCTGCACCTGGCCGTCCGACAGGCCGCGCTCGCCCAGGTCGGCCAGGTCCTCGTCCCGCAGCGCCATGGCGCCCAGCCGGTCCAGGAACAGGCGCAGCGTGGCCAGCGTCTCGGCGGGCTCCTCGTTGGCCAGGAGCACGCGGAAGGCGCGGCGGCGGACGTCCTCGTCGGGGGCGTCGGCCGCGCGCCGCAGGAGCGCCCGGCACAGGACGGCCTGGTCGCTCTGCGCCGCCGCCAGGCCGATGTGGAGGTGGCTGATGGCCCGGCGCGCCTCGGGCCGCTCGGCCCGGAGCAGCTCCCCGGCGGCGTGGATGGAGGAGAAGCTGACCTCTCCGCGGTCGACCTCGTCCAGCAATCCCGGGATGCGGTCGGCCTCGGGCGGCGCCCACAGGCGCGGGTCGATGCGCAGATCGCCGCCCGTCCCCTTGCGCTTGCGGGCCACCAGCGACTGGAAAGCCTCCTCACCCAGGAAGCGGCGCACCGGCTCGTTGCCGACCCACAGGGCGGGGCGCGAGAGCAGCCCGCCCAGGTCGACCACGCTGCCCTCACTGACGTAGGCCAGGTCGCCGACCCGCAGCGCCCCTGGCGCAGCCGGATCGGCCTCCACCCGCAGCGTGCGCGCGCCGGCCCGCAGCTCGGACCCCTGCAGCGAGACCTCGTGCTGCAGCACCGAGAGCTCCCGCAGCACCCAGTTCGGGATGCGCAGGAAGCGGCCGTCCACCGCCAGCGCCAGGTGGCGCTGCTCGTACATGCGGTCGATGAGCTCCTTCCAGCTCTGCTCCACCACCTCGCGCCGGAAGCTCCCCTTGAGCGTGAGCTCGCCGTGCTCCGCGTCGAGGGCGCGCGGCAGGATCTGGAAGGCCACCACCCGCTCGAAGGGGGCCAGGAAGCGGTTGGCGCTGGCCACCAGCGAGGAGAGCAGCTCGGTCAGCTCCTGCGCGGAGCGGCCCTCCACCGCCCGCGGCGCGGGCCAGACCAGGAGCGTGTTGTACTCGCGGTGATCGCCGACCAGGAACGACTGTGCCACCGGCTCGAAGTCGCGGAACAGGTTCTCCACCCGCTGGGGCGCGATGGTCTGGCCCTGCCGGTTCTTGTAGATCTCCTTCTTGCGCCCGGTGATGCTCCAGTGCCCCTCGGGCGTCTCGATGAACAGGTCCTCGGTGTGGAACCAGCCCTCGGCGTCCGGGCCCTGCTCACCGTCGACCGGCCGGAAGTAGCCGGGCGAGACGTAGGGGCCGCGGATGAGCAGCTCGCCGTCCTCGGCGCGGCAGCACTCGATCCCGGGGAGCGGCTTCCCGACCGAGTCGTCCAGGTAGTGACCGGGCGGGGTCATGGTGACGCCGCCGGTGGCCTCGGTCATGCCGTAGCCAGAGCACAGCTCGGTGCCGGCGCTGTGGAAGGCATGGAACACCACCGGGTCCAGGTACCCGGCCGCGGAGAGGCCGTAGCGCAGCCTGCCGCCGGTGATCTCTCGCAGGTTCAGGGCCAGCTCGTCGGGATCGTCGGAGGCGGCCTCCCAGACCGCCGCCTCGTGCAGCTCCATCCACTTCTTGGGCACCGAGATGAAGACGGTGGGCCGCACCCGGCGGAAGTCCTCCAGCAGCGAGGCCTGCACCGTCGAGCGCGCGAACACGTAGCTGGCCCCCCACCACAGGGTCCCGATCAGCTCCAGCCAGCGCCCGAAGGTGTGGTACAGCGGCAGGTAGCAGAGGAAGACGTCTCCCTCGCCGATCTCCCCCAGCGCGAACCCGCGGCACAGCCGCTTGGAGACGATGTTGCGGTGGGTGAACATGATGCCCTTGGGCCGGCCGGTGGTGCCCGAGGTGTACATGACCGTGGCCAGGTCGTTCGCCTTGACCGCCGCGGCGCGGGCGGCGCGTGAGGCCTCGTCGACGCTGGCCCCCTGGTCGACCATCTGGTCCAGCGAGAGCAGGCCATGGCGCTCGGCGCTGGTGCGCGAGAAGACCACCACCTCCTGCAGGTCGGGAAGCAGCGGCAGCGAGGGGAGCACCTTCCCCAGCTGCTCTTCGTCGGAGGCCAGCAGCATCTTGGCGCCCGAGTGCTTGAGCATGTAGACGATCTGCTCCGCCACCGCGTTGGCGGGGAGCGGGAAGTCGACGATGGCCGAGGAGAGGCAGGCCAGATCGCACAGCGCCGCCTCCAGGCAGTTCTCGGAGAGGATGGCCACCGAGACGTCGTCGCCCCCCAGCGCCAGGATGCCGCGGGCCATGGCCCGGGTGCGGCGGGCCACGTCCGCCACGGTCAGCTCGGAGGCTTCCGCCCCCAGCAGGCGCATGGCGACGGTCTTGGGCTCGCTCTCCTCGCGCGAGCGCAGCACGTCGGCCACGGTCACGTCGGCCCGCTCCAGGGCCGGGAGGACGATCGCGAGCCACGGTTCGATCTGCTCCAGGCGGAGCTGGCGGGTGAAGAACCGGCGCCGGACCGTGTCGAGGAGCGAGAGCACGGCGCGGCGGGCCGGGGCCCGGCCCGGCCCGGCGAGCTGCGGGAGGAGGGCGTCGGCCAGCTCGCGCACGTTGGCCAGGTCGTCGGGGCGGATCCCACCCAGCGCCTCGCGAGTCTGGTCGACCAGCTCGGGCGTGTGCTCGCCGGCGGCCCACCGGGCCGCCAGCCGGGTCAGCGAGGGTTCCTGGTTCAGCTGGAACATGGGTCCAATGAGGCTACAGGCTTCGGGCTTCAGGCTACAGGAAGAATCACGAGTGGACGCCGTCGATCTAATCCGTGAAGGGCGGAAGGCCTGCGCTTTCGCGCGCGGCGCGGCGCACGGCGGGGAGTCGGGAGACGCTCCCCTGTCGCCCGAAGCCCGTGGCTGGGAGCCTAGCCCTTGCCGGGCGCGGGACATCGCCGCGGAGCCCCTGCGACAGCGGCGCCCGCCCGTCCCGATGCTTACGCGAGTACGGGAGCGGGAGGGCACATGAAGGTCGCGATGGCCGCCGATCACGCCGGGTGGAGGCTCAAGGACGCGCTGGCGGGCCGCCTCCGCGCCGCGGGTCACGAGGTCCTCGACCTGGGCGCGCACGACGACACGCCCAGCGATTACCCGACTTCGCCGAGGCGCTGGGTGCGGCGGTCGCCGGCGGCAGCGCCGAGCGGGGCATCCTGGTCTGCGGCTCCGGCGTGGGCGCGGTCGCCGCGGCCAACAAGATGCCGCGGAATCCTGGCGGGCTTGTGCCACGACACGTACTCTGCGCACCAGGGCGTGGAGCACGACCAGATGAACGTGCTGGCGCTGGGCGCCCGGGTGGTCGGGGAGGCGCTGGCCGTCGAGATCGCGGAGGCCTTCGTGGCCGCCGCGTTCGACGGCGTGCCCGCGCCACCTGCGGCGCGTCGAGAAGGTCCGGGCGCTGGAGGCGCGGCTGGCCCGGCGGACCTGACATCGAGGAGGATGGGATGGACATCGGCATGGTCGGGCTGGGGCGGATGGGCGGCAACATGGCGCGGCGCCTGATGCGCGGCGGGCACCGCGTGGTCGGCTGGGCGACCGCGACCGGCCGGCGGTGGCGGCGCTGGCCGGCGAGGGCGGGGCGGGGGCGCGCTCGCTCGACGACCTCGTCGCCGAAGCTGCCCGCGCCGCGCGCGGTGTGGGTGATGGTGCCGGCCGGCGCGCCCACCGAGGAGACCGTCGCGCGCGCTGGCCGAGCGGCTCGCGCCGGGCGACATGGTGATCGACGGCGGCAACTCCTACTTCAAGGACGACGTGCGCCGCGCCGCGGCTGCTGGCGCGCGAAGGGCATCCGCTACCTCGACGTCGGCACCAGCGGCGGCGTCTGGGGCGCTGGAGCGCGGCTACTGCCTGATGGTCGGCGGCGACCGCGGAGGCGTTCGCAGCGCCTGGAGCCGGTCTTCCGGACGCTGGCGCCCGGGCAGGGCGACGGTCGCGCCGACCCCGGGCCGCGCCGGCGCCGGCACGGCCGAGGAGGGCTACCTGCACTGCGGTCCAGCGGGCGCCGGCCACTTCGTGAAGATGGTCCACAACGGCATCGAGTACGGGCTGATGCAGGCCTACGCCGAGGGGTTCGACATCCTGCGGGGCGCCGCGCGGCCGGCGGCTGCCGCGAGGAGCACCGCTACGACTCGACCTCGCCGACGATCGCCGAGCTCTGGCGGCGCGGCAGCGTGGTCTCCTCGTGGCTGCTCGACCTGGCCGCGGCCGCGCTGGCCGAAGGATCCCGAGCTCGGCCGGCTTCACCGGGTCGGTGGCACGACTCGGGCGAGGGGCGCTGGACGGTGCAGGCGGCGGTCGAGGAGGCGGTGCCGGCCGCCGGTGCTGGCGGCGGCGCTCTTCGCCCGCTTCCGCTCGCGGCAGGAGCACACCTTCGGCGAGAAGCTGCTCTCGGCCATGCGCCGCGAGTTCGGCGGCCACGCCGAGGCGGCCCAGCCGCGAGCCGCGAGAAGCCATGAGCGATCCCGCCCGGTCGAGCGCCCGGTGGGTCGCCTGCGCCTTCGTCATCTTCGGCGCCATGGGCGACCTCACCAAGCGCAAGCTCCTGCCGTCGCTCTACAACCTGCGCGCGCAACGGCCTGCTGCCCAAGAACGTTCGCCATCGTGGGCGTGGCCCGGCGGCCGCTCGACGACGACGCGCTACCGCGAGTACGCGACCGAGGTCCTGCGCGAGTTCGCCACCCGGCCGGTCGACGGACGCGGTCTGGGCCGACTACCGTCGAGCGCATCCACTA
This sequence comes from uncultured Pseudomonadota bacterium, assembly GCA_963736345.1. Classification (GTDB taxonomy): domain Bacteria; phylum Myxococcota; class Myxococcia; order Myxococcales; family Anaeromyxobacteraceae; genus Anaeromyxobacter. The sequence continues at coordinate 122,580 of CAVTOU010000025.1, read as the reverse complement.
CGTGAAGGGCGACTTCGACGACCCGGCCACCTACCAGCGGCGTCGCAGGACGCGCTGGCCCACGCCTCGCCAGGTCCACGGCACCGGCGGGCAACGCCCTCTTCTACCTGGCCACCCCGCCGTACGTGTTCGGCGACCATCGTGCGCGGCCTGGGCGCGGCGGGCCTGACCCGCGAGGACGGCGGCGGCTGGCGCCGCGTCATCATCGAGAAGCCGTTCGGCCACGACCTGGAGTCGGCCGTGGCGCTCAACCGCGAGCTCACCGCGAGCCTGCGCGAGAGCGCAGATCTACCGGATCGATCACTACCTCGGGAAGGAGACGGTCCAGAACCTCCTCGTCTTCCGCTTCGCCAACGGCATCTTCGAGCCGATCTGGAACCGGCGCTACGTCGACCACGTCCAGATCACCGTGGCCGAGGAGCTGGGGGTGGAGGAGCGGGGCGACTACTACGACAAGGCGGGCGTGGTCCGCGACATGGTCCAGAACCACATCTTCCAGCTCCTCACGCTGGTGGCCATGGAGCCGCCCTCCATCGCTCGCCGCCGAGGCGGTGCGCAACGAGAAGGTGAAGGTGCTGGACGCCATCCGGCCGATGACGCCGGAGGACGTGCATCCAGCGCACGGTGCGCGGCCAGTACGGCGAGGGCGAGGTGGACGGCGCAGCGGCGTCGCCGGCCTACCGCTCCGAGCCCAAGGTGCCGCCGCGGCTCGCAGACCGAGACCTACGCGGCCATGAAGCTCCAGGTCGAGAACTGGCGCTGGGCGGGCGTGCCCTTCTACGTCCGCTCCGGGAAGCGGCTGCGCGGCGCGCGACACGCAGATCGCCATCCCTTCAAGCGGCCGCCGCTGCTGCTCTTCCAGGAGCAGGGGCTGGAGCGCGTCGACCCGAACCGGCTCGACGTCCTGGTCCAGCCCGACGAGGCGCATCTCGCATCTCCATGCGCGCCAAGAAGCCGGGCGCGGCCTTCGACCTGCAGCCGGTGAAGCTGGCCTTCAGCTACAAGGACTTCGGGCCGCGTCCCGGCCTCGACCGGCTACGAGCGGCTGCTGCACGACGCCATCGCGGGCGACACGACGCTGTTCCACCGGGCCGACATGGTCGAGGCGAGCTGGCGGATCGTGGCGCCCATCCTCGACGTGTGGGGCACCCTGCCGGCGCGCGACTTCCCCAACTACGCCGCCGGGACCTGGGGGCCGGCCGCGGCCACCGAGCTCCTGGCCCGGGACGGCCGCCAGTGGGTGCGGCCCGAGTGAGCGACCCCCCGCCAGCAGCGCTCCGCACCGCGGATCGAGCGCGCCGCCGATCCGGCCGCCCTGGCGCGGGCCGCGGCGGAGGCGGTGACGACGCTGGCGGCCGAGTCGGTGGCCGCGCGCGGCGCCTTCTCCCTGGCGCTGTCGGGCGGGTCCACCCCCCGCGCGCTGTACCAGCTGCTGGCCGATCCGTCGGGGCCGTACCGGGATCGCATCCCCTGGGCCTCGGTGCACGCCTTCTTCAGCGACGAGCGGGCCGTGCCGCCCGATGACCCGCAGTCAAACTACCGGATGGCCAGGGCCGCCCTCCTGGATCGCGTGCCGGTGGGCTCGGTGCACCGGATGGCGGGGGAGCTGGGCGCTGCCGAGGCGGCGGCTCGGTACCAGGCCGAGCTGCGCGCCCACTTCGGCGGGGTGGCGTTCCCGGCCTTCGACCTGATCCTGCTCGGGCTGGGAACGGACGGCACACCGCCTCGCTCTTCCCCGGCAGCCCGGCCCTGCTCGAGCGCAGCCGCTGGGTGGTAGCCGCGCCGGGGCCGCCGCCCTCGACGGAGCGGATCACCTCACCGTACCGCGTGCTGGAGGCGGCGCGCACGGTGCTGTTCCTGGTGGCCGGCCCCGACAAGAGCGAGCCGGTGCGCCGGCTGGTACGCCCCGGCGCGGGCGAGGAACCCATTCCGGCGGCGCGCATCCGCTTCGGGGGCGCCGTCCGCGTGCTGGTCGACCGCGCCGCGGCGGCGCGGCTGGACCCCGACGTCCCGTGATGTGCGTCCGGGCCCGCGGCCCCCTCCGGCGCACCCCACGTGACGGTTGGACTACGACCGAACGCGGTGGGTAGCATCCTGGCATGCGCGCGATCGCCGCCCTTCTCCTGCCGCTGCTGCTGGTGCTGGGCGTGATCGCCTGGGGCGCGACCGAGGCGGTGGAGCGCACCAGCCGGAGGTGGTTCGAGCGCGACATGCGGGCCCGGGCCGAGATCCTGGTGCAGGGCGTGAAGGATCCGCTCTCGGCCGCGCTCCGTCGCGACGAGCGAACCCGCGCCCGGAAGATCGTCGGCGACCTGGCCCGCGACGAGCGCGTGACCGCGGCGGCGGTGTGCGACGCGGGTGGCGCACTCGTGGCCAGCACCCCCGGCCGGCCGGAGTCGATCGGGTGCCGGAGCGTGCGGGCGCGCGGCCCCGGCGAGGGCGCCACGCCCTATCCGTGGTCCTTCGAGGCGCTGGGTGCCAACGGACCGATGCACGTGACCGCGATCCCGATCTCGGACGAGGAGGGGCCGCTCGGGTTCGCGGTGGTGCTGGAGGACATGGCCTGGGTCTTCCGGCGCGAGGTGCAGACGCGCTGGTTCCTGTGGATCGCCTTCGGCGTCGTGTCGGTGGCCGCGGCCGTGGCCACCACGCTGGCGGTTCGATTCTCATGGCGCTCCTGGACCCGCGAGATGCGCCGGGTGCTGTGGGGTGCGCTGCCGCTCTCCGGCTCGGTGGGCACGCCGCCGCCCCGCCCGGCCCGTCACTTCCAGCCGCTCCTCTCGGACGTGCGGGCGCTGGTGGCCGACCTGGTGGCCGAGCAGGTGGAGGGACGGGCCGGGCTGTGGGGGCCGGAGCGCCTGCGCGACGCGCTCGCCAAGCACCTGCCCGGCAGCGAGGTGATCGTGGTCGCGAACCGCGAGCCGTTCTCGCATGAGCGCGGCCCCGATGGGCAGCTCCACGTGATGCACCCGGCCAGCGGCCTGGTGCACCGCGCTCGAGCCGGTCATGGAGGCCTGCTCCGGCACCTGGATCGCGCACGGCAGCGGCGCCGCCGACCGGGAGGTGGTCGATCGGCACGCGCGGATCCCGGTCCCGCCCGGCAACCCGACCTACACGCTGCGCCGGATCTGGCTCTCGCCCGAGGAGGAGCAGGGGTACTACTACGGGTTCTCCAACGAGGGCCTGTGGCCCTCTGCCACCAGGCGCACACGCGCCCGGTGTTCCGCGGCGAGGACTGGACGCACTACCGCGAGGTGAACCGCCGCTTCGCCGAGGCGGTGGTCGAGGAGGCCGCGGGCCGAGGATCCGGTGGTCCTGGTCCAGGACTACCACTTCGCGCTGCTGCCGCGGATGGTGCGCGAGCGGCTGCCGCGGGCCACCATCGTGACCTTCTGGCACATCCCCTGGCCGGGCGGCGAGCGGTTCGGCATCTGCCCGTTCGGCGCCGGAGCTCCTGGAAGGGCTGCTCGGCTCGAGCATCCTCGGCTTCCACGTCCAGGCGCACTGCAACAACCTCCTCGAATGCGTCGACCGATCGATGGAGGCCCGGCTCGATCGCGAGGCCCAGAGCGTGGTGCTGGGGGGCGAGGAGACGCTGATCCGCGCCTATCCCATCTCCGTCGACTGGCCGTCGCGCTGGGCGGCGGAGTCGCCGCCCGGTGCCCGAGTGCCGGGCCCAGGTGCTCCGGGAGCTGGGGCTGGCGCCCGACGCGCTCCTGGGCGTCGGGGTCGACCGGCTCGACTACACCAAGGGCATCGAGGAGACGGCTGCTGGCGGTCGAGCAGCTGCTGGCCCGGTTCCCGCAGTTCCAGGGCCGGTTCACGTTCGTGCAGCTGGCGGCCCCGAGCCGATCGCGGATCCCTCGCTACCAGGAGCTGGACCGGAGCGTCGAGGAGCTGGCGGTCCGCATCAACGGCCGCTTCGGTTCCGGCGACTACCGGCCGGTGGTGCTGCTGCGCGCCCACCACGAGCCCCCGGCCGTGTTCCGGACCTACCGCGCCGCCGACCTGCTGCTACGTCTCCTCGCTCCACGACGGCATGAACCTGGTGGCCAAGGAGTTCGTGGCGGCCCGCGAGGACGAGGGCGGGGTGCTGGTGCTGTCGCGGTTCACCGGCGCCTCGCGCGAGCTGTCGGACGCCCTCCTGGTGAACCCCTACGACCTCGAGGAGGCGAGCTCGGCGCTGGCGGCGGCCCTGGCCATGCCCCGCGCCGAGCAGCGGACGCGCATGCGGGCCATGCGCGCGCTCGTGGCCGAGTTCAACGTGTACCGCTGGGCTGGGCGGATGCTGGTCGACGGCGGCAGGCTCCGCAAGCGCGACCGCTCCCGCGCGCGCCCGGCCCTGGCGGCGGTCCGGTCGATCCACGACCCGGCGGCCAGAGGCTAGATCGCCTGTCGTTTCGCACGGTTGGCCGCATGATGGGCAGGGGTGCGGCCGGCACGCCCCGAAATCGCAAGAATTCACCACCCGGGGGGTTGTCTCCGGCCGGGCCGTGCCTAATGTGACGCCACCACCGAGCGGGCGGCCGACGGGGGGGTCCAGGAGGACAGGGGAGCGGCCGACCGACGATGCGGGCCAGAGCCCGCGGGAGACGAAGTCCCATGCCGCATATCGACGTCGAGGTGCTCACCCCGTTCACCGCCCGATTCCTCGAGGGCACAAACCTGACCCCCGCCGAGCGCTCCGAGGTGCTGCGCTTGGCGCAGGGCTTCGCCTGCAAGGACTCGGCTGCAGCCGCCAACGTGTCGCCCGAGACCATCCGTGCGCGGCGGAAGCGGATCTACCGGAAGCTGGACGTTCCGGGATCCGGGGAGCTAATCTCGGCGCTGCTTGCGCTCTCGCTCCGCATGCTGGCCAGCGGCGATCGCATCGAGCCTCGCCCGGCCGCCTCCCAGCAGGGTGAGGCACCGACGACGGGCGCCGATCCCGTCGCGCTGGCGCGCTAGCTCGCCGAACGACTCCAGGGCGCCCGGCGTCACCGCCGCCGGGCGCGCCCTTGCGCCGCCGGGGTTCGCCCGAGCGTACGGCTGCGCGCTCCTGCGCGCCGTGCTCAAGTTGCTCCCGCGCGGACCACGCCGGCCCCGGATGCCCGGGACCCGGGTTTGCGGACGGAGCGTCCGCTCACCTGCCAGCCGGGCGGAGCTGCGCGAGGGAGAACGGACATGTCGGCCATCTTGCGCGTGGCGGCCGTCGCGGCAGCGGCGGCCTCGCTGTGGATGGGGCCGGGGGTGCGGGCGCAGGGCGTCACGGTCTCGATCGCCTGCGGATCGGTGGGCGCGGAGTACGACTTCTGCAAGTCCGGCGCGGAGGCCTGGGCCAAGAAGACCGGCAACCAGGTGCGGGTGGTCTCCGTTCCCAAGGACTCGAACGAGCAGCTGGCGCTCTTCCAGCAGCTCCTCTCGCAGAAGTCGAGCGACATCGACGTCCTGCGGATCGACATCATCTGGCCAGGCCTGCTGGCGCAGAACCTGATCGACCTGGGCAAGGAGGTGCCCAAGGACGTCATCGCCCAGCACTTCCCGGCCGATCATCCAGGCCGACACCGTCGACGGCAAGCTGGTGGCGCTGCCGCGCGTTCACCGACGCCGGCCTGCTCTACTACCGCAAGGACCTGCTCGAGAAGTACAACCAGAAGGTGCCCGACCACCTGGCAGGAGCTGACCGCAGACGGCCAAGGTCGTCCAGGACGGCGAGCGCAAGGCCGGCAACGCCAACATGTGGGGCTTCGTCTTCCAGGGCAAGGCCTATGAAGGGCCTCACCTGCAACGCGCTCGAATGGATCGACAGCTTCGGCGGCGGCGACGATCGTCGACGCGAAGGGGCAAGGTCACCATCAACAACCCCAAGGCGGTCGAGGCCCTCGAGCTGGCCGCCGAGCTGGATCAAGCAACATCGCTCCGGAGGGCGTGCTGAACTACGCCGAGGAGGAGGCGCGCGGCGTCTTCCAGTCCGGCAACGCCGTGTTCATGCGCAACTGGCCCTATGCCTGGGCGCTCGTCGCAGGGCGGGGACTCCCCGGTCAAGGGCATGGTCGGGGTGACCGCCCTGCCCAAGGGCGGCCGGGCGGCAAGAACACCGGCCACGCTGGGCGGCTGGAAGCTGGGCGGTCTCCAAGTACTCGAAGAACCAGAAGCAGGCGGTCGACCTGGCGATGTACATGTCCAGCCCGGCGGAGCAGAAGCGGCCGCGCGATCGAGGACTCGCATCAACCCGACCATCCCGTCGCTCTACAAGGACCCGGAGCTCCTGCAGAGGCGCACCCGATCATCGCCGAGCTCTTGACCACCTTCGTGAACGCGGTGGCCGCGCCCGTCCGCGTCACCGGCGAACAAGTACAACCAGGTCTCCAACGCCTTCTGGAACGCGGTCCACGACTCGCTGGCCGGCAATGGCACGGCCGCCGAACGAGAGCCTGGCGAAGCTCGAGAAGAAGCTCAACCGGCTGGGCCGCAACGGCAAGTGGTAAGGGAGGGGCGTCCGTGGAGGCCGGCGCGGGAGCGCGATGTGACGCGAGGCGGGCGAGGCCGCGCCCGCCGAGGCGTCCGCAGCTCACCCGGCAGCGCACGGCGCCGGCCTGCCTGTTCCTGCCTGCCGATGCTGGTCCTGCTGGCGCTGGTGGCGGGCTGGCCGCTGCTCCGCACCATCTACTGCTCCCTTCACCGACGCCACCCTGGGCTCGCTGGAGGCGCACAAGCTCTCGGGCTGGACAACTTCCAGTCGCTGGCGGGCGACGCCGGACTGGTGGAACGCGGTCTGGAACACCGTCCGGCTTCGCGGTCGTCTCGGTGCGCTCGAGACCGTCCTGGGGACTGATCATCGCGCTGGTGCTCAACGCGCAATTCCCGGCCGCGGCCTCCTGCGCGCCGCGATCCTCATTCCCTGGGCGATCCCGACCATCGTCTCGGCCAGATGTGGGCTGGATGTACAACGACCTGTACGGCGTCATGAACGCACGTCTTCCTGACCCTGGGGCTCATCGACCAGCCGCTGGCCTGGACCGCCAACCCGCACCTGGCGCTGATCGCCGTGGTGCTGGTCGACGTCTGGAAGACGACGCCGTTCATGACGCTGCTCATCCTGGCGGCGCTGCAGATGGTGCCGCAGGAGATCTACGAGGCCGCCCGCATCGACGGCGATCCATCCCTGCCAGGGTGTTCTGGAAGGTCACCCTGCCGCTGCATCCGGCCGGCGCTGATGGTGGCGGTCATCTTCCGCACTCTGGACGCGCTGCGCGATCTTCGACCTGATCTTCGTCCTGACGGCGAACAGCAAGGCGACCAGCCTCCATGTCGGTCTACGCCCGGCAGCACCTGGTCGACTTCCAGGACGTCGGCTACGGCTCGGCGGCCTCGACCTTCCTGTTCCTGGTGGTCGCGGTGTTCACGGTTCTCTACATCACGCATCGGACGGGTGCGGCTCGGCACCGGGGAGCGCTGACATGGACGCGCGCAGGGTGGTGTGGCGGATGCTGTTCTACCTGCTGGTGGCCGTCATCGTCGTCTACACGCGTGTTCCCCTTCTACTGGGCCATCGTCTCCTCGCTCAAGGAGGGGCAGCGCGCTCTACCAGGTCGAGCCCTTCCCGCCGCACCCGGCCTGGGGCAACTACACCGCCATCTTCAAGGAGCAGTCCTTCGGCCGGAACATCCTCAACTCGGTGATGGTGGCCGCCTCGGTGGTGGCCGTCTCGCTCCTGCTCTCCGTCACCGCCAGCTACGCGCTGGCGCGGGTCGAGTTTCGCGGCCGGACCACGCTGCTCCTCACCATCCTGGCGGTCTCGATGTTCCCGCAGGTGGCGGTCCTGTCGGGCATGTTCGAGCTGGTGAGCTGGCTCGGCATCTACGACACGCTCTGGAGCCTGATCGTCTCGTACCTGATCCTCACCCTGCCGTTCACCACCTGGGTCCTCACCACCTTCATGCGCGAGCTGCCCAAGGAGCTGGAGGAGGCGGCGCTGGTGGACGGGGCCAGGCCCTGGACCATCATCACCCGCGTGTTCATGCCGCTGCATGTGGCCAGCGCTGGCCACCACCGGGCTGCTGGCCTTCATCACCGCCTGGAACGAGTTCATGTTCGCCCTCACCTTCACGCTCTCGAACCAGAAGCGGACGGTGCCGGTGGCCATCGCCCTCATCAGCGGCGCCTCCCAGTTCGAGCTGCCCTGGGGGCGGGTCATGGCGGCGTCGGTGATCGTCACCGTGCCGCTGGTGGTGCTGGTGCTGATCTTCCAGCGGCGCATCGTCTCGGGGCTGACGGCCGGCGCGGTGAAGGGATAGCGGGGAATCACGAATGGCACAGGTCCAGCTCCGCAACGTGAAGAAGTCCTTCGGTTCGGTCCCGGTCATCAAGGGGGTCGACCTCGACATCGCCCACGGGGAGTTCGTGGTCTTCGTGGGGCCATCCGGCTGCGGCAAGTCCACGCTGCTGCGGCTCATCGCCGGGCTGGAGGACATCACCAGCGGCGACCTGTTCATCGACGGGGTGCGGGTGAACTCGGCGCTGCCCTCGCAGCGCGGCATCGCCATGGTGTTCCAGTCCTACGCGCTCTACCCGCACATGACCGTGTACGAGAACATGGCCTTCGGGCTGAGGCTGGCCAAGGCCGGGAAGGCGGCCGTGGACGAGCGGGTCCACCAGGCCGCCCGCATCCTGCAGATCGAGGAGCTGCTGGACCGCAAGCCGCGCCAGCTCTCGGGCGGGCAGCGCCAGCGGGTGGCCATCGGCCGCGCCATCACCCGCAACCCCAAGGTGTTCCTCTTCGACGAGCCGCTCTCCAACCTCGACGCGGCCCTGCGGGTGCAGACCCGGCTCGAGATCGCGCGCCTCAAGGACGAGCTCGACGCGACCATGATCTACGTCACCCACGACCAGGTCGAGGCCATGACGCTGGCCGATCGCATCGTGGTGCTGAACGCCGGGCGGGTGGAGCAGGTGGGCTCGCCGCTGGAGCTGTACGGGCGGCCGCGCAACCTGTTCGTGGCCGGGTTCCTGGGATCTCCCAAGATGAACTTCCTCCATGGCGTGGCCGAGTCGGTGCGGCCGGGGCAGGTGACGGTGCGGCTGCCCGGCGCCGCCCCGCTGGCCATCCCGGTCCGGAACGGCGCGCGCGGCATCCAGGGCGGTTCCCAGGTGACGCTGGGGATCCGGCCCGAGGACGTGGTCACGCCGGACAAGGCGGACGCGGTCCTCTCGGGCGGAGTTCTGGTGGTGGAGCAGCTCGGCTCGGAGAGCTACATGTACGTGCGCACCGCCGGCGATCAGACGGTGGTGGCGAGGCGGGATCCCACCATCGGTGTCCGCCCCGACGAGCAGGTCAAGGTCGGCCTGCGCGCGGCGGCCTGCCACGTGTTCGGGCCGGACGGGCTGGCGTTCGAGCGCCCCGACGCGTAGGCGGAGGCCGTCACGAGCCCGCGCTGGGGGCGAAACCGGGCCCGGGCGTGGGCCGTCCACGTGCAGGGGAACTGCGCTAGGATGCGGGGGTGCGCTCCCCCGTGCCTCCCGTTCCCCTCGCGCATCGCATGGCCAGCATCGAGCCGTTCCGGGTCATGGACGTCATGTCTCGGGCCACGGAGCTGGAGCGCGCGGGCCGGTCCATCATCCACATGGAGGTGGGCGAGCCGGACTTCCCGACCCCCGAGCCGGTGCGGCGGGCCGCGGCGCAGGCGCTGGCGGGAGGGCCGCTGCCCTACACGGTGGCGCTCGGCCTCCCCGAGCTGCGCGAGGCCATCGCCCGGTTCTACCGGACCCGCTACGGATTCGAGCTCTCGCCCGCGCGCGTGATCGTCACGGCCGGCTCGTCGGGCGCGCTGCTGCTGGTGATGGCGGCCTTGCTCGATCCCGGGGCCGAGCTGCTCATGGCCGATCCCGGGTACCCGTGCAACCGCCAGTTCGCGCGAACCGTGGACGGCGTCCCGGTGGGCATCGCGGTGGGCCCGGAATCCGGCTGGCAGCTCACCGCCCAGCAGGTGGAGGCGCGCTGGGGCGACCGGACCGCGGCGGTCCTGGTGGCCTCTCCAGCCAATCCCACCGGCACGCTCATCGACCCGGCGGTGCTGCGCGCCATTCACGGCGCGGTGGCGCGGCGCGGCGGGCGGCTGATCGTGGACGAGATCTACCATGGCCTGACCTACGGCCCCGACCCGCGGACGGCGCTGGAGATCTCGGACGACGTCTTCGTGGTCAACAGCTTCTCCAAGTACTTCGACATGACCGGCTGGCGGCTCGGGTGGCTGGTGTCGCCGCCCGGCTACGTCCGCGAGCTGGAGAAGCTGGCCCAGAATCTGTTCATCTGCCCCTCCACGCTGGCGCAGCGCGCCGCCCTGGCCGCCTTCCAGCCCGAGACGCTGGAGGTGCTGGAGGCCCGCCGCCGCGAGCTGCGGGCGCGGCGCGACCTGGTCGTCCCGGCCCTGCGCGAGATGGGCTTCGAGGTCCCCGTCACCCCAGAGGGCGCCTTCTACGTATACGCCGGCTGCGCCCGCCTCTCCGACGACAGCGGCCGCTTCGCGCTCGAGATCCTGGAGCGCGCCGGCGTGGCCGTCACCGCCGGCCTGGACTTCGGCAGCAACCAGCCGGAGACGCACCTGCGGTTCTCGTACACGACGTCGATCGAGAACCTGCGGGAGGCGATGGAGAGGCTGAGGGTCTTCCTCCGGTCGCGCTGACCTCGCTCCATCGTAACCCGTGCGTTCGGGCACCGGTCGGCCGTGGCCCGGGGAGCGGATGGAGCGGTTCCGCGTGGGCGGGTCCGGCCCTGCATCGACCTCCTCGCTCCGCGCGTCCCGTTGCGGTGCCGCACTGGAGACGGTTCCGCGCGCACGTGGGACGGCGCAACGCCGCTCGCGCCAGCGCGCGCGATGATCGGTCGAGTGCTGGTGCAGGTAGGCCCGCGCGCCGCTGTCACTCGCGTTGCTCGGTGCCTTTCCGTCCTGGAGGCGCCGGGATGAGGCGCGCTGCGCTCGTCGGTCGCTGCACGGCCGTCCCCGCCCTCGGGCGGAACCCTGGGGACGGCTGGTGGATCTGGTGACAGGATCGCCTTCTTGGCTCTGGAGTCGCTCCCGCGCGAGCGCTCCTGCAGCAGCCGCTGCTCCATCGCAGCGCTGCGGGTCCTCTACGGGGAACGGAAGACCGCCTCGAGCGCCTCCCGCATCGGCCCCGCGTCGGGCATGACGCCGGTCCAGTACTGGATCCCCAGCCGTCCCTGGCCGACCAGCATTCCCAGCCCGTCGATGACCCGGCACCCGCGCGCCTCGGCCTCGCGCACCAGGCGCGTGCGGGGCGGGTTGGGGATGACGTCGGCCACCACCGTCCCGGGCTGGACCGAGGAGAGATCGAGGGGGACGTGCGCGTCGAGATCAGGGAAGAGGCCGATGGAGGTGGTGTTCACCACCACGTCGGTTCCCTCCGGCGCCCGGGCGTCGCCCTTCCACTCGACGAAGGTCGCCTCCACCTGGCGGCCGATCCGCTCGCGCACCTTCCCGCCCAGGAGCTCGGCCAGCGCCCGGCCGCGGGCCGGCGTCCGGTTCACGACGGTGAACGAGCGCGCACCCGCCAGCGCCAGCTCCACGGCGATGGCCCGGGCCGCGCCGCCGGCGCCCAGGACCAGCACCCGGGCGCCGGCCGGGTCGCGCAGGGGCCGGAGCGACTCGAGGAAGCCCTTGCCGTCGGTGTTCTCGCCCACCAGGCGCTGGCCGCGCCGGACCACGCAGTTGACCGCGCCCATGAGCGCGGCCGACTCGCCCAGCTCGTCGAGGAAGGGGATGACCGCGACCTTGTGCGGGATGGTGCAGTTGAAGCCGCGGAAGCCCATGGCCCGCGCCCCGGACACGGCTGCGCCGAGATCGGCCGGCGCGACCTCGATGGTCAGGTAACGCCAGTCCAGGCCGTGGTGGCGAAAGGCGGCCTCCACCATGGCCTGGGTCGGGTTCTCCGCCACCGGCTGGCCGAACACGGCCACCAGCTCCTGCTTGAAGTTCGGCGTCGCCATGGCGGGAACATGGCACGGACGGGGCGACGCGTCGCGGCGGGATCTCGGCGCCCTGAAAGGTACCGGTGCCCGGTCGAGCGGTCAGGAGGCGATCAGCCTGCTCCGCAACAGGCGTTCACACCCATGAGGATGTGCGGCATGGCCGCGCGCGCCATGCCGGCGTGCGAGGGCGTCCCCGCGGCCGCTCCGCTCGAGGCCGTGCGCGTGCCCGATGCGTACCGGGGGTCGCGGCGCGGGGATCAGGGGGAGGGATCTCCTCGCCTTGGCGGGGGATCGTCCCCTAAACTAGCCGGCTCACGCCAATGTCGGCCGGGACCCAGGGCTCGCCCCCGGGCACCCCGCCGGAGAGAACCGGATGTCCGCGATCGAGCTCTACGACACGACCCTTCGCGACGGCACGCAGCGAGAGGGGATCTCGCTGTCCGTCGACGACAAGCTTCGCATCGCGCGGCGGCTGGACGAGCTGGGGATGGCCTTCATCGAGGGCGGCTGGCCGGGCTCGAACCCGAAGGACGCGGAGTTCTTCGCCAAGGCGCGAGAGGTCTCCTGGAAGCGGGCGCGGGTGGCGGCGTTCGGCGCGACCTGCCGCGCCGGGGGTGCGCCGGAGGATGACGCCAACATCCAGGCCCTGCTCGACTCGGGGGCGCCGGTCTGCACGGTGGTGGGGAAGACCTGGACGCTCCACGTCACCGAGGTGCTGCGCACCACCCTCGACGAGAACCTTCGCATCATCGAGAAGAGCCTGGCGCACCTGCACGCCCGGGGGCGGCGCGTCATCTACGACGCCGAGCACTTCTTCGACGGCTACCGGGCCGACCCGCGCTACGCGCTGGAGACGCTCCGGGCCGCTGCCCGCGGCGGCGCCGAGACGCTGGTCCTGTGCGACACGAACGGCGGGTCCTTGCCCTGGCAGGTTGGCGAGGTGGTCCGTGCCGTCCGCGGCGAGGTCTCGCTCCCGCTCGGCATCCACGCCCACGACGACGGCGGCTGCGCCGTGGCCAACTCGCTGGCGGCGGTGCGCGAGGGCGCGGTGCACGTGCAGGGCACCGTCAACGGCTACGGCGAGCGCTGCGGGAACGCCAACCTGTGCACCATCGCGGCTGGCCTGGAGCTGAAGCTCGGCCATTGCTGCCTGCCCGAGGGAAAGCTGCGGACCCTCACCGAGGTCTCGCACTTCGTGGCCGAGGTGGCGAACCTCTCGCCCGACGAGCACCTGCCCTACGTGGGCAAGTCTGCCTTCGCGCACAAGGGCGGCATCCACGTGGCCGCCATGCGCCGGAACGAGACCTCCTACCAGCACGTCGACCCCGCCGCGGTCGGCAACTCGATGCGGGTGGTGGTGAGCGAGCTCTCCGGCCGCGGCAACCTGCTCAGCAAGGCCGAGGAGTTCGGGCTCGACGCCACCAGCGCCGACGCGATGAAGGTCCTGGAGGAGATCAAGGATCTCGAGGCCAAGGGCTTCTCCTTCGAGGCGGCCGACGCCTCGGTGGCCATGCTCATGAAGCGCCGCGAGCAGGATTACGCGCCCCCGTTCGACCTCATCGACTTCCTGGTCAACGTCGAGCACCGGACCGGCCGCGGCATCTTCTCCGAGGCGATGGTCAAGGTGCGGGTCAAGGGCGAGGTGCTGCACACCGCCGCGGAGGGCGACGGCCCGGTCAACGCGCTCGATGCCGCCCTGCGCAAGGCGCTCCTGCCCATCTACCCGGTGCTGGCCGAGCTGCAGCTGGTGGACTACAAGGTCCGCATCCTGGATGGTCCCGAGGGCACGGCCGCGGTCACCCGCGTGCTGGTGGACTGGCAGCGCGACGGGAGCCGCTGGAGCACGGTGGGCGCGAGCACCAACATCATCGAGGCCAGCTGGCGGGCGCTGGCGGATTCCATCGAGTACGGGCTTTCCGTGGACCCCTCGCGTCAGGCGACATGAGGCCAAGGAGGGCTTCGGACCTCAGGCCTCAGACCTCGGGAACGGTGAACCGACGCCTCTCCTGAAGCCTGAAGCCCGAGGCCTGGAGCCTGTGAGAGGAGAACGAGGCCGTGAATGCCAACATCGTGGTGCTGGGCGGGGACGGGATCGGGCCGGAGGTGACGGCCGAGGCGGTGCGGGTGCTGGAGGCGGCGGCGCGGCGCGGCGGGCACCGGCTGCGATTCAGCCAGCAGCTCATGGGCGGCTGCTCCATCGATCGCCACGGCACGGCCCTCACCGACGAGGTCCTCGGGGCCTGCAAGGCCTCCGACGCGGTGCTGCTGGGCGCGGTGGGCGGGCCGAAATGGGACGACCCCACCGCCAAGGTCCGTCCGGAGCAGGGGCTGCTCGGCCTGCGCAAGGGGCTGGGCGTCTTCGCCAACCTGCGGCCCATCCGCGTCCACCCGCGGCTGGTGGACGCCTCGCCGGTGAAGGCGGACCGCGTGTCGGGCGTCGACATCCTGGTCATCCGCGAGCTCACCGGCGGCCTGTACTTCGGTCAGCCCAAGGGGCGCGACCGGAGGGACGGGCACGAGCGGGCGGTGGACACGCTCGAGTACCAGGATTTCGAGATCCGGCGGGTGGTGGAGCTGGCCTTCCGGCTGGCGGCGGGGCGCAGGAAGAAGGTCACCAGCGTCGACAAGGCCAACGTGCTCGAGTCCTCCCGGTTGTGGCGGCAGATCGCCACCGAGATCGGGCGGGCCAACCCGGCGATCGCGCTCGATCACATGCTCGTCGACACGGCCTCCATGAAGCTGGTGACCGGCCCCAGGAGCCTGGACGTGGTGGTCACCGAGAACATGTTCGGGGACATCCTCACCGACGAGGCCTCGGTCCTGGCCGGTTCGATGGGCATGCTGCCCTCGGCCTCCATCGGCGAGTCGGGCCCCGGGCTGTATGAGCCCATCCACGGCTCGGCGCCGGACATCGCCGGCAAGGGGATCGCCAACCCGCTGGGCACGATCCTCTCGGCGGCCATGCTGCTCCGGCACTCGCTGCGGCTCGAGGAGGAGGCGCGCTCGATCGAGCGGGCGGTGGACGAGGCCATCGAGGCCGGCGCCCGGACCGTCGATCTGGGTGGCTCGCTTTCCACCCGGGCCATGGCCGACGAGGTGTTGAAGCGGATCGGCTGACCCAGCCCGGCGGCGCGGCGGCGGCGGCGCGGCGTAGCCCGCGCCGCCCGCGCTGGCGTCGAACTGGACCACGTCGGCCCCGCCGGTGGCCAGCACCCAGTCATAGCCGGGCAGGTGCAATTCACGGTCAGCCCGGCGTTCTGCCAGTCGAAGTGCAGGAACTTCTGCTCCGCGCGCTGCTTCACGTAGACCGCGTCGCCGCCGGCCACGTAGACGTTTCCGGCCTCGTCGGCCGAGACGTCCCAGATGTAGCCGGAGAAGCCCCTGCTGCTCCCCGTAGTAGGTCCAGTCGCCCCGGCTGATGGGCGTCGTTTCGGGCGGCGGAGGCGGTGGGGGAGGGGGAGGAGGCGGCGGCTGTGTCACCTGGCCGGGCTGCGAGCCCGACCCGCGTCCACACCCGACCGCCACCAGCGCCAGCGCGGCCAGCGCGGCGACTTCGCGTTCGCTCTCATGCGCATTTCTCCCGCGGCCCGTCGCCGCGCAGCACGTTCACGAGCTGTGGAAGCGGGGCGTCCTGGACCATGGTGCGGAACTTGAGGATGGTGAAGGGGACGCCGCCCTTGCCGATCCGGCGCTGCCGGAAGATGGCCTCACCCGGAGAGCCCGCCCGGACGGCCATCGCCACCAGCAGGAGGATCGGCCAGAGGAGCGCGAGCAGGGTCGCCGAGAGCGCCACATCGATGGCTCGCTTCAGCGCCCGCTGCAGCGGTTGGAAGGGGACGGTTCGGGGGCGGGAAGGCATGCTGGATCCTCGGAGCGCCGGTGCTGCGCGGGCCGTCGCGGTGGAGGCGGGAGCGCAGGGTGCGGTAGGCGGACGCGAACAGCGGCGGCAGCCGGCGCTCGTGGGCGTGGTACAGCTCCATCAGCCGGCGCTTGAGCGGATGCTCCCGCGCGGGCAGCTGGGGCGGGCCATAGATGCGGCGCGGCGAGACGCCGTCCACGAACCCGGGGCCGTCGTACTCCACCCAGGTCGAGCCGATCTCCGACGGCCGGTGCGCGTCGCTCCCGGCCACCGCAGCCAGGCCCCGCTGCAGCGCCAGCTCCAGGCTGCGCCGGTTGTTCTCGGTGGTGTCGCGAGCGTTGAAGCTCTCCACCGCGTCGGCCAGCGCCAGCACCTCGCTCACGAACTCCGCGGAGCGATGCTGCTCGTTCCGGAAGATCCCGCTCCCGCGGCGGAACGGGTGGGGGAGCACCACGCGCGCGCCCTGGTCGTGGATGGCCTCCAGCAGCGGCCGGATGCGGCGCTCCGCGATCATCTCGCGCAGCCCCATCCCGATGACGTGCGAGCCGTCGCTGCAGGTGAACTCGCAGCCCACCACCACGGCCAGCCCCGGCGGCGCGGCGGCGGCGAGCTTCACCGCGCCGTCGACGGTGTCGTGGTCCGTGACGCAGACCACGTTCAGGCCGGCCTGGAGCGCCCGCTCGATGGCTTCGGCGGTGCCGGTGCTGCAGTCGTACGAGGCCCAGGTGTGGAGGTGATAGTCGACGCGGATCACCGGCCGGCCCCTCGCGAGCCGCTCCCCTGCTCGACCGAAGCATGGTCACTCCCCGCGGGCGCGCCCGGGGGCCCGGTTGGAGGGGCGGGGTGCCGGCGTAGCGGGCGCTTCCCTCTTCGGATCGGCGGCCGTGCTGCGCAGGCCGTTCCGTCGCCTCCCGGACCGCTCCAGCGGTGTGGTATAGGGGCGCCCGTAGATCTTTCGATGGCTGGCAAGCATACGCCGGAGATTCACGGCCCCGTAGCTCAGCCGGATAGAGCGGCGGTTTCCTAAACCGCAGGTCGCGTGTTCGAGTCACGCCGGGGTCACTTGGTTCGGTCGTGAATGGTCGGCAGCAGCCCAGCGCTGGGGCGCGCCTCCCCGCCGCAGGCAGGGCGGTATCGGCACAAACGGGCGATCGCGCTCGATGCCGCGCGGACGACGGAGCTGGTCCCCCGGGTCCGTGTCGCCGGGGCTGGCGTCACGTCGCCAAAGCGCTGTGCAGGTGGCTGCGGCGTGGTAGGGTCCGTCAGCCGTTCGAGCCAAGCTGGCGCAACGCGGGTGCCGCCGCGCGGACCACGGAGGGACACTGTGGAGAAGCTCGCCATGCAGGCCCCTGGGCGGCTCTCGGTCATCCTCATCGAGGGGCTGCGCGGGCACCACCCGCTCTTCGACCCCGACGAGATCCGCGAAGCGTTCTCCGTCCCGGACCACCCGCTCAACGCCGCCGATGCCGACCAGGTCGGGCAGGCGCTGCTGGCCATGGCCCGTGAGCCCGCCCACGCCGCCCGCGGGGCCATCGACGCCCTCCCGCCGCTCCCGCGCTCGGCGCTCATCCGCGTCTACTTCCGCCTCCTCGAGCGCGCCGCAGAGGACCGCCGCCTCTCGCACTGATGCCGGTCCCCGCCGCGCTCGCCCGGGCTCGCTTCCCGGCGCCCGTGCTCGACGTGCTCCGCACGCTGGGCGAGGCCGGCCACCGCTCCTGGCTGGTCGGCGGCGCAGTGCGCGATCTCCTGCTCCACCGGCCACGCCCGGCCACCGACTTCGACGTGGCCACGCCGGCGCGGCCGGAGCAGGTGACCGCTCTGTTCTCGAAGGTGATCCCCACCGGCATCGAGCACGGGACCGTGACCGTGCTGGCCCGCGGCGAGCCGGTGGAGGTCACGACCTTCCGCGGCGAGGGCGCCTACCGCGACGGGAGGCGGCCCGAGTCCGTCACCTTCCTGACCGATCTCGAGGAGGACCTGGCCCGGCGGGACTTCACCATGAATGCGCTGGCGTTCGATCCGCTGGCCCCGGAGTTCCGCGATCCGTTCGGCGGGCGCGCCGACCTGCGCCGACGGCGCGTGCGGGCGGTGGGCGAGGCGGCGGCGCGCTTCGGCGAGGACGGGCTGCGCGCCATGCGCGCGGTCCGGTTCGTCGCCCAGCTCGGGTTCGACCTCGACCCGGCCACCCGCCGGGCCATCCCCGGCGCGCTGGACGTGGTCGGGCGGGTCGCGGCCGAGCGCATCACCGACGAGCTCTCCAGGCTGCTGGTGGCGCCCGGCGCGGGCCGCGCCCTCGAGCTGCTGCGCGCCACCGGCCTGCTGGGCGTGGTGCTGCCGGCGGTGGCGGCTCTTCCCCGGGCGGAGCTGGCCCATGTCGCGGCGGTGGCGGCGGCCGCCCCGCCGTCGCTGCCCGTCCGGCTGGCGGCGCTCTTGCACCGGCTCGGTCCGGACGGGGCGGGGAGCGCGCTGGCCGGGCTGCGCCTCTCCCGGAGCGTGAGCGACGCCGCGCTCTCCCTGACCCGGGCGTTCCCCTGTCGCCGGGCGGCGGGTACTGGGTTGCCCGCGCCGGAGCCGGCCGGTATCCGGCGCTGGATCGCCGGCGTGGAGCGGGAGCGGACCGAGCCGCTGCTGGCGCTGGGTGCGGCGGAAGCGCGCGCACTCCCGGCGGTGGCGCGGCGCCGGGCGCTGGCCCAGGTGAAAGAGATCCGATCCAGGGTGGTCGAGGTCCTGCTCCGCTCGCCGCCGCTCTCCATCCGTGACCTGGCGCTGGACGGGCGCGCCGTGGCCCAGGCGCTGGGAACGGAGCCGGGCCCCGTCGTCGGCGAGGCGCTCCGCCACCTTCTCGACCGGGTGCTGGAGGATCCGGAGCAGAACGAGCCGGAGCGACTTCGCGCCGCGCTCCGCGACTGGTCGGCGCGGCGTGCGGCGCGCATATAATCGGGTCAGGGCGTGACATGGCTCCGCGCGTTCTCTTCGTCCAGGACGACGACGTACTCCGCAGGCGGGTCGAGGATCTGCTCGAGTCGAGCGGGTTCACGGTGGAGGTGACCGGTTCGGGGCTGGATGCGATCGCGCGTGCGCTGCGCACCCGCCCCGATCTCGTGGTGACGGACGTGCACCTGTCCGACGTGGAGGGGACCGAGCTCACCGCCCGGCTGCGCGGGGAGAGCGCGCTGGCGGGCGTTCCCATCGTGGCCATGGGCGGTGCGGTCGACGAGCGCGGGGCCATCCTGGCGGCGGGCGCGGACGGCTTCGTGGCCCGCGCGGCCGACGAGGCGCTGCCGGATCGGCTCCGGGAGTTCCTTCAGGGCGAGCGCGAGCGCCTCTCGCCCGAGCGCGAGCTCGACGAGCTGCGCAAGCTGGTGGGCGCCATGGCGCTGCGGCTGGAGGGCGCGCTGGGCGGGCAGCGGCGCGCGGTCGGGAAGCTGGTCGAGACCTCCCGCCTCAAGAGCGCGTTCATTCACAACCTGGCGCACGAGCTCTCCACCCCGCTGACGCCGCTGGCCGGGTACGTGCGCATCCTCCAGTCGGAGAAGACCGGCGCGCTGGGAGAGCAGCAGAGGCGGATCCTGGACTCGATGGCCGGCGCGGTCGGCCGCCTCAACCGCATCCTCGACAACCTCTCCGACTTCGCGAACCTGGAATCGGGCCATGCGCCGCTGGTCGAGTCGCGGGTCGAGCCCGACCACCTGGCCGACGACGTGGCCGCGGAGCAGCGCTCGGCCGTCCGCGACGCGCGCCTGCACCTTCAGGTACACCACGCCGGCGCGCCGGCGGTCCTGGCCGATGCGCGCAAGCTGCACCAGGCGCTCTTCAACCTGGTCTCGAACGCGGTGAAGTTCTCGCCGCACGGCGGCGAGGTGCTGATCGAGGTCTCCCAGGAGCCGGGCCGGATCCGCTACGCCGTCTACGATCAGGGCCCCGGCATCCGGGCCGAGGAGCAGGAGCGGATCTTCGAGCCCCTGCACCACGCGGCCTCCCGGTCCGGCGACGAGGCGCGGCCGCCCGGGTCCGGGCTGGGGCTGCCGGTGGCTCGCCGCATCGCCGAGGCGCACGGGGGTCGGGTCTGGGTGGAGAGCCCACCCCGGACCGAGCCACCGCTCACCGTCCTTCACCAGTACACCGGCTCGAAGTTCGTGCTGGAGGTCGCGGTCCGTCCCGCCGACCAGGCCGGGGCGGCGCCGAGCGCGGGGGTGGGTTGATCCCCGGCGCCCGCCGGCGCTACATCCCCATCCGATGCGCGTCCTGGTGGCCATGTCCGGCGGGGTGGACAGCTCGACCGCGGCCGCCCTGCTGGCGGCCGGCGGGCACGAGGTCATCGGCGTGACGCTCCGGGTGGCCGATTTCTCGGACCACGCCCGCGGGCGATCCTGCTGTGCGCCCGACGACGTCGAGGACGCCCGGGCCGCTGCCCGCCGCCTGGGCATCCCGTTCTACGTGGCCAACGTGGAGGCGCGCTTCCGCGAGCGAGTCATCGATCGCTTCGTGGACGACTACCTGGAGGGACGGACCCCCAACCCGTGCGTCGCCTGCAACACCGACGTGAAGTTCGACTGGCTGCTGGCCCGCGCCCGGGCCCTCTCGGCCCGGCTCGCCACCGGCCACTACGCGCGGGTGGAGAGGCGCGGCCAGCTGCACGTCCTGCGGGCCGCGGCCGACGCGGCCAAGGATCAGAGCTACTTCCTCTACGGGCTCGGCCAAGACGCGCTCCGGGACGTGCTCTTCCCGCTGGGCGAGCTCACCAAGCCGGCGGTGCGCGCCGAGGCGGCGCGCGCCGGCCTCGCCAACGCGGGCAAGCCGGACTCGCAGGAGATTCTGCTTCGTCACCGACGGCGACGCCGCCCGGTTCGTGGCGCTGCGCGCGCCGGGGAGGATCCGCCCCGGCCCGGTGGTGTCGACCGCGGGCGAGGTGCTCGGCCGGCACGAGGGCGTCCACCGCTTCACGGTCGGCCAGCGGCGCGGGCTGGGGGTCGCATCCGCCGAGCCGCGCTACGTGGTCCGCATCGAGGCGGCGCAGGGGCGGGTGGTGGTGGGATCCGCGGCGGAGGCCTCGGCGGCGCGCTTCGCGGTCCGCGAGGTCTCGTGGGTCTCCGGGACCGCGCCGGCCGCCCCCGTCCGCGCCCGGGTGAAGGTCCGCCATCGCCATGCGGGCGAGCTGGGCATGGTCCTGCCGCGCTCGCCGGGGGAGGCGGAGGTGGAACTGGACGCGCCCGTCCGCGGCGTTGCGCCGGGGCAGGCGGCGGTCTTCTACTCCGGCGACGAGGTCCTGGGTGGCGGGCGAATTGCGTGACCGCGCCCGGGTGGCGCTCATCGGTCTCGGATGCCGGGTGAGCCGGGCCGACCTCGACGCGCTGGCCGCCGGCCTGCCGGCGGGAACGGCGCTGGCCGCGCCGGGGGAGCGCGCCGACCTGGTGGTGGTCGGCACCTGCACCATCACCGCCGACGCGGACCGGGCCTCGCGGCAGGCCATCCGGCGCGCGGCGCGCCAGCACCCCGGCGCCCGGATCGTGGCCGCCGGCTGCTACGCCGAGCGTTGCCCGTCGGCCCTCTCGGCCCTGCCGGGAGTGGCCGCGGTGGTCGGGGCGCGCTCGCAGGGAAGCCTTCCCGGGGTGCTCTCGCGCCTGGCGCGCGGGGAGCACGCGCCGGGACCGGCGTCCGGCGCCGAGGACGTCGCCTGCTGGGATGGCGCCGCGGCGGAGCGCCTCCGCCACGCCCGGCCGGTCCTCAAGATCCAGGACGGCTGCGACCAGGGTTGCAGCTATTGCGCGGTGCCGCTGGCACGCGGGCCGGCCCGCTCGATGCCGTTCGACAGCGCCCGGGCGCGCGCGGGAGGGCTGCGGCGACGGTACGCCGAGCTGGTGCTCGCGGGCGTGCACCTGGGCGTGTACGGCCGGGATCTCGTCGCCGGCGCGGAGCCTGGCGGAGCTGGTGCGAGCGCTGGCGCGAGAGGGCGGGGGCCGGATCCGGCTCTCCTCGATCGAGCCGCAGGAGATCCCGCTCGAGCTCTTCCGCGAGCCCGAGGCTCGCCGGACCCTGTGCCCACACCTCCACCTGCCGCTCCAGTCGGGGTCCGGGCGCGTGCTCCGGGCCATGCGCCGACCCTACACGCCGGAGGCGTTCGCGCGCACTGCCGAGGGGCTGGCGGCGATGCTCCCCGGCGCGTGCCTGGGGACGGACGTGCTGGTGGGCTTCCCGGGTGAGGGCCCGGCCGAGCACCGGGAGACGGTCGAGCTGCTCTCCAGGCTTCCCCTCGCGTACCTCCACGTCTTCCCGTTCTCGCCGCGCCCGGGCACCCCCGCAGCCGCCATGGGCGGCGGCGTCCCGGCCGGCGCCGTCCGCGAGCGCGCCGCCGAGCTGCGGGCGCTCTCCGACCGCCGCTGGGCGGCGTACCTGGCCGGCCAGGTGGGGCGCACCCTCGAGGTGGTGGTGGAGCGGGTGGGGGAGGCGGAGTCGAGCGGGACCTCGGGGGAGTTCGTGCCGGTGCGATGGCCTCGCGCCGGCGAGCGGCGGGGAGACCTGGTCCGCGTGCAGGTGGCGGGGAGCGACGCGGGGGGGTGCACGGGCGGCATCGCCTAGCCGCGGACCCTCCCCCCGGAACCTTGCCGGGACGGGGCGGCCGGCCTAACGATGGGCGCGATGCAGCTCGCCGACGGCCGCCATGTCCCCGATCTCCACCTGAACCCGCAGCAGGTCGCGAGCTGCCGCGCCCTGGCCGACCAGGTCACCACCCCGGTGCTGGCCGCCGTCCGCCGCCAGACGACGGTCTCGATCGAGCGCACCGTGCTGCGGCTGTTCGGCCTGCACGACGCCGGTCCGCGCGGCGTGCCGCTGGTGAACATGGCGGTGGACGCGCTGCAGGAGCGCAAGCTGCTGGGGCGAGGCGCCGCCTACTGGATGGGCTACGTGCTGCGCCGCGGCGCCACCGATCCGCTCTCGGTGGTGGAGCGGATGGCGGCGCTGCCGGCCCGCCCCGAGCCGCTCCCGCCGGCCGAGGAGCAGGCCCTGCTGGCCGAAATGCGCCGGGAGGCGCGCGCCGCGGTCGACGAGCTCCTGGCCCGGGTGCGCCGCCGGGATGCGCTCCGCCAGGAGCTGGGGGTGGGCCCGCGGCCGCACAAGTACCTGATCGTGGCCACCGGCAACATCCACGACGACGTGGAACAGGCCCGCGCCGCCGCGCAGGCCGGCGCCGACATCATCGCGGTGATCCGCTCCACCGCCCAGTCGCTGCTCGACTACGTCCCACACGGCGCCACCACCGAGGGCTACGGCGGCACCTACGCCACCCAGGAGAACTTCCGGATCATGCGCGAGGCGCTGGACGACGAGTCGCGCCGCCTGCGCCGCTACCTGCACCTCACCAACTACTCCTCCGGGCTGTGCATGCCGGAGATCGCCTTCGCGGCGGCGTGGGAGCGGCTGGACATGCTCCTCAACGACGCCATGTACGGCATCCTCTTCCGCGACATCAACATGTGGCGGACGCTGTGCGATCAGTACTTCTCGCGGCGCATCTGCGCGCTGGCGGGGATCGTCATCAACACCGGCGAGGACAACTACATCACCACCGCCGACGCCGACGAGGCCGCACACACGGTGGTGGCCAGCCAGTTCGTCAACGAGAGCTTCGCCCACGCCGCCGGGCTGCCCGACCGGCTCATCGGCCTGGGGCACAGCTTCGAGATCGATCCGGGCCGCGAGGACACCATCGCCCGCGAGCTGGCCCAGGCGCTGCTGGTGCGGACCCTGTTCCCGGAGGCGCCCATCAAGTACATGCCGCCCACCAAGCACAAGCAGGGCGACATCTTCTTCAGCCACGCCTACGACGTGATGGCCGACGTGGTCTCCTGGATCACCGGGCAGGGCATCCAGCTGCTGGGCATGATGACCGAGGCCATGCACAACCCCTTCCTCATGGACCGGTACGTGGCGCTGAAGAGCGCCGACTACGTGTACCGGGCCTGGCGGTCGATGGGCGCCGAGCTGGTGCTCCGGCCGGACGGGATGATCGAGCGTCGGGCCGGCGAGACGCTGGGGCAGGCCGAGGAGCTGCTCGAGGAGGTGGCGCGCGAGGGCCTGCCCCGCGCCATCGGGCGGGCGCGCTTCGGCGACGTGGCCCGCACCGAGCAAGGCGGCAAGGGGCTCTCGGGCGTGGTCCCGCGGGACCCGGACTACTTCAACCCGTTCCTCGAGATCATGGAGGGGGCTGCATGAGATTTGCTTCTTCCCGTGAAGGAGCCCGAGCCCGCTCCCGGCTGGGAACCGAGGTGGTGCTGCTCTGGCTGATGCTGGCCACCTCGGCCTGCGCCGGGATCCGCGGCGCGTTCTCCTCCGCGCCCGAAGGCGTCCCGAGCGGCCGGGAAGGCTGGCTCCGGTACACGGTGGGGCAGCTGCGCTTCGAGGCCCCCGAGGCCTGGGCGCGCTCGGGCGAGCCGCGCCACCTGCGCCTGGATCGTTCCGACGGGACCGCACGGCTGGAGGTGTCGACGCCGGAGGCGGTCTTCGGCAGCGAGGCCGCCTGCATGGCCGACGCCGAGCGCGTCATGAAGCGGGGCGAGTCGATGCAGCGGGTGCGGAGCCACGCCACGCGATTCGCCGGCCGGCCCGCCCTGAGCCTGGAGGGGGACCAGAACGGATGGCACGTCTGGGCCTGGGCGGCCTGCGACGGCGGCGTCCAGTACCAGGTGTTCCTGACCGCCCAGACGCCGGCCCCGGCGGAGGTGGTCGAGGCCTACCGCGCGCTGGTGGGCGGGGCGAAGGTCGGGGGAGAGGCATGACGGCGCGCGAGTGGGAGCCCGGGCAGCTGGTGCGCCCGTACGGCGACCGGCGCGACGACGGGGTGGTCCAGGTGTCCTTCGTGCTGCCGGTCCCCGCCGGCGAGCGCGCCCGGGAGGCGGCCGCGGAGGTGGCGCGCAAGATGGGCATGGAGGAGGTGCACGTGGCGGCGATGGAGCCGGCCGCCGAGGGGTTTGCCTTCTTCGTCGTCTACGGGCGCACCTCTGCGGCGGTGGACTATGCCCGGCTGCACGTCCCGGAGGTGGTGGAGCGGCGCCGCAGCTTCGACGAGCTGAACGCGTACGCGCTGCGCGAAGTGGGGCGCCGCATCGTGGTGCTGGGGGCCTGCACCGGGTCCGACGCGCACGCGGTCGGGATCGACGCCATCATGAACATGAAGGGGTACGCCGGCGACTATGGTCTGGAGCGCTACGCCTGCTTCGAGGCGGCGAACCTGGGCGCGCAGGTGGAGAACGCACAGCTGGCCCGGCGCTGCGCCGAGCGGCACGCCGACGCGGTCCTGGTCTCGCAGGTGGTGACCCAGCGGGACGTGCACAAGGACAACGCCCGCCAGCTCATCGAGGAGCTGACGCGGCTCGGGATCCGGGATTGGGTGACGGCGGTCCTGGGCGGCCCACGCATCGACCACCGGCTGGCGCGGACGCTCGGGTACGACGCCGGCTTCGGGCCGGGGACGCGGCCCTCCGAGGTGGCCAACTTCCTGGTGGCGGCGGTGCTGAAGCGGATGGGAAAGGACGCGAGGTGACCACGATGGCGGTGGGCGACAAGGTGAAGCTGCGGCTGCGCCTCTCCCAGGCCGACGCCCACTACGGCGGCGACCTGGTGGACGGCGCTCGCATCCTGGCGCTCTTCGGCGACGCGGCCACGGAGCTGCTGGCGCGCCACGACGGGGACGAGGGGCTGCTCCGGGCCTACGAGTCGGTGGAGGTGCTGGCCCCGAGCCACGCCGGCGACTTCCTGGAGGTGGAGGCCGAGCTGGTGCGGGTCGGCAACACCTCGCGGGCCATGCGCTTCGAGGCGCGCAAGGTGATCGCTCCTCGGCGGGACCTCTCCGACTCGGCCGTGGACGTGCTCGAGACGCCGGTGGTGGTGTGCCGCGCGGTCGGCACCTGCGTGGTGCCGGGCGACAAGCAGCGGCGCGGGGGGTGAAGGAGGTCGCGTGCAGGAGCCGGCGATCATCACCGCCGCCGTGGTCGGCGCCGAGGTGACCCGGGCCCAGAACCCCGCCGTCCCGTACACGCCGGCCGAGATTGCGGCCGCGGCGGTGGCCGCCGGACGGGCCGGCGCGGCCGTGGTCCACCTCCATGCGCGCTGGCCCGACGGGCGACCGTCGCAGGAGGCGGTGCACTTCCGGGAGATCATCGACCGCATCCGGCAGGCGGGGAGCGAGCTGGTGGTGCAGTGCTCCACGGGAGGGGCGGTGGGGATGCCGCTCGAGGAGCGGCTGGGGTCGCTGGTGGACGGTGCCGAGATGGGGACCCTCAACCTCGGCACCATGAACTTCGGCGACGTTGTCTTCGTCAACACCCGGCCCGACATCGTGCGCGTGGCGAACCGGCTGCGGGAGCGCGGGCTGGTGCCGGAGTGCGAGGTCTACGACGCCGGCATGCTCGACGCGCTGCGCTGGCTGCGCACCGAGGGGCACCTGGCCGCGCCCTACCACGTGCAGTTCGTGCTGGGGGTGCCGGGCGGCCTCTCGGCCGGGGAGCGAAACCTCCGTTTCCTGGTGGAGGGGCTCCCCGAGCCGACGCACTGGTCGGTGGCGGGCGTGGGGCGCCATCAGCTCCCCATGGCCGAGCTGGCCATGCGGCTGGGCGGACACGCGCGCGTGGGGCTGGAGGACAACCTCTTCCTCTCCCGGGGCGTCCTGGCGGGCGGCTCGGACGAGCTCGTTTCACGCGCAGTCGAGATGGCGCAGCGCTCCGGACGCGAGCCGGCGACCCCTGAGCAGGCGCGCGCGCTGCTCGGCATCGCGGCGCTCGGCAGCGCGTGATCCGGTGGCGGTGGGCTGTCCGGCACCCGCTTGACGGCCCCCGGGCACGGCGCTAGGGTCGCGCGAAATCCGTTGTGCAGGGGACGCGGCCTCCATGACCAAGGCGGACTTGATCGAGAAGGTGCAGGCGGCCCACAGCGACCTTTCGAAGCGTCAGGTCGCCCACCTGGTGGACACGGTGTTCGATCACCTGGCCAGGAGCATCCGGAAGGACAAGCGCTTCTCCATGCCCGGGTTCGGGACGTTCGTGGTGAAGCGTCGCGCCGGCCGGGTGGGGCGGAATCCCAAGACCGGCGCGGAGATCCAGATCGCGCCCACCAAGACCGTCGGCTTCAAGCCCGCGCCCGAGTTGAAGAAGGCGCTGCAGGGATAGCCCATGGCGCCTCCCCTGAGCCTGGCCGAGTGGTTGAAGGGCTTCCGCGATCTCCACGAGCGAGCGCGCTCCGGGAAGCTGTCCCCGGACGACCTGCAGACGTACCGGGCGGCGCGCGACGAGCTGGCGCGGGCCCTGCTCAGCGCCCAGCGACTCACGGTGAAACCGGGCGAGACCCCCCGCGGCTCGCTGCGAGTGGCCCGCGCCCTCCAGGTCGATCTCGACATGCTCACATCCAACGCCCGGGCCATCACCGTCGACCTGTGCACCGGCGGCTTCGCCTGCCTGCTGGCCAAGGCTCCGCCCGCAGGCGACGAGGTCGGGTACTCCCTCCGGCTGCCGGGGAGCGATCCCCTCACCGGCAAGGTCCGGGTCGCCGACATCAAGCCACAGCAGGGGAACGTGCGGGTCTCGTTCCAGTTCATCGGGATGAGCGGCGAGGAGCGCGAGCGGGTCGAAATGTTCGTCTTCGACACGGTGCTCGCGCAGATCTCGGGTTGAAGCCGCTGACTAGCTCTTGGCGGGCGCCGCCGGCTTGGGGGGCCGCAGGTCGAAGTCGATGTCCACCTGCACCGACCAGAGCACGCTCGCGCCGTACAGGGCCTTGGCGCCGTCCGTGTCGAAGAACCAGACCGGACCGGTCAGCACGTCGATGGTGGAGGTGGGGTAGAGGCCGATGCCCACGCCGGCCGCGCCGAACCAGTTCTTGCCGGTGGCGACGTCCGCGAAGGCGTTGATCTTCTGTAGCCCGGTCAGGTTGAGGGTCAGGTCCGGGCTGGTGTAGCTGCCCATCACGCCGGCGCGGTTCACCTTCCCATCCGAACCGGTCCAGAGCAGCTTCGACCCGGCGCCGTAATACCCGCCCACGGCGATGGTGCCCACCGGGAACGTCTTGCCGATGTCGAGGTGCAGGAGGTCGTAGTTGGAGACGTCCTTCTTGAAGCCGACGTTCATGACCCCCAGCGACACACCCGGTTGCCACTTGGCGTAGGCGCCCTCGCCCAGCGTCAGCTTTCCGTTCACCTGGAACAGATCGCCGACCTTCCCCGGCTGGAAGACGTCGAAGCCGACCTCGCCCTGGACCTTGTCCGAGGGGATGACGCCCATGGTGAGCCCGTAATCGTTGGGGACGAACGACTTCTCGGCGACGTAGCTGTCGTACGTCAGGTGCGGCACCAGGAACGGCTGCGTGTACGTCGTCGCCGGAGTCCAGAAGACGGTGGACGGCGTCGCCAGGGCGCTGCGGGCGCCGAGGATCGATGCGACGACCACGACCGTCTCGATGCACTTCTTCATGGGGGTCAGTCCTCCGGGAGGGGATCCATCCGTTGGCTGCTTGACGGTGCGTCGTTGCAGCGGCCGTGCCGCCGCTCACTCGACGCGACTCGCCCGCGCGCCCCGGCCCCCATCCGCTCGGGATCGCAGGCCGGGAGGGCGCGGGGCGGGTCCCCGGGGGATGTGATGGCGCCGGCGGGCGCGCTCGAGCTGCCGCGCGGTCGGGCAGGAAGCTGCGCCCACGCCGTGCACGCGGGTGCGGCGGACGGCCGCCCACCCCGGAGCGGGTGGGCGGCGCGCCGCTCAGGATTCGGCTGCGTGGTGGGGCGCGGCCGCGGCGGAAGCCGGCGGCCGGTGCGAGCGCAGGCCCTGGGCGGCCCCGGGAGCGGAGTCCAGATCGGCGGTGATGTATCCGCGCTCGCCCGCCTCGGCCTCGTCCAGGCCCGTCCACTCGTCCTGCTCGTAGGCGCGAAGCGGCGTGATGGCGTTCACCAGCTTGAAGAGGCCGAAGGAGATCAGGCCCGAGTAGAGCAGGGTGGCGATGACGCCCACCGCCTGCTTGCCCACCAGGAGCAGGCTGCCGTCGGCCCCGGCGGCGTTGATGGCGGTCGAGGCGAAGACGCCGGTGAGGAGCGCGCCCAGCGTGGCGGCCACGCCGTGCACCGCGAACACGTCCAGCGCGTCGTCGAGCCCCAGCCGCGGCCGGATCCGGACGGCGGCGAACGAGGCGCCGGCGGCCAGCGCTCCGATGACCAGGCTGGCGGCCGGGGTCACGAACCCCGCCGCCGGGGTGATGGCCACCATGCCCGCCACCGCGCCCGAGGCCAGGCCCACGCCCGACATCCGATCGTGCAGGAAGAGCTCGATCAGCCCCCAGGTGATGCCCGCCGCCGCCGGGGCCAGGAAGGTGTTGGTGAAGGCGGAGCTGGCCAGCCCGTTGGCGGCCAGCGCGCTGCCTCCGTTGAACCCGAGCCAGCCGAACCAGAGCAGGCCCATGCCCAGGATGGCGAAGGGGACGTTGTGCGGCAGTACGGTGGGGGCGCGCAGCCCGCGCCGCTTGCCGAGCAGCATCGCGCCCACCAGCGCCGCCGCGGCGGCGTTGATGTGGACCACCGTCCCGCCCGCGAAGTCGAGCACGCCCAGGTTGCGCAGCCAGCCGCCGGGGGCCCACACCCAGTGGGCCACGGGCGCGTAGACGAGCGCGCACCACATCGCGATGAACAACAGATACGCCTTGATGCGCACCCGCTCGACCAGCGCGCCGGAGATGAGCGCCGGCGTGATGACCGCGAACATGCACTGGAACAGCATGAACGCCGAGTGGGGGATGGTGGCCGCCAGCGTCGCATCGGGCGCGTCGCCCACGCCGCGCAGCCCGAACCAGCCGAGCCCGCCGATGAGGCGATCCAGGACGCCGCCCGGCGAGAACGCCAGGCTGTAGGTGAACAGCCCCCACAGCACGCCGGCCACGCCCATGACCGCGATGGAGAGGTTCATGGTGTGGACGACGTTCTTGGAGCGCACCAGCCCGCCGTAGAAGAACGCCAGCCCGGGCGTCATGAGCATGACCAGGCCGGCGCTCATCAGCACCAGCGCGGTGTCGCCGGAGTTGATACCGTCGGCTGCGAAGGCGACCGCCGGCAAGATGACCGCCAGTGCCACGAGGAGCTTTCTCAAGGTGCTTCCCTCCACGGGTGGACGTCTCGTTCGCCGGCTGGGCTTGCAGCCCGTGTGCCGGGCAGCGAGCGCCCGAAGGCGAGGCGATCCGCGGGATCGAGCAGCGACGTGCCCGCAGCGGAGGCATCCGGCTGCCTCGCTCGCGGGCAATGGCCGCCCGGATCGGCGGCTTCGCCGCCCGCCCGGGTGGTGGAGAGGGGACCGCCGACGTCTCAGCGAACCCGCTTGGTGGTCGTCTTCTTCTTGGGGCTGGCCTTGGCCGGCGCCTTGGTGCCTGCATGGCGGGCGGGCGCGGCCTTCGCGCTCGGCTTGGAGCGGACCGCCTTGGTGACCTTCGGCGGCTTGGTCGCCTTGGAGTGGAGCGCGGCCTTGGCCGGCGTGGGCTGCGGCGGCGGCTCCGCCCGGGGAGGCGGGGGGGGTGGCTCGGCCGCCAGCGGGCGCAGGTCGGGCGGGTCGTCGTCGCTGGCGCTCTCCAGGGAGTCCGGCGCGCCGGTGACGGCGCGGTACGGCCCGCGATTGGCCGCCTCGGCGCGGGCGGCGCCCATGAGCCAGTCGGCGGTGCGCTCCCCCAGGCCGGCGGCGAGCTCCTTGCGCACGGCGTCGGCGGGCTCGCCCGCCCGGAGCCGCAGCGCGGCCAGGTGCAGCGCCGCCCGCCCGCGCTCGGGCGCAGGGGTCGCCTCGCCGCTGGCCAGGATGCGCTCCAGCGCCTCGCGCGCCTCGGCATCGGGAGCCTGCCCGGCCAGGGCGAGCTTGGCCAGGCCGAAGGCGGCGCGGGGGTGGGCCGGGGATGCGGCCAGCGCCGCCTCGTACGCGGCGCGTGCGGTGCGGCCGTCCCGGCGCGCTCGGCGCGCCGCATCGCCGTGGACGGCCAGCCCGGCCGCGAAGCCGGGCTCGGCCGCGGCCGCGGTGGCCGGCTCCACGGCCGCGTCCAGCGTGCCGGCGCGCAGGGCGATGCGCGCCTGGAGGGCATGGGCCCAGGGCGTGCCCGTGGCGCCGCCGAGCGCGGAGGTCGCGTCGCCGAGCACGTTCTTGCCCAGGGCCAGCGCCGCGAAGGCCAGGGCCGCCTGGGTGGGGATGGCCTCGGCGCGCCCCGGGACCACCAGCAGCGCGTTGGCCTCGGATTCGGCGCGGGCGTCGCGGTAGTCGGCGGCGAGCATGGCCAGCGCGAAGGCGCGGGCGCTGCCGGCCTGCAGCGGATCGAGCTGCGCGTGCGGGGCGAGGAGATCGGCGGCCTTGCGATACGCCTCGGCCGTGTCGAGCCGCATGAGCTGCTCGGCCTTGGCGACGCCCTCGCTGACCGCGCGGCGCCTCCCCTGGGCTCGGAACGCCAGCAGGGCGGCGCCGATGCAGACCAGCACGCCCACGGCGATGGCGACCTTGACGACGGGGAAACCCCGCCGGACGTGTAGCGCGCCCTCCTCCTCCTCACCCGGATCCGGCACGGTCCGCTCGGCAGCCCGCGCCGGCACCTGCTCGGCCCCGTCCTGGAGCTCGGGCGGAACCTCGTAGAAGCTGTCCTCGAGCAGCGGCTCGTCGGTCTGCTCGGTGGGGCTCTCGGGGGAAGGGGTCTTGGGCATCGGGCCAGGGGGAGGCGAGACGTCCTGCGCGACACCCTGAGCGTACAGCCCCGGCGTGGGGCCGTCAAAACGGCACGCGCCTGACCGGGGTACCCGGTTCAGGCGCGCACGCTTCGCGGATTCGAGAGGGCCGGCTACCCGCCCTTCTCCTCGCGCTCGTCCTCACGGGCGACGCCCGAGAGGACATCGTTCACGCTCGGGAAGCGCATGATCTCGCCTCTGGCGATGCGCCAGGCCTGCTGGACGATCCAGGAGAGCGAGCGATCCTGTCGGTTCGCCTCCGCCTGGATCTCGTTGAGCATGTCCTCGGGGAAGTACAGGGACTGCTTGCGCTTGTCGGTGCCGGGCATCGCAGCTCCGTGGTGTGGGACAGACGACCGGTTTGTACGCTGGAGGGACTCTTCGGTCAAGAAGGCTTCCCGCCAGCCGCCTCGCCCCCTCACGCTGCGTCACTGCTGGCGCGAGGTGGCGAGCCCAAAAAAGGAGAGCCGGCATCACTGCCGGCTCCCCGTGGGCCCAGAGGGGGAGGGGGGGGACCCCTAGGCCCAGCTCGTTGAAATCTCTGCGAACCCCTCCGCCCTGCCAACGACCGCCCGAAGCCGTTCATTCCCGCGCGAAATCAGCCACTTCGCCCCCGGAACGGGGCCTGCGGGGCCGCGTTCCCCACTGGCTCAACCCCCGGCTTCCAGCGCCGATTCCCACGCGGCCGATCCCGCCCCGGGAACGGCGACTAGTATAAAGCGCGGCCCAGGTCGCCGCTCGTCCTGTGCGCAACCGAGCGCTTCACCCTTTCGTCGCCGGCGTGCTGGCCACCATCCGCCGGCGGAAGCTGTTCGACGCCACCGATCTCGTGCTGGTGGCGCTGTCCGGCGGTCCCGACTCCACCGCCCTCCTGGCCGCCCTGTCCGACCTGCGCGACGCGGGGGAGACGGGGCGGGTGTGCGCAGCGTACGTGGACCACGGGCTTCGCCCGGGATCGAGCGAGGACGGAGACTTCGCGGCCCGGACGTGCCGGGCGCTGGGGATCCCGTTCAGCCGCTCGCAGGTGGTCGTCCCGCCGGGAAACGTGCAGGCCCAGGCCCGCCGCATGCGCTACCTGTCCCTCCGTGAGGAGGCGCAGCGGGCCGCGGCGACCCGGATCGCCACGGGACACACCCGGACCGACCAGGCGGAGACCGTCCTGCTCCGGCTGCTGCGCGGCTCTGGCTCGCGCGGCCTCGCCGGGATCCCGCCGCGCCGGGGGATGGTGGTGCGCCCCCTCATCGATCGGTCGCGGGCCGAGGTGCTCGCCTTCCTGACGGAGCGCGGCCTGGGCTGGCGCGAGGATCCCAGCAACGCCTCCCCCCGCTACGCGCGGAACCGGGTGCGGCACGAGCTCGTGCCGGTCGTGGCGCAGCTCGCGCCTGCGGCCGAGCGCACGCTCGCTCGCACGGCCGATCTGCTTCGCGCCGACGAGCGCGCGCTCGCCGCGCGCGCGTGCGCGTGCGGCGCGGGGCCGGTGCTGGAGCGCGCCCGGGTCCTCTCGGAACCGCTGGCGGTGCGTCGCCGCGTGATCCGCCGCCTGTGGCGGCGGGCGGCGCGGAGCCGGGGCGAGCTCTCGGCCGCGAACGTCGAGGCGGTGCTGGGGCTGCTCCGCCGCAAAGGGCCGTGGCAGCTCTCCCTCCCGGGCGGCGTCCTGGCGCGCTGCCGGTACGGCCACCTCGAGATCGCGACAGCCCATGAGGCGGGCACCGGCGCGCCGCTTGCCGCGGTGCGGCTCGACGGTCCCGGGAGCTACGCGCTGGCCGAGGGGTCCCTGGTCCTCTCGGTGAAGGCCGAGCGGCCGGAGCTCGTCCCGTGGCCGCTCGAGGTTCGCACACGCCGGCCCGGGGACCGGTTCCGCCCCGAGCGTGGCCCCGGGCGGAAGAAGCTCAAGGCCTGGCTGATCGACCGGAAGATCCCGCGGGAGCGGAGGGACGCGATCCTGGTGGTGGCAGCTGGTCCCACCATCCTGGCCCTCCCCGAGCTGGGCGTCCGGGCGCAGGAGGCGGGGCCGAATGGCGCAGGGCTGGAGGTCCGCCTGGAGGCTCCCGGGGAAGGCGAGCGGCCTACCTGCAAAAGGGGTGCGAGGCTGTTATAAGCTCAGGGCTGTGCGGGCGGCCCGCTGGCCGGCGGCGCCCCCGGCGGAACACTCCCACGCTGCCGGCGGTTGGGAGCGGTTGTTGCCCCAGGGAAGGGAAGCTGAGCCTTGCGACAGTCCTACAAGACCGCCTTGCTGTGGATCTTCCTGATCGTGATGTTCGTCGCGCTCTGGCAGGCGTTCGACCGCAAGGGTACCGCGCCCCAGAAGCCGAACTGGACCGAGTTCATGAAGTGGGTCGAGGCGGGCAAGGTCCAGACCGTGAACATCAAGGATCTCGAGTACAGCGGCAAGCTCACCGACGGCAGCGAGTACCAGACCACGGGTCCCAGCAATCTCTCCGGGAGCACCGCGCAGAAGCTCATCGACAAGGGCATCACCGTCAACTTCCAGAAGCCGGAGCAGAACTCGCTCTGGGTGGCGGTGCTGCTGCAGTACCTGCCGCTGGTGTTCGTGTTCCTGCTCATCTTCTTCTTCATGCGCCAGCTGCAATCCGGCGGCGGGAAGGCCATGAGCTTCGGCAAGTCGCGCGCCAAGCTCATGACCGAGCACCACAACAAGGTGACCTTCGCCGACGTGGCGGGCATCGACGAGGCCAAGGACGAGCTCGAGGAGATCATCGAGTTCCTCAAGGACCCGAAGAAGTTCACGCGCCTGGGCGGTCGAATCCCCAAGGGCGTGCTGCTGATGGGTCCGCCCGGCACGGGCAAGACGCTCCTGGCCCGCGCCGTGGCCGGCGAGGCGGGCGTCCCGTTCTTCTCCATCTCCGGCTCGGACTTCGTGGAGATGTTCGTGGGCGTGGGCGCCTCGCGCGTCCGCGACCTGTTCGAGCAGGGCAAGAAGAACGCCCCCTGCATCATCTTCATCGACGAGATCGACGCGGTGGGCCGCCACCGCGGCGCCGGCCTGGGCGGCGGCCACGACGAGCGCGAGCAGACGCTCAACCAGCTGCTGGTCGAGATGGACGGGTTCGAGTCGAACGAGGGCGTGATCCTCATCGCCGCCACCAACCGGCCGGACGTGCTCGATCCGGCCCTGCTGCGACCGGGCCGCTTCGACCGGCGCATCACGGTGCCGCGCCCGATCTCAAGGGCCGCCTGGGAATCTTCAAGGTCCACACCAAGAAGACCCCGCTCGACGGCTCGGTCGACCTGACCCAGATCGCCCGCGGCACCCCCGGGTTCTCCGGCGCCGACCTCGAGAACCTGGTCAACGAGGCCGCCCTCTACGCCGCCCGCCGGAACAAGGAGCGGCTCTCCATCGAGGACTTCGAGTTCGCCAAGGACAAGGTGCTGATGGGCACCGAGCGGCGCTCGATGATCATCTCGGAGAAGGAGAAGCGGAACACCGCCTTCCACGAGGCGGGGCACGCGCTGGTGGCCAAGGTGCTCCCCGGTACCGATCCGGTGCACAAGGTGACCATCATCCCCCGCGGGCGGGCGCTGGGTCTCACCCAGCAGCTCCCGCAGGAGGACCGGCTCAACCTGTACCAGCAGTTCGCGCTCAACCAGATCGCCATCCTCATGGGCGGCCGCATCGCCGAGGAGCTCACCTTCAACGAGCGCTCCACCGGCGCGGGCAACGACATCGAGCGCGCCACCGACCTGGCGCGGAACATGGTGTGCGAGTGGGGGATGAGCGAGAAGCTCGGGCCGCTCGCCCTCGGCAAGAAGGAGGGCGAGGTGTTCCTGGGCCGCGACATGACCGCCACCCAGGGCTACTCCGAGCAGACCGCCCAGGACATCGACGCCGAGGTGCGGCGCATCGTCACCGAGCAGTACCAGCGGGCCAAGCAGGTGCTGATCGAGAACTCGGAGAAGCTGACGCGCATCGCCGACGCGCTGCATCGAGTACGAGACGCTCGACGCCGCCGACATCGACGTGATCATGGCCGGCATGACCATCAACCGCACCCCGCCTCCCAAGTCCGCCCCCCCCGTGGCGCCCGAGAAGGGCAAGCGGGGCGGGCTCCTCGACGCGGTCGGTGGCGTGCCGGCGCCCAGCAAGGCGTAGCCCTTCGTCAGGCTCAGGGCGAGCCCCCTTCGTCAGGCTCAGGGTGAGCGGAGGTGAGCCGTGCGGATGCAGATCGGGGCCAGGCTCTTCGAGGGGCCCGGCCCCTTTCTCATGGGCGTCGTCAACGCCACGCCCGACTCGTTCTCGGACGGCGGGCGGTTCGCCGACGTGGACGCGGCCGTGGAGCAGGGCCTGGCGCTCCAGGCCGAGGGGGCCGACCTGGTCGACGTGGGCGGCGAGTCGACCCGGCCCGGCGCGGCCCCCGTCGCCGCGAGCGAGGAGATCCGGCGGGTGGTGCCGGTGGTGGAGCGGTTGCGCGCGCGAGCGCCCTCGCTTCCCATCTCGGTGGACACCTCGAAGCCCGAGGTGGCCCGGGCGGCCCTGGACGCCGGGGCCGACCTGGTGAACGACATCCGCGCGCTGTCCGCGCCGGGCATGGCCGAGCTGGTGGCGAGCCGCGGCGTGCCGGCGGTGATCATGCACATGCGCGGCACGCCGGCCGACATGGCCTCGCGTGCGGTCTACCGCGACGTGGTGGCCGAGGTCGCGGCCGAGCTCGCCGAGGCCGTGGGCCGGGCCGAGAGGGCGGGGGTGCCGCGCGAGCGCATCATCCTCGACCCGGGGATCGGGTTCGCCAAGGGGGCCGAGCACAGCATCGCGCTCCTGGCCGGGCTCTCCCGGCTCCGGGCGCTGGGGCTCCCGCTCCTGGTCGGCCCCTCCCGGAAGAGCTTCATCGGGAAGCTGACCGGCGCCGCGGTCCAGGATCGCCTCCCGGGGACACTGGCAGCGGTCGCCGCCTGCGTCCTGGGGGGTGCGGAGTTCGTCCGCGTGCACGACGTCGCGCCGGCGAGGCAGGCGGCGCGGATCGCCGCGGCGATCCGGGAGGCGGCCCCGGCGTCGCGCGCGCCCTAGGCTTCGACTGAGCGGGCGCGCGGGCGGGCGCGCGCCCCTTGTGGTAGCTTCCCCGCCGCCGCGGCCGCATCCGCCGAGGACTCACGGAACCAGCGGGGGACCAGATGGTGATTCGCGCGGGGACGAGGATCCGGAACGGCAAGCAGGGACGGGGGCTCGCCGTCGCGGGCTCCCCACCGCCCCGGAACGGCCTGGCGGCCCCGCCTCGCGTCCCCGTCGCGCGACGCCTGTTCGGGACGGATGGCGTGCGGGGGGTCGCCAACGTCCACCCCATGACCGCCGAGATCGCCCTCCAGCTGGGGCGGGCGCTGGCCTACGTGGTGCGCAACGGGCCTCACCGCCACCGGATCGTGATCGGCAAGGACACGCGCCTCTCCGGCTACATGCTCGAGCAGGCCATCGCCTCCGGCATCAGCTCCATGGGCGTCGACGTGATGCTGGTGGGCCCGCTTCCCACGCCCGGCATCGCCTTCATCACCCAGTCCACACGGGCCGACGCCGGGGTGGTGATCAGCGCCAGCCACAACCCGTACCAGGACAACGGCATCAAGTTCTTCTCGCGCGACGGGTTCAAGCTGCCGGACGAGGTGGAGCTGCGAGATCGAGCGCCTGGTGCTGGGCGGCGCCGGGGCGGACCCCGGCAACGCCGCCTTCCAGGCGCTGCGCCCGACCGCCACGCGCATCGGCAAGGCCCGGCGCATCGACGACGCCAAGGGCCGCTACGCGCAGTTCCTGAAGAGCCTCTTCCCCAAGGATCTGACGCTCGACGGGCTGACGGTGGTGGTGGACTGCGCCAACGGCGCCGCCTACAACGTGGCGCCGGACGTGTTCGAGGAGCTGGGGGCCAAGGTCATCCCGCTGGCGGTGAGCCCGGACGGCACCAACATCAACGAGGACTGCGGCGCCGTTCACCCGGAGAACATGGCCCGGGCCGTCCGGCGCCACGGAGCCCAGCTCGGCCTGGCGCTGGACGGCGACGCCGATCGCGTCATCCTGGCCGACGAGACCGGCCGGATGGTGGACGGGGACGCGATCATGGCCATCGTCGGGCGCGACCTGCTGCGCCAGCGCACCCTGGCCAAGAAGACGGTGGTGGCCACGGTCATGTCCAGCCTGGGCCTGGAGCGAGCGCTGGCCGAGGAGGGCGGCAAGGTGGTCCGGACCGCGGTGGGGGACCGGTACGTGGTCGAGGAGATGCGCCGGCACGGGTACAACTTCGGCGGCGAGCAGTCCGGCCACCTCATCTTCCTCGATCACGTGACCACCGGGGACGGCGTGGCGGCGGCCCTCAACCTGCTGGCGGTGATGCGCCGGGAGGGCCGCAGCCTGTCCTCGCTGGCCAGCTGCTTCGAGCCGGTGCCCCAGGTGCTGGTCAACGTGGCGGTGCGGGAGAAGCGCCCCCTCCCGGAGCTCCCGGCGGTGGGGAGGGCCATCGCGGCCGTGGAGAAGGCGCTCGGGGAGGAGGGGCGCGTGCTGGTGCGCTTCTCGGGGACCGAGAACAAGGTCCGGGTGCTGGTGGAGGGGCCGGACGCGAAGCGGATCCGGTCCATGGCCGAGGCCATCGCGGGCAGCCTGCGAGAGGCGCTGGGGTAACCCGAACGCTTCCGCGCCAGCCGGGCGGTTTCGGGTTACATTCGCCGGACCATGCCCGCACGCCTGGGAGTCAACGTCGACCACGTCGCCACCCTGCGTCAGCTGCGCCGCACGCTCTATCCCGACCCGGTCGCCGCCGCCATGCAGGCGGAGATGGCCGGCGCCGACCAGATCACCATCCACCTGCGCGAGGATCGCCGGCACATCCAGGACCGGGACCTGGAGGTGATGCGCCGGACCGTCGCCACCCGCCTCAACCTCGAGATGGCGGCCACCCAGGAGATGGTCCGCATCGCCTACGAGACCAAGCCCGACATGGTGACGCTGGTGCCGGAGCGCCGCGAGGAGCTCACCACCGAGGGGGGCCTGGACGTGGTGGGCGGGCGCGAGGGGGTTCGCAAGGCCGTCAAGACGCTGCGGGACGCCGAGATCGAGGTCTCGCTCTTCATCGACCCCGAGCTGGATCAGGTCAAGGCCGCCCATCGGGCCGAGGCGACCATCGTCGAGTTCCACACCGGCCGCTACTGCGACGCGCGGCTGGCGTCGGATCGGCGGCGCGAGCTGAACCGGCTGGTGGACGCGTGCAAGGCCGCCGCCAAGCTCGGCCTGACGGTGGCGGGCGGGCACGGCCTCAACTACCAGAACGTGTTGCCGGTGGCCGCCATCGCCGAGATCGAGGAGCTGAACATCGGCCACTCCATCGTGGCCCGGGCGGTGCTGGTGGGCTTCGAGCGGGCGGTGCGCGAGATGAGGGAGCTGCTCCGGCAGGCGCGGCCGTGATCCTGGGGCTGGGGCTCGATCTCGTCGAGATCTCCCGGATGGCGCGCATCCTGGAAGGGCCGCCCGGGAGGGCGGAGCGCTTCCTGACCCGCGTGTTCACGCCCGCGGAGCGGGCCTTCTGCGACGGCTGCGCCGATCGGGCCGCGCGCTACGCGGCCCGCTTCGCCGCCAAGGAGGCCGCGCTCAAGGCGCTCGGCGTGCCGGCGGGACTCCGCTTCACGGAGGTCGAGGTGAACCGCGACCAGGGCGCGCCCACCTTGTCGCTGGCGGGCAACGCGGCCGAGGCGGCGCGCCGGCTCGGGGTGGGCCGGCTGCACCTGACCATCACCCACGACGGAGGGGCCGCGGCAGCGGCCGTGATCGCGGAGGGGGCGGGATGAGGCTGGTGGGATCGGCGGAGATGCGGGCCATCGACCGCGCGGCCATCGACGGGCTGGGCGTGCCGTCGCTGTCCTTGATGGAGCGGGCCGGGGCGGCGGTGGCCGAGGCGGCGGTGGCGCTCCTGGGAGCGGGCGGCCGCTTCCGGGTGCTGTGCGGCGGCGGCAACAACGGCGGCGACGGCTACGTGGCCGCGCGGCTGCTGCACGGCTCCGGGCACCCGGTGGACGTGGTGGCGCTGGTCCCGTCGACCCGCCTGCCCCCGGACGCGGCGAGCATGCGCGAGCGCGCCGCCGCCGCCGGGGTCGCCATCGCGGATGCGACTGCACCGCCGCGGCTGGCGGCCGCCCCGGGCGACGTGATCGTGGATGCGCTCCTGGGCACGGGTCTGGCGCGGCCGGCGGAGGGGCTCTTCGCCGCAGGCCATCGCCGCCATCGCCGCCGCGCGGGGCGCCGGGGCTCGGGTGGTGGCGGTGGACGTGCCCTCCGGGCTCTCCGCCGACTCGGGGCGCCCGCTCGGCCCGTGCGTGCACGCGGACCGCACGGTGACGTTTGCGTTCCTCAAGCGCGGGCTGGCCATCCATCCCGGCGCCTGGCTGGCCGGCGAGGTCACGGTCGCCGACATCGGCATCCCGGCGGAGGCCGCGGCGCGGGTGCCGGTCGGCGCCGAGATCCTGTACCAGGAGGAGGCGCTCGCGCTCCTGCCGCCGCGGACGCCCGACGCGCACAAGGGCGATGCCGGCCGGCTGCTGGTGATCGCCGGCTCGCCCGGCAAGTCGGGCGCGGCGCACCTGGCGCTCACCGGAGCGCTGCGGGGAGGCGCCGGCCTGGTGTGGCTGGCCGCCCGTCCCGAGGTGATGCCCTTGGCGCTGGCGGGCCGTCCCGAGGCCATGAACGTTCCGCTCCCGGGGGAGGGCCCGCTGGGCATGTCGGACCTCGCGCCGCTGCTCGAGGCCGCGCAGGGCGCGGACGCCCTGGCCATCGGCCCGGGCATCCCCCGCGGTCCGCAGACCGGGGCACTCCTGCGCGAGCTCCTGGCCCGCGCGGCCATCCCGGCCGCGCTGGACGCCGACGCGCTCAACGCGCTGGCCGAGTCGGGCGGGCCAGGCGGCCTGGGTGTTCCAGCGGTGCTGACGCCGCACCCGGGCGAGATGGCGCGGCTCACCGGGCGCAGCACGGCCGAGGTGCAGGCGGATCGGATCGAGATCGCCGCCGCCAGCGCGCAGGCCTGGGGCGTGACCGTCGTCCTCAAGGGCGCCCGGACGGTGGTGGCCGATCCCGACGGGCCCGCCGGCGGTCATCCCGACCGGCAACGCCGGCATGGCCACGGGCGGCACCGGGGACGTCCTGGCCGGGCTCACCGGCGCGCTGCTCGCAGGAGGCCTGCCGCCGCGGGCCGCGGGGCGGGTCGCGGCCTGGGTCCACGGCCGCGCCGGCGATCTGGTGGCCGCCCGGCTCGGCCAGCGCGGGCTGCTGGCCGAGGATCTGGGCCAGGGCATCGGGGAGGTCTGGGCCGGATGGCACCGGTGAGCGAACGGGCCGCGGCGGACCGCTACCGCGGCCACCGGGTGACCCGGTCGGCGGCGGCCACGCGCGCGCTGGGGCGCCGCCTGGGTGCGCTGCTCCGGCCGGGCGACGTGGTGGCGCTGGAGGGCGACCTGGGCGCGGGCAAGACGGAGCTGGTCCGCGGGGCGCTGCGCCGGCGCCCGCGTGCCGCTGGAGGAGGTCTCCAGCCCGAGCTTCGCCATCGTGGCCACCTACCGCGGGCGGGTCCCCGTCCACCACGCCGACCTGTACCGCATCGTCGACGAGGACGAGCTCTACGGGACCGGCTTCGGCGACCTGGTGGGCGGGGAGGGCGCGCTCCTGGTGGAATGGGCGGACCGCATCCCCGGCGCCCTGCCCGGGGAGCGTCTCGTCATCCGGCTCGCGCACCACCCGACCGCGCCCTCGTCGCGCCGCATCGAGGTGGAGGGGGTGGGCAAGCAGGGCCGCGGAGCTGGGGAGAAGGCTGCTGGCGCGCCGCCCAGCGCCGGAAGCCGAGACGGGCTCAGGCGGCCAGAGGGCAGGTGACCGCCCTGCACGCCGTCGTCCGTTCCCACGAACCCGCCCTCGGGAACCTCCGTCCAGCTGTTCCGCCCGATGCGCTCGCTGGCCACCACGAAGGCGTGGCGCGGGCCGGCGTCGGCGGCGAGCTGCAGGGTGCGGCCGTGGCGACAGGCGGCCAGCAGCCGGCCGTCGGAGACCACGAAGGTGAGCGAGCTGGGCTTGGGCACGGGCACCGCCTCGGCGATGCGGAGGATGGTGTCGATGGTCTCGGCCAGCGCGCGCGCGCACGTCCTCCAGGCCGGGGGCAGGCCAGGCCGGCGCGGGCGCGGAGCCGCGTCAGGAACAGGTGGAAGCAGCGCTCGCTGTCGGTGTCGCCCCGCACCGAGCCCGGAGGTCGCGGGTCGATCTCGGCCGCGAGGGCGGTGCGGACGTCCGGGCTGTCCTGGTAGCGGGCCACCGTCCCGTTGTGGGCGAAGAGCCAGCGGTCGTGGAGGAAGGGATGGGTGTTCTCGTGCCGGACCGGCCCCACGCTGGCCTCGCGCACGTGCGCCACCACCAGCCGGGAGCGGACCTCGCGCCCGGCCGCCAGGAAGGTCTCGTCGGAGTGCGCCGGCAGGATGCCGCGCCGGACATGGGGCGCGCCCGCCGTCGTACCAGCCGATGCCCCAGCCGTGCGGGTGGCGATGCGACTGGAAGCGAAGCGCGTTCTCGGCGCTGCACAGCGGCTCGCAGGAGTCGAAGCCCGGGTGGGCGTGCTGGCCGAAGAGGCGGCACATGCACGAGGAGAATAACAGGTCGATCGCCGTCAGGCACGGCGAACACCGGCTGCCGCCGGCGCTCCGCCGCCGGGGTCAGGCGCGCCTTCCGCTCTCCCCGGTCCTCACCGCGGCGCCGATGAGGTGGGCCAGCCGGAGCGGCTCGGGGACCGCGCCGCGATCGGTGAGGCGCGCCAGCGCCGCCGCCGCGGCCTCCGGGGCGGCCCCCTGCACCTGGAAGACGAACCCGCCCAGGCGGTGGATGGTCCCGGCGCGCCGGAGGAGCTCGAGCCGGGTGCGTGCCCGGGGGAGCCTCCGGAGCGCGGCCTCCACCGCCCGGAGATCGGGCGGCCGGCGCATGACGGCCAGGCAGGGGCGGCGCAGCCCCGCGGCCAGCCGGGGGAGGTCGACCACGTTGAAGCCGCCCAGGGCGATCCCGTCGAGCAGCACCAGGTGCAGCTGCGGCAGGAACTTGCTGCCCGAGAGCAGCCGCAGCAGCACCTCGGTGGCGTTCCAGCCGTCCTGGCGGATGCGGCCCCAGATCAGCCCCTCGAAGCGCGTCCCGGCGCAGACGACTCCAGCGACGCCGACCAGGGCGCGCGCCCCGCGCCGGAACGGAGCGTCGTCGAACCCGATGGCCCTGAGGGTCCGGTCCCCCGGCGGGAACCGCGCGCTGGTCGAGGCCGGCGCGGAGGTCACAGCTCCGCCTCGAGGACCGACCCGTGCGGCTCGGGGCGGGGCCCGGAGAGCTCGAAGAAGGCCACCTGGGCGCGGCGGCCGGTCACCGTGAGGATGGCGGCGGTGCGCGGCAGCGTGAAGCGCCGCGGGCCGGCGCTGCCCGGGTTGACGTACAGCCGCCCGGCGTGCACCGCGGCGCCCGGCCGGTGCGAGTGGCCGTGGATCACGATATCCGGCCGCGCCCGCGCCAGGGCCGCTGCGGCCCGGGGCCGCGGGTGCTCGCGGGAGCCGAGGTCGTGGATCATGAACAGCCGGAGGTCGCCCACCGGCAGCACCAGCGACTCGGGGAGGCGCTCGAAGCGCGGATCGACGTCGTTGTTGCCCCGGACCACGGTGACCGGCGCAACGCTGGCCAGGCTGTCCAGCACCGGGGCGGTCACCATGTCGCCGGCATGGAGCACGCGCTCGCAGCCCCGGAACAGGCCGGGGAGCCCGGGGTCGGCGAGGCCGTGGGTGTCGGAGACGAGGGCGATCCTTCACGGGCAGGTATCCTAACCGCGCTGCGCCCCGAACCCGCACCCGAACCTGAACCCGGCTTCGCGTGGCCCGTGCTCCGGCCGGAGAACGGGCCTCGGGCCAGGGGACTCGGGAAGCGGGCCACGGGCACGAGCGCCCGGGTTCGGGTTCGGGTCCGGGTGCGG
The DNA here is from genome assembly GCA_963736345.1 of uncultured Pseudomonadota bacterium. Classification (GTDB taxonomy): domain Bacteria; phylum Myxococcota; class Myxococcia; order Myxococcales; family Anaeromyxobacteraceae; genus Anaeromyxobacter. The sequence goes on along the minus strand of CAVTOU010000025.1, from coordinate 79,090 downwards.
GTTGGCCTCCCGCCCGGCGGCGCCGTCGTCTACACTCATTCCCCGGACCATGAACGACCGGCTGTTCATCGCGGCCCTCCGGCTCCTGCCCAAGAACGCGCTCTCCCGGCTGGCCGGCGCGCTCACCCGGTGGCGGGCTCCGGCCCCGCTGCGGCTCGCCGCCATGCGCGCGTTCGCGGCCCGCTACCGGGTCGATCTGTCCGAGTGCCCCGGGCTCGACTCTTACCGCACCTTCGGCGAATTCTTCGCGCGGCCGCTCCACCCGGGCCTGCGCCCGGTGGCGTCCGGCGATCGCGTGGTGGTCTCGCCCGTGGACGGCGTGGTCTCCGAGACGGGCGCGGCGGCGGCCGGCCAGCTGGTGCAGGCCAAGGGGCTGGACTACCCCGCGGCCGCGCTGCTCGGGGATGCCGCGCTGGCGTGCCGGTTCGAGGGGGGAGCGTTCCTCACCATCTATCTCTCCCCGCGCGACTACCACCGCATCCACTTCCCCCTGGGCGGCCGCGTGACCGGCTACCGGTACGTCCCGGGACGTCTCTGGCCGGTCAACCCGGCGTCCGTCCGCACCGTTCCCGGCCTGTTCGGCGTCAACGAGCGGCTCGTGACCGTGCTGGACACGCCGGTGGGGGCCTGCGCGCTGGTCGCGGTCGGCGCCACCGTGGTCGGCCGGGTGCAGGGCCGCGTACGACCCGACCGTCCCGCTGACCAACCGGGCCGGGGCCAGGGCGCAGGCCCGGGACTACGACCGGCCCATCCCGGTCGAGAAGGGGCAGGAGCTGGGGGCCTTCGAGATCGGCTCGACGGTGATCCTGCTCTTCGAGCGCGGGCGGGTGCGGCTCGAGGCGCGGCTCGCCGCGGGCGCGAGGGTGCGGGTGGGCGAGCAGATCGGGGTGGGGGAATAGCAGCGCCCGGGACCGTGCACGCCCGGCCGGTCTCTGGTATCTACGCGCCGCCCGTCTCGGCGAGATCCTCGCCGGGCGCAGGCGCTCCGAGGAACGGCATGGCGAAGGAGAACACCGCCCCGCTGAAGGGCACGCGCGACTTCCTGCCGCAGGACGTGCGTCGGCGCGAGCACGTGCTGGCGATCGTGCGCGACGTCTACGGCCGCTACGGCTTCGAGCCGCTCGAGACCCCGGCCATGGAGCGGCTGGAGACCCTGCTCGGCAAGTACGGCGAGGAGGGAGACCAGCTCATCTTCCGGGTGCTGCACCGCGGGGCCGAGCTGGGCCGGGCGCTCGACAAGATCCGCGCGCGCTCCGGAGAGAGCCCCGCCAGCCGCGAGGAGGCTCGTGCAGCGTTCAAGCGCGACGAGCTCGCCCTGGCGGACAGCGCCCTCCGGTACGACCTGACCGTCCCGCTGGCGCGCGTGGTGGCCGAGTACCAGGGGCAGCTGCCCAGGTTCTTCAAGCGCTACCAGATCCAGCCGGTGTGGCGAGCCGACCGCCCAGGCGCCGGGCGCTTCCGGGAGTTCTACCAGTGCGACGTGGACATCGTCGGCAGCAAGGATCCGATCTGCGAGGTCGAGGTCGCCAGCGCCGTCTGCGAGGTCCTCGACCGGCTCGGGTTCGACGACTATCGCGTGCGCCTCAACCACCGGGCGCTGCTCCGCGGGGTGGTCGAGGCCTCCGGCGTTCCGCTCGAGCGGGAGCTGGACGCCATCACCGAGCTCGACAAGCTCGGCAAGGTGAGTCCGGCCGAGGTGCAGGCTGCGCTCGAGCAGCGCGGCATCCCGGCCCAGGCGGCCGCCCGCCTGATGGAGATCGCGGTCGGCGCCGGCGCCGCGCAGGACGACCGGGGCCTGCTCGATGCCCTGGAGGGCGCGCTCGCATCCTCCGAGGCGGGCCGGCGGGGCGTGGCCGAGCTGCGGCAGCTGCTGGGGCTGGCGGCCCATGCGCCCTGTGGCAAGCGGCTGCGGCTCGACCCGAGCCTGGCGCGCGGGCTGAGCTACTACACCGGGCCGGTCTTCGAGGTGCAGGTGCCGAATCTGGGCGGCTCCCTCGGCGGCGGCGGCCGGTACGACGACCTGATCGGCATGTTCCTTAAGCAGCCGCTGCCCGCCGTGGGCTTCTCGCTCGGGCTCGAGCGCATCCTGGTGGTGATGGGCGAGCGGCGGATGTTCCCGATCTCGCGACCGCGGCCCCGGTGATGGTCCTGCGGCTCGAGGAGGCGACGAGCCCCGAGGCGCTCCGGGTCGCGTCCACCCTGCGGAGCGCGGGAATCCCCACCGAGCTGTACCCGAACGTCGACAAGCTCGGCAAGCAGCTCCAGTACGCCGAGTCCAGGGGCACGAAGCTGGTGGCGTTCGTCGGAAGCCGCGAACAGGCGGCCGGCCAGGTTGCACTGAAGGTGATGGCCACCCAGCAGCAGCACATGGTCGCGCAGGCGGAGCTCGTCTCGACCGCGCGGGCGCTGCTCGAGTCCTGAGGTGGGAGAGGGTGGGCAGGGCCGCGGCCTGGCACCCCTCCGGAAGCGTGGCACAATCCGGGCATGCAGCTCGCCGCCCTGACCCTGGCGCTCCTCCTCACCGAGCCCGACGTGTCGGTGGGTGCGCAGGCGCCGACGTTCTCGCTCCGCACGCTCAACCCCGAGGCCTCGGGCATCGCCTGGGTGTCGCTGGAGAGGCTGGTGGGTTCCGAGGCCGAGGACGCCGGCGCCCGGCTGGTGCTGCTGAGCTTCTTCGCCTCGTGGTGCGAGCCCTGCAAGAAGGAGCTGCCCTTCCTGATGCAGCTCGACCGGATCTACCGCGAGCGCGGGCTCCGGGTCGTGTCCGTCGACATCGACGGCGACGAGCTGGGGATCGAGGCGGCGCGCAAGCTGGTGGGGCAGCCGGGGCTGCGGCATCCGGTCGGCTCGGATCGCTTCCAGATCCTGGCCCGCCGGTACCTGGGCGACAAGGCTCCGCTCCCGTCGGTGTTCCTGATCCGCAAGGACGGGACCATCGTCCGCATCGAGCGCGGCTACGCCAGGGACGCGCCGAGCTTCCTGACGGCGGCGGTCCGCGCCGAGCTGGGGCTGCCGCCGGAAGCGGGGGCCGGCGAGGCGCCCCGCGCCGGGGGCGCCAAGGGAACCCGTCCGGCCGGGCGAGGGCCGCGCCCCGGCGCTGCGGCTGGACGGTGACACGCTCTCGATCGAGTACCCGCGCTTTCGCGCCCTCGACTGGCGCGCGCATCGCGGACGGCTGGCGCTGGCCGCCGGCCCTTCATGGGACGTGCAAATCCGCGGCGGGGCCGCCCGCCTGCAGCTCGACCTGGAATCGCTGGCCCTCGGATCGCTCGAGCTCTCGGGCGGCGCCGGCGACGTGAGCGTCTCGCTGCCGCCGGGGCCGGGTGCGGAATCTCGGGCGGGGCCAGCAACCTCTCGCTGCTGCGCCCGGCCGGGGCCGCCGCCCGGCTGCACCTGACCGGCGGCGCCGCCAGGCTGGGGTTCGACGCCCAGCGGCTGGGCGCGGTGGGAGGCGAGGTGCGGCTCGAATCGAGCGACTTCGCGGCCGCGGCGGCCGCCTGGGAGATCGAGGTCAGCGGCGGAGCCAGCGCCCTCTCGGTCTCGGCTCGGTGAGGGGCGCCGCCCGGTTGACCGCCGGACGGACCGCGCGTACATGGGGCGGCATGCGCCCGCTGCTCACGCTCGCTTCCATCCTGGCCGTCTTCTCCGCCGCTCGGGCCGCGGAGGCGCCTCGCCCGCTCACGTCGCTGCCCTACACGCCCGGGCTGGACGTCGGCTTCATGGACCGGAGCGCCGACCCGTGCACCGACTTCTACGCCTACAGCTGCCATGGCTGGATGGCCAAGAACCCCATCCCGCCGGATGAGTCGAGCTGGCACGTGTACCGGAAGATGGCCGACGAGAACCGGCAGTTCCTGTGGGGCATCCTCCAGGAGGCGGCCGCGAACCCGGGCGGCCGCCGCACCCCGGCGGAGCAGAGGGCCGGCGACTACTTCGCGGCGTGCATGGACGAGGATGCGGTCGAGGCCGCGGGGGCCTCGCCGCTGCGTCGAGACCTGTCGGAGATCCGCGCACTGCCCTCCGCGCGCGGGATCGCGGCGCTGCTGGGGCGCCTGCACCCGTCGCTGGGGAGCGAACTGGTCTTCGGGCTCGGCAGCGAGCAGGACGCCCGGGACTCGCGACAGGTGATCGCGGTGCTGGAGGCCGGCGGCCTGGGGCTGCCCGACCGCGACTACTACCTCTCCGACGAGCCGCGCATGGAGGAGGCGCGCGCCAGGTACCGGGAGTACGTAGCTCGGCTCCTCCAGCTCACCGGCGACGGCCCGGAGGCCGCGCGCGCCGCCACCGAGCGCGTGCTTGGCCTGGAGACGGCGATGGCGCGGGCGACGCTGGACCGCGTGGCCAGGCGCGATCCGTACAACGTGTATCACCGCGTCACCCTGGCCCAGCTGCGCTCGCTCACGCCGGCCTTCGACTGGGCCGCGTATCTCGGCGGCGTGCACGCGCCGGCACTCCGGTACGTCAACCTGTCCGAGCCGGCCTTCTTCCTCCAGGTCCAAGCGCTGCTCGAGACCGAGCCGCTGCAGACCTGGAAGGACTACCTCCGCGCCCGGCTGGTCGATGCGCGGGCCCCGTACCTCTCGCGCGCCTTCCAGCGGGCCTCCTTCGACTTCCACGCCGCCTACCTGAACGGCGTCAAGGAGGAGCAGCCCCGCTGGAAGAAGTGCGTGGGCTGGGTCGATCGCGATCTGGGGGAGGCGCTCGGGCAGATGTTCGTGGCCCGGGTGTTCCCGCCCGAGGTGAAGGCGCAGGTCCAGGACATGACCCGGCGCATCCAGGCGGCCATGGCCGTGCGAATCCGGCAGAGCACCTGGATGACCGAGCCCACCCGGCGGGCGGCGCTGGAGAAGCTGGCCGCCATGCGCACCAAGATCGGCTACCCGGACCGCTGGCGCGACTACCGGGCGCTGGCCGTCTCCCGCTCGGACTTCGCCCGCAACGTGGGCCGCGCCGCGCGCTTCGAGACGGCGCGCCAGCTCTCCAAGATCGGCCGCCCGGTCGATCGCGGCGAGTGGGGCATGACCCCACCCACCGTGAATGCGTACTACGACCCGCAGAAGAACGACATCAACTTCCCGGCCGGCGTGCTCTTGCCCCCGCTCTGGGACCCGCGCATGGACCTGGCCCCGGGCTACGGCAACACCGGCGGGACCATCGGACACGAGCTCACCCACGGCTTCGACGACCAGGGGCGCGAGTTCGACGCCCACGGGAACCTGCGGGACTGGTGGACGCCGCAGGACGCAGACGCCTTCAAGAAGCGCGCCGCCTGCGTCATCGATCAGTTCGGCCAGTACCCGGTGATCGACGACGTGAAGATCAACTCGCGGCTCACGGTGGGCGAGGACATCGCCGATCTGGGCGGCGTCATCCTGGCCTGGATGGCCTGGAAGGATGCCACCCGCGGGCAGGCGCTGGAGGCGCGCGACGGGCTCACCCCCGACCAGCGGTTCTTCGTCGGGCTGGCCCAGTGGGCCTGCGAGAACGAGACCGACGAGGCGAAGCGGCTCCTGGCCAAGACCGATCCCCACTCGCCGGCGCGCTGGCGGATCAACGGACTGGTCGCCAACATGCCCGAGTTCCGGCAGGCCTTCTCCTGCCCGGTCGGCTCGCCCATGGCGCCCCAGAAGATCTGCCAGGTGTGGTGAGCGCCGCGTGAACGAGTCCGCGCCCGGGAAGAAGGCCGCGGCCCCCGGCACCCGCATCCTGGTCCTGGCCGGCCCGACCGCGTCCGGCAAGACCACGCTGGCCATCGAGCTGGCCCGCCGCCTGGGCGGCGAGATCGTGAACGCCGACTCGCAGCAGGTGTACCGGGGCCTGGACATGGGCACGGCCAAGCCGACCGCGGCCGAGCGGGCGGCCATCCCGCACCATCTCCTGGACGTGGTCTTCCCGGGGGAGGACATGGACGCGGCCCGGTTCGTGGCGCTGGCCGACCAGGCCATCGCGGACATCGCGCGCCGCGGGCGCTTCCCGCTGGTGGTGGGCGGGACGGGGCTGTACGTGCGGGCGCTCCTGCACGGGGTGGTGGCCGCCCCGGGGCGCGATCCCGAGCTGCGGGCCCGGCTCGAGGAGGAGGCCGCACGGCACGGCCGCCCGGCGCTCCATGCCCGGCTGGCGGCGGTCGACCCGGTGGCCGCCGCTCGCATCCGGCCCATGGACCTGGTCCGGATCGTGCGCGCCCTGGAGATCGCAGCCGGGGGGAAGCGGCCCTCGGACCTCCATGCGGCGCACGGGTTCCAGGACCAGCGCTACGCCGCAGCGCTCCTGGCGCTCGATCCGCCGCGGGCCGAGCTCCACGCCCGCATCGCCGCCCGCGTCGAGGCCATGTTCGCGGGCGGTTTGCTGGAGGAGACGCGCGCGCTGCTCGACCGCTCGGGTGGGGTGCTGCCGGACCGGGTTCCCATCGGGTACGCCGAGGCCGCCGCCTGCCTGCGTGGCGAGATCTCCCGGGCGGAGGCGGTCCGCCGCATGGAGGCGGCGCACCGCCGGTACGCGCGCCGGCAGGTCATCTGGCTGCGGAAGGAGCCGGGCGTGCGGTGGGTGGCGCCGCCGTATGACGCGGATGCGCTGGCGGTCGATCTTGCTGGGGGGGCCGGGTGAGGCTCGGCCCCCCCAGTCCCCCCGCTCGCTCCGGGGCAGGCTCATCCGCCTGCCCCTTCGCTCGATTCTTGCTGGGGGGGCCGGGTGAGGCTCGGCCCCCCCAGTCCCCCCGCTCGCTCCGGGGCAGGCTCATCCGCCTGCCCCTTCGCTCGATTCTGCTGGGGGGGCCGGGTGAGGCTCGGCCCCCCCAGTCCCCCCGCTCGCTCCGGGGCAGGCTCATCCGCCTGCCCCTTCGCTCGCATCAACGCAGCGCGCTAGCGCCTTCGCTGCCCCTTCGCTCGCGTCGACCGCGCTCCGGCGCGTGCTATAAGCTCGGCGTGTCCAAGCTCGCCCACGTGCTCGAGTTCGAGCGCCCGCTCCTCGCGCTCGAGTCCAAGATCGCCGAGCTGAAGGCCCTCTCCGGCGTCGCCAAGGGCGACTTCGCCGAGGAGATCGGCAAGCTCGAGCGCAAGGCCAAGCGGCTGCAGGACCAGATCTTCAGCGACCTGGATCGCTGGCAGACGGTGCAGCTGGCCCGCCACCCCCACCGGCCGTACACGCTCGACTACCTGAAGGCCCTCTTCACGGACTTCTTCGAGATCGAGGGCGATCGCCGCTTCGCCGCCGATCGCTCCATCGTCGGCGGGCTGGCGCGCCTGGACGGCGAGCCGGTGGTGGTGATGGGCCACCAGAAGGGCCGCAGCACCAAGGAGAACGTGCTCCGGAACTTCGGCATGCCCCGCCCCGAGGGCTACCGCAAGGCGCGGCGGCTGTTCGACCTGGCGGCCCGCTTCGGCAAGCCGATCATCACCTTCATCGACACGCCCGGAGCTTACCCGGGCGTCGGCGCCGAGGAGCGCGGCCAGGCCGAGGCCATCGCGGTGAACCTGGAGGTGATGGCCTCGCTGCCGGTGCCGGTGGTGGCGGTGGTGGTGGGGGAGGGCGGGTCCGGCGGCGCGCTGGCCCTGGGCGTCGCCAACCGCGTGCTCATGCTCGAGTACTCGATCTACTCCGTCATCTCGCCCGAGAGCTGCAGCGCCATCCTCTACCGGGACCCGACCAAGGCGCAGAGGTCCGCCGAGGCGCTCCGTCTCACGGCCCGCGACCTGGCCGGGTATGGCATCACGGAGGAGCTGATCCGCGAGCCGCCCGGCGGCGCGCATCGCGATCCCGCGCTCGCCGCGAAGAACGTGGGCGAGGCGCTTCGCCGCCACCTGACCGACCTGCGCCGCCTCTCGCCCCGCGAGCTGGTAGAGGATCGCTACCGCAGGTTCCGGTCGATGGGCGTCTTCGTCGAGGAAGGGTCCTAGTACTCGTTCCCCCGCCCGGGCCGCGAGTGCGACAGGCCGGCGCGGCTCGCCGAGCGCGAGGGCCGGTCAAGACCCATGTGTCCCCGACGCCGGAGGGCGGCGCGCCGGGCGCAGTCGCCAGGATCGGAGGGCCAGGGTATAAACGTCCGCCCATGGCCCTCGTCCCGTCCTACGTCGCCTCGCTGCAGCCCTACATCCCCGGAAAGCCCATCGAGGAGGTGGAGCGCGAGTACGGCGTGTCCGACGTCGCCAAGCTGGCCTCCAACGAGAACCCGCTCGGCCCTTCGCCGCGCGCCGCCGAGGCGGCCCGCGCCGCCGTCTCGCAGGTGAACCTCTACCCCGACGGCTCGGCGTTCGTGCTGCACCGGGCGCTGGCCGCGCACTACCAGGTGACGCCGGAGGAGGTCTTCATCGGCAACGGCTCCAACGAGCTTATCGAGCTGCTGGTGCGGACGTTCGTGCTGGACGGCGAGGAGGTGCTCGCCTCGGCGCAGAGCTTCATCGCCTACAAGCTGGCGGCCAATGCGCACGGGCGGACCTTGACCGAGGCGCCCATGAAGGCGCGCTTCCACTACGACCTGGACGCGCTCAAGAAGCTCCTCGGCCGCAAGACGAAGATCGTCTTCCTGGCGAACCCGGACAACCCGACCGGGACCTGGTTCTCGGAGAAGGAGCTCCTCCCGTTCCTCGACGCCGCCCCCAAGGACACGCTGGTGGTGCTGGACGAGGCCTACGCGGAGTACGTCGATGCGCCCGGCTACCAGGACTCGCTGGCGCTCCGGAGGAAGTATCCCAACCTGGTGGTGCTGCGGACGTTCTCGAAGATCTACGGCCTGGCGGGCCTGCGGGTGGGCTACGGCCTGGCCCGCCTCGACCTGGTCGAGTATCTCGATCGCGTGCGGGCGCCTTTCAACGTGAACCACGTCGCCCAGGCGGCCGCGGCCGCAGCGCTGGGGGACGCCGAGCACGTGGCCCGGAGCCGCGCGCTGGTGCTGGAGCAGCGCCCGGCGCTCTCGGCCGGCCTGACCGAGCTTGGAGCGACGGTGGTCCCGTCCCAGGGGAATTTCGTCATGGCGGACTTCCCCAACCGGCCCGCCAGGCAGCTCTTCGAGGACGTCCTGCGCGAGGGCGTGATCATGCGCCCCATGCACGGGTACGGTTTCCCCAGCGCGCAGCGGATCACGGTCGGGCTGCCGCGCGAGAACGAGAAGTGCCTGGCGGCGCTCAAGAAGGTGCTGACGAGGTGACCGGCGGACGCCCCTTCATCGTGGCCATCGACGGGCCGGCCGGCGCGGGGAAGTCGAGCGCCTCCCGCATGCTGGCGGCGCGGCTCGGGTTCGCCATGGTGGACACGGGCGCCATCTACCGGACGGTGGCGCTGGCAGCGCGGCGGGCCGGGATCCCGTACCAGGACGACGCCGCGCTGGAGATGCTCCTGCCCGGCCTGCGCGTGCGGTTCGCCCCGCCGGCGCGGGCCGGCGAGGCCCAGCGGGTCTTCCTGGGCGACGAGGACGTCTCGTCCGAGATCCGCACGCCGCCCATGTCGATGGGGGCGAGCGCGGTCTCCGCCCGCCCGGTGGTGCGGGCGGGGCTGCTCGAGCTGCAGCGGCGGCTGGCGCTGGCGCCGGAGAACCGCGGGGCGGTGCTGGAGGGGCGCGACATCGGCACCGTCGTCTTCCCCGATGCCGACGCCAAGTTCTTCCTCACCGCCACGCCCGAGGAGCGGGCGCGCCGCCGGCACGCCGAGCTGCGGGCCCGCGGCCAGGAGGTCGCCTTCGAGGATGTCCTGGCCGAGCAGCTCCAGCGCGACCGCGACGACTCGCAGCGGGCGGTGGCGCCGCTGCGGCCGGCCGAGGACGCCGTGCAGCTGGACACGACCGGCCTGTCGCTCGAGGCCGTGGTGGAGCGGATCGCCGGCGAGGTGGTGTACCGGGTCGCCGCCGCGGGGGGGCAGGGGTGACCGCTCCGGACCAGGGCCGCACGTACGGGCCCCGGGAGTGCGGGAGCTGCCGGCTGTGGAGGCCCATCCTCGAGGACGAGCGCGGGCCGGTCGGACCGTGCCGCCTCGGCGTGCGGACCGGCGACTTCCCCGGCACCGCGCCCACCTGCGAGCGCTACCTCTCCCGCGAGGCGGCCGTGCCCTCGGCGCCTCCCCCGGAGCGGAGCCGCCGCCGCGCCGCCCGGCCCGCCGCGCCGGTGGTGGTCCGGCGCGCCGACGACGACCGGGCACGGCCCTCGCCGCCCCGGCGGCGCCCGCGCCCGCCCACGAACCGCACCGACCGCTGCCAGAGGAGCTCGCCGACATGACACGCGAGGAGTTCGCCCAGGCCATCCGCGAGGCGTTGCGCGAGGAGTCCGCGCCGGTGCAGCTGGCGCCCCGGTGGGAGGGCGGGACGGTGTTGCTCGAAGCCCGGGGACCCGGCCACGCAGTCGAAGGAGATCCCGCTCGACAGCCTGCTCCACAAGATCGTGATGATCCGCGACCGGCTGCGCGTGCTGGAGCAGAGGATCAACGCGCACGAGAAGCTGAGCGACGCCGAGAAGATCGAGATGCAGCAGTACGTCACGCGCTGCTACGGCTCGCTCACGACCTTCAACGTCCTGTTCCGCGAGGAGCGCGACCGCTTCGTGGGGGAGAAGGCGTAGGGCCCCCCCGGGCGGCCGGGTGGCATTCCCGGGGGCGTGCCGTTATATTGGCGCCCGCGTGGACGTGCGCATCGCCAGGACGGCCGGGTTCTGCTGGGGGGTCCGGCGGACGGTGGACAAGGTGATCGAGGTGGCGGACGAGGCGCGCGGTCCGGTCGTCACCCTCGGTCCGATCATCCACAACCCGCAGGCGGTGGCGCGGTTCCAGGAGCGCGGCATCGGGACCGTGCACTCGGTGGCCGAGATCCCGGACGGGACCACGGTGGTGGTCCGGACCCACGGCGCGGTTCGCGACGAGCTGCAGCGCGCGCGGGATCGCGGGCTCTCGGTCGTGGACGGCACCTGTCCCTACGTCATCTTCCCGCAGGCGATGGCGCGGCGGCTCTCCGGCGAGGGCTACCACCTCGTCATCGTGGGCGACGAGAACCACGCCGAGATCAAGGGCGTCGTCTCGTACGCCGCAGGGGCCGGTCACGGTGGTGAGGCCGGGTCAGCCGGTCCCCGAGTTCAAGGCCAAGAAGGTGGCGGTCCTCGCCCAGACCACCTGCGTGGGCGCGGACTTCGAGCGCGTGGTGGGGCAGCTCGCCCTCCGGCACATGGAGGTCCGGGCCGTGAACACCATCTGCAACGACACCGAGGAGCGGCAGGCGGATGCCCGCGCGCTGGCGCGCCGAGGTGGACGCGGTGGTGGTGGTGGGCGGCAAGAACAGCGCCAACACGCGCCACCTGGCCGAGATTTGCCGGGCCATCCAGCCGCGGACCTGGCACGTCGAGACCGAGGCGGAGCTGCAGCCCGAGTGGTTCCAGGGCTGCCGGATGGTGGGGCTGTCGGCGGGCGCCTCCACGCCCGACTGGGTGGTGGAGGGGGTGGCCGGCTGGCTCCGGGCGCTCTGAGGTCCGCCTCGAAGCATGCGCCAGCGACGCGCAGGCGAAGGGCACGCTTGACCACACCTTTTCGGACGTGTAGCGTGCGCGTTCGTTTTTCCAGAGGTGCCGGGATGGCCCGGCACGCGCTGAGGCCTTCGATCCCCGGGGCCTTCGCGAAACCGACCAGGGGGCATGCAGTGGCAACGCCGGGGCCTCCCCTGAGCCTGTCGAAGGGTCCTCACCTCCGCGCCTCCCGCGAGAGCGGTCCCGCCTGGACCCGGCGCTTCCCGAAGAAAAGGTTGGCCTGATCGAATGGAGAACCAGACTATCCGTACGCCCGAGCTCGAGACCGAGGACTTCGCCACCCTGTTCGCCGAGAGCGAGGCGAAGGCCGGCGTTCATCGAGGAGGGCAAGGTCGTCAGCGGCACCGTCATCCAGCTGACCAAGGACTACGCCGTCATCGACATCGGCTACAAGTCCGAGGGCCAGGTCGCGATGAGCGAGTTCGCCGCCCAGCCCGGCGGCGAGCCCGCCGTGAAGGTCGGCGACCGGGTCGAGGTGCTGGTCGAGTCCCGCGAGAACGACACCGGGATGGTCGTCCTCTCCAAGGAGAAGGCCGACAAGATGCGCATCTGGGACGAGATCTCGGCCGCGTGCGAGCGCGACGAGCTCGTCGAGGGCGTGATCGTCGGCCGCGTCAAGGGGGGCCTCTCCGTCGACATCGGCGTGAAGGCGTTCCTGCCCGGCTCCCAGGTGGACATCCGGCCGGTGCGCAACCTGGACAAGCTCATCGGCGAGAAGTTCAAGTTCAAGGTCATCAAGTTCAACAAGAAGCGGGGCAACATCGTCCTGTCGCGCCGCGTCCTCCTCGAGAAGGAGCGCGAGGAGCTGAAGAAGGAGACCCTCAAGAACCTGAAGGAGGGCGCGGTCCTCAAGGGCGTGGTCAAGAACCTGACCGACTACGGCGCCTTCATCGACCTGGGCGGCATCGACGGCCTGCTCCACGTCACCGACATGAGCTGGGGCCGCATCGGCCACCCCTCGGAGATGTTCGAGGTCGGGCAGGAGGTCCGGGTCGTCGTCCTCAAGTTCGACCCGGCCAGCGAGCGCGTCAGCCTGGGCCTGAAGCAGATCCAGGAGGACCCGTGGCACCGCGCCGACGAGAAGTACCCCGTCGGCACGCGGGTCAAGGGCAAGGTGGTCTCGCTCACCGACTACGGCGCCTTCATCGAGCTGGAGCAGGGCGTCGAGGGCCTGGTGCACGTCAGCGAGATGAGCTGGACCAAGCGGGTCAAGCACCCCTCCAAGCTGGTCGAGGTCGGCCAGCAGGTCGAGGCGGTGGTGCTGGACATCGACCCCAAGGCCAAGCGCATCAGCCTCGGCATGAAGCAGATCGAGGCCAATCCCTGGACGCTGCTCGAGGACAAGTACCCCATCGGCTCGGTCATCCGCGGCGAGGTCCGCAACGTCACCGACTTCGGCATCTTCGTGGGCGTCGAGGAGGGCATCGACGGCCTGGTGCACGTCTCCGACATCTCCTGGACCGAGCGCATCAAGCATCCGGGCGAGAAGTTCAAGAAGGGTGACGTGGTCGAGGCGGTGGTGCTCAACATCGACGTCGAGAACGAGCGCTTCAGCCTGGGCCTCAAGCAGCTCCACGCCGATCCCTGGACCACGCTCTCCGAGCGGCACCCGGTGGGCGCGCGCGTCAAGGGCAAGGTCACCAAGGTCACCGACTTCGGCGCCTTCGTCGAGATCGAGCCCGGCATCGAGGGGCTGGTGCACGTGTCCGAGATGCGCGACGAGCGCGTCGAGAACCCGCGCGACGTGGTGAAGGAGGGCGACGAGGTCGAGGTCAAGGTCATCGACATGGACCTCCAGGAGCGCAAGGTCGCCCTCTCCATCAAGCAGCTGAACCGCGACGGCGGCGAGGACGACTACCGCGAGTACCTGCGCCGCCAGGGCGACGGCCGCGCGCGGCTGGGCGACCTGATGGAGAAGTTCAACCGCCGCAAGTGAGGCGGCAGCTCGGATCGGTCCAGGCGGACGGCGCGCACGAGCGGGCCGCCCGCCTGGCGCGTTTCGGGGAGGGGTGGGGACGATGGCCCCGGCGTTCCACGTTGCGGGCGGGAGCCACGCGTGCTTACGTGACCGTTCACCATGAATCCTGGCGACCCGAACGAGCCTCTCCCGACCACGCCCGCCGAGACCCATGAGCCCGGGGGGCAGCCGCCCGCGTCCGAGCTCCCCGACGCGGCGGGCCCCACGCAGTGGGGGGCACCCCCGCCTCCTCCGCCGACCTGGGGCGCGCAGCCGCCCGCGGCGCCACCTCCTGCTCCGCCGAGCTGGAGCGCGGCCGGATCCGGTGCGCCGCCCTCCATGCCGCCGCCCGCGCCGCCGCGGCGCGACCGGCTGGCGCTGGCGATCGTGGCCTTCGTGTTCGGGGGCCTGTTCCTGGTCTTCTTCGGGTTCCTGTTCCTGGCCTACAACGCCATGCGCGGCGAGTCCTCCCACCTGGGCGGCGGACCGCGGATAGGCGTGGTCGAGATCAGGGGCACCATCGGCGTCGGGGCCGGCGGGGTGGAGGGCTCCACCGTCCTGAAGCAGCTGCGCCGGTTCGAGGACGACACCAGCCTCAAGGCGGTGGTCATCCGCATCGATTCCCCGGGCGGCGCGGTCGGGACCAGCCAGGAGATCCACGACGAGATCAAGCGGCTGGCCCAGAAGAAGAACCGGGCGGTGGTCTGCTCCATGGGCGACCTGGCCGCCTCGGGCGGCTTCTACATCGCGGTGGCATGCCCCAAGATCGTGGCCACGCCCGGCACGCTGACCGGCTCGATCGGCGTCATCAGCCAGTTCCCGAACCTCAAGGGGCTGGCGCAGCGCTTCGACTTCAAGCTGGAGACGGTGAAGAGCGGTCCGCTCAAGGACGCGGGCAACCCGTTCCGCGACATGACCCCGGAGGATCGCGCCTACTGGCAGGCGCTCATCGACCGCGTCTACCAGCAGTTCCTGGGCGCGGTGGCCGAGGGGCGCGGGCTCAAGCCGGAGCAGGTCCGGCCCATCGCCGACGGCCGGGTCATCACCGGGGCCGAGGCCAAGGAGCGGAACCTGGTCGACGCGCTGGGGAACTTCTACGACGCGGTCGAGATGGCCAAGAACGCGGCCAAGCTGAGCGGCGAGCCGGTGCTGGTCTACCCGCCCGACGACAGGTCGCGCTTCCTGGAGCAGATCCTGGGCCAGGCCGCCGGCGCGGTCGCCGACGCGGTCAAGACGCGCATCACCCAGGAGGCGAACGCCGTCCAGGAGCCGGGGATCTACTTCCTGGCGCGGTAGGCGCGCCGAGGAGCGAGCGCTTGAATCAGCCGCTGTGGGCCCCCTGGCGCATGGAGTACATCCGCAGCGAGAAGCCGCAGGGCTGTCTCTTCTGCGGGTTCTGGGGCGCCCCGCGCGCCGAGGATCGGGCCAACCTGGTGGTGCACCGGACGGAGCAGGCCTTCACCTGCCTGAACCGGTTCCCTTACAACTCCGGGCACGTGATGGTCATCCCCCGCCTCCACGGGGCCGAGCTCTCGGCGCTGCCGCCCGACGGGTGGGCGGATCTGCAACGCGAGCTCCGCCGCGCGGCGCGCGTGGTCACGGCGACCTACCGCCCCGACGGGCTCAACCTGGGCATGAACCTGGGGCACATCGCCGGCGCCGGCATCACCGACCATCTCCACTGGCACGTCGTCCCGCGCTGGGCGGGCGACAACAACTTCATGCCCGTGCTGGCCGACACGCGCGTGATCGTCGAGGCGCTGGACCAGGCCTGGGAGCGCCTCGCGTCCGCCTTCGCGGAGGACGCCCTGGAGCCGTGACGCACGTCTGGGTCGCCGTGGCCGTGGCATCGCTCGCCGCCGTGGTGGCGCTGCTGCTCGGCGACCGCCTGCGGCGGCGGCGCGACGAGGCCCAGGCATACCTGAAGGGCGTGCGCTCGGTGATCTCGGGCGACCCGGACGCCGCCATCGAGGCGCTCTCCGACGCCGCGCGGCTGGGCAGCCCGGAGGCGGTAGAGACGTACCTGGCGCTGGGGGCGCTCTTCCGCCGCGAGGGCGACTTCGCGCGGGCGGTGCGGCTGCACCGGAACATGCTGATGGGCCCGGACCTGCCGGCGGCCAGGCGGCCGGAGGTGGAGCGCGAGCTGGCCGAGGACTATCGCCGCAGCGGCATGCTGCTGGAGGCGGCGGAGATCTACCAGCGGCTGGCACCCGACGACGCCCTGGCGGCCGAGGGCCTTCGCGACGTGCGCGTCGAGCAGGGCGACCTGGCTGCCGCGGCCCAGATCCAGCGGCGCCTGGGCGGCGGAGAGGGCGTGGATCCGGTGCTGGCGCACCTCCTGGCGGCCCAGGCCCGCCAGGCGCTCCCGGGCGATCCGGATCGGGCCCGGGCCCTGGCGCGCGAGGCCCTGGCGGCGCAACCCCGCAGCGCCGATGCCTGGCTGGCCCTGGCCGAGGGCGAGGCCGCGGGGGGCGCCTCGCAGGCGGCGCTGGAGGCGGCCGGGCGGGGGCTCGAGGCGGACCCCCGCGCCGCCTTCCAGGCGTGGCCGGCGCTGGAGGAGGTGCCGGATCGTGACTCGGTGGTGCACTTCCTGGAGCGGTTGCTGATCGGCCGCCCCGCGGACGCCGCCCTGCACGTCCTCCACGCGCGGGCGCTGGGGCGGGCCGGGCGTCGCCCCGAGGGGTTCGTGGCGCTGCGGCGGGCGCTCGATCACGACGTCAACGGCGAGGTGACGTTCGCACTGCGCGAGCTGCTCAGGGCGGAGCAGACCGCCGAGCCCGAGGAGCTGGCCGCGCGGCACGACCTGCTGGTGGCGGCGCTGCTCCGCCGCGGCCGTGCGCCGCGCTGCTCTCGCTGCGGGGCGGACGCGCCGGCGCGGGCCTGGCGCTGCCGGCGCTGCGGGGCGTTCGATAGCTTTCCTTAGCCACGGGGCGTGCCGGCCGGTGATCTTGCCGGGGGGCGATGAGGCCCACCCCCCGGTCCCCCGGCTCGCTACGGCCCAGCCTCATCCGGCTGGGCCTGCGCTCGCTGGCGCATGGCGCCCCGCGCGCCCTTGCTTCCTTCGCTCCGGCTGGGTATTCACCACGGTCCCATGGTCCGAGATCGCGTCATCGAGATCTTCCGCCGGGCGCTGGCCCAGGGCGCCGCCGCGGGCCGCTGGCCGGCCGCGGAGGCGTTCGCCGTCGATCCCCCGCGCGATCCGAAGCACGGCGACTTCGCGGTGAACGCCGCCATGGTGCTGGCCAAGGCTGCCGGAAAGGCCCCGCGCGAGCTGGCGCAGGGGATCGTGGAGGTGGTCGAGGCGGTGGACACCGGGGGCGAGATCGCCGGCCTGGAGATCGCCGGCCCGGGGTTCATCAACGTCCGGCTGGCGCCCGACGTCTGGTTCCGGGCCCTGGAGCGGCCGGTGGTCGAGGGCAAGGACTACGGGCGCACCGCGGTGGGGGAGGGGAAGAAGGTCATCGTCGAGTACGTCTCGGCCAACCCCACCGGCCCCATGCACGTCGGCCACGGTCGCGGCGCGGTGGTGGGCGATGGCGCCCAGAGCCTGCTGCGCTGGGCCGGCTTCGACGTCACCCGCGAGTACTACGTCAACGACTACGGCGCGCAGGTCCAGACGCTGGCGCGCTCGGTCCACCTCCGGTACCAGGAGCTGTTCGGGCGCAGCGTGACGATGCCGCCCAAGAGCTACCCGGGCGACTACGTCAAGGACATCGCCGCCACGCTCAGGGAGGAGTTCGGCGCCCGCTACCTGGACGCGCCCGAGGCCGAGTGGCTGGCGCTCTTCCGCGATCGTGCCGTCGAGCACGTGCTCGGGATGATCCGGGAGGACCTGGCCGCCATCCACATCCAGTTCGATCGCTGGTCCTCGGAGAAGGCGCTCTACGAATCGGGCACCGTGGAGCGCTTCCTGAAGCACCTGGAGGAGCAGGACCTGGTCTACGTGGGCAAGCTCCCTCCGCCCAGGTCGAGGAAGGGCCAGCCGCCGCCCCCCGCGGCCGACGACCCGTTCGACCCCGGCGTCTCGGCCTCCGAGGACCTGACGCTGTTCCGGTCCTCGCGCTTCGGGGACGAGGTGGATCGGCCGGTGAAGAAGGCGGACGGAACGCCCACCTACTTCTGCGCCGACATCGCCTACCACTGGGACAAGAAGCAGCGCGCCGACGTGCTGGTCGACGTCCTGGGCGCCGACCACGGTGGGTACGTGCCACGGCTCAGGGCCTCCATGCAGGCGCTGGGGATGTCGCCCGACGACCTGCACGTGCTGGTCATCCAGATGGTGAACCTGCTCCGCTCCGGCGAGGCGTTCAAGATGTCGAAGCGCGCCGGCACGCTGGTGAACCTGCGCGAGGTGGTGGCCGACGTCGGGCCGGACGCGGCCCGCTTCATCTTCCTGACCCGCCGCGCCGACGCGCCCCTCGACTTCGACGTCGAGCTGGCCAAGAAGCAGACCCTGGACAACCCCGTTTTCTACGTTCAGTACGGGCATGCCAGGCTGTCATCGATCTTCGCCAAGGCGGCCGAGGCGGGGGTGCAGGTGCCCGGGTACGACCTGGCGGCGGCTCGCATGCTGACCGAGCCGGCCGAGCAGGACCTGATCCGGCGCATCGTCGCCTTCCCGGAGATGCTGTCCGCCGCGGCGCTCGCCTACGAGCCGCACCGGGTGGCCTTCTACCTCCAGGAGACCATCGCCGCCTTCCACTCGTACTACACGCTCGGCAAGAAGCAGCCCGAGCTGCGCATCATCGGGCCGGATCGGCTCAAGACCGCCGGCCGCCTGTACCTGTGCCGGGCGCTGCAGCAGGTGCTGGCCAACGGCCTGGCCGTCCTGGGTGTCTCGGCCCCGGAGAGGATGGAGAGCCCGGAGCGCGAGGAGGACGGGTAGCCGTCCGGTTCCCGAAAACTCGCGCGATTCCGCCCGCCGCCTACAATCGACCCGGCCATGGGGCACGGAGACGTCCGGATGCGCGAGCGCTTCGAGGTGTCGCTGGGAGGCTTCCAGAATCGCCTCCGTCGTGGTGGGGGCGCTGGTGGCGCTGGCCATCGTCTTCTTTCTCGGGCTCGAGGTCGGGCAGCGGGTCGGGATCCGCCGTGCCGAGGCTGCCCGCCCCGCCACCCTGGGCGACCTCGACGCCGCCGCCAGCGCGGCCCGTCCGCCCGGCGCCAAGGACCTGACCTACTCCGCGGAGCTGCCCAAGGCCAAGCCCGCCGCCCCGCCGCCCGTCCGCGCGCCCGAGCCGGCGCCGGCGGGCGAGCCGGCCGCGCCCCCGGCCGCCGCCGAACCGGCGCCCGCGCCCACCGCCCCCGGCAGCGGCGCCGCCGCGGCACCCTCGCGCGGCGGCTGGACGGTGCAGCTCGGCGCCTCGCAGCGGCGCGAGGAGGCGGAGGCGCTGGCGCACAAGGTCCAGTCGCTCGGGCCGCGCATCGAGGAGGCGGACATCCCGGGGAAGGGCCACTTCTTCCGCGTGCGGGTGGGCCGGTTCGAGAGCAGGGCCGAGGCCGAGAAGTACAAGAACGACGTGATCCGCGAGACCGGCATCACCGGCGTCGTGATCCCGCCCGCGAGTTGATCCGGCGCAAATTCCGCCGCCGCCAGTCCCTCGATAGAGCGCGCCGCGCGGTTCGCCGCGCCGCGCCATCGCCGCGGTCGCATTCCGTTCGGCGCGACCGGGCAATCATGTTCCCTCCGCGACGTGAGTAGCGCGCCTCGCACCCGGAGTGAGGCGCGTCGCTCGCTTCGCGCCGCGGTCGGGGTTGTCGGGACGGTGAGAAGCCGTCGCGCTTGGCGCTCCGGGCGGCCTTCAGCGGGCGAAGAGCAGGCCGAGCGCCAGCGCCACCACCATGATGGCAGCCAGCAGGATCGCGACCTTGGCAGGGCTCTCCGCTCGACGCTCCCGCACCCCGTGCAGCGCAGGGAAGCGGGCCACCTGGACCCACTGCTCCGAGCGCTCCTGGCGGACCAGGTCGCCGTCCAGGATGAACCCGTGGGTGTAGAGCGCGTGCAGATCGGACAGGGAGGGCACCACCAGCTCCTCGTGGCGGGCGTTGCGGACGACGTAGCGCGTCGTGATCCGCGTCATCCGGTCGCCAGCTCCCGGCAGATCGCCTCCGCCACGCGCAGCCCATCCACCGCCGAGGAAACGATGCCTCCCGCGTGCCCGGCGCCCTCGCCGGAGGGGTACAGGCCGGCCAGGCCGGGCATCTGGAGGCGTTCGTCGCGCGGCAGGCGGCAGGGAGAGCTGGTCCGGGTCTCGACGCCGAGGAGCACGGCCTCGTCCGTGACGAAGCCGCGCATGCGCTGGCCGAAGCTGCGGACCCCGTGGGTCAGAGCCTCCTGCAGGGCGGGTGGAAAGAGCCGGCGAAGGTCGGCCGGTGTGAGCCCGGGATGGTACGAGGAGCGCCCGGGCGGCGCGCCGGGGCGGCCGGAAAGGTACGACGAGAGCCGCTGGGCGGGTGCGTGGTAGGCGCCGCCCCCCAGCGCGAACGCGGCCCGCTCCCACTTGCGCTGCCACTCGAGCCCGGCCAGCGGGCCGTGGAATCCCTCCGCCGCGAAATCGGCCGGGGAGACCGACACCACCAGCCCGGCGTTGGCGAGCGGTGAGGACCGGTGCGAGTTGGACATCCCGTTCGTGCACTGCATGCCGGGCTCGGTCGGGGTCGGCACCACCACACCCCCGGGGCACATGCAGAAGGAGAATACTCCTCGCCGTTCGCCGCCGACGCGGGGGTTGTCCGCCAGCCGATAGTCGGCGGGCGGCAGCCTCGGGTGGCGCTGCTCCATCCCATACTGGATCCGGTCGATGAGCGGCTGGGGGTGCTCGGCGCGGAATCCGGCGGCGAAGGGCTTGGCCTCGATGGGCCACCCGCGCCGGGCGAACAGCTCGAAGAGCTCGCGGGCGCTGTTGCCGGGCGCGAGCACGAGCCGGTCGCAGGGAAGAGTGCGGCCGTCGGCCAGGACCGCACCCCGGATGCGCCCGTCGGCCAGGTCCAGATCGACCACCCGCGCGTTCCAGTGGAACGTGCAGCCGCCCCGCTCCAGCTCCTGGCGCATGGCCGAGATGGCCCCGGGCAGGAGATCCGAGCCGACGTGCGGCTTGCCCTCGGAGAGGATCCGGGCCACCCCGCCGAAGCGAGCGAAGAGCTCGACCACCTTGCGGACCGCGGGGTGATGGATGCGGGTTCCCAGCTTGCCGTCGGTGTAGGCGCCGGCGCCGCCCTCCCCGAAGTTCATGTTCGACTCGGGATCGAGCACCCCGGACCGCATCAGCGCGGCGACGTCGCGGCGCCGCGGCGAGACGGTCCGGCCGCGGTCGACGACCACCGACGCGACCCCGCGCTCCAGGAGGGCCCAGGCGCAGAACAGCCCGGCCGGCCCGGCGCCCACGATGAGGGGTGCAAGCGCCGGCTTCCTCACCCGCCCTGGCGACGGGCCTGGCGCGGCCACCGGCGTCACGGCGTCGCCGGTGACCGACGTGGCGCCCTCCACGGTCACCTCCACGTTCACCAGCCAGCGCAGGTGGCCCTTCTTGCGGGCGTCGAGCGAACGCCGGACCACCAGGACGTCCGACAGGTGCTCGGGGGAGACGCCGAGCTGCTCCGCGGCGCGGCGCGGCACGAGCGACTCGTCCTCGTCGAGCCAGAGCGGGATGTTCGAGACTCGGTACCGCAAGCACCACCTCTGGCGCGAACGCCTCTACGCGCCGGATCGTGTCCCAGGGGCTTGGGGTGCGTAGTGAGCTTCGCACCTGCCCCCGGCTCCAACCAGGGACTCGCCCCAACCAACTACATGGAAACATTGACGTCGTCACCTTCATCGCGCTCTTGGCTTACCCCTTGCTCAACCCCTGGCCATCGTCAGGTGGGGGCAACGGGGAACTGCGGGAGAAAGCTCAGAATGATCACAGGTCAGGATGCAAAGGCGACCAGGATTCTCGCCAAGTCTCTGTTCAAGGAGCTGCGCGGGAACGGCTACTCGCCCAACCAGATCCTGAGCCTCTCGACCGAGCTCATCGATCTCGTGACGAAGGACCTCCGCGCCGACCAGGCTGAGCCTCCGGCCCGGTCCGCTGCGGAAGAGTCGGCGTCCGGGGCGTGGCGGGCAGCGCTCTAGCCCCTGCGTCCGTTCGCCGCTGCGGCGAGGAAGCGGTGCCGGCCATGCCGGCGCCGCTTCGCTTTTCAAGGCGCCGGTTCCGCTCGGGTTTCCGTTGACACCCCCCGTCCGCGGAAAGTAGCTTCCGGACCCCCGGCCGCACGCCCTGAGCGTGGCGGCCGAGGGTCGTTCGGGGTTTGCGCTCACCGTGATCGACGGACCTCGAAGGCCGCGGAGTCGAAGGGTCACGGGTTGAACGCGGATGCCAGTGCGGACCATCGACAGCCTCGACCTCGCCGGGAAGCGCGTCTTCGTGCGGGTGGACTTCGACGTCCCGCTGGATGCACAGGGGCGGGTGAGCGACGACGCGCGGATCCGCGCCGCGCTGCCCACCATCCGCCATGCGCTCAAGGCCCGGGCCCGTCTCATCCTCGCTTCGCACCTGGGTCGGCCGAAGGGGAGGCCGGAGGACCGCGACCGGCTGACGCTCGAGCCGGCCGCTGCACGGCTCTCGGAGCTGCTCGACCAGGACGTGATCCTGGCGGACGACTGCGTCGGCGACGGCGTGCGCAAGCTGGTGAAGGAGCTCAAGGAAGGGCACGTCCTCCTGCTGGAGAACCTGCGCTTTCACCCGGAGGAGGAGGAGAACGACGAGGCCTTCGCCCGCGAGCTGGCCGCCCTGTGCGACGTCTGGGTGAACGACGCCTTCGGGACGGCCCACCGGGCCCATGCCTCCACCTCGGGGATGGCGGCCTTCGTGAAGGAGCGGGGGGCGGGCCTCCTGCTCTGCAAGGAGCTGGAGTACCTGGGCCGGGCGCTGGCCAGCCCGAAGCGGCCCTTCGTGGCGGTGGTGGGCGGCGCCAAGGCCGCGGACAAGATCCGCGTCCTGGAAAGCCTGCTCGGCCGGGTCGACGCCCTGCTGGTCGGCGGGGCGCTGGCCTACACGTTCCTGCGAGCGCAGGGCGTGGCCATGGGGCGCAGCCTGGTGGAGGAGGACCGGCTGGAGCTGGCGCGGCAGATCCTCGAGCGGGCGCAGGCCCGGAACGTCGACCTGCTCCTGCCGGTGGACCACGTCTGCGGAAGGGAGCCGCGGGACGCAGCCTCGCGGAGGGTGGTGAACGACCGCGCCATCCCCGACGGCCTCATGGGCCTGGACATCGGCCCGAAGACGGTGGACGTGTACCGGCAGCGGATCCTCTCGGCCGGCACGGTCTTCTGGAACGGCACCATGGGGCTCTTCGAGCAGAAGCCCTGGGCCGAGGGCACCTACGGCGTGGCACGGGCCATGGCCGAGAGCGCGGCCGTTACGGTGGTCGGCGGCGGCGACAGCGCGGCGGCGGTCGAGGAGGCCGGGCTCGTTTCCCGGATGAAGCACGTTTCCACCGGCGGCGGCGCGAGCCTCGAGTTCCTCGAGGGGCGCGTTCTCCCCGGGGTGAAGGCCTGCGAGGAGTGAACGTGGCGCGTACCAAGTTCGTGTGCGGCAACTGGAAGATGCACAAGACGGTGGCCGAGTCGGTGGCCCTGGTGAAGGAGCTGGCCGCCGGGCTGGGCGATGCAGCCGGCAAGGTGCAGGTGGCCGTGGCGCCGCCCTTCACCGCCCTCCAGGCGGTGGCCCAGGCGCTCCGGGGAACGGCCGTCGAGGTCTCCGGGCAGGACGTGTTCTGGGAGGTCCAGGGCGCGTTCACCGGCGAGGTCTCGGCGCCCATGCTGGCCGAGGTCGGCTGCCGGCACGGGATCGTGGGCCACAGCGAGCGGAGGCAGTACTTCGGCGAGACCGACGAGACCGTCCGCAAGAAGACCGCGGCCCTGCTGCAGGCGGGGCTCACGCCCATCGTCTGCGTCGGCGAGTCGCTGGCCGAGCGGGAGGCCGGCCGGACGCTGGCGGTGGTCGACCGGCAGGTCCGGCAGGGGCTGGCCGGGCTCGACGCCCGGCAACTGGCCGGGATCACCCTCGCCTACGAGCCGGTGTGGGCCATCGGCACCGGGAAGACCGCCACCACCGCGCAGGCACAGGAGGTCCACGCCGCCATCCGCAAGATCCTTCGTGAGCTCGGCGGGGCGGTGGCGGACGAAATGCGGATCCAGTACGGTGGCTCCGTCAAGCCGGACAATGCCCGGGAGCTCATGTCCCAGCCCGACGTGGATGGCGCCCTCGTCGGGGGAGCCAGCCTCAAGGCGCCCGATTTCCTGGCCATCGTGAAAGGTGCACTCCGTTGATCACCTTCGTCACCGTCATCCACGTCATCGTCTGCGTCTTCCTGATCCTCGTGATCCTCCTCCAGGCCGGTAAGGGCGGGGGGATGGGCGCCGGACTGGGAGGAGGCGCCTCCCAGATCGTGTTCGGCGGCCGTGGCTCGCAGAGCTTCCTCGGCAAGCTCACCAGCGTCTCGGCCGGCATCTTCATGCTGACCTCGGTCTGGCTCGCCTATCACTCGTCGCGGACCGCGGCCGTGGTCGAGGAGGCGCCGACGCCACCCGCGCCGACCGCCCCGGCGGCGCCCGCGCCCGGCACGCCCGCCCAGGGCGGGACGGCCCCGGCCACGACGCCGCCGGCCGAGAAGGGCGCGCAGCCGACCACGAAGTGAGCCCTTCGACTCCGCGCCCTTCGCTTCCGCGAAGGGCGCTACGCTCAGGACGGACGGCCTCTCGCCCTGAAACGAAAAGGGGATCCGGTGACCCGGATCCCCTTTCCCGTGTGCCCAGGGCGAGATTCGAACTCGCACGCCTTACGGCGCCACCCCCTCAAGATGGTGTGTCTACCAGTTCCACCACCTGGGCGAAGCGGACGAGGTTTCTAGCAAAGCCCGGTTCGGGGCGCAATAGCCGTCTCCCCGGGTGACCGCCCCGTGAACCCGCCCGCGCCCGACGAAACGGGCCCGTGCGGCGGACGTCCGGCTGCTACGTCTCGAGCATCTTCCGTTTGTCGTCGACGTCCTTGAACTGCTCCGCCTCGGGCAGCGGGTCCTTCTTCTCGGTGATGTTCGGCCAGGTCTTGGAGAGATCGGCGTTGAGCTGGACGTACTCGTTCCACTTCGCGGGCAGGCTCTCCTCCGGGAAGATGGCCTTGGTCGGGCAGGCGGGCTCGCAGGCACCGCAGTCGATGCACTCGTCGGGGTGGATCACCAGGAAGTTCGCTCCCTCGTAGAAACAGTCGACCGGGCAAACCTCGACGCAGTCGGTGTACTTGCACTTGATGCAGGGCTCGGCGACGACGTAAGCCATGAACTCTCCTCGCGTGCCCGCCTCGGCGACGCCAGCAATCCGCCTCGCGGCGGCCGGATGACCGGACGGGTCCTCCCGGGTACTAACTCACTTCTCGTAGTAGTCCAGCCCGAGGTGGGTAATGAGATCCTCGCCCGCCATGTGGCGCAGCGTGTTCTTCAGCTTGGTCAGCTGGATGAACAGGTCGTGCTCGGGGTACAGCGCCTCGCCCAGGTCGCGCTTGGTGCCGCCGGACTTGACGTTGGGTCCGGCCAACCGGCGCACGTACTGGTGGGAGAACACCGCCGGCATGGGCCGGACGGCCGAGAGCTGCGGCTTCAGCTGGTCGAGGAGCGCAGGCTCGATCACCGCCGCATGTCGGGCGGACTGGTAGGCGTCGTCCTCGAGACCGGGCAGCAGGACGGCCAGCCCGCCGCGGGCGGGCTCGATGGTCATGGGGTTCGTCACGCGTCTCCTCCTGGAGCGTCCGTTCCGCTCGCGGTCCGGGTCCATGGGGGAGAGGTGCGGGCGCCGCTCCCCCCCGGCGTTCACCCTGTCGCCATTCTGCTCACCTCCGGCCTCCCCGGGACGCGGGCTGGCGGGGAAGCCCCTGCGGGATACAATCGGGCCGCGATGGCCGACGAGAACCGACGCGAGCCCCGAACCCCCGCCGAGCTCCGGATCAAGCTGGCCCTGGGCTCGATGGACGCCTTCGTCGAGCGCTACGCGCTGAACGTCTCGCGCGGCGGCATCTTCGTCCGGACTCGCGATCCCCAGCCGCCGGGGACGGTGGTCGACCTGGAGGTGACCCTCGACAACGGGGAGTGCGTCATCCAGGGCAGGGGCGTCGTCCGGTGGACCACGCCCCCCTCGGCGCCGGGGGAGCCGGACCGCGCCCCCGGCATGGGCATCAAGTTCATGGAGCTCACGCGCGAGAGCCGGGCGCTGGTGGACCTGGTCGCGGCCACCCGCGGGGCGGACGGTGTCTCCGATGAACCGCCCCACCCGGGCGAGGACGAGGAGGAGGAGGAGGTCGAGCTCGACGTCTCCGCCTCCGCCCCAGCGCCTCCTGCCCCCGCCCCGCCGCCACCTGCCGCCGCGGCCGCCGGCGCCGCCCCCGCCAAGCGCCCCGCGGGCGGGAAGGTGATCGGCATCGACCTGGGCACGACCAACTCCTGTGCAGCGTTCGCCCGGAACGGCCGCGTCGAGGTGCTGTCCTCGAAGCATGGGTACCGGACCTTGCCCTCGGTGGTCGCCTACGACGCGCAGGGCCGGCTGCTGGTGGGCCAGGCCGCCAAGGCGCAGATGGTGGTCAACCCGCGCAACACGGTGTATGGGGCCAAGCGGCTGGTGGGGCGGCCCTTCCACTCGCCCACCGTCCAGGCCTGCCGGGACCGTTTCCACTACGAGATCGTCGAGGGCCCGGGCGGATCGGCGTCGGTCCGGTTCGCGGGGCGGGACTTCACGCTCCAGCAGATCTCCGCCGTCATCCTGAAGGAGATCCGCGAGCTGGCGTCGCAGGCGCTGGGCGAGCCCATCGACCGCGCCATCATCACCGTCCCGGCCTACTACAACGATCACCAGCGCAACGCGGTGCGCGAGGCCGGCAGGCTGGCCGGCCTGGAGGTGGACCGCATCGTCAACGAGCCCACCGCGGCCGCGCTCGCCTTCGGCCACGGCAAGGGGCTCCACAAGCGCGTGCTGGTCTACGATCTGGGCGGCGGCACCTTCGACGCGTCGATCCTGGAGATCGAGGGGGACGTCTACGAGGTGGTCTCGACCGGCGGCGACACGTTCCTGGGCGGGGTCGACTTCGACGCTCAGCTCCTCGATCACCTGGTGTACCGGTTCATGGAGCGGCACAAGTTCCCGCCGCCCGACGACCGGGTGGTGTGGCAGCGCATCTGCGACGCGGCCGAGACCACCAAGGTGGCGCTCTCGGAGAGCGAGAAGGCGCTGGCCCACGTGCCGTTCCTGTGCCGCTCGCCCTCGGGCGCCAGCGCCGAGCTCAAGGTGGAGGTGACCCGGGCCGAGCTGGAGGAGCTCACCGCTCGCCTGGTGGACCGGAGCATCGAGGTCTGCCGCGAGGTGCTGCAGGCCAAGGGGCTCACGCCCAAGGACGTGGACGAGGTGCTGCTGGTGGGCGGGCAGAGCCGGATGCCGCTCGTCTGGAAGCGCATCCGCGAGGAGTTCGGGCGCGAGCCGAACAAGGGCGTGCATCCGGACGAGGCGGTGGCGCTGGGGGCGGCGCTGCTGGCGGACTCGGCCACCCGTATCGACTCGGTGGTGCTCATCGACGTGCTGGCCATGGGGATCGGCATCGGCCTGCCCGGAGGCCGCATGGCCCCGGTGCTCCCGCGCAACACCAAGCTCCCCGCCCGGAAGGCCTACGAGCACGCCACCACCCGGGACAACCAGACCGAGCTCGAGCTGCAGGTCTTCCAGGGCGACTCGCCCCGTGTGACCGAGTGCGAGTACCTGGGCACGGTGCGCGTTCCGGGGCTTCCGCCGCGCCCGCGCGGCGCCATCCGGGTCGCGGTCGAGTTCGCGCTCGGCGCGGAGGGGATCCTCACCGTCACGGCCCGGGAGCTCGCCGGCGGCAAGATCACCGAGGTCCAGTTCGCGACCGTGGACACGCCCGAATCGCTCCGCGCCAAGCTACAGCTCCCCGAGCCGCCCACCGCCCCCAAGGGCTCCCGGCCGCTGGACGCGCACCCGGCCGGGCGCGCCGGGGCGCCGGAAGCGCCTCGCCGGGGCGGGCTCTTCGGGCGGTTGCTGGGTAGAAGATAGATGGCCATGGAAGGCAGCGCGGTCGTCCTCGGAGCCGGCGCCCTGGGCGCGTCGGCAGCGCTCACCCTGGCGTCGGCGGGCGTGGCGCGGCTGGTCCTGGTGGATGGCGATCCGGTCGAACCGGCGGACCTGGGCGCGTCGGCGCTGCTCGCCGAGGCGGACCTGGGCGCGGTCAGGGCGGGGGCCGCGGCCGCGCGGCTGCGGGCGCTCCTCCCCGGGGTGCAGGTGGTCGTGCACGAGGTCCCCATCACCGCCGCCAACGTGCTGGAGCTTCTGCGCGGGGCCTCGGTGGCGCTGGCCGGGATGGCGGACCTGGGTGCACAGTTCCTGGCCGGGGACGCGGCCCTGCGCGCCGGCGTGCCGCTGGTGGCCGGCGGCGTGCTCCGGACCACCGCCCAGATCGTCACCGTCCGTCCGGGCGGGTGGGGCGGGTGCTTGCGCTGCCTGTTCGAGGCGCCGCCGCCGGCCGGGGTGGTTCCGTCGGGCCGCGACGCGGGCGTGCTGGGTCCGGTGGCGATGCTGGCCGGCGCGCTCATGGGGGCGGAGGCGCTGCGGCTGCTCACGGCCGAGCACGGCTCCTACGAGGGCAGGCTCTTCGTCTACGACGCCCGCTCGGCGCGGGCCCGGGTGGTGTCCGTGCCGCGGAGGGCCGACTGCCCCGCCTGCAACGGTGCGCAGGCGCTCGAGCCGGGCACCGCCTCGTCCTCCGCGGAGGTTCCGTGACCGGCCGGAGCGCCACCGTCCGCATCCGGCTCCCCGCCGTCCTGCGCCCGCTGGCCGGCGGACGCTCCGAGGCGCGCGGGGAGGGGCGGACGGTGGGCGAGGTGCTGCGGGCGCTGGAGCGGGCGCACCCGGCGCTGGCCGAGCGCCTGCTGGACGCGGAGGGCCGTCCGCGCAGATACCTGACGCTCTTCCTGAACGACGAGGACGTGCGGGGCCTCTCCGGCATCGAGACGCCCGTCCGCGAGGGCGACGAGCTCACCCTGGTCCCGGCCATCGCCGGAGGTGGCCCATGCCGCTGAGCGGCGACGAGCGGGCGCGGCAAGCGCGACAGCTCCTGGTGCCAGGCATGGCGGAAGGCCAGGAGTGGCTGGCCGCGGCGCGGGTCCGCGTGGTCGGGGCCGGCAAGCCCGCCGGCCCGGCGCTGGTGGCCCTGGTGCAGGCCGGGGTGGGCCGCATCTGGGTCGACGACCCGGAGGACGCCGGTCCGGGCGACGAGGGCGGTTGGCTCCTTCCGCCCGGAGCAGCCGGGACCTCGCGGGCGGGGGCGGCGGTGGCCAGGCTCTCGGCGCTGTCGCGCTTCGCCCGCGTCGAGCGCTACCCGACCGGCGGCGTTCCCACCGCCACGCTCGTGTGCACGCCCACCATCGCCGAGGCGCTGGTCGCGGCCGAGCAGGCCCGGCGCGCGGGGGTCCCGCACGTTGTGCTCGAGCCCGACGGGGACGCCGGCTCGGTGGTCGCCATCCCACCCGGCGCGCCCTGCTATGCCTGCGCCCGCTCGACCATGTCGGCCGGCCGGGCCACCCAGGCCGGCAGCGGCGCCGTCCTGGGCTGCCTGGCGGCGGCCGAGCTGGTGCTGGCGATGGCGGCGCCGGCCGAGGTCGTCGGCCGGCGCATCGAGGTGGTGCGCGGGCTCCTGGCGTCGCGGCCCACGGTCCGCCTCGCCGGTTGCGTCTGCGGGGGAGGTGACGGACCGTGAACGGGGGCGCGCACCCGCTCGATGCGGTGGTGGCGAAGCTCGTCGCCATCGTCGAGTCGGACCCGGCGCGCGAGGTCTGCGGGTTCGTGCTGGGCGGCGCCGGCGGTCAACCGGAGATCGTGGCGCTCCGGAACGCGGCGGAGGATCCCGGCCGCGCCTTCCGGATCGACCCTGGCGACGTGCTGGCGGTGCTCCGGCGCGTCGAGCGGGAGCGGTGCGGGGTGGCGGCGCTGTACCACTCACACCCGTTCGGGGGAGCTGCGCTCTCGGCCCGTGATCTCGCGGACTTGACGATGCAGGGTGGACCGATCCTGCCCGGGGTGGAGCTCTGGGTCATCGGGCTGGAGGCGGGGAGGGCCGCCGAGCTGCGGGCCTATCGCTGGATCGACGGCGGGTACGCCGAGGTGATGCGGCGGCGCGCACCGTTCACGGTCTGATGGCGCTGCCCGGATGTGCTGATCCCGTCGGTTCGTGGTTCGACGGGCTCACCACGAACGGAAATCTCGACCCGACTCGCCAGGAGCTTGTCGAAGGGCGAGCGGCCGGGCTCAACGCGATCGATCGCGCAGCGAGAAGCGGGGACCGCTCCGCGGGCGCAAGTGAGTGGATTCGGGGCGTCTTCCGGGTCCGGTTCCGGGTGCGACAACCTGGTCGTGCGGTGTATACTGGTAGACCAAGCGTCGATGTCCCGGCCGTGCGGGGGAAGGGGGAGCGCCGGGCCCGACCGGAGGACTGCATGGACAACCATCCTCAACCGGGGTTCATCGTCTGGCTCACCGGAATGAACCGGGCGGGCAAGACCACGCTCGCGAACCTGCTCGCCTCGAGGCTGACCGTCATCGGACGTGCGGTCGAGCTTCTCGACGAGGACGGGCCGGGCCGGCTGCTCCTGGAGGGGATTGGCACGACCAAGGAAGACCATGCCCGCGCGGTGGCGCGGCTCGGGTTCGTGGCCCGCGCGGTGATGCACGCCGGCGGGGTGGCGGTCTGCGCGGTGCTGTCGCCGTACCGCGATGCCCGCGAGGCGCTCCGGCACGAGGTGCGGCGCTTCCTCGAGGTGTTCGTGGACTGCGGGATGGAGGAGCTGCAGAAGCGCGACGTGGGCGGCCTCTACAAGCGCGCGCTGGCGGGGGAGATCAAGAACGTTCCGGGCGTGGACGTGCCCTACGAGCCACCGGTCCACGCCGAGGTGACGGTGCACACCGACCAGCTCTCGGTGGAAGAGTCCGTCCGGCACATCTACCAGGCCATGGTCGACTCCCGCTACATCGCGCCGGTGGAGTTCGCGCGCCTGACGGGCGGGTTGCGCCCGCGGCGGAACCGGCCGGCGGCGTCGGCGCGCGGCGGCGCACGGCGCGACCGGGCCCGGGCCGCGGCGCGGAAGGCGCCTCGCAAGGCCAACCTTCGCGGCGCGAAGGCGGCCAAGCGGCGAAGGTAGCAGGGGCGCCTCGAACCCCTCGACGGTCTCGAGCCCGGCTCGGGCGCAGGCGTTCACGGGCGGGTAGCGCGCCGCGGCCGACTGTGGCTATATCCGGGGCCGTCATGAGCCCAACCGAGCTGGAAGTGGTGCGACAATCCTCGCGAGCCGAAGCTGTCCCGGCTCCGCGAGTCGATCGCCTCGTGCCGGAGCGCGCTCGTGGCCTTCTCGGCCGGGGTCGACTCGACGTTGGTGATGGCCGTGGCGCGCGAGGTGCTGGGAGATCGCGCCGTGGCGCTCACCGCGCACTCGCCGGCGGTGCCGGCGGCCGAGCGCGAGGAGGCGCGCGCGCTGGCGGCCCGGGTCGGCATCCGTCACCTGGAGGTGGAGAGCCGGGAGCAGGAGGACCCGCGCTACGTCGCCAACGGCAACCGACCGCTGCTACCACTGCAAGTCGGAGCTGTACCGGCTGTGCCAGGACGTGGCGCGGCGCGAGGGGCTGGCAGCCATCCTCGACGGCTTCAACGCCGACGATCGGGCCGATCACCGGCCCGGCCACCAGGCGGCGCGCGAGCGGCAGGTGCGGTCGCCGCTGGCCGAGGCGGGGCTCTCGAAGATGGAGGTGCGGGCCTGGAGTGCGGCCTACGGGCTGCCCACCTGGGAGAAGCCGCAGATGGCCTGCCTGGCCTCGCGAATCCCGTACGGCACGCCGGTGACCCCGGAGCGGCTGGCCCAGGTCGAGCGCGCCGAGGCCGCGCTGCGGGCGCTGGGACTGCGGGACCTGCGCGTCCGCCACCACGGCGACATCGGGCGGATCGAGGTGGCCGAGGCCGAGATCGAGGAGGCGTTCGCGCACCGCGCGGCGCTGGTGGCCGCGGTGAAGGGGGCCGGGTTCAAGCTGGCGGTGCTCAATCTCGAGCCGTTCCGGTCCGGGAGGATGAACGCCCTGGCCGGCATCTCGCTGCCGGTGGTGAGCTCGTGAGGGCGGGTCGAGCGCCGCTGCGTGCGGCGGCTGCGCTCGCGGCCGCGCTGGCGCCGGCCTTCGGCCTGGCGCTGGAGCCGCGCTACGACCACCGGGACGAGCAGGGCGTGCTGGTCGAGCCCATGCTGGCCTTCGACGTCGTGGCCGTGTCCGGGCACGCGACGCACTCGTCCTGGCGCCCCGGCCTGCGCCTCGCCTACGGCACCGACGTGCTGGGGGAGGGGAACGAGCTGTTCCTGGGGGTGCAGACGGCGTTCTCCTGGAGCGACCCCTCGCGCGAGAAGATCCGGCTGGCTTTCGACGCGCGCTATCGCAACTACTTCGGGACCGAGCAGTGGAAGACGTTCTTCGAGCTCGGCCTGTGGGCACCGGTGTCGTCTCGCCTCGCCATCGGCCCGCTCGTCACCATCGGCCTGGCCTACGATCTCTCGCGCTCGGGCGGCGTGTTCGTGAACGGCGGGTTCGCGACCGCCTTCGGCGGGGCGCGCATCGCATCCTTCACGGCCTCCGCCGGGGCGCAGCTCCGCTTCTGACGCTCGAAATCACCGGTCGCTTTCTTGCGCCCAGGGTATCGGGTGGTAGCGTGTGGGTGTAAGTCATCCTATGTAGCCGGGAGCCTACATGCACGCCATCGGAATCGGCGAGACCAACCAGATGGCATCCACCCCTTCGGGTTCCAGCGCGCGCCTCGAACCCATGCTCGTGCGCCTTCCGCCCTCCCTCGCGACCGAGCTTCGGAACCTCGCCCGCCGGACGCGGGTCCGGCAGTCCGACTACCTCCGCGAGGCCGTGGCCGACCTGCTCGCGAAGTACGCCCAGGTCCAGACGGCCGAGCAGGGCGGGAGCGCGATGTGAGCCCTGCCAGGCCCGCCCCGCCCCGGCCGCCAGCGCCGAGGTTCCCGCCGCGGCGGGTGCGGAATCGTGGTCGGACGGGGCCCCTCCGGCAGCAGCGAGCGGAGGCCCGGCCGGATGAGGTTGGGCCGGAGCGAACCGGGGGCCTGGGGGGCCGAGTCTCATCCGGCCCCCCAGCAAGATGGGTAGGCGACCGCGGCGAGCGTGAGCCCCTGGCCGGGCGCACGCACGCCGCGATATCGCCCGCGCGCCGCCAGGATCTCGGCGACGCGCGACGGAGGCACGAGCCCGAGCCCCGCCGCCACGGCGGTGCCGACCAGGTGGCGCACCATGGCGCGGACGAATCCCGTCCCCTCCAGCACCACCGCATGAAGCGGAGCCCAGCTCGCCGAGTGGACCTCGGCGCGCAGGAGCGTCCGGCGCGTGCTCCCGCTCGCGCCGCCGCGGGCGAAGCCGGCGAAGTCGTGCGTCCCCACCGCCGGCGCGAGCGCCGCCCGGATCGCGGAAGGATCCGGCAGCTGCACCGCCAGCGAGGGGAAGGCCCGGGCATCGGGGAGGCACCATGCGTACGGGGCGAGCCCCTCGGACAGGTCGGTGCCCACCAGGTACACGTAGGTGCGAGAGAGCGCCGACGCCCGCGCATGAAAGCCCTTCCCGGCCGCCCGGACCTCCACCACCGCGATCCCCTCGGGCAGGGCCGCATTCACGGCGCGGCGCAGCGCCTCGGGCTCCAGCGCAGCCCGGACCGCGAAGCTCACCACCTGCGACAGTGCGTGCACGCCGGCGTCCGTGCGGGCGGCGGCGAAGATGTGCGCGCGGACCCCCGCCTGGCGCAGCGCCTCCTGCAGCGCCTGCTCGACCGAGGGGAGGCCGGGTTGCCGCTGAAAGCCGCGGAATCGCCCCCCGTCGTACCAGAGCCTCATCGCGTAGAAGCGTCGCTCCATGCCGTCGTGCTAAGTTCAGCACGGTCGCTCGTTCGCATCCATGGCGCATTCTCTCGACGACTCGGAGCTCCCGGACGATCCCGCCCTGAAGGGCGGCGAGTGGCTGTATCGCCGCCACGGCGAGGTGTTCGGGCCGTTCGACTCGCGGCACCTGGCCGCCCAGCTGTACCGCGGCGAGATCGACGCTGGCACCCCGGTGTCCTCGGACGGCGGGAACTGGGCTCCGGTGGGCGAGGTGCCCATCTTCCGCCTCCATGCGCGCAAGGCCGAGGCGGCGCTGCGGGTGGAGCGGGAGGTGACTGGGGCGCGCCTGCTGGTCCAGCGCAAGCGCCGGCGCAACACCGTCTTGGTGCTGGGGCTGGCGGTGGCGGGGGTGGCCGGCGCCGGCCTGGCCGCCTACCTGCTCGCGCCCGGGCGGGGGCGGGTCAGCCCGTTGCTGGAGGACTTCGGCGAGGGGATCCGCATCGCCTCGGCCAGGGTCGTCACCGGAAGTGCACGGCGCTCCGATGAGGACGTGGAGATCGAGGTCGCGCTCGAGCCGGGGGACGCGGCCCGCCCGCCGCGGACCGAGAAGCCCGCCCGGCCGGCCCCCCGCGGTTCCGCCACCCGCGCCGCCAGCGCGGTCGAGGCCGGCGACGAGATGGTGGCGGCCCACTTCAACGTGGGCCGGATCCAGACGATGGTGAACCGGGAGCAGCACACGCTCGCGCCGTGCTTCCGGGAGGAGGCGGCGCGCTCGGCCGATTTCCGCGGCCAGGTGCCCCTCGAGTTCGCCATCGGCAACGACGGCAAGGTGGCGGCGCTGTGGATCGACGAGCCCCGCTTCAAGGAGGGGCCGCTGCGCCAGTGCCTGCTGCGTGCGCTGGAAGCCTGGCGCTTCAATCCCTTCCCCGGGCAGAGGCCGACGGTCCAGCTGGCCTTCTCGATCGGACGATGACGACCACCACGGCCGAGAAGCTGGCGGCGCGCGCCGAGGACCTCCCCGAGGGCTCGATGCGCCGCCGCATCCTCGAGGGGGCGCAGCGCTTCAAGGCCGCCTGGATCGAGTTCGGGCGGCTCCTGGCCGAGGCCCGGCGCAAGGAGCTTTGGCGCGGGTGGGGCCATCCCAGCTTCGAGCGGTACTGCAGCCGCGAGCTGTTCATCCGCAGCGCCACCGCCGACAAGCTCACCCGGAGCTACGGATTCCTGGAGCGACACGAGCCCGAATTGGCCCGGGCCCGGGGCGAGTCGCGCGCCCCACCGTTCGAGGTCATCGAGGTGCTGTCGCGGGCCGAGGCGGCCGGGCGCCTCCCCGAGGGAGGGTGGCGGGATCTCCGGGACGAGGTGCTGGAGCGCCCCCCTACGGTGGCGGCGATGAACCGCAAGCTGACCGAGAAGTACGGCCCCCCGCCGCGTCCACCGGCCAGGGCGGAGGCCGTCCGGCTCTCGCGGATCGCCGCCGCGGCGCAGCGCCTGGCGCAGGCCTGTACGGAAGAAGCGTCCATTCCGCGGGCCGTGGCGCGGCGGGCGGCGGACCTGGCGGGGGAGATCGAATCTCTGCTGGAGGGCTAGCCTCGCCGGCCGGCCCTTGGCCAGGCTCAGGACATGCCGGGGAGCCTGGGACGCACCTGGGACGCACCGGCGTGGGATTGACCCGGTCCGGCCGCCGGAATGAAGTGGGGCGGTCCCGCGGCGGCCTGGCTATATTCCGAGCGGGCCCTGCAATGGGGACTCAGGCCCTTTTGATGTAAGATCCAAGCTCGACGAGGGAGTGCGCTTGAGTCGGAAAGAGCACCATCACGGCGGGAACCTCTCCTGCTCCTTCTGCGGCAAGGGGCAGCGCGAGGTGCGCAAGCTGATCGCCGGGCCGACCGTCTACATCTGCGACGAGTGCATCCGGCTCTGCAACGACATCATCGCGGAGGAGTCGGAGCGAGACGAGGGACGCCCGGCGGTCTCGCTGCCCACTCCGGCCGAGATCAAGAGCTTCCTCGACGACTACGTGGTCGGGCAGGACAAGGCCAAGAAGGTCCTGTCGGTCGCGGTCTACAATCACTACAAGCGCGTCTACTCCCGCAAGCCTCCGCGCCCACAGCGACCGGGCCAGAGCCGACCCGGCCCCGAGGAGGTCGAGCTCCAGAAGTCGAACATCCTCCTGGCCGGCCCCACCGGCTCCGGCAAGACGCTCCTGGCGCAGTCGCTGGCGCGCTTCCTGAACGTCCCGTTCACCATCGCCGACGCCACCAGCCTGACCGAGGCCGGCTACGTGGGCGAGGACGTCGAGAACATCATCCAGAACCTGCTCCACAACGCCGACTACGACGTGGAGAAGGCGGCTCGCGGGATCGTCTACATCGACGAGATCGACAAGATCGCCCGCAAGGGCGACCAGCCCAGCCCCACCCGCGACGTGGGCGGGGAGGGCGTGCAGCAGGCGCTGCTCAAGATCATCGAGGGCACCCGGGCCAACGTCACGCCGCGCGGGGGCAAGAAGTACAACCAGCAGGAGTACATCCAGGTCGACACCTCGAACGTCCTCTTCATCGTGGGCGGCGCCTTCACCGGGCTGGAGCAGGTGATCCGGCGGCGCGTGGGGGTGAAGGGGCTCGGATTCGGGGCCAAGATCGAGCGCAAGGAGGAGGCGAGCCTGGGGGAGCTGCTGGCGCGAGTGGAGCCCTCCGACCTGGTCAAGTACGGGATGATCCCGGAGTTCGTGGGGCGCCTGCCCATCATCGCCACCCTGGCCGATCTCTCCGAGGACGACCTCGTCACCATCCTCACCCAGCCGAAGAACGCGCTCACCAAGCAGTACGTGAAGCTCTTCGACCTGGAGAAGGTGAAGCTCTCGTTCACCAAGGAGGCCCTGCGCGCCACCGCGCGCGAGGCCATGCGCCGGAAGTCGGGGGCCCGCGGGCTGCGCGCCATCCTCGAGCAGGCGATGCTCGACATCATGTACGACGTGCCGTACCGGGAAGGCGTGAAGGAGTGCAAGATCACCGAGGGCGTGATCCTGAACAAGGAACCGCCCCTGCTCTCCTTCGAGAAGGAGAAGAAGCTGGCCTAGCGGCAGGTTGGCCCCGCCCCACCTTCCCGGGCGAGCGGGAGCGCCCGCTCGGCCGAAGGGGGGCCGTCCGGGGCCGGTGAACGCCGGGCACAGTGTGCCGGCCCCACCGGGCTGTTGCGAGTACAATTACCCGGAACTGCAGCTGAAATCCGCGAGGCACACGTTATGCTTTGAATCGTGTCGAGTGGCGGGACGTCCCGCCCATGAGGTGACGCCGTCAGTCGCCTCCCGGCGGCCGGAACCCGCAAGGAGACACCATGCTGCGCCGAATCACCACGCTGCTCGCCATCGCCGCCGTGATCACCCCGGCCGTCGTCGCCCGCGCCAATGAGTGGGAGGAGGACTACTCCGACGAATGGCGGGACGAGTCCCCTCCGCCGGACGACTACCCCGTCTCCGTGGACGTGGACGCGGCGGTGTCGGTGGACTTCGACACCTTCCACGGCGCCCTCTCCCCGTACGGGGAATGGGTCGTGGCCGGCAGCTACGGCCGCGTCTGGCGCCCGCACGTCGCCGCCGGCTGGCGCCCGTACTTCTACGGGCGCTGGGAGTGGACGAACGAGGGCTGGCTGTGGGTGTCCGACGAGCCGTGGGGATGGGCGGCCTACCACTACGGGCGCTGGGCCCACGACCCGTATTACAGCTGGGTCTGGGTGCCGGGATACCAGTGGGCGCCGGCCTGGGTGTCCTGGCGCTTCTCGGGTGACGTGGTCGGCTGGGCTCCGCTGGCCCCCGGCGTCTCGGTCTACGTCTCGGTGACGCCCTTCGTCGACACCTGGTGGACGTTCGTCCCCTGCAACAGCTTCGTCGCCGTCCCGGTCTACCGGGTGGCGTACGCGCCCACGTACTCGCGGCGGTTCTTCTACGCCACCGCCCCGGCGCCCGCGCGCCCGGGCGTCCGCTCCGCCCCGGGCCGCCCGGTGGCCGCGCCGGTGTGGGGTGGCCCGCCGCGCCGCGCCATCGAGCAGCGCATCGGCAGGCCGGTGACGCCGGTCCGGGTGGTGGCGGCGCCGAGCCCCGGGGCCGCTCGCGTCCGGCCGGGCGAGGTCGCCATCTACCGCCCCGAGGTGCGCGGTAACGCTGGCGCCCCGAGGTCCGCTCCCGGCGCCTTCCAGCGCCCCGAGGTCCGCGGCCCGCGCAGCGCCGAGCCGGTCCCCGGCGCGCCCTCCGGCCGCCCGGACGTGCGCACGGGCCCCGGCCCGCGCGGCGTCGAGCGGCCCAACGCCTCCACGCCCGCTCCCGCAGTCCGCGGCGACGATGGCCGCGCCGTTCCCCGGACCTCGCCCGGTCCGGGGCCGGCCGCGCCCGAAGGCGCGCGGAATCGCGGGGAGCGGGCCTGGACGCCTCATGCCGTGACCCCGTCCCCTCGCTCGGAGCTCCGCGGCACGCCCACCCCGGCACGCCCCGACTTCCACGGGGCGCCGACGCCGGCCCGCCCCGAGATCCGCGCGACGCCGGCGCCCGGCCGTCCCCAGCTCCAGGGCGAGGGCAGCGCCAGCCCGCGCACGGAGTTCCGCGGGCCACCCCCGGCCGCGGCCCAGCCCAGGGCCCAGGGCGGCGGCGGACGTGGCGCGGTCGAGGCGCCCGGCCGCGGCGAGCGGAGGCGCTAGCCCCGCCGGCGCGATGGATCGCATCGACGACGGCCCGCGGACCCCGCGGGCCGTTCACGTTCCGGCGAACGGGAGCTCAGGAAGAGGTCACCCGAACCGTGGTCCTCATCTGCCGGCCCGTGTTCAGATCGCGCGCGCTCATGGTCAGGATCCCCTCCACGTTGACCTCGAAGAGGATCTCCAGCTTCACCTCGCCGGGGCGGCCGGGCCGGACGCCGCTGAACGTGAACTCGCCCAGCGGCTCGTTGTTCGCCGTCTGGGCGTGATCGCCCTGGAAGATCCGGACCACGAGCTCGGTCTGGCCGTCCAGCGAGTTGGTGGCGGCGATGGTCTTGGCGTTGGGGATGGCGGCGTTGCGCGGGAAGACGGTGTGCATGATCCCGCCGGCCTGCTCGATGCCGATGCCCATGGGGATCACGTCCAGCAGCTGGATCTTGAGATCCGAGTTGTCCTGCAGGGACCAGCCGTACAGCGCCGCCCCGATGGCGACCGCCTCGTCGGGGTGGACGCCCTTGGACGGCGGCTTCCCGAAGAACTTGGTGAGCCGGTCCTGGATGGAGGGCATCCGCGTCTGGCCGCCCACCAGCATGATCTCGTCGATGTCCTTGGCGGTGACGCCGGCGTCCACCATGACCGCGCCCATGATCTTGAGCGAGCGGTCCACCATCTCGTGGGTCAGCGACTCGAGCAGCTTGCGGTCGAACTTGACGTCCATGTTGAGCGGCTGGCCCTGGGGGGTCATGGTGATGAACGGGATCGAGAAGGGCGCCTCGGTGCGCGCCGACAGGTCGATCTTGGTCCGCTCCGCCAGGTCCTTGATCCGCTGCATGGCCACCGGGATCGGAGGACAGGTCGATCCCGTGCTTGTTCCGGAAGTCGTCGAGCACGTGGGTGATCATCGCGTTGTCGAAGTCGATGCCGCCCAGGAAGATGTCGCCCCCGGTGGCCTTCACCTCGAAGACGCGGTCGCGGATCTCGATGATGGAGACGTCGAAGGTGCCGCCGCCGAGGTCGTAGACCAGGACGCGCTCGTTGAGCTTCTTCCCCAGGCCGTAGGCCAGCGCCGCGGCGGTCGGCTCGTTGATGATGCGCACCACCTCCAGGTCCGACCAGCGTGCCCGGCCTCCTTGACCGCCTGGCGCTGGCGGTCGGTGAAGTAGGCCGGGACCGTCACCACCGCGCGGGTCACCTGGAAGCCCAGGTAGTCGGAGGCCACGTCGCGGATCTTGGCCGAGGATCTTGGCGCTGATCTCCGGGACGTGGAAGGAGCGGCCGTGGCAGTCGAGCTCGACGTCGTTCTGCGACCCGGGGTGCAACCTGGTACTGCACCGAGTGCTGCATGGTCTCGACCACGTCGTCCTTGGGCGGCGCGGCCGATCAGCCGCTTGGTGGCGTAGAGGGTGTTCTTGGGGTTGAGCTGCCACTGGCGCTTGGCCTCGTGGCCGATGAGCTCGTTGCCCTTGTCGTCGATGGCGAAGATCGAGGGGATGGTGTAGTCGCCCCCCTTGTACGGGATGAGCTTCACCTGCCCGCTCTCGTAGGCCACGGCACCGCACGAGTTGGTGGTGCCCAGGTCGATCCCGATGATGGTGTCGGGCGGAAGCTTCTCCATGCGCCGCGAGGGTACTACGGGTTCCGCCCCAGGTGGAGAAGGCGGCCACCTGTCCGCCCGCCGGGGGCTGACCTTGGAGGCGGCGACGGCCGCCGGCGGACGCCTGGCCGGTCGTTGGCAGGGCGGCCACTCCATGGCACCGTTAGGACCGCATCGGGAGGTGCCACCCCCATGGAAGCCCGCAAGCTCCTCTCCGGCCTCGGGACCGGCGTCAAGAACGCGTTCGCCGAGAACCGTTCCATCCTCTCGTTCGAGGAGTACCTGGACGCCTTCCTGGAGGCGCCCCGGCGTCATGCGCGCGGCGCGGCCCAGTACCTGCGGGACATGATGGACCACTTCGGCGTCGAGGAGCGCGACACGCCGGTGGGGCGGGTCCGGCGCTGGCTGCTCTTCGACCTGGGCTTCGACCCCGAGGCGCGCGCCCGGCGGGTGGCCGGGCACGAGGATGTGCAGGCGGCCATCTACCGGGCGCTGGTGGGCTTCGTGCGGTCGGGGAGGGTGAACAAGCTCATCCTGCTCCACGGGCCCAACGGCTCGGCCAAGTCCTCCATCGTCTCGGCGCTGATCCGCGCCACCGAGGCCTACTCGCGTACGCCGGATGGGGCGGTCTACCGTTTCCACTGGGTCTTCCCCAGCGAGCGGCGGCTCCGCGGCGGCGGGCTGGGGTTCGGCTCGCGAGACGGCGGCGAGGGCGACCCCGCCTCCTTCGCCCACCTCGACGGCGAGACGCTGGACGCGCGGCTGTCCTGCCCGATGAAGGACCACCCGCTGCTGCTCCTGCCGCGGGACGCGCGGCGGCGGCTGCTCGAGGAGCACTGCCGCCCCACCGCCCGCGAGGGCGCCGGCGAGGCCGACTTCGTGCTGGCGGACGCCCTCACCGAGGGCGATCTCTGCCATTACTGCCGGCGCATCCACGATGCGCTGCTGGGCGCGTATCGCGGGGACTGGCTCAAGGTGCTGCGGCACGTGCAGGTGGAGCGCTTCTACGTCTCGGCCCGCTACCAGCAGGCGGCGGTCACGGTCGAGCCGCAGATCTCCGTCGACGCCGGCTTCCGCCAGGTCACCGCCGACAAGAGCCTGGCCTCGCTTCCCCCGGCGCTGAACGCCCTGACCCTGCTCGAGCCGCACGGGCCGCTGGTGTCGGCCAACCGCGGGCTGATCGAGTACTCCGACCTGCTCAAGCGGCCGCTGGAGGCGTTCAAGTACCTGCTGGGCACGAGCGAGACGGCGCGCGTTCCGCTCGAGCACTTCCTGCTGCAGCTCGACCTGGTGCTCATCGCCAGCGCCAACGAGAAGCAGCTGGCGGCGTTCAAGGAGATCCCGGAGTTCGGCTCGTTCCGGGGGCGGCTGGAGCTGATCCGGGTGCCGTACCTGCGGCGCGCCTCGGTGGAGCGCGGAGATCTACGACCAGCAGATCACCGCGGCGGCGGTGGGGAAGCACGTGGCCCCGCACGCCACCGAGGTGGCCGCCATCTGGGCGGTGCTCACCCGGCTCAAGCGGCCGCTGCCGGACAGGTACCAGGGCGAGGTGCGGGACCTGGTCGACGAGCTGACGCCGCTCGACAAGCTGCGGCTCTACGATCGCGGGGCTGCCCCCGACCGGCTGGCGCTGGCGCAGGCCAAGGTGCTCCGCAAGCACGCTCCGGACCTCTTCCACGAGTCCGACGTCTATCCCAACTACGAGGGGCGCATCGGCGCCTCGGCGCGCGAGCTCATGACCGCGCTCCTCAACGCCGCCCAGGCGCCCAGCACGACCTGCCTCACCCCGCGGGCGGTCCTGGAGGAGCTGACCGGGCTGTGCCGCGACAAGAGCGTGCACGACTTCCTGCAGCAGGAGGTGGTGGAGGGGTACCACGATCACGAGGAGTACGTGCGCGTGGTCGAGGCCGAGGTGCTGGATCGCCTGGACGAGGAGATCCGCGACTCGATGGGTCTGGTCTCGGAGGCGCAGTATCTCGAGCTGTTCCAGCGCTACGTGATGACGGTGTCCTCCTGGGTCAAGGGGGAGCGGGTCCAGAACCGGGTCACCGGCGAGATGGCGCCGCCCGACGAGGGCCGCATGATCGAGATGGAGCGCATCGTCATGCCCTCCGGCGAGGATCGCGGCACCTTCCGGCGCGGGCTCATCTCGGCGGTGGGGGCGTACCGGCTCGATCACCCCGACGCGGCCGAGATCGACTACGGCGCCATCTTTCCGGACCTGTTCCGCCGGCTGCGCGATCACACCTACGAGGAGCGCAAGCGGCAGCTCCACCGCTCCAAGGAGCACCTGCTCCGCTATCTCGCCGACGACCGCGCCGGGCTGGACGAGAAGGCGCGCCGGCAGGTGGAGGCGACGCTGGGCAACCTGCGCGAGCGCTACGGCTACTGCCAGAGCTGCGCGCAGGACGCGATCCTGTTCCTGATGCGCCGCCGCTACGAAGGAAACGCCTGAGCGTTCACCCCGGTCCGGGCGAGGAGGCGGAGGGGACGCCGCCGGTCGGGGTGGATGGCGCCGGCGCCGCGGGCGACTCCGCGGGGGCCGGCGCGCCGCCGCCCGGACCGGTGCCCTGGCCGGGCGTCGACGGGGTGGTCCCCGCGGCGGGCGCGGAGCGCACCTGGACCCAGTAGGCCACGAAGCGATCGTTGCGACCGGCCCGCACGACCTCCCCCGGCCTGAGGTCGAACACCGTCGAGAGGCCGGTGGGGAGGTAGACCAGCGTGTTCCGGTCGACGCCCAGGACGAGCGGCGCGCCGTTCACGTCCAGGGTGACGCGGTGGCCGGCCAGGTCGACCGTCCGGACCACGCCGTCGACGATGGCCAGGGTGCCGGGCGCGCCCTGCGCGGGCGCGGAGGCCTGCGGCCCGGCCGGGAGCGCGCCGGGCGGCGAGGGGGCCGGGGGATCG
Organism: uncultured Pseudomonadota bacterium; assembly: GCA_963736345.1. GTDB lineage: Bacteria > Myxococcota > Myxococcia > Myxococcales > Anaeromyxobacteraceae > Anaeromyxobacter. Next base: position 36,519 of record CAVTOU010000025.1, on the reverse strand, counting down.
TCCGCGGATCCGTTCGACGCGATGGCCAGCAGGATCCCGGCCGCGAGCGAGGGGAGGCGGAGCACGACCCCATTATCATCACGCGGGCGGCCGGGGACGTCGGGCCGATCGGGTAGCATTTCTCCATGACCGAGCGCGTGAGCTGGGACGAATACTTCATGAACATCGCCCGGGTGGCCGCCACGCGGGCCACCTGCGACCGCAAGCACGTGGGTGCGGTGCTGGTGCGGGACAAGACCATCCTCTCCACCGGCTACAACGGGTCGATCCGCGGACTCCCGCACTGCAGCGAGGTCGGCCACATGATGGAGGACGGCCACTGCGTGGCCACGGTGCACGCCGAGGCGAACGCCATCATCCAGGCGGCCAAGAACGGGGTCGCCATCGACGGGGCGACCATCTACACGACCGCCTCGCCGTGCTGGCCCTGCTTCAAGCTGGTGGCCAACGCCGGCTGCCGGCGCATCGTGTTCGGAGAGTTCTATCGCGACGCCCGCATCTTCGAGTTCGCGCAGCGGCTCGGGATCGAGCTGGTCGAGCTGAAGGTGCCGGCCCGGCCGGACGTCCAGCCCAGCGACACGGGCGCGCCCCACACCGTCACCACGTCGAAGGGCTAAGGCGGGGGCTGCGCCGGCTGGGACGCCGCGGCGGCGGTGAGCTCCTCGGGGCGGAGCACCCGGAGCAGGTCCTCCCCCAGCAGGTTCGCGACCGCGGTCCGCCGCGACACGAGCAGCGCCTCGCGCTGGCGGAGCCGCACCCAGCGCTCGACCTGGTCCGGCGGGAGGGGATCGGGCATCTGCTCCAGCTCCGCCCGCACCGCCGCCAGCGCGCGGTCGTCCGCCACCACCCGGATGGCCGGGCGGCGGCCCGGCTCCTTGCGGGCGTCGATCTCGGCGGTGTCGTTCTCGGTCCAGAGCGGGAGGAAGTCGGCGCCGGCCACCTCGACCCGCACCACGCCGCGGCCGTAGTCGCGCCGCGCCAGGGACACGCGCAGCAGGACGCCGTCGCGGGTGGCGGCCACCGCATCCGGTGTGACGCCCGGGACGAAGTTGCGGGACTGGTTCGAGACGAAGTTGCCCAGCGAGTAGGCGATCACGGCCATGCGCCCGTCGGCCCGCCGGTAGAGCTCGAGCGGCTGGAGCACGTGGGGATGGTGGCCCAGGACGACCAGGGCGCCCGCGTCGGCCAGGCGGTGCGCCAGCTCGACGTCCTGCGCCCGCGGCTGCTGCTCGTACTCCACCCCCCAGTGCAGCGAGACCACCACCGCGTCGGCATCCGCTGCGGCGGCGCGCACCTCGTCGAGGACGGAGGCGCGATCGATCTCCGCCGCCTGGAGGCAGGCCGGGGCGCCGGCCTTGGCCGCCGGGCAGGCGTTGCCGTCCTGGTTGAACCCGTAGCTGTAGCCCAGGAACGCGAGCTTCAGGCCGTTGCGCTCGATGCGGACGGGGCCGGCGGGGTGCGGGGCGCGACCGGCGCCCAGATAGGCCATGCCCGCCGCGTCGAGCGAGCGGAGGGTCTCCTCGAACCCCGCCCTGCCTTGGTCGAAGGCGTGGTTGTTGGCCACCGAGACGAGGTGGATGCCGGCGTGCTGCAGGGCCGAGATGACGGCCGGGGGAGCATCGAAGACGAAGGCGCGCGCTCCGCGCGACGCCTGCGGGGCGATGGGGGTCTCGAGGTTGGCGAACGTCAGGTCCGGCTGGGAAAGGAGGTCGGCGATGGGGGCGAAGAGCCAGGAGTATCCGGCGTCTGCCGCGCCCGCGCCGTGGACGGCCGCGCTCTGCTTCACGGCGCCGTGCATGAGCACGTCCCCGACCGCTCCCAGCGTGACCTGACCGTCCGTGCGGATGGGCTCGGGCGGCGGGCGGGTGGGGGCGATCGGTCCGCCGCGGGCGCCGAAGGGCGCGGCGGCGGGCAGGTCGGCCTGGGCGGGGGTGGGTCGGGCGCGGGGCGCGCTGGCGCAACCCGAGGAGATCCCGAGGGTTAGGAGCAGGACAGCGAGGAGATTCCGCACGGGCGCTCTCACGTCTTCCTCCGCAGAAGCAGGCTATCCTCGCATCCGCCTTGAAAAAAGACGAACCACGACGCATCTCAGGCGGCGGACTGCCCAGACACGGATCATGCTCACCTACGCCAGCGGAGCTGCATTCCTCGACCGGACGGGCGCGGTCGTGGTCGCCGACCCCGGATTCCTTGCCGCCCTGAGCCTGCCGACGCATGACCCGACCGGCGCGCTCAGGGCGCGGGCCGAGGCGAACCCAGCGCTGCGGGCGCTGCTCGGAGGCGAGGGCCCCGATCTGGTGCAGGTCGACCTCGGGGAGGGCGCGCTGGAGCTGCAGCGCGTGTCGGGCTCCGGGGGCGCGCTCCTGATGGTCAAGACGGCGCGCCTGCAGGAGTGCCTCGAGCACGGCGAGCGCTCGAGCGCGCTCTCGCGGGTCATCGCCGGGGTGGCCCACGACATCAAGAACCCGCTCAACGCCATGGCGCTGCAGCTGGCGATCCTGTCCGAGAAGCTCTCCGGCGAGGAGGAGCGGGAATCCGTCACCGGGCCGCACCTGGGAGCCCTGCGCGAGCAGATCGGGCGGGTCAACGAGGTGGTGCGGCGCTTCCTGGACGTGGCCGACCCCGGTGCGCCGCTCGGGTACATCGAGCTGGGCGCGCTGGTCGCGGACGTGGCGGGGCTCTTCGCCCACGAGGCGCGCCGCCGCCGCATCCAGCTGGTGGCCGAGCCGCCGCGCGGCGCCATCCGGGCCGCCGGCGATCCGGCGCGGGTGGGGCGCCTGGTGCTGGTGCTCCTGGCCGGCGCCATGAACGCCACGCCCGACGGCGGCAGGGTCGAGGCGGGCGTCGAGACCGACGACGGGCGGGCGATCTTGCGGCTGTCCCACGCCGTGGGTGATGGGGAGCGCGAGTCGGGGTATGACAGGGAGGTCGTCGCGGCCGCCGCCGTCGCGCTGGGCGCCGCACTGACCGAGCGACGGGAGGAGGCGGTCCAGCACCTCCTGCTCCGGCTGCCCAGGATCGAGCGGACATGAAATACCGGGTCCTCATCGTCGACGACGAAGCCGACAGTCGCGAAGCGCTGGCCGAGCTCACCCAGCGCTGGGGCTACGACGTGCAGACCGCCAGCGACGGGACCGAGGCGCTGCGGCGCGCCATCGAGTGGCACCCGGACGTGATCCTCACCGACCTGGTGATGCCGAACATGGACGGGCTGTGGCTGCTGCGCGCGCTGCGGGCCGAGCTGCCCGACTGCCCGGTGGTCCTCCTCACCGGCCGCGGGACCATCCAGACCGCGGTCCAGGCCATCCGCGAGGGCGCGTTCGACTTCATCGAGAAGCCGCTCGAGGTGCCGCGCCTGCGCATCGTGATGGAGCGGGCGCTGGAGAAGAAGGAGACCATGCGCGAGGTGCAGCTGCTGCGCCGGCGCCTGGCCGCCCTGGCCCCGGGGACCGACATGATCGGCTCCGGCCCCGCCATGCAGCGGGTCTTCGAGCTGGTGAAGAAGGTGGCCCCCTCCAACGCCAGCGTGGTGATCACCGGCGAGAGCGGCACCGGCAAGGAGGTGGTGGCCCGGGCCATCCACAACCTGTCGCCCCGCCGCGAGAAGCCGTTCCTGGCGCTCAACTGCTCCGCCATCCCGGCCACCCTGATCGAGTCCGAGCTGTTCGGCTACGAGCGGGGCGCCTTCACCGGCGCCGACCAGCGGCGGCTGGGCAACTTCGAGCTGGCCCAGAACGGCACCCTCTTCCTGGACGAGATCGGCGAGCTGCCCCTGGAGCTCCAGGCCAAGTTCCTGCGCGTCCTGGAGGACGCACCGCATCCGCCGCCTGGGCGGGCGCGCCGAGGTGGAGGTGGACGTCCGGGTCATCTGCGCCACCAACCGCGACCTGAAGGAGGAGATCAAGCGCGGCCGCTTCCGCGAGGACCTCTACTTCCGGCTGCACGTCTTCACCATCGACCTGCCGCCGCTCAAGGAGCGGCGCGAGGACATCCCGCTGCTGGTCCAGCACTTCCTCGAGAAGTACAACGCCGAGACCGGCAAGCAGGTGCAGGGGCTCGCGCCCAGCGCCATGGCGCTGCTGCAGGCGCTACGCCTGGCCGGGCAACATCCGCGAGCTCCGCAACACGGTGGAGCGCGCCATGATCCTGGTCGACGGCGAGATCATCGGCGAGGAGCACCTCCCGCCCGACATGCAGGCCGAGCCGCCCGGAGGCCGCCACCCTGCGCGTTGCCGCTGGGGATCCCCATCGACAAGGTCGAGAAGGAGTACATCCTCGCCTCGCTGCAGCGGAACGGCGGCAACAAGGCGCGCACCGCCGAGGTCCTCGGGATCAGCGAGAAGACGCTCTACAACAAGCTCAACCGCTACGCCGCCGAGGCGCGCACCCGGGCCGAGGGCGAGGTGCCGGAGCCTTCCGTGGGGGAGATCAAGCCCTGATCTCGTCGGGCGCGGCCACCACCACGCGGGCGCGGCCTTCCCGCTTGGCTGCGTAGAGGGCGGTGTCGGCGGCGTGCACCAGGGACTCGGGGGGCGCGTCGCCCGCGTCGGCCGGGCGGCAGGCCACGCCGAAGGAGGCGGCCAGGCGCAGGCGCCGATCCCCGATGAGCAGCTCGGTGGCGCGGATGCGGGCGCAGACGCGCTCGGCGAACACGCGGCCTTCCTCGGCGGTGGTGTGCGGCAGCAACACGATGAACTCGTCGCCGCCGTAGCGCGCGCCGAAGTCGGTCTCGCGCAGCTCCTCGCGGATCACCGCCGCCACCTGGGCGATGGCGCGGTCCCCGGCCGCGTGGCCCAGCTCGTCGTTGATGGGCTTGAGCTGGTCCAGGTCGGCCATGACGCAGGTGAGGGGGGTCCGGTAGCGGCGGGCCCGCTTGACCTCGTCGTCGAGCCGGGCGCGGAAGGCGCGCAGGTTGGCCAGGCTGGTGAGAGGATCGGTCTGGGCCAGCTCGCGGAGCGCGATCTGGCTGCGCACCAGGCGCAGGGTGCGTTCCACCCGGGCGCGCAGCTCCCGCTCCGAGAACGGCTTCTGCAGGTAGTCGATGGCGCCCTGGTCGAGGGCGCGCACCTTCCCGGCGTCGTCGCTGCGGGCGGTGACCAGGATCACCGGCATGTCGGTGGTGGACGGATCCGCCCGGAGCTGCTCCAGCACCTCGAACCCGTCCAGGCGCGGCATGTTGAGGTCGAGGAGCAGCAGGTCGGGATGCTGGGCTCGCGCCACGTCCACGGCCTCCTGGCCGTCGGCGGCGGTGAGCACGTCGTACTCGTCGCCCAGCGCTTCCGCGAGCAGCTCGCGCGCGTCCTGCTCGTCGTCCGCCACCAGCAGGCGAGCGCGGATCGCCAGGGGCGAGCGGATGGGTGGCCGGAAGGCCGCGCTGGACGCGTGCGCCAGCCGCTCCAGGTCCTCGGCGATCCGGCGCAGGCGCCGCACCGCCTCGTCGCGGCCGCGGTCGTCGCCGTGCGCCAGCAGCTGGGCGACGCCCTGGATGTCCGCCGCGGCGCTCACCAGGAGCTCCTCGTGTTGCGCGTCGCGCTCGCGCAGCAGGCGCGTCGACTCGCCAAGCTGCGCGATGGCCGCCTGGAGGACCAGGCGCAGCCGGCGGCCGGATTCCTCCGGCGGCTGCTCCTCGGGGCGGGCGAGCGCTTCTCCGACCGGACGCTCGGGCTCCGGCGTCTCTTCCGCCCGAGGGACGGAAAGGGTGCTGCGCTCGCCGTGCTCGAGTCCTTCCATGACCAAGACCGGAACATAGTGAGGGGGAGAACGCCGGCCGCACCCGCCCGCGGCCAGCAGCGGCGACGTGGACATGCCAGGCTGGAGCCCTCCCCCGACGGCAATCCGGTTGGGGAAGCGTAACGCCGCCGCCCGGATCGATCCAGGAGACCCCCACGAGTGACTCCTTGTGAACGGCAGGATGGGTGGGGCAGGCGGGACTCGGGTCATTGCCCCCGTCGCCGGAACGTGGGACCCGGCCAGGCAGCGCCCGGGCGAGTGCTCGGCCAGCCGCCGGCGGCTTCCCTTTCGCCCCGCTGCGCCGGGCGCGTATCCTGGCGCCGGGACCACATCCTCCGACAGCCCCGAGAACAGGCCATGGGCGTTCGAATCTACGGCAAGAGCGATTGCCCCTACACCAACGCCGCTCGGCGGGACTTCCAGACGCGCGGCGTCCAGGTGGAGTACTTCGACGTGGAGGAGGACGCGACCGCCATGCGGCGGTTCCTCGAGCTCGCCCGCGGCGATCGGCGGGTGCCGCTGATCGTGGACGGAGAGCGCGTGTCGCAGGGCTTCGGGGGGAGCTGACGGGTCTAGTCACGCTCTCGGTCGAGAGCGCAGCCAGGCGGGACCGTCGAGCGGCACCGGCTGCGGCGCCGGGGCGGGTGGCTTCGTTCACCCTCGGTACAGGGCGCGCCGGTTGCCGCGGAAGCCCGGCCCGATGAGCTGGGTGGGCGGCGCCTCCAGGCGGAACTGGAACCACTGCTCCTCGTAGAGCTTCCCCAGCTTGAGCTTCTTGCCGTTCTGCAGGGCCTGCAACGAGGCCTTGAGCTTGTCGTCGCTGGGGTTGGCCTGGACGCCGCGCCCCAGCACCGCGATGGCGGCGTCGTGCCGCCCCTCCTTCTCCAGGATCCAGGCGTAGGCCGCCCAGAGCACGCCCTCCTTGCGGTTGGACTTGACCGCCTCGTCGAGCACCTTCTTGGCGCCGGCCACGTCCTTGCGGCGGTAGCGGAGCGCGCCCAGCATGCCGCGCGCGATCCAATGCTTGGCGAAGCTCTTCTCGAGGTGCGGCAGGGCGGCGTCGTAGTCCTCGTTGAGATAGTGGAGGACCCCGATGTTGGAGTGGAGCTGGGCCGCCACCAGGAACTGCCACGGGGCGAGGGTGAACCCGCCCTGGAGCGTCTGGACCGCCTTGTCCATCTTGCGGGCCTGGACCTCGCGCTGCATGGCGTCCATGAGGCGCTCCATCTTCTTGAGGATGCGCCGGACCAGCAGGACGTAGCAGCCCGCGGCCGCGACCACCCCCGGCAACACGGCCGCAGCCCACCCGAACTCGGTTCCGAAACGGATCCCGGCGGCGACCGCCACGCCGACCGCCAGGCTGATGAGCAGGTTGTACATGGTGTTCTCGCCCTTCCGGCGCGTACGGATACACGTCGCTTGCGGGCCGCCGCAAGGGAAAAGGCCGGGGCGCCTCTCCGCTGCGGGGCAGGCGGCTGCCCCGCCCTGCGCCATCGTGGAATGGCCCTCCCCGGAATCGAACCGGGACGGGGGGTCGCCCCGCTCGATTTTGAGTCGAGTGCGTCTACCGTTCCGCCAGAGGGCCGTCCTCAGCCGTTCGACGGGTTCGTGGCAGGCCGGACCGATCGCCTGTCCCTGGCCGGTCGAAGGACCCGGCGAACGCTAACAGAAAATCGACAATGGCGCATGGACGAGCGACGATGCCGACCGTCCTGGCCGCAGGCCCTAAGTGACGCGGGCGGATCCCGCGCGAGGAGCACCGGATGGCACGCCGATCCCAGTCCACCTCGATCGACACCCTCGTGCGAAGGGCCATGGACGACGTCGTCCGACGCGCCTCCGAGGAGATCGCGCGCGCCATCGCCGAGCTCGCGGCTGCGGAGCTGACCAAGCGGCTCGAGGCCGGCGTGCCCCGGCTGGCCCGCGGCCCGGCCGGTCGCCGCGGCGGGCGGCGGCCCGTCCGCGGAGAGATGACCCGCTGGGTCGCGGATCGCCGGGCGCGCCGCGTGCCCACCTTCGTCATCGACCTGACCGGTCTCAAGACCAAGAAGCAGATCGTCGCCCGGTACGGCGCGGACGCGGTCTTCGAGAAGGGCAAGTCCGCCCCGAAGCCGCGGTCCTGATCGACGCGCCGCGCCCCCTGCTCCTCCCCGGGGACAGGGACCGGACCCACCCGCGCTCGAGCTCACCCCCTGGCGGGCCTGCGCTTCCGCGGTCGAGGGGGGCGTGCGGCGCCGGCGTTCCGCTGCGCCGCGCCGCCTCGGCGCGGAGGATGCCACGAGTCGCGTCGCGCGGCCCGGGGGCCGCGCCGGTCCGCCTTGGCGGCGCCGACGTCGAGCCCGAGCCGAGCCGCCAGCGCCCGCGCCTCCGGCTCCGGCAGGGCCAGGCTCCGGGCGAAGGCGCCGGCCAGCGCAGCCCCGGACGCCCCCGCCCGGAGCGCGCGGAGATGATCGGGCAGCCGCGCCCGGAGATCGGACTCCATCTCCGGGAGCAGACCCAGGTCCGCCAGCTGCTCCGGCTCCTGCGCCAGCAGCCGAATCGCTCCGCCACTGTGGCGCGGGCGCGCAGCTCGGCCCGGCGCTCGTCGCGGATCCGCTCCGCCTCCGGCCCTGCCCCGAGCCGCTCCAGCGCCGCCTGGTACACATCCACGGCGAGGCCGACGGCGCGGGCCGCCGCCGCGCGCTCCCCGCGGGAGGCGCGGAGCGCATGGAGCAGCTCGTCGCGCTCCCGGTGCGCGAAGGCGCGCGCCAGCCCGTGCAGGTCGAGCAAGGCGGAGAGGTCGGAGTCCTCGGGGGCGGAGCCGTCGGCGCGGCGCCAGCGGGACAAGGCGGCGAGGAGGAACGAGCGTCGGGCGCCGTGCTTGCGGATCGCCTGCTCGAGGATGGCGCGCCCCGCCGGCAACCGCAGCTCGTCGACCGGGGGGAGGGCGGGGGAGAGCGGCGGCGCGGAGGGAAGGGCGTCGCGCTTCCGGCGGACGACGGGGGGCGCCGGGCGGCGCGCTCCAGCCCGGCGGGCCCGGGACGCGCCGCGCGACGGCGCCGCCGGCGCGGCGGCCTCGATCTCGGGCCGGTATCGGCCTTCGCGCTCGCGCTCCGCGGCCACGTCGGCCGGGGTTCCTCGGGCCAGATCGGCGAGCGCGGCCGGACCGAGCGGTCGAGCCGGTGGCGGATCGACCAGCAGCGCGCGCAGGTGGAGGAGCTCGTCCCACGCCAGCGGTGCCAGGGCGGCGCGGATCTCGGACGCGCCGGTCTGGCGTCCCGCCTCGGCGCACCACCGCCGCACGCGCTCCAGGGTCTCGTCGTCGAGGTCGGCCATTCCGCCGCGAACCTTGCCGAGGCGGTGGCGCGAGTCAAGGATCCCGTTGCCGATGGGGGCGGCGCGTGGTTCACTCCGCCCGTGCCGAGCGCCGCCCACGAGGGGACGCGACCGAGGATCCCTGCCTCGGCGCGAACCCTCCGGTATCTCCTGCTGGGGCTCCTGGCCCTGGCCACGGTGCTGACGGTCGCCTGGTTGCCCCCCCTCCGTGCGGGCGTGGCCTCGGGCCGCTGGCCGCGCGCCATCCTGGCCATCCCCCCCGGGCTGCTGGCGGTGTTCATCTGCGGGTACGCCGTGTACCGGTTCACGCTCGTCCGGGCGGGGCGCTACCCGCCCGGGAAGGCGCTGGCGCAGGTCGGGCTGATGGTGCTGGCGCTGCTGCTGGTGGCCGGCATCGCGCTCGAACCCGTGCCGCTGGCGCCGCAGCGGGGGCGGCTGGAGCGCGGCCTGCGCTCCGGGAGCCCCGAGGTACGGGCGCTGGCCGCGGAGCTGGCCCGGTACCGGGCCGCCGACCGCGTCCGCCCGCTGGTCCCCGTCCTGGTCGAGCTGCTCGACGACCCCGATGCCGAGGTCCGGCGCGAGGCGCACACCAGCCTGGTCGCCATCACCGGTGAGGATCTGGGCGAGGGCGAGGGCGCCACGGCGCGCTGGCGCGCGCGCTTCGGGGAACCGGCCGACGCCCGCTGACGTTCTCCTCCCGATCTCGTGCACCGCGCACGGGGCTTGCGTCCGACCCGGTTTTCATCGATAATGAGAATCGATTTCAATATGGAAACCCACCGGGGCGGTCGCGAGGCGAGGAACGAGGGGCGGCGGGGGGCGGCGCGATCCGCCGCCGCGCTGGGCGCATATCTGGCGCAGCGCGGGCTCAAGCACTCCCGCCAGCGGGAACGGATCGCCGAGGTCTTCTTCGGCCTGGGCGGGCACGTCAGCGTCGACGAGCTGCTGGTCCACGCCCGCCGCGAGGATGGCCGGGTGAGCCTGGCCACGGTGTACCGGACCATGAAGCTGCTGGCCGAGAGCGGCCTGGCCACGGCGCGCGAGTTCGGCGACGGCCAGACCCGGTACGAGGTCGCGGCCGGGCGGGCGCACCACGATCACCTGATCTGCACCCGCTGCGGCGAGATCGTCGAGTTCGCCAACGAGCAGATCGAGTCGCTGCAGGAGGCGGTGGCGCGGCGACATGGCTTCGAGGTGGAGCGCCACCGGCTGGAGCTCTACGGTCGCTGCGCGCGCTGCCGCGAGCGGCGTGGCGTGGAAGGGCGGCCATGAGCCTTCCCCGCGCCGCAGCCGCGAGCTGCCATGGCGGCGGCCTGGAGAAGAAGCAGGTCCTGACGGCGGTGCGCTCCGCCATCCTGGTCGGCAACCCCAACGTCGGCAAGAGCGTCCTCTTCGGCGCTCTCACCGGCCGCTACGTGACGGTCTCGAACTACCCCGGCACCACCGTGGAGGTGACGCGCGGGTCGGCGGTGATCGGCGGCGAGCCCTGGCACGTGCTCGACACCCCCGGCACCAACAACCTGCTCCCCATGTCCGAGGACGAGCAGGTCACCCGCGACATCCTGCTCAGCGAGCACGACTACGTCTGCATCCAGGTCAGCGACGCCAAGAACCTGCGGCGGGGCCTGCTCCTCTCGGCCCAGCTGGCCGAGGCCGAGGTCCCGTTCGTGCTGGCCCTCAACATGGCCGACGAGGCCGAGAGCCGGGGCATCGACATCGACGACCGGAAGCTCTCCCAGGCGCTGGGCGTGGACGTGGTCCCCACCGTGGCGGTCGAGCGCCGCGGCATCCCGGCGCTGCAGTCGCACCTCGAGTCGGCCCACCGCTCGCCCTGGCGCGTCCGCTACGACGAGCACATCGAGGGGGCGATGGCGGAGGTGGAGCCGCTCCTCCCCGAGGACGGGCTGGGCCGTCGTGCGCTGGCGATCATGGCGCTGGTGGGAGACGACTCCCTGCGCTCGCACCTGGCCGCCCGCCTGTCCACCGCGGACCTGGCGCGCATCGACGCGATCCGGCGCCGGCTGGCCTCGCGCTATCCGGAGTCGCTCCGGTTCGTGGTGGCACGGCAGCGGCTGGCTGCCGTCGACCGGCTGCACGACGCGGTGGTGCAGAAGCGCGACGCCTCGGCCGCGAGCGGGCTGGCCCGCAAGCTGGGCGTGTGGTCCACCCACCGGATCTGGGGCCTTCCCATCCTGGCGGTGATCCTGTGGATGGCGTACGAGTTCGTGGGGGTGTTCGGGGCCGGCACCGCCGTCGACTTCCTGGAGCACACGGTCTTCGCGAAGTACCTGGTCCCGTGGCTGGTGACCGGGGTGCGGGCCGTCACGCCGGCGGGCGGCCTGCAGGATTTCCTGGTGGGGCCGCCGGGCGTCCCCATCGCCGACCACTCCGGCTTCCTGGTGGGCAAGTACGGCCTCTTCTCGATGGGGCTTTCCTATGCCGTCGCCATCGTGCTCCCCATCGTCACCACCTTCTTCATCGCCTTCAGCATCCTGGAGGACTCGGGCTACCTGCCGCGCCTGGCGGTGATGGTGAACAAGGTCTTCAAGCGGATGGGCCTGAACGGCAAGGCGGTCCTGCCCATGGTGCTGGGGCTCGGCTGCGATACCATGGCCACCATGACCGCCCGCATCATGGAGACGCGCAAGGAGCGCGTGATCGTGACGCTGCTGCTGGCCCTGGCGGTGCCGTGCTCGGCGCAGATCGCCGTGATCCTGGCCATGACCGCCGGGCTCTCCTGGGCCGCCAACCTGTGGTTCGTGGGGACGCTGGCGGTGGTGCTGTTCCTGGTGGGCTGGCTGGCGGCCAAGGTGCTGCCCGGGCGCGGCTCGGATTTCGTCCTGGAGCTGCCGCCGCTGCGCATCCCCCAGGCCGGGAACATCCTGGTGAAGACCACCTCGCGCATCGAGTGGTACCTGCGGGAGGCGCTGCCGCTCTTCCTGGTGGGCACGCTCATCCTGTGGGTGCTGGACCGGATCAACGGCCTGGTGGTGCTGGAGAAGGCCATGTCGCCGGTGGTGGTGGGACTGCTGGGGCTGCCCAAGGAATCGGCCAGCGCCTTCATCCTGGGGTTCCTGCGGCGCGACTACGCCGCCGCCGGCCTGTTCCACTACTTCGAGCCGGCGCTCCGGGCGCACGCCATGACCCCGCTGATGGAGCGGCAGGTGGTGGTGGCGCTCGTCACCATCACGCTCTTCATCCCCTGCATCGCCAACTTCTTCATGATCCTGAAGGAGCGGGGCTGGCGCACGGGAATGGGCATCGCCCTCTTCATCCTTCCTTTCTCGTTCGGCGTGGGCGCGGCCGTGAACCAGCTCATGCGTATGCTCGGCTGAAGGATCGTCTCGTGCCCGCCGTCGCCGCTCGCCAGGAAACCTGCCCGCTCTGCGGCGCGACCTTCGACGCCGCGGGGCAGGGGTGCCGCCCGAGCTGCCCGATGGCCAGGGGATGCAGCGTGGTGTGTTGCCCGGCCTGCGGCTACAGCTTCCCCCAGGTGTCCGGCGTGGCCGGCGGGCTGCGCAGGCTGCTCGACCGGTTCCGGGACAAGAGGGAGCACCCGCGGTGAATGAGCGACTGCAGCGCGACGACGAGATCCTCGAGGCCATCTGGGTCGAGCGGGAGGTGGGACGAGACGATGCGCGCGGTGCGCTCGACCGCGCCTCGACGAGGTCCAGCTCGACCGGCGCCGCGGCGCCCGGCATGGCGCACGCCATCGGGGCCGGGGAGGGGGATCTGGCCGCGCTGCGGGAGGCCGGGCTCGTCTCGCTGGCCGGCGGCCGGGTGGCCCTGACGGATGCGGGCGATCGCCGCGCCCGGGACGTGGTCCGCCGCCACCGGCTGACCGAGCGCCTCTTCCGCAATCTGCTCGCCGCCGGCGAGGAGACGGCCGAAGCCCACGCCTGCGAGTTCGAGCACATCCTCTCGCCCGAGGCCACCGCCTCGGTCTGCACGCTGCTCGGCCACCCCCCGACCTGCCCGCACGGCAAGCCCATCCCGCCCGGCCCGTGCTGCAATACGCTGGAACGGACGCTCCGGCCGCTGGTCACCGGGTTGCCGTCCTTCCCGCTGGGCGCGAAGGGCCGCATCGTCTTCATCGCGCCGAAGTTCCACGACCGCATGGACCGGCTGGCGGCGCTCGGTGTCACCCCCGGATCCACGCTCCGCCTGCACCAGCGTTCCCCCTCGTTCGTGATCGAGGTGGGCGAGACCACGATCGCGCTCGATCCGGAGATCGCGACCGAGGTGTTCGTGAAGCCAGCGTAGGCGGCCGGATCGCCCCGTCCGGGGCTCACGGCAATCCCCGTTCCCAGCTCAAACCCTCCGTGCGGTCGAGCCGTTGCGCGATGTGGTTGACACGCGACCACATCATCTGCAGATTTGCGTCAGACAATGAATCAGGATTCAACAACCGATAAGCCGGTTCGTCTGCGCGATCGCCTCCGCGACGAGGCCAGCCGGGCCATCCTCGAGGCGGCCGAGCAGGTCTTCTCCGAGGACGGGCTGGGTGCGCGCATGGAGCGGATCGCCGTCCGGGCCGGCGTGGCGGTCGGAACGCTCTACAACCACTTCCGCGACCGGGAAGCGCTCGCCTCTGCGCTGGCCTGCTCGAGGCGCGAGGGGCTGTTCGCCCGGCTGGATGCGGCCCTGGCCGCCTCGGCGGGCCGGCCGGTGCGCGAGCAGCTGCGCGCGTTCATCGGGGCGGTGGCGGAGCACGGGAAGGTGCACGGCCGCTACCTGGCCATGCTGGTGCAGGCGGGCGCCGGGCCGGCCAGCGCCAGCCCGGGCAAGTCGCTCCTCGACGAGCTGATCGGCCGCGCCGACGTCGTCGTGGCGCGCGGGATCGGGGCGGGCGAGCTGCGCGCCGAGGCGCGCGAGATCCTGACGCTGGCCCTGGTGGGCGCGATCCGGACCGCCAACGTGCGGATCCTGGAGGGCGGCGCCACATGGGAGACCCTGACCGAGCCGCTCCTCGACCTGTTCCTGCGGGGCGCGCAGCCATGAGCTCCGCCACGGCCGCGGCGCTCCCGGTCGCGCTCCAGCGCCCGGCCATCAACAAGTGGCTGGTGACCGTCTCGGTGACCTTCGGGACGCTCATGGGCGCCATCGATGCGTCGATCGTGAACGTGGCCTTGCCCCAGATCCGCGGGGCGGTGGGCGCCACCGTCCAGGAGATCACCTGGATCGCGACCGGCTTCGCCATCGCCACGGTCATCGTCATGCCCCTGACCGCGTTCCTGGGCCGCCTCTTCGGCCAGAAGCGCGTCTACATGGCCAGCCTGGCCCTCTTCGTCCTCGGCTCGGCCCTCTGCGGCATCGCCTCGAGCCTGCCCCAGCTGGTCCTCTTCCGGGCGCTGCAGGGGTTCGGGGCCGGGGCGCTCCAGCCCACCGAGCAGGCCATCCTGCGCCAGACCTTCCCGCCAAGGGAGCAGGGGATGGCCATGGCGCTGTTCGGGATGGCCGTCATGGTCGGGCCCGCCGTCGGGCCGACGCTGGGCGGCTACATCGTCGACAACTACCACTGGTCGTGGATCTTCTTCATCAACCTGCCGGTGGGCGCGCTGGGCCTCTTCATGGTCTGGCGATTCGTCCACGAGCCCGAGGACATCCGGGCCGCCTACGCGCGCGGCGCCGCCGAGCAGCGGCGCAACATGGACTGGCTCGGGATCGCGCTGCTGGCGATGGGCCTGGCCTCGCTCCAGTTCTTCCTGGAGGAGGGGCAGCAGCGGGACTGGTTCTCCTCCGACCTCATCATCGGCTGCGCGGCGCTGGCGGCCGGCGCCCTGGCGCTGTTCGTGTGGCGGGAGCTGCGGGCCAAGGTCCCGGCCGTCAACCTCCGCCTCTTCAAGGACACCCTCTTCACCTCCGGCACCGTCATCGGCGCGGCCATGTTCGCGATCCTGCTGGCGAGCATGTTCCTCCTGCCGCTCTTCATGCAGGAGATGCTCGGCTTCACCGCCATGCAGTCGGGTCTTGTGCTCATGCCGCGGGTGCTGGTGATGTTCGTGGCCACGCCCATCGTGGGACGGCTCTACGGCCGGGTGTCCGCGCGGGCGCTGATCGCGGCCGGGGTGGTGTGCGTCGCTTACGGATCGTGGCTGCTGTCGCACATCACCCTGGCCAGCAGCTCGACCGTGCTCATCCACGCCGTCATGGTCCAGGGGCTGGGCTTCAGCCTGCTCTTCGTCCCCCTCACCACCGCGGCGCTGGCCCGCATCCCCCGGGAGCGGCTCACCGACGCGACCGGCCTCAATTCCCTGCTTCGCCAGGTCGGCGCCTCGATGGGCCTGGCGGTCTTCGCCACGCTGCTGGAGCGCTACGGCTGGCGGGCGCGCGCCGTCCTGTCCTCGCACCTCCTGGCCGATCGGCCCGAGGTGCAGGAGCGCCTGGCGCAGATGGCGGCCGGATTCGTGCAGCGCGGCTACGACCCGGTCACGGCCAAGGCGGCGGCGCTGCAGGCGCTGGCCGGAACGGTCGCGGGCCAGGGGATGGTCATCGCCTTCGAGCAGGTCTTCCTGCTCACCGGGATCGTGCTGCTGTTCACCCTCCCGCTGCTCTTCTTCCTCAAGGTCAAGCGTGATCCTTCGCTCAAGGCTCACGTCGAAATGGAGTGACGCACATGCCTCCCCCCGTCGATCCCAACGTCAAGATTCACGAGGTCCGGCCGGACGAGAGCCCGGCTCCCGCGGACGAGCCCGCCCCGGCCCGGCCGCGCGGCAAGCGGCGCCTCCTGATCCTCACGGCCGCCGTGGCGCTGGCGGCGGCCGGGGCCCTGGGCACGCGCGCCCACCTGACTCGCGGCGACGAGTCCACCGACGACGCACAGGTCGAGGCCGACGTGGTCGGGCTGGCGCCCCGCGTCGGCGGCGCCGTGGCCGAGGTGATGGTCGCGGACAACGCCCACGTCACCGCGGGGCAGCCGCTCTTCCGCATCGACGACGCCGACTTCCAGGCGCGCGTCCGCCAGGCCCAGGCCGAGCTGGCCACGGCTCAGGCGCAGGTGGTGGCGGCGCAGGCCCAGGCCAGCGCGGCGCGGGCCGGGCTCTCCCGGTCGGATGCCGAGGCCGAGCGCGCCCAGCTCGATCTCTCCCGGGCCGAGGAGCTCCGCAAGGGCGACGCCATCGCCGCCCAGGCGTACGACGCCACCCGCATCCAGAGCCAGACCGCCAGGGCAGGCGTCGGCGCCAACCGCGCCCAGTACGCGGCCGCGCTGGCCAACGCCGAGCTGGCACGCACGCGGGTCCAGGCCGCCCAGGCGACGCTCGATCTGGCGAAGCTGCAGCTCTCCTACACCTTGATCGGCGCCCCGGCGGCGGGGACCGTCTCGCGCCTCGGCGCGCGGGTGGGGCAGATGGTGCAGGCGGGGCAAAACGTGGGCGAGCTCGTTCCCGACGCGACCTACGTGGTGGGCAACTTCAAGGAGACCCAGACCGGCGCCATCCGCCCCGGCGAGGAGGTGGACGTCACCATCGACGCCTACCCGGGCCGCACCCTGCGCGGGAAGGTCGAGAGCATCTCGGCCGGCACCGGCGCCCGCTTCGCGCTGCTGCCCCCGGACAATGCGTCCGGGAACTTCGTCAAGGTGGTCGAGCGCGTTCCCGTCCGCATCGCCTGGGCTCGGCCGCCAGCGGATCTGCCACTCCGGGCGGGGTTGTCGGCGTACGTGACCGTGCACACGAGAGACTCGCGCCACTGAACGTGGGCCTGGACGTGGACGCACATGCGCCCACGTCCACGTCCAGGTCCGCGTCCAGGACCACGTCGGCGAGGCGCTTCCCCGCTACCAACCGATTTCTGGACGCGCCTCCCCCGCCTGCTACGGTCGGCCGGGGATCGGCATGGCAGGCTCGCGCGCGCGCAGGTGGATCATCTACGGGACGGTGATGGCGGCGCTGGCCGCCCTGTCCGCGCTCGACCCGGGCGGCATGCGCAGGTACCTCGCCCTGGCGCGCGAGGTGGACCGGATGCGCGACGACAACGCGCGGCTCGCGGCCGAGAACGCCCAGCGCGCCCGCGAGGTCCGCGCGCTGCGCAGCAACCCGGCCGCCCTCGAGCGTGCCATCCGGGAGGAGCTCCGGTACATCCGGCCGGGGGAGCGCGTCTACGTGCTCGACGACGAGCGGCGAGGGGGGAGCCCTTGAGGCGAGTCCCCTCGTCCGGGCCGTTCCCGGAGGCCGGCCCGGTCCGGGCCGCGGTGGGATCGACGCCGTCGGTGCAGCGGCTCCTGGCGCGGCAGCACCCGCGCCCGCTGCTGGTCCGGCTCTACGCCATGCTGGCGAGCGACGTCGGGCTGCTGGGCGCGCCGGCGCGCCGACGCGGGGTGCGCTTCCTGCTGCGGGCCGTGCCGACCGCGGTGGCGGTCGGGGCGGCGGCGCTGGTCGGGCTGCGCGCCTTCGAGGTGGACGCGCTGGGCTGGCCGCAGTGGCTGGCGCTGGCGACGCTGGCCCTGGCGCTGGTGGTCAAGGTGTGGCGGCGGATCTCGGACGCCGCCGCCGGCGAGGCCGCCAGCTACCGCGATCAGCTCGAGACCGGCGCGCTCTTCGTGGTGGCGGCCTACGCCGTGGTCCAGGCCGCGGTGACGCCGGTGGGCGAGTCGCCGCTCCAGCCGGTGGTCTACCTGGTCATGGCCTTCCTGGTCGCGTTCTTCGCGCCGGGGGTGGGGGCGGTCCTGGTGGGCGAGGCGGTCGGGATGGAGGTCCTGCTCTGGGTCACCCGCGGGGCCCGCAGCTGGGAGCTCCCCGAGGTGGCGGCGCGGGCCGGGTTCGTGGCGGTGTTCGCGGTGCTGCACTACGCCGTGCTGGCGGTGCAGGTGGCGACGGGACGCCAGGAGCGGCGGATGGCGCTGGAGCGCCGCATCAAGGAGCTGGAGCGATTGGCCCGGCAGTTCCGGCTGCGGGCGGCGGGGTCCTCCGAGCCGGAGGATCCGGCCGAGCGGGAGCGGCGCTGGACCGAGGGGGCGGTGGCCGAGATCGGGGCCGCGGTGGCGGGCGCCCTGGAGGTGGCCCTTGCCGCCCTCCACGGCCACACCTGCGCGCTGTACTGGCTCTCCGACGACGAGGAGACGCTATCGCTCACCGACTGCCGCTCGCCCAGCGAGGCGGTGGCGCGCGGCCCCTTGCCGGCCGGGGAGGGCGCGCTGGGCGGCGCCGTCCGGCGCCGGGCGGCGGTCCGGCTCCACGGCGAGCTCAAGCCCGTCAACTACTACCTGGACGGCACCCGGCCGGCGGCGCTCCTGGCCGTTCCGCTCATCGAGCGGCGCGGCGGGAACGTGCGGGGCGTGCTGGTGGTGGATCGGATGGCGGGCGAGGCGTTCGGCGACGACGAGGAGGCCCTGCTCCGGACGCTGGCGGCCGAGGTGCTCCGGGCCGTCGACGCCGAGCGGCTCATGCGCGACGTCCGGGAGACCAGGCTGCAGGCGGATCGCTTCTACCAGGCCATCCAGCGGCTCAACCGGGCCAAGAAGCTGTCGGAGGTGCTGGAGGAGCTCATCGGCGTGGCGCAGCAGATGGTGCCGGCGGATCTGGCGGTGGTGGTGCTGGTGGACGAGCCCGAGCCGGGCCGGGCCCGCGTGGCCCGGGTGGTGGCCGGTCCCGAGCTGCGCGCCGCGGCCCGCCTGGAGGGGCTGGAGTTCGCGGCGGCGGAGGGGCTGGTCGGCTCGGCCATGGCCCGGGACGCGACCCTGCCGCTGGCCGAGGTGGATCCGGCCCGGACGCCCATCTTCGGCACCACCTGCCTGCGCGGTCTGTCGTCGCTCAAGGTGATCCCGCTCAAGGCCGGGGCGGTGGTGCTGGGGGCGCTGGTCCTGGGGGCGCGCCAGAAGGGCGTCTACGCCCGCGAGGTGGTGCTCCAGCTCGAGGTGGTGGCCATGCAGGCGGGGCAGTCGATCGAGCGTGCGCGTCTCTTCGATCGGACCGAGCGGCTCGCCATCACCGACGGGCTCACCGGGCTCACCAACCACCGCACCTTCCAGGAACGGCTGGAGGGCCAGCTGGCCCAGGCCCAGCGCTACGGAAAGCGCGTGTCGCTGCTGCTGTGCGACGTCGATCACTTCAAGCTGGTGAACGACACCTACGGGCACCCGGCGGGCGACGAGGTGCTGCGCGGGCTGGCCCGCACGCTGGTCAAGGAGGCGCGCGCCACCGACGTGGTGGCGCGCTACGGCGGCGAGGAGTTCGCCATCATCATGCCCGAGACCGACGGGGCCGGTGCGGTGGTCATCGCAGAGCGGATCCGCGATCGCGTCTCGCGGCTGGTCTTCGAGACCCCGCAGGGGCCCCTGCGGGTGACCATCTCCCTCGGCACCGCCACCTTCCCCGACGACGCCCGGGCCAAGGCCGACCTGGTCGAGCGGACAGACGGCTGCCTCTACCACGCCAAGCGGCACGGGCGAAACCAGACCGTCTCGGCCGCCAGCCTGGGCGTGCCGCGGCGCGCGGCCGGATAGGCCGGGCCGGAGGCGTTCGGCGGTGGCCCGCCGGGGCGGGGGACTGATACACTCGGGGCAGCGTCGCCGTTCGTGCCCCTCGAGCACCGGAGCCGCGCGGATTGAAAAAAAACTTCATCCTCGACACCAACGTCCTGCTCCACGACCCGCGCTGTATCTTCGGGTTCGACGACAACGACGTCGTCATCCCCATCTACGTCATCGAGGAGATCGACAACTTCAAGCGCGACCTGTCGACGCTGGGCCGGAACGCCCGGCAGGTGTCGCGCTACCTCGACGAGTTCCGGGCGCAGGGCAAGCTGCGCGAGGGCGTATCCATCAGCCCGGATCACGGCACCGTCCGCGTCCTCACCGCGGAGCGGAAGCTCCCGCCGGAGATGGCGGACGGCAGCCACTCCATCGACGACAAGATCCTGGCGGTGGCGGTCGCGCTTCGTGATCGCGAGAAGGAGAAGCCCACCGTGTTCGTGTCCAAGGACACGAACCTGCGCATCCGGGCCGACGCGCTCGGCCTCCACGCCGAGGATTACGACATCGAGGGCGTGGTCCTGGACGAGCTGTGGAGCGGCATCTCCGAGCTCGACGTCTCGCCCGAGGAGGTGAACGACTTCTACGCCAGCGGGACCATCTCCTGCCCGCCCGGCGATCCGCCCCCGCCCAACGCCTTCATCCTGCTGCGCGACCGCACCAACCCGCAGCACTCCGCCGTCGGCAAGTACTCGGCCGCCAAGCAGGCGGTGGTGCAGCTCATCAAGACGCCCAAGGAGGGCGTGTGGGGCATCCGCCCCCGCAACAAGGAGCAGTCCTTCGCGCTCGACCTGCTGCTCAACGACGAGGTGCGGCTGGTCACGATCGTGGGGAAGGCCGGCACGGGCAAGACGCTGCTGGCCATCGCGGCCGGCCTGCAGAAGACCATGGAGGACGGCGTCTACCAGAAGCTGCTCGTCTCCCGTCCCATCTTCCCGCTGGGGCGGGACATCGGGTACCTGCCCGGCTCGGTGGAGGAGAAGCTCAACCCCTGGATGCAGCCCATCTTCGACAACGTCGAGTACCTCATGAACCTGTCGCGCTCCGAGAAGAAGGCCGGGCGCGGCTATCACGAGCTGCTCGACCTGGGCATCCTGGAGATCGAGCCGCTCACCTACATCCGCGGCCGCTCCATCCCCAACCAGTACATCATCGTGGACGAGGCCCAGAACCTCACCCCGCACGAGGTCAAGACCATCGTCACGCGCGTGGGGGACGGGACCAAGATCGTCCTGACCGGCGATCCCTACCAGATCGACAACCCGTACGTGGACCAGACCAACAACGGGCTCATCCACGTCGCCAACCGCTTCAAGAACGAGCGCCTGGCCGGCCACATCACCCTGCAGAAGGGCGAGCGAAGCCCGCTGGCGGAGCTCGCTGCGAATCTCCTGTGAAGCGGGTTCGGGCTCCGCGAGGCGGGTGAGGCGGTCGCCGCCCCGGCGCGTTACCATGGGCCGTGAAGAAGATCCAGGCCCCTGCGGCAGCGTCCGGCGCCCGGCTCGAGTACCCGCTCGACTACGGCTTCACCATCATCGGCCTGGCGGGCGACGACTTCCCCGAGCATGCGCGGCGGCTGGTGGCGCGGTTCGTGGTGGACGTGCCCGCCGAGGCGGTGACCGTTCGCGCCAGCGCCGGGGGCAAGTACCACTCCGTCTCGGTCTCGGTGCAGCTCGAGTCCGAGGAGCAGAGGAGGGCGGTCTACCAGGCCCTGCACGACGACGAGCGGGTCGTCTTCGTGCTGTGAGGTGCGCGCGCTCGTCCGTCAGGCCGCCGGCGCGTCCAGCACCGCCCGGATGCGCCGCAGCAGCTCCTCCCGCTCGAACGGCTTCTGCAGCAGGTCGAGGGAGGACTCCGGCAGGTCGCCCCGGGAAGCGCCGGCGGCCCAGTAGCCGCTCATGTAGAGCACCCTCAGGCCGGGCCAGCGCTCGCGCAGCAGCGCCGCCAGCTCGACGCCCGAGAGCCCCGGCATGCCCACGTCGGTGAGGAGCAGGTCGGGCGCCTCCTCGCCGTCGGTGAGGGAGAGGGCTGCTTCGGCCTCGGCGACATCGGAGACGCGATAGCCGGCTTGCCGGAGGACGCGCCCGACCAGGGCCCGCACGTTGGGGTCGTCCTCCACCACCAGCACCCGCTCGTTCCGTCCCGGCGAGGCGGGCTGCGCGGGAGGCGTGGACGGAGCGCCGGCCGGCTCGGTGATGGGCAGGAAGACGCGGAAGGTGGCGCCCTGGCCCGGGGCGCTGTCGATGGCGATGTGGCCGCCGCTCTGGCCCACGATCCCGTGGACCGTGGCCAGCCCCAGCCCGGTCCCCTGGCCCCGCGCCTTGGTCGTGAAGAACGGCTCGAAGATGCGCACCCGCACCTCCGGGGCGATCCCGGCACCCTGATCCTGCACCTCCAGCAGCGCCTGACGTCCCGCGCCGAGAGGAGAGCCGAGCCGTGCCGCCTCCGCGGCCGCGAGGGCGCGGACGGCCACGTGCACCGTTCCCCCCGCCGGCATCGCGTCGCGGGCGTTGATGACCAGGTTGAGCACCACCTGTTCGAGGTGGGCGCGATCGATGGCCACCGTGGCGGGGCCTTCCAGCGCGCACTCCAGCCGGTGGGTCTCGGGAAGCATTCGCTGCACCAGGCGGGACATGCCGGCGATCGTCTCGCCCAGGAACGCGCGGGTCCCGCGGGTGGCCTTGAGCCGGAACCCCAGGGCGTGGAACTGGCGGGCCGCCTCCAGGACCACGGGCGAGCGATCGGCCTCGGAAGGCCGCGGAGCAGGCTGGAGGGGGCCGCGTCAGGCGGCGGCGCGGGCGCCGAAGTCGACGATCTCGACCGAGTTGGCCGCCATGCCGAAGGCGACCTCGTCGCGCCAGCCCTCGGCGTCTCCGCCGATCTGGAGCGGCATGGGGCGCTCGAAGCGGAGCGAGACCCGGTCGGCGTGGAAGTCCATCAGTCCGGGGTGGGCGAACTCGCCCGACCAGATGCTGCCCAGGTTCAGGAGGATGGTGTGCAGCGGCAAGCTCGTGGCGATGC
The DNA here is from genome assembly GCA_963736345.1 of uncultured Pseudomonadota bacterium. Taxonomy (GTDB): domain Bacteria; phylum Myxococcota; class Myxococcia; order Myxococcales; family Anaeromyxobacteraceae; genus Anaeromyxobacter. The sequence continues at coordinate 13,985 of CAVTOU010000025.1, read as the reverse complement.
GCACCTGCATCATCCCGGGCTCCTTCTGGGCGAACGGGAACACCCGCAGGCCGAGGCCGTAGTACGGGACGGTGCTGGCGGCGGCCAGCATGCACGGGCCGGCGTAGAGCAGCTCGCCGTGGCCGATGGGCCGCCCGATCCGGGAACCGGTCGGGTCGAGCCGCCAGGCCGACCGGCCGGCGTTGATGACCTCGCAGTAGGTCGCGCGCCGCTCCGCCAGGAAGCGCGGCACCGATCGCAGCGCCACCGCCAGGCCGTAGCCGGGAACGCCCTGGCCGAGCCTGCGCAGGGGCGTGTCCTCGAGCTGCTCGCGGATCCAGTTGTAGTCGTTCAGCACGGCGGCATCGATGCCGACCCCGGCGAAGGGCGTGCGCCGGCCATCGCAGGTGAGGAGGTCCAGCCTGCGCACCCGGTCGACCTCGCCGCGGACGTAGCGAGCGAGGTCCTGGACGTGCCGGCGCGGCTCGGCCCCGACCAGCTCGGCCACGGCGTTGCCGGTCCCGAGGGCCAGGACGCCGAAGCGGGGCGGGCGAGCGGCCCGGCGCTCGGCCGTCTCCAGGATGCGGTTCACCCACGCGACGAACGTCCCGTCGCCGCCGCCGGTGAAGACGGTCCGGTACCGCCGGGACACGACCTCCTCGGCGATCTCCACGGCGTCGGAGGCGGTCCGGGAGAAGTACAGGTGCTCGTCCGGCAGCACGGAGGAGAGGGCGCGGCGCACCCCCAGGTTCACCTGCTTGGCATGGGCGTTGAGGAGGACCGCGACCTCGCCGAGGGCGACCGCGCCGGCGAAGGCCTGGTGGAGGTGTCTGCTCGGCTGTGCGCTGCGCAGCATCCGGTGCATCCTCGCCCCCCCCGGGGGCCATGACGCAGATGTCCGAGCTCTTGAGCAAGCGGGGTGCCACGGTGCGTCGCGCGAAAAGGAGCTGGGAGGTCGGGCCTTTTGCTTGTCCCTCACGGCAAGGAGGGCTGGCATGTGACGCGTCGATGCGGTGGCGGTGCGTAGACGCCTACGCACCTCGTCGGGTGGCGCGAGAGGGGTGCGGTCGTCCTTCGCTGGCTCCAGGGCGGCGTTTGACAGGCTCCCACGCGGACTTACGTTGGGCCCCGTCCAGGAGGGATTTTACAACCATGGCCAAGATCATCGGCATCGACCTCGGCACCACGAACTCCGTCGTGGCGGTGATGGAAGGGAAGGATCCCGTCGTCATCACCAACGAGGAGGGATCGCGCCTCACCCCGAGCGTGGTCGCCTACACCAAGGAGGGGGAGCGTCTCGTCGGGCAGGTGGCGAAGCGCCAGGCCATCACCAACCCCGAGAAGACCGTCTACTCGATCAAGCGCTTCATGGGCCGTCGGTTCAGCGAGGTGCAGGACGAGATGAAGCGCGTCCCGTACCACGTGGTCGAGGGGCCGAACGGCGGCGACGCGCGCATCGAGATCGACGGGAAGCAGTATGCGCCCCCGGAGATCAGCGCCCAAGTCCTGCTCAAGCTGAAGCGGGCCGCCGAGAACTACCTGGGCGAGAAGGTGACCGACGCGGTCATCACCGTCCCGGCCTACTTCAACGACTCGCAGCGCCAGGCGACCAAGGACGCGGGCGAGATCGCCGGCCTGAACGTCCGGCGCATCGTCAACGAGCCCACCGCCGCGGCCCTGGCCTACGGCCTGGACCGGAAGAAGAACGAGAAGATCGCCGTCTACGACTTCGGCGGCGGCACCTTCGACATATCCATCCTGGAGGTGGGCGAGAACGTCGTCGAGGTGCTGGCCACCAACGGCGACACCCACCTGGGCGGCGACAACATCGACCAGCGGATCATCGACTGGCTCATCGCCGAGTTCAAGAAGGACACCGGCATCGACGTGTCGCGGGACAAGATGGTCCTGCAGCGGCTCAAGGAGGCCGCCGAGAAGGCCAAGATCGAGCTCTCCTCCACCATGGAGACCGAGATCAACCTGCCCTTCCTCACCGCCGATCAGACCGGCCCCAAGCACCTGTCCATCAAGCTGTCGCGGGCCAAGCTGGAGCAGATGGTCGAAGACCTGATCGAGCGCTCCATCGAGCCGACCCGCAAGTGCCTGGCGGACGCCAAGCTCCAGCCGTCGCAGGTCGACGAGGTGGTGCTGGTCGGCGGCCAGACCCGCATGCCCAAGATCACCGAGACGGTGAAGAAGTTCTTCGGCAAGGAGCCGAACCGCTCGGTGAACCCGGACGAGGTGGTGGCGGTCGGCGCTGCGGTCCAGGCGGGCGTGCTCTCTGGCGAGGTCAAGGACATCCTGCTCCTCGACGTCACGCCGCTGTCGCTGGGCGTCGAGACCCTGGGTGGCGTGATGACCCGCCTCATCGAGCGGAACACGACCATCCCGGCCAAGCGCTCGGAGACTTTCTCGACCGCCGCCGACAGCCAGACCTCGGTCGAGATCCACGTGCTCCAGGGGGAGCGTGAGATGGCGCGGGACAACCGGACCCTGGGGCGCTTCCACCTGGAGGGCATCCCGCCGGCGCCCAGGGGCATGCCGCAGATCGAGGTCACCTTCGACATCGACGCCAACGGCATCCTCAACGTGCTGGCCAAGGACAAGGGCACCGGCCGGGAGCAGAAGATCGTGGTGACCCACAACTCCGGCCTCTCCAAGGACGAGGTGGAGAAGCGGGTCTCGGACGCCCGGGAGCACGAGGCCGAGGACAAGAAGCGCCGCGAGGAGGTGGAGCAGCGGAACCGGGCCGAGAACCTGGCCTACCAGATGGAGAAGCTGCTCAAGGAGAGCCGCGAGAAGCTCTCCGGCCCGGCCGCCAAGGAGGTCGAGGACGCGATCCAGGAGGTGCACCGCGTCCGCGAGAAGGGCGCGCCCGAGGAGGTGAAGGCCGCCACCGAGCGGCTCGAGCGCGCCAGCCACAAGGCGGCCGAGGAGCTGTACCGGTCGGCCCCCGCCCCCGGCACCGGCGGCGACGGCCAGGGCCGTCCGCCCGAGGAGAAGCCGAAGGACAACGTCGTCGATGCCGAGTTCAAGCAGGTGTAGCGGCAGAGTCGCCTGCGACCCACACGGACGAGGCTACGGGCTGCAGGCCCGGCCCACGGAACGCCGGACCGCCCATACCCGGGCGGTCCCGCCCGCGGTCCGGGGTCCTCGTCCGTAGCCTTCCCTTTCGCCGAGCATCCGAGGAGCATCGGACAGGAGCTGCATTACGATCGGGTCCGCCGTGAACCTGACCATCCTCTCGCGCTCGGCCGAGATCTACACCACCCGCCGCATGGTCGAGGCGGCGCGGGCTCGCGGGCTGCGGACCCGCGTCATCGATCCCCTCGAGATCAGGCTCGGGCTGGGAGAGCGTGCCCCGGCCGCATACTGGCGCGGGCGGCGGCTGCCGCCCGCCGACGTGGTGGTCCCGCGCATCGGTCTGTCGGTGCACCAGTACGGGCTGGCGGTGGTGAACCAGCTCGAGCTCATGGGCGTGCCGGTGATGAACGGCGCCTACGGCATCGCCGCCAGCCGCAACAAGATGCGGGTGCTGCAGATGCTCTCGGCGGCCGGCGTCCCGGTTCCGCGCACCGTCATGGCCAGCGAGCCGGGCGGCATCAAGGACATGGTGAAGCTGGTGGGCGGGGTGCCGGTCCTGGTGAAGCTCCTCTCGGTCAGCGAGAAGAGCGGCGTCATGATCTGCGAGAGCCTGCAGTCGCTGGAGGCGGCGCTGGAGGCCATCCTGGGGCTGGGCCAGAACATCGTGGTGCAGCAGTACCTGCGCGGCGCGCGCGGCCGCGACCTGCGCGTGCTGGTGGTCGGGGGCCAGGTCATCGCCGCCATGCGGCGCAGCGCGCCGCTGGGCCGGTTCGCTCCCAACCTCCGGCGGGGAGCACAGTTCGAGCCGGTGGAGCTGACCGAGGAGTACGCGCGCCCCGCCCTGGAGGCTGCCCGCGTGCTCCAGCTCGAGGTCTGCGCGGTCGACATGCTCGACGTGAAGGGCGCTCCGCGCGTCTTCGAGGTGAACAGCTCACCGTCCGTGCGCGAGGCCGAGGCGACCTGCGGCGTCGACGCGGCCGGGCGCATCGTGGAGCGGGCCGTGGCCCTGGCCGACCAGCGGACGGCGGTACCGCGGCGGGCGCCGCGCGCGCGCGAGGCGGGCGCGGCGGAGCGCTCGCCGTGAGCGGCCGCGGTCGGGGAGCCCTCGACCGAGCCTCCCCGTGAATGCGTGGCCCCTCCGGGCCGTCCCTGGTATAGAGGCCCCGTCATGCGAGCCTTCCTCCTGTCGCTTTCCATCGCCCTGGCCGCCCTGGTCGCGGGGGAGCGTGCCCGCGCCACCGACGTGGGCGGCGACGCGGCCAAGAGCTACCGGATCGAGACCGAGGGCACGACCCGGCAGCTGGCCAACGGCGCCTCGGGCAAGCTGGTCCTCGCCATCGTCCCGTTGAACGGCACGCACGTGCACCCGCAGGCGCCGCTCAAGATCGCGCTCTCCGGCACGCCGGGCCTGAAGCTCTCGAAGGACGTGCTGGGCCACCAGGACGCGGTCGATCCCAAGGCCGAGGGCCCCCGGTTCGAGGTCCCGTTCACGGCGGCGCAGCCGGGCCCGCAGGTCGCCCGGGCCAAGGTCGACTTCTTCATCTGCTCCGACCAGTGGTGCGTGAAGCAGTCGCGGGACGTGGCGGTTCCGGTAGACGTGAAATGACCGTTCGAGCGGCTCGCGGCGAACGGGGAGAGCCTTGCGCGTCGTCTACGGCATGAACCCGGTCCGGGAGCTCCTGCGCGGCGCGGGGGAGGGGCCTTCGGAGCTGTGGCTGGCCGAGGGCGGGACGCGGGCGGCGTCGTTCGCGGAGCTGGAGCGGCTGGCCCGCGAGCGGGGGGCCAAGGTCCGCGCGGCGCCGCGGGCCAAGCTCGATCGCCTGGCGGGCACCGATCATCACCAGGGCGTGGTGGCGGTGGTGGCGGACTACCGGTACGCCGACGTCGACGAGATCCTGGCGCGGGCCGCGGCCGCGAAGCAGCCGCCGCTCGTGCTTCTCCTCGACGGCGTCGAGGACCCCCACAATCTGGGCGCCATCATCCGGTCCGCGCATGCGCTCGGGGCTCACGGCGTGGTCATCCCGCGCGACCGGGCGGTGGGGGTGACGCCCGGCGTGGCCAAGGCCTCCGCCGGCGCGGTCGAGCGCTGCCCGGTGGCGCGGGTCGTGAACGCCTCCAAGTCCATCGAGGCGCTGAAGGAGGCGGGCGTGTGGTCGGTGGCGCTGGCCCAGGACGCCGAGCGGCCGCTGCGGGAGCTGGACCTCACCGGGCCGACGGCGCTGGTGCTCGGCAGCGAGGGCGAGGGGCTGCGGCCGCTCGTCCGCAGGAGCTGCGACCTGGAGGCGAGGATCCCCATGCCGGGCGACCTCGAGAGCCTCTCGGTATCGGCATCAGCGGCGATCGCCCTATACGAGGTCGCACGCCAAAGGGGGACGGGAGAGAAGGGGCGGGGGCCTGGATTTCGGCCGTAGGAATCCCCTGTTGACAAGACGAGCCCACTCGTTTTAAAGACGCCCCTCCACTTAGGGCGGCAGTCGTCTGCCCGGGCTTAAGGGTGGCCGTTCTTACTGGAAGGATTTCGCTGGCGTAGCTCAGCAGGTAGAGCAGCTGCCTTGTAAGCAGCAGGTCGCGGGTTCGAGTCCCACCGCCAGCTCCAGGAGCCGTGGGAAGCGAGGCGCCCAAGAACCGAGGAAAGGATCCGGAGGGATTCCCGAGCGGCCAAAGGGAGCAGACTGTAAATCTGCCGGCTTACGCCTTCGGTGGTTCGAATCCACCTCCCTCCACCAAGCAGCACGTCGAGCGATTTGGACAGCGCAGCAGGAGACGAGGTTCGGAGGCTTGCGGGAATAGCTCAGTTGGTAGAGCGTCAGCCTTCCAAGCTGAATGTCGCGGGTTCGAATCCCGTTTCCCGCTCAGAGGATAGTCGGTACGAAAGGATTTCGCCCTTGTAGCTCAGTCGGTAGAGCGCGTCCTTGGTAAGGACGAGGTCTCCAGTTCAATCCTGGACGAGGGCTCTTTTGGTAGCAGTACGGAGGAAACGGCAGCCATGGCGGGCAACCGAACCATCATCACGCTCGAGTGCAAGACCTGCAAAGAGCGCAACTACACCACCACCAAGAACAAGAAGAAGACGCAGGACAAGCTCACCCGGTCCAAGTACTGCCCGCGGTGCCGCAAGCACGTGGAGCACAAGGAAGCCAAGTAGCGCGGGCGTGAGCGCAGCCGGATAGGCCAGTAGCTCGAACGGTAGAGCAGCGGTCTCCAAAACCGCGGGTTGGGGGTTCAAATCCCTCCTGGCCTGCCAGACGGAACGGGGGCGGGGTCGCCCGCGAGGCGGCCCCGCTCTCCCACGAGGAATCGGTCGGAAGCCATGGAAAACGTCGGCGGTGTGGACCAGCCCAAGCGGATCGTCGCCATCTTCTACGTCGTGGCGGCCCTGGCCGTGGGGATGTTCCTGGAGAAGGTGCTGGAGCTCTCCTTCGGTGCGGCCGGCGTGAACGACTTCACCGTGATCGGCGACTGGGCCCTGTCGACCGTGCTGGGGTTCGTCCTGGCGGCCGCAGCCGCCGTCATCATCTGGCGCGTCCCCGGGACCCAGAAGGTATCGATGGAGATCGCGCTCGAGCTGCGCCGGGTCACCTGGCCCAGCCTGCGCGAGACCCGCGCCTCCACCATCGCCGTGATCGTCGCGTCGTTCGTGGCGGCGGTCATCCTCGGGCTCTTCGATCTGCTGTGGAGCGTCGTCAGCTCCCACGTCTACTGAGGTGACGCAGTGTCGATCAAGCGGGTGCGGCGCCCATCGAGAGGGTCGGGGCGAGCGGAGGAGGACGCGGCCGACGAGCCAGGCGCAGGGGCCGGGAGCGCGGAGGCGGCGGCAGGACGGAGAGGCCAAATGGCGAAGAAGTGGTACGTGGTGCACACCTACTCGGGCTTCGAGAACAAGGTGAAGAAGTCCCTGGAGGAGCGCGTTCGCCAGCACGAGCTCCAGGACCGCTTCGGGGAGATCCTCATCCCGATGGAAGTCGTCCAGGAGATGGTCAAGGGGGAGAAGAAGACCTCCAAGCGCAAGTTCTTCCCCGGTTACATCCTCGTCAACATGGAGATGAACCTCTCCACCTGGCACCTGGTGAAGGGGACGCCCAAGGTGACCGGCTTCGTGGGCAACGCCAAGACGCCGGATCAGGTGCCGGCCGTCTCCGACGCCGAGGTGCAGCGGCTCACCACGCAGATCTCCGAGGGCTCGCTCAAGCCCAAGCCCAAGGTGCAGTTCGAGGAGGGCGACCAGGTCCGGGTCATCGACGGCCCCTTCTCGAACTTCAACGGCACCGTGGAAGAGGTGAAGCCGGAGAAGGGCAAGCTGCGCGTGCTGGTCTCCATCTTCGGACGAGCCACCCCGGTCGAGCTCGACTTCATGCAGGTGGAGAAGACCTAACACCCAACACCGCGCCCTTCAGGGCGCGGAAATACCCGCGGCACGGAGCCGCCCCGTCGAACTCGACGGCATGCATCGGCAGTGGACGGAAACACAGCGTGGAAGGGCAATGCGCCCGCTACAACCACGCAGGGCCGTCGGTAGCTGGCCCGGAAGGAAGCCATGGCGAAGAAGATCACAGGGCAGATCAAGCTGCAGCTCCCCGCCGGCAAGGCGAACCCGGCGCCCCCCGTGGGCCCGGCGCTCGGCCAGCACGGCGTCAACATCATGGAGTTCTGCAAGCAGTTCAACGCGCAGACCCAGCCGCAGGCCAAGGAAGGTCTCATCATCCCGGTCATCATCACCGTGTACGCGGACCGGACCTTCTCCTTCATCCTCAAGACCCCGCCTGCGGCCATCCTCCTCAAGAAGGCGGCCGGCCTCCACACCGAGAAGAAGAAGGGCTCCGGCGCGCACCAGCCCGGCAAGGAGAAGGTGGGCAAGGTGACGCGGAAGCAGGTGGAGCAGATCGCCAAGACCAAGATGCCGGACATGACGGCGGGCACCCTCGAGGCCGCGATGCGGACCGTCGAGGGGACGGCCCGGTCCATGGGCATCGAGATCGTCGGCTAGCCGCGAGGAGGAAACGGACATGGCTCAGGGCAAGAAGTACAGGGCGGCGCTGGCGAAGATCGACCGGAACAAGCGCTACAAGGTCGACGAGGCGATGGGGATGGTGAAGCAGATCGCCACCAAGAAGTTCGACGAGACGGTGGACGCGGCCATCAACCTGGGGGTCGACCCCAAGCACGCCGATCAGGTGGTCCGCGGCGCGGTGGTGCTACCCCACGGGATGGGCAAGACGATCAAGCTGGCCGTCTTCGCCAAGGGCGACAAGGCGCGCGAGGCCCAGGAGGCCGGCGCGGACATCATCGGGGCCGAGGACCTGGCCGAGAAGATCCAGGGCGGCTTCATGGATTTCGACAAGGTGATCGCCACCCCGGACATGATGGGCGTGGTGGGCCGCCTCGGAAAGGTGCTCGGGCCCCGCGGGCTCATGCCCAACCCGAAGATCGGCACCGTCACCATGGACCTGGCCCGCGCCATCAAGGAGCAGAAGGCCGGCAAGGTGGAGTTCCGGGTGGAGAAGGCGGGCATCGTCCACGTGCCCTTCGGAAAGGCGTCGTTCGATCCCGAGAAGCTCAAGGCGAACTTCAACGCCATCATGGAGATCATCTACAAGGCGAAGCCGCAGACGGCGAAGGGCGTCTACGTGAAGAACGTGACGGTGAGCACGACCATGGGGCCGGGCATCAAGGTCGACCTGGCCGAGCTCGCCGCCAGCCACGCATAGAGAGGATTCGAAGGTTCCCGGCGGCGAATCGCCGCCGGGGTTCTGGTCCAAGACAGCGGGCCCACCGCTCCCCGAGTGCGAGAGGTCGTAGGGGGGGTGGCCAAGCGGAGGCCGTCGCTCCGACCCGCCGAGACGGGAACTGCGAGGTGGTTGCAGCGTCCCCTGCTTGGCCAGGGGTCTCGTACCGGACGTCCGGTCCGAAGCCCAGCGAACGAAGCCGCCCGGCCATGGCCGGCGGCAGGAAAGGTGGTGAGCAAGCTTGAACCGGACGGAGAAAGAGCAGGTCATCGGCGAGCTCCACGAGAAGATGGCGCGTGCGAAGGCGGCCATCGTCGCGGAGCCCAAGGGCCTCACGGTCCAGGTGGTCACCGGGCTGCGCAAGAAGCTGCGCGACGCCAAGATCGACTACCGCATCGTGAAGAACACCCTCGCCGCGCGCGCCGCCAAGGGCACGCCGGTGGAGCCGCTGGCGGAGCAGTTCCGGGGCCCGACCGCGATCGTCATGTCCTACGACGACGTGGTGGCGCCGGCGAAGCTCCTCGCGGAGTTCATGAAGGACCGCGAGAGCTTCGTGATCCGCACCGCGATGGTGGAGGGCAAGGTCGTCGACGCCAAGGCCGTACAGGCCCTGGCCAAGTTGCCCGGCCTCCAGGAGCTGCGCGCGCAGATCGCTTCGATGATCGCGCAGCCCGCGACCAGGCTCGTCCGCATGATCGGCACCCCGGGCCAGCAGCTGGCCCGCGTGCTGGGCGCGCGGAAGGAGCAGCTCGAGAAGCCAGGCTAGGTAGCCAAACGGTACGTGAACTGGCCCGGGCGCGGAGCGCGCGGGCCGACAACGCTGCGGCGCCCGAGGGCGCCCCGGGAAAGAGGAAGAAGACGTCATGGCAGACCTGAATACGATCGTGGACCAGCTCTCCGGCCTCACCGTCATGGAGGCCGCCGACCTGGTGAAGAAGCTGGAGGAGAAGTGGGGTGTGTCGGCCGCCGCGGCCCCGGTGATGATGGCCGGCCCCGCGGGCGGCGCCGCTGCGCCGGCCGCCGAGGAGAAGACGGACTTCTCCGTGGTGCTGGCCGAGGCCGGCGCCAACAAGATCAACGTCATCAAGGAGGTCCGTGCGATCACCGGCCTGGGCCTGAAGGAGGCGAAGGACCTCGTGGAGGGCGCCCCCAAGGAGGTCAAGGCCGGCGTTCCGAAGGCGGAGGCCGAGGAGCTCAAGAAGAAGCTCGAGGCCGCCGGGGCCAAGGTTCAGCTCAAGTAGCGGTCAGGAAGCAGGCCACGGCGGGGCGGCCTTGCCCCGCGCCCCGCCGTGGACCACGTTGCTCAGGTTTCTTTGACGGGCGAGGGCGAAGCGGTTACAAACCCGTATCCCTACATCCGTTCCGTGCACGAGAGGCCAAGAGGCCGATCCAAGGCTGAATAGCCGGCCGTGAGGTCGGCTAGACGCTTTTGTGCCGACTCGTCTGGGGAGAGAGGTTCGAGCTCGATGGCGACGACGATCCAGAACAGTTTCAGAATCCGCCGTAACTTCGGAAAGATCAACAAGATCGCCGAGATTCCCAACCTGATCGCCATCCAGAAGCACAGCTACGACAAGTTCCTCCAGGCCGATGTGCCGCCCGAGAAGCGGGATGACACGGGTCTCCAGGGGGTCTTCAAGTCCGTCTTCCCCATCAAGGACTTCAACGAGACCAGCTCGCTCGAGTTCGTGAGCTACCACCTCGAGAAGCCCAAGTACGACGTCGACGAGTGCCACCAGCGGGGGATGACGTATTCCGCCCCGATCAAGGTGGTCGTGCGCCTGGTCGTCTGGGACAAGGACGAGGAGACCGGCGCCCAGTCGATCCGCGACGTCAAGGAGCAGGAGGTCTACTTCGGCGAGATCCCGCTCATGACGGAGAACGGAACCTTCATCATCAACGGGACGGAGCGCGTCGTCGTCTCTCAGCTCCACCGCTCGCCGGGCGCCTTCTTCGACCACGACAAGGGCAAGAGCCACTCCTCCGGGAAGCTGCTCTACAACGCGCGCATCATCCCGTATCGCGGCTCCTGGATCGACTTCGAGTTCGACCACAAGGACATCCTCTACGTGCGCATCGACCGCCGCCGGAAGCTGCCGGCCACGGTGCTGCTGCGCGCCCTGGGCGCCGTGCCCGACACCTCCAAGAAGGAGCCGGTCGAGTTCAAGGGCACCGCCGAGGAGATCCTCAAGTACTACTACGACACCGAGACCATCCGCATCGAGGGCAAAGGGAAGTTCGAGAAGGATCTCAACCCCGACCTGCTCAAGGGACAGCGCGCCACCCGCGACATCCGCGATCCCAAGTCGAACGAGGTGATCGTCAAGAAGAACCGGAAGTACACCGAGAGCGCCATCAAGAAGCTGGTGGCCGCCAAGCTCAAGTCGCTGCCGGTGGATCCGGAGGAGATCTACACCAAGATCTCGGCCGAGGACGTGGTCGACGAGTCGACCGGTGAGGTGCTGCTGGAGGTCAACGAGGAGGTCAGCGAGGCCAAGATCGAGGAGCTGCGCAAGCGGAACATCAACTCGTTCCGGGTGCTCTTCATCGACAACCTCAACGTCCTGCCCTCGCTCCGCGACACGCTCATGCAGGACAAGATCGCCTCTCCCGAGGAGGCGATCATGGAGATCTACCGGCGGCTCCGCCCCGGGGATCCGCCCACGCCGGAGACGGCCACCAACCTCTTCGTCAACCTGTTCTTCAACGCCGAGCGCTACGACCTCTCCAAGGTGGGCCGGCTCAAGCTCAACTACAAGTTCGGCATCGAGGAGCCGCTCGACAACTCGGTCCTCACCAAGCGGGACATCCTCGAGGTGGTCCGCTTCCTCATCGACCTGAAGAACGGATCGCCCAACAAGGACGTCGACGACATCGATCACCTCGGCAACCGGCGCGTCCGCGCGGTGGGCGAGCTGCTCGAGAACCAGTACCGCATCGGCCTGGTGCGCATGGAGCGGGCCATCAAGGAGCGCATGAGCCTGCAGGAGATCGAGACGCTCATGCCCCACGACCTGATCAACGCCAAGCCGGTGACGGCGGTGATCAAGGAGTTCTTCGGGTCCAGCCAGCTCTCGCAGTTCATGGACCAGACCAACCCGCTCTCCGAGGTCACCCACAAGCGGCGCCTCTCGGCCCTGGGGCCGGGCGGCCTGACCCGCGAGCGGGCCGGCTTCGAGGTGCGCGACGTCCACTCCACGCACTACGGGCGCATCTGCCCCATCGAGACGCCGGAAGGTCCGAACATCGGCCTCATCGCCTCGCTCTCCACCTACGCCCGCGTCAACGAGTACGGCTTCGTGGAGACCCCCTACCGCAAGGTGGAGAAGGGCCGCGTCACCGACGAGGTCACCTTCTACTCCGCGCTGGAGGAGGAGAAGCACATCATCGCGCAGGCCAACGCGCCGGTGGACAAGAAGGGCCTCTTCATCGGCAACACCGTCTCGTGCCGCAAGGAGGGCGAGTACATCTACGCCCGCCCGGACGAGGTCGACCTCATGGACGTGAGCCCGAACCAGCTCGTGTCGGTGGCCGCCTCGCTGGTGCCCTTCCTCGAGAACGACGACGCCAACCGCGCCCTGATGGGCTCGAACATGCAGCGCCAGGCGGTGCCGCTGCTGCGCACCTCCTCGCCGCTGGTCGGCACCGGCATCGAGGGCATCGTGGCCCGCGACTCCGGGGTGACGGTGGTCGCCAAGCGCGACGGCGTCATCCAGTCGGTCGACGCCTCGCGCATCGTGGTCAAGGCGGACGTGCCCACCTCGGCCACCGACGTGGCCAACGAGGTGGACATCTACAACCTCATCAAGTACCAGCGCTCCAACCAGAACACCTGCATCAACCAGAAGCCCATCGTGAAGCCGGGCGAGCGGGTCAAGAAGGGCGACGTCATCGCCGACGGCCCCGCCACCGAGATGGGCGAGCTGGCCCTGGGCCAGAACGTGGTGGTCGCGTTCATGCCCTGGCAGGGGTACAACTTCGAGGACTCCATCCTCCTCTCCGAGCGGCTCATCAAGGAGGACGTGTTCACGTCGGTGCACATCGAGGAGTTCGAGTGCGTCGCGCGCGACACCAAGCTCGGCAAGGAGGAGATCACCCGGGACATCCCCAACGTCGGCGAGGAGGCCCTCAAGGACCTCGACGAGTCGGGCATCGTGCGCATCGGCGCCGAGGTGAAGCCGGGCGACATCCTGGTGGGCAAGATCACTCCCAAGGGCGAGACCCAGCTCTCTCCCGAGGAGAAGCTGCTCCGGGCCATCTTCGGCGAGAAGGCGGGCGACGTCCGCGACAGCTCGCTGCGGGTTCCGCCGGGCGTCTCCGGGACGGTCATCAACGCCAAGGTCTTCAGCCGCAAGGGCGTGGAGAAGGACGAGCGCGCCAAGGCCATCGAGGAGATGGAGGAGGCCAAGCTCCTCAAGGACCAGAACGACGAGATCCGCATCATCCAGGACTCGGCGTTCCAGAAGATCCGCCGCCTGCTGGTGGGCAAGGAGGTCCAGGGCCGGCTGGTCGACGACAAGGGCAACCAGCTGCTCAAGAAGGGCGACCTGCTCGACGACGCGCTGCTGGACGGCGTCCCGCAGCGCTACTGGGGCGAGATCGCGGTGGAGGGCGACGTCCAGGAGCTGGTCCGCAAGATCGCCGACAACTTCGAGGAGCAGAAGGAGCTGGTGAAGCTGCTCTTCGGGGAGAAGATTGGCCGCCTCAAGAAGGGCGACGAGCTGCCTCCGGGCGTCATCAAGATGGTGAAGGTGTACGTCGCCATCAAGCGCAAGCTGGCGGTGGGCGACAAGATGGCCGGCCGTCACGGCAACAAGGGCGTGGTCTCCCGCGTCCTGCCCGAGGAGGACCTGCCCTACCTCGAGGACGGCACGCCGGTGGACATCGTGCTCAACCCGCTGGGCGTCCCCTCCCGCATGAACGTGGGGCAGATCCTGGAGACGCACCTGGGCTGGGCGGCCCGCAACGTGGGGCAGCGGCTGCAGGAGATGATCGAACGGAACTTCGGCCCGGCGGAGCTGCGCAAGAAGCTCAAGCTCGTCTTCGCCGGCTCCGAGCCGGCCTCGGGGGATCGCCTGGCGGCGCTCATCGACGACTGCCCGGACAAGGAGCTGCCGCGGCTGGTGCAGAAGCTCCGCAACGGGATGCACGTCGCCACCCCGGTGTTCGACGGCGCCCGCGAGAGCGAGATGAAGGAGC